>NZ_BONO01000018.1 GCF_016862755.1 Cellulomonas pakistanensis | reverse complement strand
TCCAGCCAGGCCTGTTCGAGTGGGTCACGCCCACCGGGCACCGCTACCTCACCCGACCGGGCACCGGCCGCACCCACGACGCCACCACCGACCCCCACGACGCGCCCCCACCGTTCTGACGGGCGGGGCCGGCCCGCCTGCTCCACCGTCCCGGCTCGTGCGGGTCGGCGTGGCCTGGCTGCAGTCAGACCCGGACGAGGTCCGGGTCTGCGCGGCTCGGGGTTCTAGCCGAACAGCTCCGCTACCGCCGTCGAGTACAGGTCCGCGCCCTTCATCCGGCTGGTCTCCGCCGCGCCCAGGATCCGCCGGGTCCCGTCCTCGTCCACGATCTGCGACGCCCCGCCGGTCCGGCCGAGCGGCAGCACGATCCGCTCCGGCGCCGGGGTGTAGGTCGCCTCGGCAGGCCGGCCCTCGATCGCCGCGCGGATGTTCGCAGCCACCACGTCGGCGTGCGCGCGGGCGGCGGAGGCGCGCTTGGACTCCGGCACGTCGGTGATGTCGCCGACCGCCCACACCGTCGGGTGCCCGGTGAGCGCCAGCGTCGGCTCGACCCGCACCTCGCCGAGGCCGTTGCGGGCGCCCGCGAGGTCGCCCGCCAGGTAGTCGCTGGCCACCAGGTTGCCGTGGCAGCGGAACCACACCTGCGCCTCGACCCGGTCGCCGGCCTCGGTCTCGACGACGAACGGCTCGTGCACCCCGACGTCCACGGGCGGCAGGTAGCCGAGCCGGGAGCCGAGCAGGAACTCGACCCGGCCGTCGAGCTGGGCGTGCACCTCGGCGCGCAGCCCGGGCAGGTAGTCGGCGGTGGTCAGCGCGTCGTCCGCCTGGTCGACGACCGTGATCTTCAGGTGCGGGTACGCGTCGAGCAGCTCGCCGACGAGCTCCAGCCCGACCGCGCCGGCACCGACGACCAGCACCCGCTCGGCGCGCTCCAGCCCCTCGCGCATCCGGGCCAGCCGCGCCCGCGCGACGCCGGTGTCCGACTCGAGGAACTTGGCGGGGAACGGGTAGGACGTGCCGGTGGCGAGCACGAGGTGGTCCGCGTCGAGGGACGTCCCGTCGGCGAGCTGCACGCCCGCGGACGTCGCGCGCTCCACCCGCTGCCGCACCACCCACCCGTGCTCGAGCAGCCGGTCGTAGCCGAAGAACACCCGGCTCTCCCACACGGGGTCGACCGCGGCGCGCAGGGCGGCCGAGGCGTGCACGAACGCGTCCTTCGGCTCGACCAGCACCACGTCGGCGACGTCGTCGAGCAGCGTCGCCACCCGCGTCCCGCCGTACCCGCCCCCGACCACGACCACCCGCGGCGCTGCCATGTCCGACCCCTCTCGCCCGTGCGCGGCCGCCCCTCGCGGCCCCGTGCGCACCACGCTGCCACCCCGCGGGCGGCCGGCCCTGGGACGCAGGACCCGCCCGCGGCGTGACGTGCGCGACCCTCGCGGCCCGTCGACATGGCAGCTCTCGGCTGCGCGAGGCCGCTCGCACAGAGCCGAGAGCTGCCATCTCGGTGTCCGTGGACGGCGCAGGCCCGCCGCGCGATGTGCGCGACGGGCCTGCGGCGTCGGTGCGGCGCGCGGCGCCGCAGGGGCGTCAGGCCGCGGCGCGCTCCACCAGGTCGTCCAGGCCGGCCAGGTCGAACCCGCCCATGCCGAAGCCCGCGACGACGCGCATGGGCATGTCGCCCATCATCGCGAGCATGGTCGGGTCCAGGGCCGCGGTCGCCTCGCCGAACGCCGCGCCGAGCAGCTCGGACCCGCGCGGGTGCGCGAGCCACTCGTTGACCGTGGAGTCCGCGGTCAGCGTGCCGTGCAGCGCCTCGCCGGTGACCGTCACCTCGGCCGTGCCGCGGATGTCGCGGGACGACGCGCCGACCTCGATCACGGTGCGGCCGCCGCCGACGGCCCAGCGGCGCAGCGCCGGGTGCCAGTACGACAGGTCGCGGGCGTCGAGCGCGAAGGTCAGCGTGCGGGACTCGCCCGGCTGCAGCGTCACCTTGGCGAACGCCTTGAGCTCGCGGGTCGGGCGCAGCACGGCCGCCTCGGGGTCGCCGACGTAGACCTGGACGGTCTCGGCGCCGGCGCGGTCGCCGGTGTTGGTCACCGTGACGGTCACCGAGACGGCCGAGGACGCGCCCTCGCCGGACACGGTCGCCGCGACGTCGGAGTAGCCGAACGTCGTGTACGACAGGCCGTGCCCGAACGGGTAGGCGACGTCGAGCAGGCGGGTGTCGTACCAGCGGTAGCCGATCAGCACGCCCTCGCCGTACCGGACGTGCCCGTTGTCGCCGGGGAAGTTGCCGAACGCCGGGGTGTCCTCGACGCGGTGCGGGATGGTCTCGGCGAGCTTGCCGGACGGGTTCCGCACACCGAGCAGCAGGTCGGCGACGGCCGAGCCGCCGGCCTGGCCGCCGAGCCACGTCTCGAGGACCGCGGCGGCGTCGTCCTGCCACTCGACGGCGACCGCCGAGCCGTTGGCGAGCACGACGACCACGCGGTCGTTGACCTCGGCGACCGCGCGCAGCACGGCGAGCTGGTTCGCGGGCAGGTCGAGGTGCGTGCGGTCGTAGCCCTCGGACTCGTCCGGGGCGGGCAGGCCGAGGAACAGCAGCACCGTGCCGGCGCCGCGCGCGGTCTCGACGGCCTCGGCGAGCAGCGCGGCGTCGTCCGCGTCCTGGGAGCCCTCGACGCCGGCGACGGAGAACCCGGCGGCGAACGCGAGCTCCGTCCCGGTCGCCGCCCGGAGCGCGGTCAGCGCGTCGTCCAGGCGGGTCGGGTTCACCTGCGAGGAGCCGGCGCCCTGATACCGCGGGCTGCGGGCGAACTCGCCGACGACCACGGCCCGCGCCGCGGCGTCGCCGGTCAGCGGCAGCACCGGCGCGTCGCCGACGACCGCGTTCTTCAGCAGCACCGAGCCGTCCGCCGCGGCCTCGCGCGCCAGCGCGTGGTGCGCCTCGGCGTCGATCGCGCCCGGCTCCGCGAGGGCGGGCTGCGCCTTCGCGACCATCGTGAGCACCCGGCGGACCGCCGTGTCGAGCACCGCCTCGTCGAGCTGCCCGTTCTTCACGGCATCGACGACCAGCGCGTCCGTCCGGCCGCCGGTGGCCGGCATCTCGAGGTCCAGGCCCGCGGCGACGGCGGCGACGCGGTCCACGACGGCGCCCCAGTCGGAGACGACCAGGCCCTCGAAGCCCCACTCGTCGCGGAGCACCTCGGTGAGCAGCCAGTGGTCCTGCGAGGCGTAGGTGCCGTTGACCTTGTTGTACGAGCACATGACGGTCCACGGCTGCGCCCGCGTCACGACGCGCTCGAAGGCGGGGAAGTAGATCTCGCGCAGCGTGCGCTCGTCGACGTCCGAGGAGACCCGCATGCGGTCGGTCTCCTGGTTGTTCGCGGCGTAGTGCTTGAGCGACGTGCCCACGCCCTCGGACTGGATGCCGGACACGAGCGCCGCGCCGAGATCGCCGGCCAGCGCCGGGTCCTCGGAGAAGTACTCGAAGTTCCGCCCGCACAGCGGCGAGCGCTTCATGTTGACGCCGGGGCCGAGCAGGACGGCGACCTCGTGGCCGCGGGTCTCGCGGCCCAGGGCGCGGCCGACGCGGTCGAGCAGGTCGACGTCCCAGGTCGAGGCCAGGGCGGCGGCGGGCGGGAAGCAGGTGGCGGGCACGGAGTTGCCGATGCCCAGGTGGTCGGCGCTCTCGGCCTGCTTGCGGAGGCCGTGCGGCCCGTCCGTGACCATGACCGGCGGGACGCCGAGGCGCTCGACGCCCTCGGTGTGCCAGAAGTCGGAGCCGGACGTCAGCGCGGCCTTCTCCTCCAGGGTGAGCTCGGCCAGGACGCGCTCGACGTCGAATGCGTCGGTCATGCGGGGGCACCTCCTCGTGCGACGGGTCTGTTGGCCCTACCGTACCCGATGCCTACCAGGTGGTCGGATTGTGCGCGTCCGCCTGCGGGTCCGCTGTGAGAACCTGTCCACCACGCGCCGCCCGGCGCGCACGCCAGAGGGTGACGGGGGCAGGGACGATGTCCGTCGAGACGCAGCAACGGGGCTACGCGAAGGGGCGCGCCAAGCGCCGGGAGATCATCGACCAGGCGACGGCCATGTTCGGCGAGGTCGGGTACCGCGGGGCATCGCTGCGTGAGATCGCGGCCCGGTGCGGCATCTCCCACCCCGGGCTGCTGCACCACTTCCCGACCAAGGAGTCGCTGCTGCTCGCCGTGCTCGAGCACCGCGACGAGGTCGACATCGAGTGGCTGGAGACCGACAGCCCGGACGGCGTCACGACCCTCCGGCACCTCGCCGAGCTGGCGGCGCTCAACGCCACCCGGCGGGGGATCGTCGAGCTGTACGCGGTGCTGTCCGCCGAGGCGACGTCCGCCGACCACCCGGCGCACGCGTTCTTCCGGGACCGGTACCGGCGCGCGCTGGACGCCGCGACCACCGCCTACGCTCGCGCGGGCGAGCAGGGCCTGCTCCGCGAGGGCGTCGACCCGGACGCGGCGGGCCGCCAGCTCATCGCGCTGATGGACGGCCTCCAGGTGCAGTGGCTGCTGGACGACGGCGCCACGGACATGGCGGGCGTCGTGCGGCGGCAGGTCCAGGACCACCTGACGGTGCCGCTGGGCGACGGCGCCGACGCGCTCGCCGAGCTCGACGGCCACCCCGAGGCCCCGCGCGGCCAGGAGCGCTAGGCGGGGGCGGCCGAGCCGTCCAGCAGCGACCCGGTCACCGGCGCCGGCGGCACCGCCAGGCACAGGCCCGTCCGGTCCCCGCCGGCCCACGACCGCTCGGTCGGCGCCCAGGCGAGCATCTGCAGGCCCGCGGCGCGCTCGTCCTCGGTGAGGGCGCACGACGCCTGCACGCGCGCCGACGCCTCGGCGGGGCCGGGCCACGCCGCGCCCGCCTCGAACGCGTACGCCGACACCACCTGCGCGGCGTGCGGGTCCGTGCACGGCACCACCCGCACGCGGTCGACCCGGCCGTCCGCGGGGAGGTCCTCGACGCAGTTGCCCGGGACCAGCTGGACCGCCCGCGCGTCGACGGGTTCCGCGACGTCCGCCGGCAGCGGCCGCGACGCCAGCGCGGTCCCGACGCCGAGCGCGACGAGCGCCGCCCACGCGAGCGTGCCGGCCGCGCCGAGGGCGACGCCGGCGACGGCGAACCCGCGCCCGCCCCGGCGGCCCGGCGCGCCGGGCCGGGTGCGCCGCAGGCCGACGAGGCCCAGCACCAGCGCGACCGGGCCGAGCCCCAGCACGCCGGTCACGAGCGACGCGACCGCGACCCCGTCGGTCCGGGGGCGCGGGGGCGTCCAGCCCGGGGCGTAGAACGGCTCGGGGTAGGCGTACCGGTCGGTCACGAGCCGAACCTAGGCCATCGGTGGCCGCCCGCGGGCGCGGTCCGCCGCGCGGCCGCGCCGTCGCGTGGTGTCAGGCCGCGTCGGCGACGTCCAGCACGACCGGCACGTGGTCCGAGGGCGCCTTGCCCTTGCGCTCCACCCGCTCGATCGACGCGCCGGTCACGCGCGCGGCGAGCGCCGGCGACGCCCAGGTGAAGTCGATGCGCATGCCCTCGTTCCGCGGGAACCGCAGCTGCTGGTAGTCCCAGTACGTGTACGTGTGCTCCGCGGGGACGTGCACGCGGGACACCTCGGTGTAGCCGCCGGCGCCGAACGCCTGGAACGCGTCGCGCTCCGCCGGGGTCACGTGGGTGCTGCCGGCGAACTTCGCGATGTCCCACACGTCGGTGTCGAGCGGCGCGACGTTCCAGTCGCCGACCAGGGCGACGGGGAGCGTCGGGTCCTCCTCGATCCACCGGCGCGACTCCTGCTGCAGCGCCTCGAGCCAGCGCAGCTTGTAGTCGAAGTGCGGGTCGCCGACCTCGCGGCCGTTCGGGATGTACAGGCTCCACACCCGCACCCCGCCGCAGGTGGCGCCGAGCGCGCGGGCCTCGGTCACCGGGTCCTCGCCCCAGCCGGGCTGGCCGTCGAACGCGTGCTGCACGTCCTCGATGCCGACGCGCGACGCGATCGCGACGCCGTTCCACTGGCTGAACCCGCTCGTGACGATCTCGTAGCCCGCGGCCTCGAACGCCTCGCGGGGGAACTGCTCGTCCTTGCACTTCGTCTCCTGCATGGCCAGCACGTCCGTGCCGGTCCGCTCCAGGAAGGCGACCACGCGGTCGACGCGGGTGCGGACGGAGTTCACGTTCCAGGTGGCGAGGCGCATGACCGGCACGGTACCGGCCGGTCCCGACAGCCGCGGAACCACCCGCCGGGCAGCCGGGCGACCGGGGTCCGGCGACCGTAGGGTGGGCCGCATGGGAACCGCACTGATCACGGGCGCCAGCTCCGGGCTGGGGCTCGAGTTCGCGTGGCAGCTCGCCACCGCCCGGCACGACGTCGTCCTGGTCGCGCGCGACGCCGAGCGCCTGGAGCGCCTCGCCGCGCAGCTCCGCGCCGCCGCGGGCGTGCACGCCGAGGTGCTCCCGGCCGACCTGACCGACCGCGCCGACCTCGAGCGGGTCGCCGAGCGGCTGCGCGCGACCGAGCGGCCGGTCGGCCTGCTCGTGAACAACGCCGGCATCGGGCTGGGCCAGCGGTTCGTCGGCAGCGACCTGGCGACGCAGGAGGCGGCGCTCGACCTCATGGTCCGCGGGGTCCTGGTCCTGGCGCACGCCGCGGCCGGCGCGATGGTCGAGCGCGGGCGCGGCGCGATCCTCAACGTCGGGTCCGTGGCGGCGCTGATGACCTCCGGGACCTACTCGGCGCACAAGGCGTGGGTGCGGACGTTCACCGAGGGCCTGGCGGCCGAGCTCGCCGGCACCGGCGTGACCGCCACCGTGGTGTCCCCGGGCCTCACGCGCACCGAGTTCCACGAGCGCGCGGGCCTGCGCGCCGAGCAGGCGTACCCGGCGGTGGCCTGGCTGTCCGCCGACCGCGTGGTGGCCGCCGCGCTGGCCGACGTCCGCCGCGGGGCGGTGCTGTCCACCCCGAGCCTGCGGTACCGGGTCGCGTCGGGCGCCCTGCGGGTGCTGCCCCGCTCCGCCCTCCGCGCGCTGTCCGCCCGCCGGCCGGACCGGGCGCCCGGGGACTGAGCCGCGGCGCGGCCTCGCTACGCTGGCGGCCGTGACGACCTCCTCCCTCTCCCCGACGCCCCGCGAGCAGCTCCGCGACCTCATCGTCGAGCTGGCCGTCGTGCGCGGCCGGGTCACGCTGTCCTCCGGCCGCGAGGCCGACTACTACGTCGACCTGCGCCGCGTGACGCTGCACCACCGCGCCGCGCCGCTGATCGGCCACGTGCTGCTCGACCGGCTCGAGGAGGTCGGCCTGGGCACGGCGGACGTCGAGGCCGTCGGCGGCCTCACGCTCGGCGCCGACCCGGTCGCCACCGCGCTGCTGCACGCCGCCGCGTCCCGCGGCCAGGACCTCGACGCGTTCGTGGTCCGCAAGGAGGCCAAGGCGCACGGCATGCAGCGCCGCATCGAGGGCCCGGACGTCGCGGGCCGCCCGGTCGTCGTCCTGGAGGACACCTCGACCACCGGCGCGTCGCCGATCGCCGCCGTCGAGGCCGCCCGCGAGGCCGGCGCCGACGTGCGCGGCGTCGCGGTGATCGTCGACCGCGCCACCGGCGCGCAGGAGAAGATCGAGGCGCTCGGCGTGCCGTACCACTACCTGTTCGACCTGGCCGACCTCGGCCTGGCCTGAGCCGGCCCGAGGCGGGCCCCGAGCCCGCCGACCCCGCCGCGCGGGGCCGCGGGGTCAGCCCTGCGGCCCCGCGGGCCCGGCGCTGCCGGGGTACGACTCCGCCCACTCCGGCACGCGCGGCACCAGGTCCGCGACCGAGTCGAGCACCTGGGTCGGCCGGAACGGGTACCGCACGAGGTCCTCGGTCCGGGTCGACCCGGTGAGCACCAGGAACGTCCGCAGGCCCGCCTCGATCCCGGCGACCACGTCGGTGTCCATCCGGTCGCCGATCATCGCGGTGGTCTCGGAGTGCGCGTCGATCCGGTTGAGCGCGGACCGGATCATCATCGGGTTCGGCTTGCCCACGAAGTACGGCTGCCGGCCGGTCGCCGCGGTGATCATGGCCGCGACCGCGCCGGTGGCCGGCAGGTCGCCCTCCTGGCTCGGGCCGGTGACGTCCGGGTTGGTCGCGATGAAGCGCGCGCCGCCCTGGATGAGCCGGATCGCCCGGGTGATCGCCTCGAACGAGTACGTGCGGGTCTCGCCGAGCACGACGAAGTCCGGGTCCGCGGAGGTGAGGGTGTAGCCGGCCTCGTACAGCGCCGTCGTCAGGCCGGCCTCGCCGATGACGTACGCCGAGCCGCCCGGCTCCTGGTCCGTGAGGAACTGCGCCGTCGCCAGCGCCGACGTCCACAGCGACTCCTCGGCCAGGTCGATGCCCGAGGCCGCGAGCCGCGCGCGCAGGTCGCGCGGCGTGAAGATCGAGTTGTTCGTCAGCACGAGGAACGGGTGGTCGCCGTCCCGCAGGGCGCGCACGAACTCCGGCGCCCCGGGCAGCGCGACGCCCTCGTGCACCAGCACGCCGTCCATGTCGGACAGCCAGGACGCGATCGGCCGGGCGGTCACTGCTCGAAGGCCTTCCGCTCGACGGCCGCGCGCTCGGCGGGCTCGTCGTACCGCTCGTCGCGGCCGCCGTCCGCCCGCCTGGCCGCGCGGCGCCCGCGCCACAGCTCGATCGCGACCGGGACGACGGACACCAGCACGATGAGCACCGCCAGCGCCTCGATGTTGTCCCGGACGAACGAGATGGTCCCGAGCAGGTAGCCGAGCACCGTCACGCCGACGCCCCACACCAGCGCGCCGATGACGTTGTAGGAGACGAACGTCCGGTAGCGCATGCCGCCGACGCCCGCGGCGACCGGCGCGTACGTGCGCACGATCGGCACGAACCGGGCCAGGATCACCGTCCGGCCGCCGTACTTGTCGAAGTACGCGTACGTCTGGTCGATGTACTGCTGCTTGAAGACCCGGGAGTCCGGCCGCCGGAAGAGCCGGGGTCCCGCCTTGTGGCCGATGAAGTAGGCCACCTGGTCGCCGAGGAACGCCGCCGCGAAGAGCAGCACGCACAGCAGCCACAGCGGGAAGTCGAGCGCGTCCTGCGCCACGAGCGCGCCCGCCGTGAACAGCAGCGAGTCGCCGGGCAGCAGCGGGAACAGCAGGCCGGTCTCGACGAACACGACGAGCACGATGCCGATCAGCGCGTACGAGCCGAACGAGGAGATGAGGTGCTCCGCGTCCAGCCAGTCCGGCAGGAGGGCGGGCTGGGCCCCGAGGGCAGGGACGACGGACACGAGCGCGGCTGACGCAGGCATGGGGACCAGGGTAGGGGTGCGGTCGTCGCGAGCCCGGGACCGCGGTGTGCAGTTCCTGTGCGGGTGCGGCCCGGGCGGGCGTCCCGGGTGGGCGGCCCCGGCTGCGGCGCGGGTGCGGGTACGCCGGCCCCGGCCCGTGCGGGAGGATGGCGGCCGTGACGACCTCCCCGCAGGCCGGCGAGCCCGGCGTCCTCGGCACCCCGCTCACGCCCGGCGCGACCCGCGTCCTGCTGCTCGGCTCCGGCGAGCTCGGCAAGGAGGTGGCGATCGAGCTCCAGCGCCTCGGCGTCGAGGTGGTCGCCGTCGACCGGTACCCGGACGCCCCCGCGATGCAGGTGGCGCACCGCTGGCACGTGGTCGACATGCTCGACCCCGTCGCGCTGCGGGCCGTGCTCGAGGCCGAGCGCCCGCACGTCGTGGTGCCCGAGATCGAGGCGATCGCGACGCAGGTGCTCGCCGACGTCGAGGCGACCGGGGTCCGGGTGGTGCCGACGGCGCGGGCCACCGTGCTCACGATGGACCGCGAGGGCATCCGGCGGCTGGCGGCCGAGGAGCTCGGCCTGCCGACCTCGCCGTACCGGTTCGTCGACGACCTGACGGGGCTGTACGCCGCGGTGGCCGAGGTGGGCGTCCCGTGCGTGGTCAAGCCGGTGATGTCGTCGTCGGGCAAGGGCCAGTCGGTGGTCCGCGCCGCGGGCGACGTCGAGGCGGCGTGGGAGTACGCGCAGTCCGGCGGCCGCGCGACCGCCGAGGAGGGCGGCGCGGTGCGGGTGATCGTCGAGGGCTTCGTGGAGTTCGACTCCGAGATCACCCTGCTGACCGTCCGGCACGCCGGCGGCACGACCTTCTGCGAGCCGGTCGGGCACGTCCAGGTCGACGGCGACTACCGGGAGTCCTGGCAGCCCGCGCCGCTGCCGCCGGGCACGCTGGCCGAGGCGCAGCGGGTCGCCGCCACCGTGACCGAGGCGCTCGGCGGGTGGGGGCTGTTCGGCGTCGAGCTGTTCGTCGTGGGGGACCGGGTGCTGTTCTCCGAGGTGTCGCCGCGCCCGCACGACACCGGGCTCGTGACGCTCGCGTCCCAGGACCTGTCGGAGTTCGCGCTGCACGCGCGGGCGGTGCTCGGCCTGCCGGCCGGCGAGGTGCTGCCGCTCGGCCCGGCCGCGTCGTGCGCGGTGCTGGCGGAGGGCACGGGAGTGCCGACGTTCTCCGGCGTGGACGCGGCGCTCGCGGTGCCGACCGCCCAGGTGCGGCTGTTCGGCAAGCCGTCCGTGGCCGGGCGCCGGCGCGTGGCGGTCGCCGTGGCCCGCGGGGCCGACGTCGACGAGGCGCGGTCGCGGGCCCGCGCGTCGGCGGCCGCCCTCGCCGTCGACCTGGCGTGACCGCGGCCGGCGGGGACGTCCCGCGCGACCTCGACCCCCGCGACCCCTACGAGGTCGGCGTCGGCCCCTGGCCCGGCGGCCCGGACGCGTGGCCCGACGACCCCCGCCTCGACCCGGAGCTGCTCGCGCACGGCGACCGCCGCAACGTCGCCGACCGGTACCGGTACTGGACCGTCGAGGCGGTCGTCGCCGACCTCGACACCCGGCGGCACCCGTTCCACGTCGCGATCGAGAACTGGGCGCACGACCTCAACATCGGGTCGGTCGTCCGCACCGCGAACGCGTTCAACGCCGCGGGCGTGCACGTCGTCGGCCGCCGCCGGTGGAACCGCCGCGGCGCGATGGTGACCGACCGCTACCTGCACGTCCACCACCACCCCGACGTCGACGACCTCCTCGCGTGGTCCGCGACGGCCGGCCCGGGCGGCGGGGCGCTGCCGGTGCTCGGGATCGACAACGTGCCCGGGTCGGTGCCGCTCGACGGGTACCCGGTGCCGCGGGCGTGCGTGCTGCTGTTCGGGCAGGAGTCGGCGGGGCTGTCGGAGGCCGCGCGGGCCGGCGCCGACGCCGTGCTGCACATCGACCAGTACGGGTCGACGCGGTCGGTCAACGCGGGTGCGGCGGCCGCGATCGCGATGCACGCCTGGGTGGTCCGGCACGCGGGCCCGCCGCCGGCCTGACCTCGACGGGCGTCTCGTGGGCAGGACGTCCCGCCCGGCCTGCGCGCGGGACGTGCCAGACTTGGGGAGAAAGCTGAACCCCACTCTCTTTGGAGCTGCTGCGATGCCCATCGCCACCCCCGAGGTGTACGCCGAGATGATCGACCGGGCGAAGGCGGGCAAGTTCGCCTACCCGGCCGTGAACATCACGTCCTCCCAGACCATCACCGCCGCGCTGCAGGGCTTCGCCGAGGCGGAGTCGGACGGCATCCTCCAGGTCTCCGTCGGTGGCGCCGAGTACGCGTCGGGCTCCACGGTCAAGGACCGCGTCTCGGGCACCCGCGCGCTCGCCGCGTACGCCACCGAGGTCGCCAAGGGCTACGGCATCACGGTCGCCCTGCACACGGACCACTGCGTCAAGAAGAACCTGGACTCCTGGGTCCGCCCGCTCCTGGCCCTCGAGGCCGAGGAGGTCAAGGCCGGCAAGAACCCGACCTTCCAGTCGCACATGTTCGACGGCTCCGACATCCCGCTGGACGAGAACCTCGTCATCGCGGCCGAGCTGCTCGAGCTGTCGCAGGCCGCGCGCACCATCCTCGAGATCGAGGTCGGCGTCGTGGGCGGCGAGGAGGACGGCCACGAGGCCGAGATCAACGAGAAGCTCTACACCACCGCCGAGGACGGCCTGGCGACGGTCCGCGCGCTCGGCGCCGGCGAGAAGGGCCGCTACCTGACGGCCCTCACCTTCGGCAACGTGCACGGCGTGTACAAGCCGGGTGCCGTCAAGCTGCGCCCGTCGATCCTGGCCGAGATCCAGCGGTCGGTCGGCGCGGAGATCGGCAAGGAGAACCCGTTCGACCTCGTGTTCCACGGCGGCTCGGGCTCCACGGCCGAGGAGATCGCCGAGGCGGTCGACAACGGCGTCATCAAGA
Source organism: Cellulomonas pakistanensis (assembly GCF_016862755.1). Lineage (GTDB taxonomy): Bacteria > Actinomycetota > Actinomycetes > Actinomycetales > Cellulomonadaceae > Cellulomonas > Cellulomonas pakistanensis. Next base: position 81,910 of record NZ_BONO01000018.1, on the reverse strand, counting down.
TGAACATCGACACCGACACCCAGTACGCGTTCACGCGTCCCGTGGTCGGCCACATGTTCGCCAACTACGACGGCGTCCTGAAGGTCGACGGCGAGGTCGGCAACAAGAAGGCGTACGACCCGCGCGCCTGGGGCAAGCTGGCCGAGGCCGGCATGGCCGCCCGCATCGTCGAGGCGTCGCAGCAGCTGCGCTCGGCGGGCCAGCGCCTGCGCTGACCCGTCCGACGGCCCCGTGCAGGGACCGACGCGACGAGGGCCCGGTCACCGTGACGGTGACCGGGCCCTCGTGCGTGCGGCGCCGGGTCGAGCGGCGCGGCGCGCGCGGCTCAGTCCTGCGGGTCGTCCTCGACCACGTCGAGCAGCTCGCCGATCCGGGTGACCTCCAGCAGGAACTCCACCGTCGGCGGCACGTGCAGCAGCCGCACCCGGTGCGGCGTCCGCATGGCCAGCCGGGCGAGGAACGCCACGCCGGACGAGTCCATGAACGTCACGTGGTGCGCGTCGACCTCGATCGGCACGCCGGCCTGCTCCGCGTCGGTCGTGGCCTGCGCCAGGTCCGCGCCCAGGTCCGCGTCGACCTCGCCGGACAGCACGATCGTGGTCCGGTCGGGGGACAGGATGACGTGCACCGAGCCCGGCTCGCCCGGGGCGTCCCGCGGAGCGGGTACCGTCGAGGCGGCCGCGGCTTCCGAGCCCTGGTCCCCGGCGAGCCCGCCCGGGGGTGTGCTGTTACCGTCGCGCACGATGCTCCCTCCCGTCCGGGCGACGGCCGCAGGGGCCGCGCCGGGTCGCCGGCCACGTCCCGGCGGCGGACAATCCGCCGGGATCTGTCGGGAACGCTAGACGATCGGAGGCGGTGGTGGTCAACTCCACGCCCGGTGACGGCGCCGAGGAGACCCTGGATTCGATCGGCCGCGCGGTCGGCCAGCTCGTGGGGATGCCGGTCCTCGTGGTGGCCGCCCAGCCGCCGGAGTGGCCCGTCGTCTGGGTCAACACGGCGTTCACCGAGGTGACCGGGCTCGCCCTCGAGGACGTGGCCGGGCCCGCCGCCGACCTCATCGCCCTGTCCGCGGAGGACGGTTCGGGGCTGCACCAGCTCCAGGACGCCGTGCTGGCCCGCCGCGCCACGTCGGCGCTGCTGCGCCTGCGCCGCGCCGGCGGCGACTGGTTCTGGGCGCGCACCGTCGTCACCCCGGTCACGGCCGAGGGCGCGACCGAGCCGTCGCACTGGGTCGCCGGCCTCGTCGACGTCACCGACCAGGTCGACCGGGACGCCGCCGTGGCCGCCGAGGTCGAGGTCGTCCGGCGGGAGACCGAGGACCTCGCGCTCATCGGCACCGTCTCCGATCTCGTGATGGACCTGGACGACCCGTACGGCCTGCGCGCCATCGCGGAGCTGCTCGGGCACCGCGTCGTGGCCTGGGCCGGGTTCTACGTCGACGACGACGGCCTGCAGGCCGCCGAGGGCGTCGACGCCACGCGCGCCGTGCGCACCTCCGGCCGGCGGCACGGCCGCGGCGCCCCGGGCGCGCCGTTCGTCCCGCGCCGCGGCGCCCGGCCGGCCGTGGACGACCCGGTCCAGCGGCTGCTCGACGGCGAGGGCGAGGCCCACCTCGTGCTCGACCTGGACACCGACGCGCCGCACGAGCCCGGCACCGCGTCCGCCTGGCTGGCCGCCGACCTGCGCGCCCGCGTGCCGGGCGGGGGCGTCGGCCACGTCGCGGTGCTCCCGCTGCCGGGCCGGCACCGGGTGCTGGGGCTGCTCGCCGTCGTGCCCCGCCCGCCGGCCGCGCCGGACCTGGCGCGCCCGGCGCCCGCCCGCGGCGGCGTCGACGAGCGCACGCGGACGATCCTGTCCCTGACCGCCCGCCGCGTCGGCCTCGCGATGGAGAACGTCCGGCTGTACGCCCGCGAGCACCGGGTCGCCGAGACCCTGCAGCGGGCGATGCTGCCGGAGCAGGCCGAGGTCGAGGGCCTGGACGTGTGGTCGTACTACGCCCCGAACGTCGTCTACGCGCAGGTCGGCGGCGACTGGTACGACGTCGTGCAGATCGCCCCGGACGTGGTCGGGGTCGTCATCGGCGACGTGGTGGGGCACGACGTCGAGGCGGCCGCGGCCATGGGCCAGCTCCGCTCCGTCGTGCGGGCGTACGCCTTCGAGGTCACCGAGCCCGGCACGGTGCTGGAGCGCGTCGACCAGCTGGTCGGCGGCATGCGCATCCCGCGGTCGGCGGGCCTGGTGCTCACCACGCTCACCCGGCGCGACCCCGAGGACGGCGGCTGCCCGAGCTGGCACCTCGAGTACTCCCGCGCGGGGCACCTGCCGGCGCTGCTGATCCGCGCGGGCGAGGTCGTCCTGCTGGACGACGCGGGCGGCGCGCTCATCGGGTTCGGCGACGGCCGGAGGCGCACCGCGCGGCACGACCTGCTGCCGGGCGACGTCCTGGTGTTCTACACCGACGGGCTGATCGAGCGCCGCGACCGCGCCCTGCTCGACGGCCTGGCCGCCCTGCGCGAGGTCGCGGCGGGCGCCACCGCCGTCGACGCCGCGGGCATCGGCGAGGAGCTGCTCGCGCGGCTCGCGGACAACCCCGAGGACGACATCGCGGTCGTCGTCGTGCGGGTCCCCGACCTCACCGACACCCAGGGGCACGGCGGCAACGTGCGCAGCCGGCGCTGGCAGCTGCCGAGCGAGCCCGCGTCGATCGCCCGGGCCCGGCACGCGGTGCTGCGCACCTCGCACGCCTGGGAGCTGGGCGACGCCGCGAACGCGGAGCTCGTCGTCTCCGAGCTGGTCGCGAACGCCGTGCTGCACGGCTGGGGCCGGGTCACGCTGCGGCTGCACGACACCGGCGACGGCCTGCGGATCGAGGTCGAGGACTCCAACCCGACGCCGCCCGTCGCGACCGAGGGCCACCCCGGGCGGATCGGCGGGTTCGGCATGCGGATCGTCGAGCGCCTGGCCGACTGGGGCTGGCGCCCGTCGCGGGGCGGCAAGGTGGTGTGGGCGCGCGTGCGGCCCACCGAGCGGTCGGTGCTGGACGGGCCGGGGCCTGCCGACGCGGTATAACCGACGTTATACTCGCGCCATGAAGACGGCGATCTCCATCCCGGACCACGAGGCGGAGCGCATCGACGCGAGCGCGCGGCGGCACGGCATGACCCGCTCGGAGTTCTACCGGCGCGCCGCCGGCCGGTACGCGGACGAGCTGGACGCCCAGGACGTGACCGCCAGGATCGACGAGGCGATCAGGACGGCGGGCCAGCCCGGGGCTGACACCGAGGCCTTCCGGCGGGCCGCCGGCGACGTGGTCACGGAGGCCGACTGGTGATCGCCCGGGGCGACATCTGCTGGGTGGATTTCGGCGTGCCCCGTGGCAGCGCGCCCGCGAAGCGGCGCCCCTCCGTCGTGGTGCAGGCCGACGACTTCAACCGGTCGACCATCGGGACCGTCGTCGTCGTGCCGCTCACCTCGAACACCGCGCTCGCCGCCATGCCAGGAAACGTGCTCGTGCCGCAGATCGCCTCCGGGCTCGACAGGGACTCCGTCGCCAACGTCTCCCAGGTGACCGTCGTCTCCCGCGAGCACGTCGAGTACCCGGTGAGCGCGCTGCCCAGCGGCCTCGTGCACCAGGTCGACGCCGGCCTGCGGACGGTGCTGGCGCTCTGACCTCAGGCCGGGGAGGACGCGTCCTGGTCGACCGGCTCGGCCTGCGCCTCGTCGCCCGCGCAGCGGTGGTCCGCATCGATCCGGAACAGCTCGAGCGCGCCGCAGATCTCCAGCACGAACAGGTCGCGCGGGTCGGCGCCGCGCAGCACCGTCGCACCGCCGCGCTTGCGGCTGGCGTCGGCCAGCGAGATGAGGAACGCCGCGCCGGTCGAGTCCATGAACGTGACGCCGCACATGTCGATGACGAGCAGCTGGCGGCGCAGGCCGACCACGCGGGCGGCGATCTCGGGGAACTGGTCGCGCTCGGCGAGGTCGAGGTCGCCGGCGATGACGAGGGTGGTCGTCGCGGCCGAGGTGGCGATCTCGATCATGGGGGACCTGTCGACGGAGCGGGCACGAACGGGACGACTGTAACCACCTGGCGCGCGTCACCGCATGCCGAGGACCACCACCCAGGGGTGCTGACACACTGGACGGCATGACCGGAGCCAACCTCCTCGGACCCGAGCCCACCCGCCTGCCGGAGGGCGCCGACGCCGACGCGCGCGCCGTCCTGACCAGCGGCGGCGACCCCCGCGAGGCCGCGCGCCGCGCCCCCGCCTCGTCGCTCGCCTGGGCCCTGCTCGCCGAGCGGGCGCTGCGCGACGAGGGCGAGCCCGTCGCCGCGTACGCCTACGCCCGCACCGGCTACCACCGCGGCCTCGACGCGCTGCGGCGCGCGGGCTGGCGCGGCCAGGGCCCGATCCCCGCCGACCACGAGCCGAACCAGGGCTTCCTCCGCGCGCTGCTCGCGCTCGCCGAGGCCGCCGAGGCCATCGAGGAGGACGAGGAGGCGCGGCGCTGCGAGCAGTTCCTCGTCGACTCCGGCACCTCCGCCGCCGAGGTCGCCGGCCTGCGCTGAGGCGGGTGCGGGCCGGGCGCGGACGGACGGTGATCACGCGCCTCCGGTAGCCTTCCGGAGGTACTGGGGTCGCCTGCCGCCCCGTGCCCGGACCTCCCGCGCCCGAGCCACGCCGCTCGGCCCCGCTGCGGGTGCCGCCGCGAGGCAGGGTGGGAGTGGTGATCACATGCCGGCCGTCGTGGTGCTCGGGACCCAGTGGGGCGACGAGGGCAAGGGCAAGGCGACCGACCAGCTCGGCTCGCGGATCGACTACGTGGTGAAGTTCAACGGCGGCAACAACGCCGGGCACACCGTGGTCGTGAACGGCGAGAAGTACGCCCTGCACCTCCTGCCCTCGGGCATCCTGTCGCCCGGTGTCGTCCCGGTCATCGGCAACGGCGTGGTCATCGACATCGCGGTGCTGTTCGAGGAGATCGACGCCCTCGAGGCGCGCGGCGTCTCCGCCGAGCGGCTGCTGGTGTCGTCCGCGGCGCACGTCATCGCCCCGTACCACCGGACGATCGACAAGGTCACCGAGCGGTTCCTCGGCAAGCGCAAGATCGGCACCACCGGCCGCGGCATCGGCCCGGCGTACGCGGACAAGATCAACCGCGTCGGCCTGCGCATCCAGGACCTGTTCGACGAGAACATCCTGCGGCAGAAGGTCGAGGGCTCCCTCGACCAGAAGAACCACCTGCTGGTGAAGGTCTACAACCGCCGCGCGATCACGGTCGACGAGACCGTCGAGGACCTGCTGGGCTACGCCGAGCGGCTGCGCCCCTACGTCGCGGACACCCCGCTGGTGCTCAACCAGGCGCTCGACGCGGGCAAGACGCTGGTGTTCGAGGCCGGCCAGGCCACCATGCTCGACATCGACCACGGCACCTACCCGTTCGTGACCTCGTCGTCGGCCACCGCGGGCGGCGCCTGCACCGGCTCCGGCGTCGGCCCGACCCGCATCGACCGGGTCGTCGGCGTCGCCAAGGCGTACACCACCCGCGTCGGCGAGGGCCCGTACCCGACCGAGCTGTTCGACGAGGACGGCGAGTGGCTCCGGCAGACCGGCGGCGAGTTCGGCACCACCACCGGCCGCCCGCGCCGCACCGGCTGGTACGACGCCGTCGTCGCCCGGTACTCCTCGCGCGTCAACGGCCTCACCGACCTGGTCGTCACCAAGCTCGACGTGCTGACCGGCCGGGACAAGATCCCCGTCGCCGTGGCGTACGACGTGGACGGCCGCCGGTTCGACGAGATGCCGGACGACCAGAGCGACTACCACCACGCGAAGCCGGTCTACGAGTACCTGGACGGCTGGACCGAGGACATCTCCGGCGCGCGCGAGCTGGCGGACCTGCCGGCGAACGCGCAGCGGTACCTGGCGCGCCTCGAGGAGATCTCGGGCTGCCGGATCTCCGCCGTCGGCGTCGGCCCGGGCCGCGAGGCGACCGTCTCGATCCACGACCTGCTGGGCTGACCGCCCGCGGGCTGTCGGTAGGGTCGGCGTCGTGAAGATCCTCGTCGTCGGGACCGGCGCCCGCGAGCACGCCCTCACCCTCGCCCTGTCCCGCGACCCGCAGGTCGCCGAGCTGCACGCCGCCCCGGGCAACCCCGGCATCGGCGCGCTCGCCACGCTGCACGCGGTCGACCCGCTGGACGGCGCGGCGGTGGCCGCGCTGGCGACCTCGCTCGGCGCCGACCTGGTCGTCGTGGGCCCGGAGGCGCCGCTGGTCGCGGGCGTGGCCGACGCGGTGCGCGCGGCCGGCGTGCCGGTGTTCGGCCCGAGCGCCGAGGCCGCGCGGCTCGAGGGGTCGAAGGCGTTCGCCAAGGAGGTCATGGCCGCCGCGGGCGTGCCGACCGCCGACCCGGTCGTCGTCACCGAGCCGTCCGCGGCCGAGACCGCGCTCGACACGTTCGGCGCGCCGTACGTCGTCAAGGACGACGGCCTCGCCGCGGGCAAGGGCGTCGTCGTCACGCAGGACCGCGCCGTCGCGCTGGAGCACGCGCTCGCGTGCCTGGCCAAGCCCGGCGGCCGGGTCGTGGTCGAGGACTTCCTCGACGGCCCCGAGGTGTCGCTGTTCGTGCTGTCGGACGGCACCCACGTGGTGCCGCTCGTGCCCGCGCAGGACTTCAAGCGCGTCGGCGACGAGGACACCGGCCCGAACACCGGCGGCATGGGCGCGTACACGCCGCTGCCGTGGGCGCCCGAGGGCCTGGTCGACGAGGTGGTGGCCCGGGTGGCCCAGCCGACCGTGGACGAGATGGCCCGGCGGGGCACCCCGTTCGTGGGGGTCCTGTACTGCGGCCTCGCCCTCACCCTGGGCGGCACGCGGGTCGTGGAGTTCAACGCGCGGTTCGGCGACCCCGAGACGCAAGTCGTGCTCGCGCGCCTGGCCACGCCGCTCGCCGGGGTGCTGCTCGCGGCGGCGACCGGCGGGCTCGGCGACCTGCCGCCGCTGGAGTGGACCGACGAGGCGGCCGTGACGGTCGTCGTGGCGTCGTCCGGCTACCCGGAGGCGCCGCGGACCGGCGACGTGATCACCGGGCTCGACGAGGCGGCGGCCGTGCGGGGCGTGCACGTGCTGCACGCCGGCACCGCGGCCGGCGCCGACGGCACGGTCGTGTCGGCCGGCGGGCGGGTGCTGTCGGTCGTCGGCACGGGGCCGGACCTGGCCGCCGCGCGCGAAGCGGCGTACGCGGGGGTCGAGCGGATCGGCCTGGCGGGCTCGCACCACCGCTCGGACATCGCCCGGACGGCCGCGGAGCTCTGACGCCCGTCGCGGCATGGGGTCAGCGGGCCGGGTCTGGCCGGAACGCCGGCATGCTCCCGACCAGCCGCGAGCAGATCTCGACGAGCGCGTGCGAGTCGGCCAGGTCGTCGCCGACGTCGCTCGCGGTCAGGTGCACCTCGTAGCTGGCGTAGTCCGCGCCGTGCCGCAGCCGGCGGACGACCTCGTAGACGAACAGCTCGGGCCGCGCGGTGCGCGCGGAGGTGCGGAGCTGTGCCTTCGCCGCCTCGTACGGCGCGGTGTGCCCGCCGTCGCGCGTCGTCCGGAGGCCCTGGTCGAGGAGCACCGCCTCGAGCGCCTTCCGGTTGGCGTCGTGCAGCGCGTCCATGCCGATGTCGGGGTCGGTCGGTGCCACCGCCTCCGCCGTGGCCAGGTGGAGGCGCGCTCTCGCGATGAGCGCCAGCGCGTTGTCGGTGCTCGGCGGCACCTGCTCGAGACGGCGCCCGCGTAGCAGCGCCTCGATCTCGGCGCGGCCGTGGGGCCACTCGGCGGGCGTCATCCGCCGACGATATCGATCGTCGGGCGGCTGCGGATCTCGTCCACAAGGGGGTCGTCGCTCCGCGCCCAGCGGTCCTCGCCGATGACGGTGGGGTTGATCGGGCGTCCGACCCGCGGCTCCAGGTCGGAGAGCGTGGCGAACAGGGCGCGGCGGTCGACGGGGCCCACCACGAGCAGGTCGACGTCACCGGGAGACGGCCCTGGCTCCCCGGAGGCGCGGGCGGCCCACGAGCCGAACACCTTCGCCACGATGATCCCGGGTACGTCCGCCAGTGTCTGCCGCAGCAGTTCCACAGGGCCGTGCGAGATGAGGACGAGCTGCCGCAGCGGCACGGTCGCCGGGTTCTCCTCGTCGGCGCGGTACAGGATCGTGCGACCGCGATGCTCGCTCCGCAGCAGGCCGGCCGCGGCAAGCCGGGTCACCTCGCGGTGCACGGTCGGGACGGGCGCGCCGGTCGCGCGCGCGAGATCGCTCGCCGAGTCGCCGTGGTCCGACGTCAGCAGGTGCAGCAGGAGGCGCGCCTGGAGGTCCGATCGGAAGATCGGAAGCACGGCTGGGGCCGCGGTTCTCATTCGGCTGAATATATCACTCGTCAAACGAGAAACCGTGGCGGCGAGGCGGCCGCCACCGGGCATACTCGCCCGCATGGAGCTGCCCCTCGCCTGGTCCCTCGTCCTGCTCGTCGCCGGCGCCTGGAGCCTGCTCGTCTGGCCCCGGTTCGGCGCGCGCATCGCCAAGGACCCCCGCGCCCGCGACGCCCAGGGACGGCCGACCCGGTTCCTCACGGTGCACCTGGTGCTCATCACCGTGTCGATGCTGCTCGGCGCCGCCGTCGCGCTGCTCGGCGTGCTCACGCTGGTCTGACGCCCGGACGCCCGACCCACCCCGCGGCCTGCGGCAGGATGGCCCCATGACCGCACCCACCCTGCCCGGCTGGACGCACACCTACTCCGGCAAGGTCCGCGACCTGTACGTCCCCGACACCACGCAGGAGGCCGGGACCGCGGTCGCGGAGGAGCACGGCGACGTCGTGCTCGTCGTCGCGAGCGACCGGGTGAGCGCGTTCGACCACGTGCTGAGCCCCGGGATCCCCGGCAAGGGCGTCGTGCTGACCCGGCTGAGCCTGTGGTGGTTCGACCAGCTCGCCGACCTGGTGCCGAACCACGTGGTGACGGCCGAGGCGCCCGCGGTGCCGGAGGCCGTGCTGGGCCGGGGGATGGTGTGCCGGCGGCTGCAGATGTTCCCGGTCGAGTGCGTGGCGCGCGGCTACCTCACCGGGTCCGGCCTGGCGGAGTACCGGGCCACCGGCGAGGTCACCGGCATCGCGCTGCCGGCCGGCCTCGTCGACGGCTCGCGGCTGCCGGAGCCGGTCTTCACGCCGGCGACCAAGGCGGAGCTCGGCGAGCACGACGAGAACGTCAGCCTCGACGTCGTCGCCGGGCAGCTCGGCCGGGCGCGCGCGGAGGAGCTGCGCGACCTGACGCTCGCGGTCTACGTGCGGGCCGAGGGCATCGCGCGGGAGCGGGGCGTGATCCTGGCGGACACCAAGCTGGAGTTCGGCGTCGACCCGGCGACGGGCGCGGTGACGCTGGGCGACGAGGTGCTGACGCCCGACTCGTCGCGGTTCTGGCCGGCGGACGGCTGGGAGCCGGGCCGGGCGCAGCCGAGCTTCGACAAGCAGTTCGTGCGCGACTGGCTGGCCTCGGCGGAGTCGGGCTGGGACCGCGCCGGCGACGCCGAGCCGCCCGCCCTGCCGGCCGACGTCGTCGAGCGCACGCGGGCCCGGTACCTCGAGGCCTACGAACGGCTGACGGGGACGCCGCTCACGGTGTGAGCGACGCCCCCGCCGGGGTCGTGCGCGACGCGAGGCGCGGCTCAGGAGCCGAGCGCCTCCTCGATGAGCGGCACGAGGTTGTCGAGCGCGTACTGCTGGGCGCCGATGGTGCCGAGCGAGTACGCCGAGGACAGGTCGCCGTCGATGACCACGGCGCGGCCGTCGGCGACGGCCGGGATGGCCTGCCACTGCGGGTCCTCGGTGATCTCGGTGGTCTCGATGTAGATCGGGAACGCCACGATCAGGTCCGCGTCGAGCAGGTCCAGCTGCTCGGACGAGATGTCGACGCTGAAGCCCGAGGCCGACACCGGCAGCTCGGCGATCGTCGGCGACTGCACGAAGCCGAGGTTCTGCAGGAAGTCGACGCGGTCGCCGCCCTCGATGTAGGCGCCCCAGCCCTCGGAGGTCCGGGTGGCCGCGGCGATGGTCTTGCCGTCCCAGTCGGGGTGCGCCGCGCGCGCCTCGGCGAAGGTGTCCTCGAGCTGCGCCCGGAGCTCCTCGCCCTTCTCGGGCACGCCGAGGGCGGCGGAGATGAGCTCGAGCTGCTGCTGGCCGGTCGTGAGGTATGAGTCGCCGCCCTCGGGGACGCCGACGGTCGGCGCGATCTCGGACAGCCGGTCGTAGCGGTCCTGGTCGCCGGAGGACTTCACGTCGAGGATGAGGTCCGGCTCGAGCGCCGCGATGGCCTCGTAGGACGGCTCGAGGGTGTCGATGATCTCCGGGGACTCGTCGTACTGGCCCTCGGCCCACGGGCCGACGCCGTCGCCGCCGAAGGCCAGCCAGTCGGAGGCGCCGACGGGCTGGTAGCCGAGGGACAGCGCGGTCTCGGCGTCGCCCCAGCCGAGCGCCACGATCCGCTCGGGCTGCGCCTCGACCGTGACCTCGCCGAACTTGGTCTCGACGGTCGCGGGGAAGGCGCCCTCGGCCGCCGAGCCACCGGTGCCCGCGGCGGTAGTCTCGCCCGAGCCGGCGGAGTCGCCGGTGCCGGAGCACGCGCTCAGGGCCAGGACGGCGACCGCCGCGACGGCGGCGACACGCATGGTCTTCATCGAGGGCCTTTCGTGGTGGGGGCCCGCGCGCGACTTCGGGAACCGAGTCACGAACGAGCGGATGCCCCGGAAGGTTAGCCTAGCCTCATGAGATGCGGGAACCCCGGGTGAGCGCCCGCAGCGCCCGCGGCGCCCGCAGCGCGCTCGTCGACCCGGCGGACCCGGCCGCCCCGGCCGTCCGCGCGCGGACGTCCTCGACCGCGCGGCGCGGCGGCGCGCTGCTGGTGCTGCTCGGCCTGCTCGTCGCCGCGCTCGCCCTGAGCCTCGCCGTCGGGTCGCGCCCGGTCGACCTCGGCACGGTGTGGGGCGCGCTCACCGGGCAGGACGTGCCGCCGGCGGACCGCGCCGCCGTGGTGGGCCTCCGGCTGCCCCGGACCGTGCTCGCGGTGCTGGTCGGCGCCGGCCTCGCGGTCGCCGGCGGGCTGATGCAGGCCCTGACCCGCAACCCCCTCGCCGACCCCGGGATCCTCGGGGTGACCAGCGGCGCGGCGTTCGCGGTGGCGATGGGCGTGGTGCTGCTCGGGGTGACCCGGCCCTCGGGGTACGTGTGGTTCGCGTTCGGCGGGGCGTTGCTCGCGACCCTCGCGGTGTACCTGGTCGGCTCCGCCGGCCGGTCGAACGCCGGGCCGGTGCAGCTCACGCTCGCAGGGGTGGCGCTCAGCGCGGTGCTGACCGGGGTGGTCGGCGCGCTGCGGCTCACGGACCAGGAGCGGTTCGCGGTGCTGCTGACCTGGGAGTCCGGGTCGTTCCAGGCGCGCGGCTGGGGCGTGATCCTGCCGGTGCTGCCGTTCGTGCTGCTCGGCCTGGCGGTCGCGGGCGTCGTGGCCGGGGCGCTCAACACGCTCGGGCTCGGCGAGGACCTCGCGACGGCGCTGGGCGCCTCGGTCGGGCGGACCCGCGTGCTGGCGGTCGTGGCGATCACGCTGCTGGCGGGCGGGGCGACGGCCATGGCCGGGCCGATCACGCTGGTCGGGCTGATGGTGCCGCACATCGTGCGGTGGTCGGTCGGCCCGGACCAGCGGTGGGTCCTCGGGCTGTCGGCGGTGGCCGGCCCGGTGCTCGTGCTGCTGGCCGACGTGGCGGCGCGGGTGCTGCTGTGGCCGGGCGAGCTGCCGGTGGGCGTGGTGACGGCGTTCGTGGGCGCGCCGGTGCTCATCGCGCTGGTGCGGCGGCGGACGGCGACCGGGCTGTGACCGCCGTGCGGGTGCCCGCGGAGCGCGGGACGGGCGCGGGGCGGCGCGCCGCCGGGCCCCGGCGGCGGGGCCGGCTGGCCGTCGCGGCCCTCGCGGTCGCCGCGCTGGGGCTCGCGCTCGTCGCGCTCGGCCTCGGCGACTACCCGCTGAGCATCCCGGAGGTCGTGGCGGCGCTCGCGGGCGACCAGGGCTTCGCGACGACCGTCGTCACGCAGTGGCGGCTGCCCCGCGTCCTGGTCGCGCTCGCGTTCGGCGCGGCGCTCGCGGTCTCGGGCGCGCTGTTCCAGACCCTCACCCGCAACCCGCTCGGCTCGCCGGACGTCATCGGCTTCTCGACCGGGTCGTACACGGGCGTGCTCGTCGTGACGACGCTCCTCGGCACGGGGACCCTCGGCGTCTCGGCGGGAGCGCTGGTCGCCGGGCTGCTGACGGCGCTCGTGGTGTACCTGCTGGCGTACCGGGACGGGGTCCAGGGCTTCCGCCTGATCGTGGTCGGCATCGGCGTGACCGGCATGCTGCACGGGCTGAACGTCTGGTTGCTGCTGCGCGCGGAGACCGAGGTGGCGCTGACGGCGTCGATCTGGGGCGCCGGGTCGATCTCGCTCGTGGGCTGGTCGCAGGCGCTTCCCGCGTTCGCGGTGCTGGCGGGGCTGACGCCGCTGGTGTGGGCGCTCCGCGGACCGCTGCGCCAGCTCGAGCTCGGCGACGACGCGGCGGGGTCGCACGGCCTGCGCGTCGAGCCGGCGCGGCTCGCCGTGGTGGTGCTCGGCGTGGCCCTCATCGCGACGGTGACGGCGGTCGCCGGCCCGATCGCGTTCGTCGCGCTGGCGGCGCCGCAGATCGCGCGGCGGCTGGCCGGGTCGGCGGGGCTGCCGCTGGCGGCGTCGGCGCTGACCGGCGCGGTGGTGCTGCTCGCGGCGGACGTGGTGGCGCAGCGGCTGCCCACGGCGCTGCCGGTGGGCGTGGTGACGGTGGTGCTCGGCGGGGTGTACCTGCTGGCCCTGATCGTGCAGGAGGCGCGGCGGCGATGGTGACCGAGGGGCGGCTGCGGGCCGCCGGCGTGACGCTCGGGTACGAGCGCAGGACGGTGTCGACCGGCCTGGACCTGGCGGTGCCGGACGACTCCTTCACGGTCGTCGTCGGCCCCAACGCGTGCGGCAAGTCGACGCTGCTGCGGGCGCTGGCCCGGCTGCTGCGCCCGGCGGCCGGCGAGGTGGTGCTGGACGGCTCCTCGATCCACCGGATGGCGACGAAGGAGGTCGCCCGGCGGGTGGGCCTGCTGCCGCAGACGGCGCTCGCGCCGGAGGGGATCACCGTCGGTGAGCTCGTGGCCCGCGGCCGGTACCCGCACCAGAACCTGTTCCGGCAGCAGTCCGACGCCGACCGCCGGGCGGTCGCGGACGCGATGGACGCGACCCGGGTGACGCAGCTGGCCGACGTGCCGGTGGACGAGCTGTCCGGCGGGCAGCGGCAGCGGGTGTGGGTGGCGATGGCGCTGGCCCAGCAGACCGGGATCCTGCTGCTGGACGAGCCGACGACGTTCCTCGACATCGCCCACCAGATCGAGCTGATGGACCTGTTCGCCCGGCTGCACGCCGAGGGCGCGACGCTGGTGGCGGTGCTGCACGACCTCAACCACGCCGCCCGCTACGCGACGCACCTCGTCGTGATGCAGGACGGCGCGGTCGTGGCGCAGGGGCGGCCGGGGGACGTCGTCACCGCCGAGCTGGTCGAGGAGGTGTTCGGGCTGCCGTGCCTCGTCATCCCGGACCCGCTCGCCGGCACGCCGCTGGTGATCCCGCGCGGGGCGGCGCACACCGCGGCGGACTGACCGCGCCGTCAGGCCGGGGCCAGGACCACCACGGGCTCGCTCGTCGGCTGCTCCGAGCCGCCCGCCGGCTCCACCGTCAGGGCGAGCGCGTCGCCCTCGCGGTAGACATCGGTGCGGATCTGCAGCGCGCCGTCGGCGGCCGCGGTGGTGCCGGCGGGCACCGGGCTGCCGTCCCGCATGACCCAGAGCTGGTAGACCTCGTCGGACCCCGGGACGTCCACACCGGTCGCGGTGACCAGCGCCGCGTCGGCGGTCACGACGGCCACCGCGGTGCCGCCGGAGGTGACCGGGGCCGACACGACCTGGGCGCCCGGCTCGGCGAGCAGGGCGGTGATCCGGTCGGCGCGGGCCTCGGCCTCGGCGGCGCGCTCGGACTGCCGCCAGGCGACCGTCGACGGGACGGCCACGGCGGCGAGCACCGCCAGGGCGGCGACGACGGACGACCACGTGCGGCGCCGGCGGCGCGCGGCGGGGCGGCCGGCGGGGCGCGACGACGCGGGGCCGGACGTCGGGCCGGCGGACGACGGCCCGGTCGACGCCGACGGGCCGGCGGCGGGGCGTGCCGACGACGGGGCGCCCGCGGCGGGGGCGACGTGCGCGGGGGCGTCGACCGGCTCGGCCTCCGCCGACGGCGTGCCCGGGGCCCGGTCCTGCGCCGTCCGCGCCACCTCGGCGAGCACGGCCAGCCGCACGGCGTCGGGCGCCGCCACGGCGACGGCTTCGCCGAGCACGGCGGCGGTCTCCCGCAGCGACCGGGCCTCGCGGGCGGCGTCGGGGTCGCGCGCGACCAGGTCGTCGACGCGGGCGCGGTCGGCGTCGTCGAGCGCGTCGAGCGCCCAGGCGCCGAGCAGCTCGCGGGTGGCGGCGTCGTCGGGCCGGCGGTCGCCGGCGCGCGGGGTCGCGGCGTTCACGCGGCCACCCCCAGGCAGTCGCGCAGGCGGGTGAGGCCGTCGCGGATCCGGCTCTTCACGGTGGGCAGCGGGGCGGCGAGCGTCTCGGCGACCTCGCGGTACGTGCGGCCGTCGTAGTAGGCGAGCACGACGGCCTCCTTCTGGGTGTCGGTGAGCCCGTCCAGGCAGTGCCGGACGCGCTCGGCCTCGAGGTTGGACTCGGCCTGCTCGGCGACGACGTCGAACGACCGGGGCCGGTCGGCGTCGAGGGCGGCCTGGTCGCGGGTGCGCTGGGCCTGCACCGAGCGCACCCGGTCGATCGCGCGCCGGTGCGCCATGGTGGTCGCCCACGCGCGGGCGGTGCCGCGCCGGGCGTCCCACCGCGGTGCGGTGCGCCAGATCTCCACCATGACCTCCTGGGCGACCTCCGCCGCGTGGTCCGGGTCGCGGAGCACGGCGAGCGCCGTGCCGTGCACGGCGGGGGACAGCGTGTCGTAGAGCGTGCCGAAGGCGTCGAGGTCGCCGTCGGCGACCCGCGCGAGGGCCTCGTCGGCCGTCAGCAGGCCGACGGGGCGGGGAGCACCGGGGGAGGACACTGCGCCAGTCTGCCTCACGCGGGGCGGGCGACCGTACGTGGAGCCGCCCGGCGCGGGCGTGACGCCGGCCCCGACGGGGACGGGGCCGGCGTCACGGTCCGGGGACCGGTCAGCGGACGAGCGCCGCCGCCAGCGAGTCGATCGCGCCGGCGAGCGTGGACACGTGCATGCCGAGCCCGGCCGCCACGTCGTCCGCGGGCAGCTCGCCGCCGCTCACGTCCTCGAAGAACTGCCCGGCGGGGCCGCGGTAGCCGTCGAGGTCCATCAGCGCCTGCTCCTTGGCCTCCGCGTCGCCGGTGGCGTCCGCCACCGCGTAGTCGACGAAGAACCCGATGTGCTCGCGCCACAGGTCGAGGAACGCCGCGCCCTGCTCCTCGCCCGCGAGCGAGGTCACGGCGTCGGACAGCGCCACGGAGTTGGCGTCGAGCGTGGCGGCCGCGGCGGTGAACGCCGGGGACTCCACGCCGCCCTCGGCGGTGTACGCCGTGAACACGGCGTACGAGGCCAGGTAGACGTGCTCCTGGAGCAGCGCGGTGAGCGTCGCCCGCAGGGTCGAGGCGTCGTCCGTCGCGTCGCCGGACAGGCCGGCGCCGGCGGCGAGGCCGGTCGCGATGGTGGCGGCGTCCATGCCGACGTGGTCGGCCGCGGCCTTGAGGGTGTCGGACGCGGTCGGCTCGCCGGCGGCGAGCGCGTCGATCGCGGCGGACATGGTGCTCACGTGCATGGCGAGCGCCTCGGCGACCGCGTCGGCGGGCAGGTTGCCCGCGCTGATCTGCTCGAAGAACGCGCCGGCGTCCTTCGTGTACTGCGCGAGCTCGGCCTGCGCGGCCTCGGCCCCGGCGGTGTCCCCGGCCTTGACCGCGACCGCGTAGTCGACGAAGTAGCCGATGTGCGCGTCCCAGACCTCCTGGAACGTCGCGGCGTTCTCCTCGCCCGCCAGCGAGCCCACGGCCGCGGCGAGGTCGTCGGTGTTGCCGTCCAGGGAGGCCTTGGCGGCGGCGAACTCCTCGGAGTCCGGGCCCGCGGTGTAGGCGGTGGCCACGCCGATGCCGGTCAGGTAGACGTGCTCCTGGAGCAGCGCGGTCAGCGTCGAGCGGAGCGCGGCGGCGTCGGAGTCCACCTCGCCCGCGGTCTCGGTGGCGGCGGCCAGGCCGGTCGCCAGGGTGAGGCCCGTCTCCGGCATGTGCGCCGCGGCGGTCCGGGCGTCGGCGAACGGGTCGCCGGTGCTGACGGGCTCGACCGAGTCCGTGCTCATGCCCTCGTGGTCCATCTCCGTCGAGGAGGTCGCCGACGGCGCGCTGCCGGTGGTGTCCCCCTCCGAGCTGCTGCAGGCGGCCAGCGTGAGGCTCAGGGTGAGCCCGGCGGCCATCGCGGCCACGGCGTAGGTGCTGCGGGTGCGTCGCATCATCGCTCCTTGCGTTCCCTCGGGTGTGGTGTCGCGAGGGGTTCGGAGCGGGCGCGGGCCCGGATGGGTCCGGAGCGGGTGAACGCTACGCGGCGCCGTGCCAGGCGAGCGCGAGCACGAGGTCCTCGGGGCGCTCGGCGTGCTCGGGGGCGGGGCCGCCGACGAAGCACTGGCAGGGGCCGTCCCGGTGCACCAGGCCGGAGTGGGGCCGCGCGACGCACGGGGTGGGGCCGACGGCCGCTCGGAGCTCGTCGAAGGGGGTCCAGGCGGCGGGCAGCCGGCGGATCGCGGCCGGGCGGCCGAGGTCGTCGAGTGTCATGCGGTCCCACCTCCGTGCTCCGACCCCCTGAGGGGCCCCTGCGGCGCCGGCCGGGCCGACGTCGCATCCGGGCCGGGTCGGCCCGTGTGCTGCTGTCCATCGGACGGTCGCACGGGTTCCTGTGGCGTCAGGAGCAAACCTGGGGTAAGGGGCGGGTGAAAAACCGCACATGTGGTCGACATCACGGACGAATCGGGCGCTCTCGGGTGGCGGGACCCGCCCGCTCGTGAGACGCGGCGGGTCAGACCGCCGCGCGCACCGCCCGCCGCTCGGCCTGGGCCGCCGGGTCCGGGACCGGCGCGGCGTCCAGGAGCCGGCGGGTGTAGTCGTGCTCCGGCGCGCGCAGCACCCGGCTGCGCTCCCCGACCTCGACCAGCCGGCCGCGGTGCATGACCGCGACCCGGTCGGCGAGCTCGTCCACGACCGCCAGGTCGTGGCTGATGAACAGGCAGGCGAACCGCAGCCGCTGCTGGATCGACCGGAACAGCTCCAGGACGGTGGCCTGCACGGACACGTCGAGCGCGGACGTCGGCTCGTCGGCGATGAGCAGCTCGGGGTCGAGCGCGATCGCCCGCGCGATCGAGACCCGCTGGCGCTGCCCGCCGGACAGCTCGTGCGGGTAGCGGGACGCCCACGCCGCGGGCAGCTCGACGCCGTCCAGCAGCTCGGCGACCCGGGCGGCCAGCGCGCCCCTGCGCAGGCCCGCGTGCACCCGCAGCGGCTCGCCCACCGACTCGCCGACGGTGTACCGCGGGTTGAGCGACGCGGCGGGGTTCTGGAACACGACCCCGATCCGGGTGCGGGCGGCGCGCACGGCCCGCGGCGTGTCGCGCCCGAGCCGGGTGCCGACGACCTCGACGGTGCCGGACGTGAGCGGCGCGAGCCCGAGCGCGCACCGGCCCAGCGTCGACTTCCCGGAGCCCGACTCGCCGACCAGCGCCACCATCTCGCCGGGCTGCACGCGCAGGGTCACGTCGTCGACCGCCCGGACGACGCGGCCGCGCCGGTTCCGGTACTCGACGACCAGGTGCTCGACGTTGAGGGCCGGCCGCTCCGCGGCGTCGGCGGCGCTCGGCCGCTCGTCGGCGCCGATCCGCGGGACGGCGGACAGCAGGGTGCGGGTGTAGTCCGCGGCGGGCGCGTCGAACAGGTCGGCCACGTCCGCGGTCTCGACGACCTCGCCGTGCCGCATGACGACGACCCGGTCGGCCAGGTCGGCGACCACGCCCATGTCGTGCGTGATGAGCACGATCGCGGCGGACGTGCGTGCGCGGAGCCGGCGCAGCACGTCGAGCACCTCGGCCTGCACGGTGACGTCGAGCGCGGTGGTGGGCTCGTCCGCGATGAGCACCTCCGGGTCGCAGGCGAGGGCCATCGCGATCATCACCCGCTGGGCCTGGCCGCCGGAGAGCTGGTGCGGGTAGAACGCCAGCCGGTCCTCCGGGTCGGGCAGCTCGACCATCCGCAGCAGCTCGACCGCCCGGGCGCGGGCGTCGGCGCGGGACAGCCCGGGCAGGTGCCGGCGCAGCGTCTCGCGCAGCTGGAACCCGATGGTGAACACCGGGTCGAGGGCGTTGGACGGGTCCTGGAAGATCATCGCGACCCGGCGGCCGCGGACGTCGGACAGCGCCCGGTCGTCGAGCCCGACCAGCTCGAGGTCGCCGAGCCGCGCGCTCCCGCTGACCCGGGCGGTGCCGGGCAGCAGGCCGAGCACCGCCAGCGACGACACCGACTTGCCCGACCCGGACTCGCCGACCACGGCCAGCACCTCGCCGGCGTGCAGGTCGAACGAGACGCCGCGGACGGCGTGCACGTCGGGCGTCCCGCGGTCCACGCGGAACGTGACGGTGAGGTCGCGCAGGGACAGCACGGGGGCGGGCTCCGCGGCGGCGGTCGCCGCGCGCGCGGGGGCGGGGGTGGGCTCGGTGGTCACGGTTCTCCAGTCCCGGCCTGCGCGTCGCGGTAGGCCTCCCAGTCGGCGAGCATCTTGCGGTGGTACCCCGCGAGCCACTCCATGTAGTTGCGCGCGTTGCGGAGCCGGCGGGCCGGCCCCTCGGCGAGCGGGCCCTCGGCGGCGAGGCCCTGGTCCAGGACCCGCTGCAGCCGCGGCAGGTAGTTCCGCTCGCTCGCCAGCCAGCGGCCCCAGATGTCGTCCTCGACGCGGAAGTAGTGGTTCCGGTCGCCGGCGATCGCGTGCCGCTGGATGAACCCGACCTCGACGAGCCGCCGGGTCGCGGTGGACACGGCCCCGGCGCTCGCGGTCAGCAGCTGCGCGATCTGCTGGGACGACAGGTACGGGCGGTCGGCGATCATCAGCAGCCCCACGACGCGCCCCTCCATCCGGGCGCTGTTCGTGCCCTCCCACGTGAGCGCGAACTGCTCGATCCACGCGAGCTGGTCCGGGGACATCGCGAGGTCGGGGGTGGGAACGGCGTCGTCGCTGGTCATGCGGTCAGCCTAGGGACGCAGGGATCGGCGCACCGGCCTCCCGGCGGCGGGTCATCCCGGTGCGCCGGCGGCGGAACTCCTCGAGCGGCCAGGACGTCATGCCGTTGCGCACGGCGGCGATGCCGCCGTCCTCCGCCCGCTCCACGACGACGTCCTCGCCGGCCGACCCGAAGCCGGGCTGCCGGGTGGTGCCCAGGACGTCCCGGCCGCGCACGTGCAGCTCGTCGTAGGCGGCGACCGGGTCCGGCGCGGCGGGGTGCAGCAGCACGAGCCGCCCGCCGAGCTCCGCGATGTCGGTCAGGCCCCACAGGGCGCCGAACCGGCCGGTGTACTCGGCGAGCGGCCGCGCGTCGGCGGCGGGCTCCGGGGCGTCGGCCGGCGGGTTCAGCGCGAGGTCGATCAGCTTGATCAGCCCGACCGCGATCGGGTCGGCCGGGCCGTCGATCGCGTTGGTGAGCACGCTGACGACGAGCCGCTGCGCCGGGTCGATGTAGGTGCGGGTGATGTGCCCGGGGTAGCCGCCGGAGTGGCCGACCACCTCGCGGTCGCCGATCGTGTGCAGGTCGAGGCCGATGCCGTACCGCCCGACCTCCTTGCCGTGCACCTGCACCACCGACTCCTGGCGGTGCAGCAGCCGCTTGCCGGCGTCGGACAGCAGGGACTCGTCGCCGTGGAAGTGCGCGGCGCCGAACGCCGTCATGTCCCGGGCGGTGGAGTAGAACCCGGTGGCCGCGGCGAGCGCGCGGGTGTCGACGTGCTCGATGCGCTCGCGGCGGTCGTCGGCGTCCAGCAGGGCGGTGTGCCCGGCGGCGTACCGGTCGGCCAGGGCCTCGTCGTACTCGGCGCCGGTGTCGGCCATGCCGAGCGGCTCGAGCACCGACGCGCGCAGGTGGTCGCGGAACGGCTCCCCGGTCACGGACTCGACGACCAGGCCGAGGATGCCGTACCCGTAGTTCGAGTACTTGAAGTGCTCGTTCGCCGCGTACACCTCGCCGGCCTCGCGCAGCTCGGCCAGCAGGGTGTCCTCGTCGGGGAACGGGCCGTCGAGCTGCCAGAAGTCGCCGCGCTCGCCGTCGCGGATCACGCCGGCCTGGTGCCCGAGCAGCTCCCGCACGGTGCGGGACGCGAGCGGCGAGGACGCGAGCCCGGGGACGTGGGTGCCCACGGTGTCGTCCAGCCGCAGCCGGCCGGCCTCGACGAGCCGCATGACGGCGGTCGCGGTGAACGACTTGGAGTGCGAGGCGATCCGGAACAGGTGGTCCGTGCGCAGCGGCTCGCCGGTGGTGGCGTCGGCGGCGCCCCACGCGTGGTCGAGCACGACCTCGTCGCCGGAGCGGATCGCCACCTGGACGCCGACGGCGCGGCGGAACGCGCCCTGCAGGTCCACCCACGACGCGAGGTACGGGGCGATCGAGCGGAGGGTGGCGGTCGTGTCGGGCATGCGGTGGGCCTCTCGGGACGGTGCGGGGTGGTGCCGGGGTGCGGGTGCGGGCGGGCGCGTCGTGCGCGCGGTCAGCCGCGGCCCTTCGGGTCGAGGACGTCGCGCAGGACGTCGCCGAGCGTGATGACCGCCAGGACGGTCACGGTGAGGAAGATCGCCGGGAACAGCAGCATGTGCGGCGAGGTCTGGAAGAACGTCTGCGCGCTGGACAGCTGCAGCCCCCAGGAGATCGACGGGGCGCGCAGGCCCAGTCCGAGGAAGGTCAGGGTCGACTCGGAGACGATGACGCCGCCGACCATCGTGGTCGCGACGGCCAGCACGGGTCCGATCGAGTTCGGCAGCACGTACCGCGCGAGGATCCGGCGGTCGCGCAGGCCCATCGCCCGCGCGGCCTCGACGTACGGGGCGTCCCGCACGGCGCGGACCGAGCCGCGGACCAGCCGCGCCATGGTCGGCCAGGAGAACAGCGCGAGCACCAGGGCGACCGTGACGGGGGACCGCGTGCCGATGGAGGTGAGCACGACGACCGCGCCTAGCAGGAACGGGAAGCCGAGGAACACGTCCGTCAGCCGGGCGATCACCCGGTCGGCGATCCCGCCGTAGAACCCGGCGGCGGTGCCGACGACCAGCGCGACGGCCAGCGCGAGCGCCGTCGCCAGCACGCCCACGGTCAGCGACGCCTGCGTGCCGTGGACGACGTTGGCGTAGACGTCGCAGCCCTGCACGTCGGTGCCGAACACGTGCTCCCCGCCCGGGCGCAGCGCGCTGTCGGCCAGGTCGCACGCCCGCGGGTCGGGCTGGCCGAACCAGCCGGCGAACCAGGACGGCCGCACCGCGACCAGCAGCAGCACGCCCAGCACGCTCGCGCAGACCCAGAACAGCGGCCGGCGGCGCAGCGTCCGCCAGACGCCGCGCGGGGCGGCGACCGGGTCGGCGTCGGTCTCGGTGACCGCGGCGGCGGCGAGGGTGTCACTCATGGCGGATCCTCGGGTCGAGCACCGACGACAGCAGGTCCACGACCAGGTTCGTCAGCAGGAAGATGATGATCAGCGCGGTGGAGACGCCGACGACCGTCGGGCCCTCGTGCGCGCGGATCGCCTGGAACAGGAGCTGGCCGACGCCGGGCAGGTTGAACACGCCCTCCACGACGACCGTGCCGCCGAGCAGGAACCCCAGGTCGAGGGCGAGCAGCGTCAGCACGGGGATCGCGGAGTTCCGCAGCACGTGCACGCCGACGACGCGCCGCTCGCGCAGGCCCCGGGCCCGCAGGCTCCGCACGAAGTCGGACTGCAGGGTGTCGACGACCGAGCCGCGCATGACGCGGGTGACCGACGCCAGGCCGAACACCGCGATCACGACGGCGGGCAGCAGGTACGCGGTCGGCCAGCCCTCGGAGGTGCCCGCCACGGGGAACCAGC
The DNA here is from genome assembly GCF_016862755.1 of Cellulomonas pakistanensis. GTDB lineage: Bacteria > Actinomycetota > Actinomycetes > Actinomycetales > Cellulomonadaceae > Cellulomonas > Cellulomonas pakistanensis. The sequence goes on along the minus strand of NZ_BONO01000018.1, from coordinate 59,652 downwards.
CGAGCCGCACGCCGAGCACGAGCTGCGTGGTCACCGCGACGACGAACACCGGGATGCTCGTCGCGAGGATGGTGCCCGCGAGGACCAGCCGGTCGCCCGCCCGGCCGCGGCGGAGGCCGGCGAACAGCCCGAGCAGCACGCCGAGGACGACCTGGATGCCCCACGCGGTGAGCGCGAGCGTGATCGTCACCGGCCAGCGCGACTCCATCCGGCCGGCGACGGACTGCCCGCTGAAGTTGGTGCCCAGGTCGCCCTGGAACAGGCCCCCGATGTAGCGGAGGTACTGCTGCAGCACCGGCTCGTCCAGGTGGTACCGGGACCGCAGCTCGGCGACGACGTTGTCCGGCAGCGGCCGGTCGCCGCCCAGCGACCGGATCGGGTCCCCCGGCAGCGCGAACACCATCAGGTAGATGATCAGCGTGACGCCGAGGAACACGATGAGCAGCTCGACCGCGCGGCGCACCGCGTACCGGGTCACGAGGCGCCGCCCGCGGTCGCCGGGCCGCCGCGGCCGGCCAGCACCCGCGACATCGCCAGCGTGGCGCCGTACTGCACGCCGACCAGCTTCTCGACCGGCAGCACCGCGAGGCCGGTGAGCGAGTCCGCCTCGGCGACCCAGTCGTCGTAGACGGCGCGCGCCCGGTCGGCGACCCGCCGGACCCGCGCCGTGGCGATGCCGGCGTGCACCTCGGCGTCCAGGGCGCGCAGCAGCATCCCGCCGAACCGGAGCCGGAAGCAGCGCACCACGTCCTCGTTGCTGAACACCTCGGCGGCGGTCGCGGCGCGGCGCAGCCCCGGGCGCTCGGCCCGCAGCAGCTCGGCCCGGCCGCTCTCGCCCATCATCGGCACGAACGCCTCGCTGGCCCGCAGGAACGGCGACCGCAGCGTCAGGTGCGGGCGCGCGTCCTCGAGCAGCGCGGTGAGCGTCGCGCCGAGGTCGACGAGCCGCTCGCCCTTGGCGCGCACGACGTCGGCGTAGTCCGCGGACGTGGGCGTGGTGTCGTCGGCCAGCGGGTGCGACCAGTACGGCAGCTCGGCGACCAGGGAGACGGTGCCGTGCCGGCGCGCGTACGCGCTCGACGACTCGCCGCCGACCATCGTCGCCGCGGCCATGCCCAGCTGCTCCAGGTAGTCGTACTCGTCGCGGGTGCTGGACATGTGGAACACGGCGGGCGCGATCGACCGGATCGCCGGGGACTCCGGCTCGCCGACGTCGAGCGGCAGCCCGAGCGTGCGGGGGACGGCGTGCAGCGCCTCGACGGCTCCCGGCACCTCCTCGGACAGGTAGTAGTAGACGCCGCCCAGCTCCGCGTTGTGCAGGCTCACCATGAGCTCCGGCCGCACGTCGTCGATCACGCGCATGAGGGCCTGGGTCTCGGGGATGACGTCGTCGAAGTACGCGTCCTTGTAGGCGAACGGGAACGTCCACTCGACCTGCTCGGCGGGCGCCGGGCGGTAGAACCGCCGGGAGTACGCCGTGCGGTCCGACGGGTCGGCGAACCAGGACTCGTTGAGCCGGGTGCCGTCCGGGTCGATGCAGGGGACCAGGTGCCACGTCGCGCCGGAGGTCGCGAGCAGGTCCGGGTCGGCGACGAGCTCCGCCGCGAGGTGCTGGAGCGTCCGGAAGCCGATCGGCTCGTTCGGGTGCACGCCCGCGAACAGCAGGTGCGACCGCTGGCCGGACCCGATCGAGAACATCGGGATCGGCTCGCCCAGGCGGGAGGTGCCGATCCGCCGCTCCGTGACGAGCCGCGGGTGGTCGGCCGCGAGGGTGCCGAACCAGGCCAGCAGCTCGTCGACCGGGGGGAAGCCGGACATCGGGGGGACCCGGCGGGCCCGCTCGAGGACGTCCTCGAGCGAGCCCGCCGGGAGGGTGCCGTGGCTCATGCGCCCTCGGCGAGGACGACCTGGGTGAACGTCGGGTTGCCGACGGCCGAGGTGGGCAGCTCGGCGACCCGCTCGGACACCACGTAGGAGTACGTCTCGAAGAACAGCGGCGGGGCCGGGAAGTCCTCGAGGATGCGCTCCTGGACGGCGGCGTAGGCCTCGGCCGCGGCGTCCGCGTCCACCTCGGCGTCGGCGGCCGCGATGAGGTCGGTGACCTCGGGCTCGTAGTACGGGATGCAGTTCGGGCAGCCGCCGCCCTCGACGTAGAACGCCCGGAGGGTGTTCTGCTGGCTCGGGTACAGCGCGCCCCAGCGGGAGAAGAACGGGCCGGCGATGTCGCCCGCCTCGCGCTTGCCGGCGAACTCGGCCCAGTCGGTGCTCGGGGTCGCGACCGCGTCGACGCCCAGGTTCTGCCGGAGCTGGTTGGCGATCGCCGTGTACAGCTCGTCCAGGCCGGAGCCGCCGGGGAAGAAGATGTCGATCGTGCCGTCGAACCCGCCGGCCTCCTCGAGCAGGGCCTTCGCGGCGTCCGGGTCGTACTCGCAGTACTCGCCGCAGATGCCCTCGGGCGTGCCGGCCTCGACCGCCGGGGTCAGCGCGGTGGCCGGGGTGAACAGCCCGCCGTAGATGACGTCGTTGATGGTGTCGCGGTCGATCGCCATGGAGATGGCCTGGCGGACCCGGACGTCGGAGTACCGCTCGTCCCACAGCGGCAGGCCGAGGTAGGAGATGCCGGCGGCCTCGAACGAGTACAGCCGGTCGCCGAAGTCGGCCGCCGCCTGCGTCTGGCGCGCCACCGGGACGCCCGCGATGTCGAGGTTGCCCGCCTGCACGTCGGTGTAGGCCGTGGTCGTGTCGGTGTACGGCACGAACGTGATCTCGTCGACCGTGGGCTCCAGGCCCTGGTAGTCGGCGTACGCCGTGACGGTCATCTCCTCGTTCTCGGCGTAGTCCGTCGCCACCTCGAACGGGCCGTTGCCCACCGGGTGCGTGTTGTACGCCTCGAAGTCGTCGAACGCCGACTCGGGCATCGGGTAGAACGCCGTCTGGGCCTGGGACAGCTGCATCGGGAACTGGCCGTCCGCGCCGGTGAGCGTCACGGTGAACGTCGTGTCGTCCACGACCTCGAGGCCGGACATCTCGGTGGCGGGCTCGCCCTCGGCGGTGTTGAGGTCCGCGTAGCCGACGACGTTCGCCAGCTGGCCGGAGTTCTCCCACGCGTTCGGGCCGTAGGCGACCGCGTTCCACGCGTCGACGTACGACTGCGCCGTCACCGGGGTGCCGTCGTGGAACGTCCAGCCGTCCTTCAGCGTGATCGTCCAGGTGACGCCGTCCTCGGACTCGACGGACTCGGCGGCGACGTACGACATCTCGCCGGCGTCGTCGATCCAGGTGAGCGGCGCCCAGACGGCCATCGCGAAGTCGAACGCGATCGTCTGCCGGCCGGGGACGAGCTGCACCGGGTCGGTCACGGCGACGCGGATCGCGCCGCCGGAGCCGGTGGCGGTGTCGTCGGCGGACTCGTCGCCGCCGCCGGAGCACGCGGCCAGGGCGAGCGCCAGCACGGCGGCGCCGGCCGCGAGCCGGATCCGGGTCGTATCCATGGGTCCTCCACTGCAGGGGGAGCGGCGGCACGGGGCCGCCGGAGGCGGGGGTGCGGGGGAGCGGGGTCGGCGGCTCTGCCGGGGCCGGGGCGGCGGCGTCGGGGTGGGACGGCGCGGGCCGGCGGGCCGGGTGGGGGTGCCCGGCGGCGGTGCCGGTAGTCAACCGCTGCACCCCGTGGGTCCGTCAATAGCCGGGATGCTGAGAGTTCAGTAGGCAATGAAAGTTTTACGTGCGTGACACAGACGGCGGGTGCCGTCGGGAGGGGTCGCGGTGGTTCGATGGGCCGCGTGATCCACACGACCGACTACGTGCTGACCGACGAGGGACGCGTCCGTGACCTGGTGCGCGCCCACGGCTGGGCGACGCTGGTCTCGGTGACCGACGACGGGCCCGTCGCGTCGCACGTGCCGGTGCTCCTGGCCGAGGACGTGCCGCTGCCGTCGGCGGGGACCGGGGGCGCGCCGGTCCCGCCCGCCGAGCCCCCGGCGCCGCGGCCTGCGCGCGACGCCCACGGCCTTCCCGACCGGTTCACCGTGCCGGCGGCGCCGCTCACGCTGCTCAGCCACCTCGGCCGGCCCGACGAGCTGCTGCACCAGGCCGGCTCCGGGCGCGAGCACCTGCTCGTCGTGGAGGGGCCGTACGGCTACGTGTCGCCCGGCTGGTACGGGTACGCGCCGGCGGTGCCGACCTGGAACTACGTCGCCGTGCACCTGTACGGCACGCTCGAGCTGCTCGACGCCGAGGACTCGTACGCGGTGATGGCGGCGACGGTGGACCAGTACGAGGCGCCGATGCCCGACCCGGTGCGGCTGCCGGACGTCGAGGGGTACGCGCGGCGGATCGCGCCCGGCGCCGTCGGGTTCCGCCTCTCCGTGACCCGCTGGCAGGGCAAGGCCAAGCTCAGCCAGGACAAGCCGCGCGCCGTCGCGGAGCGGGTCGCCGAGCGCCTGGGCGACGACCCGCACCACGCGCAGCCGGCGCTCGCGGCCGAGATGCGCGCCGAGCTCGGCCGCCGGCCCGGCTGGGCCTGACGCACCGCCGGCCCGGCTGGGGCCGACGCACCGCCCGACCGCCCGACCCCGACCGCCCGACACCGACCGGAAGGCCCCGCGTGACCACCGCCGCCCTCGTCCTCACGAACGCCCGCCTGGTGGGCGCCCCGAGCACCGTCGACGTGCTGCTGCGCGACGGCCGGGTGCACGCCGTCGGCCCCGACCTCGCGCGCGGCGCGGGCGCCGGCGCCGAGCGGGTCGACCTCGGCGGCCGCACGGTCATGCCGGGCCTGTGGGACGCGCACACCCACATGACGCAGTGGGCGCTCGCCCGGCAGCGGCTCGACGTGTCGCAGGCGACCTCGGCGGCGCACGCCGTCCGGATCGTCCTGGACCGGCTCGCGGCGCGGCCGCTCACCCCGGGCACCGCGCTCGTCGGCTACGGGTTCCGCGACGGACTGTGGCCCGACGCCCCGACCGCGGAGCTGCTGGACGCCGCGGTCGGCGACGTGCCGGTGGTCCTCGTGTCGGGCGACCTGCACTGCGCCTGGTTCAGCACCGCCGGCCTCCGGTACGCCGGCGTCGCCGGGCACCCGACCGGGCTGCTCCGCGAGGCCGAGTGGCTGCCGCTGACCAGCGTGGTCGACCACGTGGCCGACGACGTCGCGGACGCCTGGGTCGCCGACGCGTCCCGGGCCGCGGCGGCCCGTGGGGTGGTCGGCGTCCTCGACCTGGAGATCACCGAGAACCTCGCGCCGTGGCGGCGCCGGATCGCCGCGGGCAACGACGCGCTGCGGGTCCGCGCGGGCGTCTGGGAGCCGTACCTGGACCGGGTCCTCGCCGAGGAGCTGCGCACCGGGGACGTCGTCGTCGGCACCGGTGGGCTGCTGCAGCAGGGGCCGCTCAAGGTCGTCACCGACGGCTCGCTGAACACCCGGACCGCGTTCTGCCACGACCCGTACCCGGGCCTGACCGGCGCGGACGCGTACGGCGTGCTGTCCGTGCCGCCGGAGCACCTGGTCCCGCTCATGGCGCACGCCACCCGCAAGGGTCTGACCTGCGCGATCCACGCGATCGGCGACCACGCGAACACCCTCGCGCTCGACGCGTTCGCGGCGTCCGGGGCCCGCGGGTCCGTCGAGCACGCCCAGCTGCTGACCGACGCCGACGTGGCCCGGTTCGCCGAGCTCGGCGTCGTGGCGTCCGTGCAGCCCGAGCACGCGATGGACGACCGGGACGTCGCCGACCGGCACTGGGCCGGGCGCACCGGTCGGGCGTTCGCGCTCGCGTCGCTGGCCGCCGCGGGCGTGGAGCTCGTGCTCGGCTCCGACGCACCGGTCGCGCCGCTGGACCCCTGGGTCGCGGTGTCGGCGGCGGTGGAGCGGGCGCGGGACGGGCGCGAGCCCTGGCACCCCGAGCAGCGGCTGGACCTGGTGACCGCCCTGCGGTCGTCGGTCGACGGCCAGCCGCTGACGCTCGCCGTCGGCGCGCCGGCGGACCTCGCCGTGCTGGACGCGGACCCGCTGGCCGCGGGGGCGCCGCTGCGGGAGATGCCGGTGGCCGGGACGCTGCTCACGGGGCGGTGGACGCACCGGGGGTTCTGAGCGCAGGTCGGCGCCGCAGGGCGCGGCGGCGGGGACGCAGGACCCGCGTCGGTCCGCGGGTGCGCCGGCGGGCTGGTGAGCCCCCGGGTGACGCCCACCCACCCGGTCGGCGTCGACCGTTCGGGTGGTGGCCGGGGAGCGGTGGGTGCTACCACCCAGAGGTCCCGGGACAGCCGGGCTACCGGGTCGTAACGTCCCGGCTCATATGGCCACCGACCTGCACGTCCTCGCCCCCCACGGCATCGCCGGCCGCACCGCGCTCGGGTACCACCCCCGGGACGGCCGCCCGGTCGCCTGCTGGGTCGTCCACCCCACCCGCCGCGAGCCGGGCGTGGTGCGGCGGCTGGAGCGGTACGCGGCGGCGCTGGGCCTCGGCGACACGGCCGGCGAGACGCTCGCCGAGGTCGACGACTACCGCGCGTCCCTGACCGCGGCGGGCGGCTGGGCCACCCTGTGGGTCGGCGACGAGATCGAGCTGGCGGCCGAGCACGACGACGCGTGGCTGGACGCCCTGCTCGACCGCGGCTGGGCCGTGGTGGTCGTCGGGTACTCGACGGACCTCGCCACCTCGGACAACCCGGCGATCATGGCGTACCTGACCGGGGGCGGGAACGCGCACGTCGGGGTGGTGCGCGCCGCCTGACGCCCCGCGCGCACGGGGCGCCCCGCGGGGTCGGTAGGCTGTGACCACCCCCACCGCCGCGAACCAGGGAGCTCACCCGTGGGACGAGTCGTCGTCGATGTGATGCCCAAGCCGGAGATCCTCGATCCGCAGGGCAAGGCCGTCGCCGGGGCGCTGCCGCGGCTCGGCTTCGGCCAGTTCACCAGCGTCCGCCAGGGCAAGCGGTTCGAGCTCGAGGTCGACGGGCCGGTGACGCCCGAGGTGCTGGCCGCCGCGGCCGCCGCCGCCGAGCAGGTGCTCTCCAACCCGGTGATCGAGGACGTCGTCCGCGTCGCCGACGCCGAGGCCGACGCCGCGGCGACGATCGCGTCGGGGAACCTGGCCTGATGACGAGGATCGGCGTCGTCACCTTCCCGGGCACGCTGGACGACCGCGACGCCGCGCGCGCCGTGCGCCTCGCCGGTGGCGAGCCCGTCGCGCTCTGGCACGCCGACGCGGACCTGCGCGGCGTCGACGCCGTGGTGCTGCCCGGCGGGTTCTCCTACGGCGACTACCTGCGCGCCGGCGCCATCAGCCGGTTCGCCCCCGTCATGGGCGAGGTCGTCGAGGCCGCCGGCAAGGGCATGCCCGTGCTCGGCATCTGCAACGGCTTCCAGGTCCTCACCGAGGCGCACCTGCTGCCCGGCTCGATGATCAAGAACGACCACCTGCACTTCGTGTGCCGCGAGCAGGTGCTGTCCGTCGAGTCCACCGACACGGCCTGGACCGGCGAGTACGCCGCGGGCGAGCGGATCACGATCCCGCTCAAGAACCAGGACGGCCAGTACGTCGCCGACGAGAGCACCCTCGACGAGCTCGAGGGCGAGGGCCGGGTCGTGTTCCGCTACGAGGACACCAACCCGAACGGCTCGCGCCGCGGGATCGCCGGCATCAGCAACGCGAAGGGCAACGTCGTCGGCCTCATGCCGCACCCCGAGCACGCGGTCGAGGCCGGCTTCGGCCCCGACGGCGCGCGCGGCCCGCGGTCCGGCACGGACGGCCTGCGGTTCTTCACCTCGGTGATGCGCTCGCTCGTCTCCTGAGCCGCGGCGCCGGCGGCGCCCCGAGCGCCGAGCGGGCGACCGACACGTCGAGCGAGCGTCCGGCGGATGCTCGCTCGACGTGTTCCCCGCACGGTCGCGGTGCCGCACCGGCGCGCCGGGTCACGTGCGCCCGGGATGTGGACACCGGGCAGACCCGCTGGTCGCGCCCCGGTTAGGCTGCCCGCGTGTTCCTGAGCCGGGTGTGTTGTCGCTGAGCTGACGACCTCGCGCGCCCGCGGCCGGACGGCCCTCGCCGCGCACCCCGCCTCACCCGAGGACACCCCCATGGCTCAGCCCGTGCTGGACCGCGCCGCCGCGGTCGCCACCCGTCACCACCCCACCGCCCGCCCCGCGCGTCCCGCCGCCGCGCCCGTCGCCGCCGCGCCCGCGCCCGCCGGCGCCGCGCCCGCGGGCGCCGCGCACCCCGGCGCCCGACCCGTCCCGCCGAGACCCACTGATCCCGCCGAGACCCACGCCCGCGGAGGGGCCGCTCGACCGGATCAGTGGGTCTCGGCGCCGGCGCCCGTCGTGCACGTCGGCGCGCCCGCCTACGGCGTGCGGACCGTCGAGGCGCGACCGGGGTCGGAGTCGGCGATCGCCGTCGCCGCCCGGACCGCCGACGTCATCCGCCTCGGCTTCTCGGTCGCCGTCCCGTCCGTCGGCGCGCTCGCCCGGGTGACCGCGCTGGTGGAGGACGCGCTGGCCGAGGCCGGGCGCGACCGGTCCGAGGTCCGGGTGCTGCTCGACCTGGAGGTCGTGCTCGCGGGCGACGAGCGCACCGCCCGCCGCAAGCGCTCGCACCTGGAGTACCTGGACGCCCTCGCCGGGCTGTCGTGGGCGCCCGCCGGCACCCGCGTCGTCACGACCGCGGACCGGCTGGTGGCCGAGGTCGGCGAGGTGGCCCGGCGCGCGGGCGTCGACGGCGTGGTGCTGCACCCGCTGGCCGGCGGCCCGACCGTCGAGGACGAGCTGCGCGCCCTGGTCGCCTGACCCGGCGGCGGGGCCGCGGCCCGGGCGTCGGTACGGTGGGCGCATGACGCGGGCGTGGCACTGGTCGGTCCTGGGCGTGCTGCTCCTGGCCGTGTGGCTGGCCGCGCTCGCGTGGACGGGCGACCCCGAGGCCCGCGCCGGGTTCCTCGGCTACGCGGTGCTGATGCTCCTGCTGGGCGTCGTGCCCGCCGCGCTGCTGGGCACCCTGCTCGGCGCAAGCGTGCTGGCGGTCGCGCGCCGGCTGCCGCCGCGAGGTGACGCGCGCCGCGGCCGGGCGCTCGCCGTGGCGGCCGCGATCACCGCGGTGGCGACGACCGTGGTCGGCGCCGTCCTCGCCACCGGCGGCGTCGCGGTGGCGATCGCCCCGGCGGTGCTCGGCTGGTCGGCGCTCCTGGCCGGCCTGCCGCTGACCGCGGCCGCGCTGACCGCGTGGACCCGCTGGCGCCCGGAGCCCGACCGCGCGCGCCGGCCGGCCCCGGAGGGCACGCACCCCTGACGCCCGGTCGGCGCCCCGACGTGCGCGGACGCCCGGTCTCCGGTCGCCGCCGGTCGGGCGCCGTCAGCCGCCCGGCGTCCCCAGGGCCTGCTCCAGGTCGTCGGCCAGGTCGTCGACGTCCTCCAGCCCGACGGACAGCCGCACCGTCGACTCCGCGATCCCGACCGCCGCGCGCCCGGCCGGGCCGAGCTTGCGGTGCGTGGTCGTCGCCGGGTGCGTGACGAGGGACTTCGCGTCGCCGAGGTTGTTCGAGATGTCGATGACCCGCAGCGCGTCCAGCACGCCGAACGTCAGCGCCGTGGCCTCCGCGGGCGTCGACCCCTCCGGCACGCGCAGGTCGAGCGTCACCACCGTGCCGCCGCCCGACTGCTGCGCGAGCGCCAGCGCGTGCTGCGGGTGCGACGGCAGGTACGGGTACCGCACCCGGGCGACCGCCGGGTGCTGCTCGAGCCGGGTCGCCAGCGTGAGCGCGGAGGCGGTCTGGTGCCGGACCCGCAGGGAGAGCGTCTCCAGGCCCTTGAGCAGCACCCACGCGTTGAACGCCGACAGCGACGGCCCGGTGTTGCGGATCAGCGTCTGCACCGGCCCGTGCACGAACTCGTCGGTGCCGAGGATGGCCCCGCCGAGCACCCGCCCCTGGCCGTCGATGTGCTTGGTCGCCGAGTACACGACGACGTCCGCGCCGAGGTCGAGCGGCCGGGACAGCACCGGCGTCGCGAACACGTTGTCCACGACGACGACGGCGCCCGCGGCGTGCGCGAGCCGGCTGACCGTCGCGATGTCGACCAGGTCCTGCATCGGGTTGGACGGCGTCTCGAAGAACACCACGTCCGCCGGGGTCGACAGCGCCTCCTCCCATTGCGCCGGGACGTGCCCGTCGACGTAGTCGGTGCGCACGCCCCACTTCGCGAGGATCTCGTCGAAGATCACGACCGACGACCCGAACAGCGCCCGCGCGGCGACCACCCGCGAGCCCGACCGGACCAGCGCGGCCAGCGCCGTGAACACCGCCGACATGCCGGACGCCGTGGCGTAGCAGGCCTCGGCGCCCTCGAGCAGCCGGAGCCGCTCCTCGAACGTGGACACCGTCGGGTTGCCGTAGCGGGAGTACAGGAACCGGTCGGCCTCGCCGGCGAACGCGGCCTCGGCGTCGGCGGCGCGTGCGTACACGTAGCCCTGGGTGAGGAACAGGGCCTCGGACGTCTCCTGGAACGGCGTCCGCACCGCCCCGCCGCGGACGGCGAGCGTGTCGGGGCGCAGGGACTCCCGGGGGAGCCGGTCGTCGCGCCAGTCGGCCGGTCCGGGAGCCCCGGTCACGCCTCCCGCCACGGCAGGCCGGCGGCGCGCCAGCCCTGGTGGCCCCGGCGCCCGTCCGGGCCGACGTCGCCCTCGAAGCCGGTCAGGACGTTGTAGGCCGGGCCGAGCCCCGCCGCGGTCGCGGTGACGGCGGCGGCGACCGAGCGCACTCCCGAGCGGCAGAGGAACACCACGGGGCGCGGGTCCTCGGTGGTCACGCCGGCGTCGGCGAGCTCGTCGAGGAACGCCGGGTTCGGGCGGCCGAACGCGTCGGTCCACTGGATGAACGCGGTGCGGCCCTCGCCGGCGTCGGCGGTGTCCGGCACGCCGATCGTCTGCCACTCGCCCTCCGTGCGGACGTCCACGAGGACGGCCCGCTCGTCGGTCAGCAGCAGGTCCCAGGCCTCGTGCGGGGTCAGGTCGCCCGCGTACGGCGCGGTCACAGCGGGCGCACCGGGTTGCCCGGGGCCGCGGTGGCCGGCAGCACGACGGCCTGCGCGACGATCACGCGCTCCCCGTCGAAGGTGGCGGCGGGCCCGCCGTGCAGCTCGTAGCCCTCGGCCAGGGCGGCGCTGACCCGCTCGCAGAACGAGCGGTCGTCGGGCCCCGTCAGCAGGCGGTAGCGCAGGCGGTCGTCGGTGTCGGTCATGCCTCTCCTCCATCGGACCTGGCGGAAGCACCCTCGGCCGGACCCCGGGGTCCGCGGGTTGCTGCGGCGTCGACGAGCCAGATCTCTCGGCCGCTCTGGATGGTCCGGCGATGCTACGCCATCACCGGGACCAGGATGGCGGCCCGCCCGCGCCGGCGCGCGCCCGTGTCGCGTCGTGGACCGCGGTTGACACCCCCGCGGGAACCGCTCCATCCTCGGAGCAGGTCATGAGCGCCAGCGCGAAGCCCCGGCTCGCTGGCCGGCAACCCTCCCACCGCGGCGGGGTGCCCCGGGTGACGACCTGGCCGTGCACCGACCGGTGACCGGCAAGCGCGGGGTCGCCCGGTCCGTCGGGCCCCCACCGATCCGCTCGGGGGTAGTCCCATGTCCGTCACCGCCACCACCGCGTGCGCCGCCACCGCCCTGCTGCCCGTCGTCGGCGGGGACACGCGCGTCCCCCTCGTCGACGGCCGGTCCGTGCCGTACGCCAACCTCGACTACGCCGCGTCCGCGCCGGCCCTCGAGTCCGTCGCCGCCCGCGTCGTCGAGGTGCTGCCGCTGTACGCGTCCGTGCACCGCGGCGCGGGCTACCTGTCCCAGGTGTCGACGGCGCTGTACGAGGCGTCGCGCGCGACCGTGGCCCGGTTCGTGGGCGCGCGACCCGACGACGTCGCCGTCGTCACGCGGAACACCACCGACGCGCTCAACCTGCTGGCCGGTTGCGTGCCCGACGGCGGCCGCGTGCTGGTCCTCGACGTCGAGCACCACGCGAACCTGCTGCCCTGGGTGCGCTCGGTCCGCGGCTCCGGGCGCACGGCGACGATCCTGCCGTCGGCCCCCACCGTCGCGGAGACGCTGACGGCGCTCCGCACGGAGCTCGCCCGGCAGCCGTACGCGCTGGTCACGCTGACGGGCGCGTCGAACGTCACGGGCGAGGCGCTGCCGATCGCCTCCGTGGTCGCGCTCGCGCAGGAGGCCGGCGCTCGGGTGGCGGTCGACGGCGCGCAGCTGCTGCCGCACCGCGCGTTCTCGCTCGCGGCCAGCGGCGTCGACTACGTCGCGTTCTCCGGGCACAAGACCTACGCGCCGTTCGGCGCCGGCGCCCTGGTCGGCCGCCGCGACTGGCTCGACGCCGGCACGCCGTACCTGGCCGGCGGCGGCGCCGTCCGCGACGTCCGCACCGACCGGACGCTGTGGCAGCCCGCCCCGGCGCGGCACGAGGGCGGGTCGCCGAACGTGCTCGGCGCCGTCGCGCTGGCCGAGGCGTGCGACGCGCTCGCGGAGCTGCCCGCCGGGGCGCTGGACGAGCACGAGCGCGCGCTCCGCGAGCGGCTCGTCGACGGGCTCGCGGCGATCCCCGGGGCGCGGGTCCTGCGGTTGTGGTCCGACTCCGCCGACCCGGTCGGCGTCGTGGCGTTCACGCTCGGCGACCACGACTCCGGCCTGGTCGCGGCGTACCTGTCCGCCGAGCACGGCATCGGCGTGCGGGACGGCCGGTTCTGCGCGCACCCGCTGCTGGCCCGGGTGGGCGTCACGGGCGGCGCCATCCGCGCGTCCGTCGGCGTCGGCACGACGACCGAGACCGTCGACCGGCTGCTCGCGGGCCTGCGCGCCTACGTCGGCGAGGGCCCGGCTGCCTCGTACGAGGTGGTCGACGGGTGCTGGACCGTGGCGGGGGACACCCGGCCGCGGCCGGCGGTGACCGGCATCGACGCGATCGCGGCGACCGCCGCGGCGGCCTGCGGGCCGGCCGTCGAGGACTGAGGCCCCGGCGCCGGGCGGCCCGCGCAGGGGGCGGGTCGGCCCGGCGCCGGATCACCGGGGGTGCGGCAGGTGCGGGTGCGGGCGCGTGGCCGCCGCACCTGCTGCGGGTCCGCGCGCGGTGCGCCCGGTCAGCGGACGACGACGCCCAGGTGCGCCGCGAGCGCGCCGGCCAGGTCGACCAGCTGCGCCTGGCTGATCGTCGCCCCCTTCAGGCCGGCCGTGCCGTCGATGCCCCGCAGATCCGCGCCGCGCAGGTCGACGTCCTTCAGCTGGGCCCGGGTGACGTCGAGCCGGCCGACCCGGCAGTCCTCCAGCCGGACCCGGGCGGCGCGCACGCCCGCGAGGTCCAGGTCGCCGATGGTGCAGCCGACCAGGCGGACGTCCTGCAGCCGGGCGTCGCGCAGGTTCAGGTAGTCGATCTTGCCGCCCTCGACGACGACCCGGTCCCACGAGCCGCCGAACGCCTCGAGCGCGCCGAGCCGGCAGCCCTCGAGCGTGACGTCGCGCCAGGTGCCGGAGCGCGCGCGGAGCATCCCCGCCCGGCACTCGGCCAGCGTGGTGTCGACGAGGTGCGCGTGGTCGAGCTCCGCCCCGTCCAGGTCGCACCCCCGCAGCAGGCACTCGATGAACCGGGCGCTCTCCGCGTCGGCGCCGGCCAGGTCGAGGCCGTCGAGCAGGAGGCGGTCGTAGTCGCCCTCGGGCTCGACGGGGCCGGGGTAGGGCTCGAGGAGGTCGGTGCGCGGCGCGGGCATGGAGCCAGCCTCGCACCTCGGAACCGGGGCTGTGGACGACGGCGATCAGCGGATCGGGCGGCCCTAGCGTGGTCGGCATGGCGGCGGGGACGGTCGGTGCGGCGGTGGCGCAGGCGGCGCCGGCGCTCGGCACGGCCGAGTGGCTGGCGGAGTTCCTGCTGTCCCCGGGGCCCGCGGCGCTGGCGGCGGTGCTCGCCGCGGTGCTGGGTCTCGTAGCGGCCCGCGCGCGGATCCGGGCGGACCGGGCGGTCGCGGAGGACGCGCGGCGCGGAGCGGAGCGTGCGGCGGCCGTCGCCCACCACGCGCAGGTCGTGGAGCGGAACCTCGCGCAGTGGTGGGAGGCGTACACATGGGTGACGGCGCGCCTGGGTGGCGCGGACGACGAGGCGTTCCGGCCCGTGCTCAAGGCGCTGGCCACCGCCGCGGACGACCCTGTCCGCTCGGCGCTCGCGACAGTAGCGTGGGAGCAGATCAGCGAGCGCGAGGGAGCGGAGCCATGACGGTCGACCAGCAGCGTCCCCCGGGCGGTCGGCGGCGCCGGGTGAGCCCCGAGTTCGCGGCAGAGGCGCGCGAGTACATCGCCCGGCTGTCCGAGGGCGGCGACCTGTGGCAGCGCGCCCACGATCGTCAGCGCCAGGAGTACGAGCGCCTCGAGGCGGAGATCCGCCGCGCCACCGAGGAGCAGGCCTACTGGCGCGCCGAGTACGAGCGCCTGACCCGCGGCGGCCCGATCCGGCGGATGCTCCGCGCCCTGTTCACCTAGGCGCCGCGCACCCGCCGGACCGCGCCGGCCTCACGCCCGAGCCCGCACCTCCGCCGTCAGGTGCGGCCGCCGCCGCTTCGCGTCCCACGCCGTCACGGACCACGCCCGGTCCCCGGCCGGGGCGACCCGCACCACCGGCGTCGACGGCAGCAGCACGGGGGAGGCGAACTCGACGTCCCAGTCGTAGGACTCCCCGCGGCGCGCCCCGACGTCGGCGAGCGCCCGCGCGGCGGTGAGCATCCCGTGCGCGATCGCCCGAGGGAAGCCGAGCGCCCGCGCGGTGAGCGGGTGCAGGTGGATCGGGTTGGCGTCGCCGGACACGGCGGCGTACCGGCGGCCCGCCCCGGCGTCGAACGCCCACCGCCCGGTGGGGACCGGTGCCTCGAACTCCGGTCGCGCGACCTCCTCGGGCACGGCGCCCGGCACCCGCACCCCCGGGGCGAGGTAGGTCGACACCCCGCGCCAGGCCGCCGGCCCGTCGGCGGGCGCGCCCGCGCGGCGCACCTCGGCGACCAGCTCGACCTGCGCACCCTTGCGGTGCGGCCGCAGGTCCTCGGCCCAGGCCCGGATGTCGAGGGCGTCGCCGACCCGCAGGGGCGACCGCTGCTCGACCCGGTTGGCGAGGTGGACGATGCCGAGCGGCGGCATCGGGAAGTCCGGCCGGACGATCAGCGCGATGCCGACGGGGAACGCGAGCACGTGCACGAAGCCCGCGGGCAGCACGTCCGACGCCGGCTCGCCGACCAGGTGCTGGTACGCGGTGAGCCGCGCCGGGTCGGGGACGACGCCGCCGAGCCGGTGCTCGACCGGCGGCAGCGCCGGGGCCGCGCGCGGGCCCTCGTCGCCCGGGCCCGCCGGGATCCCCGGCACCCCGCCCAGCGCCCGCCTCACCGGCCCGCCGACCGCCGCGCGGCCCGAGGCGAGCCCGGCCCGCGCGTACAGCCCGCCGAGCCCGGGCGACTCGGCGAGCGCGAGCACCCGCCGGCCGGCGGACCCGCCGCCCGCCGCGCCGCCACCGCCCGCAGCGCCGCCGGCCCCTGCACCCCGCGCCGGCGACTCGACCGCCGTCACCGGCCCACCATGCTCTGCCCGCACACCCGCAGCACCTGCCCGACGACCCCGCCGGCCTGCGGCGACGCGAGGAACGCCACGGCCTCGGCGACGTCGACCGGCAGCCCGCCCTGCTGCAGCGACGACAGCCGCCGCGCCACCTGCCGGGTGACCGCCGGCATCCGCGCGGTCATCTCGGTCTCGATGAACCCGGGGGCGACGGCGTTGGCGGTGCCGCCGAACGCGGCGAGCAGCGGCGCGGTCGCCTGCACCATGCCGATGACCCCGCCCTTCGACGCGGCGTAGTTCGACTGCCCGCGGTTGCCCGCGATCCCGGAGGTCGACGCCAGCGACACGATCCGCGGGGCGTCGGTGAAGTCGCCGGAGGTCAGCAGCGCCTCGTTGATCCGGAGCTGCGCCGCGATGTTCACCGCGATCACGGACTCCCACCGGTCGGGCGTCATGTTGGCGAGCAGCTTGTCGCGCGTGATGCCCGCGTTGTGCACCATGACGTCGAGCCGCCCGTGCCGCCCGAGCGCGTGCTCGAGGATGCGGCCCCCGGCGTCGTCGGCCGTGACGTCGAGCTGCAGCGCGGTGCCGCGCACCCGGTTGGCGACCGCGGCCAGCGCCTCGCCCGCGGCGGGGACGTCGACGGCCACGACCGTGGCGCCGTCCCGCGCGAGCGTGGTCGCGATGGCCTCGCCGATGCCGCGCGCCGCGCCTGTCACCACGGCGACCCGGCCCTCGAGCGGCCGCTCCCAGTCCGCGGGCAGCGCGCCGGCGGCGGAGTCGACCGGCAGCAGCTGACCGTCGACGTACGCCGACCGGGCGGAGAGCAGGAACCGGAGCGCGCCGAGCACGGCGGGCGCGGTGACCGGCACGTCGTCGGCCAGGACCACGCCGTTGCCGGTCGCCCCGGCGCGCAGCTCCTTGGCGATCGACCGCAGGGCCCCGTCGACGCCCTGGCGCGCGGCGGCGAGCGCGGGCGCCTGGTCGGGGGACGGAGCGCGGGACACCGTGACGACCCGGCCGCCCGGCGCGAGCGTCCTGAGCACCGGCGCCAGCGTCAGCAGCGGTTCGGCCAGGTCCCGCGGGTGCGCCACGTCGGTCAGTGCGAGCACGACGGCCGCGAACCGGGTGCCCTCGCCGGCGTGCCGGCGGACGTCCAGGTCCCAGCCCTTGTGCTCGGGGGAGGTGCCGGACAGGAACTGCGCGAGCGTGTCGGCGTCGCCGCCCTCGCCGAGCACCAGCACCGGCCCGTCGACGAGCGGGGCGCCGGCGCGGTACCGGCGGAGCCGCGCGGGCCGGGGCAGGCCGAGCTGCTTCGCGACCTTGGCGGTGAACCCGCTGTTGACCAGGTCGAGGTAGGTGTCGCCTCCCATCACACCGCCTCCAGGATCGCCGCGACGCCGAGCCCGCCGGCGGCGCACACGGACACCAGCGCGCGGACCGGCCGGTCCTCGCCGGCGGCGAGCAGCTCGGCGCGGCGCCGGTGCAGGGTCTTGGCGACGGACGCGACGATCCGGCCGCCGGTCGCGGCGAACGGGTGCCCCGCCGCGAGCGACGACCCGTGCACGTTGAGGCGCTCGCGGTCGACGGTGCCGAGCGCGTCGTCCAGGCCGAGCCGGGACAGGCAGAACTCCTTGTCCTCCCACGCGGCGAGCGTGGTGAGCACGGTGGACGCGAACGCCTCGTGGATCTCCACGTAGTCGAGGTCGCCGAGGCCGAGCCCCTGCCGGGCGAGCAGCCGCGGCACCGCGTACACCGGCGCCATGAGCAGGCCGTCCTCGCCGTGCACGAAGTCGACGGCGGCGGTCTCGGCGTCGACCACCGCGGCGAGCGGGGTGAGTCCGCGCGCCTGGGCCCAGCCCTCCGAGGCCAGCAGCACCGTGGACGCGCCGTCGGTCAGCGGGGTCGAGTTGCCGGCCGTCATCGTCGCCGGGGTGTCGAGCCGGGTGCCGAACACCGGCTTGAGCTTCCCGAGCTTCTCCAGCGAGGTGTCGGCGCGCAGGTTCTGGTCGCGCACCAGCCCGCGGTACGGCGTCACCAGGTCGTCGAAGAACCCGGCCTCGTACGCGGCGGCGAGCCGCTGGTGGCTGGCGAACGCGATCTCGTCCTGCGCCTGGCGGGAGATGCCCCACTGCGCGGTGGTGAACGCCTGGTGCTCGCCCATCGACAGGCCGGTGCGCGGCTCGTCGGTGCGCGGCGTGGCGGGCTTGAGGTCGCCGGGCCGGAGCGCCGCGGCGGCCTTCAGCCGCTGCGGGACCGTCCTGGCCCGCGAGAGCGTGAGCAGGGTCCGGCGCAGGCCCTCGCTGACCGCGATCGGCACGTCGGACGCGGAGTCGACGCCCCCGGCCACGCCGGACTCGACCTGGCCGAGCCGGATCTTGTTGGCGATCGACACGACCGCCTCCAGCCCGGTCGCGCAGGCCTGCTGCAGGTCGTACGCCGGGGTGCGGGCGGACAGCGGCGAGCCGAGCACCGCCTCCCGGGTCAGGTTGAAGTCGCGGCTGTGCTTGAGCACCGCGCCCGCGACGACCTCGCCCAGGACCTCGTCCTGCAGCCCGAACCGGGCGACGAGCCCGTCGAGCGCGGCCGTGAGCATGTCGAGGTTGCTCACCCGGGCGTACGGCCCGCCGGCCCGCGCGAACGGGATCCGGTTGCCGCCGACCACCACGGCGCGGGGAGCGCCGGTCGTGGGTGCCGGGGGTGAGCTGGGTGTGGCTGCCATCGGGGTCCTCCCGCATCGTCGTCGATCAGGGTGGTGCCGGTCGGTGCTGGCCGTCGCGTCCGAAGTCGGGACCTCGGTCCCTTGTCGCAACGGTGCCCGAAACTCACAGTACCTGATACCGTCGGTTCTGTGAGCCCGATCACCCGAGCCCCGTCGACGGCGACGGACGACGGCCGGTCCACGCGCTGGGAGGACCACCGCGAGGCCCGCCGCGCCGAGCTCGTGCGCGTCGCCCGCCGGGTGGTGCACCACGGCGGGCCGGACGTGTCGATGGACGACATCGCGGCCGCGGCGGGTACCTCCAAGTCGATCGTGTACCGGTACTTCACGGACAAGGACGGCCTGCAGCTCGCGGTCGCCGCCGCCGTGGTCACCGACATCCGGGACGCGCTCGACGCCGCCGCGGCGGGGGCGACCGGCCCTCGGGACGCCCTGCGCGGGATGGTCGACACCTACCTGTCGATGATCGAGTCGTCGCCGCACGTGTACGCGTTCGTGACCCGCGGCGGCTCGGTCGGCCACTTCCTCGAGTCCGTGACCGAGCTGGTCGCCGCGCCGTTCGTGCGCGCGCTCGGCCCGGGCGCGGCGTCCGGCGACGACGCCGGCTGGACGCGGCTGTGGGCCGCCGGCGCCGTCGGGTTCGTCCGCGGGGCGGGGGAGCGCTGGCTCGCCGAGGCGGGCGCCCCCGGGGCCGACCGCGAGGACGTCGCCACCCGCGTCGCCGCCTGGCTGTGGGCCGGCCCGGTCGGCGTGCGCACCCGCGAGCAGGCGGCGCGACCCGCCGCCGCGCCCGACGAGCACGACAGGCACGAGCAGCACGACAGGCACGACCCGCACGACTGAGGCACCACCCGCACCGTGCGTCGACGACGACGTACCGACCGAGGGAGTCCGCATGACCACGACCGCACCGACCCCGGCCACCACCCCCGGCCCGGCGGTGACGACCCCGACCGCGACCGTCCGGCCCACCGGCGCCGGGCACGCGCGCGGGCGCACGTCCGCCGACCCCCGCGTCGACGTGGACCGGCTGACCGACGTGCTGCTCGGCCGGTACGCCGACCTGCGCCGGGGCGCGCGCGACGTGGTCGCCCAGCCGCGGTTCCAGCGCGTCGAGGGGCTGACCGTGCCGGAGCACCGCGCCCGGGTGCTCGACCAGCTCCGGACCCTCGCGCGCGAGGGCGAGGTGCTGCGCGCCTTCCCGGAGCGGCTCGGCGGCGCCGACGACCACGGCGGCAGCCTGGCCCGGTTCGAGGAGCTCGTCGCCGCCGACCCGTCGTTGCAGATCAAGGCCGGGGTGCAGTGGGGCCTGTACGCCTCGGCGATCCTGCACCTCGGCACGGAGCGGCACCACGACCGCCTGCTGCCCGGCGCGATGTCGGTCGACGTCCCGGGCGCCTTCGCGATGACGGAGACCGGCCACGGCTCGGACGTCGCCAGCATCGGCACCACCGCGACCTACGACCCGGCGACCGAGGAGTTCGTCATCCACACGCCGTTCCGGGCGGCGTGGAAGGACTACCTCGGCAACGCCGGCCAGCACGGCACCGCCGCGGTGGTGTTCGCCCAGCTCGTCACCCAGGGACCGGACGACCCGCGGCCGGTCGACCACGGCGTGCACGCGTTCCACGTACCGATCCGCGACGCCGCGACCGGGGAGTTCCTCCCGGGCGTCGGCGGCGAGGACGACGGGCTGAAGGGCGGGCTCAACGGGATCGACAACGGCCGCCTCTGGTTCGACCACGTGCGGGTGCCGCGTGCCGACCTGCTCGACCGGTACGGCTCCGTCGCGCCGGACGGCACCTACTCCTCGCCGATCGCGAGCCCCGGCCGGCGGTTCTTCACCATGCTCGGCACCCTGGTGCAGGGCCGCGTGTCGCTCGACGGCGCCGCGGTCAACGCGGCGAAGCTCGGCCTGGTGGTCGCGGTGACGTACGGCAACCAGCGCCGGCAGTTCGCGGGCGCCTCGCCGACCGACGAGGTCGTGCTGCTCGACTACGGCGAGCACCGCCGCCGGCTGCTGCCCCTGCTCGCCGAGACGTACGCGGCGACGTTCGCGCACGAGCACCTGCTCGCCGCGTTCGACGACGTGTTCTCCGGCCGCGACGACACCCCCGACTCGCGCGAGGAGCTCGAGACCCTCGCCGCGGCGCTCAAGCCGACGTCGACCTGGCACGCGCTGCGGACGCTGCAGACCTGCCGCGAGGCGTGCGGCGGCGCGGGCTTCCTCACCGCGAACCGGCTCACCTCCCTGCGGGCCGACCTCGACGTGTACGTGACGTTCGAGGGCGACAACACCGTGCTGTACCAGCTCGTCGGCAAGCGGCTGCTCGCCCGGTACGCGTCCCAGGTCGGCGGCGACCCGGCCGTGATGGCGCGGCTCGTCGCGGGCAAGGCCGCGGACGCCGCGCTGCACCGGATGCCGCTGGCCCGCGCGGTGCAGACGCTGGTCGACGCGGGCGACGCGCGCCGCTCGGCGGGCCAGCTCCGCGACCCGGACGCCCAGCGGGACCTGCTCGCCGACCGCGTCGCGACGATGGTGGCCGAGCTCGCCCAGGCCCTGCGGCCCGCCCGCCGCGCCACGCCGGAGGTCGCCGCCGAGCTGTTCGACGCCCACCAGCACGAGCTCGTCGAGGCCGCCCGCGCGCACGCCGAGCTGCTGCAGTGGGAGGCGTTCAGCCGCGCGCTCGACGTGGTGCCGGACGCCGGCACCCGGCAGGTGCTGACCTGGCTGCGCGACCTGTTCGGGCTCACCGTCATCGAGCGGAACCTGGCCTGGTACCTGGTGAACGGGCGGCTGTCCGCCGGGCGCGCGCGCACGGTCACGTCCTACATCGAGCGGCTGCTGCTCCGGCTCCGGCCGCACGCGCAGGACCTGGTCGACGCGTTCGGGTACGGCCCGGAGCACGTGCGCGCCGAGATCGCGACGGGGGCGGAGGCCGCGCGGCAGGCGGAGGCGCGGGAGGCGCAGCGCGCGGCGCGGGCGTCGGGGACGGCGCCGGTCCCGGAGCCGAAGCCGGCGCGCTGACGCCGGGCCGGCCGCGGCCCGGGCTGCCGGCCGCCGAGACCCACTGATCCGACCGAGACCCACGCCCGCGGACGTGGGTCTGGCCCGGATCAGTGGGTCTCGGCGCGCACGGGCCGGTGGCCCGAGGGGTCAGGCCCCCGGGAGCTGCGGCACCGCCGCGAGCAGGCGCCGCGTGTACGCCTCCTGCGGGTCCGCCAGCAGCGCGCCCGTCGGGCCCTCCTCGACGACCCGGCCGTGGTGCAGCACCACGGTCCGCTCGCACAGCCGCCCGACGATCGCGATGTCGTGCGACACCAGCACGAGCGTCAGCCCGTGCTCGGCGGCGAGCCGCTGCAGCAGGTCGACCACCTGGCCGCGGACGGACACGTCGAGCGCGGACACCGGCTCGTCGGCGACCAGCACCGACGGCCGCGGCGCGAGCGCCCGGGCGATCGCGATGCGCTGCCGCTGCCCGCCGGAGAACTGCGCCGGGTACCGCGCGGCAGTGTCGGGGTCGAGGCCGACCGACGCCAGCACCTCGGCCACCCGGGCGCGGTGGTCGCCCGGGACCTTCAGCGAGCGCAGCGGCTCGGCGACCACGGCGCCCACCCGCATCCGCGGGTCGAGCGACGAGCGCGGGTCCTGGAACACCGGCTGGACGTCGGCGCGCAGCCGGCGCAGCAGGCCGCGGTCCCGCCGCGTCACGGGCTCGCCGCGGTACCGGACCTCGCCGGAGGTGGGGGTGTCGAGCGCGAGCAGCTGGCGCAGCAGGGTCGACTTGCCGGAGCCGGACTCGCCGACGATCCCGATGCTGCGGCCGGCCTCGACCCGCACCGAGACGCCGTCGAGCGCCCGGGTCGCGCCGAAGGTGCGCACCACGTCGACGGCCTCGAGGACGGGGGCGGCGGACGCGGGGGCCGGAGCGGGGGTGGGGACGGTCATCGGGTCTCCTCCTCGGGCGCGGGCCGGCGCGCGGCCGCCGCCGCGACCCCGGCAGCGCCGGCCGCGGGACCGCCGCCCGGCAGCCCGGTCACGGCTCGCGCCGCCCCGACGAGCTCCCGCGTGTACGCCGCCTCGCCCCCGGCCAGCGCCGCGGCGACCGAGGTGTGCTCGACGACGCGGCCGTCGCGCATGACGACCAGGTCCCGCGCCACCCGGGCGACCACGGGCAGGTCGTGCGTGACGAGCACCAGCGCGACGCCGGTCCGGTCCACGAGGTGGTCGAGCAGGTCGAGCACCTCGGCCTGCACGGTGACGTCGAGCGCGGTGGTGGGCTCGTCGGCCAGCAGCACCCGCGGCTCGCAGGCCAGCGCCATCGCCAGGGCGACGCGCTGCCGCTGCCCGCCGGACAGCTGCCACGGGTAGGAGCCGAGGATCCGCTCGGTGTCGTCGAGGTGCACGAGCCGCGCCAGCCGGGCGGCCTCCTCGCGGGCCGCAGCGCCGCGCAGGCCGCGGTGCAGGCGCAGCGGGCCGGTGATCTGCCGCCCGACGGTCATGAGCGGGTCGAGCGCGGTGAGCGGCTCCTGGAACACCATCGCGACCTGGCCGCCCCGGACCCGCGCGAGCCGCCGCGGCGGCAGCGCGAGCAGGTCCTCGCCGTCCAGCAGGACCCGGCCGGTGGCCCGCATCCCGTCGGGGAGCAGCCCCAGCACGGCCAGGGCGGTCATCGACTTGCCGGAGCCCGACTCGCCGACGACGCCGAGCCGCCCGCCCGCGTCGAGCGACCACGACACCCCGTCGAGGATGCGGCGCCCGGTCGAGGTGGTGACGGTCAGGTCCTGGACCTCGAGCAGCGCGCTCATCGGTCACCTCGCAGGTTCGGATCGGTGCGCTCGCGGATGCCGTCGCCGAGCAGGTTGAGGCCGAGCACCGCCACGACGATCGCGAGGCCGGGCAGGATCGCGCCCCACGGCTGCACGAGCATCGTCGACTGCGCCTCCTGGAGCAGGCGGCCCCAGGACGCGTTGGGCGGCGGGGCGCCGAGGCCCAGGTAGGACAGCGACGCCTCGGCGAGCACGGCGCCGCCGCCGAGCAGCATGAGCTGCACGAGCAGGGTCGGCCAGACGTTCGGCACGACGTGCCGCAGCACGACGCCCCACCAGCCGGTGCCCGCGGCGTGCGCGGCGGTGACGTAGTCCTCGCGCAGCACGCGCGCGACGTTGACCCGGGTGACCCGGGCGATGACGGCGGCCCCGGAGATGCCGATGGCCCAGATCGCCGACGACAGCGAGGCGCCGCGCACCGTCACGATGAGCATCGCGAGCAGCAGCGTGGGGAAGGCGATGAGCAGGTCGACGCCCGACAGCAGCGTGACGTCGACCCAGCGCCGGGTGGCGCCGGCCAGCACGCCGACCGCGACGCCGAGCACGCCGGCGACCAGCATGGACGCGGCGGCGACGACCAGCGCGTTGCCCGCGCCGGTCATCAGCTGGCTCAGCAGGTCGCGGCCGAGGCGGTCGGTGCCGCCCCAGTGCGCCGCGCTCGGGCCGGCGAGCCGCTCGCCGGTGCCGGTGTCGTCGAGCGCGTAGGGGGTCCAGACCAGGGACACGAGGCCGACGACGGCGACCAGGCCGACCAGGACGGCGCCGACGACGAGCGACGGCGGCAGCCGCCGGGCGCCGCGGGCCCGGCCCCCGGACCCGCCCGGCGTCCCCGGGGCGGCCGCGGGCGCGTCGACGCCCCGCGCCACGGGGGTCGTGGTGGTCAGCTCGCCGGTCACGCCGCGACCTCCTTCGCTCGCAGCCGCGGGTCGATCGCGCGCTGCCCGAGGTCGACCAGCGCGTTCATGATCAGCACGACCGCCGTGAGCCCGAGGACGAGCGCCTGCACGACCGGCAGGTCGCGGGAGGTCACCGAGTCGAGCAGCAGCGTGCCCAGCCCGGGCAGCGCGAACACGTTCTCGATCACCACGGCGCCGAGCAGCGAGGTCGCCAGCTCGATGCCGAGGATCGACACGACGGGCACCGCCGCGTTGCGCAGGCCGTGCCGGGCCAGCGCGTGCCAGCGGCCGTAGCCGAGGGACCGGGCGGTGCGCAGGTAGTCCTGGTCCAGCACGTCGAGGGTCGCGGACCGCACGTATCGGACCATGACCGCCGACATCGCGATCGCCACGGTGACGACCGGCAGCACCAGCGACCGGACCGCGGCCGCCGGGTCGTCCCAGCCGGTGCGGGGGAACCCGCCGGCCGGCAGCCAGCGCGCCTGCAGGGCGAGGACGAGCACCAGCAGCACGCCCACCCAGAACACCGGCACCGCGACGCCGAGCTGGGACACCGCCGACACCGCGACCCCGACCGGCCCGCGCCGGTGCACCGCGGCGATCACGCCGAGGGGCACCGACACGAGCACGGCCAGGACGAACGCGGACAGGCTGAGCGGCACCGTGATGGGCAGCTTCTGGGTGATGAGGTCGGCCACGGCGAGCCTCGACACGAAGGACGTGCCGAGGTCCCCGCGGACGACCTGGCCGAGCCACTGCACGTACTGCGTCACCACCGGCTGGTCGGTCCCGAGCTCGGAGCGGAGCTGGTCGAGCTGGTCCGTGGTGGTGCCCACGCCGAGGGTCGCGCCCGCGGCGTCGCCCGGCAGCAGCCGGAGGACGACGAACACGACGACGCTCGCCAGGACGAGGGAGATCAGCAGGGCGCCGATCCGCAGCAGTGCCGCGCGCACGGTGTCAGGACTCCCGGACGATGTCGGCGACGTAGAAGGACTCGGTCACCTGGTCGACGGGGAAGCCGGTCACGTCGGAGCGGGCGACGCGGATCTGCGGGTCCAGGTACAGCCAGGCGGACGCCGCCTCCTCGCCGATCGTCTCGTTGACCTGCGTCAGCAGCTCGACCTGCTCCTCGGCGGTCGGGGCCTGGTCGGCCGCCGTGACCCACTCCTGGACCTGCGGGTTGTCGTAGCCCCAGTAGAAGTCGGGGTTCGCGTACCAGAGGACGTCGCGCGGGTTCACGTGCCCCATGAGCGTCGTCTGGAAGTCGTGGTCCGTGTAGACCTTCTGGTACCAGGTGGCGTCGTCGATCGGGTTCGGGGTCAGCGTGACGCCCACGTCGGCGAGGTTCTTCGTCAGCAGCGCGAGGATCGCCTCGGTGGTGCCGTCCGGGATGTAGTCCACGGAGATCGACAGGTCGGTCACGCCGGCCTCGGCCAGGAGTGCCTCGGCGGCGTCCGGGTCGTAGGCGTGCACATCGGCCTGGTCGACGAACCACGGGTCGGTCGGCGGGACCATCGAGCCGATGACCTGGCCGTAGCCGTCCCACACCGCCGACAGGATCGCCTCGCGGTCGATCGCCTTGTAGAGCGCCTGGCGGACGCGGACGTCGCTGAACGGCGCCTCGCGGTCGTTGAACGCCCAGATCTGCTTGGTGGTCGAGGTGCCCTCGGTGATCGTGAAGTCGGGGTTGTCCTCGAACTGCACGAGCTGGTCGGGGGAGTCCTCGGCGATGACCAGGTCGAGGTCGCCGGTGAGCAGCGCGTTGTTCAGCGCGGTCGTGTCCTGGAAGAACCGGAACGTCACGCCGGCGTTCTGGGCGGGCTCGCCCCAGTAGCCGTCGTACTGCTCGATGGTCAGGTGGTCGCCCTGCACCCACTCGACGAACCGGTAGGGGCCGGTGCCGTTGTCGCTGGTGAGCTCGGTGTCGCCGTCCCGCACGATCGTCACGGAGGCGAGGTAGAACGTCAGGCCCTGCGACGGGCGGGACAGGTCGAGCTGCACGGTGGCGTCGTCGACCGCGGTGGCCTGCTGGATGACGAGCAGGTCGCTCTTGCGGGCGGACTTCGACTCCGGGCCGATCGCCTCGGAGATGCTCCACACCACGTCGTCCGCGGTCAGCGGGGTGCCGTCGTGGAAGGTCACGTCCGGCTGCAGGTGGAACGTGTACGTCAGGCCGTCCTCGGACACGTCCCAGGACTCGGCCAGCGTCGGGACGACCTCGCCGTCGACGTCCACCGAGGTGAGGCCCTCGTAGACGTTGCGGGTCATGGTCTGCGAGACGCCGGACGAGCCGCCGACGTTGCGGACGAGCCCGGTGGGCTCGTTGGTGGAGCCGATGACGATCTCGGCCGAGGCGTCGGGCGAGCCCGGGGCGGCGGAGTCGTCGCCGGAGCCGGAGCCCGTGCCGCAGGCGGCCAGCGCCAGGGCGGCGGTGACGGCCAGGGCGGCGCCGAGCGGGGCGCGGCGGGAGCGACGGGTGCGCACGGGTGGTGTCCTTCCAGGAGGGCCGCGCGGCGGGTGCGGCGCGGTGGGGGTGGGGCTCGGTGCGGCGCCGCCCGGGGCGGGCTGCCGGGGCGGGCTGCCGGGGCGGTGCTCGCGGGCTCGCGCGTCCCCCGACGGTGGAACCCGACCGTGGGGTCGGGAATTCCCGGGGCGCGGGGGCGCGGGTCGGCGCGGTGGCGGCGGCGTTCGGGGGCGCGGGCCGCGGCGCGTCAGGGACGCGCGGGCGTCAGGGACGCGGGGCGCTCAGCGACGACAACAGCACGCGGCGGTCGACGCGGGTCGACAGGCGCGGGTGCGTGCGGCGGGGGTCGTGTGGCGCATGATGCCGATGACTGTAGCAACAACCGACCACGCGCCGGGACGCGGCGTCCGGCATGCGGGCGCGCGCATCGTCGTCGCCCGCCGCGGCGGCGGGCGAACGCCTCACGGGTTGCAGAGCGCCGCGATCGTCTCCAGCAGCCCGACGTCCGGCCGCCACGGCTCCAGGTTCCACGTCGCCTTGTCGGGGGCGCCGATCAGGTGGCAGGTGAGCTGGTCCCGCACGTTCTGCCCGTCCGCCTCCGGCTCCGCCGCGACCAGTGCCGCCCGCACCGCCTCCTCGGCCGCGAGGCTGCCCCGCCGCGCCCACGCCGCCGGCTCGACGGCCAGCGAGCGCCCGCCCTCGTCGGCCAGGTCCCGCCAGGTGGCGGACAGCACGGCGGTCGCGGCGAACGTCGCGGTGACCGACCCGCCCGAGGCGCCCGACCCCTCCGCGCCCTCGACGAGCCAGGTCACGGTGCCGTCGTCCGCGGTGCGGACGCGCACGGTGCGCCCCGCGGCGTCGTCCAGCAGCGGCGCCGTCAGCCCGCCGAGCACCGCACCGCCGGCGTCGCGGACCAGGGCGGACAGGTCGTCCAGCACCTCGACCGACCCGCCCTCCGGCGCGGCCAGCGTCGCCACGGTGACGAGCGCCGGCCCGGAGTCCTCGGCGGGCACCGCGACGGTCAGCAGGACGGC
The DNA here is from genome assembly GCF_016862755.1 of Cellulomonas pakistanensis. Lineage (GTDB taxonomy): Bacteria > Actinomycetota > Actinomycetes > Actinomycetales > Cellulomonadaceae > Cellulomonas > Cellulomonas pakistanensis. The sequence continues at coordinate 32,145 of NZ_BONO01000018.1, read as the reverse complement.
GTCGTCCTCGGCCGGCGCGCTCGCGGCGGGACCCGCGGGGGCGAGCACGGACAGGGTCACGCCACCGGACGCCACGGGGGTCCCGTCGGCTCGGACGGCAGAGGCGGCGGCGGGCTCCGGGCCGGCCGTCGCCTCGTCCGTCGCCGCATCCGTCGCGGGGGCCGGTGCCGGGCCGCTGTCCCCGCCCGCGGTGCACCCGGCGAGCAGCGCCCCGAGCGCGACGGCGGCCGCGAGGGTCCGGGGGGAGCGTCGGGTCACGCGGCCATTGTGGCGGCTCGCCGGCGGTGGGGGCCCGCCCCGCGGTTCAGGCGTGGGGGTCCCAGGCGTACCCGGCGTCGCGGAACGCCCGCTCCAGGTCCGCGGCCGGGATGCCGGTCCGCACGCGCGCGAGCTCCGTGCCGTTGGTCGCGAGCAGCACCAGCGCCCCGTCCTCCCGGAGGGCCTCGCGCACGTCGTCCCGGAGGTAGGTGCGCCGGCTCTTCCCCCGGACGACCACGACCCGCTCGCGGCTCACCTCGACGCGGGGCTCCTTGTCGACCTCCGCCGCGGCGAGCAGCGCGCCGAGCAGGGCGCCCGCCGCGACGAGCGCGATCGGCCCCCAGGCGCCCCAGCCGTCGACGACGCGGTCCACCGTCACGACGACGCCGCGCCACGGCAGGACGTCCAGCGAGAGCAGCCAGCCGCGCAGCAGGTGCAGCACGACGCCGAGCGCGACTCCGCCGCCCACCAGGACGACGTACGTCCAGACGACGTCGTTCCGCGGGTACGTCAGCACGGTGGCGCCGGAGCCATCGGCCCCGGCCGGGGGAACGGTCACCCGCCCAGGCTAGGAACCCGAGGGGCCCCGCGCCTCCACCCTCGTGCGGAGACCGCCGCGCCACCCGGCGGAGTGCGGCGGTCCCGGTCGGGCGCGTCCGCCGGGCGTACGGGCGCCCGTCCGCGCGCGGGTAACCTGGGTCACGTCTGCCGATGCCCGCCCGCCACCGCCGGCCCGGTCCCCCGACCGCCGCGCAGCGGGCCCCCAGCCCGAGGGATTCGATGACCAGCGCGCCCACTGCCTCGCAGCACCCCGCCGAGCCGACCTCGGGCCACGCGTCCGACACCGTCGACGCCGCCGCGGCCACCCCGGACCAGGAGCAGCCGTTCGCCGAGCTCGGCCTCAAGCCCGACGAGTACCAGCGGATCCGCGACATCCTCGGCCGCCGGCCCACGGCCGCCGAGCTCGCCATGTACTCGGTGATGTGGTCCGAGCACTGCTCGTACAAGTCGAGCAAGACGCACCTGCGGAAGTTCGGCGAGCGGGTCACCCCGGAGATGACCGAGCACCTGCTGGTCGGCATCGGCGAGAACGCCGGCGTCGTCGACATCGGCGACGGCTGGGCGGTGACGTTCAAGGTCGAGTCGCACAACCACCCGTCGTACGTCGAGCCGTACCAGGGCGCCGCGACCGGCGTCGGCGGCATCGTCCGCGACATCATCTCGATGGGCGCGCGGCCGGTCGCGGTCATGGACCAGCTGCGGTTCGGCGCGGTCGACCACCCGGACACCGCGCGCGTGGTGCACGGCGTCGTGTCCGGCGTCGGCGGCTACGGCAACTCGCTCGGCCTGCCGAACATCGGCGGCGAGCTCGTGTTCGACGCCTCGTACCAGGGCAACCCGCTGGTGAACGCGCTGTGCCTCGGCGTCCTGCGGCACGAGGACATCCACCTGGCCAACGCGTCGGGCGTGGGCAACAAGGTCGTGCTGTTCGGCGCCCGCACCGGCGGCGACGGCATCGGCGGCGCGTCGATCCTCGCCTCCGAGACCTTCGACGACACCAAGCCGTCGAAGCGCCCGTCGGTCCAGGTCGGCGACCCGTTCATGGAGAAGGTGCTCATCGAGTGCTGCCTGGAGCTGTACGCGGCCCGCGTGGTCGAGGGCATCCAGGACCTCGGCGCGGCCGGCATCTCCTGCGCCACCTCCGAGCTCGCGTCCAACGGCGACGGCGGCATGCACGTCGACCTCGAGAACGTGCTGCTGCGCGACCCCACGCTGACCGCCGGCGAGATCCTCATGTCGGAGTCGCAGGAGCGCATGATGGCGGTCGTCACGCCGGAGAAGCTCGACGAGTTCCTGGCGATCACGTCGAGGTGGGACGTCGAGACCGCGGTCATCGGCGAGGTCACCGGCACCGGCCGCCTCACCATCGACCACCACGGCCAGCGGATCGTCGACGTCGACCCGCGGACCGTCGCGCACGAGGGCCCGGTCTACGACCGCCCGTACGCGCGCCCGGACTGGCAGGACGGCCTGGTCGCCGACTCGGTCAGCACGCCCGAGGGCGCCGAGCGGTACGCCCGCCCCGAGGGCGGCCCGGCGCTGCGCGCCACGGTGCTCGCGCTCCTCGCGTCGCCGAACCTCGCCTCCAAGGCGTGGGTGACCGACCAGTACGACCGGTTCGTGCAGGGCAACACCGCGCTCGCACAGCCCGACGACGCCGGCGTGGTCCGGGTCGACGAGGCGACCGGCCTGGGTGTGGCGCTGGCGACCGACGCCAACGGCCGGTACGCCAAGCTCGACCCGTACGCCGGCGCGCAGCTCGCGCTGGCCGAGGCGTACCGGAACGTCGCCGCCTCGGGCGCGAAGCCGCTCGCCGTGACCGACTGCCTCAACTTCGGCAGCCCCGAGGACCCGGCGTCGATGTGGCAGCTGGTGCAGGCGATCGAGGGCCTCGCGGACGCGTGCGCCGTGCTCGGCACCCCGGTCACCGGCGGCAACGTCTCGCTCTACAACGGCACCGGCGAGCCCGGGAAGATCGACTCCGCGATCCACCCGACGCCCGTCGTCGGCGTGCTCGGCGTGATCGACGACGTCGCGGAGGCCACCCCGTCCGGCTGGACCACGGCCGGGCAGTCGATCTACCTGCTCGGCACGACCCGGCCGGAGCTCGACGGCTCCGCGTGGGCGGAGGTCGCGCACGACCAGCTCGGTGGCACCCCGCCGCGCGTCGACCTGGAGGCCGAGCGCCGGCTCGCGACCGTGCTGGTCCGGGCGTCCCGCGACGACCTGGTCGACGCCGCGCACGACCTGTCCGAGGGCGGGCTGGCCCAGGCGCTCGTCGAGTCGTCGCTGCGGTACGGCGTCGGCGTGCAGGTCGACCTGGCCGCGCTGTGCGAGCGCGACGGCGTGACGCCGTTCGAGGCGCTGTTCTCCGAGTCCACCGCGCGCGCCGTCGTGGCCGTGCCGCGCTCGGAGGCGGTGCGGTTCGAGGACCTGTGCACCGCGCAGGGCGTCCCGGCGCTGGCGATCGGCGTCACCGCCGAGACCTGCACCCCCGGCGCCGGCGCCCCGACGCAGGAGTCGCCGGAGCAGCACGTGCACGCGCCGGCCGTCGAGGTCACGGGCCTGTTCACGCTGCCCCTGGACGAGGCCCGCGAGGCGCACGAGGGCACGCTGCCGCGCTACTTCGGCTGAGCCCGACGCCACGGGGCCGCTCCCGCCGCGACGCGCGGCGGGAGCGGCCCCGTGGCGTCTCAGCCCTCGGCCGGGGCGACGGGCTCGGCGTCCGGCTCCGCGACCGGGACGGGGACCGGCACGACGACGACCTTCGAGCCGGCCCCGTTGACCTTCGCGGTGCCGCTGTAGACGGCGGTCAGGCGGTGGGTGCCGGGCGCCAGGTCGAGCGGGACGCCGGCGGCGCCCGACACGAGGGCGCCGGAGCCGACGACCGTGCCGCCGTCGAGCAGCTGGTAGCTGCCCGTGACGACGGTCTTCGGCGCCTTCACGGTGACGACGGCGCGGTGGTCGGTCGCCTGCGGGGTGCTCGCCACCGGGGTCACGCGGAGCGTCACCTGCGCGGCGACCTTGACGACCTTGGTGACCTTCGCGGGGGGCTTGGGCGCGGGCGCCTTCGGGCCGGCGAGCGCGGCGCCCGCGGTCCCGGTCGTGAGGGTGGCGGCGAGGGCCAGCGCCAGGGCGGCGCGGCGGGGGGAGCGGGGCACGGGTACTCCTGGAGGGGGCGAGGTGCCGACGCGTGGCTGCATCGGCCGCAGCGGGGTCATCGGCGGCCCCGCGCCGCGTGTGACCGGTCCCGCGGGATCTCACCCGAGCCTCGGGGCGGAAAAACCTGTCGCCGTGGCGTGCCTCGGCTGCCTAGCGTCGTGCGCATGGACACAGGCGGTGCCGCCCTCGGCGGGCGGGTCGTGCGCGTCGACCGCGGCGCGGTGCTCGTGCTGCCCGGCGACGCTCCGGCGGTCGAGGAGCCCGTCCGGGTGCCCCTGCACGGGGAGGGGCTGGTCCCGCTGCTCGACGCGGACGGCGTCCCCGGGGAGGCCGTCCCGCCCGCGGTGGGCGACGACGCCGTGCTGGGCGCGGGACCGGACGGCGCGCCGACGCTCGTGGCGCTCCGCCCGCGCCGCGCGGCGGTGGTCCGGGACGGAGCCGACCGCACGTCGCGCGCGCAGGTGCTCGCCGCGAACGTCGACGTGGTGCTGGTCGTCGAGCACCTCGACCCCGACCCGAGCCCGGGCCGCGTCGAGCGGCTGCTGACCCTCGCCTGGCGGTCGGGCGCGACCCCGGTCGTCGTGCTGACCAAGGCCGACCTCGTGCCGGACCCCGAGGGCATGGCCGACGAGGTGCGCGCGCTGGCGATCGGCGCCGACGTGCACGCCGTCAGCGTCACCGCCGGGACAGGGCTGGACCCGGTGCGGGCGCTGCTCGGGCCGGGGCGGACGCTGGTCGTGGTGGGACCGTCCGGCGCGGGGAAGTCGACGCTGGTGAACGCGCTCGCCGGCGCGGAGGTCATGGCCACCGGCGAGCGCCGGTCCGACGGCCGCGGCCGGCACACCACGGTGCACCGCGAGCTCGTGCCGCTGCCCGGCGGCGCCTGCCTGATCGACACCCCGGGGCTGCGGGGCGTGGGCCTGGTCGCGGACGCCGCGGCGCTGGACGCGACGTTCGCGGACGTGGCGGAGCTCGCCGGGGACTGCCGGTTCGCCGACTGCGAGCACCGCACCGAGCCGGGCTGCGCGGTGCTCGCCGCCGTCGAGGACGGCACCCTGCCCGCACGCCGGCTCGACTCCTGGCGGCGGCTGGCGCGCGAGGCGGCGTACCAGGAGCGCCGGTCGGACGCGGCGCTCGCCGCCGCCGAGCGGAACCGGGTGCGCCGCGCGACGGTCGCGTACCACCGGTTCCAGCAGGGCCGCCCGGTGCGCTGACCCCGGCGGCAGGGCGGGTCAGCGCACGGCGAGCGCGATCACGGTGCCGACCGCCGCGAGGCCGGCGACGACCGCGCCGAGCGTCCCCCACAGGGCCGCCCGCGAGCCGCGCCTCCGCTGCTCGGCGGTGGTCGGGTGCTCGGCGGGGGTGCGGCTCATGGGAGCCGATCCTGCCAGGTCCCGCGCGGCGACCCCCGTCGCGACCGGGGATGATGGACGCCATGCCACCCCGCCGCCGCACCGACCCCGCGGTCGGCCGGGCCGCCGTCGCCGCCTGGCGCGCGGACCCGACCGACGTGACCGCCCGCCGCACCGCCGTCCGGTTCACGCTCGAGGAGCTCGCCGACGTCGCCCCGGGCCACACCGTCGAGGTCCGGGTCCCGCCGGACGGCGCCGTGCAGGCCGTCGAGGGCCCCCGGCACACCCGCGGCACCCCGCCGAACGTCGTCGAGACGGACCCGCAGACCTGGCTCGCGCTGGCGACGGGGACGGAGTCCTGGCACGCGGCGCTGGCCGCCGGCCGGGTGCACGCCTCGGGCGAGCGCGCCGACCTGGCGGACTACCTCCCGCTGCAGGCGACCCGCGCGCGCCGGTAGCCGCCGAGGTCGTCGGTTCCGGCCGGACGAGGGCGGGCGCAATTGCCGACCTCGGGCGCAACCCCCGACGTCGGCGCACGGGTCAGCGGGACAGGACGACCGTCGCGCCGCGCGTCGCCGCCAGGGTGCCCGCGGTGGCCGCCGCGAGGGCCGCGTCGAACGCGTCCAGGTGCGCAGGGGGCACCAGGAGCGTGAAACGCGCCTCGGCGCCGTACGCCACGTCGTCCAGGGACGCCTCGTGCGCCTCGGCCCAGTCGCGGAGGACGCCGTGCAGCCGCCCGGCGTCGGCGTGCGGCGCGTCGACCGTCACCCGCACCGCCGCGCTGCGCCGGACGAGCCGGGCGCGGTCCAGCGCCTCGGACGTCGCGGTGGAGTAGGCGCGGACGAGGCCGCCCGCGCCGAGCAGCACCCCGCCGAAGTACCGCGTGACGACGGCGACCACGTCGGTGAGCTCCCGGCGACGCAGCACCTCGAGCATCGGCACCCCGGCGGTGCCGGACGGCTCGCCGTCGTCGGTGGACCGCTGCTGCTCGGCGAGCGGCCCCACGGACAGGGCGACGCAGTGGTGCCGGGCGTCCCAGTACCGCTTCCGGACGCCCGCGACGACGGCGTCGGCCTCGGCGACGGACGACACCGGCTGCACGAGGGCGACGAAACGGGACCTCTTGATCACGAGCTCGTGCTCGACCGCCGCGGCGATCGTCGACGGGTACCGCGCTGCGGGGGCGCCGGCGGTGTCCATCGCCCCGAGCCTAGGCGGTCGTGCGCGGTGCTCGTGCGGGGCGGTCGTGCGGGACGACCTAGGATCTGCGGGTGGCCGACACGACCGAACCCGGGCGACCCGACGACGAGCGGGGCGCCGACGCCCCCGCCCCGGACGGGCGCGCGGCCGCGCCGCAGGACGCGGCGCGCGAGGTGCCCGACGCGCCCGCGGTCCCCGCGGCTCCCGACGCGCCTGCCGAGCGCCCGGTCCCCGACGAGGCGACCCTCGCGAGCGTCGCCGAGCCCGCTCGCGTCCGCCGCGCCCCGAAGATCGGCGCGTTCATCACCGCCGGCGTCCTGCTCGGCGGCCTGGTGGGCCTCGTGGCGGCGCTGCTCGCGAGCCCGTCGAGCGGCCTCGCCGGCTCCGACCCGCAGGCGTTCATCAGCGTGCTCGGCGGCCAGGGCGGGGCGCGGGCGATCTCGGCGCTGATCGGCGCGGTCGTGGGCGGGTTCGCCGGCGCGGGCGCCGCGCTGCTCGCGGACCGGCGCAGCCGCCGCTGACCCCTCCGCCGCCCGGTCCGCCGGACGGCGCGTCGCGTGGCATGTGTCACCATGGAGTCGTGGCCCCCCGCGGAGACGGACTGCTCAACCACGACCTCCTGCCGAACGAGAAGGGACCCCAGGACGCATGCGGCGTCTTCGGGGTCTGGGCTCCCGGCGAGGAGGTCGCGAAGCTCACCTACTTCGGCCTCTACGCCCTGCAGCACCGCGGGCAGGAGTCCGCCGGCATCGCGACGTCGAACGGCGAGCAGCTGCTGGTCTACAAGGACATGGGGCTCGTGTCCCAGGTCTTCGACGAGACCGCGCTCAACGCCCTGCACGGCCACATCGCGGTCGGGCACGCGCGCTACTCGACGACCGGCGGCAGCACGTGGGAGAACGCGCAGCCGACGCTCGGCGCGACGGCCGCCGGCACGGTCGCCCTCGCGCACAACGGCAACCTCACCAACACGGCCGAGCTGGTCGACCTGGTGGCGGAGCGGTACGGCGCGCAGCGGCGCGGCGAGCTCGCGCGCGGCAACACCACCGACACCGCGCTGGTGACGGCGCTGTTCGCCGGCGACCAGGACCACACGCTCGAGGCCACGGCGATGGAGGTGCTCCCGCGGCTGCGCGGCGCCTTCAGCCTGGTGTGGATGGACGAGCACACCCTGTACGCGGCTCGTGACCCGCAGGGCGTCCGCCCGCTGGTGCTCGGCCGGCTGGAGCGCGGCTGGGTCGTCGCCTCGGAGACGCCGGCGCTCGACATCGTGGGCGCGTCGTTCGTCCGGGAGATCGAGCCGGGCGAGCTCGTCGCGATCGACGCCGACGGCCTGCGCACCCAGCGGTTCACCGAGAAGCAGCAGCGCGCGGGCTGCGTGTTCGAGTACGTGTACCTGGCCCGGCCGGACACGACGATCGCCGGCCGCTCCGTGCACGCCGCGCGCGTCGAGATGGGCCGCCGGCTCGCGAAGGAGCACCCGGTCGAGGCCGACCTGGTCATCCCCGTGCCGGAGTCCGGCACGCCCGCGGCGGTCGGCTACGCGCAGGCGTCCGGCATCCCGTTCGGGCAGGGCCTGACCAAGAACGCGTACGTCGGGCGGACGTTCATCCAGCCGTCGCAGACGCTGCGCCAGCTCGGCATCCGCCTCAAGCTCAACCCGCTGCGCGAGGTCATCCGCGGCAAGCGGCTGGTCGTCGTCGACGACTCGATCGTGCGAGGCAACACCCAGCGCGCGCTGATCCGGATGCTCCGCGAGGCGGGCGCCGCCGAGGTGCACGTGCGGATCAGCAGCCCGCCGGTGAAGTGGCCGTGCTTCTACGGCATCGACTTCGCGTCCCGCGCCGAGCTGATCGCGAACGGCCTGGCCGTCGAGGAGATCGGGTCCTCCCTGGGCGCGGACTCGCTCGGCTACATCTCCATGGACGGCATGATCGCCGCCACCGAGCAGCCCGCGGCGCAGCTGTGCACCGCGTGCTTCTCCGGGAAGTACCCCATCGAGCTGCCGTCCCAGGACCGGCTCGGCAAGCACCTGCTGGAGCAGAACGAGCTGCCGCTCGGCGCACCGGAGGACAAGCTCGCCACCCTCGTGCCGGGCACGGGTGGCTCGAACGCGCTGGAGCACCCGTGACCGAGGGCATCACCTACGCCGCCGCCGGCGTCGACACCGAGGCCGGCGACAAGGCCGTCGAGCTGATGAAGGACGCCGTGCGCGCGACGCACGGGCCGCAGGTGCTGGGCGGGGTCGGCGGGTTCGCCGGGCTGTTCGACGCGTCGGCGCTGGTGGGCTACCGCCGCCCGCTGCTCGCCACCTCCACCGACGGCGTCGGCACCAAGGTCGCGATCGCGCAGGCCCTGGACGTGCACGACACCATCGGGTTCGACCTGGTCGGCATGGTCGTCGACGACATCGTCGTGGTGGGCGCGAGGCCGCTGTTCATGACGGACTACATCGCGTGCGGCCGGGTCGTCCCGGAGCGGATCGCGGACGTGGTGCGGGGCATCGCGGCGGCCTGCTCGGTCGCCGGCACCGCGCTGGTGGGCGGCGAGACCGCGGAGCACCCCGGCCTGCTGGGCCCGGACGAGTACGACGTCGCAGGCGCCGCGACCGGCGTGGTCGAGGCCGACGCCCTGCTGGGCCCGGAGCGGGTCCGCGCCGGCGACGTGCTGGTCGCGCTCGGGTCGTCCGGCCTGCACTCCAACGGCTACTCGCTGGTCCGCCGGGTCGTCGCGCACGCGGGCTGGTCGCTCGACCGGCACGTGCCCGAGCTCGGGCGCACCCTCGGCGAGGAGCTGCTCGAGCCGACCCGCGTCTACGCGTCCGACTGCCTCGCGCTGGTCCAGCGCGCCGGCGGCGCGGTGCACGCGTTCAGCCACGTCACCGGCGGCGGGCTCGCCGCGAACGTCGCGCGCGTGCTGCCGGCCGGCCTGGTCGCGGACGTCCCGCGCGGGTCGTGGACGCTGCCGCCGGTGTTCTCGCTGGTGCAGGCCGCCGGCGCGGTGCCCTGGACGGACCTCGAACGCACGCTCAACCTGGGCGTCGGCATGGTCGCGATCGTCGACCCGGCCGGCGCGGACGCCGTCGAGCGGCACGCGGCCGAGCTCGGGCTCACGGCCTGGCGGCTCGGCGAGGTGCGGGACCTGACCGCCGCGGACGCGGAGGGCGGGCCGGACCTGGTCGCCGGCACGAAGGGCGTGCAGGGCGGCGCCGTCCGGCTCAGCGGGGAGTACCGCACGGCCTGAGCGGGACCGCACCCGGGCCGACGGCGCGCCCCGCCGGGCGGCGGGGTCGCCCGAGAGCGCGACGGCCGGGACACCCGTCGGCCCGGGTCGGCGGGACCCCGGCGCGCGTGGGCCGGGGTACGCACGGACCGGGGCGCGGGCGGGCCGGGCGGGGCCGGTCGGGGCCGGGCAGGCCGGGCAATCAACCCGGCGGCCGCGACCCGAGGGGCAGGGGCAGCGCACGAGCCGGGCCCGCCCGGCGGCCGTCGGGGACGGTGCGCGGGAGGCCCGGCTCGTGGTGCTGGTGGCCGCTGCGCGTCAGCGGCGGGGCCGGTGCCACGCGAGGCGGCTGCCGGCCCGGGTATTCAGCGCTCGTCCGCCCAGCGAGGGGGGTAGTCGTCACCCTCGTCGTCGGAGTCCTGTCGGCTGTCGGTGACGAGGTCGTTCCGGTGGCCGGTGAGCTCCTGCTCCAGCGCCCGGTAGTTGGTGTCCGGGCTGAAGTACTTCAGCTCCCGAGCCACCTTCGTCTGCTTAGCCTTCTGACGGCCGCGCCCCATGGCATCGACCCCCTCTAACGTGGAAGCGGGGCGGCTCCGTGCTCACACGTGCGGCCCCGGGATGCTGAATAGTCTGTTCGTGACGCAACGCTACATGGTCTCCCGGCATTCCGACCACTCGCCGGGGGAGTGACTCGCACGCCCGGCGCCGTCCGTGGCGCGCCGCGCCCCGGCGGGACCGGGCGGGCCGCACGCGTCGCGACGTGCCCCGACGGGCGCTCCCCGTTCGGGACGGCTTCCGGGACCGAGGTCCGGGGTGCTCGACCCGGGCGAATGTGATCTTTGCCACTGGCGGGGGCGTGGACGCGGCCGGGAGCATGGGTCGAGGACGACGGGTGGGGCTCCGGCGGCGACGGACAAACTGGGACAAACGTCCCGGTCCGGGCGTTGCCGCGGGTGCGGTCGCCGGCGTCACCCACCCGTGCGGGTGAGGCGCGTCGCCGCTGGTACCGCCCGTTCGGGCGAGCCGCTCGACGGGCAGTCACGCCCGGAACGACCTAGAGTGTCCTCATAGTTACCACTTGTCCCGGAATGGGACGTTGGTACTAGTTGTCGGACAGTCGATCGTGACAAGGTCGTCACGGTGGGGGCCGCGAGGGGGGTCGAGCGCGATGACGTCACCGATGCCGGATCAGCACGGCCCGAGCGGGCCGCCGGCACCGACGACCAAGATTTCTGCCACGACGGCGGGTCGCCCGGCCGGCCGTCACGACGAGGGCACCCGGAGGTCTGACGTGACTGCCCCCCACACCGAGAACGAGATCCTGCTGACCCCGTCCGAGGTCGCGAGCCTGTTCCGCGTCGACCCGAAGACGGTCACCCGCTGGGCCAAGTCCGGCAAGCTGTCGTCGATCCGCACGCTCGGCGGCCACCGCCGGTACCGCGAGACCGAGGTCCGCGAGCTGCTCGGCGGCGTGCCGGGGCAGCGCGGCGACGACGTCTGACGCCACCGCGCGGTGACGGGTCGCCGGGGCCCGTCGCGGCCCCGGTCGACGGCGGCTCCGGCCCCGACACGCGCGTGGTGCGCCGCGCTGCGATGTCCGACCACCGCCGGTCGACGGCCGCCGCGAGGGCGCAGGATGGTGCCATGACCGACACCGCCGCTCCCGCCGCCGCCGTGCTCGACACCGCCGTGCTCGACCCCGCCGCGCCGCTGCTCGCCGCGGTGCTGCCCTCGCCGGCCGGCGACCTGGCGGTGCTGCTCACCGACGACGGCGTCGTGCGCGCCGCCGGCTTCGGCTCGCTCGCCGCTACGGCCGCGCGCCTGCCGCTGGACCTCGCCGTGCGGGGTCACGAGGTGCTGGACCCGGCCGCGCTCGCCACCCGGGGCGCGGGCCCCGCCGCCGTCGTCGGGGCCGTCGCGCGGTACGCCGCGGGGGACCCCGGCGCGCTGGACGTCGTCCCGGTCGCGCAGCCCGGCGGCCCGTTCCAGCAGCGTGCCTGGTCCGCGATGCGCGCCGTCCCCCCGGGCTCGACCGTCACCTACGCCGAGCTCGCCGCCGCCGCGGGCAGCCCGACCGCCGTGCGCGCGGCGGGCTCGGCGTGCGCGCGGAACCTCGTCGCGCCGTTCGTCCCCTGCCACCGGGTGCTGCGCAGCGGCGGCACCCTGGGCGGCTACTACTTCGGGCTGGACGTGAAGCGGCTCCTGCTCGCCCACGAGGCCCGCGGCTGAGACGGGCCGAGCCCGCCCGGCGTCGTCGCGGACGGGCTCAGCCCTGGTCGTGCCGAGCAGCGGCTCAGCGCCGGACGGCCAGCACCACCACGAGGGCGAGGGCGCCGACGGCGCCCGCGAGGATGCCGCGCGCCCGGTTCCGGTTCGCCGGGTCCGCGGCCGGGTCGCTGCCCACCGCGTCGCGCCAGATCTTCTCCGCGGCCGAGCGGGCGTCCGCGACCTGGCGCTTCGGGTTCAGCCGCTCGGCGAGGGCGTCGGCGGTGCCCGCGAGCTCCGCGCGCGTGAGCGCGACCTCGGTCTCGAGGGCGGTGATCGACGGCTTGGGGGAGTCGCTCATCGGCTCAGACCCTCCTTGACGGACTTCTGCACGGTCTCGGCGTCCTGCTTCAGGCCGGCGACGGCCTTCTCGGGCGTCGGCGGGGTGCCCTTCTGCAGGCTCTTCACGCCGACCAGCGCGAGAGCGCCGGTGATGATCGCGAGGACCACCAGCACGATCAGCGCCGCGAGCCAGGGAGCGAGGCCCTCGCTGATGGCGAGGATCACCGTGGTGATCAGCACGGCGAACGTGAAGAACCCGAAGAACGCGGCGCCGGCGAGCAGGCCGATCCCGATCCCCGCGGCCTTGGCCTTCTCGGCGAGCTCCGCCTTGGCCAGGTCGATCTCGGCGCGCACCAGCCGGGCGGCCTGCTCGCTGAGCCGGCTGATGAGCTGGCCGATCGACTGCTGGTCCGGGCCGGACCCGCTGCCCGATGTCGTCGTCATCCGGTGCTCCTTCGTGGACGGGGGGACGTTCCGCCCCAGTCTGGCCCGTCTCGGTGATCTGCGCAGGTGGGGCGCGTGCGCGCCGCCCGCGCCGGGTGGGTGGTGGTCAGCCGGACCAGGGGTCGGCGGAGGGTCGGGCCTCGCGGGAGGGACCGGGGTCGGGGTCGCGGACCGGCGCCGGCTCGGGCGGCGCGAGCCGCGGGCGCTCGGGGAGCCGGCGCCGGCCCCAGGCGGCGGAACCGGCGGCTGCGCCCAGCAGCACGACCCCGACCAGGACGGCTGCCAGCCACAGGGGGACCACCGCCGCCAGCCCGACGACCGCGGCGGTGACCAGCAGCGCGAGCCCGAAGACCGCCAGCAGCAGTGCCGCCGCGAACGCGATCGCGCTGGGTCGGGCCTCGACGGCCCGGGCGCGCAGCGCTCGGGTGGCCGCGTCGATCTCGGCCTGGACGGACCGGCGGACCTTGTCCTCCACCTGCTCGATCCGCTCGCGGGTGCGCTCGGCCAGCGGCTCGGCGAACCGGCCGAACAGGCTCCGGCGCGGCTCCTCGGCGTCCGTCACGGTGCCCTCCTCGTCGCGACCGGGTCGGGCCGGCCGCCGCGTCGCGGCCGGGCCCCGTCCGGGCTCAGCAGTCGCTCCACCCTAGTCACCACGGGGGCCCGACCGCCGGTCGGCTGCGTGGTGGTGACCCGGCGTACGGTGCGCTGCGTGGACGTGGGCGGCGGCGGGCGGACGGTGCGGGTCGCCCTCGTCGTCGACGAGGCGCTGCCGCGCGCCGCGCTCGCCCAGGGGATCGAGGCGGACGACCGGATCACCGTGGTGCACCGCCTGCCGGGCCGCCGCGCGGCGCTCGACCGCGTGGAGCCGCGCACCGTCGACGTGCTGGTGGTCGAGGAGGACCTGGCGGACGGCACCGGGGTCGAGCTCGGGCTGCTGCTCCAGGAGCGGGACCCCGAGCTCGCGGTGCTGCTGCTGACCGGCGGTGGCGCGGCGGACGTCGCGCTGGCGCTCCGCGACCGGGCGCCGGGGTCGTGGAGCCACGTCTCCCGGCGGCGCTGCCCCGACCCGGCCGCGCTCGCCCGGGCGGTGGTCGCGGCGGCGGACGGCCAGGTCGTGCTCGGGGTGTCCCCGGCCGGGGACGACCTGCCGGCCCTGACGCCGGCGCGGCGCGCGGTGCTCGCGCTCGTCGCCCAGGGCCTGTCGAACGGCGCCGTCGGGCGTGCGCTCGGGCTGTCGCCCCGATCGGTGGAGAACCACCTCACGGCGGTCTACCGCGCGCTGGGCGTCGGCGGGCCGGACGTCAGCCCGCGGGTGCTCGCGGCGCTGACGTACCGGGCACGCGGGGGCTGAGCCGCCCGCCCGACGGCGGCGGTGCGGCGGGACGGCGGGGCCGTGCGGCAGGATGACCCCGGCGCGCACCCGCCGACCCGGCCCGGCCCGCTCCCGTCCGCGCACCGCCCCGGAGGCCCCCACGACCACGCCCGGCACCCCGCCCCGCGACCCGCGCCCCGCGCACCACCGCGCGGGACTCGCGCTGCTGGTCGCGCTCGGCGGCGCCGCCGGGTCGCTCGGCCGGTACGGGCTCGCCCAGGCGCTGCCGGCCCAGCACGGCTGGCCGGTCGGCACGCTGGCGGCCAACCTCGCGGGCGCTCTGCTGCTCGGTGTGCTGCTCGAGGCGCTCGGCCGGCGCGGTCCCGAGACGCCGGCCGTGCAGCGGGTGCGCCTGGCGCTCGGCACCGGCCTGCTCGGCGGGTTCACGACGTTCAGCTCGCTGGCGCTGGAGACCGAGCGGCTGCTCGCGGCGGGGGAGGCCGGCACCGCCCTCGCCTACGCGACGGTGACGCTGGTGGGCGGCGTGCTGCTCGCGGCGGGCGGCGTGGCGGCGGTCGGGGCGGTGGCGGACCGCCGAGCACGCGGGGCCGGTGCGCGTCCGTGACCCACGCCCTGCTCGTCGCCGTCCTCGGGGGCCTCGGCGCCGCGACCCGGTTCTGGGTGGACGGCGCGATCCGCGCCCGCGGGCGGACCGTGCTGCCGGTCGCGACGATCACGATCAACGTCACGGGCTCGCTGCTGATCGGCCTGGTCGTGGGCGCGCACCTGCACCTCGGCCTGCCCGCCACCTGGCAGCTGCTGCTGGCGACGGGGTTCTGCGGCGGGTACACGACGTTCTCCGCGGCGGCGGTCGAGACCGTGCGGCTGGCGCAGACCGGCGACCGCGCCCGGGCGCTGGCCAACCTGGCGGGCACGATGCTGCTCGCGGTGGCCGCAGCGGCGGCCGGGCTGGGCCTGACCGCGCTGTGGGTCGCCTGACCTACTTGCCAGTGTCGTCCCCGTTTGCGAGGGTCGAGGCGGTCCGCGCTGCCGCGCGCGGACTGCTCGGCCGCCCCGGTCGGGATCACCGACGGAAGGGGACGCGTTGAGCGAGACCTTCGTGGCGCCCGGCGAGCCGATCGGCCTCGACAACTGCGCGCGCGAGCCGATCCACATCCCCGGGTCCGTGCAGCCGCGCGGGGTGCTGCTGGTGGTCCAGGACGACGGCGCCGTCGTGCTGCAGGCCTCCGCGAACGTCGCCACCGTGCTCGGCCGGCCGGTCGACGCCGTGCTCGGCGCGCCGCTCGGCGACGTGCTCGGCGTCCCGGCCGCGCGGGTCGTCCTCGAGCAGCTCGCCGCGGTGCCGGACAACCGCACGCGCAACCCCGGCCTGGTCGAGATCGCGACCGCGGACGGCACCGTGCAGCTCGACGTCGTCGTGCACCGCCCGCCGCCCGCGACGCTCGCCGACCCCGGCCCGGTGTTCGTCGTGGAGCTGGAGCCCGCGGACGGGCCGCGGCCGCTCACCTACGGCACCACCTACGAGAGCGTCCGCGACGCGATCGCCGACCTCAACCGCGCGGGCGAGCTCACCGAGCTGTACGACATCGCCGCCCGGCACGTGCGCCGGCTGACCGGCTTCGACCGCGTGATGATCTACCGGTTCGACGCGGACTACAACGGCGAGGTCGTGGCCGAGGCGAGGCGCCGGGACCTGGAGCCGTTCCTCGGGCTGCACTACCCGGCCTCCGACATCCCCGCCCAGGCGCGCGCCATGTACGAGAAGAGCTGGATCCGGCTCATCTCCGACGTCGACTACACGCCGGTGCCGGTCGTGCCGACGGCGGAGCCGCTGTCCGGCCGGCCGCTCGACCTCACCTTCGCGACGCTGCGCTCCGTGTCGCCGATCCACTGCGAGTACCTGCGCAACATGGGCGTGCGCGCGTCCATGTCGATCTCGCTGCTCCGGGACGGGAAGCTCTGGGGCATGGTGGCGTGCCACCACTACTCCGGCCCGCACGCGCCGTCGTACGGCGTCCGCGCCGCCGCGGAGTTCCTCGGCGTCGCGTTGTCGGCCCGCCTGGTCGCGCAGGTCGAGGAGGACGCGCTCGAGGAGTCCCGCCGCGCGTCGGGCGTGCTCGCGCGCCTGGTCGCCGCGAGCCGCGACGAGGACGTCCGGCTCGCGCAGGCGCTGACCCGGACGGACGACCTGCTGACGCTGGTCCCGGCCGACGGGGTCGTCGTGAGCGTCGGGGACGACGTGCTGACCGCGGGCGAGGTCCCGGGGCCCGAGGCGTGCCGCGCCGTCGCGGCCTGGGCGGCGTCGGTCGACGAGGTGCTCGCCACCGACCGGCTGGCCGAGCTGCCGGGGGCGCCGGACGCCCCGGGGATCGCCGGCGCCGTCGCCCTGGCGCTGCCCGACGGCGGCACGGTCGTCTGGCTGCGCGGCGAGGTGGTCCGCACGGTCGACTGGGGCGGCGACCCGCACCACAAGGTGCTCGCCGTGCCCGAGGGCGACGGCGTGCGGCTGAGCCCGCGGCAGTCGTTCGACCTGTGGCGCGAGCAGGTGCGCGGCCGGTCCCTGCCCTGGGACGACCAGCACGTGCAGAACGCCGCCGACCTGCGGACCTACCTGGTCGAGGCGCTGTTCCGCCGCGGACGGGCCGAGGTGCAGGCGGCGCGGGCGATCCAGCGCACGCTGCTCCCGACGTCGCTGCCGCTCGTGCCGGGCTGGGTCGTCGACGCCCGGTACGAGCCGGCCGGGACCGGCCAGGTCGGCGGGGACTGGTACGACGTGCTGCGGCTCGCCGACGGGCGGCTGGCGTTGACGATCGGCGACGTGACCGGGCACGGGCTCGCCACGGCGGCGGCGATGGGCCAGCTGCGGAACGCGACCCGCGCGTACCTGCTCGACGCCGCACCGCCCGGCGTCGTGCTGTCCCGGGTCGGGGCGCTGGCGCGGTGGACGCTGCCGGGCCAGATGGCCACGATGGCGGTCGCCGTCCTCGACCCCGCGACGGGCGAGGTGGAGCACGCGGGCGCCGGCCACCTGCCGCCGCTCGTCGTGCGCGCGGACGGGACGGCGGCGTGGGAGCCGGTGCGCGGGGCGCCGCTGATCGGGATGCTGACCGAGGAACCCGCCGCCGGCCGGACCACCCTCGAGCCCGGGGACGCGCTGCTCCTGCTCACCGACGGGGTGATCGAGCGGCGTCGCGAGTCGCTGCGCGTCGCGCTCGACCGGACGCTGGCGGACGTCGGCCGCCCGGCGGCGGGCGACCTGGACGGCCTGGTCGCCCGGCTGCGCGACCCGTCCTCCGACGACGACGCCACGGTGGTCCTCCTGGCCCGCGCCTGACGTAGGAGACACGCCGGGGGTGCCCTCCGTGAGGGCACCCCCGGCGTGTCTCGTGCACCCGCGGCGTCAGCCGCCGAGCAGGTCAGCGAAGGACGGCGCGCCGGCGAACGGGTCCTGCGGGCCGCGCGGGCCCCGGGCGGCGACCGTCGTCGCGAGCTCGGCTCCCGCGCGGCGGATGCGGGCCGGCAGCGGGCTGGGCTCGTCGGCGGTGGCGCCGGCGGCCCAGTCGTCCGTCGCCGCGAACACGGACGTCGTCGCGACGTCGGCCCGCAGGTAGGTGAACAGCGGGCGGATCGAGTACTCGAGCGCCAGCGAGTGCCGGGCGGTGCCGCCGGTCGCGCCGAGCAGCACGGGCAGGCCCACCAGCGAGTCCTTGTCCAGGACGTCGACGAACGACTTGAACAGGCCCGAGTAGGTCGTCGTGAAGAGCGGGGTCACGGCGATCAGCGCGTCGGCGCCGGTGACGGCCTCGATCACCTCGGCGAGCTCCGGGCTCGGCACGCCCGTCAGCATCGCGTTGACGATGTCGTGCGCGTGGTCGCGCAGCTCGACGACGCGGACCTCCGGGCGCTGCCCGCGGTCGGCGAGCTCGGTCGCGGTCGCCTCGGCGAGGCGGTCGGCGAGCAGGCGGGTGGAGGACGGCCGGCCGAGGCCGGCCGACAGCGCGACGATGTGGCGCTCGGTCATGGGAGGTGCTCCTTCGAGGTCCTGCGTGGGTGGTGCGGGTGCTGCGGGTGCCCGGTGGCGGTAACCCGCCACCGGGCGGGGGTGTTCCTCAGAGACCGAACGCGGCGCCCTGGCGGCCGGCGACCGCGTCGGCGGCCGCGGCGTCGTCCTCGGCCGTCCGCCCGGTCCAGTGGTCGGCCGCGGCGACGGTCTGCTCGTGCACCGCGCCGGCGGCGCGGGCCTTCGCGAGGCGCTCGGCGTGCGTCGGGGGGCCGGACGGGACGTCGGCCGGGCGGTCGGACTCCATCTCCTTGCGGAGCACCGGCACGACCTCGCCGCCGAGGATGTCGAGCTGCTCGAGGACCGTCTTGAGCGGCAGGCCCGCGTGGTCGATGAGGAACAGCTGGCGCTGGTAGTGCCCGACGTCGTGCCGCATCGCGGCGTACCGGTCGATCACCTGCTGCGGCGAGCCGACGGTCAGCGGCGTCTGCGCGGAGAAGTCCTCCAGCGAGGGGCCGTGGCCGTAGACCGGCGCGTTGTCGAAGTACGGGCGGAACTCGTCCACCGCGTCCTGCGAGTTCTTCCGCATGAACACCTGGCCGCCCAGCCCGACGATCGCCTGGTCCGCCCGGCCGTGGCCGTAGTACTCGAACCGCTGCCGGTAGAACTGCACCATCTGCTTGGTGTGGCTCATCGGCCAGAAGATGTTGTTGTGGAAGAAGCCGTCGCCGTAGTAGGCGGCCTGCTCGGCGATCTCGGGGCTGCGGATCGAGCCGTGCCACACGAACGGCGGGATGCCGTCCAGCGGCCGCGGGGTCGAGGTGAAGCCCTGCAGCGGGGTGCGGAACTTGCCCTCCCAGTCGACGACCTCCTCGGTCCAGAGGCGGCGCAGCAGGGCGTAGTTCTCGATCGCCAGCGGGATGCCCTGGCGGACGTCCTGGCCGAACCAGGGGTAGACCGGGCCGGTGTTGCCGCGGCCCATCATGAGGTCCATCCGGCCGTCGGAGATGACCTGGAGCATCGCGTACTCCTCGGCCAGCCGGACCGGGTCGTTGGTCGTGATCAGCGTGGTGGCCGTGGACAGCACGATGTCCTTCGTGCGGCCGGCCAGGTAGCCGAGCATCGTGGTCGGGGACGACGCGACGAACGGCGGGTTGTGGTGCTCGCCCGTCGCGAAGACGTCGAGGCCGACCTCCTCCGCGTGCTGGGCGATCGTCAGGATCGACCGGACGCGCTCGGTGTCGTCGGGCGCGCGGCCCGTGTGCGGGTCAGGGGTGATGTCGCTGACCGTGAAGACTCCGAACTGCATCTCGCGCTCCTCAAGTCGATGCGTTTGCATGTACTTGCGCCCCAACGAGGGCGTGCGCGGATCTATTCCGCGTCGCCGGGACGGACGTCCCCGTCCCGGCGGCGCGGTGCGTCGGTGCAGGTCAGCGCGTCGGTGCGTCCTCGACCGCCCGGCGGCTCGACCGGCGCGTCACCAGGTGGAGCACCAGGCCGACCGCGAGCAGCACCCCCGCCAGGGCCCAGTGCCGCGCCTCCTGCTGGGTCAGCAGCACCAGGCAGGTGACGATCGCGAGCACGGGCAGCGCGGTCCAGGCCCGGAAGTGCTCGTGCTCGACGCGGTCCCTGCGCAGCACCAGCACCGCGACGTTGGTGCTGAGGAAGACGAACAGCAGCAGCAGGACGACGGTCGACGCCAGGTCGACCAGCTCGCCGGTCGCGGCCAGCACCATCGCGACGACCGTGGTCACGACGATGGCGACCCACGGCGTGCGCCGGCCCGGCAGCACGCGGCCCAGCACCGGGGGCAGCAGCCCCTCCTTCGCCATGCCGTAGGTGAGGCGGCTGGCCATGATCATCGTGAGCAGCGCGCCGTTGGCGACGGCGACCAGCGCGACCGCGGAGAACACCTCGAGCGGGACGCCGCCGGCGACGCGCACCACCTCCAGCAGCGGGCCGGACGACGCGGCCAGGTCCTCCGGGGCGACGACGGCCGGCGCCACCAGGCCGACGAGCAGGTAGACCACGCCCGCGGCGATCAGCGCGCCGAACAGCGCCCGCGGGTAGACCCGGCGGACGTCCGTGACCTCCTCGGCGAGGTTCGCGGAGGTCTCGAAGCCGACGAACGAGTAGAAGGCGATCAGCGCGCCGCCCAGGATCGCCGCGGCCCAGGACGTCTCGGCGGGCAGCTCGAGCACGCGGCCCGGGTCGCCGTCGCCGCGGCCGAGCACGACCGCGCCGAGGATCACCACGAGCACCAGGCCCGACAGCTCGATCGCGGTCATGACGACGTTGGCGCGCAGCGACTCCTGGATCCCGCGCATGTTCAGCGCCGCCACGAGGGCCAGGAACACCAGGGCGACCGGGACGGCGGGCAGGTCGAGGAACACCGACAGGTAGTCGCCCCCGAACGCCAGGGACAGGCCCGCCGCCGACGTCACGCCCGCCGCGAGCATGCAGAACCCGACGAGGAAGGACACCAGCGGGCTCTTGTACGCCCGCTGCGCGAACACCGCGGAGCCGCCGGCCTTCGGGTACTTGGTGACGAGCTCGGCGTAGGACGCCGCGGTCAGCAGCGCCATGCCCAGCGCGACCAGCAGCGGCAGCCAGATCGCGCCGCCGGCCTCCGCGCCGAGCTCGCCGACCAGCGCGTACACGCCGGCGCCGAGCACGTCGCCCAGGATGAACAGGAACAGCAGCGGCCCGGTCACGGCCCGGCGCAGGCCGGGAGACCTCTCGGTGGCGGTGTCGGTGGTCACCCGGCCGAGTATCGGCGCGGGCACGCGCGGTCGCGCGGCGAGCGTCGGCGCCGGCGGTGCCGCCGGTGCCTGGCGTGCGCGCCGAACGCGTAGCCGACACGTCGGACGAGCACCCACGGGATGCTCTCCCGACGTGTCGCGTACTCCCTCGGCGGCGGGTCGCCACGCCGACCGGGCACCTGACGCGTCGAGTGGGCATCCCGTGGTTGCCCGCTCGACGCGTCCGGTGCCCACTCGCGGGTCGGGGAGAGGCGCGGCGGCGGGCGCGGCGGGCGGGCGCGGTGGCCGTGGCGCGGGTGTGACCGGGTGCACACGCGCGCGGGGAGGGCTCAGGGCGTCGTGCGCGTTGTCGATGGTGGACGTGCGGGCCCGGCCCGCCGTCCCCGCCCGGCTCCCGGGCGACGCCGCGTGACGAGACCGCGGCAGCAGGCGTGGCAGCAGTCGCCGCGCCGACCGCACCGTCGCACCACTCCCGCACCGCTCCCACACCACCGCGCGCCGCGACCCGTCGCGGCAGTCCGCGCCGGCACCGACGCCCGCGCGCCACCGGCCCGCCACCGGCGGGGCCGGGCAGCACCGCACGCCCGGGCGCCCGCGCGCGCCCGCACGCAGGGGGAACCGCATGTCCGCACCGACCCGCGCCCGCAGGGGCGCCGCGCTCGCCGCCGTCCTCGCGGCCGCGCTCACGCTCGCCGTCCCGTCCGCCGCGCACGCCACCGCGGCGTCCGCGCCGGCGACCGCCGCCGCGACGTCGACCGTCGCGGCCCCGACGGCCGCCACTACGTCGACCGCCGCGGCCACAGCCGCCGCCGCGCCGGCGACCGCCGCGGCCCCGACGGCCGCCACCTCGGCCGCCGACGCCCCGGGCTTCCGCCTCGGCGCCCACGTCGACCGCGGCTCCGCCCGCGACGCGGCGGCGGCCGTCGCCGGCTTCGAGGAGGCCCTGGGCCGGCGCCTGGACGTGCACCGCTGGTACAGCCGGTGGGACGACGCCCAGCCGGCGGGGCCGGTCGTCGACTCGGTCGCCCGCGGCCGCACGCCGATGCTGTCGATCTGGCCGAAGCGGCTGGACGGCTCGGTGGTCCCGTGGTCGGTGATCGCGTCGGGCGCCGTGGACGCCGACATCCGCCGGCAGGCCGCGGGCGTCGCGGCGCTCGGCGTACCGGTGTACCTGACGCTGCACCACGAGGCCGACATCGCCGAGGGCTGGGGCACGGCTGCGGAGTTCCGCGCGGCCTGGCGCCGGTACGTGCAGGTGTTCCGCGAGGCGGGTGTCCGGGACGTGCGCTGGACGTGGGTGGTGACGCCCGGCAGCTTCGGCTCGGCGCCCTCGACGGCCGGCGCCGACGCGTTCTACCCGGGGGACGACGTCGTGGACCGGGTCGGGCTGGACGCCTACAACTGGTACGGCTGCGCCCCGGGCAAGCCGGCCGCGTGGCGGTCGCTCGCGGAGGTCGCGACGCCGTTCCGGCGGTGGGCCGAGGCGCGCGGGAAGCAGGCCGTGCTGGCCGAGTTCGGCACCTCGGCGGACCCCGCCGACCCCGCCCGGCGCGCGGCGTGGCTGACCGAGGCGGTCGACTGGCTGGGTGCGTGGCCCGGCCTGGACGTGGCCTCGTCGTTCGAGGGCACCGGCACGTGCCCGTGGGCGCTCGCCGGCTCGGCGACGGCCCGCTCCGCGTACGCCGCCGCCGTGGCGGGCCCGGCGGCGAACGCCGCGCCGACCGCGGACCTCCGCGCGTCCGCCACGGTCGGCCCCGCGCCGCTCGCGGTCACGTTCGACCTGTCCCGCAGCACCGGCGGTGCGTCGGCCGCCGGCACCGGCGTGGTCCGGTGGACGCTCGACCTGGGCGACGGCACCACGCGCACCGGCACCGGGCACCCGGGCGCCGTCGCGCACACGTACGCCGCGGGCGCGCGCACGGCCCGGCTGACCGTCACCGACGCCGCGGGTCGCACCGCCACGGACTCCCGCGCGCTCGTGGTCGCGCCGCGGCCGGCGGTGACCGGGGCCGAGCGGGACGTCACCGGCACGTCGGCCCGCGTGCGCGCGTGGGTGGATCCCGAGGGGCTGGCGGGCACCGTCCGGATCGCGTGGGCGCCCGAGGGCGGGACCGAGAGCGGCCGGGTGGAGCGTGCGCTCGCGGCGTCGACCGTCGCGCAGGAGGTCGGTCACGACCTGACCGGGCTGCGTCCCGGGACGCGGTACACCTGGACCGCCACGGCGACGACGGCCGCCGGCACGACGGTCCTGACCCGCACGTTCGACACCCCGGGCCCGCCGACGGTGCGGGCGCTCGCGGCGACCGGCGTCACTCGCACCGGTGCGACGGCGCAGCTGCGGGTGCACCCGCGCGGCCTGGACACGACGGTGCGCGTCGAGTGGGGGACGGGCTGGTCCGCGCGCACGGCGGACGTGGCGTTCCCCGCGGCGACGTGGGAGCGCGCGGGCACCGTGGCGCTCTCGGGGCTCGCGCCCGGCACCAGCTACCGGTACCGCGTCGTCGCGACCAACGCGGCCGGCACGACCGTCGGCCCGGAGCAGGTGCTGACCACCGCGGGGTGAGACGCACGGCACCCTCGTGCCACCCGTTCGGAGTATCAAGTCCCGGTCCCGCCGGGTGATCGTGATGCATTCGTTATGCATCGCGAGGCCCGGGCGGGTGACCAGGGACGACGCGGAACCTACGAGCCCGTACGTACGGGGATGTTGCCGCGTTTTTGTCCGATTTGCGACGTCGGTGACCGGGCGGACCGCGTTTTCCCGATTCGCCAGGTGGCGCGGCGCTGTGTGTGATGCAGGCAACACGACATTCGTGGCGACGGCCTCGTCGCTGCAGGGGGGACGGATGATGGTGGGTGCGCTGCAGCATGCCCGGAAGCTGGTCGCAGGAGCGACCGCGGCCTTGTTGGCCTCAGGAGCGATCCTGTTCGCCCCGACCGCCGCGTACGCGGCGCCGGGGGACGCCAGCGCCACGAGCGTGGCGATCAACCTCAACGCGGGCATCAGCATCCCGCCGCTGGTCAACATCCCGCTCGTCGGCCTGAGCACCACGCTCGGCACGGCCGTCGCGCCGGCCGGCGGGGGCACCAGCCAGAGCGGCCTGCTCAACCTCGGCGTCGGCGGGCTGGGGGTCACGACCGCGGGCAGCGTCACGAACACGACGGCCACGCGGACGGCCGCCGGCTCCTCGGCGACCTCCGAGGTCGCCGGCGTGAACATCGGGGTGCTCGGCCTCAGCGCCGTCGCGGTGGACGCCGTGAGCGCGACGGCCACGTGCCCCGCGGGCGCCGCGCCGACCGCCGCGGCGAACGTGGCGAACCTGCGCCTGCTGGGCCAGGCGGTGACGCTGAACGCGGCGACGCCGACGGTCGCGGCCGGCGCGAACGTCAACGTGCTGGGCCTGGCGGGCGCCCGCCTCAACGCCACCGCCCGCCAGGTCACCACCACGACGGGCACGAGCGCCTCGTCCGCCGCGGTCCTGGTGGACCTCGGCCTGTCGGCGACCGTGTCCCTCACCGGCACCACCGTCAACGTCCCCCTCGGCACCATCGCGCTCGCGCAGGCCTCGTGCCAGGCGCCGAACGCCACGGTCGCCTCGATCGCCCCCGCCACGGGCCCGACGTCCGGCGGCACCACCGTCACCGTCACCGGCACCGGCCTGCAGAACACCACCGGCGTCACGTTCGGCGGGGTCGCGGCCACGTCGGTCACCGCGTCGCCCGACGGCACCCGGCTGACCGCCGTCGCGCCCGCCTCGGAGACCGCGGGCGCCGTCCCGGTCGTCGTCGCCCGGCCGACCGGCGACGTCGCGGCGGGGTCGTTCACCTACGTCGCGCCGACGATCACGTCGGTCGACCCGCCGCAGGGCACGACCGCCGGCGGCACGACCGTGACGATCACCGGCACCGGCCTGGCCGGCGCCACCGGAGTCGGCTTCGGCGGCGTCGCGGGCACCGTCACGGCGAGCACGCCGACGTCGGTCACCGCGGTCACCCCGGCGCGCGCCGCGGGCACGGTCCCGGTGACGGTCACGCTGCCCGGCGCGGACGCCACCGCCGCGGACGCCTACACCTTCGTCCTGCCGACCAACCCGACGGTCGCGACGATCACGCCCGCCGAGGGCCCGGCCGCCGGCGGCACCGCCGTCACGCTCACGGGCACCAACCTGGGCAACGCCACCGCCGTGACCTTCGGCGGCACGCCCGGCACGGTCACCGCGCGGACGGCCACCTCGCTCACCGTGACCACGCCCCCGCACGCGGCCGGGCCGGTCGCGGTGGCGGTCACCAACCCGTCCGGCACCACGACGGCCGCCGACCCGTTCACCTACCTCGAGGACGGCTCCGGCGCGACGTTCGCCGGCATCACCCCGGCGCAGGTCCCGACCTCGGGCGGCACCACCGTCACGATCACCGGGACCGGCCTCGGCGGCGCGACCGGCGTCACGGTCGGGGGCGTCCCGGCCACGGGCGTCACGGCGACCCCCACGGGGATCACCGCCACCGTGCCGGCGACCGAGACCGCGGGTGCCACGTCCGTCGTCGTGCAGTTCCCGGCGGGCACGCGGGCCGCGGGCGACGTCACCTCCGTGGCGCCGGCGATCACCGCCGTGACCCCGGACGAGGGCCCGGCCGCGGGCGGCACCGCCGTCACGATCACCGGCACGGGCTTCGGCCCCGCCACCGGCGTGACGTTCGACGGCCTGCCGGCCACCATCATCGCGCAGACCGCCACGTCGCTCACCGTGACCGCCCCGGCGCACGCGCCCGGCCCGGTGGACGTGGTCGTCACGGCCCCCGGCGCCGACGCCGCCGCGGCGGGTGCCTTCACCTACCTCGACGACGGCACCGCCGCGACGGTGACCGGCCTCGACCCGGCCACCAGCCCGACCGCGGGCGGCGGCACGCTGACCGTCACCGGCGCCGGCCTCGGCGCCGCCACCGGTCTGCTGGTCGGCGGCGTCGCGGTCGACGACCTCGAGGTCGCGGCCGACGGCACCTCCGTCTCCGGCACGATCCCGGCCGCCGCCGAGGCGGGCCTGGTCGACGTGACCCTCGTGTTCCCGGGCGGCGAGGTCGCCGCGGGCCCGCTGGTGTACGTCGCCCCGACCGTCGCGCTGGAGCCCGCGCAGGGCACCGAGCTCGGCGGCGAGACGGTGACGATCACCGGCACCGGCCTGGCCGGCGCCACGGAGGTCACCTTCGACGGCGTCCCCGGCACGGACCTGGACGTCGTCGGCGACACCGAGCTGACGGTCACCACGCCGGCGCACGCGCCGGGCCTGGTGGACGTCGTCGTGACCCTGCCGGGCGTCGACGGCGTCGCGGCCGACGGCTTCGCCTACCTGGCCGAGGACGTCGCGACCGTCTCCGCCGTCGACCCGGCGCAGGGCCCGGTCGCCGGCGGCACGGTGGTCACGCTGACCGGCGAGGGCTTCACGACGGTCGACGAGGTGCTGTTCGACGGCGTCGCCGGCACCGGCCTCGACGTCGTCAGCGACACCGAGCTCACCGTCACCACCCCGCCGCACGCGGCCGGCCCGGTGACGATCACGGTCACGAACGCCGGCGGCGACTCGTGGCTGCCGAACGGGTTCACCTACCTCGCGGACGGCACGGACGCGACGGTCGCCGGCCTGGCGCC
This sequence comes from Cellulomonas pakistanensis, assembly GCF_016862755.1. Classification (GTDB taxonomy): domain Bacteria; phylum Actinomycetota; class Actinomycetes; order Actinomycetales; family Cellulomonadaceae; genus Cellulomonas; species Cellulomonas pakistanensis. The sequence goes on along the minus strand of NZ_BONO01000018.1, from coordinate 5,660 downwards.
CGACGAGGTGCCGACCGCGGGCGGCACGACCGTGACGCTCACCGGCACGAACCTGACGGGCGCCACCGGCGTGACCGTCGGCGGTGCCGCGGCGGCCGACGTCGTCGTGGCCCCGGACGGCACGAGCCTCACGTTCACCACCCCGCCCAGCGAGGCGGCGGGCGCGGCCGACGTGGTCGTCGCGTTCCCGCTGGGCACCGTCGACGCCGGCGTCGTCACCTACGTGGCGCCGACGCTCGACGCCCTGGACCCCGCCGAGGGCCCGACCTCCGGCGGCACCACGGTCACGCTCACCGGGACCGGCCTCGAGGCCGCGACCGGCGTGACCTTCGGCGGCGTGCCCGCCACCGACCTGGCCGTCGTCGGCCCGGGGGAGATCACCGTGACGTCGCCCGCGCAGGGGGCGGGCGACGTCACGGTGGCGGTCACCCTGCCGGGCGCGGACCCGGCCGGCCTGACCTTCACCTACCTCGAGGACGGCGCGGGCGCGGTGGTCGACGGCGTGACGCCGGCCGAGCTGCCGACGTCCGGCGGCACGGTCACCGTCACCGGCGCCGGCCTCGGGGGCGCGACCGGCCTCACCGTCGGTGGGGTGCCCGTCCCGGGCCTCGACGTCACCGACGGCGCCGTGACCGGCACCGTGCCGGCCACGGAGGACGGCGGCCCGCAGGACGTCGTGCTGGTCTTCCCGGGCGGCACGGTCCCGGCCGGCGAGATCACCCTCGTCGAGCCGGCGGTCACCGGCGTGCAGCCCGCGTTCGGCGTGAGCTCGGGCGGCAACCAGGTCGTCCTCACCGGAACCGGCCTCGGCGCGGCGACCGGCGTGACGATCGGCGGCGAGCCGGCCGACGTCGTGGACGTCGCCCCGGACGGCACCACGATCACCGTCACGGCCCCGGCCGGCACGCCGGGCGCGGCCGACGTGGTCGTCACGCTGCCCGGCGCCGACGCGGCGGTCGCGGACGGCTACCTGTACCTCGACGACGGCTCGGACGCCGAGGTCACCGACCTCGCGCCGGCCGAGCTGCCCACGACGGGCGGCACCACGATCACGGTCACCGGCACCGGCCTCGGGGCCGTCACCGGCGTCACCGTCGGGGGCGTCCTCGCGGACGGCCTGGCGGTGGCCGAGGACGGGACGTCGGTCGCCGTGACGGCGCCGCCGTCGGAGTTCGCCGGTCCGGCCACCGTCACGCTGATCTTCCAGGCGGGCTCCGTCGTCGCCGGCCAGGTCGCCTACGTGGCGCCGACGCTCACCGCGGTCGACCCGGCCGAGGGCACGCAGGCGGGCGGCACGACCGTGACGCTCACCGGCACCGGCCTCACCGGGGCCGGCGGCGTGACGTTCGGCGGCGAGGCGGCCACGATCACCGCGGTGGAGCCGGACGGCACCGGGATCACCGTCCTGACGCCCGCCCAGGCGCCCGGCACGGTCGACGTGGTGGTCGAGCTGACCGGCGCGGACGCCGCCCTCGCGGACGCCTTCACCTACCTGGACGACGGCACCGGCGCCACGGTCGACGCCCTCGACCCGGCCACCAGCCCCACCGCGGGCGGCGGCACGCTGACCGTCACCGGCACCGGCCTCGGCGCGGTGGCGGCCGTGACGATCGGCGGGAACCCGGCCGACGACCTGGTCGTGGCGGAGGACGGCACGTCCGTCACCGTGACGATCCCCGCGGCCGACGCCGCCGGCCCCGCGGACGTCGTCCTGACGTTCCCGGCCGGCACGGTCGACGCGGGCGCGCTCGGGTACGTCGCGCCCGCCCTCGACGCGGTCGACCCGGCGACCGGCCTCGCGGCCGGCGGCGAGACGGTCACCCTCACCGGCACCGGGCTGGCCGGCGCCACGGGGGTCACGTTCGGCGGGGTCGCGGCGGACGTCGTCGACGTCGCCGCGGACGGCACCGCGATCACCGTCACCACCCCGCCCGGCGCGGCGGGGCCGGTGGACGTGGTCGTCGCGCTGCCCGGGCCGGACGCCACGCTCGCCGACGGGTTCACCTACCTCGAGGACGGCTCCGGCGCGACGGTCACCGGCCTCGAGCCGGCGACCGCCCCGACCGCGGGCGGCGTGCCCGTCACGGTCACCGGCACCGGCCTGGCCGGCGCCACGGGCCTCACCGTGGGCGGCGTCGCGGCGACGGACGTCACGGCCTCGGCCGACGGCACCTCGGTCACCGCGGTGCTGCCCCCGGCCGACGCCCCGGGCGCGGCGGACGTGGTCGTGGTCTTCCCGGAGGGCACCGTCCCGGCCGGCGAGCTGACCTACGTGGCCCCGGCCGTCACCGCGGTCGCCCCGGCCGAGGGCGGGACCGGCGGCGGCACGACCGTCACCGTCACCGGCACCGGCCTCGCCGGCGCCACCGGCGTGCTGGTCGGCGGCGCCCCGGGCGTCGGCCTGGTGGTCGACCCCGACGGGACGAGCCTCACCGTCACGACGCCGGCCGGCACCGTCGGCCCGGCCGACGTGGTCGTGCAGCTGCCCGGCCCGGACGCCACCCTCGCGGACGGCTTCACGTACGTGGACGACGGCACCGGCGCCACGGTCGACGGGCTCGACCCGGCGACCAGCCCGACCGCCGGCGGCGGCACGCTGACCCTCACGGGCACGGGCCTCGACGGGGTCGCGACGGTGACGGTCGGCGGCGTGCCGGTCGACATCGCGTCGCAGAGCGGCACCGAGATCACCGTGACGATCCCGCCGGCGGACGCCGCGGGCGAGGCCGCCGTCGTGCTCGGCTCCCCGGCGGGCGCCACGGTGCTCGCGGGGGCGCTGGAGTACGTCGCCTCGGCGGTCGACGAGGTGGACCCGGCCGTGGGTCCGCAGTCGGGCGGGACGTCGGTGACGCTGGCGGGCACGGACCTGGGTGCCGTGACGGCGGTGCTGGTCGACGGGGTCTCCGTCACGCCGACGGAGGTGACCGCCACGACGGTCACGTTCACGACGCCGGCGCACGCGCCGGGCGTGGTGGACCTGGTGCTGGTGCAGCCGGGTGCGGACGTCACGCTGGGCGGCGTCTTCACCTACGAGGCCGACGGGTCCGACGCGCTGGTGGACGGGCTCGACCCGGCCACGGTGCCGCTGGCGGGTGGCGCGACGGTGACGATCGGGGGTTCCGGTCTGACCGGGGCCACCGGGGTCACGGTGGGCGGCGAGCCGGCGACGGACGTCGTGGTCGCGGAGGACGGCACGTCCATCTCCTTCACGGCGCCCCCGGGCGCGGCGGTGGGGCCGGCGGACGTCGTGATCACCTACCCGTCCGACGGTGCGGTGCCCGCGGGCGAGCTCACCTACGAGGACGACGGCTCGGCCTCGACGGTCGACGGGCTCGACCCGGCGACGGTCCCCACGGCGGGCGGCACGGTCACGGTGACCGGCACCGGCCTGGGGAACGTCTCGGGCGTGACCGTCGACGGCACCCCCGTGGACTTCACGGTGGTCTCGGGCGCCGAGGTCACCGTCACGCTCCCGCCGTCCGAGGCGACGGGTGCCGCCCCGGTGCAGCTGGAGTTCCCGGCGGGGACGACGCTGCCCGCGGGCACGGTGACCTACGCGCTCCCGGCCGTCGACGGCGTGGACCCCGCGCGGGTGCCGCAGTCCGGCGGGACGTCCGTGACGCTGACCGGCACCGACCTGGGTGCCGTCACGGCGGTGCTGGTGGACGGCGAGTCCGTGACGCCGACGGGGGTGACCGCGACGTCGGTGACCTTCACGACGCCGGCGCACGCGCCGGGTGCGGTCGACCTGGTGCTGGTGCAGCCCGGGGCGGACCTGGCCCTCGACGGCGTGCTCACCTACGAGGCCGACGGCTCCGACGCGGACGTGGCCGGCCTGGTGCCGGCGGAGGTCCCGCTCGGCGGCGGCTCGACGGTCACCATCGAGGGCACCGGGCTCACCGGGGCCACCGGGGTGACGGTCGGCGGCGTCGGGGCGGCGGACGTCGTCGTGGCGGACGACGGCACGTCGATCACCTTCACGGCGCCCGCGGGCGACGAGTCGGGTCCGGCGGCGGTCGTCATCACCTACCCCGGCGGCGGCGAGGTGCCCGCGGGCGACCTCACCTACGTCGCGGACGGCACCGGCTCCGCGGTCACCTCGGTGAGCCCGGCGGCCGCGCCGACCGCGGGCGGGGTCCCCGTCCGGGTGACCGGGTCGGGCCTGGGCGGCGCCACCGGCCTCACGGTCGGCGGCGTGCTCGTCGCCGACGCGGTGGTCTCGGCCGACGGCACCGTCATCTCCGGCACGCTGCCGGCGAGCGAGGTCGCCGGTCGCGCGCCCGTCGTGATCACCTTCCCCGCGGGGGACGTGACCGCGGGCACGCTGACCTACGCCGCTCCGGTCGTCACCGGGATCTCCCCGGCGCAGGGCCCGGTCGCGGGCGGCACCACGGTGACGATCTCGGGCTTCGGGCTCGGCGCCGCCACCCGCGTCCTGATCGGCGGCGTCCCGGCCACCGGCCTGACGGTCGTCCCCGGCGGCCTGACGGTCGTCACCCCGGCCGGCGCCGCCGGCACGGCGGACGTGGTGGTGGAGCTGCCCGGCGCCGACGCGGTCCGCGCCGGCGGGTTCGGGTACGTGCCGGCCGGCGGGCCGTTCGTCGGGGGCCTGACCCCGGCTGCGGGCCCGACCGGGGGCGGCACGACGGTGACTCTCACCGGCGCCGGCCTGGACACCGTCACGGAGGTGACGTTCGGCGGGGTGCCCGCGACGATCGTCGGCACGCCGACGGCCACCGAGGTCGTCGTCACCACGCCGGCGCACGGCGCGGGGGCGGTCGACGTCGCCGTGACCAACGCCGCGGGCACGGGCGTCCTCCCGGGGGCGTTCACCTACCAGGCGCCGCTCGGCGGCTCCGCGCTCCGGGTCCTGTACTACTCGCCGCGGGTCGGCCCGACCACCGGCGGGCAGACGATGCTGATCACCGGCAGCGGGTTCACGGCCGGGCCGACGACGGTGACGTTCGGCGGCACCGCCGCCGAGTCGGTGACGGTGCTGTCCGACACCGCGCTGGTCGTCGTCACCCCGCCCGGCGAGGAGGGCGTCGTGCCGCTCGTCGTCGCGGTGGCCGGCGTGGACGCGCTGACGCTCGGCTACGAGTACGACGCGCAGGCCGCGGCGGTGCCGGAGGCGCCGGTCGTCACGGACGTCGAGCCCGGCGACCTCGACGCCGGCGGCGGCACCCCGGTCACCGTGGGCGGCGGCGGCTTCGTCCCGGGCGACACCTCGGTGGTCGTCTGCGGGCAGGTCGTGCCGGCCGAGGAGGTCACCGTGGCCGCGGACGGGACGTCGCTGACGTTCCTCGCCCCCGGCTGCGAGCCCGGCGCCGCGGAGCTGGTGGTCGTCACCCCCGGTGGCACCGTCACCGTCCCGGTGACGTACTTCGCCTCCGAGGTGCTGGCGGCGGCGGAGCCGGGCGACGACCCGGCCGGGGCGGACCCGTCCGATCCGCTCGCCGTCACCGGCAGCGACATCGGGCGCGAGGCGCCGTGGTGGGCCGCGGGTCTGCTCCTCTGGGGCCTGGGGCTGCTCCTGGTGCGGCGGGTCGCCCTCCGGCGGCTCGCGGCCCGACGGGGCGACGCGGGCTGAGTCCCCGCGCGGTCCGCGCACCACCGGCGGCCGCGGCGCCGGACGGGTATCCACCGTCCGGCCCGCGGCC
>NZ_BONO01000017.1 GCF_016862755.1 Cellulomonas pakistanensis | reverse complement strand
CCCCCGCCCCGACCGCGGCGGCCGTCCCGTGACCGCCCGCCGCACCCGCACCCCCCGACCGCGCCCCACCGTGAGGAGCACCCCCATGAACGACGCGTCCCTCTCCGCCGCCACCATGTCCGCCGAGGGCCTCGCCTCGGCCGGCCTGCCCGCCGAGGCGGCCGCCGGCCGCGGCCCGCTCAAGATCGCCGTCTACGGCACCGGCTACCTCGGCGCGACGCACGCCGTCGCCATGGCCGAGCTCGGCTTCGAGGTCCTGGGCGCCGACGTCGACCAGGCCAAGGTCGACGCGCTGGCCGCCGGCAAGGTGCCGTTCTTCGAGCCCGGGCTGGACCCGCTGCTCGAGAAGCACCTCGCGACCGGCCGGCTGCGGTTCACCACCGACCTGACCTCCGCCGCCGCCTGGGGCGACGTGCACTTCATCTGCGTCGGCACGCCGCAGATGAAGACGAGCCACGCCGCGAACCTGTCCTACGTGGAGTCCGCCGCGACCACCATCGCGAAGAACCTCACCAAGGACGCCCTGATCGTCGGCAAGTCGACCGTCCCGGTCGGCACCGCGGCCCGGCTCCGCGAGCTCGTCGCCGCGCAGGCCCCGGCCGGCGTCTCGCTCGAGCTGGTCTGGAACCCGGAGTTCCTGCGCGAGGGCAAGGCCGTCGACGACACCCTGCACCCCGACCGCATCGTGCTCGGCGGCACCTCCGAGCGGGCCGAGGCCACGCTCCGCGAGGTCTACGCCGGCCCGATCGCCGAGGGCACGCCGGTCGTCGTCACCGACCTGCCGACCGCGGAGCTGGTCAAGGTCAGCGCCAACGCGTTCCTCGCCACCAAGATCTCGTTCATCAACGCGATCTCCACGGTCTGCGAGGCCGCGGGCGCCGACGTCACCGTCCTCGCCGACGCGCTCGGCCACGACGTCCGCATCGGCCGGCAGTTCCTCAACGCCGGCCTCGGCTTCGGCGGCGGCTGCCTCCCCAAGGACATCCGCGCGCTCATGCACCGCGCCAACGAGCTCGGCGCGTACCGCGCCTCCGCCCTGCTGCAGCAGGTCGACGAGATCAACATGGGCCAGCGCGAGCGCGTGCTGGACATGGCGGTCGAGGCCTGCGGCGGCTCGGTGCTCAACCGCCGGATCGGCGTGCTCGGCGCGGCGTTCAAGCCCGACACCGACGACGTCCGCGACTCCCCGGCCCTCAACGTGGCGGCGGCCCTGCACCTGCGCGGCGCGCAGGTCACGGTGTTCGACCCCGAGGCCGGCGACACCGCGCGCCGCTCGTTCCCGACGCTGTCCTACGCGACCTCCATCGAGGAGGCCGTCGAGGGCACGGACGCCGTCCTGGTCCTCACCGAGTGGGACCAGTTCGCCACCGCGGACGCCGACAAGCTGGCGCCGCTCACCGCCACGCCCCGCGTCGTCGACGCGCGCGGCAAGCTCGACCCCGCCCGCTGGCGCGCCGCCGGCTGGGAGTTCGCGGGTCTCGGGCGGCCCGCCGCCTGACGAGGCGGCTCACGGACGGGGGCGTCCCGTCGGGTCGGCGCGCGGAGGGAGCGCCGGCCCGGCGGGGCGCCCCTTCGGCGTGCCCGGGGGTCCCGCCGGCTCTGGTCGCGTGTCGGCGGGCGGTGGTCTGATGGGTCCCGGCGGCGCCGCCACGGCCCGCGCCCGACCCACCGAGGGGGACGACATGACCGTGCGCGACACGCCCTGGCCCGACGGGACGCCCTGCTGGGCGGAGCTCGCGGTGCCGGACCTGGAGCTCGGCCGGCAGTTCTACGGCGCGCTGCTCGGCTGGGAGTTCGAGGTCGGCCCGGAGGAGACCGGGTTCTCCAGCGAGGCGCTGGTCGGCGGACGGCGCGCCGCCGCCCTGAACGGGTACCGGCCCGACCCGGACGCCCCCGTGGCGTGGCTCCCCCACCTGGCCACGGCCGACGTCGCCGCGGCGGCGGACCGCGCGACCGCCGCCGGCGCCACCGTGCTCGCCGGGCCGATGGACGTCATGGCGTTCGGCGCGATGGCGGTGCTCGCCGACCCGACCGGCGCGCCCGTGGCGCTCTGGCAGGCGGGGACGTCGATCGGCGCGCAGGTGGTCGACGAGCCGGGCGCGATCGCCTGGGCCGAGCACATGTCGGCGGACCCCGCCGCCGCGCGGGCGTTCTACCCCGCGGTGTTCGACTACGTGCTGCAGGACATCAGCCAGCCGGGGTTCGACTACACGACGCTGCTGCTCGCGGACGAGCCGGTGGGCGGCATCGGCGGCGGGTGGGACCGCCCGGAGTGGTGCCTGTACGTGCGGGTCGAGGACACGGACGCCGTGGTCGCCGCCGCCACACGGCTCGGCGGCGGGGTGCACCTGCCCGCGGAGGACTCGCCGTACGGGCGGGTCGCGTCGATCACCGGGCCGTTCGGCGAGCGGCTCGGGCTCATGGGGCCGAACGTGGGCGAGGCGGCGGCCGCGCAGGGCTGACGGGGTCGGCGGGGCCGGGATCGCGCGGGGCCGCGTCGCACGGGGCCGCGTCGCGCGGGGTGGCCGGGCGCGGGGCGAGGCGCGCGGGCCGGGGGTCGGGCGCGCGCGGCTACCCTCGACGCGTGCCCCACCCGGACGACCGCCCCGCTCCCCCGCCCGCCGACGGCGACGCCGCGTGGTCCGGCGACGCCCGGCCCGGCGACGGGGTGCGGCCCGGCGACGCCCGGCCCGGCGACGGGGTACGGCCCGGCGACGCGTTCCGGCACGAGTCGCAGGGCGTCGGCGACCCGGTCCGCACGTTCCACCCGCGGCGCGCCCCGCTCGGCGAGCGGCGCACGGGGGCGCTCGAGCGGCTGTGGCCCCGGTTCGGCGTCTCGGTGCACGACCCCGCGCTCGGCCTGCCGCCGACCGGCCCCGACGGGACCCTCGACGCTGTGCGGCTGTTCGGCCGGTCGGCGCCTCTGGTGCTCGAGATCGGGTCGGGCATGGGCGACGCCACCGCCGCGATGGCCGCCGCCGACCCCGGCCGGGACTACCTCGCGGTCGAGGCGCACCTGCCGGGGATCGCGAACCTGCTCGTGCTGCTCGACGAGCGCGGGCTGTCGAACGTCCGCGTCGCGCACGGCGACGCCCTCGACCTGGTGCGGCGGACGGTCGCGGAGGGCTCGCTGGACGCGGTGCACGTGTTCTTCCCGGACCCGTGGCCGAAGGCCCGGCACCACAAGCGCCGGATCATCGCGCCGGACCACGTCGCGCTGCTGCGCAGCCGGCTGCGGGTCGGCGGCACCCTGCACTGCGCGACCGACTGGGCCGAGTACGCCGAGCAGATGCTCGAGGTCGTCGCGGCGGACCCGGGGCTGACCAACCCGCACGGCGGGTTCGCGCCGCGCCCGGACCACCGCCCGGTGACGAAGTTCGAGCGCCGCGGGCTGGACGCGGGCCGCGCGTCCCACGACGTCGTCGCGACCCGCACGCGCTGACCCCGCGCCGGCTGCGCGTCGAGAGGTCACGGTCCGGGGCCTTCCCGCCGTCGAAGCGCCCGATCCGTGACCGCTCGGCGCCTAGGCCCGCGTGAGGTCGTCGATGCGCAGGACGCGGTCCGCGGTGCGGACGGCACCCGGGCGGTGCGCGATCACCAGCACCGTCCGGCCCCGCGCGGCCTCGGCCAGCGCGTCCTGGATCTCGGCCTCGGTCGCGACGTCGAGCTGGCTGGTCGCCTCGTCGAGGACGAGCACCGGCGCGTCCAGCAGCAGCGCCCGGGCGATCGCGACGCGCTGCCGCTGCCCCCCGGAGAGCCGCTCCCCCAGCTCGCCGACGCGGGTCTGGTAGCCGTCCGGCATCGCGACGACCGCGTCGTGCAGCGCGGCGCGGCGGCAGGCCTGCTCGAGCTCGGCGTCGGTGGCGTCGGGCGCCGCGAGCCGCAGGTTCGCCGCGAGCGTGTCGTTGAACAGGTACGTGCTCTGCCCGACGACGGCCACGTGCCGGCGCAGGTCCTCGAGCGACACGTCCCGGACGTCGACGCCGCCGAGCAGCACGCGCCCCGCGTCCGGGTCCCAGGCCCGGGTCAGCAGGTTGACCAGCGTCGACTTCCCGGAGCCGGACGACCCGACGACCGCGGTGGTGCCGCCGGCGGGCACGTGCAGGTCCAGCCCGGTGAGCACGGGCCGGCGCTCGACGGACGACGGCGTCCGCGCGGCCGGGTCGTCGGGGTCGGTCTCGGGCGCGGGGTAGGTGAACCGCACACCCTCGAACCGGATGTCGAGCGGCCCGTCGGGCAGCCGCACGGGGTCGGCGGGGGACGTCGTCGCGGGGGCCGCGTCGGTGACCCGCCACAGCCGGCGCGCGGCGGCGAACGCCTGCTCCAGCTCGGGCGCGACGTCCTCGACCGCGAGCACCGGCGTGAACACGGCGAGCGCGACGACGACCGCCACGACGTACGTCGGCCAGTCGAGCGCCCCCGCGCCGACCCGCGCGGCGCCGACCAGCGCGACGGTCACCACGGCCGCGACCACGACCACGGCGTTCGCCGCGCGGCGTCGGGCGGTCCAGGTCGCCAGGCCCGCGAGCCCGGCCCCGACCTCGTCCGCCACGGCCCGGGCCTCCGCGCGCCGGCGGCCCGCGGCGCCGAACGCGAGCACCTCGCGCACGCCCTGCAGCGACTCCGTCACGAGCTGCGCCAGCCGGCCGCGCGCCGCCCGGACCCGGGTCGCCGCGTCCGCGCTCGGGGCCCGGCCCCACGCGGGCACGACCGCGCCGACCAGCAGCAGGAACGGCAGCAGCACGAGCGCCAGCACCGGGTCGTACCCGACCGCCAGGACGACGAGCACCACGGCCGGCACGACGACGGCGCTGACCGCGGGCACCAGCGTGTGCGCGAAGAACACCTCGACCTTGTCGACGTCCTTGGTCGCGCGGTTCACCAGGTCGCCGGTGCGCCGGGACAGCACGCCGGCGGGCGACTGCGGCGCGAGCCGGTCGTAGAAGTCGACGCGGAGCATGGCCAGCGCCTTGAACGCGACGCCGTGGCCCGTGAGCTGCTCCAGGTACCGGACGACGCCCTTCACCAGGGACAGCGCGACCAGCGTCCACACCACCGGCGCGATCGCGGCGCTCGGGTCCGACGCCACCCGGGCGACGCCCCACGCCGACACCCCGAGCAGCGCGACGCCGAGCAGCTGCCCGACGACGCGGCAGACCAGCGAGACGGCGAGCGGCAGCAGCACGGGCCGGCCGAACCGGACCAGCCGGCGGGAGACGGCGGCGCGGGACAGCGGCGCGTCGGCGGCCGCGCGCGGGGCGGGGCCGGCGGTCGGGCGGGTCGCGGCGGCGGTCACGGCCGGGCCTCCTGCTCGGTGAGCGGGCCGGCGCCGGACAGGTCCAGCGCGCGGGCGTAGTACGAGTCGATGCTGCCGAGCCGGTCGGGCGGGCCCTGCTCGACGATCCGGCCCTCGGCGAGGACCAGCACCTCGTCGACGTCGCGGACGGTGCTCAGCCGGTGCGCGACCAGGACGACCGTCCGGCCGCGGCCGGCGCGGTCCAGCGCGTCGACCAGCGCGGCCTCCGAGGCGGCGTCCACCTGGCTGGTCGGCTCGTCCAGCAGCAGCACGGGCGCGTCCTTCAGCAGCGCGCGGGCGACCGCGAGCCGCTGCGCCTGGCCGCCGGACAGCGACAGGCCGCGCTCGCCCACCCGGGTGGCGAGGCGGTCGGGGAACGCGCGGACGTCGTCGGCGAGGTTCGCCTGCGCGAGCGCCTCCCAGAGCCGGTCGTCGTCGGCGTCCGGCGCGGCGAGCCGCAGGTTGTCCGCGAGGGTGCCGGTGAACAAGTAGGTCGTCTGCGCGACCACCGCGGTCTGCGCGCGCACCCAGTCGACCGGCACCGCGGTCGCGTCGTGGCCGCCGACGCGGACGGCGCCGGTCGCGGGCCGCAGGTGCGCCTGGAGCAGCGCGGCGACCGTGCTCTTGCCCGAGCCGGACGGGCCGATCAGCGCCACACGACGGCCGACGGCCACGGCGAAGGAGACGTCGTCGAGCACCGGCCGCCCGCCCGGGTACGCGAACGACACGCGGTCGAGCGCCAGGGCCTCGGGCCGGCCGTCGGGCGCCGCCTCGGCGGCGTCCGCGGGCCGAGGGTTCACGTGGAACGTGCTGGTCGCCGGCGCGCGGACCCCGGCGGCGTCGCCCGCGGTGGCCGGCTGCGCCAGCACCGTGTCGATCTCCCGGATCGCCGCGCGCCCGCCGACGCCGACGTAGAAGAACTGCCCGACGCGGTCGAGCGGCTCGAGCAGCACTGTCGACACCAGCACGACCGCGACGGCCTGGCCCGGCGTGATCGCGCCGTCCCGGAGCCGCGCCATCGCGAGCCCGGCGGCCGCGGTGACCATCGCCAGCGAGAACGAGGAGTCGATCACCAGCAGCACGAGCTGGTTGCGCGCGAGCAGCCGCATGACCATGGCGCGCAGCTGCTCGGCGCCGCGGGCGAGCTCGGCGCCCTTGGCCCCGGCCCGGCCGAACGCGGTCGACGTCGGCAGGCCCTGGATCGCGTCGAGGAACTGCGCGGCGAACCGCCGGGCCGTCATCCGGTACTGCACGGACACGCCGCGGAACAGCTTCTGGAACCCGTTGACCAGCAGCGGGATGACCGGCAGCGCGAGCGCCAGCCAGCCGGCGACGACCCAGTCGACGACGGCGCCGAGCCCGACGAGGGCGATCACCGGCACGGTGAGCGACGCGACGATGGGGTACTTGAAGGTCGCCTCGTACGAGGCGGCGCGCTCGACGCCGTCGGTCGCGGTCGACACGAACCGGCCGGACCGCTCCTGCGTCCGGTAGGCGACGCCCAGCCGGAACACCTGCTCGAGCAGCACGTCCCGGCGCTCCGCCTCCCGGGGCCCGACCGCGCCGAGGCTCAGCCGCGGGCCCGCGAACGCGGCGACGGCGAGCACGACGACGCCCACGACGACCGCGACCAGCGCGCCCGCCGGCACGCCGTCGCCGGTGCGCGCGGCGTCCAGGACCGCACCGAGCGCGAGGTAGACGGCGGTGGTGCCGGCGGCGACGACCCAGGTCAGCACCGCCGGCAGCACGCCGACCCGCCGGGGCAGCGGCGGGGTGGGGACCTGGGGCGGGCCGACGGGGCCCGCGCCGGGCCGGCCGGGGTGGCCGCCACCCGGGTGCCCGCCGCCGGGTCGGCCCGGGTGCCCGCCACCGGGGTGCCCGCCACCGGGGTGCCCGCCACCGGGGTGCCCGCCGCCGGGTCGGCCCGGGTGACCGCCGCCCGGCTGACCGCCGCCCGGACGATCACCAACCGGCCGATCCCCGCCCGGGCGACCGCTCGGGTCGTCGCCGGGACGCCCGGGATGGCCGGGGTGCCCGGCGGCGGGGGCGGAACCGGCCGGGGGGCCGGGGTGCGGGGAGGTCATGCGCGTGGTCCTCGGATCGTGCGGGGGGTGGACGAGAACAGGGGCGCCGGACACGGTGCCACGCGCGGACCGTCCGCGCGACACCGTGCCCGGCCCCCCGGGTGCTCCCGGGGCGGCGCGACCCTCGGGCCGCGCCGCCCCGCTCGTCAGGCCGCCGTGGCGACCCGGTGGCGGCGCCGGTGGCCCGCGACCGCGAGGAGCGAGCCGAGCAGCAGCAGCGCGGCGGCGAACCCGACCGCGTCGCCGGGCTCGGCGCCGGTCGCGGCCAGGCTGCCCGACGCGGCGTCGCACTCGACCTCGGCGCCGAGCGGCAGCGTGAACGCGACCGGGTCCAGCGCGGCGCCCGCGGCGTAGAAGCCCTGGAACACCGTGGCGCCCGCCTGGGTCAGCGTGGCCGGGACGCCCGACCACGCCACCTGCGAGGCGCCCGAGGACGCCGAGCCGGCGGACAGGTCCAGCGTCGCGAGCGCGACCCGGGACGACCCCGCCGGGCTCGCGACCGTCATCGTCAGCGTGGCCGACGACGCGCTCGTGACCCGGACGGTCGGGTTCGAGAACGTCAGGTCGAGCTGACCGCCGTGGCCGGTGAACCGCACGCCGCCCGACCAGGAGGTCGAGCCGACGCCGCCCTCGGCGTTGAACCGCCCGGTGCCGCCGGACCAGGTCCAGGGGCCGGAGCCGGAGACCCCGGCCGGGCTGATCGACCCGCTCGCGACCGGGCCCGTGACGTAGGTGCGGAACGAGTCCCGCACGCCCCAGGTGAACGACGCCCCCGCCACGGCGCGCGCGACGCACGTCTCGGGCGCCGCCTGCACCGTGATCGGGAACTCGAGCGTCTGGTCCGCGCCGATCAGCACCAGTGTGTGCGCGCCCGCGGGCGTCGACGCCGGGATGCTGAACGTGACCGCGACGGTGCCCGCCGCGTCGGCGGTCAGGCCGCTCGCGAGCAGGACCGGGTCGGAGTGCAGTTCCAGGCGGATGCCGCCCTCGCCCGCGCCGAACCCGTTGGCCGTGAGCGTGAGCTCGCCGCCGGCGGTGACCGCGCCGGCACCGTTCAGGCCCTGCACCTCGCGCACCGGCGCCGGGTCGGCGGGCACGGTCGGGGTCGGGGTCGTCGGGACCGTCGGCGTGGGCGGCGTGGTCGGCGTGCCGCACTCGGTCGCCGCGCCGAGCGGCAGCGTGAACGACACCGGGTCGAGCGTGGCGCCGGCCTCGTAGAACCCGGCGAACGCCGTGCTGCCCGCCGCGGTGAGCGTCGCGGGGACGCCGGACCAGGCGATCGTCCCCGCCGTGGACGACGACGTCCCGCGGGACAGGTCGAGCGTGGCGACCTCGACGCGCTGCGCCGCGGCCGAGCCGGACGCGACCGACATGAGCAGGGACGCCGTGCTGCCGGCGACCCGGACCTGCGGGTTCGCGAACGTCAGGTCGAGCGCGCCGGCGTGGCCGGTGAACCGCACGCCCCCGGACCACGCCGCAGTGGCAGTGCCCGCGGCGTCGACCTGGCCGGTCCCGTTGGTCCAGGCCCACGGGCCGGAGCCGGTCACGCCGGTCGTCGCGACGGAGCCGGACGCGATCGGGCCGGTGATGTAGGAGCGGAACGACTCGCGCACGCCCCAGGAGAACGTGGCCCCGTCGATGGCCACGCACGCGGGCGGGGTCGTCGGCGTCCCCGGGGTGCCGGGGGTGCCGGGGGTGCCGGGCGTCTCCGGGGTCTCGGGCGTCTCCGGGGTCTCCGGGGTCTCCGCCGCGAACGCGATCGGGACCGCGTGCTCGTTGACCGCCTGCACGACGCCGCCCGCGCCGGTGGTGAACACCGCGAGCGTGCCGCCCGCCAGCGCCTTGGCGTCGAGGGTCGCCTCGTCGACCGTCACGGTCCAGGTGAACGACGCGGTGCCGTCGGCGGCCTCGGTCCACCGCAGGTACGGCGCGGTCTCGCTCGTCGCCTGCACCCACGCCGAGTAGGCGTTCGTGCGTGCCGCCGACGGGGCGCCCTCGGACGGGCGCCACGGGTCGGCCAGCCAGCCCACCTGCGCGTAGAACCCGGCCGCCTGACCGGCCGTCGGGCCGTACAGGCCGCGCGCCGAGGTGTCGAACCCGGTGCCGGTGACCGTGAGCGTCGCGCCCTCGGGGTCCAGGCCCGTCGTCTGGGAGACCTGCAGCGTCGGCGCCGCGGGCGTGCCGGGCTCCTCGGTGCCCGGGTCCGGGTTCTCCGGCGTCCCGGGCTCCGGCGCCCCCGGCTCCTCGGTGCCCGGGTCCGGGGTCCCGGGCTCCGGCGTCTCGGGCTCGGGCGTCCCGGGCTCCGGCGTCTCCGGCTCCGGCGTGACCGGCGCCGCGAACGCGATCGGCACGGACAGCTCGTTGCCCGCCTGCACGACGCCCTTGCCACCGACCGTGAACACCGCGAGCTGCCCGCCCTCGATCGTCACGGCGTCCAGCGCGGCCTGCGTGATCGTCACGGTCCAGCTGAAGTCGGCCAGGCCGTCGTCGCCGATCGTCCACTGCACGTACTCGCCGCCGGTGGGCACGTCCTCGACGGCGACCCGGTACGCGTTGGTGCGCGCGGTGCTCGCCGCGCCCTCGGACGGGCGCCAGCCCGCCGGCGACAGCCAGCCGATCTGCGCGTACATCCCGGCCGTCATCGGCCCCTGCTTGAACGCCGGGTCCAAGTTCTCCCCCGTGACGGTGATCGTCGCGCCCTCGGGCGCCAGGTCGATCGTCTGCGACACGCGCAGCGTCGGCGCCTCCGCCGCGACCGCGGGGGTCGCCGCGAGCGCGGACCCCGCCCCCACGACCAGCGCCACCAGCGCGCCGGTGACCGCGCGCCAGGCGCGGGACCTCGTTCCTGACTGCATCGTCTCCCTCTCCGGCCCGGGTACCCGGGCGATCGTGCGGGCCGCGCCCCCCGACGGGTCGCGGTCCACCTCCGTCACAGCGACTGGTCCTGGTCGTCCGGCGCGGTGCCCGCGCCCGGCGTGGTGCCGCCCTCGGCCTCGGCCTCGCGGCGCCGGCGCGCGGTGCGGACCCCGACCACCCCGGCGACGCCGGCGGCGGCCGCACCGGCGGCGGCCGACCCCGCGACCACCCACGGCGCGGCGCCCTGGCCGGCGTCCTCGTCGGCAGCCGCGGGGCCTCCGGACGCGGCGGACGCGTCCGGCTCGGGCTCGGCGGCGGGCGCCCCGGTCGCCTCGGCGCCCGGCTCCGCGGTCGGCTCGGCCGCGGCGGCCGCGGCGGCCACGTCGGCGTCCGCGAACGCCACCGGCGTGAACGACTCGTTGGACGCGTTCGCCACGCCGTGCGCGCCGATGGTGATGACCCCGCACGTCACGGTCCGGCAGTCGACCTCGACGGTCCCGCCGTCGGCGTCGAGCGCCGCGAGGGTGGCCCCGGGGATCGTCAGGTCGGTGGCCCACGAGCCGTCCTCGGCGACCTCGCCGCCGTTGGCCTCGACCGCGGTCGTCGAGCCGGGGAACGCGACGAACCGCTGGTACCCGGCGTTCTCCTGGCCCTGCACGTCGACGGCGTACCGGTACTGGGTGCCGGACACCCCGCCGGCGGACGGCCGCCAGCCGTCGCCGGCCGCGGGGTCGACCCAGCCGAACAGGACGTAGACGCCGCCGAACCCGCCTGCGACCGACTGGAAGCCGGTGCCGGACACCTGCACGGTGGTCGGTGCGTCGGGCGCGGCGACCGCCCGGCCGCCCTCGCCGACGACGACGACCTGGGGCGCGGCGGCGGCGGGGCCGGCAGCGGCGAGGACGGGCAGGGCGGCGAGCGCGGCGGCCGCGAGGGTCCGGCGCAGCGTCGGGGTCATCGGGGGTCCTCCGGGGTGGTGCGGTCGGGCAGCACGAGCAGGTCGCCCGTGCGCGGGTGGACGAGGACCTCGACCCGGTGCCGGTAGACGGCGCCGAGCAGGTCGGGGCGGAGCACCTCGGCGGGCGTGCCGAGGCCCCGCACCCGGCCCTCGCCGAGCAGCAGGACCCGGTCGGCGTACGCGCCGGCCAGGCTGAGGTCGTGCAGGACGGCGACGACGGCGTGCCCGGCCCGCGCGAGGTCGCGTGCCTGGCCGAGCACCATCTCCTGGTGCCGCAGGTCGAGGGCGGCGGTCGGCTCGTCGAGCAGCAGCACCGGCGTCGCCTGCGCGCGGGCGCGGGCGTAGGCGGTGCGGGCCTTCTCGCCGCCGGACAGCGTGGGGAACCGCCGGTCGGCGAGGTGGTGCACGTCGGCCGCGGCGGCCGCCTCCGCCACCCGGCGGTCGTCCTCGTCTTCGGCGGGCGTGCCGCGCCAGGGCGACCGGCCCATCCGGACGACCTCGGCGACGGCGAACGGGAAGCTCAGCCGGTGCTCCTGGAGGAGCACCGCGCGCCGCCGCGCCAGCTCGGCGGGCTTCAGCCGGGCGACCGGGTCGCCCTCGGCGGTGACCGAGCCCCGGGTCGGGTGCAGGTCGCCCGCCAGCAGCCCGAGCAGCGTCGACTTGCCCGCACCGTTCGGCCCGACGACCGCCAGCAGCTCGCCCGCCTCGACACGGAGGTCCACGCCGTCGAGCAGCGTCACCCCGTCCACGTCGTACCCGGCCCCGGCGAGCTCGACCGCCGCGGCGCTCACGCCCAGCCCCCCGACCGGCGGCGGGTGCGGCGGATCAGCCAGAAGAAGAACGGCCCGCCGACGAGCGCGGTGAGCATGCCGATCGGCAGGTCGGCGTAGGCCACCGCAGTGCGCGCGACCAGGTCGGCCGCCAGCAGCAGCACCGCCCCGCCGAGCGCGCTCAGCGGCACGAGCACCCGGTGCCCCGGGCCGACGGCCATCCGGACCAGGTGCGGCACGACCAGCCCGACGAACGCGATGATCCCGCAGAACGCCACCGCGGCGGCCGTCAGCAGGGCGACCGCGACGATGCTCACCAGCCGCAGCCGCTCGACGTCGACGCCCACGTGGCGGGCCGCGCGCTCGCCGAGCGCGAGCAGGTCCAGCCGCCGGGCGACCAGCAGGGCCACGGCCAGCCCGACCGCGACGAACGGCGCGACGACGGCCACGTACTGCCAGCGCGTGCCGTTCAGCGAGCCGAGCTGCCAGAACACGATCTGCTCCCGCGCCTGGGTGTCGGCGAGGAACGTGAGGAACGCGATCCCGGCGCCGGCGACCGCGTTGACCGCCACGCCGGTGAGCACCAGGGTGACCACCTCGGTGCGCCCGCCGGACCGCGCGAGCAGGTAGACGACGAGCGTCGTGACCAGGCCGCCGGCGAACGCCAGCGCCGCCGACGTGAACGCGCCCAGGAAGTTCAGGCCGAAGACGATGCCCGTGCAGGCCGCGAGCGCCGCGCCCGACGACACCCCGACGACGCCGGGGTCCGCGAGCGAGTTGCCGAACACGCCCTGCATCACGGCGCCGGCGGTCGCGAGGGCCGCCCCGGCGAGCACCGCCATGACGACCCGCGGGAACCGGATGGTCCACAGGGCGGCGTCGCCGTTCGGGTGGCTCGGCAGCGGGCCGGCGTCGATCCCCAGCCGGTGCAGCACCGAGCCGAGCACCTCCGCGGGCGGCACGCGCAGCTGCCCGGTGCCGGCCGCCACCACCGCGAGCGCCAGCAGCACCAGCACCAGGCCGGCGGCGAGCGGGACGACGCGGCGGTTCCGGGCGCGCGGGAGCCCGCCCCGGCCGTCGGCGCCGCGGGCCGGCGTCGCGGCGGCCCGGTCGGCGGACTCGCGCAGCGCGGTCACGGCGCGTCCGGGGCGTAGAAGGCGCGCGCCAGGGCGTCGAGCGTCTGCGCGGACGTCGGTCCGAACGACAGCACCTGGCTGTCCGCCATGTCGACGACCCGCCGGTGCTCCCCCGCCCGGGTCTGCGCGACGGCGGGCAGCTGCTCCAGGAGGCCGTCGACGCCGCCGACCGACTCCAGCCCCTTCGTCATGACGAGCACGAGGTCGGGCTGCGCGGCGACCAGGCCCTCGTCGGTCACCGGCCGCATGCCCTGCCAGCCGATCTCGCCCGCCACGTCGACCGCGCCGAGCGCCTCGATGAGCGAGTCCGCGCCGGAGCCCTCGCCGAACAGGTAGTACACGCCGGCCTGGCCGCGCAGGTACAGGAACGCGACCCGCAGCCGGTCGGCCGGGTCCTCGGGGGCGAGCCGGTCGATCTGCGCGCGGACGTCGTCGATCTCGGCCTGCGTGCGCGCGGCCAGGGCGGCGCCCTCGTCGGGCAGGCCCACGGCGGCGGCGACGGAGGCGATGAGGTCGCCGACCGTGCCGAGCTCGCGGTGGGCGTCCACGACGACGACGGGGATCCCCGCGTCCCGCATCTGCAGCACGGTGTCCCAGGGACCGAGCGTGGTGTCGGTGATGATGAGCGTCGGGGCGAGCTCGAGGATCGCCTCGCCGGACAGGTCGTGCCCGCTCGTGGTCACCAGCGGCAGGTCGGCGATCTCGGCGAAGTCGGACGAGGAGTCGCGTCCGACGACGCTGCCCCCGAGCCCGAGCTCGTAGACGATCCGCGACGTCGACCCGTACAGGTCGAGCGCCAGGATCCGGCTGGTGTCGGCGACCGTGACCTCCGTGCCCTGCGCGTCGGTCAGCGTCACGGGCAGCGCCGGCCGCGGGTCCTCGGCGACCGGGTCGACCGGCGTCGCGACCGACACGGCGGTCTGCTCGCCCTCCCACGCCCGCGGGTCGTCGAGCGGGGTGACCTCGCTCAGCCCGGGCCGCTCGCCGGCCACCGCGGCCGACCCGCCCGTGCCGCCGCCCACGCCCGTGCAGCCCGCCAGGAGGGCCGCGAGCACGGCGGCGACCAGGGGGAACGCGCGGCGGCGCGGAGGCGTGTGCGGGCGTGCGGGCATGACGAAGCGACTCCGGTGCGGGGTGGGGCTCGCGCACGGAGGCACCGTCCTGGGGCGCCGTGGCGAAGGTCGTGACGAAGGTGAGCACAACCTAAGTTAGGTGAGGCTTAGATGACAAGGCGCCGTCGCGGGTCGGGCAGATCGGACACCTCTCGGGTGACCTCCTAGCCTGGGGCGATGGAGCGCAGAGCCCGCGGAGACGCCCTCGACCGCACCCCGGAGGAGCGCGCCGAGCGGCTCAAGGAGCGGGTGTACGTCACGTTCGCGGCGCTCGCCGTCGTGCTCACGCTGCGGTCGCACGGGGACGTCACACCCGGGGTCGCCGCGACGACCCTGCTCATCACCGTCGGCGGCACGCTGCTCGCGGTGCTGCTGGCCGACGTGGTGTCGCACCTCGCGGTGCACGCCGCGCTCCCGACCGCCGCGGAAGCGCGCCACATGGTCGCCGTCTGCACCGGGGCGCTCGGCGTGCTGGTGCTGCCGATGGCGTTCGTCGGCGTGGCGGCGTCGGGGTCGTGGACCGTCGACGGCGCGCTCCGGGCGTCGACGATCGCGCTGGTCGCGAGCCTGGGCGTCGTCGGCTGGCTCGCGGTGCGCCGGGTGGCGCTGCCGCGGTGGCAGAAGCTGCTCGTGCTGGTGGCCGAGGTCGCGCTGGGCCTCGCGGTGGTGGCCCTGGAGCTGCTGGCCCACGGCTGACGCGGTCCCGGCCCCGCCGAGATGGCAACCCTCGGCTGCCTCAGCGCGGCCCGGCACAGCCAAGAGCTGCCCTCTCGGCGGAGGTCAGCGGGCCTGGGTCAGCGGCGGGGGCGGTCCTTGCCCTCGGCGGCGCGGGCGGCGTCGCGCTCGCGCAGGCGCTGCTCCTCGCGCTTCACCTCGGCCTGGGTGGCGCGCTCGCGGTGCAGCCACTCCGGCGACTCCTCGACGATCGCGTCGATCTGCTCGGTGCTGAGCGGGTCGGTCAGGCCGTTGCGGGCGAGCGCGGACGTCGAGATGCGCAGCCGTGCGGCGACGACGGAGCGCGGGTGCGGGCCGTTCCTGCGGAGCTCCGTGAGCCACTCCGGCGGGTTCCGCTGCAGGTCGTCGAGCTGCTCCCGGGACACGGGCCCGGCCTGGAACTCCGCGGGCGTCGCGGGCAGGTAGACCCCGAGCTTCGCCGCGGCCGTGGCGGGCTTCATGGTCTGCGGGGTGCGCGCGCGGCGGGCGGGAGCGGGGGTGGGCTCGGAGGTCACCGCACCAGGATACGGACGCGCGGCGCGGCTACGCTGACGGCGATGTCCGAGCACCCCGCGCCCGAGGCGGCGACCGACCCCGCCGCCGGCCCCACGACCCCCGACGAGGGCCCGCGGTTCCGGCTGCTGCTGGTCCCCGGCGTCGTCCCGGCGTCCTGGGTGCGCACCTGGCGCGAGCGGGTCGCCGACGTGCCGCTCGAGCTGGTGCACTCCCCTGCCGCCGAGGCGGGCGCGGTGCTCGCCCGCGGGGAGGCGGACGCCGCGCTGCTGCGGCTGCCGGTCGACCGCGACGTGCTCTCGGCGATCCCGCTGTACGTCGAGACCACCGTCGTCGTGCTGCCGAAGGACCACCTGCTGACCGCGCTCGACGAGGTGGCGCCGGAGGACCTCGCCGAGGAGACGCTGATCACGCCGGGCGACGACGTGCTGCGCTGGGCCGACGCGCCGGGCGAGCCGTCCCTGCTCCCGCCGCCCGCCACGACGGAGGAGGCGGTGGCGCTCGTCGCGTCCGGGGTCGGGCTGCTCGTCGTCCCGCAGTCGCTCGCGCGGCTGCACCACCGCAAGGACCTGACCTACCGGCCGCTGACGGACGCCCCGGGGTCGCAGGCGGCGCTCGCCTGGCTCGCCGACCGCGACGGCGACCCGCTGGTCGAGGAGCTCATCGGCATCGTGCGCGGGCGGACGGTGAACAGCTCGCGCGGGCGCGGGGCGGCGCCCGAGCGCGACGGCGGCGGGAGCGCGGCGGCGAAGGGCTCGGGGGCCAAGGGCGCGGCGGCCGGCAAGGGCGGCGCGGCGGGCAGGGGCGCCGCCCCGGGCCGGTCCGGCGGCGCGACCCGCGGCGGCCGGCCCTCCTTCGGCTCCGGAGGCGGCCGTGGCCGGTCCGGCGGGCGCCCGGGGTCCGCGCGCGGCGGCCGCAAGGGGCGCTGAGCGGTGCACATGCCCGCGCCAGGGCTGCGCGTCACGGTGCTCACCGGCGCCGGGATCTCGACCGGCGCCGGCATCCCGGACTTCCGCGGGCCGGAGGGCACCTGGACGCGGCACCCCGAGCAGGCCGAGCTGCTCGAGATCGACCGGCTCGTGGCCGACCCGGAGGTCCGGCGGCGCGGCTGGCGGATGTGGCGCGCGCACCCCGCGTGGACCGCGCGGCCGGCGGCCGGGCACCGCGCGCTCGTCGACCTGGCGGAGGCCGGCCGGCTGCAGGCGCTGCTGACCCAGAACTTCGACGGCCTGCACCAGGCGGCGGGCTCGGACCCGGCGGACGTGGTCGAGCTGCACGGCTCCCTCCGCACGACCTCGTGCCTGGCGTGCGGCGACCGGCAGCCGACCGTCGACGTGCTGGCCCGCCTCGACGCCGAGCCCGACCCGCCGTGCGCGGTGTGCGGCGGGGTCCTCAAGCCCGACGTCGTCTACTTCGGCGAGCGGCTGCCGGACCGGGCGCTGGAGCGGGCGATCGCCGCGGCGACCGACGGCGACGTCCTCCTCGCGATCGGCACGACGCTGACGGTGCAGCCGGTCGCGAGCCTCGCCGCGCTGGCCGCCGAGTCGGGGGCCGAGGTGGTGATCGTCAACGCCGAGCCGACGCCGTACGACCGGATCGCCGACCGGGTCGTGCGCGAGCCGATCGAGCGGGCGCTCCCGGCGCTGGTCGCGGAGCTCGTCGCCCGCGACTGAGTCCTGCCCGACGCGCCGTCGCGTGCCCGGCAGAACGCT
This sequence comes from Cellulomonas pakistanensis, assembly GCF_016862755.1. Lineage (GTDB taxonomy): Bacteria > Actinomycetota > Actinomycetes > Actinomycetales > Cellulomonadaceae > Cellulomonas > Cellulomonas pakistanensis. Next base: position 77,139 of record NZ_BONO01000017.1, on the reverse strand, counting down.
TCGGGCTCCGCCGCTCACCGGAGCCGCACGCGCTGCCGATGGGACGGGGGTGAGCCGCGCCCGCACCGCCGCCCTCCTCGCCGTCCCGCTCGCCGCGGCGGCCGTCGCCCTGACCCTGTACGCGGGCCCGTACTGGGTCGGCGAGGTCCGGCACCGGGTCGACGAGCAGCGGTGGCCCGAGCAGCGCGCGCGAATCGAGGCGGCGCTGGCCGCGGTGGAGCTGCCCGCGGGGTACGCGCCGCTGGACTGCGCGGACAGCCCGTTCGGGGCGCCGGAGAGCGGCCGGTGCTGGCGGACCACGACGCTGCCCGCCGACGCGGCGGGCGACCTCGCGCCGGCGCTGACGGCCGTCGGCGTCGAGATCGAGGAGTCGCTGACCGGCATCGGGCCCGTGCTGCACGGCACCCCCGCGTCCGCCGCCGCCGTCGGCACGCTGGAGGGGCGGAGCGTCCACCTGAGCGTCACGCGCGAGGTCGACCGGACGCGGCTCCCGGCGACGCCGTTCGGCGACACCGCCGTGGTGGAGCTGACCGCCGACCTCGGAGCGCCCTGACCGGACCCCCGGGTGGCCGTCGTCACGTCCGCGCGCACTTCCGTGTATGGGACAGACGTCCTATCGTCCACGTGGACCATTCCGGCGACATCCCCCGGTGACCCCGCGCGGCCCCCGCCGCGCACCCCACCCCACCGCTCGCCCGCGAGCACGCTCCCTGCGAGGAACCCGCATGTCCGACGACGTCCGCCCCTGGCCCGCCCTCTGGGCGCTGGTCGTGGGCTTCTTCATGATCCTGGTCGACACCACGATCGTGTCGGTCGCCAACCCCGCCATCATGGCCGGGCTCGGCACCGACATCGACGCGGTGATCTGGGTGACCAGCGCCTACCTGCTCACCTACGCCGCGCCGCTGCTCGTCACCGGCCGGCTCGGCGACCGGTTCGGCCCGAAGCCCGTCTACCTCACCGGCCTCGTGGTCTTCACGCTGGCGTCGCTCGCGTGCGGGCTCGCGGGGTCGGTCGGCGTGCTCATCGCCGCCCGGGCGGTCCAGGGTCTCGGCGCCGCGCTGATGACCCCGCAGACGATGGCCGTCATCACCCGGCTGTTCCCGCCGGACTCCCGCGGCAAGGCGATGAGCCTGTGGGGCGCCGTCGCCGGCGTCGCGACGCTGGTCGGCCCGATCCTCGGCGGCGTGCTCGTCGACGGCCTGGGCTGGGAGTGGATCTTCATCGTCAACGTCCCGGTCGGCGTCGTCGCGTTCGTGCTGGCCTGGAGGCTGGTCCCGCGGCTGCCCACGCACGCGCACCGGTTCGACGTGCCCGGCGTCGTGCTCAGCGCGCTCGGCATGTTCCTGCTGGTGTTCGGCATCCAGGAGGGCCAGTCGTACGACTGGGGCCTGATCGGCGGCTGGCTGCCGGTCTGGGGCGTCGTCGGCGCGGGCGTCGTCGTGCTCGCGGCGTTCGTCCTGCACCAGGCCCGCACCAAGGGCGAGCCGCTGCTGCCGCTCGGCCTGTTCCGCGACCGGAACTTCGCCCTGGCCAACGGCGCGATCAGCGCGCTCGGCTTCACGGTCACGTCGATGTCGCTGCCGCTGGTCTTCTACTACCAGCTCGTGCTCGGCTTCTCCCCCACCCGGTCCGCGCTGATGCTCGCGCCGATGGCGGTCATGACCCTGGTGCTGTCGCCGGTGATCGGCCGCCGCGTCGACACGGCGAACCCGCGGAACATCGCCCTGGTCGGCATGCTGCTGCAGGCCGCGGCGCTGGTGTGGTTCTTCCTCTGGCTGACCCCGGACCCCGACCAGTGGGCGCGCCTGCTGCTCCCGAGCGCCGTGCTCGGCGTGGCGAACGCCTGCCTGTGGTCGCCGATCTCGTCGACCGCGACGCGCAACCTGCCGCGCGCCCAGGCCGGCGCCGGGTCGGGCGTGTTCAACACGACCCGGCAGATCGGGTCCGTGCTGGGCTCCGCCGCGATCGCCGCGCTGATCCAGGCGCGCCTGGTCGCCGAGCTCGGGCCGGGGGCGGCCGACTCGACCGGCGCGGCGGAGGCGGCGGGCTCGCTGCCCGAGGCGCTGACCGGCGGGTTCTCCGACGCCATGGCGCAGGCGCTGCTGCTGCCCGCGGCGATCGCCCTGGTCGGCGCGGTGCTGGTGGCGTTCTTCGCGGCCCCGGCCCGCACGGCGCCCGCCGGCGCCCCGACGGGTGCCCCGGCCCGGGCGACGGCGGCCTGACCTCCAGGGTGCACGAGACACGTCCACGGGGCCCTCACTGGGGGCACTCCCGACGTGTCTCGTGCCCCTTCGCCGAGACCCACTGATCCGGTCGAGACCACCCGTCGCGGAGGGTGCGGTCGAGCGGATCAGTGGGTCTCGGCGCCGGCGCCGCCCGCGTCAGCGCCCGGGGCGCTGCTCGTCCTCGCCCGCCTCCGCCGCCACGCTCGGCAGCATCTCCTCCGGGAGCTCGGCGACCGGCACCACCACGAGGTCCTGCACCTTCCAGTCCAGGGAGATCGCCGCCTCCCGGGCGTCCCCGAGCTCGCGCAGCCCCGGCGCGCGCCCGCCGCGCGGCACCACGAACGACTCGACGTGGAACACGTGCCCCTGGTCGCGGATGCGCGAGCGGGCGTCCTCGACCCACGGCAGCGCGCGCAGCCGCTCGTCGACCTCCGCCGTGAGCGGGTGCGGCTCGTCTCCGTCGACCGTCGTGGCCCGTGCGTCCATCAGCGCCCCGGCGGCCACCCGCAGGTTGGTGATCCCGTCGCGCAGGATGCTGACCGAGATGAACAGCGCCGCGGCCGAGTCGGCCCACCACAGCCCCGCGCCGATGCCCAGGATGCCGACGACCGACCCGAGCGCCGTCATCCAGTCGGCCTTGTTCATGTCGGCGTCCGCGTAGAGCACCCGGTCGTGCAGCGTGCGGGCGAGCGGCATCTTCGCCCGCCCGAGCAGCACGGGCGGGATGCCGGTGACGACCATCGCCGCGATCATCGGCCAGCCGGCCCAGAACACCTGGTCGCCCAGGTGCATGACGCCGACCGGCGGGTGCTCCGCGGCGAGCAGCCCGCTGCCGGAGTCGACGACCAGGAACGCGCCCATCGTCAGCAGCGCCGCCGCCGCGACCAGGTGCCCGATCCCGACCGACCGGTGGTAGCCGTACGGGTGCGCGGTGGTGGGCCGGCGGCGCGCGAACCGCACGGCCACCAGGAACGAGATCGGCGGGATGAACGACAGCAGGTCCTCCGCCCACGCCGCCTTCATCGCCTGCGAGCTGCCCATCACCAGGTAGACCAGCGTCACGCCGACCAGCAGGAACCCGATCGTCCCCCACGCCAGCCGGATCGCCCGGCGCAGCGCCGCTGACTGCTCGTCGGGCAGCTCGGTGTGGCCGAACGTGACGCCGCCCCCGCGCTCGGCGGTCCGCCGGCTCACGGGAGCACGTCCCGGTGGTTCTGCAGCAGGAACGTCTCGAGCCGGACCAGGAACGCGTTCTCGCCGAGCGGCGCGGCCATGACGTGCGGCTCGGGCTTCCCCTGCTCGTCGGGCACGGTCGTGTACGGCGTGGTGAGCGCCGCCTGCTTGGACCAGGGCGACCTCCCCGTGAACCCGCCGACCACCAGGTCGAGCTCGCCCGCCTCGAGGTCGCGGATCAGGACCTCCTCGCTGCCGACGGTCCAGTCGACCTCGGCGTCGAGCGTCCCGGCGAACTCCGTCGCCAGCTCGGCCTCCAGCCCGCCCGGCGGGGCGCCCCCGGCGGCCTCGGTCCAGGGCGGGTTGTCCGTGATCCCGACGCGCAGGACGTCGCCGGTCACGCGCTCCAGGGTGCCGTCGGGGTCGGCGGGGAACCCGCCGGAGCAGCCGGCCAGCGCCGCGAGCGCGACCGGCACGAGCAGCCCCGTCAGCAGCGGTCGTGCGGTCCGTGCCATGAGGCCGAGTGAAGCGCCTTCCGGGCGGCCTTGCACGTCGGCCGGTGCACGCCGGCCGCGGAGCCGGCCCCGCCCCACGCACCCGCCACCGGCTAGGGTGCCCGGCATGGCGCGCAGGCCGGCGGTGACGCTGCAGGAGGTGGCCCGGGCGGCCGGCGTGTCCCCGCGCACCGTGTCGAACGTCGTCACCGGCTACCCGCACGTCGCCCCGCGCACCCGCGCGCATGTCCAGTCCGTCATCGACCGCCTGGGGTACCGCGCCAACGCCGCCGCCCGCTCGCTGCGCACCGGCCGCACCGGGCTGCTCGGCCTCGTGGTCCCGGCGCTCGACCAGCCGTACTTCGCCGAGCTCGCGCGGGCCGTGGTCCGCGAGGCGACCGGCGCGGGGTTCACCGTGGTCGTCGACCAGACCGACGGCGACCCCGACCGCGAGCGCGAGCTGCTGCTCCGCGGCCCGCGCGGGGCGCTGTTCGACGGCCTGGTGCTCAGCCCGCTGGCGCTGACGCCCGACGACCTCGCCGCCGCCGACCCGGACCGGCCGGTCGTGCTGCTCGGCGAGCGCACCGTGCCGACGTCGTTCGACCACGTGCACATCGACAACGTCGCGGCCGCGCGCGCGGCGACCGCGCACCTGGCCCGCCTCGGCCGACGGCGGGTGGCCGCGATCGGGCTGGAGCCGAGCCCCGCCGCGCGCACGGGCCGGCAGCGCGAGGCGGGTTACCGGCTGGCGCTCGAGGACGCCGGGCTCCCGGCCGACCCGGCGCTGATGCGGTACGTCGACGCCTACGAGCGGTCCGCGGGGTTCGGCGCCATGTCCGCCCTGCTCGACGCCGACCCCCGGCCGGACGCGGTGTTCTGCTTCAGCGACGTCCTCGCGGTCGGCGCGCTGCGGGCGTGCCTGACCCGCGGCGTGCGGGTCCCGCAGGACGTCGCCCTCATGGGGTTCGACGACGTGGAGGAGGCGCGGTTCGCCACGCCGTCGCTGTCGTCGGTGCGGCCGGACCGGGACGCGATCGCGCACGCCGCGGTCGGCCGGCTGCTCGCCCGGGTCCGCGGCGAGGAGACGGGCCCGGCCCGGGACGTCACGGTGCCGCACGCGGTCGTGGCGCGGGAGTCGACCGGCGGCGCCTGACCGCCGCACGCCGCCCGCGGGGGACGCCCCGCGGGCGGGCCCGCCGCGCCGCCGGACCCCGCACGACGCGGGACGCGCCCGGCGGGGGCGCGTGACGTGGGTGTTTGCCACGTGGCAACATGGCCGGCACAGGCGCCCGACTCCAGACCCGAAGGACCGCCATGACGACGACGTCAGCAGCCGACCGTGGCCTGCACCCCCGCCCCCAGCTCGTCCGCCCGGACCGGTGGTGGTCCCTCGACGGGCCGTGGGCGTTCGCCCTCGACGACGCCGACGCCGGGCTGCGCGAGCGGTGGCACGCCCCGGCGGCGGCGGACCGGTTCGACCGGGAGATCGTCGTCCCGTTCCCGCCGGAGTCCGCGGCGTCCGGCGTCGCCGACCACGGCGACCACGCCGCGCTCTGGTACCGGCGGTCGTTCGCCGTCCCGGCCGACCTGGGCGCGGGCCCGGGCGCCGACCGGCTCCTGCTGCACCTCGGCGCCGTCGACCACGAGGCCGACGTGTGGGTCGACGGCCAGCACGCCGTGCGGCACGAGGGCGGCCAGACCCCGTTCTCCGTCGACGTCACCGACCTGCTCGACCGGGACGCCCCGGCCGACGCGCACGTCGTCGTGGTCCGCGCGACCGACGACCGCACCGACGTCGAGCAGCCCCGCGGCAAGCAGGACTGGCAGCCCGAGCAGCACTCCATCTGGTACCACCGGACGTCCGGCATCTGGCGCACGGTGTGGCTGGAGCGCGTCCCCGCGGTGGCCGTGGCCGACGTCGCGTGGCGGCCCGACGTGCCGGGCGGGCGGATGGCGGCGCAGGTGCGGCTGCGCGCGACAGCGCCGGCGGGCACCCGGCTCCGGGTGCGGCTGACCCGCGCCGGCGAGGACCTCGGCGCGGCGGAGGTGCCGGTCGAGGGGTCGGTCGCCGACGTGTCCGTGGCGATCCCCCGGCAGGCCAACGGCCAGCTCTACGAGCGGCTGCTGTGGTCGCCCGACAGCCCGGTGCTGCTCGACGCGGAGGTCGCGCTGCTCGCCGCGGACGGCACCGAGCTCGACCGCCTGGAGTCGTACTGCGGCCTGCGCTCGGTGGCCACGGAGGGCGGCGTCCTGCTGCTCAACGACCGCCCGTTCTTCCTGCGCTCCGTCCTCGAGCAGGGCTACTGGCCCGGGTCGCACCTGACCCCGCCGAGCCCGGACGCCCTGCGCGCCGAGGTGCAGCTGACCAAGGACCTCGGGTTCAACGCGGTGCGCGTGCACCAGAAGGTCGAGGACCCGCGCTACCTGTACTGGTGCGACGTGCTCGGCCTGGCGGTGTGGTCGGAGACGGCGGGCGCGTACCGGTTCAGCGACGAGGCGGTCGCCCAGCTGACCCGCGAGTGGCTCGACCTGGTGCGCCGCGACGTGTCGCACCCGTCGATCATCGCGTGGGTGCCGTTCAACGAGTCGTGGGGCGTGCAGCACGTGGCGCACGACCCGGCCCAGCAGGCGTACAGCAGGGCGCTGACCGACCTCACCCGCGCGCTGGACCCGACCCGGCCGGTCATCTCCAACGACGGCTGGGAGCACACGGCGTCCGACCTGCTGACGGTGCACGACTACGCCGACTCCGGCGCCGTGCTCGGCCCCCGGTACGCCGACGGGGCGGCGGTGGCGGCGGCGCTCGGCGGCGTCGGGCCGGCCGGCCGGCGGATGTGGGTCGGCGGGCCGGCGCCCGAGCCGGGCTCCGTCCCGGTGCTGCTCACCGAGTTCGGCGGCGTCTCCTACGCGCCCGGCGCCCCCGAGGGGTCGTGGGGCTACTCCGAGGCCCGGTCGACCGAGGACCTGGAGGCCCGGCTGTCCGACATCGTCGGGGCGGTCCGGTCGTCGGCGGTGCTGCAGGGGTACTGCTACACCCAGCTCACCGACACGGGCCTGGAGACCAACGGCCTGTGCGACGAGGACCGGAACCCGAAGCTGCCGCCGGAGACCTACCGCCGGATCTTCGCGGGCTGATCGCCGGCGCCCGCGCGGTCCTCCTCCTCGCGCCGCGCGGGCGTCAGCGTCTCCCACACCGGGCCGAACACCAACCACGCCACCAGGACCAGCGTCGCGCGGCCGCCCCAGCCGAGCAGCACCTCGCGCTGCTGCGCCGCCGCCTCGCCGGAGCCGGACGCGACCAGCAGCAGCACGCCGAGCACCGCCCACGCCACGACCCAGGCGAGCAGCACCCGCAGCCACAGCGCCCACTCGTACCGGACGCGCTCCGGCCCGTGCTTCGGCGGCCGCACCGGCTCGGGGCCGCCGAAGAACCGGTGCGCGACCCAGGCGTCGACCGCGTGCACGGTCCTCCTGCCGAACGCGACGGTGAACCCCAGGTACAGCGCCGCGAGGCCGTGCGTCCAGGACGCCTCGCTGCCGCGCAGCAGGTCGCCGACCGTCGCGACCAGCAGCACGACCTCGAGCAGCGGCTCGCACAGCAGCAGCACCGTCGACAGCCGCCGGCGGCGCAGCACGTAGCGGGCGACGACCGCCGCGGCGAGGAAGACCCAGAAGGCGACCTCGCAGGCGAGCACGAGCAGGGCGACGGGGTTGTCCCGGAGGTGGTCGAGGGCGTCCATGCCCGGCAGCCTCGCGCCGCCGCGCGGGCGCGGGCGTCGGCCCTTCGCACGAACCCGGTCCCCGCCGTCCTCCGTTCGGAGGACCCGCCCGGCGACGCGGCGTGCTGGGATGGCGGCGTGCCCCTGCGACGCCCCGCCCGGTGGCCGCGGCTCGACGACCGCGGCGTCGCCCTGGCGTACCTGCTCGTCGGCCTGCTGCTGCTCGGGCTCGGCGTGACCAGCTCCGCGGCCGCCCCGGCCGGCCCGGCGGCCGACGCCGTGCACGCCGCACTCCTCGTCGTCGGGTGCGCGGCCCTCGTCGCGAAGCGCCGGCACCCGCTGCTCGTGCTCCTGGTCGCGACGGCGACCTTCGCCGGCAGCCTCGCGGTCGGCGGGTCGGTGGGCCTGCTCCTCGTCCTGTGGGACGCGCTCTACACGGCGGCGATCCAGGTGGCGCCGCGGACCCGGCGCGGCCTGGTCGCCGCCGTCGCGGTGCTGACCGCCGGGGCGGCGGTGGCGGGCGGCGTCCTCGGCGGCGACCTCCGCGACGCCGTCCAGGCGCTGCTGTTCGCCGTGGCGCTGCTCGTCACGCCGCTGTGGTGGGCCGCGGACGTGCGCAGCCGGACCGAGCTGGCGGCGTTCGAGGCGCGGCGCGCGGAGCTGGAGCGGCAGCGGGCCGACCTCGCCCGGGCGCACGCGGCCGACGTCGAGCGGATCGCCGACCTGGACCGGGCCGCGGCCGTCCGGGGGGAGCGGGCCGCGATGGCCCGCGACCTGCACGACGTCGTCGCGTCCCGACTGTCGGCGATCGCGATCCACGCCGAGGCGGCGCTCGCGGGACCGCCCGGCGGCGACCGCGACCGGGACGCGCTGCGCGCCGTCCGCGCCGAGGCGCTCGCGTCGCTGGACGAGATGCGGGCGATGGTCCTCGTCCTTCGGGGCGCCGACGAGGAGGCGCCGGTCCTGGCCGCCGCCGGGCTCGACCGGCTCGGCGACCTGGTGGCGGACGCCCGGGCGCGCGGCCTCGACGTGCGCCTGACCGCGCCGCCGCACGCCGCGCTGCCCGCGGTCGTGGACCAGGCGGCGCACCGGATCGCGGGCGAGGCGCTCGCCAACGCCGCCGCGCACGGGCCGGCCGGCGGCCGGGTCGACGTCGCGGTGCGCGTGCCCGACGACGCCGGGACCCTGGAGCTGGAGGTGCTCAGCGCCCTCCCCGCGGACGCCGCGACGCCGGCCGACGGGCGGCCGGGGCTGCGGTCCGGGACCGGGCTGGTCACCATGCGCGAGCGGGCGCGGTCGATCGGCGGCGACGTGGTCGCGGGGCCGGAGGGCGACCGCTGGCGGGTGCGCGCGGTCCTCCCGCTCGCGGGGCCCGGCGCGGCGCCGGGTGCGGTGCCCGCCGCGGCGGTGGCCCCGTGACCGTCCGGGTGCTGCTCGCCGACGACCACGGCGCGATCCGCGCCGGGCTGCGGCTGATGCTCGACCAGGCGCCGGACGTCACGGTGGTCGGCGAGGCCGCCGACGGCGCCGCCGCGGTCGCGAACGCCCGCGCGCTGCGCCCCGACGTCGTGCTGATGGACATCCGGATGCCCGGCACGGACGGCATCGAGGCCACCCGGCGGATCGTCGGCGAGGGGCTCGGCCAGGTCCTCGCGCTCACGACCTTCGACCTCGACGAGTACCTGTTCGGCGTGCTGCGCGCGGGCGCGGTCGGGTTCCTGCTCAAGTCGGTCGGTGCGGCGGAGCTGGTGGACGCGGTGCGGCGGGTCGCGGCGGGCGACGGCGTCCTCGCGCCGGAGGTGACCCGCCGGGTGCTGGCGGCGTCCGTGGCGGGCCCGGGTGCCGCGCCGCCCGCTGACGCCCCCGGCCACCCCGGGCTGGACCTGCTCACCGCCCGCGAGCGGGAGGTGCTCGTCCTGCTCGGGGAGGGCCGGTCCAACCAGCAGGTCGCCGAGGCACTCACCGTCTCCGAGACCACGGCGAAGACGCACGTCAGCCGCGTGCTGGCGAAGCTGGGCTGCCGCACCCGGCTGGAGGCCGCGGCGCTCGCCCACCGGGCCGGCCTGGTGACCTGAGCCGCAGACCACCTCGGTGCACCCCGTGCACGGTTGCACTGAGTGCACGCACGTGCCTACGGTCCTCCCCGTGACCACCGACAGCTCCACGACCGACCGGCGGGCGGCCCTCAAGGCACGCTCCCGCCGCGCGATCCTGGACGCGGCGGACGCCCTGCTCGCCGAGCGCGGCGGGCCGCAGTTCGGCGTGGACGAGCTCGCCGAGCGCGCCGACGTGTCGCGGCGGACGGTGTTCAACCACTTCGGGTCCCTGGACGACGTCGTGCTGACCGTCTGCACCGAGCGGCTGGGCCGGGTCATCGACGAGGTGCAGGCGGCCGCGACCGCGACGCCGGTCGGCGACGGCAGCCGGTCCTCGATGTTCGACGAGCTGGCCCAGACGCTGCGCGGCGCCGACCTGCCGCCGGCCATCACCTACCTCGCCGGGGCGCTCGGGCCGCTCGCCGAGGGCAACGACCCCCGCGCCCAGGCGCTGGCCGAGGAGGCGTTCTCCCGGGTCGCCGACCACCTGGCCTCGGAGCTGGTGCGCCGCTACCCGCGCGCCGACATGCTGGACGTCCAGCTCCTCGTCTCGTCCCTGGTGCACGGCGTCGCCGTGATCGCCCTGCACTGGGTCACCACCACCGACCCCGCCGCGCCGGACGCGCGCGCGGCGTGGGACGCCCTCGTCGACCGGCTCATCCACAGCGTCCGAGCCGGGTACATGCCGGAGCGCTGACGCCCCGCCACCCCCACCCATCCAGCGAGAGAACAGGGACCATGGCAGGACTCCTCTACCGAATCGGGCGCTTCTCCGCCCGCCGCGCCTGGGCCGTCGTGACGGCCTGGGTCGTGGTGCTCGCGCTCGCCGTCGGCGCGTACCTCGCGTTCGGCGGCCAGCTGACCTCGGCCGTCACCATCCCCGGCACCGCCACCGAGCGCGTGACCGACCAGCTCGCCGAGGAGTTCCCCGCCGCGAGCGGCGGCTCCGGCACGGTCGTCTTCCACACCGGCGGCGACCAGCCCTTCACCGACGAGCAGCGCGCCGCCATCAGCGCGACGATCGCCGAGGCCGCGGAGGTCGACGGGATCGCCGGCGTCACCGACCCGTTCACGACCACCGAGGACCTGGCGGCGCAGCAGGCGCAGATCGACGCCGGGCGTGAGCGGCTCGCGGCCGGCGAGGCCCAGCTGGAGGCCGGCGAGGCGCAGGCCGCCGCGGGGCAGCAGCAGCTCGACCAGGCCCAGGCGGCGCTCGACGCCCAGCGCGCCCAGGCCGAGGCAGCCGGCGCGCTCGCGCAGGTCCAGCCGCAGCTCGACGCGGCCCAGGCCGAGCTCGACGCGCAGCAGGCGCAGCTGGACGCCGGCACCGCGGCGGCGGAGCAGGGCCGGGCGGAGCTCGAGGCGCAGCGCACGCAGCTCGAGGACGGCGCCGCCCTGCTCGAGCTCGCGAGCGAGATCCGCCAGGTGTCCGAGGACGGGTCCGCCGCGGTCGCGAACGTCTCGTTCAAGGCTTCGCAGTTCGAGATCTCGACCGACACCCAGGACGCGGTCGTGGCCGTGCTGGAGGACGCCGACCTCGCCGGCGCCGAGGTCGAGCTGTCGAACAACCTGACCCAGGGCGTGCCGAGCGTGCTCGGCCCGGGCGAGGTCGCGGGCGTGATCATCGCCGGCGTCGTCCTGCTCATCATGCTCGGCTCGGCGATCGCCGCCGCGCTGCCGATCGTGTCCGCCCTGGTCGGCGTCGCCGTCGGCGCGGTCGCGTCCCTGTCGCTGTCCGGCGCCGTCGAGATGCTGTCGGTCACCCCGGTGCTCGGCCTGATGCTCGGCCTGGCGGTCGGCATCGACTACTCCCTGTTCATCCTCAACCGGCACCGCCGCCAGCTGCGCGACGGCGTCGAGCTGGAGGAGTCGATCGGCCTGGCCAACGGCACCGCGGGCAACGCGGTCGTGTTCGCGGGCGCCACCGTGTTCGTCGCGCTGCTCGCGCTCAACGTCACCGGGATCCCGTTCCTCGGCCTCATGGGCTCGGTCGGCGCGTTCTGCATCCTGATCGCGGTCCTCATCGCCATCACCCTCACCCCGGCGCTGCTGTCCCGCATCGGCCTGAAGGTGCTGCCGAAGAAGAAGCGGGCGACCGTCGGCCACGAGGAGCCCGAGGCGGTCCCGACCAGCCCCATGCGCACCTCGCGCGCCGTGCTGACCCTGGTCGGCGGCCTCGCGGCCCTGCTCGTCATCGCGATCCCCGCGCTGTCGATGCGCCTCGGCCTGCCCACGGGCTCCGCCGAGCCGGAGGAGTCGACGCAGTACCAGGCGTACTCGATCACCGCCGAGAAGTTCGGCGCCGGCGTCAACGGACCGCTGCTCGTCGTCGCGGACCTCCCCGAGGCCGTCGCCGAGGAGGACCTGGTCGGCGAGCAGGTGCGCCTCGGCCAGGAGCTCGCCGGGTTCGACGACGTCGTGGCGGTCGCGCCCATCGGCGCCAACGAGGCCGGCACCGTCCTCGCGTTCCAGGTCGTCCCCGAGGGCGGTCCGGAGAGCGAGAGCACCGAGCAGCTGGTCCGCGACCTGCGCGACGCGTCGCCGCTGGAGGGTGACGTCGAGCTCGGCGTGGCCGGCTCCACCAGCGCCAACGTCGACATCTCGGAGAAGCTGGCGAACGCCCTGCCCGGCTACCTCGGCATCGTCGTCGGCCTGTCGCTGATCATCCTGATCATCGTGTTCCGGTCGATCTTCGTGCCGCTGACCGCGACGCTCGGGTTCGTCCTGTCGCTGTTCGCCGGCCTCGGCGGCGTCGTCGCGATCTACCAGTGGGGCTGGCTCGGCTCGGTGTTCGGCGTGCACGACCCGGCGCCCGTGCTGAGCTTCCTGCCGATCATCGTCACCGGCATCCTGTTCGGCCTGGCGATGGACTACCAGCTGTTCCTGGTGTCCGGTATGCGCGAGGCGTTCGCCCACGGGGTCGACGCCCGGGTGGCCGTGCGGCGCGGCCTGCACGCCGGCCGCGTGGTGGTCACGGCGGCGGCGATCATCATGGCGTCGGTGTTCGCCGGCTTCATGTTCGCCGAGTCCGCGATCATCCGGCCGCTCGGCTTCGGCCTGGCGTTCGGCGTGCTGCTCGACGCCTTCGTGGTCCGCATGCTGCTGATCCCGGCCGTCATGCACCTGGCCGGGAAGCACGCGTGGTGGATCCCGAAGTGGCTCGACCGGATCCTGCCGGACGTCGACGTGGAGGGCGCCTCGCTGGAGCGCAGCCACCCGCACCCGATGCACCGCACCTCGGCCGACCCGGACCAGGGCGCCCCGTCGGAGGGCGAGCCGGCGCACCGCGCCTGACCGCCCGCACCCTCGAGTGGAGCGTCCTGCCCGACACGCCCGGCGTGTCGCGGCAGGACGCTCCACTCGTCTCCACGCCCCGGCGTGCGGGGTGGCGTCAGGCCGTGCGCGGGGGCGGGTCCAGGAGGCGGACCGTCAGCAGCGCCGCCGCGGCCGCGAGCACCGCCGCCGGCGCCGTGTCGAGCCCGGCCCGGCCCACCAGCAGCGCCGCGAACAGCACCGCCGACAGCAGCAGCCGGCTGGTCGCCGCCATCCCGGCGGCCGCACCGACGGCCACCGCCAGCGTCGGCGACGCGTCCAGCACCGCGACCGCGACCGACGCCAGCCCCACGCCGAGGAAGATCGCCGGGAAGATCGGCCCGCCGCGGAACCCCGCGCCCATCGTCACCGCGTACGCGAGCCCCTTCGCTACGACGAGCACCAGCACGACGCCGACCGACTCCTCCGCCACGAGCGCGGGGATCGACGCCTGGCCGGAGAACAGCACGTCCCGCGGGTCCGCGCCGAGCCCGCCCGCCGCGAGCGCCAGCAGCCCGACGCCGAGCCCGCCCCCGAGCAGCAGCGGCACGCGGCCCACCCTCGGCTCCGTCGCCTGCACCGCCCTCGCCAGCCGACGCGCCCCGGTGATCACGACCGCCGCGACCACCCCGACGACCAGCGCGAGCAGCAGGGACCCGGGCCGGACCCGGTCGTACTCCGGCAGGTCCGGGACCGCGAGCCCGGCCATCGGCACGCCCGCCCAGTCGCCGAACCCGGTGACCAGCACGTAGGCCACCGCGGCCGCGGCGAGCGGCGGCAGCAGCGTGGCGGCGGCGAGCGCGCCCGCCCCGGCCTCGAGCAGCAGGATGCCCGCGACGAGCGGCCCGCCGAACAGGGTCGACATGGCCCCGGACGCGCCCGACGCCCCGAGCAGCCCGCGCGCGGGCCCGGTCACGCCGGTCCACCGGGTGACCCACACCCCGACGATCCCGCCGAGCGCCATCAGCGGCGCCTCCGGTCCCAGCACGGCGCCGAACCCGAGGCTCGCCAGCGCCGCGAGCGCCACGCCGCCCGCGGCGACCGGCGGCAGGGGGTCCATGCTCAGCCCGGCGACCGGCGAGTGCCCGCCGTCGCCCGGCAGCCGGCGCGCGGCCGCGACGAGGAGCGCGCCGACCAGCGGCAGCCCGAGCACGAGGTACCAGGGCGGTCCGTCGGCGCCGAGCGCTTCCGGCAGCTCGGTCCACAGCAGGTCCTGCAGCACGTGCACCGCGCCGACGAACGCGAACGCCACCACCCCGGCGGGCAGCCCGACGAGCGCGCCCAGCAGCGTCAGCCGGGCCAGGTCCCGCGTCGGGACGGCCGTGACCTCGGTCGAGCCGGTGGCGGGCACGCCGCGACCGTACCGACGCCGGTCGCAGCCGGTCCCCACCCGCCCGGGATGACCCCGGCTCGCGCCGCCGACCTCCGCGCCGCCGACCTCCGCGCGGCCGACCGCCGCGCCGCCGCGGAGGGGCGAGGTCGTCACATCGCGCCGAGGTCGTCACACGTTCATGACGACCTCGCGCGGATGTGACGACCTCGCGGCCGGGAGCGGCGCCCGCGGGCTCAGACCACGGGCAGCCACACCCGCATCGTCGACGGACCGCGGTTGCCCCACCGGTGGTACGGCACCAGCGGCACCGCGCGCGGCTCGCCCGCGGCGCCCTCGGCGGGCCGGTCGGCGTACGGCCAGTCCTCCTCGGGCACCGCCACCGTGCGGGCGCGCACGGTCACCGCCCCGTCCCGCGCCTCAGGCGCGACGCCCGCGTCGACCCGGGCCAGCGCGACGTCCTCCCCCAGGTCGACCGACTCCAGGGCGTAGACCAGCGGGCCCGCCTCGACGGCGACCTGGCCGCGCACCGCGTCGACCCGCGGGTCGGCGACCGTGAACCGCGGCGCGACCGGCAGGTCCAGCACGACGCGGCCCCCGGCGCCCGGACCCGCGACCGCCACGTACCCCGGCTCCGCCGCGCGCGGCCCGTCGCCGGCGTCGACCGTCGCGCCCGCGCCCCACGCGGGGACCCGCAGCGTGAGCGTCCACGCCGCCGGCGCCTCCTCGACCGTCACGAGGACGCGGCCGTCGTGCGGGTACCCGGTCTCGACCCGCAGCCGCACCGGCTCGCCGCCCACGATCGCCGCGACCGTGCCCGCGGCGTACTGGTGCAGCTGCACCCCGTCGTCGTCCGCGCTCGCCACGTAGGCGGCCAGCGAGGCGACGGTGCGGGTCACGTTGGTCGGGCAGCAGGACACGTTGAACCACGGCGCCCGCAGGCTGGCCGCCGCGCGCGGGCTCGGGACGTCGGGGTCGGGCACCTCGCCGGGGACGCGCTGCTGCAGCGGGTTCGTGTAGAAGAACGCGGTGCCCTCGGCCGACGGCGACGCGGCGAGCACGTTGAACAGCGTGCGCTCGACGGCGTCGGCGTGCCGGGCGTCGCCGGACTGCAGCAGCAGCCGGTGGTTGGCCATGACCGACCCGATGCCGGCGCAGGTCTCGGCGTACGCGCGGTCCGGCGGCAGCTCGAAGTCGAGCCCGAACGACTCCCCCTCGTGGTGCGCGCCCATGCCGCCGGTCAGGTAGGTGCGGCGCGCGAGCGCGGACCGCACCTGCCGGGTGACGGCGCCGAGCAGCTCGGTGTCGCCGTCCTCCACCGCGAGGTCCGCCGCGCCCGCGGCGAGGTAGAGCGCGCGGACGGCGTGCCCGCGCAGCGTGGTCGACTCCCGGATCGGCTCGTCGTCCTGGAAGTAGGACCGGCCGAGCTCGATGTCGTCGAGCACCCCGTGGCCGCGGCGCTCGACGAACAGCCGGGCCTGGTCGAGGTACCGGTGCTCGCCGGTCAGCCGGTACAGCTCGACGAGCGCGGGCTCGATCTCCGGGTGCCCGTCGACGCCCTGGCGCCCGTCCGGCCCGAACACCTCGCACACGTGGTCGGCGGCGCGGATCGCGACCTGCACCAGCTCGTCGTCCCCGTGGGTCCGGGCGCGCGCGACGCCGGCCTGGATCAGGTGCCCGATGCAGTACAGCTCGTGGCCCCACTCCGGGTCGGACCAGCGCGCGCCCTGCCCGGGGCGGCCGAACATGGTGGAGATGTAGCCGTCGGGCTCCTGCGCGGCGGCGACCCGGGACGCGAGCGCGCGGAGCCGGCGGTCGAGGTCGGCGTCGCCGGTGCGGCCGACCTCCCAGGACATGGCCTCGAGCAGCTTGTAGATCTCGGAGTCGGAGAACTCGCGGCCCCGGCGGCCCTCCGGCAGCGTGCCGGCAGCGGCGAGGTCGAAGTTGGCGGCCCAGCCCATGCGCTCCACCCAGCGCTCGGTGTGCGCGATCATCGCGGTGGCGTTGCGGTGCTGCAGCTCGCCCCAGAAGCCGCCGTCGAGGCGGACCTCGTCGAGGCCGAGCGGGCGCCAGCGGGACGCGGACGGGACCACCGGGCGGCCGTGCTGGGCGGCGCGGTCGACGGCGGGTGCGGACGTGGTCATGTCGCCTCCAGGGCGCGGGCGGGCGGCGGTCACTTCACCGCGCCGACGGTCAGGCCGTCGCGCAGCAGCCGGTAGGTGCTGCTGAACACGACGAGGATCGGGATCGAGGTGAGCACGGCCAGCGCCATGAGGCCCGGCCAGTTGATGCCGAACGCGCTCACCTGCTGGGCGAGCAGCGCGGACAGCGGGTACTGCCCCGGCGTCAGGTAGAAGTTCACGGCGTAGAGGAACTCGCCCCACGCCAGCAGGAAGGTCAGCGTGCCGACGGTGGCCACGCCGTTGCGGGCGACCGGCAGCACGACCGACCAGAAGGTGCGCAGCATGCCGGCGCCGTCGATGGACGACGCCTCCTCGATCTGCGGCGGCACGGCCCGGAAGAAGGGCCGCAGCAGCAGGGTGGCGAACGGCGTGAGCAGCGCGGCGTCGGCCAGCACCACCGCGGCCGTGGTGTCGAGCAGCCGCCAGCCGCTGAACGCCTGGAACAGCGGGATGACGGTCGCCGTCTGCGGCATCATCTGCAGCACGATCAGCAGCCCCAGCGCCGCCGTGGGGAGCAGGCCGCGCGTGCGCGCCAGCCCGTACGCCGCGGGGATCGCGATGAGCAGCACCAGCGCGGTCGTGCAGGTCGCGATGGTGACGGACTGCAGCAGCGCCCGGGCCAGGTCGCCGCTGAGCGCCTCGACGTACGCGGTGGTCACCGGGCGGAACAGGAACGTGCGGCTCGGGTCGAACACGTCGTCCGAGGACTTCACCGAGGTGAGCAGGATCCACAGGATCGGGACCCCGTACATCAGCGTGAGCAGGACTTTGGCGGCGACCGCCGCCGGGCCGGCCTTGACGGTCATCCGTCCGCCTCCTCGCGCTTGATGCTCCGGGCGTAGACCACGGCGAGGACCAGCACGCCGACCACCGCGAGCGCGGAGGTGGCCGCGCCGAGCCCGTAGTCGTAGCGGACGAAGGCCTGCAGGTAGCCCAGGAACGGCAGGGTGTTGGTCGCGGTGCCCGGGCCGCCGTACGTCATCACGTAGATGAAGTCGAAGGACCGGAACCCGTAGACCAGGGTCAGGATCAGCAGCACCAGCGTGGTCGGGCGGACCGACGGCACCATGATGTGCCGGATCTGCTGCCACTTGCTGGCGCCGTCGAGCTGCGCGGCCTCGAACACCTCGGGGTCGATGGTCATGAGCGCCGCCCGGAACACCAGCGTGTTGAACGGGATGACCGCGAACGCGTTGACGAACGCGACGGAGAACAGCGCCCAGTGCTGGTCGTAGAGGAACGGCACCGGGGTGTCCCGCAACCCGGTGCTCAGCAGGACGGTGTTGATCAGGCCGGCGTCGTTGAGCAGGAACTTCCAGACCGAGCCGTTCACCACCGGCGGCAGCGCCCACACGAACACCATGAGCGCGAGCAGCCAGGCCGACCACCGGCCCGTGGTGCGCAGCGCGATCGCGGCGCCGAACCCGACCAGCATGCCGAGCACGGTCACGACGACGACGAACACGAGCGTGCGGCTGATCGCGGGGCCGGTCTGCCCGGTCTCGAACCCGCGGCGGATGTTGTCCAGGCCGGTGAACAGCCAGTCGGCGTTCAGCGTCGCGGCCGTGACGTCGCTGACCGCCATCCGGACGAGCTGGACCAGCGGGAACAGGCTGAACAGCCCGAGGAACAGGGCGGCGGGCAGCAGGAACACGATCCGGCTCCCGCCCCGACGACGCCGGGTCGTCGGGGCGGGACCGGGACCGGCCTGCCGCGCGGGCGCGGTGGTGGCGGCTGCGGACACGGGTGCCTCGTCAGCCGATCTGGCTCTGCAGCGCCGCGACGGCCTCGTCGGCCGCCGCCTGCGGGTCCTTCTGGCCGCCGATGACGGCGGACCAGGCCTGGCCCACGGTGAGCTGGACGTCGGCGACGGCGGCCGGCGGGATCACCGGGTCGGGGTAGCTCGCGCCGAAGTCCGCGATCGTCTGCGCGAACGGGTCGAGCAGCTCGTTGCCGGTCACGACGTCGGCCTCGGCGGTGTCCGCGCGGGACGGGATCGAGCCGACCAGGTCGGGCGCCAGCTCCTGGCCCTCGACGTCGAGGTAGGTGCCCTGCAGGTACTCCCACGCGAGCTCCGGGTCGTCGGCGTGTGCGCCGATGCCCTGGCCCTCGCCGCCCAGGTACACCTGGCCGGTGTCGCCGAGCGGCAGCGGGACGACCCCGTACGCGAAGTCGGCGTCCGACTCGGCGGTGCCGATCTGCCAGTTGCCGTTCTGCGCGAAGGCGACGTTCCCGGCCGCGAACTGCTGGAACGGCACCGTCTGGTCCCAGGTCACGGCCTCCTGGGTCAGCCAGCCGTTGTCGACCCAGCCGCGCACCCGCTCGAACCCGGCGCCGAGGGCGTCCGCGTCGAGGTTCTCGTAGTCGAACCCGGCGTCGCTGATCCACGGGTACGCCTGCCACTCGCCCTGCGACTGCGGCAGGCCGGACAGCGTGATGCCGCCGTACCCGGCGTCCTTCGCGGCGGCCATGGCGTCCTCGAGCTCGTCCATCGTGGTGGGCGGCTCGACCCCGATCTCGTCGAGGATGTCCTGGTTGTACCAGAGGCCCAGCAGGTTGACGTAGCCCTGCACCGCGTACAGCTGGTCGTCGACCGAGTGCAGCACCGAGTCCGGGAACTGGTCGGCGTCGGCGAACTCCGCCCACTGCTCGTCGAGCGGCGCGAGCACGCCGCCCAGCGCCAGCGTCGCGGCCTCGGCGCCGTTGAACACCACGACGTCCGGGCCGGTGCCGGCGCCCGCGGCGGACACCAGCTTGGAGTTCATCTGGTCGTAGGGGACGTACACGTTCTCGACCGTGGCGTCGTTCTCCGACTCGAACTTCTCCTTGTACGCGTCCATGAGCGCGACCTGGTTGGGGTCGGAGAAGTAGTGCCAGACGGTGACGACCCCGTCGCCCTCGCCCCCACCGCCGCCGGAGGTCGCGCCACCGCCGCCGCCGGCGCTGGTGCCGCCCGAGCAGGCGGCGAGCCCCAGCGCGCCCGCGGCGGCCAGGGCGATGAGGGAGGTGCGTCGTGCGTTCATGCGGACCGGTCTCCTCGTCGAGTGCGGTCGGTGGCCGGGCGTCGGTGCCGCGGCCATCGCTGGTGCGCCGTCCCGGACGAAACCTTCCGAAACGGTTTTCGGTGACGCTAGCACCGGCTCTTCGCGGGCGTCAACGGGGTGACGGCGCGCGACGTTTTCGTCGTACGCTGCCGGTCGAGCACGAGGACAGGGGGACCCATGACGACCGACGCACCCGGCCGGCGGCAGGTGACGCTGCGCGACGTCGCGCAGCTGGCCGGCGTCTCGGTCGCCACGGCGTCCAAGGCGATCAACGGCAAGGCCGAGGTCAGCGCCGAGACCCGGCGCCGGGTCCTCGACGTGGCGGAGCGGCTGTCCTTCACGCCGAACGCGCTCGCGCGGGCCATGCTCGACGGCCACACCGGCACCGTCGGGCTGCTCACGCACGACCTCGAGGGCCGGTTCTCGCTGCCGATCCTCATGGGCGCGGAGGACGCGTTCGGCGCGGGGCGGTCGAGCGTGCTGCTCTGCGACTCCCGCGGCGACGCGATCCGGGAGCAGCACCACCTGTCGACGCTGCTCGGCCGCCGGGTCGACGGCCTCATCGTCGTCGGCTCGCAGACCGACGCCCGGCCGCCGCTCGGACGGGACCTGCCCGTGCCGGTCGTCTACACGTACGCCCCGTCGACCGACCCCGCCGACGCCTCCGTCGTGCCCGACAACGTGACCGCGGGCCGGATCGCCGTCGAGCACCTGCTGGCGACCGGCCGGCGCCGCATCGCGCACGTCTCGGGCGACGTCACCTACGCCGCCGCGACCGACCGGGCCGCCGGGGCCGACGCCGCCCTGGCCGAGCACGGGCTCGAGCGGGTCGGGCCGGTGCGGTACGGGTCGTGGTCCGAGGCGTGGGGGCGCTCGTCCGTGGCGGCGCTCCTGGAGCAGGACGTCGACGCGGTCGTGTGCGGCAGCGACCAGATCGCGCGCGGCGTGCTCGACGCGCTGCACGACCGCGGGGTGCGGGTCCCGGACGACGTCGCCGTGATCGGCTTCGACAACTGGGAGCCGATGATCGCGGGCTGCCGGCCGGCGCTCACCAGCATCGACATGAACTTCCAGATCATGGGGCGGCGGGCGGCCGAGCGGCTGTTCGCCTCGCAGGAGGGTCGCGACCCGGGCGGCGTCGAGACCGTGACGCCGCGCGTGATCGTGCGCGAGTCGACGGGCGGCTGACCGGTGCCGCTCTGGCTCGAGGCCGGGTCCTGGGGCCTGGTCGGCGGCGCGGCGCTGGTGCTCGGCGCGCTGGTCGCCTGGTTCGTCCGCGTCCCGCGGCAAGTCGTCGCGAGCATCATGGCGTTCGGCGCGGGCGTGCTCATCTCGGCGCTCGCGTTCGAGCTGGTCGACGAGGCCGAGCGCACCGGCGGGCTCGTGCCCACCGTGGTCGGGTTCCTCGCCGGCGCCCTGGCGTACGTCGCGGCGAACGCAGCGCTCGCCCGGCGCGGCGCCCGGCACCGGAAGCGGTCCGGCGACCAGCAGCCGTCCGAGGGCGACGCCGCCGGCAGCGGGGCGGCGATCGCGATCGGGGCGCTGCTCGACGGCATCCCGGAGTCGGTGGTCCTCGGGCTGTCGGTGCTCGGCGGGCAGGGCGTCGGCGTCGGCGTGCTGGCCGCGGTGGTCATCTCGAACGTGCCCGAGGGGCTGTCGAGCGCCGCGGGGATGAAGCGGGCCGGGCGCGGGCCGGGCTACGTGTTCGGCGTCTGGGGCGGGATCGCCGTCGCGAGCGGACTCGCCGCGCTGCTCGGCTCGCTGCTGCTGCAGGACGCGTCCGCCGGGACCCTCGCGGTGATCACCGCCGTCGCGGCCGGCGCCATCCTGGCGATGCTCGCCGACACGATGATCCCCGAGGCGTTCGAGCGCGCCCACCTGCTGACCGGGCTGATCACGGCGCTCGGGTTCCTGACCGCGTTCGCGATCGAGCGGGCGTGACCTGCCGATTCAGGACGGTGCACCCGGGTGTGAGACAGTGCGTCTCCCCCCAGCACCGGAGGAGCTCCGCATGACCGCGTCGACCGATGTGGACCCGTCCTTCTCGTCGCTCGACGCCTACGCGCGGGAGGCGGCGGCCCGGGTGGGCGTCCCGACCGAGTGCAGCATCATCGTGCGTCGGCACCACCTGCTCGAGCAGGTGGCGAGCAGCGGCGACCGCGCCGCGCGCTGCGACCAGGTCGAGGTCACCTCCGGCGAGGGTCCCTGCGTCGTGGCGATCCAGCAGCTGCGCGGCGAGCTCGTCCTCGACGTCCTCGCAGAGGAGCGGTGGCCCCGGTGGCGCACCGCCGCCGCGGAGGCCGGATTCCGCTCGACCGCGGCGCTGCCGGGCCAGGTCGACGCCGACACCACCGTGGCCCTGAACCTCTACTCCGAGGCCGTCGACCCGTGGGACCGCGAGGCGCTGGTCCGGATGGACCGGCTCGTGCAGGAGATCGCGGAGGCGCTCCGCACCGGCGGCGCCTGACCGCTCAGCCGCCCAGCCGGCTGGCGAGCATCGCCTTGGACTGCTCGGCCCCCTTCTGGCTCTCGTGCTGCGCGCGCCGGAAGAAGTCGGCGAGCTCGCCGTCCCCCGCGCGGTCCGCGTCCCGCGCGTACTGCTCCAGGCGCAGGACGTTGCTCAGGCACGCCTCGGCGAACCAGATCAGGTTGTAGTCCTTGTCCGGGGTGCCCGTGACGCCCCCGGTCTCGCTGTCCGACATGATGACCCCCTCGTCACGCGACGGTCGCGTGGGGCCCACGCTAGGCCCGGGCCTCGCGGCGGGCGAGCGCCCGTCGCCCCGCTCGGGTCGCCGCGGGCGGGCGGCGTGCCTAGCGTGGCCGCATGACGACCAGCCCCGACCCGGACCCGTCGAACACGCCCGGCCTCGAGCCCGGCGGCGGCGTGGCGCCCGGCGACACCCCGCCCGGCGAGTCCAGCACGTCCGGCGCGGCGTTCCAGGAGCCGGACCTGCCGAGCCGCAAGGCGAACTGGTTGGTGTACGCGCTGGTCGGGGTCGTGGTGGCGCTCGGCCTGCTGCTCTTCGTCGGCTACGTGGTGGGCCTGCTGGACTGAGCCGGCGCGCCCGGGCGGCTCACGCGCGCGCCGCCGCGATCGCGTCCGCCAGGCGGCCGGTCTCGTCCCAGTCCTCGACCGGCACGCCGTCCACCAGGATCGTCGGCACCCGCACCGCGCCGAGGTCGAGCGCCGCCCGGTGCGTGGCTGCGGCGACCCAGGGCGCGAGGACGCGCGACGTCGCCGTGCGCCGCTCGGTGCCGCCGTCCGCCGTGGCCACCTCGAACGGGGTCTCGGCGACCGCCGTGAACCGCTCGACCACCGCCTCCGGCACGCCCGCGGCGCGCGCCAGGTCGGCGATCTCGAGGTCCGTGAGCGCCTCGGTGTCGTCCGGGTCGGGCTGGTGCGCCATCAGCGCGTGCAGCACGTCGACGTAGTGCTCCGGCGACCCGTCGGCGACCACCGCCAGCGCGTGCACGGCGCGCGTCGAGTACGTCCCCCCGAACCGGTCGTCCAGGAACGCGAGCGGCCGGTGCACCAGCGTCACGCCGCCGTCGGCGACCAGCACCAGGAGCGCCTCGGCGTGCTGCGCGTCGAACCGCGCGCACCACGGGCAGGCCGGGTCGGCGTACACGTCGACGACCACGTCGCCCTCCCCCGCGACGCCGACCCCGGCGCTGCTCACCGGGATCCCGCCGCGGTCGTCGGCGGCCGCGGGCGCCACGACGTCCGCGAGCGCCGGGGGCAGCACGCCCTCGGCGCCGCCGCCGTACCGGACGCCGTCGCCGGCGTCGGTCGTCGGAGTCGTCGTCGGGGTCGTCGTCGCGGTGGCGGTCCCCACGGGCGGCGCGGGGTCCGGGCCGCAGGCCGCGAGGGGCGCGGCCACGAGGCAGGCGGCGAGGAGCCCGGGCAGCAGGCGCAACGTGCGGGCGAGGCGGGTGCAGGCGGGGCGCGGGCGGGCGCACCCCGCCGGGATGGTGGTCATGGGTGGCTCCCTCGGGTCCGGGCCCTCAAGACGTCGCCGTCCAGGCTCGCACGGGCTCCGGCGCCGCCGGCGGGCCCGAGGTCCCGGGCTGCCGACCGCGACCGACCCGACGACGATGGACGCACGCGCCACCCGGCGCCCACCCGGCGCCCGTCCGCGCGCGCCGTCGAGGAGGCCGCATGACCCCGCCGACCCACGCGGCCGCCCGCCTGCTCGCGACCGCCGGCCTCGGGCTCCTGCTCGCCGCCTGCACCACCGCCCCGGGCCCGGTCCCCGCGACCGCGTCCCCGGGCGCCGTCGCCACCGCCGCCGCCGCGCCGGAGGACGTCGCGACCGGGCTGGACGTCCCGTGGTCCCTGGCGTTCCTCGGCGAGACCGCGCTGGTCAGCACACGGGAGCGCGCCGAGGTGCTCGAGCTGCTGCCCGACGGCGGCACCCGCGTCGTCGGCACCGTGCCCGATGTCGCGCCGCAGGGCGAGGGCGGCCTGCTGGGCCTCGCGGTCGACGGGCGGCACCTGTACGCCTACGCGACGACCGCGGACGGCAACCGGGTCGACCGCTTCCCGCTCACCGGCGAGCCCGGCGGCCTGGACCTCGGCCCGCGCGAGCCGGTGCTGGACGGCATCCCGGCGGCGAGCAACCACGACGGGGGGCGCATCGCGTTCGGCCCGGACGGGATGCTGTACGTCGCGACCGGGGACGCCGGCTCGCTCGCGGGCAAGATCCTCCGGGTGACGCCCGACGGCGGGGTCCCGGACGACAACCCCTTCCCCGGCTCGCCGGTGTGGAGCCTGGGGCACCGGAACGTCCAGGGCCTGGCCTGGTCCGACGACGGCACGATGTACGCCACGGAGTTCGGCCAGGACACCTGGGACGAGCTCAACGTCGTCACCCCGGGCGGGAACTACGGCTGGCCGGTCGTCGAGGGCGCCGCGGGGCGCGAGGGCTACGCCGACCCCGTCCAGCAGTGGGACCCGGACGTCGCCAGCCCGAGCGGCCTCGCCCACGTCGACGGCACCCTCTACGTCGCGAACCTCGGGGCGAGGTCCTGCGGGCCGTCCCGACCGCCGACCCGGGCACGGCGCTCGACCTGTACGCGGGGACGTACGGCCGGCTGCGGGACGTGGTCGTCGCGCCGGACGGGTCGCTCCGGGTGCTCACGAACAACACCGACGGCCGCGGCACGCCGGGTGACGGCGACGACCGGGTGCTCCGCGTCCCGCTGCCGTAGCCGATCGCACCGGACGCGGGCAGCCGACCGCTCAGCGCGCCCCGGCGCTCGCGAACGCCCCACCCGCCCCGAACGCCGCCGCCGCGAACCGCTCGCCGATCAGCCGGTGCGTCGCCGCGTCCGGGTGCAGCGCGTCGGGCAGCGGGTGCGCGTCGGCGTCGCCGGGCCCGTACAGCGACAGGCCGTCGAGCAGGTGCAGGTGCGGGTCGTCGGCGCGGCGCTCGGCGACGGTCGCCAGCGCGTCCCGGACGACGCGCAGGGTCAGCCGCCCGGTCGACAGGTCGCCGCCCGCGTTCGCGGTGAACCGGACGACGCCGTCCGCGAGCGCCGCCGGGTCGAACGCGCCGGGGCCGGGCGCGTCCTCGTGGATCCCGCAGAAGATCGGCGTCATCAGCACCAGCGGCGTGTCCGGGTGCCCGTCGCGGATGGTGTCGAGGAACCCGTGCACCGCCGCGAGGAACGTCCGCAGGCGCATGCCGTCGAGGTTCACCACGTTGATGCCGAGCTTGACGCTGATGAGGTCGGCCGGGGCGTCCCGGATGACGCGCGCCGTCGCCGGGTCGACCAGCGCGCTGCCGCCGAGGCCGAGGTTCCGCAGGTCGACGCCGCCGAGCCGGGCGGCGACCGCGGGCCAGGTCCCCGTCGGCGTCGCGGCGTTGGAGCCGTGGCTGATCGAGGAGCCGTGGTGCACCCACACCGGTCGGTCGTCGGCGACGGGTCGTACCGGGGCGTCGGCGCGCAGGGCGACGAGCTCGATCGACTCCTGGTGCGGGAGCCAGAGCTCGACCACCTTCTCCCCCGCCGGCAGGCCCGCGAACGTCGCCGTGTGCGGCTCGCCGGGCTCGAGCGCGGTCGCACCCGTGGCCAGGTCGGTGACGTACGCGTCGCCGCCGGCCAGGGCGCCGCTCGCGAGCACGGCGCCGTCCACGACCAGGTCGACGGCGCCACGGGGACGGTCGACCTGGCGGTAGGCGAGGCGCGTCGGGTGCAGGACGAGGTCGACGGCGGTGGCGGTGGTCGCGAACGCCACGCGGACGCCGGACGGCTGCGCCTCCACGGCGAGCAGCTGACCGTCGGGGAGCTGGTGGCGCACCCACGCGGGCAGGCGGTGCGGCCGGAGCCCGCGCGGGGTGCGCTCGAGCTCGGCGGGGCCGCGGACGAGGGCGGCCAGGTCGGGGGTCGGGACGTCGATCATGCGGGGTCCTCGGGGTCGGGAGCGGGCCAGGCCCGCAGCAGGGCGTCGAGCGCGTCGACGGCGCGGTCCCACGAGTCCGCCGGTGCGGGCGCGCTGTGGTCGAAGCTGCCGATGCGCTCGAGCTGGACGAAGCCGTTGATGGTGCTGCCGAGCAGCCGGATGACGTGCACCCGCTGGTCGGGCGGGATCGCGTACCCGCGGAGCAGGGCGTCGGTGAGCGCGACGACGTCGACCGCGGACGGCGCGGCCACGGCGGCGGGCCCGGCCCGGCGCTGCAGGGCGGCCCACCGGCCCGGGTGCTCGCGGGCGTAGTCGCGGAACGCGTCGGCGTACCCGCGCAGGGCGTCCCGGCCCGAGCGCCCGGCCAGGCCGGTGGCGATCCGCGCGGCCACCTCCCCCATCGCGAGGGCGGTGACACCGTCGAGCAGGGCGGCGCGGTCCCGGACGTGCGCGTACAGGCTGGCGGTCTGCACCCCCAGCCGGCGGGCGACGGCGGACAGCGTGAGGGCGTCGAAGCCGGCCTCGTCGGCGAGCGCCGCGGCGTCGGCGACGACGCGGGCGGGGGTCAGTCCGGCGCGGCTCACGAGGCCAAACCTACAACCTTTAGGCCAGAACCTCCACTGCATAGGCTCCCGCCGTGCGAGAGGATGACCGGGTGACTGCTGCGTCCCCCGCGAAGTACGTGTTCCTCGACGTCGACGGCACCTACGCCCACCACGGCGACGTCCCGGCGGGCCACGAGCGGGTGGTCCGCGCGGCGCGGGCCCGCGGGCACCACGTCCTGCTGTGCACCGGGCGACCGAAGGCGATGCTGCCGGACCACATCCGCGCCGCGGGGTTCGACGGCATCGTGGCGTCCGCCGGCGGGTACGTCGAGGTCGACGGCGTCGTGCTGCGGGACCAGCGGTTCCCCGCCGACCTGGCGGCCCGGGCGATCGACGCGCTCGACCGCCACGACGCCGCGTACCTGCTGGAGGCACCGGACGCGCTCTACGGCCGCCCCGGGGTCGACCGGCGGCTGGACGAGCTGCTGGGCGGGCACTTCGGCCGCGCCGACGGCAGCACGGACGGCGCCGCCAGCCCGCTGGAGATCCTGCGGGCGCTGGAGACCCCGGACGACCTGACGGCGTGCTCGTTCGCCAAGATCACCTACTTCGGCGCCCGCGTCCCGTGGCAGGAGCTCACCGTCGAGCTCGGGGACGACCTCGGCATCCTGCCCAGCTCGATCGCCGCGATGGGGGACGCCGCCGGCGAGATCTACCTGGTCGGCGTGCACAAGGCGCTCGGCATCGAGGCCGTCACGACGCACCTCGGCGTCGCGCGGGAGGACGTCATCGCGTTCGGCGACGGGCTCAACGACCTGGAGATGCTGGAGCACGCCGGGCTGGGCGTCGCGATCGAGGGGGCCGACCCGCGGGTGCTGGCCGTCGCCGACCTCGTGGTGGCCGGGCCGCAGGTCGAGGGCCTCGTCGAGGGGTTCGCGCGCGTCGGGCTGGTCTGACCCGTCGGCGACCCCGGGGCGCGAACCCGCCGTCACGCCGTTCTCCCTCGCGGAACCGACCCCGGCGACCGCCGGGGCCCCTAGCGTCGAGGGCGTGACCGCCCGACCGCCGACCCTGCCCCCGGCGCCGGGGCAGCTCGTCCCCCGCGACACCAGGACGGCCGAGGTGCTGCGGGCGGTCCTGGTCCTCGTGCTCGCGCTCCTCGGCGTCCACGCCGCGCAGCAGCCGGAGGAGCGGTCGCTGGACGAGCTCGTCGCCGCCCTCGACGCCGGCGAGGTCGCGACCCTGACGATCGAGCGGCCGCGCGGCGAGGCGGCCGGCACGATGCGGGTGGAGTGGACCACCGACGGCCGCGGCGGCTGGACGACCTACCAGCTCGACCCGTCCGCGCCGGGCGCCCCGCTCGACGAGGGCCGGCGCGTCCTCGCGGCGGCCGAGCGATCGCCCCGCGACGTCCGGGTCACCCGGGTGGACCGGCTGACCCCGCAGTCGAGTCCGCCCTGGGTCGTCGTGCTGGCGCTCGGCGTGCTGGTGGCGATGCTCGTGCTGCTCACCGGCGGCACCTACCCGCGCCTGGCGACGCGCTGGGCCTGGTTCTGGCTGATGTCCGCCGCCTGGCCGGCCGCCGTGTGTTCCTGCTGCTGGAGCCGACGCCGCTGGTCGGCCGCTCCGAGGTGGCGCGGCCCGCGCGCGGGCTCACGGGCGGCTGGGCGTTCCTGCTCGCGGCCGCTCTCGGCCCGTCGGTGCTCGCGGCGTTCGGGTCGTGACGACCCGGCGGGTCACCAGCCCGCGACCTGGCGCAGCCCCTCGGCCGGCGTGAGCTGCACGAGCGAGAACCCGCCCGCGTCCTCGACCTCCAGGCTCACCGCGACGGAGCGGCCCCGCTGGTGCCGGGCGACCCACTCGAGCACCTCGAGCACGTCCGCCACGTCGACCAGCCGCCAGCGCTCGCCCGGCTGCCCCGCGGACGCGTGGTAGTCGACGACGTACACCGGGTGCTCCACCTGGACCCACGAGTACCGCGTGCCCACGTCCCTGACCGCCTGCATCCTCGCCAGCCCCTCTCGCGCGACCGCTTCCGGGCCGAGTCTGGCCGCACCAGGTGAACGCCGGGCGACCGCCAGGTGGGAACTCGCTGTGCGATCCGCGGTTCACCCGGGCGCCGTCGCGTCGAGTGCCCAGAAACCCGGGGACGAACCGGGACGAACCGTCCGGGTTCGTGGACAGTCGACGCCCTGCGCACTCGCTGCCACCCACCCTTGCGCTGATAGGTCGGCCGCCGATATATATCGTTCGTGGCGATGCGACTCACCGAGCAGGCGTACCTGGTGCTGCTCGCCCTCGCGGACGAACCCCGGCACGGCTACGGCGTCGTCCAGGAGGTGCGCGCGCTCTCCGGGGGCGCCGTGCGGCTCGGGGCCGGCACCCTGTACGGGATCCTCGACCGGCTCGTGTCCGCGGGCTACGCCGAGGGGTCCGGCGAGGTGGTCGTCGACGGGCGGCTGCGCCGCTACTACCGGCTGACCCCCACCGGGCACGACGCCCTGACGGCGGAGACCGCCCGCCTCGCCGCGCTGGCCCGCCGCGCCGACCGCCTGCTGGGCGGCGTCCCGCGGCCGGGGATCGCCTGATGGGCGGCGTCGACCCGGCCTTCGCGCGCTCCGTCGACCGGTGGCTGCGCGCCTACCCGCGGCGGTGGCGCGCGGCGCGCGCGGGCGAGATCACCGCGGTGCTCGCCGATCTCGCCGAGCCGGGCGCGCGGCGGCTCGACCTGCGCTCCGGGCTCGGGCTGGTCCGTGCAGGCTGGGCGACGCGGTGGCGCGAGCACCCGCCGCTGCTCGCCTATCTCGGCTACGTCCTGCTCGAGCTCCGCCTGGACCCGCGGTACCGCGACTGGGTGCGCGACGACCTCGACGGGCCCTGGTACACCGCGCGGCAGCTGCTGCGGACGTCCCCCGTGCTGGTCGTGGTCGTGGTCCTGGGCGCGCTGGACGGCAACGCGTTCCCGTCCGACGCCCTGCCCGTCTTCGCACCGACGATGCTCGGCATGATCGCCCTGTACGGGCGGCAGTGGACGACGCGCACCGTCGCGCGCCAGCTCGTCGTGCAGCCCGGCGAGGTCGTGACGCCGAGCGGCCTCATCCCGGGGCGCGTGGCGCGCCCCCGCATCGAGGCCCGGTCCTGGCTGGCCGCCGCACGGCTGGTCGCGCTCGTGACGCTCGGCGCGTGCGCGGTCGTCCTCGCGCTGGCACCCCGTCGCGTCACGGCGGTCGTCGATGTCGCCGAGGTCGGGATCACCTCCGTCCCCGTGGACCTCGCCGCCCGCGCGGGGGCGACCGGCCTGGCCGTGCTCGGCGCGGCGGTGGGGGTCGCGCTCGCCCGGCGTACCGTGCCCGCCCGGCTGCGCGCGTGGCAGCCGATGGCCCAGCCCTACCGCTGGCTGGTGCCGCTCGGGCCGGTCGGCCGGACCCGTCTGGCGGCGCTCGTGGCCTGCTGCGCGCTGCTCGCGGCCGCGCAGCCGTCGCTCGCCGCCGCGCTCGCCGGCCCGGTCGCCGCGGTCGCCGCCGCCGCGCTCCCGGTGCTGGCCGCCGCACGCCGGGCGCTCGGGACGGGTGGGACCGCGGCGCTGGCCGGCATCGACCTCGTCCGCGCGCTCCGCGAGCAGGGCGACCGCGGCGACGCACCGGTCGACGGGCACCTGCCCGCCGCGAGCTGGCTGCCGGTCGGCGCGGTCGTGCCGCGGCCCGGGGATCCGGTCCCGACCGCGGGCACCGACCTCGCGGGACGGGGTTGACCGGTCAGCCGACCGGCGCCCCGCGCCGGGACAGCCGCGCCCCCACCGCGCGCGCCAGCCGGTGCGACGGTCGCTCGACCGCGCGGAAGAACCCCTCGGCGAGCAGCAGGGACGCCGGCACCGTCAGCAGGAGCACCGCGGGCGTCGTCCACCCGGTCAGGTAGCCGACCGCCACGACGACCGGCTCGTGCACGAGGTACAGGCTGAACGACCGGCTCCCGAGCCAGCGCACCGCGGGGTGCCGCAGCGGCCGACCGAGCGGGCCGAGCGCGGCGGCGACCAGCAGGCCCGCGCCCGCGGCCTGCAGCACCCGGGTGAGCGCGACCACGCCACCGGGCAGGTCGGCGCGCAGCCCGCCGAGGTCGAGCAGCCAGTAGCTCGTGGTCAGCAGGACCGCCGCGAGCAGGACGGCGGCCCAGGCCGGTGCGCCCCACCGCGCCGCGACCGCACCGACCCGGTCGCGGCCGACCGCGAGCACGCAGCCGAGCGCGAACAGCGGCAGCTGGTAGAGCGCGCCGAGCGCGTACGGCGCCTCGACGGGCCCGGCGACCGCGCCGAGCCACGCGGTGGCCGCGAGCGCCCCGAGGACCAGCGGCGCCCAGTGCCGGAGCCGCGTCGCGGCGAGCACGAACACGGGCAGCAGCAGGGAGAACAGCACCTCCCAGCGCAGGGACCACAGCGCCGTCATCGTCGACCCCGCCGGGCCGACGAGCAGCAGCAGGTCGCCGAGCACCCCCGCCCGGCCGAGGTCGCCGTGGTAGGTCAACCAGGGGCTGAGCCCCGCGGTGTCGCCGGTCGGCACCGCGAGCCGCAGCGCGACGGCCAGGACCACCGCCGCCCACACCGGCACGTAGAGCCGGAGCAGCCGCTGCGGGTAGTAGGCGCCCCACCGGTGGCCCTCGCGCGTCGCGGCCACCGTGAGCACGAACCCGCTGAGCACGAAGAACACCTGCACGGCGACCTCGCCGTCCCAGAGCAGGTGCAGCGGCGTCGCGGACACGGCCTGCACGAGCGCGCTGCGGGGGGCGGACGGGTCGCCGTGGGCGGCCATCAGCGCGGGCGTGAGCAGCAGCGAGTGGTGCACCAGCACGACCAGGGCGGCGACGCCGCGCAACCCGTCGAGGGCCGGCAGGCGCCCGCCGCCCGCGGCCCCGGGAGCGGGGGCGGGCGCGCGCGACCCGGTGGTCGTGGGGACGGTCATGGCACCTCCGCGTCGAGGGCCGGTGCGGGCGCCGGGGCCGGCGACCGGCCGCGCGGCCTGCCGCTCCGTTCTAGCCGCTCCCAGACCCCCGCGTGTCCGGTTTGCGGGCATTTCGCCCGTTCGCCGCACTACGCCCCTCCGTTGAGTGGAGCGTCCTGCCCGACACGCCGGGGCGTGTTCGGCAGGACGCTCCACTCCAGCCCACCCCGGGGGCACCCAGCCTCCGGGAGCCGCTCGAGCCCGTCCGCGGCAGCGCCGCGGGTCCGAGCCCGGCCGGGTCAGCCCTGGACGCGGGACAGGCGGAACAGGAACGGCCGCGCCATCCCCCGCGCGTCCATGGCACCGAGCACCGAGCCGTCGCCGACCGCGCGGAACGCGTCGACGACCGGCAGGTCGTCGTAGACCAGCGCGGCGGACACCACCCCGCGGTACCGGACCTCGCGCAGCCGCGCCCGCGGCCGCCGGGTCGACGCGAGCGGCCGGGCGACCGCGAACGCCGCCGCAGCAGGACCGGTGCGCAGGAGCGGACCGGCCCGGAGCACGAGCCCGAGCGGCACCAGCCCCGGGTGCACGGCCACGAGCCCGCGGCGGCCGCGGAACACGAGCGGGTGCACGCGCTCGTCGTCGTCGAACCGCTTGCCGAACCAGCCGAGCCGCTCCAGCACCCCGTCGAGCGGGTGCCCGGTCGGCACGCCGGTCCCGCGCCACAGCCCCCGCAGGTCGGCGGGCGGCACCGGCGGCAGCGCGTCGAACCGGTCGAGGGCGGGGTGGGCCGTCGGCGTGGTCACACGCCCAGCCTGCCCGGCGGCCGCGCGCGCGGCCCGCCGGGCGAGGTGGTGCGGCGTCTGGCCGGGGTCTCCTCCCTGCCCTTCTCGGGCCCCCTCGCGAGAACCCGACCCGTGCCAGCCCTCACCGACAGGTCGGCCGCTGGCCCAGCGTAGGCGAGCGCCCGCGCGTCCGGCTTGCCTCCGGGCGCCGCGCGTGCGGGGATGGGGCGTGCTCGCTGACCCGACAGGCGCCCGCCGGTGACCGGCCGCCCGCCGCTGCGCATCTCCGTGGTCGTCCCCGCGCGGGACGAGGAGGAGCGCCTGCCCCGCTGCCTCGCCTCGCTCGCGGCGCAGACCCGCCTGCCGGACGAGGTCGTCGTCGTGGACAACGCGAGCGGCGACAGCACGGCCCGGATCGCCGCCGCGGCGGGGGCGCGCGTCCTGCACGAGCCGGAGCTCGGCATCTGGCCCGCCGCTGCGGCCGGCTACGACGCCGCGACCGGCGACGTGATCGCGCGGGTGGACGCCGACACGGTGCTGCCGCCCGGCTGGCTCGCGCGGGTCGAGGCGCTGCTCGCCGACGACCCCGGCGCCGCGGCTGTCACGGGCCCGGGGCGGTTCCGGCTGGGCCCGGTCGGCACCTGGCTGGCGCACGTGCTGTACATGCGGCCGTACTTCGCGCTGGCCGGCCTTGCCCTCGGCGGGCCGCCGGTGTTCGGGTCGGCCTGCGCCGTCCGGGCCTCGGCGTGGCGCGCAGCGCGCCGGGACGTGCACCGCGACGACGACGTGCACGACGACCTCGACCTGAGCTTCCACCTGCCGCCCGGCTCCGTCCGGTACGACGCCGGGCTCGCGGTGTCGATCTCCGCGCGGCCGCTGCGCTCGCCGGGCGGGATGGTGCGGCGCCTCGCGCGCGGCTGGCGGTCGGTGGTGCTGCACTGGCCCGAGCAGGCGCCGTGGCGGGCGCGCGGCCGGCTCCCCGGCACCCGCCGCCCCTGAGCGCCGGCCCCGGTCAGCCGACCGCCCGCACCGGCTGCCGCAGCACGGTGCGCAGCCGCTCCGGCGCGACCCGCCGGGGGTCGCCCAGGTAGATCTCGTGGTGCGGCCCGTTCCACGTCAGCCCGCGGGCCGGCATCACCTCGTGGTGGAGCCGGGCGAGCGTCGGCGCCTCGGCGTCGTACGGCCCCACGTGCAGGATCTGCAGCGACCGGCCCTCGTCGAGCGCGAGCGGCCGCACCCGGTCGACCGGCACGTCCGGCTTCCGCTCCACCGCCGCGGCAAGCCCCGCCGCGACGTCCTCCGCGGTGACGGCGGCCGGCAGCGGGATCAGCATCGTCCAGTCCCAGTCGTCCTTGCGCCCCGTCGCGAACGCGGCCGGGTCGGCGCTCGACCACAGCCCCTCGAGCGGCCCGACGACGAACGCCTCCCCCGTGCGCGCCGTGAGCGCCGCCCGGACCGCGTACCCGGCGGTGTAGAGCGCCGACACGGCCTCGGCGTAGTCCGGCGAGGTGTTCGGGTCGCCGTGCCCGTCGGCCGCGAGGTAGTCGGCGGGCGGCACGACGACCTCGTCGACGTCCCGGGCGCTCGCGCGGTACAGGGCGGCGCGCTCGCGCCGGATGTCGATCGCCATGCGGGTCTCCCGTCCGCCGTCCTCGGCCCCGGGCCATCATGGCGCGCCGGCTCGCCTCAGCGTGGGGCCAGGGGCCAGACGACCGGGACCAGGGCGACCACGACCAGGAGCCACGCCCCGGTGGTGACCAGCCCGAGCCGCCAGTAGTCGCCGAACCGGTACCCGCCGGCGTCCCGCACGATCATGTTGGCCGGCGTGGCGATCGGGGTCAGGAACGACGCGGCCCCGGCCGCGGCGACGAGCATGAGGACCGGCTCCGCGGCGATCCCGACCGCCTCGGCGGCGGACAGCGCGATCGGCGTGACCACCAGGACGGTCGCGGCGTTCGAGACGAACTGCCCGAGCGCCACCGTCAGCAGGAACAGCGCGACCAGGAGGAGGCGCCCCTCGCCCTCCGGCACCACCCCGACGACCGCGTCGGCGAGCAGGTCCGCGGCACCGGACTCCGCGATCGCGACGGACAGCGGGATCAGCCCGCCGATCAGCACGAGGGTGCCCCAGGGGATCGCGCGCAGCGCGTGCGGCGCCGTGGTGGCGCCGGTGAGCACCATCGCGGTCGCGCCGAGCAGGCCGGCGGTCGCGGCGGTCACCGCGCCGGAGGCGAGCAGGGCGATGGTGGCGACGAGCACGCCGAGCGCCCAGGCCGCCCGCGCGCCGAGCCGGTCCGGGACGGTGCGCACCGCGGGCGGGTGGTCGTCCGGGGCGGCGGCGGGGCGGTCGGGCAGCAGGCGGTCGCCCAGCAGCACCGCCACGGCGGCCGTGACGAGCACCAGCGGCACGCCGAGCGCGGCGAACTCGAAGAACCCGAACGTCCGCCCGGTCGCCTCCTGCAGCGCGTCGGCGACGATGACGTTCACCGGGCTGCCGCTGAGCGTGAGCAGGGCGCCCGCGCTGGCCGCCGAGGCGAGCGGGATCGCGAGCCGGGAGGCGGCCAGCCCGGCCCGCCGGGCCACCAGCACGAGCACCGGCAGACCGGCGGCGGCCGCGCCGTTGGGCGTGACCAGCGCGGCGAGGACGGCCCCGAGGCCCATCAGCCCGACCAGCACCCGCGTGCGGCCGACGCCGGCGTGGGCCAGCAGCTGCCGCCCGGCCCACGCGGTGACCCCGGACGCCTCGAGCCCGTCGCTGAGCACGAACAGGCTCGCGATGAACACGACCACCGGGTCGCCGAACCCCGCCAGCGCCTGCTGCTCGGTCAGCACCCCCGTCGCGGCGAGCGCCAGGGTCGTCAGCACGGCGACGACCGCCGCCGGGAGCCGGTTCCACACGAACAGCGCGACGGCCGCCCCGAGGACGATCAGGCTGAGGGTGGCGTCGGGCACCGCGCGGCTCCGGGTCGGTGGCCGGGGGCCGCGGGTCCGGCCGTCACGGGCCCGTCTGCCGCGCGATGTCCCGCAGGGTGTCCGCCGAACGGCGCAGCGCAGCGAGCTCGTCGTCCGACATCGGGGTCGGCAGCAGCGGCCCCGCGCCGTCGTGCGAGACGACCGTGGGCACCGAGAGGCACACGTCGCCGATGCCGCGGAAGTCCTCGACCAGCGTGGACACCGGCATGACGCGGTGCTCGTCGTCGACGATCGCCTCGACGACGCGGGACCCCGCCAGGCCGATCGCGTAGTTCGTGGCGCCCTTGCCGGCGATGATCTCGTAGGCGGCGTGCACGACGTCGTGCGCGATCGCGTCGCGCCGCGCGGCGGTGAGCGGCTCGCGGCCGTCCAGCGGCTCGAGGTCCAGCAGGGGCACGCCGCCGACGGTCGCCGAGGACCACAGCGGGACGGCGGTGTCCCCGTGCTCCCCGACGACGTAGGCGTGCACGTTCTGCACCGCGACGCCGACGTGCTGGGCGACCAGGAGCCGGAACCGCGACGAGTCCAGCACGGTGCCGGACCCGATCACCTGGGCGCGCGGCAGCCCCGAGCACTGCAGCGCGGCGTACGTGACCACGTCGACCGGGTTCGTGACCATGAGGTAGACGGCGTCCGGCGCGATCGCCGCGAGCCGCGGCATGAGCGTCCGCACCAGGCCGACGGTGCGGCCGGCGAGGTCGATCCGGGACTGGCCCGGCTGCTGCTTGGCGCCGGCGGTCACGACCACCACGTCCGCACCCGCGCACGCGGCCAGGTCGTCGGTGCCCACCACGTGCGCCATCGGCAGGAACTGGATCCCGTGCGCGAGGTCCAGCGCCTGGGCGCGCACCTTCGCGGTGTCGATGTCGTGCAGCACGACCTCACGGGCAGCACCGCGGGTCAGCACCGCGTAGGCGAGCGTCGCGCCCACCGCCCCGGCCCCGATCACCGCGACCTTCGCGGTCGGCCGCGCCGCCGACCCCCGCGCGCTCGGGACCGCCTCGCCGCCCTGGACCGTCCCCGCCTGCTCGTCCGCCATCACGACCCCCTCGCCGCGTCGGTGCCGCCGGCCGGCGCCGGCGGGACCAGGCTAGGGGCGGGCCCGCTCCGACGCGCCCCGTCCGGGCCAGGCGGTCGCGGACCCCGGGTCGGGGCCCTGCTCCCAGGCCCTCGCCCCGTGCCCGCACGGCCGACGGCCCGGCACCCCCTCGCGGGGGCACCGGGCCGTCGTGCGTCCTTCGGGCGATCAGGCCCGGCGCCGCCGCGCCGTCAGCACGAGCGCCGCACCGCCCGCCAGCAGCAGCGCACCGAGCCCCGCGACGCCGGCGACCTGCGAGCCGGTGACCGCGAGGCCCGCCGGGGCATCGGGCGCCAGGACCTCGAGCTCGGCCGCGAGCACCTCGCTCACCACGCCGTCCGCGTCCGTCACCGTGTAGGTGACGCGCACCGTGCCGGCGAAGCCCGCCGCCGCCACGAACGTGAGCCGGCCGGTGGCCGGGTCGATCGTGAGCGTGCCCTGCTCCGGCGTCGGGCCGTCCACGACGGCCCAGGTGAACGGGCCGGTGCCGACCGGCGCCGGCAGCTGCACCTGCGTCGTGCCGCCGGCGGCGACCGTCGTCCGCGGCCCGCCCGTCGCGACGGTCGGCCGGACGTCGATGCGGACCACCTGCGCGGCGCTCGCCACGCCGTCCGCGTCGAGGACCCGGTAGCGCAGCGACACCTTGCCGCTGTACCCGGGCGCCGGCACGAAGGTCAGCACGCCGGTCGTCGGGTCGAGGGTCACCGTGCCCTGGTCGGGCGTCGGGCCGCCGAGCACCTCGAAGGTGAACGGGCCGGTGCCCACCGGGGTCGGCAGGGTGATCGTCGTGGGCGTGCCCGCCGGGGTCGTCGCCGGCCGCGCG
Source organism: Cellulomonas pakistanensis (assembly GCF_016862755.1). Classification (GTDB taxonomy): domain Bacteria; phylum Actinomycetota; class Actinomycetes; order Actinomycetales; family Cellulomonadaceae; genus Cellulomonas; species Cellulomonas pakistanensis. The sequence continues at coordinate 40,016 of NZ_BONO01000017.1, read as the reverse complement.
GGCGAGCCCGGGGACCGGTCGTCGACCGGCGTGGCCAGCGGCGCGATCGCGAAGGTCACCGTGCCGGGGTCGGCGGTGGCGCCGTTGGCGTCGGTCGCCGTGTAGACGACGTCCACCTCGCCGCTGAACCCGGGGGCCGGCACGAACGTCACGACGCCGGTGTCCGGGTCGATCGTCGCGGTGCCCTGCTCCGGGGTCGGGCCGGTGAGGATGGCGAACCGGAACGGGCCGGTGCCCGCCGGGTCCGGCGTCGGGCCGGTGACGGGGCCGCCGGTGGTGCCCGGCTGCCGGGCGGTGCCGCCGGTGCCCTCGTCGGGCGCGACCGGGTCGACCGTGACGGCCAGGACCGCCACGTCCGAGACCAGGCCGGCCGCGTCGGTCACGGTGTACCGGACCTCGAGCGGGCCCGAGTAGCGGCGCGCCGCCGTGACCGTCGCGACGCCGTCGGCGACCTGCACGGAGCCGGCCTGCGCGGGCCCGGCCGAGACCAGGGTCCACGCGAACGGGCCGGTGCCGGTCGGCGTCGGCAGCGTGACGCCGGCGGTGGCGCCGGACGCGACGTGCGCGGCCGCGCCGTCGACCGCCGGGCGCACGCGCAGCTCGGCCCGGACCGGGGCGCTCGTGAGCCCCGAGGCGTCCGTGACCACGTACTCGGCGACCAGGACGCCGGAGACGCCCGGGGCCGGCGTGATCGCCACGCCGGTGCCGTCCTCGTCGACCGTCGCGGTGCCGAGCGCCGGCGCGAGGCCGGAGGCGATCGCCAGCGTGAACGGCCCGGTGCCGGTCGGCGCGGCCGGGGTGAGGACGGTGGCGGCCGGGGTGGCCGAGGCGGTGGCCTCGCCGTCCACGGTCGCCGCGACCGGGTCGACCACGAAGGTGACGATCCGCTCGACGGTGTCCTGGCCGTCCGCGTCGTGGCCCACGAGGGTGACGTCGAACGTGCCGCTGCGGCCCTGCGGGTCGAGCGTGACGGCGCCGTCGGCGGCGACGAAGACCGCGGTGCCGGCCGGCTGCGACGCGTCGAACCCGACGACGCCGTGGGTGGCCGGCGCGGCCGAGGTGGCCGGGGCGTCGGCGGTGCCGTCGACGGCCGGGACCGAGCCGAGGTACGGTCGGATCGCGACGTCGACCGTGGCCTCGTCGCTGGTGCCGCCGCCGTCGGTGACGGTGTAGCGGACCGGGTACGTCCCGCTGACGCCGGTCGAGGCGACGACCGACAGCGCGCCGTCCTCGGTCAGCGTGGCCTGCGCGCCGTCCAGGTCGCCGTCGCCGACGAGTGCGTAGGTGAACGGGCCGGTGCCGTCGCCGACCGGGAGCTGCGTCGTGGCGGTCGCCGCGCCGTCCGCGTCCAGGATCGCCTCGACGGAGTCGTCGCCCGCGACCGGGCGGACGGTGACGTCGACGGTCGCGACCGCGCTCAGCACGCCGGTCGCGTCCGCGACGCGGTAGGTGATCGTGGTCAGGCCGCTCGCGCCCGGGGCGGGCACGGCGGTGACGACGGGCCGGCCGCCGGACATGACGACCGTGGCGTCCGCGAGCACGCCGCCGAACGCGAGCACCGTCGCCGTGAACGGGCCGGTGCCGGTCGGCGCGCCGAGCGTCGCGGTGCCGGTGACGCCGGCGGTCGTCTCGAGCTCGCCGCCGGGGGTGGTCGGGGCGACGCGCAGGGTGACGTCCGCGGTGTTGCTCACGCCGCCCGCCGCGTCGGTGACCCGGTAGGTGGAGCGGATCGTGCCGCTCGCGCCGGCGACCGGCCGCACGACGAGCCGGCCGTCGACCACGGAGGTGCTGCCGACGCCCGGCGTCGTGTTGCCGACGACCTCGACCGTGAACGGCCCGGTGCCGACGATCGTCGGGTCGATCGTCACGTCCGCCGGCGTGGCCGAGGCGACGACGTCGGCGGCGGAGACCGCGGCGACGCGGGGGTTCCACCGGAGCTCGAGCGCCGCGGTGTTGTTCGCCAGCAGGGTGGCGTCGTCGTTCACGCTGGACAGCGTCGCGGAGAGGGTCGACGTGCCGCTCGAGCCGGCGGACGTCCGCAGGATCGGCGCGGTCACCGCGGGCAGTGCCGTCGCCGGGTCGACCGCGGTCGCCGAGATCCGCGTGCAGGACAGCTGCGACTGGGTGCTCGCGGAGCAGTCCCAGCCGGCGCCGGCCGGGGTGCCGAAGCGCGTGCCCGCGGGGGCGGTCGACTGCAGGACGACCGGCTCGTTCGCCGGGACCGGGCCCGACGCGGCGTCGGTGCGGGCGGTCAGCGTGACCGACGCGGTGTCGTCGCTCGACACCGGGGTCGCGGTCGCGGCCAGCGCCAGGTCCGACCGGATCGGGTTGACCGACTCGACGCGGAGGAAGTTGATCTCGTGGAAGTCGTTCTGGCCGCCGGTCGAGGCGCCCCAGCCGAACTTGAAGGTGGGCGTGGTGGCGAGCTTGGCGGGCTGCGGGACCGACGTGACCTCGCGGTCGCCCAGGTAGATGGTGACGCGCGGCGACGGGTTGCTCGGCGGGTCGACGACGATGCGCACCGGGACCGGCGTCGGCCGGGCGCTGCCGTTGCGCGTGGCGAGCTCGGCGGCCGGGGCCACCGGACCGAGGAGGCAGTAGCCGGTCTTCCCGTTGCCCGGTCCGCGCACGGCGACGGTGTTCTTCTGCAGCTGCGTGTTGCGGTAGGTCGTGCCGCAGGTGGCGACGTCGTTGGTCTCGACGGTGTAGTTGCCGTAGACGTCGAGGCCGATGCCGAGCAGGGCGTTCGCGACGCCATCGGAACCGGTCGCCTGGTGGTGGTAGCCGAGCGACCCGCCGAAGGCGCCGGCCCGGTCGAGCGTGTACGCGCCGTCCGTGAGGAAGAACGTGATGCCGTCGGCCAGCGTCCCGCCGTACTGGTACTCGTTGAACGTGATGTCCAGGCCGGCCTTGGTCGGGAGGGCCTTGTCGTACAGCAGGAAGCCGGACTGGTTGTTGACGTTCGCGGTCAGCCGCAGCGCGCCGGCGCCGTTCGCGTCGGCGGTGCCACCGCAGCCCGGGATCGGCCGGCTGCCGGCGTTCGACCCGGCCGTGAGGCACGGCGTGAAGTTCGTGCCGCCGACGACGTAGCTGGACGCGACGGTGGTGGCCGACATGAAGTCGTCCTGGAGCAGCACGGTGCCGGTGCCTGCGGCCTCGGCGACCGACGGGCGGCCCACGCCGAGGGCCGACACGGCGACGGTGGCCACGGCGAGCACCAGGGCCAGGACCTGCCAGCGGCGGTCCGGGGCGCCGCGGTGGCGGGCGGCGCGAGGGGCGGCGGGGGCGAGCCGGTGCCGCTGCGGGGGGAGGAAGCGCATCGCTGTCCTTGCGTCGATGGAGGGAGCAGGGGCGTTCCTCACCCGTGCGGACGTGTCATCGGGTGACGGGGTGCCGGGGTTGACCACTCCTGAGGGTGATCGCGGGCACCTCAGGTGGTAGCACCCAGGCACGCGTGGTAGGCGGACGGAGCATGCAGCCCGGCCGCGGCCGGGCCGGTGTCGGACCCCGGTGCCAGGGTGGTGACGGCTCACCGAACGGCTCGTCCCCGAGAGGACCTCGATGCGCGCGAACGCCTTCGTCCGGGTCGACCCGGACCGGCTCCAGGACCTGTCCGACCGGCTGGCGCGCACGCGGCTGGTCGGTACCGGGGCGCTCGACCGCCCGGCGGGCGTGGACCCCGCCCTGCTCGCCGACCTGCTCGAGCACTGGCGGGCGCGGTTCGACTGGCGCGCCCAGGAGGACCGCATCGCCGCGTACCCCTGGGTCGAGACCGAGGCCGCGCCCGTCCCGGTGCGCGCGATCGTGCGCCGGGCGGACCCGGACACGCCGGTCGTCCTCCTCCTGCACGGCTGGCCCGACTCGGTGCTGCGGTTCGAGCGCGTCCTCGACCTCCTCGACGACGTGACCGTCGTGGTCCCCGCGCTGCCCGGCTTCCCGTTCGCGGCGCCGATCCCCGCCGGCGGCCTGTCGTCGACGGGCATGGCCGACGCCGTCGCCGCGGCTATGCGGGAGCTCGGGTTCCCGCGGTACGTGGTGTCCGCGGGCGACGTGGGCTGCGACGTGGCCGAAGCCCTCGCGGCCCGGGACCCGGAGGCCGTGACCGCGCTGCACCTCACGGACGTCTCGCAGTACCACTTCCTCGCCGGCCTCCCCGAGGACCTCGACGACGAGGAGCGCGCCTACGTCGCCCGCGGGCACCGCTGGCAGGCGGAGGAGGGCGGCTACATGCACGAGCAGGCGACCCGGCCGGGCACGCTCGCCGTCGGGCTGGGCGACTCCCCCGCGGGCCTCGCGGCCTGGATCGTCGAGAAGCTCGTGCGCTGGACCGACTCGGACGGCGACCTGTCCCGCGCCTTCACGGCCGACGAGGCGCTGACCTGGGTGAGCGCCTACTGGCTGACCGGCACGATCGGCACCTCGTTCACCCCGTACGCCGCGGGCGGCGCCGAGGACTGGCCCCGGATCGACGCGCCGACGGTGTTCACGGTGTTCGCCCGGGACCTGGTCAACGCGCCGCGGCGGTTCGCCGAGCGGTTCTTCGCGGTGGCCGACTGGCGGGAGCACGCCGAGGGCGGGCACTTCGCGGCCTGGGAGCGGCCGGCCGAGTACGCGTGGGGCGTGCGGCGCGCCCTGGAGGTGCGGCGGGGCCGCTGAGGCGCGGCGCCCAGGTCACGCGACGTCAGACCGCGGCGGCCCCGGCCTCGCTCGGCACCCGGCGCGCGACGAGCCGGTTCAGCCGCTCGGACATGACCAGGCCGAGCGCGACGAGCACGGCGGCGAACAGCGGGAAGATCCACGTGCCCGCCCAGGCCGACAGCAGCCCGAACAGGGGCGGGGCGAGCGTCGAGCCCGTGTACGCCGCCGCCATCTGGATGCCGATGATCGCCTGCGAGCTGCTCCGGCCGAAGTTGACGGGCGTCGAGTGGATGATCGCCGGGTAGATCGGCGCGCAGCCGAGCCCGGCCACGACGAGGCCGGCGAGCGCGAGCACGTCGGTCCCGACCGGGAGCGCGATGAGCACGACGCCCACCGCGACGGTCGCGAAGCCGCCGCGGATCAGCAGCGTGTCACCGATGCGGTCGGCGACGAACCCGGCCAGGAACCGCCCGCCGGTGATGCCCAGCAGGAACAGGGAGCCGAACGCCGCCGCGGTGGCGGTGTCGACGCCGCGGTCGGTGACGAGGTACGTCGAGGCCCAGAGGATCGCGGTGCTCTCGAGCGCGCAGTACGCGAAGAAGGCCGTGAGGATCAGCAGCACGCCCGGGATGCGCAGCGCCCGCGCGAGCGGGACGTGCGTCCTGCCGGTCGACGGGTCGTCGGCGCCGCCCTCGGTGGGCTCCACGGCGCGGACGGGGTTGACCCGGCCCCAGAGCGGCAGGCTCACGAGCAGCACGACCGTCAGGGCGATCTGGATCCCGCCGACGATCCCGTAGGCACCCGACCACCCCAGCCGGGTGCCGAGGGCGTAGCTCATGATGAACGGGCTGATCGACGCGCCCACGCCCCAGAAGCTGTGCAGCCAGTTCATGTGGCGGGCGGCGTAGTGCAGGGCGACGTAGTTGTTGAGGGCCGCGTCGACCGCGCCCGCCCCGAGGCCGTACGGGATCGCCCACAGGCAGAGCAGCCAGAAGGACCCGGACAGCGAGAAGCCGACGAGCGCGGCCGCCGTCATCCCGACGCTGACGGCGGTGACCAGCCCGGCCCCGAACCGGCGGGTGAGGCGGTCGGACGCGAGGCTGGAGACGATCGTCCCGACCGAGATGATCATCGTCAGGATCCCGGCGAAGGCCAGCGGGACACCGAGGTCCTCGTGCATCACGGGCCACCCGGACCCGACCAGGGAGTCGGGCAGCCCGAGGCTGATGAAGGCGACGTAGACGATCGTCAGGAGGAGCGAGTACACGGCCTGCTGCGCCGCCTTTCCGCGGTTCGGACGTCCCTGGGGCCCCGCCGGCGGGCGTCCGCAGCGTTGCCGGGAGATCCTACCGACCGGTCGGGGTCGGCCGCGGTCGACCGTGCGCCTGCCGACCGCTCCGGCACGGCAGAGCGCCGCGGACCGGTCCCGGCCCGCGGCGCTCCGTGCCCGCCAGGACCCTCACCGCACGGCCCCCGGCGTCCGCGCGCGCTCGGCCCTCCGGCGCTCGAGGGCGAAGGCCAGGAGCACGACCGTCACGGCGACGACGTAGAGCGCCGCGCACCGGAGCAGCGCGACGTCTGCCGAGCGGCCGCGCCGAGCCAACGGCGCGACGGCAGCGGCCACGGCACCGCACAGCACGCCGACCACCGCGCCGGAGACCACCACGACCGGCACGGAGAAGAGGAGGTAGCCGAGGCTCTCGGGGTAGTACAGGGCGCCCAGTCCTGCGACCGTCAGGTACCGGACCAGGAGCACGACCGGCCCCCACACCGCGCCCCAGCCGATCAGTCTGCTGGATGTCCAGGGGCCCGTGTTCCCGAGTGCGTCGAGGTGGACGGCGCCACGTCCCTGTCTCGGCGAGGCGTCCGCAGCGCTGCGGTGATCGGGGTGTCCCGCGGCGGGCCGGTGCGACGAGCCAGCTGAATGGCCCGCCGCACCGGGATCGGGGGGTCAGCCGAGCCCGGCGAACCGGTCCGCGACGTCCGCGACCGCGTTGTTGTACGCGAGGTCGTCGTTGTACGCGGCGACCGCGGCGATCCAGGTGTCGGGGTCGGCGAGGTCGCCGGAGTCGCACAGGTAGCGCGCGGCGGCCAGGGCGGCGTCGTGGACGTTCTGCGGGTCGCTGACGCCGTCGCCGTCGCCGTCGGCCGCCCAGGCGGCCCAGGACTGCGGGATGAACTGCATCGGGCCGACGGCCCGGTCCCACCGGGTGTCGCCGTCGAGGGCGCCGCCGTCCGAGTCGGCGACGGCGGCGCGGCCGGGGGACCCGTTCAGCGGCAGCCCGAGGATCGGCGGGGAGGCGAGGCCGGCGGCGTCCAGGGCGCTGCCGCCGGCGGTGCCGTGCGCGGACTCGACCTCGCCGATCGCGGCGAGGGTGTTCCACCCGAGGTGGCACCCCGGCTGCTCCTCGGCGGTCCGCAGCGCGGCGCCGGCGTACGCGGCGAGCGCCGTGGCGGGCACTCCGGAGGCGTCCGAGGTGCGGGCGAGCCACGCGGCGTCGACCAGCTCGGCGACCGCGACGGCCGTCGCGTCGGGCGTGGGTGTGCGGCTCGGAGCAGGTCGCGGGGTGCGGTCGGGCGCGGGCTCGGCGGGCCGGGACGTCGCACCGGGCGCCGGCGCGCCGGCGGGCTCGCCGGTGGTGCCGGCCGCGGCGGTGGCGACGGCGGCCCCGCCGAGGCCGAGGCCGGCCACGACGAGGGCGGCGGTGGCGGGGCCGAGCCACCGGCGTCCCGTGGTCGCACGCGGCGCGGTGGGGCGGGGGGTCGTCATCGGGTGGTCTCCTGGGTCTGACCGCGCCACCAGGCGCGTCCGGTGGTCACGGCTCCGGCGAGCGTCAGCGTCGCGAGCGCCCCGAGGACACCGGCGAGGACCCCGCGACCGGCGGGGTCCACGGAGGTGGGCGTGGCGCCGGTCGCCTGCTGGTCGACGTCGATGGTGGTGTCGCGCTCGGACGCGTGCCGGTCGTCCGCCTGGAGGACGGCCGCGGCCGCGTGGACCTGGGCGGCGGACCGGGCGGTCAGCGCCTCGGCCGTCGCCGTGGCGCCCGTGACGGACGCGAGCTGGTCGGCGGACAGGGCGCACTCGGCACCGGACGCCGTGCGTCCGACCCACTCGGTCACGGTCGTGGTGGCGGCTGCCGCCCGCGGGTCGCCGGAGCCGACGAACACGTGCACGACGCCGGTGGCCGAGACCCGCTGGCCGGACGTGGTGGTGCCGGTCTGGGTGATCGTCACGTGGTAGGCGCCGGGCTGCGTGAAGACCCAGTGGGCGTGCTGGTGGGTGTTCAGCGGGACGGAGACGGACCGGGGGCCGCCGACGGTGTCGAACACCCGCTGGTTCGGGCTGCCGAACGAACCACCCATGTAGACGATCAGGTCGCCGGGTCCGTCGACGCCCGCCAGGGTGAAGGTCACCGGCCCGCTCAGACCGGAGGTCACGGACGGGTGCTGGGTGTTCCAGCCCAGCCAGGGGATCCCGGCCTCCTGCGTCTCGGGGATCTCCCAGATCGTCGATCCCGCCGACCCGAGGAACTCGAACCCGGCCGGGACGGTGCGGCGCGCGGTCTCCGACACGTGCAGCACGAGCCCCGCGGGGTCGCGCCAGGCGCCGGCGTCGTCCTTGGTGCGCGCGACCAGCTCGCCGTTGATGAGCTGAGAGCCGAAGTCGAAGTGGCCGCCGGTGGCCACCGTGGCGTCGGCCGCGGACACCTGGCGCGTGACCGGTGTCGGGGTGCACACCTCGGTGCCGGCGGGGATCGCCCCGGGTTGCGGCCCGCCGGGCCCCGGGTCGGGCGCCGGGACCGGGGCGGGGCCCGGGTCCTGGGACGCGGGCCGGACCGTGACCGGCGCCCAGCCGATCAGGTCGCCGTCACGGTCGAGCGCGGCGAGCTTGTGCGCGCCGGCCGTGGTGGCGGCGACGGGGACGGCGCGGACCCACCCGTCGGACGCGACCCGGTGCCAGCCGAGGTCGCGCGGCGTGGAGTACCACCACAGCGAGGCCCACCGGCCGGCCCGATCGGTGCCGACGAAGACGTCGACGGTGCCGCCGTCGGTGGTGACGGTGGAGCTCGCGGCGCGCACCGGGCCGCGCGCGGAGCCGGTGAGCTCGCTCGGGGCGACCGGGTCCGGCGCGGTGCCGGGTCGGGCGTCGCCCTCGACGATCTCCTCGGGGGTCTTGCCGCACATCTCCTCGGTGACCCGCTCGGGGTCGACGTCGCCGACGGCGAGCAGGAGGGTGGCGGAGTCGGCGCGCCGGTCGGCGCCGGAGCCGGTGGAGAACGTGGAGTCCAGGCAGTAGACGCCCTGGCGGGTGAAGGCCCAGGAGCCGTGGCCGTGCTCGTCGTAGGAGAACGAGCCCGGAGTGCCGGAGTCGGACAGCAGCATCCGGATGGCGCCGAAGCTGCCGCTCTCGAACAGGGCGAACCGGCCCGGTCCGCGGACGTCGTCGAGGGTCCAGGTGACGCGGGTGCCGGACGGCGAGACGTTCCACCCCGGCCACACCAGGGAGAAGTCCTGGGCCTGCGGCAGCACCCACGCCTCGTCGACGCCGGGGCCGAACACCTGCTGCAGATGCGCGCTGGTGACGGAGGAACCGGGCGCGGCGTAGAACGTGGCGTCCTCGACCTCGTGCGCGGTCGCGGGAGTGGTGGTGTCGTCGTGCACGTCGACGTGCAGCGACGACGCGGTCACGGTCGACAGCACGTCCATGTGGCCGACGGAGAGCACCTCCCGGCCGGACAGCGGCAGGTCCGCCCACCCGCCCTCGGCAGGATCGGTCGGGTCCGTCGGGTCCGCCGGGTCCGCCGGGTCCGCAGGCTCGGCCGGGTCCGTCGGGTCGCCGCCCGGCGCCGGGTCGGTCCCGCCGGCGTCGGGCGCCGACCCGCAGGCGGCGTCGGCGGGGATGGTCGGGCCGACGGCGATCCGCAGCGGCTGGCTGCTGGTGGACGCCGTGCCCGCGCCGGCGAGGGTGGCGGAGGTCTGCACGTCGAGGCAGTACATGCCCTCGGCGGTGAACCGCATCGACATGGTCGCGCCCTGCGTGTAGCCGGGGCCGATGTCGGTGCTCGCGGCGCGGTCTCGCCCGTCGGGTGCCGTGCCGGTCCCGAGCGCCGGGGTGCCGGGCGCGTACGGGGCGGGAGCGCTCACCGGGTCGCCGGCGACCCGGTACCAGAGCACGTCACCGGGTGCCCGCACGTCCGCGAGCGAGACCGTGAGCGAGGGATCGGCGGCGGACAGGTCGGCCGCCTCGACGCCGCCGGTGTCCAGACCGAGCGCCAGGCCGCCGGCGGCGGGCCGCTGCGGGTCGGGGTAGGTGCTCCACCCGGTCGCGCCGGCATCCCCGAGCCAGGAGTACGCCGGGTCGTCCGGCACCGCGTGCTCGTCACCCACCACCCGGAGCACCACCGGGCCGGGGTCCTCGAGCCAGGTGCCGGTGCTCTGCGCCAGCCCGGTGCGCAGCGCGCCGTCGACCACCCCGGTGCGCACCAGGTAGGCGCCCGAGGAGATCTCGGTGGGTGCGGCGCCGGCGACGGCGCCGGCGGTGGCGGCACCGGCGACGGCGCCGGCCGCGAGCAGGGCGGTCGACAGCGCGGCGGCGACCGCCCGCCGCGCGTGGCGGCGGCGCGGCGGGCGGGCGAGGGCTCGGTCGTGCGGCATCAGGTTCCGATCGGGGTGCGGGGCGAGGGGGTCAGCGGCGGCAGGGGCCGCAGGTGCCGAACACCTCGACGGTGTGGGTGACCTCGGAGAAGCCCGACTGCTCGGCCATCCGCCGGGCCCAGTGCTCGATGGCGGGGCCCTCCACCTCGACCGCGCGGCCGCAGGAGCGGCACACGAGGTGGTGGTGGTGGGCCTTGCGCTCGCAGCGGCGGTACACGGCGGTCTCGCCGCCCGCCGATCGCAGGACGTCGACCTCGCCGCGCTCCTCCATGCGGTGCAGGGAGCGGTACACGGTGGCCAGGCCGATGTCGTGACCGCGCTCCCGCAGGACCAGGTGGATCTGACGGGCGCTGCGGAAGTCGGGCAGCTGGTCCATGACGGCCACGATCGCGGCGCGCTGCCGCGTGCTGCGCTCACCCGAGGGGGTCACGCCGCCGACCTCGACCCCAGCCACGGCTCGAGGACGTCCTCGCGACCCAGCCACGGGAGCAGGCCGGCGGCGTACTCCTCCGGCGTCATCAGGATGTCCTCGAACGCCGCGCGCAGCTGCTCGCGGCCCTCGCCGACGCCGGTGAACACCAGGCACGTGTGCGGCGCCCGCCGGTGCCACAGGCCCATCGCGCCGACCGACAGCTGGCCGCCGGACCCGTCCCACACGCACAGCGAGTCCGGGCGGCTCGGGACCCAGAACCGCCCGCGGCTCCGGAACGGCCCGCTGCCGAGGCGGTGCACCTCGGCGACCATCCGCTCGGGGTGCAGCGGGCGGTCCGAGCGCAGCTCGAGCGTCCACACGCCGTTGCCGGTCGGCGCCCCGGGCACCGCCGAGGCGTGCAGCGGATCGAGCCGGCGGTCCGCCGCGCTCGCGTCGTGCCGGCTCTCGAACAGCGCGGCGACGTCGAGGGAGTACAGGCCGTCCACGCGCCGGCTGTCGGCCGCGCGCACGTGCTCGACCAGGTCCGAGGCGATCCGGTCGTCCAGCGCGGTGTCCGCGTCCTGCTCTCCCTCGGACCCGCCGGTGGCGACGAGGACCACGTCCGCGTGCCCGAGCTGTGCCGCGAGCGCCTCGCCGACCCCTCGCCGGTCGTCCTCCGTGAGAGCGATGCCGCGCTCGTCGAGCAGGTCGTCGCCCAGCAGGTCGTCCTCGACCGTGTCGCGGTCGACGGCGGTCAGGACCGTCGCGAGCTCCAGGCTGCGCAGCACGCCGCCGCGGCGGGTGGCCGCCCCGAGCGCCCGGGTCACCGGCAGCGGCTCGGCGGAGACGGGGAGCGCCAGCAGCACCGCGTCCCAGCGCGGGTCGCGCGCCAGCCGCTCGAGCGTCGGCACGGCGTCCTCCCGCACGGAGCAGCTGAGGCACGCGTGCTCGAGCGGGACCAGCACGTCCTCGAGGACGCCCGAGGCGTCGACGACGACGCGCCGGATCCCGCCGCCACCCGGCCCGTCCACGATGTCGTGCCGCAGCACGACCGTTCCGGGCCGGTCGACCACGACGGTGAAGACCGCCGAGTCCCGCAGGACCGGGTCGATGGTGGCCAGGACGGCCAGGGGCTTGCGAGGGCGCACGGGTCCTCCTCACGTGTTCTGCTCGGCGTGGGCGCGGCCCAGCATAGCGCTTGGCGGGAACGATTCTCATTCTCTATGCTGACGCCCATGTCCGCTCACTGCCAGGTCCTCGGGACGTCCCCGGGGTTCGGCCACTCCATCTCCCACTCGCACCGGCGCACCAAGCGCCGGTTCGACCCGAACATCCAGCGCAAGCGCTACTGGGTGCCCTCGCTCGGCCGGCACGTGACGCTGACCGTCTCGGCCCGGGGCATCAAGACGGTCGACAAGCTCGGCATCGAGGTCGTCGTCGCCCGGATCCGCGCCCGCGGGGAGAAGGTCTGATGGCCCGCGCCGCCGACGTCCGCCCGATCATCAAGCTGCGCTCCACCGCGGGGACCGGCTTCACCTACGTCACCCGCAAGAACCGCCGCAACGACCCCGACCGCCTCGTGCTGAAGAAGTACGACCCGGTCGTCCGCCGGCACGTCGACTTCAAGGAGGAGCGCTGATGGCCAAGAAGTCCAAGATCGCGAAGAACGAGCAGCGCAAGGAGGTCGTCGCCCGGTACGCCGAGCGCCGGCTCGAGCTCAAGGCCGCCGCGGTGAACCCGCACCTGTCCGAGGCCGAGCGGGTCGCGGCGCGCACCGCCCTGCAGGCCCTGCCCCGCGACGCCAGCCCCACCCGGGTGCGCAACCGGGACGTCGCCGACGGCCGCCCCCGCGGGTACGTGGGCAAGTTCGGGCTCTCGCGCGTGCGGATGCGGCAGATGGCCCACCGCGGCGAGCTGCCCGGTGTCACGAAGTCCAGCTGGTGAGGAGCACGACATGAAGCAGGGCATCCACCCCGAGTACCGCCCCGTGGTCTTCCGGGACATCAGCGCGGACTTCGCGTTCCTGACCCGCTCCACCGTGACCTCGGACAAGACCGTCGAGTGGGAGGACGGCCACACCTACCCCGTCGTGGACGTCGACGTGTCCTCCGCGAGCCACCCGTTCTACACCGGCAAGTCCCGCGTCCTGGACACCGCCGGCCGCGTCGAGAAGTTCCGCCAGCGCTACGGCCTGAGCACCCCCGAGGAGACCCGATGAAGGTGCGCGCCTCGCTGGCGTCCCTGAAGAAGAAGGAGGGCTCGATCGTGGTGCGCCGCCACGGCAAGACCTTCGTCATCAACAAGAAGAACCCGCGCTGGAAGGCGAGGCAGGGCTGATGGCCGTCCCGAAGCGGAAGCTCTCGCGCAGCAACACCCGCGCCCGCCGGTCCCGGTGGAAGGCGACCCCGGTGCCGCTCGTCACGGCGCGCACCCCCGACGGCCGCACGGTCGAGGTCCCGCGCCGCCTGGCGCGGGCCGTGGAGAAGGGACTGGTGGAGGTCGGCTGACCTGTCGACCCCCGACCGCGGTGCCCCGACGTCAGCAGCCCGTCGGGGCACCGCTCGTCGTCCCCTCCGACCCCCTCGACACCCCGGGTGCGTCCGGGGTCCCGGTCGCCGCTTGCGCAACACATGAAGACATGTTGATATGAACACATGTCTTCCGATCCGGTCGTCGCCGCGGCCGAGCTCTTCCGCGCGCTGGGCGCTCCCGCCCGGCTCACGATCCTGCGCGAGCTGACCGCCGGCCCGCGCTGCGTGCACGAGCTCGTCACGGCGACCGAGGCGTCGCAGTCGCTGGTCTCCCAGCACCTGCGGGTCCTGCGCGGCGCACGCCTGGTGCGCAGCGAGCGCCGCGGCCGGGAGATCGAGTACTCCCTGATGGACGTCCACGTCGGGCACCTCGTCGAGGACGCCCTGGCGCACATCGGCGAGGACGGCGCCGCCCAGCCGGGCGACGCCCCGGACCCCACCCTCGACGAGGGCCGATCGCCGGCGCACGAGCCGGCGTCCACGAGGAAGGACCTGCCATGACCGCGACCACCGAGCACGAGGTCCACGACTCCCACGAGCACGCGCACGCCGCGGACTGCGGCCACGCGGCGGTGGAGCACGAGGGGCACGTCGACTACCTGCACGACGGCCACCTGCACCACGCGCACGAGGGCCACGTGGACGAGCACCACGGTGCGGTGCACGCGACCGACGGCGCGCACGACCACCAGCACGGCGCCGACTGCGGCCACGAGGCCGTGCAGCACGGCGACCACGTCGACTACGTCCACGGCTCGCACCACCACGCCGAGCACGCGGGTCACTACGACGAGCACTGACGACACCCGACGGCGGGGCGGCGACCCAGGAACGTCGCGGCCCCGCCGTCGTGCTCCCGCCCCCGGTCCGGGGCCCGCCCGCTCAGGCCGGGGTCGCGCCCGACAGCCACCCCCCGCCGGTGGTGCTCACGCGGTGACCGGGACGGGTCGGGCACGACGGGTGCGGTTGCGCAGCGCCCGCGCCAGGCCGTGCCGGGGGGCGAGGAACCACGCCAGCAGGAACCCCGCGGTCGCGACGAGCACGATCGTGCCGCCGGTCGGCAGGTCCAGGCTCCAGGACAGGTACACGCCCACGACCGCGGCCAGCCCGCCGAAGCAGGGCGCGAGCGTCATCATCACGCCCAGCCGGTCGGTGAGCATGCGCGCGGTGGCCGCCGGGGTGATCAGGAGCGCCAGGACCAGGATGTTGCCGATGGTCTGCACGGAGATGACGATCGCGATCGTCACCATCACGTAGAGCACCAGGTCGAGGGCGAACACCGGCAGGCCGGAGGCCCGCGCCATCTCGCGGTCGAGGCTGACGGTCACGAGCTCCTTGTGCAGCAGCAGCACGCCGAGGATGAGCAGGGCGCCGGCGACGGCGACCGTGACGACGTCGCGGTCCGGGATGCCGGTGATGGACCCGAACAGGAAGTCCTGCAGGGAGCCGGCGTAGCCGGGGGCGCGGCTGATGATGACGATGCCGAGCGCGAACGCGGCGACGAAGAAGATCCCGATGATCGAGTCCTCCTTCAGGCGCCGGTTCTGGGAGAACACGGCGACCAGGACGGCCGTGGTGATGCCGGCGACCGCGCCGCCGAGGACGAGCGAGCCCTGGAGCAGGAACGCGACGGCGAGGCCGGGGAACACGGCGTGGGCGACGGCCTCGCCGATGAACGCCATGCCGCGCAGGACGACGTGGCTGCCGATGACGCCGCAGATGACGCTGGACATCAGCGCGACCAGCAGGGCCTTGGGCAGGAACGCCAGGTCGGGGTTGGTGAGGTCGGCGAGGAAGTCGATCGGGGAGATCACGCGGGCACCTCCAGGCCGATCGCGCGCAGCAGCGGGGAGTGCGGGGAGATCTGAAAGGCACGCGCCCACAGATCGGGGTCGCGCACCTCGGCGGGGGTCCCGGTGGCCAGCACGGTGCGGTTGAGCAGGGCGATGCGGGTGCAGGAGTACAGGGCGCCGGCGAGGTCGTGCGTGGTCATGACGACCGCGACGCCCTCGGCGGCGAGCTCGGTGAACAGCCCGGTGAGCAGCTCCTGGGTCGGCATGTCCAGCCCGGTGAACGGCTCGTCCAGCAGCAGCACCCGGGGCCGCAGCGCGAGCGCGCGGGCGACCAGGACGCGCTGACGCTGCCCGCCGGACAGCTGGCCGACGGGCCGGCGTCGGAGGTCGGTCAGCCCCACCCGGTCGACCGCGTCGCGGACGGCGCGGTAGTCGTCGACCCGGGCGCGGCGCAGCAGGCCGATGCGGCGGGTGCGGCCGCTGAGCACGGCGTCCTCGACGCTGATCGGGAAGTCCCACGCGAACTCGTGGCGCTGGGGGACGTAACCGACCCCTGCGCGCGCCGCGCGGCTGCTGCGCCCGGCGACCTGGACCGTGCCCGACGCGACGGGGACCAGCCCCAGCACCGAGCGCAGCAGGGTGGTCTTGCCGGCCCCGTTCGGGCCGATGAGGCCGAGGAAGTCGCCGCCGTGCACCTGCAGGTCGGCGCCCTGGAGCACGAGCCGGCCGCCGAGGACGACGTGCAGGTCCCGCACGTCCAGCGCCGTGGCCTGCGTGCCGGCCGCCGCCGCGACGGCGACGCGCTCCGCGGCGGCGGTCACCGCTCGCCCCGGGTGGGCTCGACGCGCCGGGGCGCCGTCCGGTCGGAGTACTCCGCGTCGACCAGGGCGCGGCGCCTGCGGGCGGCCAGGACGCTGCCGCCGGCGACGACCAGGACCAGGGCGACGCCGACGCCCACGAGGGCGCCGACCACCGGAGTGGGCAGCCCGGCGGAGCCGCCCGGTGCGGGCGCGGCCTCGGCGGGTGCCTCGGCGTCCCCGGCGCCGGACGGGGTCTCCTGCGCCTGCGCCGAGGTGTCCGCCGCGAGGACGGCGGTCATCGCCTCCTGGGTGTCGGTGGCGTCGCCGACCGCGAACCGCAGGACGGTGCGGTCGACGACCTGCTCGCCGCCGGTGAGGTCGGCGTGCACGTCGACGTCGAGCAGGTACGTGCCGGGCTCCGTGAACACCCAGTTGGCGTGCACGTGCGTGTTGACGTCCATCCACAGGTCCTGCGGGAACGCCTGGTTCGAGTCCCACAGCACGTTCGGCGCGCCGGCGACCCCCTCCTGCAGGAACACGTAGACGTCGCCGGGACCCTGCACGCCGTGCAGCGTCAGGGTGGCGCCGCGGTCGACCTGGGCGACGACCTCGGGGTCCTGGGTGTTCCACCCGAGCCACACGACGTCGGGGGCCTGGGTCTGCGGCACGACGTGCACGGGCGTGCCGGGCTCGGAGCCGAGGAACGCGTAGTCCGGCCCGTCGGGGACGGGCAGGACCGCGGTGTCGAGCACCCGCAGGACGGTGTCGTCCGCGTCCCGCCACACCGCCGGCACGGCACGGTCGTCACGCGCCTGCAGGCGCCAGCCGCCGTCGACGAACCGGGGACCGACGTCGACGTGCCCGGTGTCGACGACCGCCTGGTCGGCCGCGGTGCCCTCGCCGCCCTCGACCTGCTGCTCGAGCGCGGGGTCGCTGTCGCCGGCCGCGTGCGCGGCGGTGGACGCACCGCCGAGCACCGCGAGCGAGGCGGCCAGGGCGAGCGTGAGCCGGGCGGGCGCGCCGGCCCGGCGGAGGGTGGTGGTCATCGGTGGGTGTCCTCGGTCTCGTGACAAGGGGGGTGGGTCAGGTGAGGCAGCGGGCGAGCGAGTCGGCGTTGAACCGCATCAGCTCGACGTACGACCCGGCGTCCGGGCCGAAGGAGTCGGAGTAGATCGAGCAGACCCGCACGCCGGCGTCGTCCGCGACCTCGCGGAGGACGGACGAGCGCTGCGCGAGCGCCGGCTCGAGGAACACCGCGGGTACGTGCAGGTTGTCGATCGTCTCGGCGAGCTTGCGCCGGTCGGCGAGGCTGGGCTCGACCGCGGGGTTGGGCGTGACGAACCCGGCGATCGTCACGTCGTACGCCAGGCCGAGGTACGCGAACGCGTCGTGCGTCGTCACCAGGTAGCGGCGCGACTGCGGGATGCTCGCGATGCGCTCGGTGACGTAGGCGTCGGTCGCGGTGAGCTCGTCGAGGTAGGCGTCCGCGTTCGCGCGGTAGGCCCCGGCCCCGGCCGGGTCGGCCGCGACGAGGGTGTCCCGCATGATCTCCACGTAGGCCTGCGCGTTGCGCACGTCGAGCCACAGGTGCGGGTCGATCTCGCCGTGGACGTGCTTGCCGAGCACCGCCTGCGGCAGCTGGTAGATCTGCTCGTCGGCGCGGCCCAGGAACCCGAAGCCCTGCCCGGCGGGGACGGGCGCGAGCGCCTTGTTCGGCACGGAGATCACGACCTCGTCGGGGTCGTAGGTGTGCTGCACCGGCGCGGCGTCCGCGCCGTGGTCGTGCCCGGCGGCGGTCTCGTCGGCGACGACGACGAGGCCGCCGGTGTCCAGGTCGACGGCGAGGTCGGCGTGCCCCTGGTCCAGGATCGCCGCGCCCGCGGCGTCGGCGACCTCGTGCGGGTCGACCCCGACGGCGAAGGTGAACGTCCCGCCGCCCGCGTCGACGGGCTCCGCGTCGTCGGTGACGGCGAGCTGCGCAGCGAGGTCGAGCCGGTAGACGCCCGGCTCCGAGAACGTCCAGCTCATGTGGGTGTGCGCCTCGGTCGGCAGCGAGACGCTGTCGGCCCGGCCGAGCCCGTCGCCGGAGTCGAAATACACCCGCAGGGACCCGAACGACTCGGTGAGGTACCCGGTGAGCTGCCCCGGCCCGTCCATCCCGGTCGCTGTGACCTGGACCTGCGAGGCGCGGGTGGCGCCGTGCTGCGCGCCGGAGCCCTGGACCCGCAGCCCGAGCCACACGGTGTCGAGGTTGACGTTCTCGACCAGCGGGATGATCTCGGCGGCGTACTTCACCGCGGACTCCGCCAGCGAGACGTTCGGCACCCCGGGCCGCAGGTTGGCGTCGAGGGTGCGGATGATCGCGTGCTCCTCGAGCAGCATGTAGTTGCTGAACGCCACGTCGGCGTAGACCACGTCGCGCACGTCGCGCAGGGACGGCTCGTAGGAGTGCGGGTCGCCGCGGTCCGGGACGATCGACGTCACCCGCGCCCGGTCCCCGGCGACGTGCCGGGCGAGATCCGCGAGCACCGGCGTGGTGGTCACGACCTGCAGCCGCTGGTCGCCCTCGACGCCGGCCACCGGGCCCGCGCACCCGGCCAGGACCGTCACCGCCACCCCGGCGGACAGCACCCTGCCTCGTCTCGACATGCCTCTCCTCATCGCACACGCGCGCTCCCAGCGGCGCCCGGGCCTTGCCACCCGGAGCGTCCACTGTGCCATAGTGATAGTCATTATCACTGCTGACCAGAGAGGTCCATGCATGCGCACGCGCACGCGAGCCGGGACCGCGGCGCTCGGAGCGGTCACGCTCCTGGCCACGTCGCTCCTCCCGCTCACCGCCTTCGCCGCCGACGGTCCCCCGCCGGCGAGCGCGGAGAAGCGAGTCCTGTCGAAGGTGCACACCGACGCGGTGTCCACCTTCCTGAACGGCACCACGTTCGAGCTGGCGACCAAGGCCGACGTCCCCGAGGGCAACGGCACCCGCCTCGACCCGACGAGCGTCCTGTTCCACGTCGACGACGCGGCCCAGCTGCAGGTCCCGGCGGGGTACGAGTTCATCGGCCCGGTCGGCTCGACCGTGTGGATGGCCCCGGAGACCAACCCGTCCGGTGGCGCCGGGTACACCCAGCTGTGGCCCGGCTTCTCGACCGAGTCGGTCCCGGCCGGCGCGCTGGTCCGCGACGAGACGACGTTCACGCTGACCGACCTCGAGGGCCCCGGCGACCTCGAGCTGTTCTCCGGCGGCGGCCTCGGCCAGCCCAAGCGGCTGTGGTCGAGCGACGAGGGCATCTCCTCGTTCACCGTGGGTCGCACCCACATGCACGCCAACTGGGCGTTCACGGCGGCGGGCACGTACACGCTGCACGTGCGCGCGCAGGCGACCACGACGGGCGGCACCGCCCTGTCGGCCGACAACGCCTACACGTTCGTCGTCGGCGAGCTGCCGGCGGCCGTGGCGACGTCGACCACGCTGACGGCCGGCACGGCCACGGCCGTGCCCGGCGACACCGTGACGCTGTCGTCGACCGTGACCCCCGCGGGCGCGACCGGGTGGGTCGAGTTCCTCGACGGCACCACGTCCCTCGGGCACGCCGAGGTCGTCGCGGGCGCGGCGTCGCTCGACGTCACGACCCTGCCGCTCGGCGCCCGCAGCATCACCGCGCGGTTCGCCCCGGCCCTGCTGAACGACTTCGCCGGCTCGACGTCGGCGCCGACCACGGTCACGGTGACGGAGGAGACCGGCGGCGAGGAGTTCGGCATCGCCGGGTTCCGCGAGTCGTACGCCGCGGGCGACCTCATCCACCTGCGGCCGCAGGGCGTGACCCCGGGCGCCGACCAGCACCTGTGGTGGCTGGTCCGGGAGTCGGAGACCGACACCGAGTACCTCACGGGCCAGGACGTGGACTTCGTGCGCGACGCCACCACCGGCATCGACGGCGCCCAGATCGCGCTCGTGCTGCGCGGCCCGGTCGACGGCAAGCAGCAGATCATCCAGCAGTCCGCGTGGCACACCCTGCGCGTCACCGGCGCGAACGTCGGCTCCGGGCAGCCGATCACCCTCGCCGGAGTGCCCGCGTCCGCCTACGCCGGCGACCCGATCGAGGTCACCGCCGACCACGCGCCCCTCACCGCGGGGCAGACCTACCAGTGGGTCTCCCGCTCCGTGCCCTACGGCGGCCGGGACGACTGGTACGAGCTGTGGAGCAACAACCCCACCGGGACCAACCCGTTCCAGATCGACACCGGCGCCCTCACCTACGCCGAGATCGCCCTGCGGATCGTCGCGGAGGACGGCACCGTCGTCGGGCAGTCGCCGGCCATCCGCCCGGACATCACGTCACGCGAGCTGCTGCTGTCCGGCGCCCGGTCGGTGTACCGCGACGGCGAGACGCTCGAGCTCGCCTCCGAGCTCTTCCCGGCCCGCGAGGA
Organism: Cellulomonas pakistanensis; assembly: GCF_016862755.1. Classification (GTDB taxonomy): domain Bacteria; phylum Actinomycetota; class Actinomycetes; order Actinomycetales; family Cellulomonadaceae; genus Cellulomonas; species Cellulomonas pakistanensis. Next base: position 19,756 of record NZ_BONO01000017.1, on the reverse strand, counting down.
CCTCGCGTACCAGTGGGGCACCGGCTCCGAGTGGGACTTCGCCCCGATCGACGGCCAGACCCGGCCGACGCTGAGCATGCCGGTGACCACCGCGATGGACGGCACGACCGTCTCGCTGCGGGTCCTCGACGGGACCACCGGGTTCCAGGTGGCCGAGTCGAGCGTCACGGTCCGCGTGACCGACGCCGCCGCCGGCGACCAGCTCGTCCTGCTGAACGCGCTGGCCGGGCACTACCACCAGGGCAACACCGTCGCGCTGCGCGCCACGGCGGACCCCGTCGCGAGCGACACCGACACCTACCGGTGGGAGTGGAAGCGCCCCGACCAGGCGCGCTGGACGACCGTCCCGGGCGCCACGACCGCGAGCCACGACCTGACGGCCGAGCAGGCCCTGGACGGCACGGAGGTCCGGGCCACCCTGCTCACCGCCGGCGGTGACGAGCTCGCCACCAGCGAGACCGTCACCATCCACGTCGACGACCACGGCGCCGCCCCGGTCCAGAAGGCGACCGTCACGGGGCTGCAGGCGGCGTACGAGGCCGGCGACCAGGTCGAGCTCACCGCGGCGGTCGCCCCGAGCTCGGTCCTCGAGCGCTGGGAGTGGTACCTGCAGCGCCCGGGCAGCGACACCCCGGCGCTGCTGGACGACTCGCTGACCTCGACCCTGGCGTTCGAGGCCACCGAGGAGCTGGACGGCGCGGCGATCTTCGCGCGGCTGACGTTCGACGACGGTCGCGCGTACGTCGAGTCGGCCCCGGTCGTGCTCGCGGTGGACCCGGCCCAGCCGGGCGAGCCGACCGACCCGCCCGTGGACCCCACGGACCCGCCGGTCGACCCGACCGACCCGCCCGTCGACCCGACGGACCCGCCGGTCGACCCGACGGACCCGCCCGTGGACCCGACGGACCCGCCGGTCGACCCGACGGACCCGGCTGAGCCGGGCGCGTCCGACCCGAAGCCGGCGCAGGCCCCTGCCTCGCGCACCGGTGCGGAGCTCGAGGGCGTGGCGGCCGGCGGCCTGACGCTGTCGACCACGTCGCCCCGCCAGGGCGAGGTCGTCACGGTGCGCCTCGGCGCCGAGCACGCGGACGAGTGGGTCGCGGCGTGGATGTTCTCCACCCCGACACTGCTCGGCGGCGACTGGGTGCAGGCCGACGCCGCCGGCTCGATCGCGGTGCGGATCCCGGCCGACGCCCCGGTCGGTGAGCACCGGGTGGCCGTGTTCGCGGCCGACGGCACGCTCATCGGGTGGACCGCCGTCCAGGTGGACGCCTCGGCGGGCGCCACGCCGACGGACAGCCTCGCGGTGACCGGCTCCTCGGCCGCGCCGCTGGTCGCCGTCATCGCCCTGATGCTCCTCGCGGGCGCCGGCGCGCTGATCGTCAGCCGCCGCGGCCGCACCACCGTCCGCGGCTGACGCCGCGCGAGAGGGCGTGGCGGCGAGCACCGCCGCCACGCCCTCTCGTCCTGCCACCCGCACCCACGTCGGAGCCGATGCGGTGCGGCCGCTGATCCTCGGTACCCCCGCGCGACTCCTCGTCGGCCGCGCGGCCGTGCTCCTGTCGCGTCGCCGACGGGAGGTCCTGCCGCCTCGCGACCCGACCTCACCTCGTCCCGCAGCGGGACCGGGTCGACCGGGTCGTGGCCCTCGGACCACACGGACTGACCCGGAGCGCCGGAGCCCCCGGCGCAGAACGCCCCGCCGCAGCGCGATCGCTGCTGGCGGGGCGTTCCTGGTCCTGTGCGCCCGGAGGGACTCGAACCCCCAACCTTCTGATCCGTAGTCAGATGCTCTATCCATTGAGCTACGGGCGCATCGGCCCTCGGAAGGGCCGTGAAGAAGAGTACAGGCCAAGCGGCCGTCCGCCCAAACCGGATCGACGTGCGTCCCGCCACACCCCGCGCCCGCGCGCCGGGACCGCGCCCTCCGTAGGTGCCGACGCCCGCATACCGCACGCCGCCAGTCCCCGTAGCGTCCCCGGCGTGCCCCGCCCCCACACCCCCGCCGCCGTCACGTCATGGTCCGTCGCCCGCGGCGTCCTCGTCGGCGCCGCCGAAGCGCTCCCCGGCATCAGCGGCGGCACCGTCGCCCTGGTGACCGGCGTGTACGAGACCGCGGTGACCGGCGCCGGCCACACCCTCACCGCGGTGCGCCTCTTGGCCACCGGCCGCGACCGCGCCGCCGCCCGGGCCGCCGCGCGCGCCGAGCTCCGCCGGGTCCGCTGGTCGGTCGTCGTGCCGCTGCTGCTCGGCATGGTCCCCGGCCTGCTGGTGACCGTCCGGTTCGTCGCGCCGCTGCTGGACGAGCACCCCGCCCCGCTGTACGCGCTGTTCCTCGGGATGACCGCCGCCGCGCTGGTCGTGCCGGTGCGGATGGCGGGACCGCGCTGGTCGGCGCCCGAGGTCGCCGGCGCCGTCGCCGTCGCCGCGGTGGTGTTCCTGCTCGTCGGCTTGCCGCCGCAGCACCTGACCCCGTCGTACCCCGTGGTGCTGGTCGCCGCGGCGGTCGCGGCGTGCGCGCTCGCGCTGCCCGGGACGTCCGGCTCGTTCCTGCTGCTGACGTTCGGGCTCTACCAGCCGACGCTCGCCGCGCTGAACGAGCGGGACTGGGCCTACGTCGCGGTGTTCGTCGCCGGGATCGCGCTCGGGCTCGGCGCGTTCGTGAAGGCGCTGCAGTGGCTGCTCGAGCACCGGCGCCGCGGGACGCTGGTGCTGCTGTCCGGCGTCATGGCCGGGGCGCTCCGGGCGCTGTGGCCGTGGCAGGACGACGACCGGGGCCTGCTCGCGCCGGACGGGCAGGTCGGGCTCGCGGCGGCGCTGGGCGTCGTCGGGGCGGCGGTCGTGCTCGGGCTCGTCGCGGCGGAGCGCCGCGCGCGACGCCGCCGGGCCGCGGCACCCTGAGCGCGCGGCGTCAGCAGCCCACGAGCAGCGCGTCCGGCTCCACGACCTCCACGGGGTGCAGCTCCGGGCGAGCCCGGAGGAACTGCGCCGGCCGCGCGAGCACCCCGCCCGACCACGGGACGTCCGCCGACACCTCGACGACGAGCGGCGCGATCCGGGTCGCGATCGCCGAGGACGGCGCGCCCCCGAGCGGCACGACCTGCCGACCGAGCGCGATGCCCGCCGAGAGGCCGATCGACGCCGAGCGCCCGACCGGAACCAGCTCGCCGTCCACGGGCAGCGCGAGCAGCAGCGCGCCCGGCTGGGCCACGGAGCCGGTGACCGCCGTCGCGACGAGGTCGACCGCGGTGCGGTGCTTGACCTTGCGCCAGTCCCGGGTGCCCGGGCGGTACGGCTGGTCGAGGCCCTTCGCCACCAGGCCGTCGACGCCGAGCCCGGCGAGGTCGCGGAACCAGCGCGCCGCCAGGTCGACGTCGCCGGTGAGCGGCGAGGTGGACAGCGGCTCGGCCCACCCGGCGGCGAGCTCCTCGAGGGCGATCCGCCGCTCGATGAACGGGCGCGGCCGCAGGTCCACGTGCGCGCGCTGGATCACGTCGAAGACGACGAACCCGGCGGGCAGGTGCGCGGCGAGCGCCGCGGGGTCCGCCGACGACGCCCGGCGCTGCAGCGCCCCGTAGTCGACCCGCCCGGACCGCCGGACGACGAGCTCGCCGTCGAGCACGGTGCCCGCGGGGACCTGCGCGGCGACGGCGCGGGTCACCTCGGGGAAGTCCCGGGTCAGGTCGCCGCCGTGCCGCGACCGGAGCAGCGTCCGCGGGCCGTCGGCGAGCGCCAGGAGCCGCATGCCGTCCCACTTGGGCTCCCACGCGGTGCCGCCCGGCAGGTCGACCGTGTCTCCCAGGCCGGGGACGAGGCGCGCCAGGGCCAGGCCGCTGGCATCCTCCGGCGTAGGGGGCACGGCCGAACAGTACGCCCGTTTTCCTCCGCGTATGTCCTGATTCGTCCGAATTCCACCGACCGGGTGTCGCGCAGCCGGTTCGTGGTCAGCCGCGCGCGGCGGCGCCGGGCTCCGGGTCAACCTCCGTCGGGTGCAGCTCCGGCCGGGCCCGGAGGAACTGCGCCGGCCCGACGAGGGCCCCGCGGGACCAACGCACGTCGGCCGACACCTCGACGACGAGCGGCGCGATCGCGGTCGCCACGGTCGACGCCGGCCCCGGCGGGATGTCCGGCGGGGAGGCCGGCGCGAGCACCCGCCCGAGCGCCAGTCCCGCGACCGCGCCGACCGGGCGGGACCGGCCGACCGGCACGAGCTCGTCGCCGACCGGCAGGGCCAGGAGCAGCGCCTCCGGCTGCTCGACGGGCCCGGTCACGGCCGTCGCGACCAGGTCGACGACCGACCGGTGCTTGACCTTGCACCAGTCGCGCGCGCCGCCGCGGTACGGCTGGTCCAGGCCCTTGGCGACCAGGCCGTCGACGCCGGTGCCCGCGAGGTCGCGGAACCAGCGCGCGGCGACCTCGACGTCGCCCGTCACGGGCGACAGCACCAGCGGCGCCGTCCACGGCCCGGCGAGCTCCTCGAGCGCCATCCGCCGCTCGAGGAACGGCAGCTCCCGGACGTCGACGTGCTCGCGGCGCAGCAGGTCGAACGCGAGGTACTCCGCGGGCGCCGCCGGGCCGCGCGCGGCCAGCCGGTCCTGGAGCGCCGCGAGGTCGAGCCGCCCGGACCGGCGCACCGCGAGCTCGCCGTCCAGGACGGTCCCCGCGGGCACGCTCCCCGCGATCGCGGCGACCACCTCCGGGAACGCGCGGGTGACGTCCTCGCCGTGCCGGGAGCGCAGCGCGGTCGCGGGGCCGTCCGCGAGCGCCAGCACCCGCATCCCGTCCCACTTGGGTTCCCACGCGGTGCCGCCGGGCAGGTGCTGCGCCTCGGCGAGGCCGCGGACCGGGCGGGCGAGCGCGAGCTCGACCCTGTCGTCGCGGGTGTGGCGCACGCTCGCCTCCTCAGGCCGTCGCGTGGGGTCGCACCGGAGCCGGCCCGACCGCCGACGCCGTGCGCATCCCGTCCGACGCGGGCGGGCGCCGGCCGGGGTCCGGGTCGCCGGCGACGCGGACGTCGAGCGCGAGGGTGCCGCCGCAGTCCGCCGCCGGCGCGGAGTCGGGCAGCGACGCGGTCCCGTGCACGGTGACCGGCCCGTCGTCGACGACGCCGAGGTCCACGCGGGCGCCCCGCAGGCGCGCGGCGCTGCCCGCCGCGAGCACGGCCCCGGTGTCGTCGCTCAGCGTCAGCTCGACGTCGCGGTCCCCCGGCCCGGTGGCCTCGTCGAGCACGAGGGTCAGCGCCGCGGGACCGGCGCCGCCCGGGTGGGCGGTGACGTGGAACGACGTCGACGCGCCGGGCGCGGGGACGGGGACGTGCACCCGGCCGGCCGCGCCCTCGCGCAGGTCCACGCCGGTCGTGGGCAGGGCCGTCGAGACGCCGAGCGCGCCGGCCCCGAGCACCCCGGCGACCGTGGTCGCGATCCCGGCCGCGACCACCCGCGACACCAGCCTCCGCACCGCCGTCCTCCCTTGTCGGTCGTCGGGCGGCGCGCGCCGCCCGGGCGTGGGACACGTCGCCCCGCCGGCGGCGGCGCAGGGCCGACGGGGCCGGCGGCGGACGACCCTGGCCGGCCGTGCGCGGCGGGCGGGCGTCCCTGGAGAAGTCGTCCCGCCGCGGCCGCGCGCACCGCACGCCGGTCGCGGCGCCGGAGCGCGTCCCTCGCGAGCCGCGACGTCGTCGACGCTACGTCGGACGCACCACTCAGCCGCCGCACGGGGCGCGCGGTGAGGGGTCGCCACGGCGCGGCACCCGGCCCGCGCGGGTGCGTGTAGGTGGCACGCGCCTCCGGCCGACGCGCGACGGCGGTCAGAGCGCCGCCGCCACCGCCCGCCCCGCGGTCCGGCCGGTGAGCAGGCACCCGCCGAGGAACGTCCCCTCCAGCGCCCGGTACCCGTGCGCACCGCCGCCGCCGAACCCGGCCGCCTCGCCCGCCGCGTACAGCCCCGGCACCGGCGCCCCGTCCAGGCCGAGCGCCCGCGCGTCGAGGTCCGTCTGGATGCCGCCGAGCGTCTTGCGGGTGATCACCCGCAGCCGCACGCCGATCAGCGGCCCCGCGGTCGGGTCGAGCACGCGGTGCGGCCGGGCGACGCGCAGCAGGCGGTCGCCGCGGTACCGGCGGGCGTTCCGGATGCTCTGCACCTGCGCGTCCTTGGCGAACGGGTTCGCGAGCTGGGCGTCCCGCTCGCGGACCTGCCGTTCGATCGCGCCCGGGTCGAGCAGCGGCTCGTCGGTCAGCGCGTTCATCCCGGCGACGAGCTCGCGCAGCGTGCCCGCCACCACGAAGTCCTCCCCGCGGTCCTTGAACGCCTCGACCGGCCCGGGTGCACCGCGGCCGAGCCGGGTGCGCAGCAGCAGCCGGTAGTCGCGCCGCGTGATGTCGGGGTTCTGCTCCGACCCCGACAGCGCGAACTCCTTCTCGATGACGCGCTGGGTCAGCACGAACCAGGAGTGGTCGTACGGCTGCAGGTCGGGGTCCGCGCGCAGCAGTCGCAGCGTGCCGACGGTGTCGTGGCCGGGCAGGCCGGGCGGCGGCAGCCGCCGACCCAGCGCGTCGAACCACACCGACGACGGCCCCGGCAGGATCCGGATGCCGTGCCCGGGCCAGACCGGCGCCCAGTTCGCGACACCCTCGGTGTAGTGCCACATCCGGTCGCGGTTCACCAGGCGCACCCCGTCGGCGGCGGCGATGTCGAGCATCCGGCCGTCGACCGACGCGGGCACACCGGTGAGCATCGTGCGCGGCGGGGTGCCGAGCCGGTCGGGCCACCAGCGCCGGACCCGCTCGTGGTCGCCGCCGATGCCGCCGGTCGCGAGCACCACAGCCTGGGCGGTCAGCGCGAAGTCGGCGACCGCGTCCCGGTTGCTGCGAACCCCGCGCGGCGAGTCGTCGTCGGCCAGGACGGTGCCGTGCACCCCGGTGACGACGCCGCCGGTCCGGACCAGCCCGTCGACCCGGTGCCGGAACCGCAGGACCAGCCGACCGTCCTCGGCCGCGGCGCGCACCCGGTCGGCGAACGGGTCGCTGATCCCGGTGCCGCTCCCCCACGGCACGTGGAATCGTGGGACCGAGTTGCCGTGCCCGCCGGGCAGCCCGTCCCCGCGCTCCGCCCAGCCGACGACCGGGGTGAACCGCACCCCGCGCGACCGCAGCCACGGCAGGGCATCGCCGGCGGCGAACTCGACGAACGCCCGGCCCCAGCGCACCGCCCAGGCGTCCTCGGGCAGCTCGCCGTCCAGCCGGTCCCAGCCGGCCGTGCCCTGCCAGTCCCGCCACGCCAGGTCGACCGAGTCCCGCACGCCGAACCGGCGCTGCATCGGGCTGTCGACGAGGAAGATCCCGCCGAACGACCACCACGCCTGCCCGCCCAGGTTCGCCGCGCTCTCCTGCTCGACCAGGACCACCCGGCGCCCGGCCCGGACGAGCTCGTCCGCCGCGACCAGCCCGGCCAGGCCGCCGCCCACCACGATGACGTCCGCGTCCACGCGCCACACCCCCGCCGCCCTGCGGCGTCGCCCCGTCGCGGCACCGGCTGGGGCGACTGTAGCGAGGGACACGGCGCGCCGGTCAGGCCCGCGGCGCCGACGGCGCCTACCCCCGTGCTGCGCTCGCGGGGAACTGGCCGGCGCCCTCGACCGCCTCGGCGACCAGCACGTCACGGTCGACCGGCGCCTCGTCCGCGAAGGTCGAGAAGCCGACGGCGAGCAGGCGCCACTCGTCCAGCGGCACCAGGACGTACTCCCCCCACTCGCCGTCGTTGCGCCGGGTGCTCCAGCCGACCTCGCCCTCGTCGAGGTCGGTGAGGGGTTCGATGTCGTGACCACGGGCCCGGACGGACGAGTCGGTGCAGACGTCCGCCTGCTCCTCGATGAACGCGAGGACGCGTTCGGCCGGGATGCCGTCGCTCGACCGGTCGACGACGACCGCGCCCGCGAGACCGCGCTCACCGAAGCTGAGCACCGTGCCCGGGGAGTGGGCGATCGTGTAGCCGCCGGGCGCCATGCTGTCGCACCACGTGGGCCCGGGCACGTTCCCGGTCCAGGTGTCGTGGCTCGCGTCCTCGACGTCGTCGAACGCGGCGCGATCGAGCAGCACCGGGTCCCCGGCGCACCCGCCGAGGCCGACGACCGCGGCCAGGGCCGCAACCAGACCGGTGGCACGCGCCCGGGCGACGCGCGTCCGAGGGCCGGCAGGCGGCGGACCGGCGCCCATCAGCCCTCGGTCGGCGCGAGACGCTCGGCGCCCTCCCGGGCCAGCTCGCCGAGCTCGTCGAGGTCGACCGGCGGCTCCTCGGACCGGGTGACGAACCCGTACGCGAGCACGCGCCACTCGTCCAGGGGCACCACCACGTACTCGCCCCAGCGGCCTTCGGGGTCGCGGGTCCGCCAGCCGTGCGCATCCTGCTCGAGGTCCGTGAGCGGTTCGATCGACGTCCCGAGACCGTCCGGTCGCGCCTCGAGCGTGCACTGGTCGGCATCGGCCACCAGGTCGCCGAGGAGCTTCGCCGACGTCAGTCCCTCGGCGCGGCGGTCCAGGACGGTCGCCCCGACCGAGGACCCGTCGTCGAGCTCGAACCGCGACCCCGTGTACGGCTCGCGCATGGTGCCGCTCGGGCTGATGGCCGAGCACCACGTCCAACCCGGGGCGATGGCGAACTCCGTGTTCTGCTCGGCCGAGGCCACGTCGTCGACGGCACCTTCGTCCAGCAGCACCGGAGGCGACGAGCACGCCGCGAGCGACGTCACCACCACGACCAGCGTCAGCCAGCCCCGCCTCATCAGCGCGGCTCCGTGCTCAGGACGACGAACGGGTCCTGGTAGGCGCTGCGGAGGTCGTCCACCGAGACGAGGTGCCCGAGGGCGTTCGCGGCCTCGCCGTGGCGGTAGCTCAGCTCGTCGAGGTCGATGTCGGCGAGCGAGATGAGCTCGCCATCCGGCATCCAGATCGCCTCGAGCTCGGGCGGCACGTCGACGATCCCGGCCTCCGCGAGCGCCAGGAAGCTGCTCACCACCGACCTCGTCTGCCCGTCGACGAGCCGGTCGGTCGCGAGCTCCCGCGCGGCGTTCTCGTTGCCGCCGAAGATCTCCGTGATCTGGCCGCTCGGCACGTTCCGGATCTCGGACCACGCGGCGTCCGCGAGCTTCTTCCCGGTCTCGCCGGCGATGTCGACCAGATCCTCCGCCCCGGGGACGGGGACGAGTGCGGCCGCCTTGGACACGAGGCTGGTGAACGCCGCGACCTGCTGGTCCTTCGACTTCGCACCCTCGATCTCGGCGTCGCTGACCACGCGCTGGATGTGGCCCTCCAGGCCGATGCTCGACGTGAGGATGCGCTCGAGCGACTGCGGGTTCGCGATCTCGACCCCGGCGCCGTGCAGGGCGCTCCAGCCACCGAGCGCCGTCTGGCGGAAGTTGGCCACGCCCTCGGCGACGCGGGCCATGCCGTCCTCGGTGCTGACCGCGACCGCGAGCAGCTTGTCGAGGTCGCCCGTGTAGATCACGGGCTGGTCCTGCAGCTGCGGGAGGAACGAGTTGGTCAGGTTCGCGACACCGGGAGCGCCGTTCGCCGACGTGCTGCCCTCGACCGCGACCTGGACGCTCTGCATGTAGTGCTTCAGGAGGGAGCCGACCGGCTCGGCGGCTCCGCCGGCGTGCTCCGCGGTGAACTCGGGGTTCTCCGGCAGCAGCCCGAAGAACCGGGACACGAGCATGCCGGTGTCCTCCCCGCGCTCCGCGATGTTCTCCGGGTCCGTGCCGATCCCCAGCGCCGCCTCCGCGACGCCCTGGAACCCGTCGCGGCTCCAGTCGCGCTCGGCGAAGTAGAACTCCGCCCGCTTCTCGCCGTCGGCGTCGGAGAAGAACTCCAGCCCGAGCTCCGGGTGCTTCCCGAGCTGCCCCATCGTCGCGCCCATCGGGTCGGGCGTCCGGCCGAGCAGCGACGCCGGGTCGGCGTCGAGCCCGTTGAGCGGCGACATCCCGGTGTGGTGCATCCAGCTCTGCACCATCTGCGGGTCGACCGTGCGCTCGAACTCGTCGAGCTGCCACGCCACGCCCCGGACGAACTCCTCGCCGTAGTCGCCGTCCCGCATCAGGTAGTCGAGCACCGCGGCGTGCATCGGGCTGCTCGGGTACGTGCCGAAGAACGCGTCCATCGTGTCGTCGTCGGCGGTGCGCGTCGCGAGCTGCACGAGCTCCTCGCCGAACGCGGTGCCGTCGAACGCGTCGGACCGGGTCGCGGTCTGCAGGCCGGACCGGAGCTCGGCGGCGAGGGTCGCGAGGTTCGGGTCGTCCGAGAAGCCCATGAACGAGGCGAGGCCGTCGTAGGTGCCGAGCAGGCCGTCGGCGCCGAGGCGCTCGTACATCGGCGCCATGACGCCGGGGTCGTCGCCCACGGCGCCGAGCAGCGCGGTGTACCTCGCCACCAGCTCGGGGTCGCCGAAGTCCTGCGGATCGCGCGCCATCCGGTCGAGGGCGTCCGCGACGTGGGTGCCGACCTCGGCCTTCACCTCGTCCGACAGGTGCTCCCCGAGGAACGCGTACGCGTCCGGGTGGTCCAGCAGGTACTGCACCTGGTCCGCCGGGCTCTTCGCCTGGAAGTCGAGCAGCGTCTGCTGGTCCGCGAGGCTGCCGATGTGGTTGACGTCGGTGGTCGCGGCGGCGGTGAGCGCGGCGGCGAGCGCCTGGTCGGCGGCGGCCGCGTCGGCGAGCGCGGTCTCGATCTGCTCGGCGACCTCCTGCTGGACGGTGCGGGCGTAGGCCAGCTCGTCCTCGTCGTCGAACGTCCGGGCGAGGCTCACCGCACCGGTGGCGTGGTCGATGTGCAGGCCGTGGTGGCCGCCGCGGCGCATCGCCCCCTGCAGCAGCTCCTTCGCCGCGGTCAGCGCGGTGGCGGCCGCGTCCAGGGCCTCGATGACGCCGGTGGTCTCGGCGACCTGGGTCGCGAGCGCGTCCGACAGCCGGCCGTGCTCGGCGCGCGCGGAGGCGGCGTCGCCGAGGGTCCAGGACGCCGGCGGCCTCCCGGCGTCGAGGTCGTCGTGCAGGCCGGTGAGGGCGCGGCGGTGCGCGACGACCGACTCGGCGATCTCGGACAGGCGCGCGGGCTGCCAGGAGGCGAGCTGGGACGGGGAGACCATCAGCGGGGCACCGGTCCGAGGCGGTCGAACCGGGTGGCGACGCCGTCGTTGGTGGCGGTCCAGGTGCCGGCGGCGGAGCGCATCGACGCGGCGTGCGTCTCCGCGCTCGTGGCCCAGCCGGTGTACGCGTCGGTCCACGCCGTGGCGAGGGCCGAGCCGGCGCCCGCGCTCGCGCTCCCGGCGAGCGCGCCGGCGATGTCCCCGACCTCCGACGGGACGTGCTGCCGCACCGTGCCCGCGGCGGACTCGACGGTGTCCGCGGCGGCCCGGACGGCCGCCGTGTCGATCTCTCCCACGGCTTCTCCCCCTGCTGACGTGGTGCTTCACCGACGAGGGTAGAGGGAGACCCCGGTGCCGCACGTCAGACTGGGGTCGCCGTCCCCCACCCGGGTGGCGCCAGCCGCCCGTCCGACCGACCCGGAGCCCGCATGCCCCTCAGCCCCCGCGCCGCCCGCCGGACGCGCGCAACCGCCGCGCTCGCCGCCGTCGGGTCGGCCGCCCTCCTCGTCGCCGGGCCGGCCGCCGGACCCGCGTCGGCGGAGCCGCCCCTCGACCTGCCGTCGACGGTCACCGACACCGCGGGCGTGCTGTCGCCCGAGGACCGGGGCCGGGTCGCCGAGGCGGCGCACGCCCTGGCGGAGGCGACGCCGTACGACCTGTTCGTGGTGTTCGTCGACTCGTTCGACGGCATGAGCAACCGCGACTGGGCGGATGCGACCGCCGAGGCCTCCGGGCTCGGGCGGGACGACATCCTGCTGGCCGTCGCGGTCGGCGACCGGCGCTACCAGGTCTCGGTGGACGCGGACATCGCGCTGGGCGACGACGCGCTCACCCGGGTGGAGCAGGAGGACATCGAGCCCGCGCTGGGCGACGACGACTGGGCGGGCGCCGCTGTCGCGGCCGCCGAGGGCTACGAGCGCGCGGCGAACCCGCCCGCGGGCGCGGGGACGATCGCGTTCCGGGTGCTGCTGGCGCTCGGCGTGCTCGCGCTGCTCGGGTACGGGGTCGCCCGCCTGGTCCGCACCCGCCGGGCCGCGGCGCGGGCCGCCGCCGAGCTCGACGCGCTGGACGACCGGTCCGCGCGCGCCCTGGTCGGCGCCGACGACGCGGTGGCGGCCGCGGCGCAGGAGGTGGCGTTCGCGGAGGCCGAGTTCGGGGCCGAGGCGGCCGCGCCGTTCGCCGCCGCGCTGGCCCAGGCCCGCGAGCTGCTGGCCGAGGCGTTCCGGTCGCGGCAGCTGCTGGACGACGACGAGCACGACACCGACGTCCGCCGCAGCAGCCTCGCCTACGCGGTGCTCGACGGCTGCGCCCGGGTGGAGGAGGCGCTGGCCGCGCAGCGCGGACCGCTCGTCGAGCTGCGGGCGCTGCACGAGCGCGCGCCCCAGGACCTCGCCGCGGCCCGGGACGAGGCCGCCGCGCTCGGCGTCCGGGCGGCGGAGACCGGCACGGTCTGGGACGCCGTCCGCCCGCGGTACGCGCCCGCGGCGACCGACGACGTGCCCGGCGTGCTCGCGGACGCGACGGCGCTCGCGGCCCGCGCGGGCGCCGAGGCGGACGCGGGCCTGGCCCTGGTCGACACCGACCGGGTCGCCGCCGTGGCGCACGTCGGGGAGGCGCGGACCGCGCTCGCCCGGGCCGCGGCGGTGCTCGACGCGCTCGACCAGCGCGCCCGGGACCTGGAGACCGCACCGCAGGCGATCGCCGCCGTGGTCGCCGAGATCGACGCCGACCTCGTCGACGCAGCCCGGTTCGAGGCGCCGGGCCTCGCCGAGCTCGTGGCCGCCGCCCGGGGCGCGACCGGACGGGCGGGGTCGACCGAGGCCGGCCAGGACCCGCTCGCGGTCCTCGGCGCGCTGCGCGAGGCGGAGCAGGCTCTCGACGGCGTGCTCGACCCGCTCCGGGAGACCGAGGCCGCGCGGGCCCACGCGCTCGAGCGGCTGCCGCAGGCGACGTCGACGGCCCGCGCCCGGATCGCGGCGGTCGAGGCGACGATGGCCCGCAACCGCTGGTCGATCGGCGCCACCACGCGCACGCGGCTGGCGGAGGCCGCGCGGCTGACGACGCAGGGCGAGGTGGCCGCGTCGTCCGACCCGATCGCCGCGCTGCGCGTGCTCCGCGCCGCCGCCCAGCGCGCCGAGGAGGCGCAGCGCGCGGCGCAGGCCGACATCGCGGCCGCGGCTCGGCGTGCAGCGGCCGTCTCCGACGACGGGCCGTCGTGGGGCCTCGGCTCGGGCGGCAGCCGGCGGTCGGGGTCGTCCTGGTCGGGCGGGGGCCGGTCGGGCGGGACCCGGTCGCGGAGCCGCTCCGGCGGCGGGCGCTCCGGCGGCGGGCGCTCCGGCGGCGGCCGGTCGAGCAGCCGGTCGGGCGGCGGGCGGCGCGGCGGGGGTGGGCGGTTCTGACCCGCGCCCGCCCGGGTCCGCGAGCACGCCGCCGGGACGGCGCACCGCCACACGTCGACCGTCTCGCCGACGTGGAGCGTCACCGGCGCGCCCGGCGCGCCCGGCGCCGCCGACGACGGGGCCCGCACGTCGCCACGCGTCGCCTCGGTCGGCGACCCGGCGGGGGACGCGACGAGGGCCCGGTCGCGATCGACCGGGCCCTCGTGGAAGCGGAGACGGTGGGATTTGAACCCACGGAAGGGTTGCCCCTTCACGACCTTAGCAGGGTCGCGCACTAGACCTGGCTATGCGACGTCTCCAGACTGCGCCACAGTACCGGGCGCCCCGGGCACCCGGCAAAGCGGCCCACCGGCGGCCCCTCCCCGGCCCTCGCCGGTCAGTGCTCGAACCCCCACTCGCGGTCCGTCAGCATGCGGGCGACGGCGAGCCCGACCGACAGCGCGACCACGACCAGCCCCGCCTGCACCCCGTAGGCCAGGGCCTGCGTGGTGTCCCCGTTCGACAGGTAGAACACCGACCGGTACGCCGAGACCCCGGGGACCATGATGACGACGGCCGGGACGGAGACGGTGATCCGCGGCACGCCCAGGCGCGGCGCGATGACGGCGGCCAGCAGCCCGACCAGCAGCGCGGCGCCCGCGGCCGCGGCCTGCGGCGCCAGCTCGCCCGTGAGGTACAGCCGCCCGGTGTTCGCGAACATGCCGACCACGGCCGCACCGAGCGCCATCCGCCACGGGCTGTTGAACATGAGCGCGAAGCCGAGCACGCCGACGAAGCTCGCGACCATCCGCAGCGGCAGCAGCAGCGCGGCGTCGATCACCGGCGCGGCCTCGGGGTCCGGCGACAGCCCGACGGCGATCGACACGCCCCACACCGCGAGCGCCGCGGAGGTGAGGATCATCAGGGCGTAGGTGAGCCGGGCTACCCCGGCGGAGAAGTCGAGCTTCGCCAGGTCGAGGCCGCCCGTCACCAGCGGGAACCCGGGCACGAGGAACAGCACCGCCGAGATGTACCCGGCGGCGTGCCGCACCTCCGTGGCGCCGAGGCCGTGCACGGCGGACACCAGGCCGAGGTAGGCGAGGCAGGCGAGCGCGGCGGCGAGCATCGTCACGCCGAACTGGTTGAACCCGCGGTGCAGCAGCAGGCGCCTGGTGAGCTGCCCCAGCCAGGCCGCGACGAACGCGCTCGCCATCTCGACCGGCCCCCCGTTGTTGAGGAACGCGAAGGCGGCGCAGGCGACCGCCGCCCACAGGGCGTTGACCGCGTCGGGGTAGAGGGGCGGCTTGCGCTCGATCCGGTCGAGCTCGGCCGACACCTCCTCGACCGTGGCGCGCCGCCCGGACCGGGCGAGCGACCCGGCCAGGTGCTCGAGCTCGGCCAGCCGGTCGGCGTTGATCCCGACCGACCGGACCTCGGCGACCTCGGTGCGGAAGCTCGGCCCGCGGTGCGACGTGGTGGTGATCTCGGTGAGCGTCACGTGCGCCTCGTGACGGTCGACGCCGATCGCCCGGGCGATCCGGGCCATCGACGACTTGACCCGGTAGGAGCCGGTCCCGGCGGACAGGCTCAGCCGGCCGACACGCAGGGCGACGCCGGACTGGCGGATCAGCTCGAGCTCGTCGTCTGCTGGCTGGGTCGGCACGCGCACCATGATGGCGCCCCGCGGCGCGGCCGGCCGGGACGTCGGTCCGCCGCGGCGCCGGCCCGCCCGGCCCCTCGCCGCGCCCGGTACCGGTGGGTACGGTGAGGCTGGCGCGCTGGTCAGGGGGATCGACGCGACGAGGCATCGGGGGCACGGTGCGGACGACGACGTCGGGCAGCAGGGCGCGGCACGGGGCGACGAGGCGGGGCGCCCGCGCGCCCGGCAGGGCAGCGGCTGCGCTCGCCGGGCTCCTCCTCGCAGCGCTCGTCCCCATCGGTCCCGCGCAGGCCGCCCCGGCCGACGACTGCGCCGCGCCGACCCGGACGGTGACCGGGTCCACGTCGGGCGCGGCGCTCGACGTCGCGGCCGGGGAGGTCGTGCTCCTGGCCGGCGGCACCCAGGCCGGCGGCGTGAGCTCGCTGCCGGCGGGCGCGACCCTGTGCGTCGCGAGCGGCGCCACCCTCGCGCCCGCCTACCTGAACAACGCCGCGGGCACGCTGTACGTGGCTCCCGGCGGGACGGCGACGATGCCGTCCGTCGCGGTGGCCGCGGGCTTCGTGCTGGACAACGCGGGGACCGCCACCTTCGCCGGGCTCAACCTGAACGGGCCCGGCACCGTGCGGAACGCGGCCGGGGCGACCCTGACGGTCACCGGCGCCTTCACGCCCGCGGCCGGCACGGTCGTCAACGACGGAGCGCTCGCGCTGCCGGGCGGGGCGACCCTCAACTCCCCCGTGACGCTGACCAACAACGGCACGCTCACCGCGTCCGGCACGACGATCGTGAACGGGCCGTTCGAGAACGCCGGCACCGCGACGCTGACCGGCGACCTCGTGGTCAACGGCTCCGGCTCGCTGACCAACCGCTGCGTCCTGACCGCGACGGGCGGCTTCACGAACGACGGCGGGTCCAGCAGCACCGGGCTGGTCGCGCTCGGCGGCGGGTTCGTCAACCAGGGCGCCTGGCGGCAGCTGCCGGCGGCCGCGCTCACCGCCACGACGCTGACCGACGACGGCACGGTCACCGGGTTCGGGCGGTACGTGTTCAGCGGCGCGACGAGCGTGCAGGGCGGGTTCGACGGCGACAGCCCGTTCGTGCCGATCTTCGTCGACGTCCCGGGCACGACCTTCCCCGGCACCGGCGGCGGCTCCGTGACCAACGTCGACGTCCGCGACCTCGACGTCCCGGGGCCGGCCGGCTACCCGGGGCCCGACTGCGCCGACCCGGCCGCGGCGCCGTCGGCGGACGTGCAGGTCAGCAAGACCGGGCCGGCGTACGTCGGCCCCGGCGGCCGGGTCACCTACACGATCGACGTGACCAACGCGGGCCCCGACGAGGCGGCCGGGGTCGTCGTCACCGACGACCTGCCGCCCGCGCTGTCCGCCGTCACCGCGTCCGGCGGCGGGGTCGTCGCCCCGCCGACGGTCACCTGGTCGCTCGGCACCCTCGCGGCGGGCGCGACCGTCACGCTCACCGTCACCGGCACCGCCCCGGACAGCGGCGTCCTGGTGAACACGGTGCGCGCCGGCGCGACCACCGCCGACCCGGACGCCTCGAACAACGACGGCACCGCGGACTCCGAGACGGTGACCACCGAGGTCACTCCCGGTCCCGACGTGGTCGACCCGCCGACCGCCGACGACCTGGTGCGCGAGACCGTCGCCGGCCGGCCGGTCGTCTCGACGGTGACCGGCAGCAGCCCCGACCCGGACCTGCAGCTGCGGTTCAGCACCGTGACCGGGCCGTCGGACGGCGTGCTGGTCCTGCTGCCGGGCGGCCGGTTCGGGTACCTCCCCCGTGCCGGCTTCGTCGGCACGGACTCGTTCACCTACCGCGTCTGCGACAACCAGGACCCGGCGCAGTGCAGCGCGCCCGCGACGGTGACGCTGGTCGTGCACCCGCTGGCGGTCGACGACGAGACGACGACGCTGGTGGACACGCCCGTGACCATCGACGTGCTGGCCAACGACCCCGCCGGCGCGGTGCTGTCGACCACGCTGGTGGACCTGCCGGACCACGGGCTCGCGGCCGCCGACCCGGCGACGGGGACCGTCCTGTACACCCCCGGCCCCGGGTACCTCGGCACGGACCTGCTCACCTACCAGGCGTGCGCGCCCGACGACCCGACCGACTGCGCCACCGCCGTCGTGACGGTGCACGTCTGGCCGGACAACGCGCCGCCCGTCGCCCCGCCGCTGCTGCTCGAGACCTCCGTGGACACCCCGGTCGCCGGCACCCCCGCCGTCAGCGACCCCGACGGCGACGAGGTGACGATCACCTCGACGTTCCCGACCGCGGCGGGCGGGACCGTGACGCTGACCGGCGGCACCACGACGTACACGCCGCCACCCGGGTTCGCGGGCCGCGACCTGTACCAGTACACGGTGTGCGACGACGGCGTCCCGGTGCTGTGCAGCACCGGCCTGGTCACGGTGCTCGTCGACCCCGTCGCCGTGGACGACGCCGCCACGACGCCCGAGGGCACGCCGGTGACCGTCGACGTCGCCGCCAACGACCGGGGCACCGTGCTGCCGCCGGACGTCACCGTGCCGCCCGCGCACGGCTCGGTGGCCCTGGTGGACGGCGCCCTCGTCTACACGCCGGCGCCCGGGTTCGTCGGGACGGACACGTTCACCTACCAGGTGTGCGCCGCGGACGTGTCGCCGGCGTGCGCGAGCGCCGTGGTGACCGTCGTGGTGACGGGCTCCGACGACGCGGGCGGCGGGGGCACGGGGGCCGGCGGGGGCACGGGCGCGGGCGACGGGTCCGGCGGGCCCGGCACCGGCTCGGCGACGCCGGGCGGCGGCACCCTGCCCCGGACCGGCGCGGACAGCGCCCCGCTCGCGGCGCTGGCGCTCGGGCTGGCGGGTGCGGGGGCGCTGCTCCGCGCGGCCGGGTCCCGGCGGGCCCGGCGCCGGCTCGCACGCTGACCCGCGCCGATACTGGACCCGTGCCGACCCCGACCCGCTGCCCCTGCCTCAGCGGCCTGCCGTACGACGAGTGCTGCGGCCCCCTGCACCGCGGCGAGCGCACCGCCCCGACCGCGGAGGCGCTGATGCGGTCGCGGTACAGCGCGTTCGCCGTGGGGGACGCCGGCTACCTGCGCGCGACGTGGCACCCCGCCAGCAGGCCCGCCGACCTGGACCTCGACGCGGGGACCCGCTGGCTGCGCCTGGACGTCCTGGCGACCGCCGCCGGCGGGCCGTTCGACACCGCCGGCACCGTCGAGTTCCGCGCCACGTACCGCGACGCCGACGGGACGCGCGGGGCGCTGCACGAGCTCAGCCGGTTCGTCCGCGAGGACGGCCGCTGGCTGTACGTCGACGGCACGACGCCGCGCGGCTGACGCGCCCGACGCTCCCGCGCCCTCGCGTCGAACGTCGAACGTCGAACGTCGAACGTCGAACGTCGAGATTGCACTAGTTGCGGGGTTCAGGCGGGCCCAACCCCGCACCTAGTGCGATCTCGGCGACAGGCGCGGCGAGCAGCGTGGCGTCGAGCGTGGAGCGTGGGCGGGCCCGATCGCGGGCCACGCGTCCCGGTGATCACCCACCCCTGGGGGATCTGTCTGTTCCGTCCGGTTTCTCCGGGAGTTCACCGGCCGGTCACGCGCGCCGCAGAGGGTCGGTGCGGCGGGTGATCGCCCGCCGTGACTCGACAGGAAAAGAGATCATGACCCGACGACCCACCCGGTGGCTCACGCTCGCCGGGACGAGCGCCATCGCCGCCGCCGTCGCCCTGACCTCGGCCGTCCCCGCGGCCGCTGCCGACCCCACCGGCCCCAAGAACGTCATCGTGCTCATCGGTGACGGCATGGGCTACAACCACATCGACGCCGCGTCGCTCTACGAGCACGGCACGACGTACGCGCAGGTCGCGGTCGACCCGGCCGCGGGCACGATCCAGCACCTGCCGGGCACCGCGTCGCAGGTGTTCCAGTCGTTCCCCGTCCAGGTCGCCATGTCGACCCACTCGGCCAACGGCCGCGCGGAGTACGACCCGGCCAAGGCCTGGGCCGACTTCGACTGGATCGCCGAGGGCGCCACCGACTCCGCCGCCGCGGGCACCGCGCTGGCCACGGGCGTCAAGACGAACAACGGCATCCTCGGCCTCGACCCCGAGGGCGACGTGGTCAAGAACGTCGCCGAGCGCGCCGCCGAGCTCGACAAGGCCACCGGCGTCGTCTCGTCCGTGCAGTTCAGCCACGCGACGCCGGCCGCCTGGGGTGCGCACAACGCCAGCCGCAACGACATGACCGGCGTGGCCCACGAGATGATCGAGGGCCCGCTCGACGTCATCATGGGCGCCGGCCACCCGGGCTACGACGACGACAACCAGGCGGTCACGCCGTCGTACTCGTCGGTCAGCGAGCGCGACTTCCAGCGCCTCCGGGACGGCCAGACCGCCCGGACGTTCATCGAGGACCGCGCCGCCTTCGAGGCGCTGGCGGCGGGCGAGGACGTCCCGGAGAAGGTGTTCGGGCTCGCGCAGGTCGCCACCACGCTCCAGCAGGCGCGCTCGGGCGAGTCGGAGGGCCAGCTGCCCTTCGCGGTCGAGCAGAACGACGTCGCGTCCCTCGCCACCA
>NZ_BONO01000016.1 GCF_016862755.1 Cellulomonas pakistanensis | reverse complement strand
CGCACCCGACGGGCGTCGCCCGGCGCCGACCCCGCCCGCACCCGACGGGGGTCGCCCGGCGCCCACCCCGTCGGGGCCGGCGCCCTCGACGCCGACCGCGTCCGGGCGGATCCGCTCGACGTCGATCCCGACCGGGCCGGCGTGCGACACCGCCACCGCCACCAGGCCGGGCGCCCGGCTCATCGACAGCTGCGGCGCCGGGCTCCCGTCGGCGAGGTCGCCCACCGGGACGCCGTGCGCGGCGGACCCGCACCGCGGGCAGCGGCGCCGGACACGGACGGCGCCCGGGTCGACCCCGCACGCCTCGGCGACCGCGAGCCGCGCGAGCAGCAGCGCGGAGGCGACCGGGTTGCGGTCCCCGGGTGCCGCGCGGCCGAGCCGGTCGCGCTCGTCGGGGCTCAACCGCGGGACCAGCGCGTCCGCCGGGACGACGGCGGCACGACGGACGCGGATCGAGGTCACCCCGCCATCATCCCGCGGACAGGTGCGGACGCGTGCCCGCCGTGTGCCGCGACGAGGGGCACGTCCTTCCTGGCGGTGTGGACGCGGTGCACCCCGGCCAGGGAGGCGTTCGTCTTGGCGGTGTGGACGCGGTGTACCCGGGCCAGGGAGGCGTTCTTCCCGGCGATGCGGACGCGGTGTACCCCTGCGGGTGGGAGGTTCCTCCTGGCCGGGGGGACACGGTGTACCCGGGCCTGGGAGACGTTCGCCCTCGCGGTGCGGACGCGGTGTCCACGGTGTCCCGTCGTCCGGAGCGATGGTGCCCCCGCCCGGGTACACCGCGGACCCCGTTCGCGTCGGGGTGCCGGCGTGCAGTCGCGCGACGGGGCGTGCGGCCGCACGCTGCTCCCCGTCGTCAGGCCGCGGCGGCCTCGCGTGCAGGCTCCGGCGCCTCGTCGGCGGGGGAGCGGTGCGTGAAGCGGTGGATCGTCGCCCGCGTGCCGCCGTCGCTGCGCCGGGCGAGCGCCAGACCGACGACGACCGCGCCGAGCAGCGGGCCGACCCCGCACGCGACCATGCCGGCCCGCGCCCCGAGGTGCTCGCAGATCCAGCCGACCAGCGTGCCGGACACCGCCTGCGCGCCGAGCAGCACCAGCACGTACAGGGCCATGACCCGGCCGCGGACGTGCGGCGCGACGGTCGTCTGGACGAGCGTGTTGGACCCGGTCAGGTAGAGCAGCGTGACGACGCCCATCGCGATCAGCACGGTGATGAACACCGGGCGGGACGGGGCGGCCGCGGCGAGCAGCTGCAGCAGGCCGATGGCACCGGCGAGCAGCACCAGGTGCGTGATCCGGCTGCCGCGGCGGCGGGTCGACAGCAGCGCGCCGGTGAGCGCGCCGACCGCCAGCATCGAGGTGAGCAGCGCGTAGCCGCCGGCGTCGGTGCGGAACACCTGGTCGGTGTACGCGGCGAGCACGGTCGCCATGTTGACGCCGGTGATCGCGACGAACCCGACGAGGACGACGGACCACAGGATCCGCGGGCTCCGACGCACGTACGCGAGGCCCTCGCGGAGCTGGCCCTTCGCGCGCGCCACCACCGGCGCGGCGGTCAGCTCGCCGGTCCGCATGACCGCGAGCAGCACGACCGCCGCGAGGCAGGCGACGGCGTTGAGCAGGAACGTCCAGCCCTCGCCGACCGCGCTGA
The DNA here is from genome assembly GCF_016862755.1 of Cellulomonas pakistanensis. Classification (GTDB taxonomy): domain Bacteria; phylum Actinomycetota; class Actinomycetes; order Actinomycetales; family Cellulomonadaceae; genus Cellulomonas; species Cellulomonas pakistanensis. The sequence goes on along the minus strand of NZ_BONO01000016.1, from coordinate 103,923 downwards.
TCAGGCCGCCGGCGACCGCGGGACCGACCAGGCCGCCGAGCTGGAACACGGCGGAGTTCACGCTGATCGCCTGGCGCAGGTGCTCGGGGCCGGCGACCTCGTGCACGAACGCCTGCCGCGCCGGGTTGTCGAACACGGTGGCGAGGCCGCTGACGAACGCCGCGACCAGCACGTGCCACGCCTGGACGTGCCCGCTGATCGCGAGGACGGCGATCGCGAGCGTCGAGAGCCCGAAGACCGACTGGGTGACCATGAGGACGCGGCGGCGCGGGAACCGGTCGGCGACGACGCCGCCGACCAGGCCGAGCAGCAGCATCGGCACGAACTGCAGCGTCACGGTCAGGCCGACCAGCGCGGCGGACCCGGTGAGGCTGAGCACCAGCCAGTCCTGGGCGACGCGGGCGGCCCAGCCGCTGGTGTTGGTCAGCACCTGCGAGAAGACGTAGAGCCGGAAGTTCCGGACGCCGAGCGCGGCGAGCGTCGCGTTCCGGGGCTTCGGCGCGGGGGTCGCGGTCGACGCGGCGGCCGCGGCGTCGGCGGGGGTGTCGGCCACCGGGCGGGGGCGGCGGTGCAGCGCGAGGCGCGGGCCGTGCAGCGTGCGGCGCAGGCGGCTCGTGCCGGTGGTGGCGGGGCGGCGGGTGCGGGTCGGGGACGTGGACGGGCGGCGAGCCGAGGGCACAGGTGTTCCTTGCTGGGCGATGCGGTGAGGTGTCGGTGCGGAACTCAGGTCCGTGACGAGTCGTGTCCCTCTAGGTTACGGCGCCCCAGGCAATTTCTTGAGGCGATGACCGCAATCACTGTGATGATGTTCTGTAATGATGCCGTGACGGCGCCGCAGGTCAGCGCGTCACCCCGAGCTGTAGAGGAGCGCCGTGCTTGACCCCGACCAGCTGCGGACTTTCCTCGCGGTTTCCGAGACGTTGAACTTCACGCGCGCCGCGGCGCGGCTGTCCCTCTCGCAGCCCACGGTCAGCCAGCACGTGCGCAAGCTCGAGGACGCCGCCGGGCGTCGGCTGCTCGACCGGGACACCCGCGGGGTGGCGCTCACCGACGACGGGCAGGCGATGGCGACGTTCGCCCGGACGATCCTCGCGGCGCACGACGAGGCGACCCGGTACTTCACCGGCTCGGCCATGCACGGGCGGCTGCGGTTCGGCGCCGCCGACGACCTGGCGCTGGCGCAGCTGCCGCGCGTGCTCCGCGACTTCCGCCGCCTGCACCCGCGGATCAACCTCGAGCTGACCGTCGCCCAGAGCGGCGCGCTGCACCGGCGGCTGCGGGCCGGGCAGCTCGACCTCGTCTACATCAAGGAGGCGACCGGCCAGGCCGAGGGGCAGCTCGTGCGGCGCGACCGGCTGGTGTGGGTGGCGGTGCCCGGCACCGCGGTCGACGCCGAGGCGCCCGTCCCGCTCATCACGTACCAGGGCGCGTCGCTGACCCGGCAGGCCGCCGTCCGCGCGCTGACCGACGCGGGCCGGCCGTGGCGCACCACGTGCAAGGTCGTCGAGGTGAACGGCGTGCTCGCCGCCCTGCGCGCGGGGCTCGGCATCGCGGTGCTGCCGCAGAGCCTGCTGCCCGAGGACCTGGTGCAGCTGCCGGCCGCGGCGCTCGGGCTGCCCGACCTCGGCGACGTCGACATCACGCTGGTGGCCAACCCGACCTCGCCGCGGGAGCCGATCGAGGCGCTGACCTCCGCGATCCTCGGCCAGGCACCGCGCTGACCCGCGGCGCCCCCGCACGCCGTCCTGCGCTACGGTCGCGCCCGGCCCGTCCGCAGCGGCCGGGCCGACGACGAGAGAGGACCGCCGTGGCGAGCGCCGACTACTTCCTGTCTGGGCACCCGGACGCCGCCCGCGCCGCGCTGGCCGAGGCGCTGGGCGAGCACGGGTTCGCGGTGTCGACCGGTCCGGACGGCTCGTGGGAGGTGACGCGCGGCAGCGCGACCGCCACCGCCCTGCTCGGGGCGCTCGCCGGGCGGAAGAACCAGCGGCTCGTCTACACGGTGCGGTTCTTCGACCACCAGGGCACGCCGGTCGCGCGGTTCGCCCGTGACTCGGGCGCCGGGGCGATGGGCGGTGCGTTCGGCGTCCAGCGCTCGGAGAACGTCTTCGCGGAGGTGAGCGAGGCGGTCGCCGCGCGGCTGCACGCGCGGGGGCACCTGGCGCACCTGCTCCGCGGGGCGTGAGATCCGGCCGCACGCGGCCCGGAACCGGAATGTCCCCGTAACACCCGCTGGTTAGGCTCGACGGTGGGACGCGCGTCCGCGCGCCCCGGGCACGAGGGAGAGCGTTCGTGGCACAGGGTGTGGTGGCCGAGGGCCTGCAGGTCGGGTACGCGGCGATGCTGGAGCAGTTCCATCCGACCGAGGCGGTCGAGCTGTCCGCCTACGCGGAGCAGCAGGGGTTCCTCGGCACGATGGCGGCCGACCACTACCAGCCGTGGGTGCCGCAGCAGGGGCAGTCGGCGTTCGTGTGGAACGTGCTGGCCGCGCTCGGCGAGCGCACCACGGGCGACATGGGCCCGGGCGTGACCGCCCCGACGTTCCGCTGGCACCCGGCGATGGTCGCGCAGGCGTCCGCGACGCTCGCCGCGATGTACCCGGGCCGGCACTGGCTGGGCCTGGGCTCCGGCGAGGCGCTGAACGAGCACATCACCGCGCAGTACTGGCCCGAGGCGCCCGAGCGCATCAACCGGATGTTCGAGGCCATCGACATCATCAAGAAGCTGTTCTCGGCGTCGCTCGCGGGCAAGGACGTCAAGCACGCGGGCCAGTTCTACAAGGTCGAGTCGACCCGGCTGTGGACCATGCCGGAGGTCGCCCCGGAGATCCTCGTCGCCACGGCCGGCCCCGTCACCGCCAAGCGCGCGGGCAAGCACGCCGACGGCCTCATCACGGTCGGCGCCCCGCTGGAGAAGATCAGCGGCCTGTTCGGGAAGTTCGACGAGGGCGTCCGCGAGTCGGGCCGGAACCCCGAGGACCTGCCGAAGGTGCTGCAGCTGCACCTGTCCTGGGCCGACACCGACGAGCAGGCGCTCGAGAACGCCATGGTCGAGTGGCCCAACGGCGGCATGAAGTTCCCCAAGGGCGACATCCGCTCGCCGTTCGACTTCGCGCAGATGGCCAAGCTGGTGCGCCCGGAGGACTTCGAGGGCCGCATGGTCATCTCGGCCGACCCCGACGTGCACCGCGCCGAGATCCAGAAGTACGTCGACCTCGGGTTCGACCGCATCTACCTGCACAACGTGGGCCGCAACCAGCGCGAGTGGCTCGACGTGTTCGGCCGCGACGTGCTGCCGAAGCTGGTGCGCTGACCGTGCCCGAGCCGGTGTCCGTCGCCGCGGACGTCCTCACCGCCTGGGGCGTCCCCGGGATCGGCGAGGTGCGTCCCGGCGACGACCTGGCCGCGCTGCTCGGCGACGCCCTGGCGGCGGACGCCGCGGCCCGGCCGGCGACCGCGCCCGCGGACGGCGACGTCCTCGTCGTGACGAGCAAGGTCGTGTCCAAGGCGGAGGGCCGCGTGGTCCAGGCCGAGGACCGCGAGGCGGCCATCACGGCCGAGACCGTGCGGGTCGTCGCCACCCGCGAGCACCCGGGCGGCGTCACGCGGATCGTCGAGAACCGGCTCGGCCTGGTCATGGCCGCGGCGGGCGTCGACGCGTCGAACACCGACGACGGCACCGTCCTGCTGCTGCCGGTCGACCCGGACGCGACGGCCCGGGCGCTGCGCGCGGCGCTGTCCGCGCGGTTCGGGGTGCGCGTCGGCGTGGTCGTCACCGACACCGCCGGACGGCCCTGGCGCCAGGGGCAGACCGACATCGCGATCGGCGCCGCCGGGGTGCGGGTGCTCGACGACCTGCGGGGCTCGACCGACACGCACGGGCGGCCGCTCCAGGTCAGCATGGCGGCCGTCGCGGACGAGATCGCCGCGGCCGCCGAGCTCGTCAAGGGCAAGGCGACCGGGCGTCCGCTCGCCGTCGTCCGGGGGATGGCGCACGTCGTCACCGCCGAGGACGGCCCGGGGGCGCGGGTGCTCGTGCGCACGGGGCCGGACGACATGTTCGCCGAGGGCACCGCGGAGGCGTACGCGCGCGGCTGGAAGGACGCGGCGGGAGTCGGCAGCGCCGACCGCTGAGGCGAGGCAGGACGACCTGTCGCGCCGAGCGTGCCCTGGATACGATCGAGGGCATGTCGCGCCTCGACCGCATCACCTCCGACCCGGGCATCTGCCACGGTCGGCCGGTCGTGCGCGGGCTGCGCTACCCGGTGTCGATGCTGCTGGAGCTGATGGCAGCGGGCATGTCGGCAGAGGCGATCCTCGACGACTACCCCGACCTCGAGGCCGACGACCTGCTCGCCGCGCTCGAGTACGGGGCGCTCGCGGCGGGCGGGCACACGGTCCTCCCCGTCAGTGCCGCGTGAAGTTCCTGGTCGACGCGCAGCTCCCACCACGGCTCGTGCGAGCCCTCGTCCGGCACGGGCACGACGCCGTGCACACGAGGGATCTGCCGCATGGCAATCGGACGCCGGACGCCGAGGTCGCCGCCCGGGCGGACGCCGAGAACCGCGTCGTCGTCACGAATGACGCCGACTTCCAGATCACGCACCAGCTGCACGGGCGGCAACGGCGTCTGCTGGTGGTCGCGACCGGCAACATCACCGACGACGACCTGCTCCTCGTGGTCGAGCGGTCCCTGTCCACCGTCCTCGCGGCGTTCGACGCGGCGGACCGCGTCGAGCTGCGGGCCGCGGAGATCGTGGCCTGGCCCCGGCGGGCCGTGTCCACGGATCAGGTATGACGGCCCAGCTCACAGGCGCTGGGGCTCGGTCCGCGTGGCGCCTCCGGTTCGACTGGGGGCCGACCGGCGCGCTGGCCGTCGGCGACGGCGCCGACGTCGTCGTGGTCGTCGACGTGCTGTCGTTCACGACCGCCGTGTCCGTCGCGGTCGACGGGGGCATGGCGGTGCTGCCGTACCCGTCCCGGGACGGCGACGCGGCTGAGCACGCGCGGCGTCGCGGCGCGGCGCTCGCGGTCCCGCGGTCCGCGGCGTCGCCCGGCGACCTGACGCTCTCGCCCGCGAGCCTGCGGGACGCGGTGGGGGTGCACCGCGTGGTGCTGCCGTCCCCGAACGGGTCGACGATCGCGCACGCGCTGGCCCACCGCGCCGGTGCCGTGGTCGCGGGGTCGCTGCGGAACGCGGGTGCGGTGGCCCGGTGGATCGCGGCGCAGGTGCGCGACGAGGACGCCGTGGTGGCGGTCGTCGCGGCGGGGGAGCGGTGGCCCGACGGGTCGCTGCGCCCGGCGGTCGAGGACCTGTGGGGCGCCGGGGCGGTGCTCGCGGCGCTGTCCGGCGCGCCGGGCGCGCGGCCCACGCCGGAGGCGTGCGCGGCGGTCGGGGCGTACCGCGAGGTGGCGGGCGACGTGCCGGCAGCGCTGCGCGCGTGCGTCAGCGGCGTCGAGCTGGCCGGGTCCGGGTGGTCGGACGACGTCGCGCTCGCGGCCGAGGTCGGCGCCGGCCGGTCGGTCCCGATCCTGCGCGACGGCGCCTTCGTGGCGGCCTAGCGGCGCCCGCGGGCGTCCGGGGCGCACGAGACACCCCGGGAGTGCCCGCACGGAGGGCACCCCGGACGTGTCTCGTGCACCCTCGCCGTCAGCGCCCCGGCTGCTGCCCCGCGATCTGCGCCGACTGCCCCGTCGCGCCGGGCTCGCCCGCCGGGATCGGCTCCGCGATCACGGCGGTGCCGTACGCGCACACCTCGCTGAACTGGCCGATCGCGTCGGTGTCGAACCGCATGGCGACGATCGCGTTCGCCCCGCGCTGCACGGCCTCGTCGGTCATCCGGCGCATCACCTCGTGCCGGGACTCGTACATGATCTTCGTGTACTCGGGGATCTCGCCGCCGCCGATCGACCGGAAGCCCGCGGTGAAGCTCGCCCCGATGTTGGTGGCGCGCACGGTCAGGCCCATGACCTCGCCGAGCACCGCCTGGATGCGGTAGCCGGGGATCTCGTCGCTCGTCACCACGATCATGCGGCGATCGTGCCAGGACGGCCCCGGTCCCACGACCGGCGCGGGCACGGATCACCCGCGTGCCGCGTCCCGGGCGTGGCCGCGGCACGCGGATAGCATCACGCCGAGGCATGACGAGAGGGAGGCCCGCGGTGGGCACGTCCGAGAAGTTCCAGTACGGCGGCGGGCAGTGGGGCGGCGACCTCGCGGCGACGCCGAGCCTGGCGATCGAGGTCCAGGACAGCGACATCGCCGTCATCGACTACCGGCCGGCGCCCGAGGGCCTGGGGCGGTTCTACCTCGGGTTCCAGCCGCGCGACCTGTACGACGACCCCTCGGAGAGCGAGCCCGTGGACGTCGAGGCCGAGGCGGAGGCGTTCGCCACGTGGGCCGAGGCGATCGGTGTCGACGACGTGCAGCCGAAGGAGGTCCGGCGGCTGATGGCGATCGAGGGCGAGGAGCCCGAGGACACGTTCGTCGAGGAGACGGTCGTGCGGCTGCTGCGCCTCGTCGGGCTCTCGGTGCCGAAGGGCCTCGCGGGCTGACGTCCGGAGCCCGTCCCGCGCGGTCCCGTGCCGCCGGCCTCACATCGGGGCGCGCCACGTCGTCGGGGAGGTGCCGCGGCGTCCGGCCGCGCGCTGTCGAGGTGAGGTGGGGCGGATGAGGATCGTGGTCTGCGGCGGGACCGGCGCGGTCGGACGGCACGTGGTGCGGGTCGCCGGCGGGCGCGGGCACGACGTCGTCGTCCTGAGCCGATCGGCGGGCGTCGACCTCGCGGGCGGGCCGGACGCCGCCCTCGACGCCGCGCTCGCCGGCGCGGACGCCGTCGTCGACGTGCTCGGGACGCCGACGCTGTCCGCGAGGGGCTCTGTCGCGTTCTTCACGGCGACCACCGGTCGGCTCCTGGCGGCGGAGCACCGGGTCGGGGTGCCGCACCACGTCGCGCTGTCGATCGTCGGCATCGACGGGATCGACGCGGCCTACTACGCGGGCAAGCTCGCGCAGGAGCGGCTGGTCGCGTCGGCGGCGGTCCCGCACACGGTCGTGCGGGCGGCGCAGTTCCACGAGTTCGCCGGGCAGATCGTGTCCCGGGCCTCGCTGGGGCCGGTCACGCTCGCGCCCCGGACGCTGACCCGCCCGGTCGCGGCCGCGGAGGTCGCCGAGCACCTGGTCGGGGTCGCCGAGGCGGGCCCCGTCGGCCGCGCACCGGACCTGGTCGGACCCGCCGACGACACACTCGCGGGGATGATCAGGCGGCTGTCCGCGCACGACCGCGCCGGCCGCCGGGTGGTCGAGGTGCGCCTGCCCGGCCGGTACGGCGCGGGCCTCGCGTCCGGTGCGCTCCGCGGCGGGCCGGGTGCGGTGCGTGGGCGGCTGACGTTCGACGACTGGCTGGGGTCGGCGGCACGGGTGGCGTGAGGTTCGGGCCGCCCCGTGGCGGTGTCAGGCCTTGGCGGCGCGCGCGGCGGCCTTCGCGGCCTGCTTGGTCTCGCGGACCCGCCGCAGCGAGTCGGGGTCCCGCACGTCCGCGATCGACCGCGGGACGTCGTCGCCGTAGGCGCCCGCCGCCTCCTGCCAGCCCGCGGGGGCGACGCCGCGCTGCTTGGCCAGGAGCGCCAGGAAGATGCGCGCCTTCTGGTCGCCGAACCCGGGCAGCGCCTTGAGCCGCTTCAGCACGGTCGCGCCGTCCGGGTCGCCCTCGGTCCAGATCCGCGTGACGTCGCCGTCGTAGTCGTCGACGACCGCGCGGGCGACCGCCTGGATGCGCCCGGCCATCGAGCCCGGGAACCGGTGCACCGCGGGCGGCGTGGCGCACAGCGCGGTGAACTCCTCGGCGTCGGCCTCGGCGATCCGCCGGACGTCGAACCCGCCCATGCGCTGCTCGATCTTGGCCGGGCCGGCGAACGCGGACTCCATCGTCACCTGCTGGTCGAGCAGCATGCCGGTGAGGAGCGCGAACGGGTCGGAGTCGAGCAGGCGGTCCGCGTCGGCGTCGCCGGTCAGCCACAGGGTCATCGCGCCATTGTGCCCGAGCGGCGCGACGCGCGGATCTCACCCGCCACGGGTGCCACGGCCCGTTGACGGCGACGCCCGACCGGCGGAGCGTGGACCGGGTACGAGGGAGTACCGCCATGCGCCGCCGACTGCTCGTCCTGCTGTCCGTCCTGTCGCTGCTGCTCGGGGGGAGCCTGCTCGCCGCACCTGCGGCGTCGGCGCATCCGTACTGCGCGCAGGTCTGGGGGTCGACCGCGAAGGGCGTCCCCGGCATGTCGGCGGGTCAGCTCACCAACGTCCGCGCCGGCCGGCACGCCTGCTTCGACCGGCTCGTGCTCGACGTGGACCGGCCGCTGACGGCGTGGTCGGTGCGGTACGTCGGCCAGGTCGTCATGGACGGGTCCGGGGCCGTGGTCCCGGTGCGCGGCGGGGCGCGCCTCGAGGTGGTCGCGCGCGTGAACGTGCTGCCGACCGACGCGTTCTTCGTCGGGTCCGGGCGCGACCTGGTGAACACGGCGGGGTACCGGACGTTCCGGCAGGTGGCCTGGGCCGGGAGCTTCGAGGGCGTCTCGACGGTGGCGCTGGGCGTGCGCGCGCGGCTGCCGTTCCGGGCGTTCGTGCTCCCCGGGCCGGGTGCCGGGTCGCGGCTGGTCGTGGACGTCGGGCACCAGTGGTGCGCGCCGGGCCACACCGACTGCTGAGGCCGCTCGGGGACCCGGCCGTCAGGGCGTCGGCGCGACCGCCGGGACGGTCGTCGCCGCGCCCGCGGCGGTGTGGACCACGGCCGTCGACCAGCGCAGGTCCGGGCAGTCGGCCGCGGTCGCGCAGAACCGCGCGGGCTCCTGCGCGCCCCAGCCGAGCGGGATGCCGACGACGCCGAACAGGCAGCCCGCGAGGGTGAGCGCGGACATGACGCGCTGCCGCGTGCTCATCGCCCCACCCCCTGCCCGACCCGCCGACGTCCGTCACCCCCTCCCATCGGCGGCCGGGCGCTCGCGTCGAGCAGGCATCCGGGTGATCGCGAGGGTGTGCAGCGGAGCGGAGCGCCGCCATGATCGGCGAGGCAGAGGAGGAGCACCCATGACCGAGGTGACGGAGTACGTGGCGTCGCTGACCGGCCCGGAGCGGGACCTGGTCGCCCGGCTGCTCGACCGGGCGCGGGCCCTCGTCCCGGGCGTCGAGGAGGGCACCAGCTACGGCATGGCGGCCTTCCGGCACCGCGGCCGACCGCTCGTCGCCGTGGCGGTCGGGTCGCGCGGCTGCACCGCCTACCCGTTCAGCTCGGACGTCACGGCGGCGGTGCTGGCGACGCCCGACGGGTTCGACGCGACGAAGGGCGGGATCCGGTTCACGGCTGACCACCCGCTGCCCGACGCGGCGTTCGACGCGCTGGTCGCGGGGCGGCGCGCCGAGATCGACGCGGCCCTGGACCGCGTGCGGGGCTGACGCGCCCGGACGCGCCTGCCGCCGCGCCGCGGCCCCGCGTAGGGTGCGTCCGTGCTGCTCGGTCGGTGGGTCCTCGTCGTCCCGGTGAAGGACGCGCGGCGGGGCAAGACCCGCCTGGCCGACGTGCTGGAGGCGCGGGCGCGCGCCGCCCTGGTGCGGGCGATGGCGCTGGACACCGTCGAGGCGGTGCTCGCGGTGCCCCGGGTGGCCCGGGTGGTCGTCGTCACCGCGGATCCCGAGGTCACGGCCGGCGCGGCGGCGCTCCCGCGGGTCCGGGCGCTGCCGGAGCCGCCCGCCGCGCCGGACGACGCCGCCGGCTGGGCCTCGCTCGACCGCGCCGTCTCCGCCGGCGTGGCCGCGGCGCGCGCCGAGGCGCCGACCGCGCACGTCGGGGTGCTGCTGGGCGACCTGCCCGGGCTCGACCCCGCAGAGCTCGACGCGGCGCTCGCGGCGGCCGAGGCGCACCCGCTCGCCGTGCTGCCCGACGCCGAGGGGACCGGGACGACGCTGCTGACCGCGCGGGCCGGGACGGCGCTGCGGCCGGCGTTCGGCGGCGGGTCGGCGGCTGCGCACCGGGCGCTCGGGCACGCGGAGCTCGTGCTGCCCGCGGACGCGACCCTGCGGCACGACGTGGACGTGCCGGACGACCTGGCCGCGCTCGTCGCGCGCGGGGTCGGCGGGCGGACCGGTGCGCTGCTGCGCCGCCTCGGCCCGCTGGGCTGACGTGGCCGGACGCGCCGGACGCGTTGCCGCCGGCCCGTTCCAGGTCGTCACATGACGGCGAGGTCGTCAGCACCGTCTGACGACCTCGCGCGGTTCTGACGACCTCGTCGACCGCGCGCCCGCCCGCCCCGCCCTCAGCGCCCGACGAGCGCCAGCGCCTCGGCCGCGATCCGCGCCGTCGCCGGCACGTCCGTCATCAGCGTCGCCGCCGCTGCGGACCGCCAGCCGTCGGCAGCCAGCTTCTCGGCCGCCTCGGCGTCGACGGTGTCGACCAGCCACGCGTCCAGCACGCCGACGTCCTCGCCCGCCCGCGACGCGTCGTCCCGGCGCCCGTAGAACCGCGCGACCGCCTCCGCCGTGGCGTCGACGCCGATCGTCGCGAGGCACTGCGCCGCCATCCCGCGCACGGGCGCGCCGCCGACGATCGGTGAGACGCCGACCACGGGCGCAGCGGTCGAGGCCAGCGCGGCGCGGACGCCCGGCACGGCCAGGATCGTCGACACGGACACGACGGGGTTGGACGGCGGCACGACCACCACGTCGGCCGACGCGATCGCGTCCAGCACGCCCGGCGCCGCCTGGGCGGACCCCAGGCCCACCTGGACGAACCGCAGCGCCGGCAGGGCGGCGCGGTGCCGCACCCACCACTCCTCGAAGTGGATCGTCCGCTCGGCGCCGGGGCCGGCGTCCGGGTCCGCGACCACCACGTGCGTCTCCACCGGCTCGTCCGCCATCGGCAGCAGCCGGACGCCCTGCTCGGCGAGCCCCCACCGCCGGCACAGCAGCGCCGTCGCCTCGGACAGCGTCCGGCCCTCGCGGAGCCACTGCGTGCGCGCCAGGTGCGTCGCCAGGTCGAGGTCACCGAGCGTGAACCAGTCCCAGCCGACGTCGTACGCCGCGAGGTCCGCGCTGACCCGGCTCGTCTCGTCGCGCCGGCCCCAGCCCTGCTCCTCGTGGACCGCGCCGCCGAGGGTGTACATGAGGGTGTCGAGGTCCGGGCAGACCCGGACGCCGTGCAGCCACATGTCGTCGCCGGTGTTCGCGATCACGGTGACCTCGGCGGTGGTGCCGCCGCGGCCGTCCGGCAGCCGGTCGCGCAGCAGGGCCAGCAGCCCGCGGGTGAACCGGGCGCCGCCGACGCCGCCGGACAGGACGGTGATCCTCATCGTGCTCCTCCGTGAACGGGCTCGGGCCGGGTGCTGCCGGCGTCGTGGGCGTCGGCCGCGCCGCCGGGCGCCGGCTCGCCGAACGCGATCACCGGCCGCCCCGTCCGCGGGTTCGTCAGCACGGCGCACTCCACGCCGTAGACCCGCCGGACGAGGTCCGCGGTCAGCACGTCGCGCGGGTCGCCCGCCGCCACCAGCCGCCCCTCGGCGAGCACCAGCACGTGCGCGCAGTACGCGGCGGCCAGGTTGAGGTCGTGCAGCGCGGCGACGGTCGTGCGGCCGAGGTCGCGGACGAACGCCAGCAGCGACAGCTGGGCGCTGACGTCCAGGTGGTTGGTCGGCTCGTCGAGCAGCAGCAGGTCCGGCTCCTGCGCGAGCGCCCGGGCGATGTGCACGCGCTGCCGCTCGCCGCCGGACAGCGCGGACCACGCCCGGTCGGCCAGGTGGGCGGCGTCGGCGGCGGCCAGCGCGCGGTCGACGGCGGCCTCGTCGGCGTCGGCGCCCCAGAGCGTCCGGTACGGGATGCGGCCCAGCGCGACGACCTCGCGGACGGTCAGCGGGACGGTCGACGACGACTCCTGCTCGAGCAGGGCGACCCGGCGGGCGCGCTCACGGCGCGGCACGGTGTGCACGGGGACGTCGTCCAGCAGGACGGCGCCGGCCTCGGGGTCGAGCAGCCCGGCGATCAGCCGCAGCAGCGTGGTCTTGCCGGCGCCGTTCGGGCCGAGCAGGCCGGTCAGCGCGCCGGGCGGCGGCGTCGCGTCCACGCCGTCGACGACCCACCGGCCGCCGAGCCGGGTGCCGACGCCCGCGATGCTCAGGTCCACGCCGACCCCCTCCCGCGCCGCAGCAGCACCGCGAACACCGGCACGCCGATCAGCGCCGTGACGATGCCGACCGGCAGCTCCCGCGGGTCGAACAGGGTGCGGGCGCCGGTGTCCGCCCACACCAGGAAGATCGCCCCGACGACCGCGGCGACCGGCAGCAGCCGCCGGTGCGCCGGGCCGGTGAGCGCCGACACCGCGTGCGGGAGCACCAGCCCGACGAACCCGATCGACCCGCTCACCGCGACCATCGCGCCGGTCAGCAGCGCGACCAGGGTCATGAGCACCCACCGGGTCCGGTCGACGGGGATGCCGAGCGCGGCGGCCGCGGTGTCGCCGAACGCGAACGCGTCCAGCCGCACCGCCGACGCGACCAGCACGGTGCCGACGACGACCAGCGCCCCGGCGGCGATCGCCACGCTCTGCCAGGTCGACCCGGCGAGCGAGCCGAGCAGCCAGTTGAGGATCTCCCGGTAGGAGTCGCCGGTCGCCGACCAGAAGATGACGAACGACGTGCCCGCGGCCGCGAGCTGCGACACCGCGAGGCCGGCCAGCACCGCGCGCCCGGGGGTCAGCACGCCGCCGACCCGCGCCAGGCTCAGCGTCGCGACCAGCGCCGCCAGCGCCCCGGCGAACGCCGCGACCGGCAGCAGCAGGCCGATCCCGACGACCAGCACCGCCACCGCGCCGAGCGACGCGCCCGACGACAGCCCGAGCAGGTACGGGTCGGCGAGCGGGTTGCGGGTCAGGCTCTGCATCACCGCGCCCGCCAGCGCGAGGCCCGCGCCGACCGCCGCGCCGGTGAGCACCCGCGGCAGCCGCAGCTCCCACACGATCGCGTCGGTCAGCACCGGCACACCGCCGTCCGCGCCCGCGGCCGGGCCGAGGCCGACGTGACCCGCGATGCTCCGCGCGACGTCGGCGACCGCGATGTCCGCCGGGCCGATCGTCACGCAGACCAGCACGGTGCCGACCAGCAGCACGACCCCGACGAGCAGGGTCGGCAGCAGCGGCGGCCGCCACGGGGGCCGAACCCCGGGGCGCGCCTCGTGGGCGGGTGCGGTGGTCGTCATCGGCGCGGTCAGCCCTCCAGGCCCGCCAGCTGCTCGGACAGGGACACCACGGCCTCGGCGTTCCGGACGCCCGCCTCGGCGGCGGGGAACGGCACGGTCAGGTAGCGCTGCTCCCGCACGGCGGTGAGCTGCGCGGTGGCCGGGTTCTGCTCGAGCGCCTCGATCTTCGACTCCGCCGTGTTCCAGGTGGCGTCGACCAGGACGATCACGTCGGGGTCGGCCGCGACGACCTGCTCCCAGCCGGCGGACGTCCAGGTGTCGTGCACGTCCGCGAAGATGTTCGTCAGCCCGGCGGCGTCGAGCATCATCTGCGGCGCGCCGATGCCCGCGCCCACGTACGGGGTGTCGTCGCCGGAGGAGTACCAGAGCGCGGTGGTCTCCTCGGCGGGCGGCTCGACGGCGTCCAGCTGCGCCTGCTGCCCGGCGATCAGCTCCTCCGCGCGGTCCTCGACGCCGAACACGGACGCGAGCTCGCGGATCTCGTCGAACAGGCCGTCGAAGGTCAGCGGGTCCGGCATGTACCCCTCCTCCTTGCAGGCGGCGGGGGAGACGTACGTGCCGATGCCGAGGCCCTGCAGGGCGGCGCGCTCGCCGGCGCCGTCGTCGGAGAAGTTCGACTCCCACCCGGCGTACACGAAGTCGGGCTGCACCTCGAGCAGCGCCTCCTGGCCGGGCACCTTGTCGGACAGCACCGGGACGGCGTCGTAGGCGGCGGTGTACTCCTCGGGGACGGGTCCGTCGGCGAAGGCGGTGCCGACCAGGCGGTCCCCCAGGCCGAGCGCGAGCAGCATCTCGATCGACGTCGACTTGATCGCGACGACGCGCTCCGGCGGGCTCTCGACGGTGACCTCGGTGCCGCAGTTGTCGAGCGTGACCGGCTCGAACGCGCTTGCGGAGGCGGACGCGGCGGCGGTGCCGTCGGCGGCCGGGGCGTCGCCGGCGCCGGCGGTGCCCGAGCAGGCGGCGAGCGCGGCGACGGCCAGGGCGGCGGGCGCGGCGAGGGCGAGGCGGGCGGTGCGGGTGGCGCGGGCGGGGCGGGTGCTGGTGCGGGGGGTGCTGCGCACGGGGCGGGGCTCCTGACGGGATGCGGCGACGGCGCGGGCGCGGCCGCGGCGACGTCGTCGAGCGGTCCGGGCGCCCGCGTCGGACGCTCGGTCCGACGGTGGACGCTGGGGGAGGCGGTCCCGTGGCGACGCGCGAGGGCGTCCGCCGCTGCGGGCCGGGGAGGGTGCACGTCGCGCCCGGTGGCCGCGCCGCCCATGCGCGGGCGGCGACACCCAGGCCATATCCGGCCTGGTCCGGAACCACCCTACGCCCGCGGGCGCCGCCGCCGCGCCCTCCCGCGCACCGCGCCCGCCCACGCCCACGCCCACGCCCGCCGAGTCTCCACTTCCGCACTGCGCCCCCGCGCGCCCACACAGTCCGGGAACGGAGACTCGACGTACCTGCCCGCCGAGATGGCAACTCTCGGCTGTGCGCGGGCGTCCCCGGACAGCCGAGAGTTGCCATCTCGGCGACACGGGGCGCTACGGGAGGGCCGCGAGGGACAGGGCGGTCGCCACGCGTTGCACCTCGTCCGGGCCGCCCGACAGGGCGCCGACCGTCACCCGGACGTGGCCCGCGCCACCGGCCGGCGGGTCCGCGTCGGCGTCCGGGCCGTCGTCGGGGCCCGACCCCGCGCGGAACGGCCGGCCCGGCGCGACCCGGATCCCCGCCGCCGCCAGCCGCACGAGCGCCGTCGCCTCGTCGGCCACCGGCACCCAGAGGTTGATCCCGTCGCCGGGCTGCACCTCGACCCCGTGCCCGGCGAGCGCCGTGCTCAGCGCGCGCTGCCGCGCGTAGTACGTCCGGCGGGCCTGGGCGACGGCCGCGAGCGCCTCGCCGTCGTCGAGCAGGTCGGCGAGCACGTGCTGCAGCAGCCGGCTCGTCCACCCCGGCCCGAGCATCCGCCGCGCGACGACCCGGTCCAGCACCGCCGCCGGCCCGCCGACCGCCGCGATGCGCAGGTCGGGCCCGTGCGACTTGGAGTACGACCGCACGTGCACGACCCGGTCGGGCAGGTGGCTGCCGAGCGACACGTCGGCGGACGAGGCGATCTCGCCGGAGTGGTCGTCCTCGACGATCGTGAGCCCCGCGCCGGGCGTCTGGGCCAGGTGCTTCCGGACGACCGCCGCGAGCTCCCGCGCCCGGGTCGAGGTCATCGAGACGCCCGTCGGGTTGTGCGCGCGGGGCTGCAGGACCACGACCTCCGCGCCGGTGCGCAGCGCGGCCGCCAGCGCGTCCGGTCGCAGGCCCTGCCGGTCGAGCGGCACCGGGACGCGTTCCAGGCCGAGCTGGTCGCACAGGTCGAAGATCGGCGGGAACGACGGGTCCTCGACCACGACCCGGTCGCCGAACCCCGCGAGCTGCTCGAGCGTGCGGCTCATCGCGTCCACCGCGCCGTCGACGACCGTCACCCGCTGCGGCGTGAACGGCCAGGACGTGCGCAGCAGGCGCTCCAGCGGCTCGACGACGGGGGCGCCCAGGTACGAGCCGGTGCCCGCGGCGGGCGTGGCGGCGGCGACCCGGGCGAGGGCGCGGCCGAGCGGCGGGAGCAGCGCGGGGTCGGGGGTGCCGGTCGACAGGTCGAGCGGGCGCCCGGGGCGGGTGGCCGGGGCCGCGGCGACCGGTGAGCGCCCCGGCGTGCCGGTCGCCGCACCCGGCAGCGGCCGCGCCGTCCCGCCCGGCTCCGTCCCGCCCGCCGACCGGCCGCCGGCCGCGAGGTCCCGGTACCGCGGCGGCAGCCACGACGCCGGCTCCGGCAGCACCACGGTTCCCGCCCGCCCGCGCGACGCCACCAGCCCGACCGCGGCCAGCGCCTGCCACGCGCCGCTCACGGTCGCCGGGCTGACGCCGAGGTCGGCGGCGAGCCGGCGCACGGTGGGCAGCCGGTCGCCCGGCCGCAGGTCCCCGCTGCGCACCAGGCGCGACACGGCGGCGGCGATGCCGCGTGGACTGCGGTCCTCCACGTGCTGGGCCACGTCCATGGGCGTCATCGTGCCCCCGCGCGCACCTGCTCGAGGCCCGGCCCGCAACCCGGGGCCCGAGTGTTTACAGGCCCGTCATCGACGTTCTCGGGGCCGTTACCGGCAGAAACGCCGCAGAAATGTTCAACCCCCACAGTCACATTCCCATCGGGCCCCTCACGGCGGCCCGGTCCCGGTCCCACCACCACGCGGAGGTCCCTCATGTCAGTCGTGCGCGTCGCCTTCACCCAGGCCACCTGGACCGGCGACAAGGAGTCGATGATCCAGCTGCACGAGGACTGGACGCGCAAGGCGGCGGCCGAGGGCGCGCAGGTGATCGGCTTCCAGGAGCTGTTCTACGGCCCGTACTTCGGCATCACCCAGGACACGAAGTACTACGAGTACGCCGAGACGATCCCGGGCCCGACCACCGACCGGTTCTCGGCGCTGGCCAAGGAGCTCGGCATCGTCATCGTGCTGCCGATCTACGAGGAGGACCAGCCCGGCGTGCTCTACAACACGGCGGCGGTCATCGACGCGGACGGCACCCTGCTCGGCACGTACCGCAAGCACCACATCCCGCACCTGCCGAAGTTCTGGGAGAAGTTCTACTTCCGGCCCGGCAACCAGGGCTACCCGGTGTTCGAGACGGCGGTCGGGAAGATCGGCGTCAACATCTGCTACGACCGGCACTTCCCGGAGGGCTGGCGGGTGCTCGCGCTGAACGGCGCGGAGATCGTGTTCAACCCGAACGCCACGGCCCCCGGCATCTCGAACAAGCTGTGGGAGGTCGAGCAGCCCGCCGCCGCCATCGCGAACGGCTACTACGTCATCGCGAACAACCGCGTCGGGCTCGAGGACAACGAGTACGGCGACGAGGCCGTGAACTTCTACGGCTCGTCCTACGCCGTCGGTCCGGACGGCAACTACGTCGGCGACGTCGGCTCGTCGTCGGAGAACGAGCTGCTCATCCGCGACCTGGACCTGGACGCGATCCGGACGACCCGGGAGCGGTGGCAGTTCTTCCGCGACCGCCGGCCGGACGCCTACGGCCCCATCGTGGCGCCCTGACCGGCCCGGGAGGACGAGGCATGAGGACCCTCATCACCGGCGGCACCGTCGTCAACGCGACCGGGCGCGGCGCCGCGGACGTGCTCGTCGACGGCGAGACGATCGTCGCGCTGCTGCAGCCGGGCTCGACGGCCCTGGGCGTCGACCTGCGCAGCACCGTCGACCGCGTGATCGACGCGACCGGCAAGTACGTCATCCCCGGGGGC
The DNA here is from genome assembly GCF_016862755.1 of Cellulomonas pakistanensis. Lineage (GTDB taxonomy): Bacteria > Actinomycetota > Actinomycetes > Actinomycetales > Cellulomonadaceae > Cellulomonas > Cellulomonas pakistanensis. Next base: position 86,405 of record NZ_BONO01000016.1, on the reverse strand, counting down.
ATCGACGCGCACACCCACATGGAGATGCCGTTCGGCGGCACGTTCGCGTCCGACACCTTCGAGACCGGCACCACCGCGGCGGCCTGGGGCGGCACGACCACGATCGTCGACTTCGTCGTGCAGTACCCGCACGAGAACCCGGTCGACCAGTACGCGCTGTGGCACCAGAAGGCGGCGGGGAACTGCGCGGTCGACTACGCGTTCCACCAGATCCTGTCCGACGTGCAGGACTCCTCGCTGCACGCGATGGACGAGCTGATCGCCGAGGGCGTCACGTCCTTCAAGCTGTTCATGGCCTACAAGGGCGTGTTCCTGTCGGACGACGGCCAGATCCTGCGGGCCATGCAGAAGGCGTCCGACAACGGCGCGATGATCATGATGCACGCCGAGAACGGGTCGGTCATCGACACCCTCGTGCAGCAGCACGTCGCCCGCGGCGAGACCAGCCCGTACTACCACGGGGTCTCCCGGCCCTGGCAGGCCGAGGAGGAGGCGACGCACCGCGCGATCATGCTCGCCGACCTGACCGGGGCGCCGCTGTACGTCGTGCACGTCTCCGCCAAGCAGGCCGCCGAGCAGATCGCCCAGGCTCGCGACCGCGGCCAGAACGTGTTCGGCGAGACCTGCCCGCAGTACCTCTACCTGTCGCTCGAGGACCACCTCGGCGCGAGCAGCGAGCGGTGGGGCGACTTCGAGGGCGCGAAGTACGTCTGCTCGACCCCGCTGCGCTCCAAGCACGAGGGCCACCAGCACCAGATGTGGAACTCGCTGCGGACCAACGACCTGCAGCTCGTGTCCACGGACCACTGCCCGTTCTGCATGACGGACCAGAAGGAGCTGGGCCTCGGGGACTTCTCCAAGATCCCGAACGGCATCGGCTCCGTCGAGCACCGGATGGACCTGCTCTACCAGGGCGTCGTCACCGGCGAGATCAGCCTGGAGCGCTGGGTCGAGATCTGCTGCACCACACCGGCGCGGATGTTCGGCATGTACGGGCAGAAGGGCGTGCTCGCGCCCGGCGCCGACGCGGACGTCGTGGTCTACGACCCGAACGGGCACACCTCGATCGGGCTCGGGAAGTCGCACCACATGGCCATGGACTACTCGGCCTGGGAGGGCTTCGAGGTCGACGGGCACGTCGACACGGTGCTGTCCCGCGGCGAGGTCGTCGTCGACGGCGGGCTGTTCCTGGGCCGCGCCGGCCACGGCAAGTACGTCAAGCGCGGCCTGTCCCAGTACCTGATCTGACGCCCCTCGACCCCGGAAGGAGGGCCGCGCCATGGAGTTCGGCGTCGTCCTGCAGAACGACCCGCCCGCGTCCCGGGTGGTCGACCTGGCCCGCCAGGCGGAGACCCACGGGTTCGACTACGTCTGGACCTTCGACTCGCACCTGCTGTGGCAGGAGCCGTTCGTGGTGTTCTCGCAGATCCTCGCGGCCACCCGCAAGGTGATCGTGGGCCCGATGGTCACCAACCCGGCCACCCGGGACTGGACCGTGCTGGCGTCCTCGTTCGCCACGCTCAACGAGATGTACGGCAACCGCACGGTGTGCGGGATCGGCCGCGGCGACTCGGCGGTGCGCACGCTCGCCGGCCGGCCGTCCAACCTCGCCACGCTGCGCGAGTCGATCCACGTCATCCGGGAGCTCGCCAACTCCCGGGCCGTCGAGCACAACGGCCGCAAGGTCCAGTTCCCGTGGTCCCGTGGCTCGGCGCTCGAGGTGTGGGTCGCCGCGTACGGACCGCTGGCGCTCAAGCTGACCGGCGAGGTCGGCGACGGGTTCATCCTGCAGTGCGCCGACCCGGAGATCGCGTCCTGGATGATCCGCACCGTCCGGGACTCCGCGGAGGCCGCGGGCCGCGACCCCGACGCCATCAAGTTCTGCGTCGCGGCGCCCATGTACGTCGGCGACGGCGACTCCCCGGCGGCCCGGGCGCACATGCGGGAGCAGTGCCGGTGGTTCGGCGGCATGGTCGGCAACCACGTCGCGGACATCGTCGCGAAGTACGGCCAGGGGTCGCAGGTGCCGAAGGCCCTCACCGACTACATCGCCGGCCGGCAGGGCTACGACTACAACGAGCACGGCCGCGCCGGGAACTCGCACACCCAGTTCGTGCCGGACGAGATCGTCGAGCGGTTCTGCCTGATCGGCACCCCGCGCGAGCACGTCGAGAAGCTGCAGGCGCTGCGCGCGCTCGGGGTCACCCAGTTCGCCGGCTACCTGCAGCACGACAACAAGGACGAGACCCTGCGGATGTACGGCGAGCGGGTCATCCCGGCGATGGCCGAGCACGTCGTGGCGACGGCATGACGACCGGGGTGGCGGGGCCGGGGGTCGCGGAGGCCGGGGACGCGGCGGTCGTCGCGCCGTCCGCCGCCGCGCTCGCCCCGGCCGCGCGCCGGTCCCGCGCGCTGCCCGCGCCCGTCCGCGCCCTGCGCCCCGTCGCCCTCGGCGTCGCCGCCCTCGTCCTGCTCGCCGCGTTGTGGGAGCTGGTCAAGGCGGTCGTCCCCGAGGACGGCTGGAGCGTGGGCGAGCTGCGCGTGCTGCCGCGCACCACCGACCTCGCGATGCCGCACGTCACCGAGATGCTGGCCCGGCTCGGCGAGCCGCTGACGTCCCAGCCGGGCGCCGACCCGCTGTGGCTCGCGGTGCTCCGCGCCGGCGGCACCAGCCTGCGGATCGCGGCGGTGTCCTGGGTGATCGGCGTGGTCGTCGGCTTCGGCCTCGCGCTGCTGATGACCCGGTTCCGGGTGGCGCGGTCGGCGGTGCTCCCGCTGGTCGTGCTGAGCCAGACCGTCCCGCTCATCGCGCTCGCCCCGCTCGTGAAGGGCTGGGGGTCGAAGCTCGAGCTCGGCTTCACCTGGGAGCCGTGGATGTCGGTCGCCGTGATCGCCTCGTACCTGGCGTTCTTCCCGGTCGCGGTCGGCGCCCTGCGCGGCCTGACCTCGCCCGACACCCTGCACCGCGAGCTGTTCGCCGGCTACGCCGCCTCCTGGACCCAGGAGCTGGTCCGCCTGCGGCTGCCCGCGAGCGTGCCCCACCTGCTGCCCGCCCTCCGCCTGGCGGCCACGAGCGCCGTGCTCGGCGTCGTCGTCGCGGAGGTCTCGACCGGGATGCCCGGAGGTATCGGACGCATGATCCTCGAGTTCGCCAACTTCGCCAGCAGCGACCCCGCCAAGCCGTGGGCGCCGATCTTCGGGGCGGTGCTGCTCGGCCTGGTCGCCTCCGGGGCGGTCGCGCTGCTCGGCACCGCGCTGCGCCGGTTCCGCCGGGCGGAGGTGGCCGCGTGACCGCGCCGACCGCCGCCGGCGCCGCGCCCGGAGCGCCGACCGCGACCGCCGCGGCCGTCCAGGTCACCGGCGTCGGCCGGGTGTTCCCCGGCGAGGGCGGCCGGTCCGTCACGGCGCTGGAGCACGTCGACCTCACGGTCGGCGCGGGGGAGTTCGTGTCCCTGATCGGCCCGTCGGGCTGCGGCAAGTCCACGCTGCTCCGCCTGGTCGCCGACCTCGACGAGCCGACGTCGGGCTCGATCGCCGTGTTCGGGCGCCCGGCACGGGAGGCGCGGCTCGGCCACGACTACGGCATCGCGTTCCAGCAGGCCGGCCTGCTCCCGTGGCGCACGGTCCGGGCGAACATCGAGCTGCCGCTGTCCCTGCACGGCGTCGGCCGCGGCGCCCGCCGGGAGCGCGCCGACGAGATGCTGGCGCTGGTCGGGCTGACCGACTTCGCCGACCACTTCCCGGACCAGCTGTCGGGCGGCATGCAGCAGCGCGTGGCGATCGCCCGGGCGCTCGCGGAGCGGCCGAGCCTGCTGCTGATGGACGAGCCGTTCGGCGCGCTGGACGAGATGACCCGCGAGCGGCTGCAGTCCGAGCTGGTGCGGATCTGCGCGGAGACGCAGGCGGCGGTCGTGTTCGTCACGCACTCGATCCCGGAGGCGGTGTTCCTGTCCGACCGGGTCGTGGTGATGTCCGCGCGGCCGGGGCGGATCGCCGGGATCGTGGACGTGGGGCTCGGCCGGTCCGGGTCGCGGGACGACGCGCTCCGCGAGGACGAGGCGTACTTCGCGGCGGTCACGGCGGTGCGCGAGGCGCTGCACGGCGGCGCGGACGGCGTCCCGAGCCGCGGGGTGGAGACGCGGTGAGCGCCGCCGCAGCCCCGGCGCCCGCTGCTGCCCCCGCCCCGGGCCGGGCGCGCCGCACCGCCGCCGCGTGGGGCCACCGCGCCGCCCCCGTCGTCCTGCTGGTCCTCCTCGTCGCGGCCTGGCAGGCCGTCGTGGCGCTGGCCGAGGTCCCGCCGTTCCTGCTGCCGAGCCCGTCCGCAGTCGCCGCCGAGTTCGCCGAGTTCCTCCCCACGATCGCCTCGGCGGCGCTGATCACCGGGACGAACGCGCTGGTCGGGCTCGTCGTCGGCGCGGTGGTCGCGATCGCCGCGGCCGTGCTGGCCTCGGCGGTCCGGGCCGTCGACCTGCTGCTCGACCCGGTGGTCGCCGGCCTGGCGGTCGTGCCGATCGTGGCCCTCGCCCCGGTGCTCTACACGATGTACGGCGCCTCGGTGGAGACCGGGCGGCAGATCGTGGTGGCCGTCGCGGTCGGGGTGCCGGTGTTCGTCACCACGTTGCGCGGCCTCCGGCAGGTCCGGCCCGTTCACCGGGACCTCATGCGGGCCTACGCCGCGACCCCGCGGCAGGCGGTCCGCGCGGTGACGATCCCGACGGCGCTGCCGTTCGTGTTCACCGGCCTGCGGCTGGCGTCCTCGCTGGCGGTGATCTCGGCGATCGTCGCGGAGTACTTCGGCGGGCCGCGGTCCGGCATCGGGTCGTTCATCACCACGGCCGCGGCGGGGTCGAACTACGCCCGGGCCTGGGCGTACGTGCTCGGCGGCGTGCTCGTCGGGCTGCTGTTCTACGGGGCCACCTCCGCGGTCGAGCGGTGGGGGACCCGCGGCGTGCGCCGGGGCTGAGCGCACCGCACCGAACGTCCCGCGGTCGGGGGTCCGCGGGCCGGAACCACCCCGCCTGCCGACGGCGCCAGGAGGGCCTCTGGACGTGTTGCGACGACGAAGGGGATGACATGAGGAACACCACCAGGCGGGCCGGGCTCGGGGCGCTCGGCGTCGTGGCGGCGCTCGCGCTGACCGCGTGCGGCGGCGGCTCGGACGACCAGGCCGGGTCGACCGGGTCGGGGAGCAGCGGCGACGGCGGGCTGACGCCCGTGAAGCTGCAGCTGCAGTGGCTGACCCAGGCGCAGTTCTCCGGCTACTACGCGGCGCTGGACCAGGGCTACTACGAGGACGAGGGCCTCGACGTCGAGATCATCCCCAGCGGCGGCGACATCGTGCCGCAGGACGCGCTCGCGAACGGCGAGGTCGACTACGCGGTCGCGTGGGTGCCGAAGGTGCTCGGCTCCATCGAGCAGGGCGCGGACATCACCAACGTCGCGCAGATCTTCGAGCGCTCGGCGACCCTCCAGGTGTCGTTCGCGGACGCCGGCATCGACTCGGTCGCGGACCTCGAGGGCAAGAAGATCGGCTCCTGGGGCTACGGCAACGAGTGGGAGCTGTTCGCGGGGCTGAACAAGGCGGGCGTCACGGACTTCGAGATCGTGCAGCAGGCGTTCGACATGAACGCGTTCCTGGCCGGCGACATCGACGCGGCGCAGGCGATGACCTACAACGAGTACGCCCAGCTGCTCGAGACGGAGGACCCGGAGACCGGCGAGCTCTACCAGCCCGACGACTTCTCGGTCATCGACTGGAACGACGAGGGCACCGCCATGCTCCAGGACGCGATCTGGGCGGACGCCGGCCGGTTGGCGGACGACGCGGAGTACGCCGACACGACGGTCGCGTTCCTCAAGGCGACCCTCAAGGGCTGGATGTACGCGCGGGACAACCCGCAGGAGGCGGCCGACATCGTCACGGCCGCGGGCTCGACGCTCGGCACCAGCCACCAGCTCTGGATGACCAACGAGGTCAACAAGCTCATCTGGCCGTCGACCTCCGGCGGCATCGGCCTGGTCGACGAGGCCGCCTGGGACGCGACCGTCGAGATGGCGCTCCAGACGTCGAACGAGACCGGCGCGACGATCATCACCGCCGACCCGCCGGAGACCGCGTACACCAACGAGTACGTGCAGCAGGCGCTGGACGAGCTGACCGCCGACGGCGAGGACGTCGAGGGCGCGGACTTCGCGCCGCTCGAGGTCGAGCTCCAGCCCGGCGGCAACTGACCCGATCCGCAACGCGCCGAGTGTCCAGGATCCGAGGCGGTTCGCCCCGGTTCGTCCCCGGGGTTCTGGACACTCGGCGCGCCTCACCCACGGAAGGCCCGCACCCATGACCGCACTCGACGCCGACGGCGCGCTCGCCCTCGAGCTCGACCGGGCGCACGTGTTCCACTCCTGGTCCGCCCAGGGCGCCCTGCAGCCGCTCGTCGTCGCCGGGGCCTCCGGCTGCGAGGTCGCGCTCGCGGACGGGCGCACGCTGCTCGACTTCAGCAGCCAGCTCGTCAACACCAACATCGGCCACCAGCACCCGCGGGTCACGGCGGCGATCGCCGAGCAGGCCGGGCGGCTGGCGACCGTGGCCCCGTCGCACGCCGTGCTCCCGCGCGGGCGGGCGGCCGAGGCGATCCTCCGGCACGCGCCGGCGTCGTTCTCCAAGGTGTTCTTCACGAACGGCGGCGCCGACGCGAACGAGAACGCCATCCGGATGGCGCGCCTGGTCACCGGCCGCGACAAGGTGCTGTCCGCGTACCGCTCGTACCACGGCAACACCGGCGCGGCCGTGGTCGCGACCGGCGACTGGCGCCGGGTGCCGAACGAGTACGCCCGCGGCCACGTGCACCACTTCGGTCCGTACCTGTACCGCTCGGAGTTCTGGGCGACGACGCCGGAGGAGGAGTGCGAGCGCGCGCTGCGGCACCTGGCGCGCGTCGTCGAGGCGGAGGGGCCGGGGTCGATCGCGGCGATCCTGCTCGAGACCGTCCCGGGGACCGCGGGCGTGCTGGTGCCGCCGCCGGGCTACCTCGCGGGCGTGCGGGCGATCGCCGACCGGCACGGGATCCTGCTGGTCCTCGACGAGGTGATGGCCGGGTTCGGCCGCACGGGGTCGTGGTTCGCGTTCGAGCAGCACGACGTGGTGCCCGACCTGGTGACGTTCGCCAAGGGGGTCAACTCCGGCTACGTGCCCGCCGGCGGCGTGCTGATGTCGGACGCCGTCGCCCGCGCGTTCGACGACCGGGTGTACCCCGGTGGGCTGACGTACTCCGGGCACCCGCTCGCGATGGCGGCGGTCGTCGCGACCATCGAGGCGATGGAGGACGAGAAGGTCGTCGAGAACGCCGCCCGGATCGGCGCCGAGGTGCTCGCGCCGGGGCTCGCGGCGCTCGCGGACGCGCACCCGTCGGTCGGCGAGGTGCGGGGGACCGGCGTGTTCTGGGCGCTGGAGCTGGTCACCTCTCGCGCGACCCGGGAGCCGGTCGGCCCCGCGGCCATGGGCGCGGTCAAGGCCGGCCTGCTCGACCGGGGGCTGCTGCCGTTCGTGCAGGACAACCGCATCCACGTCGTCCCGCCGTGCGTCGTCACGGACGCGCAGGTCGCGAGAGCGCTCGCGGCCTACGACGCGGTGCTGTCGGAGCTCGACGCCACCCTCTGACCGCTCGGCTCGCCGAGACCCACTGATCCGACCGAGACCCCCGCCCGCGGACGTGGGCCTCGCGCGGATCAGTGGGTCTCGGCGCGGCCTACAGTCGGACCCGAACCAGCCCCACCGAGAGGACCCAGCATGTCCGAGACCGCCACGCCCGCCCTCCGCGCCGTCGTCACCGGTGCGTCCAGCGGGATCGGCGCCGCGACCGTCCGCCGGCTGCGCGCCGAGGGCTGGGACGTCGTCGCCGTCGCGCGCCGCGCCGACCGGCTCGAGGCCCTGGCCGCCGAGACCGGCGCCGAGCCGTTCGCCGCGGACCTCACGAGCGACGAGGACGTGGCTCGCCTGGCCGCGCACGTCGAGGCGACCGGCGGGCTCACGTCTCTCGTCAACAACGCGGGCGGCGCGCTGGGCCTCGACCCGGTCGCCGAGGCGGACGTCGAGGGCTGGCGCCGCATGTACGACATCAACGTGCTCGGCACGCTGCGTGTCACGAAGGCCCTGCTGCCGCAGCTGAAGGCCAGCGGCCGCGGCGACGTCCTCGTGGTCACCTCGACCGCAGCTATCGGCCCGTACGAGGGCGGCGCGGGCTACACCGGCGCCAAGCACGCCGAGCGGATGCTCACCACCACCCTGCGGCTCGAGCTGATCGGCGAGCCGGTGCGGGTCATCGACATCGCGCCCGGCGCCGTCGCGACCGAGGAGTTCTCCCTGGTCCGGTTCGGCGGTGACGCCGAGCGCGCGGCGAAGGTCTACGAGGGCTACCAGCCGCTGCTCGCCGAGGACATCGCGGACGTCATCGCGTTCGCGCTGACCCGGCCGCACCACGTCAACATCGACACGCTGGTCGTCCGGCCGCGGGCCCAGGTGTCGAACACCCAGACCGCGCGGTCCTGACCCCGCACGGGGCGCCGGCGGGCGCCGGGGCCGTCACGCCCCGGCGCTCACCGTGCCCTCCATCTCGTCGGCACGGCGGATGTGCCGGGTCACCCACGGCGACAGCGCGAGCAGGATCAGCGCGAAGGCCAGCGCCACCGCGCCGATCCCGCCGAAGTACGCCGTGTCGGACGCGCCCTCGGTGGCCTTGATCAGCTGCGCCGTGATCGCCTGCCCAGCGGCCGGGGCGAGGAACCACACGGCCATCGCCTGGTTCCGGAACGCCCGCGGCGCGAGCAGCGTGGTCGCGGCGAGGCCGACGGGGGACAGGCACAGCTCGCCGAGCGTCTGGATCACGTAGACCACGACGAGCACCCACGCCGGCGCCAGGCTGTCGGCGAACGCGGCCGACGCCAGCGACATCACGAGGAACGACACCGCGGCCAGCGCCAGCCCGATCGCGAACTTGGTCGCGGTCGGCGGGCGGTCGTGGGTCTTCGACCAGATCCACGCGAACACCGGCGCCAGGACGATGATCGACAGCGGGTTCACCGACTGGAAGAACTCGGGGCTGATCGTCACGCCGACGATCGACAGCTCGGTGCGGTTCGCCGCGAACGCCGCGAGCGTCGTCGCCGCCTGCTCGAAGATCATCCAGAACAGCATCGCCGCGACGAACAGCGGGATGTACGCGAGCACGCGCGGACGCTCGGCGTCGGTGACCTTGGGCGAGCGGTACATCACGATGAAGTACGCGACCGGCGCGATGAACGCCAGGTACGACATCGTGTCGATGAAGGTGTCGAGGTTGAACCCGCCGGCCACGACGGCCGCGACCAGCCCGACGACGACGATCCCGGCGAGGACGACGAGGAACCCGCGGATCAGCGCGACGCGCTCCTCGGGACGGACCGGGTTGGGCGCGACGCCGCCGGCGCGGCCGAGGTACTTGGCGCCCGCCACGAAGAACACCAGGGCGATCGCCATGCCGACCGCCGCGACGAGGAACCCGGCGTGGTACCCGCCCCAGGCGCGCGCGGCGCCGACCAGGAACGGCGCCGTGAACGACCCGATGTTGATGCCCATGTAGAAGATCGAGAACGCCGAGTCGCGGCGCTCGTCGTCGCGCGCGTACAGCTCGCCGACCATGCTCGACACGTTCGGCTTCAGCAGGCCGGTGCCGAGGGCGACCAGCGCGATGCCGAGGTACGAGGACGCCGCGGCCGGGATCGCCAGCAGGACGTGGCCGGCGGCGATGATGATCCCGCCGATCAGCACCGAGCGGCGGGCGCCGATCACGCGGTCCGCCAGCCAGCCGCCGACCACGGACAGCAGGTAGACGCTCGTGCCGTAGATCGACACCAGCGCGAGGCCGGTCGTCTCGCCGATCCCGAGGCCGCCGTTCGCGACCGTGTCCGTCAGGTAGTACAGCAGGATGGCGCGCATCCCGTAGTAGCTGAACCGCTCCCACAGCTCCGTGGTGAACAGCGTCATCAGCCCGCGCGGGTGGCCGAAGAACGCGCGGTCGCCGGCCAGCTGTCCGGCGGGCGGTTCGCCGTGGGCCGCGGTGGTCATGGGGTCTCCTGACGGTCGACGGGCGCGCGCCAGGTGCGCGCGCGCCGCCTTCCAGGGTGGGCCCGGCGCTCGCAGGCCTGCAAATGCTGAAGGCCCCGGTCCGGCGCTGCGACGCCCGCTGCTACGGTCGCGTCGTCCGGACGGGCCCCCGCCGTCGCACCGCGTCACCGACGACCGCGAGGTGCTGCCCCATGACCCGACACGGCCACGCCGCCCTGCCGATCCACGGCCGGGCGAGCTTCCGCACCGCCATCGACCGCACCGAGTTCCCCGCGCACGGCCTGGACCCGGACGAGGTCTACGAGCTGCTGCACACCGGCCTGATGCTCGACGGGCGGGAGACGCTCAACCTCGCGTCCTTCGTCACCACCTGGATGGAGCCGCAGGCCGAGGCGCTGATCCACGACACGCTGCGCAAGAACCACATCGACCACGAGGAGTACCCGGTCGCCTCGCTCGTCGAGGAGGCCTGCGTGCACATGCTCGGCGACCTGTTCCACGCGCCCGACCCGTCGACGGTCGTCGGGGTCGCGACCATCGGCTCGTCCGAGGCGATCATGCTCGGCCTGCTGGCGCACAAGCGCGCCTGGCAGCACCGGCGCGCGGCGGCGGGGCTGCCGGCCGACCGGCCGAACGTCGTGTTCGGCGCCGAGACGCACGTGGTGTGGGACAAGTTCGCCAACTACTTCGACGTCGAGATGCGCAAGATCCCCATGCGCCCGGACCGGTACACCGTCACCGCGGAGGACGTCGTCGAGCGGGTGGACGAGCGGACCATCGCCGTCGGCGCCGTGCTCGGGACGACCCACATCGGCGAGTCCGACCCGATCGCGGAGATCGACGCGGCGCTGGTGCGGATCCGGGACGAGCGCGGCTGGGACGTCCCGCTGCACGTCGACGGCGCGAGCGGGGCGTTCGTCGCGCCGTTCGCCGAGCCGGACCTGGCGTGGGACTTCCGGCTGCAGCAGGTGGCCTCGATCAACGCCTCGGGCCACAAGTACGGCCTGGTGTACCCGGGCGTCGGCTGGCTGGTGTTCCGGGACGCCTCGAGGCTGCCCGAGGACCTGGTGTTCAGCGTCAACTACCTGGGCGGCGCGCAGCCGACGTACACGTTCAACTTCTCCCGCGGGTCCTCGATGATCCAGGCGCAGATGTACAACTTCCTGCGGCTGGGGCGGGACGGGTACACCGCGATCGTCGAGACCATGCTCGCGAACGCGCGGTACCTGAACGAGCAGCTCGAGGCCACGGGCCGGTTCGAGATCCTCAACCCCGGCCTCGCCGAGCCGGTCGTGACGTTCCGGCTGGCCGACGACCCCGGCTTCGACGTCTACCACCTGTCCGCGCGGCTCCGGGAGAGCGGCTGGATCGTGCCCGCGTACAGCCTCCCGCCGGACGCCGAGGACGTGCACCTCATGCGGGTGGTGGTCCGGCTCGACCTCAGCCGGATCATGATCGACCAGCTGCTGCGCGACCTCGACCTGGCGTACACGAGCCTGGCGGCGGAGGCGCCGGTCCCGCGCGCGCCCGCGGCCGCCGACCTGTGGACCGCGCCCGCGCACGCGGCGGCGCGGAGCAAGGCGCGGACCGGCCTCGGGTCGTGACGCGGCCGGCGCCGAGCACGGCGAGCGTCCGGCTCGCCGTGCTGTTCGGGCTGGGGTCGGCGTGCTTCGCGGTCGGGTCGCTGCCGCTGTTCGTCGCGCGGGCCGCGCCCGGCGTGGTGGCGTGGACGTTCGTCGTCGGGTCGGTGCTGTTCACCACCGCGGCGGCGTCCCAGCTCGCCGGCACGCCGCGGGACGCGCGGCTCGACCGGTGGGCGGGGCTGGTGCAGCTGGTCGGGACGGTGTGCTTCAACGTGAGCACGCTCGCGGCGACCCGGGACCTGGCGGCGCTGCCGGCGCGGCGCCTGGTGTGGGCGCCGGACGTCTACGGGTCCGTGTGCTTCCTGGTGGCGAGCGTGCTGGCGTGCGCGGCGGTGCGGCGTGCCGCCGCCGGACCGGGGCGGTCCGTCGACCGGTGGGTGGCGGCGCTGAACCTCGCGGGGTCGATCGCGTTCGGTGCCGCGGCGGTGGCGGCGCGGTACGTGGCGGGGACGACCGAGGAGACGAACGCGGCGCTGGTGAACGCCGGCACGTTCGCGGGCGCGGTGTGCTTCCTCGCCGGGGCGGCGCTGCTGCCGGTGGGCTCCGCGCGGGTGGCCCGCGCGGCGTCCCGGTCGGGAGCGGAGTAGGGCAGGTGGGGCTTGAACCCACGACCGACGGATTATGAGTCCGCTGCTCTGACCGGCTGAGCTACTGCCCCGCGATGGCGTCAGGCTAGCGCGCCCGGACGCCCTCCCCGCGCGGCGGCGCCGCTACGGTGGGTCACCGTGCCGATCTTCTCCCGCCGCGCCCTGCCCGACGACGTGCGCCGCGCCCTCGACCTGCCGGCCGGGGACCGGGTGCTCGCGGCCGCGCGCTCGGGCGACCGGTGGCTGGCGGCGACCCGGCTGGCGCTGTACGTGGTCGGGAGCGCGGCCGACGCGGGTGCCGGTCCCGTGCGCCGGCACCTGTGGTCCGACGTCGACCGCGCGTCGTTCGCCCCCGAGCCGCCGGCCATCACGGTGCACTGGGTGACCGGGTCCGTCGAGGAGCTCCCGCTGGACCCGCCGGTGCCGGTCGCGTTCGCGCAGACGCTGCGCGAGCGGATCCAGTCGTCGGTCGTGCACGTCGAGTCGGTGACCGTGCCCGGCGCGGGGCCGGTGCGGGTCGCGCTGCGCCGCGGCGAGGCGGGCGAGCTGTTCACCCAGGTCATCGGCACGGGCCGCGTCGACCTGGCCGATCCGGCGGTCGCCGCGCTGCTCGACGAGGTCGAGGCGCGGGTGCGCGCGGCCGCCGGCCTGCGGGCGTGACCGGGGCCACGCGCGACGTGTCCGGAGCAGCCCGGGAGGGCTGCTAGAGTTCTTCCCGCACGATCCCTCGTAGCTCAATTGGCAGAGCATCCGACTGTTAATCGGACGGTTACTGGTTCGAGTCCAGTCGAGGGAGCACCCAGACCCCCAGCGGCCACCGGCTGCTGGGGGTCTTCTGCTGCTCCGGCCCCTCGGCGACCTCCCCGGCACCTAGGGTGTCGGTCGTGGGACTGTTCAGCCGCAGGTCGCGACAGCACGAGCCGGACGAGCCGGCGGAGGGCGCGGCCGCCGCGCCGCCGGAGCCGGGCCCCGGCGTCCGGAACGACGGCGTGCGGGAGGCCCTCGCGGTGTGGGCCGGACGCAAGGACGTGCTGACGTTCGCCGACGTCCTGCGCCGCGCCGTGGCCGGCGAGCTGCTGCTCGACGTCACCGACTCGCGCCTCGCCGACCCGGACCGCGGGTTCCAGCAGGGGGACACGCTGGCGATCGCGTCGGTCCGCGACAACGCGGGCGCCGACCTGCTGGTCGCGTTCACCGGCCACGACGAGCTGCAGCGGATGCGGCAGGCCGCGGGGCGCTCGCTCGTCCAGCCCGCCGCGGCCGTGCTGGCGCAGGCGCTCCGCGACCACCAGGGGATCGTGGTCGACGGCCGGTCGCCGGGCGCGTTCATCGCGTACGCCGACGAGATCCGGGCGCACCTCACCGACGACCCGGAGGCGGTGGCGCCGCTGACCGACGTGACCGCGGGCCGGTCCCTGCCGTTCGGTCAGTACCTCGAGGCGCTCGGGGACGGCCCCCTGTTCGCGCCGGTCGACCCCGAGGTCGAGGACGGGGCGGCCGGCCCGGCGGCCACCGGGCCGGACGGCGGCGCGTACACCGCGGTCGGGACGTCGCCCGCCGAGGTCTGGGCGTGGCGCCCGGGCGGCGAGGTCCGCCGGGTGGCGTTCGCCGACGTGGCGGCCGCGACGCGCGCCGCGGGCCGGGCGGGCGTGGTGGTCAACCCGGCCCGCCCGGCCGTCGTCGTGCCGGCCGGCGCGCTCCCGGCCTGACCCCAGGCGGCGCGAGACACGTCGTCGGTTCTCGACGTGAGGGCGCTCCCGACGTGTCTCGTGCACCGCCGCGGCGTCAGTCCGCGGCCTCCGGCGGCCAGACCACCCGGAACCGCTCCAGGACGATCTCGTCCTGCTCGCTCCAGACGGCACCGCGGGCGGCGCAGGTGCGCTCCCAGTAGACCCGGTGCTGCTCGCGCCAGCTGCGGAGGCTGCGGTCGTCCTCGGCCTCGTCGAACGCGAAGTCGGCGTCGACCTCGCGGAACGTCGCGAGCCGCAGCTCGACGGTGCGCAGGACGAGCTGCGGGGCCCCGCGGCCGTCGCAGGCGACCCAGTGCGCGCCGACCCGCGGCAGGGCCTCGCCGCGGTGCGCGAACTCGGTGACGAGCTCGGCGGTGGCGCGCTTGGCGCCGTGCCGCACGATGCCGAGCAGCTCGTCGCTGAGCTCGACGGAGTCGCCGAACCGGTCCACGACGTACTCGTCGCCGGCGGCGACGGCCTCCGGGCGGGCGGCGACGTAGTCGCGCCACAGGGCGTCGGCCGCGGCGGTGTCGAGGGGTCCGGGCGGGGTGCGGTGCTGGGTCACGCCGTCATTGTCACGTGCGCTGCACTACCGCCGACGAGCGAGCGTCGATATCATCGACGATATCAACCGAGGGGAGGCCACGTGGCCCAGCTGCTGGTGCGCAACCTGCCGGACGACGTCAAGGACCGCCTTCGCGCACGCGCGGAGCGCCACCACCGGTCGGTCGAGGCCGAAGCGCGGGAGATCCTCGCGGCAGCCGTGCACGTCGACCCGGTCCTCGCGTGGCTCGACGAGAGCGCCGGGCTCCGTGCGGCGCACGGTGGCGTCGACCTGCCGGAGGCGGAGCGGTCCGCCGCGAGGCCTGTCGAGCCGTTGTGATCGTCGTCGACACGAACGTCTGGTCGGAACCGCTGCGCCAGGATCCCGACGAGGGGGTCCTCCGGTGGATGCGGGCGCACGCCGGTGAGCTGCTCATGCCCGCCCTCGTGGTGCACGAGATGGTCTTCGGCGTCGAGCTGCTCCCTCCGGGTGCTCGGCGTGACCGGATCGCCGGTCAGGTGGGTGACACCGTCCGTGCCCTGGCCGACCGCGTGCTGGCCTACGACGCCCCCGTCGCGGCGACGCACGCGCGGCTCCGCGCCGCGGCGCGAGCGGCGGGGCACGAACCATCGGCTCAGGACGGCCAGATCGCCGCCCACGCCGCGCATCTCGGGATCCCGCTGGCGACGCGCAACGTCCGCGACTTCCGAGGTCTCGGCGTCGAGGTCGTCGACCCCTGGCGCTGAGGCGCCGTCGACCGCGACGATCGCCCGCGTCGCCCGCTAGGTTGGGTCGCATGGCGATCATCCACCGGGCCACGCTGGAGCCGACCAAGGCCGAGCTCGTCGCGGCGTGGCTGCCGACGCAGACCTGGTTCGACGGTCCCGCGGACGTGGCGACGCCGGTCGGCGCGTACCGGTTCGACGACCCGGACGGCGAGGTCGGCATCGAGTCGCACCTGTTCGAGGTGGGCGGTCGGCTCGTGCACGTCCCGCTGACGTACCGAGGCGCGCCGCTCGACGGGGCGGAGGAGTCGCTCGTGGGCACCATGGAGCACTCGGTGCTCGGCACTCGCTGGGTGTACGACGGCCCGGCCGACCCGGTGTACGTCGCCGAGCTGACCCGGGTGGTCAGCGAGGGCGACCAGCAGGTGCGGATGTGGGTCGAGACGCCCGAGGGCGACCGCGTCGAGCGGGAGCCGACGATGCGGGTGCGGGGGAGCGGCGGCGACCCGCAGGACGCCGGCGTGGTCGTGGTCCGCTGGCCCGCCCCCGGCGCGGACGCGCCCGCCCGCGCCGTGCTCACCGGCACCTGGGCCGGGCAGGACGAGCCGGTGGCCCTCGCCTACCTGGGCTGACCCGCGCGCCGGGCGGCGCAGGTCACGCGTGCCCGAGGCGCTCGTGGTCGCGGTGCGACGCCGGCTCGATCTGGAACGTCGAGTGCTCGACCGACACGTCGAAGTGCGTCGCCAGGCACTCCTGCAGCTGGTCGAGGATCCGCGCGGTGTGCCCGTCGCCGAAGCACGCGTCGTCGACGACCACGTGCGCGGTGACCACGGGCAGCCCGGTGGCGACGAGCGTCGCGTGCAGGTCGTGCACCTCGCGCACGTGCTCCAGCGCCAGCAGGTGACCGCGGACCGCGTCGAGGTCGAGGCCCGGGGGAGTCGACTCGAGCAGGACGGCGGCGGTCTCGCGGAGCAGCCGGAACGCCCGCGGCACGATGAGCACGCCGATCAGCAGGCCCGCGACCGCGTCCGCCTGCTGCCACCCGGTCGCGGCGATGACGACCGCCGCGGCGATGACGCCGACCGAGCCGAGCGCGTCGTTGAGCACCTCGAGGAACGCGGCGCGCGTGTTGAAGGTCGCCCGTCGGCCGCCCGCGAGCACCGCGATCGCGGCTACGTTGGCGACCAAGCCCACGGCGCCGAACACGAGCAGCTCGGTCGACGGCACCTCGGGCGGCTCGGCGAGGCGCCGCACGCCCTCGACCAGCACGTACACGCCGACCGCGAGCAGCACGGCGGACTGCGCCAGCGCCGCGAGGACCTCGGCCCGCCGGTAGCCCCAGGTCCGGCGGGAGGTCGCGGCGCGGCGGGACAGGTGGGCGGCGACGAGCGCCATCCCGAGCCCGGCCGCGTCGGTGAGCACGTGCGCGGTGTCGACGAGCAGGGCGAGGCTGCCGGTGAGCAGCGCGCCCACGGCCTGGGCGGCCAGCACCGTCGCCGTCAGGCCGAACGCGACCGCGAGCCGGCCGCGGTGGTCCGGCGCGCCGTGACCGTGGTCGTGGCTCACGGCGCGCCCGCGGCGGCGAGCGACGCGCAGGCCGACGGCGTGCCGGACGGCTCGTGGTCGCCGGCGAGGAGGGCGTCGGCCGCCGCGAGGAGCGTCGCGAGCCTGCCCGGGGCGGCGACGGCGTAGATCGAGGCGCGTCCGCGCGGCCGGACGGTGACGAGCCCGCAGTCGCGCAGGCACGCGAGGTGGGCGCTGACCGTGCTCTGCGCGAGACCGAGGTGGGCGGTGAGGTCGCGCACCGAGTGCTCCCCGGTGAACAGGTGCCGCAGCAGCGCCAGCCGGGCCGGCTCCCCGAGCGCCCGGAACAGGGCGGCGGCCGGCGCGCCGAGGTCCGCGTCGGTCCGCGGACGGGCACCGTCCTGGTGATCGGCAGCCGGGGATGTGATCGCCATGCGGCGATGCTAGGGCGCGCTTCGGTGCGCCGTCGACGGCGTCGTGGCGGCGCGGCGGCGCGGCGGCGGCCCGTCGGAAGTCGCCGCACTCCAGCGGGGCAAATCGGGACGTAGGTCCCGATCGCGGCGCCGCCCGGCGCGTCGCCGGGCGGGGCGCTCGCGACCCCACCACTCCAAGGGCGCACGACGGCGACCGATGGCACTCAGTTCGACGGCGGAGTACTCCGTCGCCACGTCATCCGCTCACGGAAAACGCGGCGTCACGCCCCCTCAAAGCCGTTCCCGGCATTGTCAGATCGACGCCCGGCGGGGTGCGGGAAACTGAGGCATCACACGATAGATCCGCAGGTCAGAGCGGCTTTTGCACGCCTCGGAACGCGTCCGTTGCAATGGGTTCCACGCGCCCCGGCGGGCGATTCAGCAAACGTGGGAGGTGTCGTGGTCTGTCGTCTCGGCGAGGCGTCGCTCCTCCCGTTCGACGCCGACCCCGCGGAGGTCAGCCTGGCCCTGTCGGGGGTCGGCGTCCTGCTCGCGGTGGTGGCGTTGCTGGTCGCCGTCCGTGCGCGCCGGCGGCAGGCGGTGCCGGACGGACGCCCCGGCGCCCCCGCGGACGAGGCGGGGTCCCCGCCGCCCGCCGCCGGACCCGCCGTCGGTGCCGCGCCGGGCGGGACCGTGCTCCCTGCGCCGCCGGTCGCGTCGCCGGCTGCCGCGTCCGCCGCGTCGCCGGTCGCCGGGACCCCGGTCGCCGGGACCCCGGTCGTCCGGGCCGGCGCCCCGGAGCCGGAACCCTCCCCGCCCGACGGCCCCGAACCCGACGCCGCGGCCGCCTCCTCCGCCGCCTTCGCGGTCGCCGCCCGGCGCGACATCACCCTGCTCGACCGCCAGCTGCGCGCCCTCGACGAGCTCGAGCGCACGGAGACCGACCCCGACACGCTCCAGCAGCTGTTCCTGCTGGACAACCTCGCCATGCGCCTGCGCCGCGGCGCGGAGTCGCTGCTGGTGCTCGCCGGCAGCCCGCCCGGCCGCCGGGTGCGCGAGTCGACCGCGGTGTCGGACGTGGTGAGGACCGCGAGCTCGCAGATCGAGTCGTACGAGCGCGTCCGGGTCGACCTGACCGACGACCCGCCGCTCGCCGCCGTGCACGTGGTGCCGCTCGCGCACCTGCTCGCCGAGCTGCTGGAGAACGGCACGGAGTTCTCCGCCCCGGACACCACGGTCGACGTGCTCGGCCACTGCGACGAGCACGCCCTGCACCTGACCGTCCGCGACCGCGGACTCGGGATGACGCCCGAGGAGCGCGCCGCCGTCGAGGCGAGCGTGCGCGACGCCGGCGGCACGCGACCCGGGACGGAACGGCTCGGGCTCGCCGTGGTCGGGGCGCTCGCGGGCCGGCTCGGGGTCGACGTGACGTTCGCGGAGCCGGCCGACGGCCCGGGGACCGCGGTGACCGTCCGGTTGCCGCGCGAGCTCTTCGACGTCGAGAGCACCGGGGCCCCGCCCGTCGCCGTGGACGACGAGATCGTGCTTCCCGAGCCGGCGTTCGGCGGGGCGACCACGCTGCCCGACGCCGACCGCGGCGGCGCTGTCGGAGCACCCGCCGCACCCGTCCGGCCTCTCGAGGAGTACGTGCCACTCGTCGTCCCCGGCCCCCTCGCGCCGGACGGGACGGCGCCCGTCCCGGGTCATCGCCGGACAGCCACCTCGGGCGCGCACGCCGTGGCCCCGCTCGACCCGCCCGACGTGGACCTGCCGTCGTTCGACTCGATCCTGGCGGGCGACCTGCCGGCGCCGCGGCGTCCGGACGCGGGCGCGGCCGAGCGGCCCGCCGGGCAGGCGAACGGCCCGGCGTCCGGGTCGGTGGACGGGCCACGGCGCACGACGGGACCGGCCGCCGCCCTGGCCGGCGCCGCGCGCGCGCACCGTGGTCGCGGTCGGTCCGCCTCGTCCCGGCGCGCCGTCGCACCGGCCACCGCGCCGACGCCCGGCGTCGGGTCTCCGCCCGCGTCCGGCGAGGTGTTCTACCCGGACGCCGGTGCCGTCCCGGACCCCGGCGGGATCAGCGGCTCCGTGCCGCCGCCCGGCGACGCGGCCGAGCCCGTCACCGGCCTCGCCGCGGTCGACCCCCACGCGGCGCTCGCCGAGCGCGCCTCGCTGCAGCGCCAGGCCCTCGCCGAGCTCAGCAGCATCTCGTCGTACCGGCCCGAGGCGACGGACACGGGCGCCTCGGCGCTCGCACGGCGCACGCCGACCGCCGTGCGGGCTCCCGACGCCGAGCCCGACGACGCGATCGCTCGTGACGCCGAGGCCCTGCGCGCCCGGCTCACGGCGTTCCGGGCGGGCACCGCCCAGGGTGCCCGCGACGGCGTAGCCGGGACGGACCTGCTCGCTGCACCCGACCTGACCAGCACCGCCGAGGAGGCACGATGAACGGCACGACCCAGAACCGCACCGGGTTCGTCTGGCTGCTGGACGAGCTCGTGCGCTCGACGCCGGGCACGCGGTTCGCGCTCGTGGTGTCCGCCGACGGCCTGCTGATGACGATGTCCCAGGGCCTCGACCGGACCAGTGGCGACCAGCTCGCGGCGATCGTGTCCGGGCTCGCGAGCCTGACGCGCGGGGCGGCCCGCGAGCTCGGCGGGCGCCAGGTCGCGCAGTGCGTCCTCGAGCTGGACGTCGGCTTCTTCGTGCTGATGAACGTGTCGGGCGGGTCGGTCCTCGCCGTCGCGGCGGAGCCGACCTGCGACGTCGGCGTCGTCGGCTACGAGATGGCGATGCTGGCGAGCAGGGCGCAGACGACGCTCACCCCGCAGCTGGTCGCGGACCTGCGCCGCGAGCTGCCGGTCGACCCCCCGGCCGGCCGGCCTGCGGGTCACCCCGGCGTCCCCGCGCTCCGTCCGCTCGACCGGACGGACGGCTGACGTGGCGCGGCGGAGGGCTGACAAGGCAACGGTGGCCGGCGTGCGGCCGTACGTGCTCACCGGGGGGCGGGTTCCCGACGACGACGACGTCCGGCTCGACACGCTGGTGCACGCCGCGGCCGCCGCCGACCACGCGCCGTCCCTGAGCACGGAGCAGCGCGCGATCCTCGCCGGCCTGGCGGGCAGCTACCTCACCGTCGCGGAGGTCGCGTCGCAGCTGCGGCTGCCGCTCGGCGTCGCGCAGGTGCTCGTCGCGGACCTGGTGCGCCTCGGCGCGCTCCGGGTGCACGACGCGGGCCTGCCGTCCCTCGACCCGTCGGGAGGCGGCGCCTCGCAGGAGGAGCGGTACCTGGTCCTCGACGTTCTGGAGAGTCTCTACGATGGCATTTCCTCCCTCTGACCCGGGCGGGCCGACCCCCGGCACGGCTGCGCCCGTCCCCGCGGCGCACGACCGTGTCCCGCGCGGGGGCGCCGACGCCGACGGCCACGGCGCGCACCGCGCGGAGGCACCGACGGTGGTGAAGATCGTCGTCGCCGGCGGGTTCTCGGTGGGCAAGACGACGTTCATCGGGTCGATCTCCGACATCGAGCCGCTCAACACCGAGGCCGCGATGACCGAGCACTCGGTCGGCGTCGACGACGCGGGCGGGCAGTCCGAGCGCAAGACGTCGACGACGGTCGCGATGGACTTCGGCCGCATCGCGCTGCCGGGCTCGCTGTGGCTGTACCTGTTCGGCACCCCGGGCCAGGACCGGTTCCTGTTCATGTGGGACGACCTGGTGCGCGGCGCGATCGGCGCGGTCGTGCTGGTCGACACCGACCGGCTGGACCAGTGCTTCCCGGCGGTCGACTACGTGGAGTCGCGCGGGATCCCGTTCGTCGTGGGTGTGAACTGCTTCGACGGCGTCGCCAAGCACCGCCTGGAGGACGTGCGCGAGGCACTCGCCATCCCCGCTCACGTGCCCGTGCTCTACACGGACGCCCGCTCGCGCACCGCCACCAAGCAGGTGCTCCTGACGCTGGTGCGGCTCGCGATGGAGGGGCTGCGCCGTGCGTGACCACCCCGCCCCGACCGGCGAGCTCCGGACCCTCGGCCCGACCGAGCTCATCTTCTCGACGACCGACGCCCGCGGCGTGATCACCGCCGCCAACGGGGCGTTCTGCCGGATCGCCGCGCACGAGCAGCGCGACCTGCTGGGTGCACCGCACAACGTGATCCGGCACCCCGACATGCCGGGCGGGGCGTTCCGCGCGATGTGGGACACCCTGCAGTCCGGGCGGCCGTTCGCCGCCTACGTGCAGAACCTGGCCGGCGACGGCGTCGCGTACTGGGTGTACGCCACGGTGACCCCGCTGGGCGACGGCTACCTGTCCGTGCGGATCACCCCCGGGGTCGAGTCGACGTGGTCCGCGGCGGCGGGGGCGTACGGCGAGATGCTCGAGGTCGAGCGGGCGGCGCGGAACGCGGGGCACGGGTCCGTCGAGGCCGCCGCGGCCGGCCGCGACCACATGGTGCGCCGACTCGGCGAGCTCGGCTTCGCGAATCACGACGAGTTCATGCACACCGTCATGCCCGCGGAGGTGCTGGCGCTGGTCGAGCGCCGCCGGTGGGCGGCCGACCGGGGAGCCGTCGGCGGCCCGGCGGGCGACGTGCTCGCCGCGTGCCTCGCCGTGACCACCGCCCTGGAGGACCTGCTGCGCCGCCTGGACGGGTTGCAGCACCTGGCCGAGCGGCTGCAGGCGGTCGAGCAGGACGCGCTCGGCGCCGTCGCCGCGCTGACCGAGGTCACCGCGATGGCGTCGCAGGCCTCGGCGACGGTCTCCGACACCGCCCCCGTCCTGGTCAGCACGGCCGGTGCGATGTCGACGCTCGGCGACGAGGTCGGCGCGATGATGACCGCCCTCGCGCCGGCGCTCGCCGCCGCCCGGCGGTCGGTGCTGCGGGTCCGGTTCCTCATCGCCCTGGCACGGCTGCACACCGACATGGTCGGCGACGTCGCCCGCGAGGTCGGGCGCGGCGAGCCCGAGGTCCGACCGGAGCACCTGGCGCAGCTGAGCGCGACGCTCCGCGACGACCTCACCGCGGCGACCGTCGAGCTCGCCGCGGCGGCCGGTGTGCTGCGCGGCGTCGGCGGCGACCTGGAGAGCGCGCACGACCGGCTGCGGCGCACCGACCGGTTCCTCGCGACCTGGCGGGTGCAGGTGCCGCGGTACCAGGTGTCCCGGCAGCTCGCGCCGTACGTGTCGCCCATCGACGGGCGGCTGCGGATGAGCCACGAGCAGCTCGCCGCGATGCGGGACCTCGCGCAGGAGTGCGAGCGGGAGGCGCGGCCGTTCGACGACACCGCGCTGCGGGGGCTGGTCGGGCGGATCGCGCGGGCGGCGGACGAGCTGGCGACGCCCTGGGCCTCGGGGGGCGCGCGATGAGCAGGCAGCTCGCGGAGATCCTGCTGGAGCGCGGGCTCGTGGACGAGGAGCAGCTGCTCGCCGCGCTCGACGCCCAGGTCGCGACGCGCAGCCCGCTCGGTCCGGCGCTGGTCGCCAGCGGAGCGCTCACCGAGGAGCAGCTGGTCGGCGCGCTCGCCGAGCAGGCGGGGATGGCGTACGTCGACCTCGACACGGCCGTCCTCGACCCCGCGGTCGTCGCGCTCGTGCCCGGACCGGTGTGCCGGCGGCACGGGGTGCTGCCCATCGGCACGGACGACGGCGTGCTGCAGATCGCCATGTCCGACCCGGGCAACGTGCTGGCGCTCGACGACCTGCGCGCGCTCACCGGCCGGCAGGTCCGTCCCGTCGTGGCGTCCCGGCGCGCGCTCGAGTCGGCCCTCGACCGCTGGGTCCGGGCGGACTCCGAGATCGCGGACCTCAGCCAGTCCATGCAGGAGGCGCAGGCCGCGTCCGGCGAGGTCGCCGAGGTCGGCGATGTGCTGGACGCGGACACCCCCGTCGTGCGGTGGGTGAACCTCCTGGTCACCCAGGCGATCGCGGACCGCGCGTCGGACGTGCACGTCGAGCCGGCGGAGACCGAGCTGCGGGTGCGGTACCGCATCGACGGCGTGCTCAAGGAGCAGCAGCCGGCGCCGAAGGCGATGCAGGCCGCCGTGCTCTCGCGGATCAAGGTGATGTCGGACATCGACATCGCCGAGCGCCGCAAGCCGCAGGACGGGCGCATGTCGGTCGTCCACCAGGGGCAGAAGATCGACCTGCGGGTGGCCTCCCTGCCCACGGTGTGGGGCGAGAAGATCGTCATGCGGGTGCTCGACAACTCGACCGCGCGGCTGGACCTGCGTGACCTGTCCTTCTCGGAGCGCAGCTTCGAGGTCTACGACCGCGCGTACCGCAAGCCCTACGGGATGATCCTGGTCACCGGGCCCACGGGGTCGGGCAAGTCCACGACCCTGTACGCCACGGTCAACGCGGTCTCGAAGCCCGAGATCAACGTCATCACGGTCGAGGACCCGGTCGAGTACCGGCTCCCGGGCATCAACCAGGTGCAGGTGAACCCGAAGGCGGGCCTGACGTTCGCGGGCGCCCTGCGGTCGATCCTGCGGTCCGACCCGGACGTGGTGCTGCTCGGTGAGATCCGCGACCACGAGACCGCCCAGATCGCCGTCGAGGCGGCGCTCACCGGCCACCTGGTGCTGTCCACCCTGCACACGAACGACGCCGCGTCCGCCGTGACCCGTCTCGTGGAGATGGGCATCGAGCCGTTCCTCGTCGGGTCGGCGCTGGACGCGGTCGTCGCGCAGCGGCTCGCGCGACGGCTCTGCCGGAAGTGCGCGGAGCCCTACGAGCCGTCCCCGGCCGACCTGCGGTCCGCGGGCTTCACCTGGCCGGACCCCGGTCGCCCCGTCGAGCTGTTCCGCCCCGTCGGCTGCCCCGCCTGCTCGGGCACCGGCTACCGCGGGCGACTCGCCCTGCACGAGGTGATGGAGGTCTCCGAGCCCATCGAGCGGCACGCCGTCGCCCGGTCCTCCGCCCAGGAGATCGCGGCGACCGCGCACGCGGAGGGGATGGTCTCGCTGCGCGAGGACGGCTGGCAGAAGGTGTGCGAGGGTCGCACCTCCCTCGAGGAGCTGCTGCGGGTGGTCGTATGACGACGCCCTGGTACCAGTCGACCGGGACGCGACCCGCCGCGTCGGTCACCGCCGACCCGGTCGAGCCGGTCGCCTACCGGCCGGCGCCCGAGCCCGCCGACCCGCTGGAGCTCGTGGTGCAGGAGGGCATCGCGCTCGAGGCGTCCGACGTCCACCTGGCCGCCGACCACCCGCCCCTGCTGCGGGTGCACGGCGAGCTCCGCCCCTCGCAGGTGGTGGGTGTGCTCGGCGACGCCGACGTGCGACGGATCGTCGAGCAGATGGCCACCCGCCAGCAGCTGGCCCGGTACGACGCCGAGCACGAGCTCGACTTCTCGCACGAGGTGGCCGCGGGGTACTCGGCGCGCGTGAACGTGTACCGGCAGAGCGCGCGGGTGGCCGTGGCGATGCGGCTGATCCCGGACCGGATCAAGGGCCTCGACCAGCTGGGCCTGCCGCCCGTCGTCGCGACGTTCGCGGCCATGCCCCGTGGGCTGGTGCTCGTCACGGGACCGACGGGCTCCGGCAAGTCGATGACCCTGGCCGGCATCCTCGACCTGGCCAACCGCACCCGGCCCGACCACATCCTCACGGTCGAGGACCCCATCGAGTACCGGCACCGGTCGCAGCGCTGCCTCATCACGCAGCGGGAGATCGGGGACGACACCGACTCGTTCGCGGCCTCCCTGCGGCACGCGCTGCGGCAGGACCCCGACATCATCCTCATCGGCGAGATGCGCGACCCGGAGACCATCCAGACGGCGCTCACCGCCGCCGAGACCGGGCACCTCGTCTTCGCGACCCTGCACACCCAGGACGCCGCCCGCAGCGTCGAGCGCATCGTCGACTCGTTCCCGGCCGACGGCCGCGAGCTGGTCCGCACCCAGCTCGCGGGCACCCTGCGCGGCATCGTCTCCCAGACCCTGTGCCGCCGCGCCGGCGGCGGCGGCCGGGTGCCCGCCGTCGAGGTGCTCATCACCACGCCGGCCGTGCGCGCCCTCATCCGCGAGGGCCGCCAGCACCAGCTGTACTCCACCATCCACTCCGGCGGCGACGTCGGCATGCAGACGCTCGACCAGGCGCTCGCGGCGCTCGTGCTCCAGGGCCAGATCACGTACGAGGCCGGGCTGGACAAGGCGCGGGACCTCGAGGCGTTCGAGCGGCTGTGCGGCCGCCGCGCCGCCGCCCACGGCTACGGCGCCGGGCCGGGGGTGCGCTGATGGCCGGCGGGATGAAGACCTTCGAGTACGCGGTCGTCGGTCCGGACGGACGGTCGGTCACCGGCCGGATCGAGGCCTCGAGCGAGCGCGCGGTCGCCACCCGGCTGCGGGAGCTCAACCTGGTGCCCACCGCGATCGACGAGGTCGCCGCGACGGGGATGAACAAGGAGATCTCGCTCGGCGGCAAGAAGATCAAGCCGAACGACGTCGCCATGGTCGTCCGGCAGCTCGCGACGATGGTCCGCGCCGGCCTGCCGCTGCCGCGGGCGCTGAGCGTGCTGGTCGACCAGTCCGAGAAGCCCGCGCTCACCGAGGTGCTCCGCGACCTGAACGCCGAGGTCGGCGGCGGCGCCTCGCTCGGCGACGCGGTGGACCGGCACCCGGCCGTGTTCCCGCCCGTGGCGCGGGCGCTGGTCGCGGCCGGCGAGGTCGGCGGGTTCCTCGACGAGGCCCTCGCCTCCGCCGCGGCCGGCATGGAGTCCGACCTCAAGCTCCGCCGCACGATCAAGTCCGCGATGGTCTACCCGGTCGTCGTCCTCGGCATCGCCGTGCTCGCGACCGTCGTGATGCTCATGTTCATCGTGCCGGTGTTCGCCGACATCTTCGAGGGGCTGGACAGCGAGCTGCCGGCCCCCACGCAGGCGCTGGTGGTGCTGTCGGACGTGCTGGCGGTCGCGGCGCTCCCGCTGGCGGCGGCGATCGGTGCGTTCGCCTGGTGGTGGCGGAAGCACCGCCGCGACCCGAAGGTCCGCGACGCCGTCGAGCCGCGGCTGCTGCGGGCCCCGCTGGTCGGCCAGCTGATGCGCAAGCTCGCCATCGCCCGGTTCACCCGGAGCCTGTCGACGATGGTCAGCTGCGGCGTCGCCCTCGCCCGTGCGCTGGAGGTCGTCGGGCCCACGAGCGGCAACATCGTGATCGAGAAGGCGGCCGCGCAGGCGGGGGAGTCGGTGCGCGGCGGCGAGTCCTTCGCGGACAGCCTCGAGGCCACGGGCGTGCTGCCGTCCCTGGTGGTGCAGATGGTGACCGTCGGCGAGGACGCCGGAGACCTCGACGGGATGCTGCGCCACGTCGCCGACTTCTACGACGAGGAGGTCACGAAGGGCACGGAGTCGCTGACCAGCGCCCTGGAGCCGCTGCTGCTCGTGATCATCGGGGGCGTCGTCGGCGGAATGCTCCTGGCCCTGTACATGCCCATTCTCACGGTGACGAGCAACATGTGACGAAAAATGGTGAGGAAAATGAAGACAATGCGACGGCGCACCGGCCGGCGCGACGACGGCTTCACGCTGACGGAATTGCTGGTCGTCATCGTGATCATCGGGATCCTGGCCGCGGTCGCGGTGCCGCTGTACCTCAACCAGCAGTCGAGGGCGCGCGACTCCGCGGCGCAGTCGGACGTCTCCGGGCTCGGCCGCGAGGTCCAGGCGCAGCTGGTCACGGAGGACGTCAGCGCCATCCGGGTCGGCTACGGGCTGCTCGGCGCCGCTGGTACCTCCGGACGGCTCTACACGATCTCGACGGGGAGTGGTGCCTCCGGCACCTGGGAGGGCCTCGGACGCGTCTCGGCGCACGTGTTCCTCGCCCAGGCGAACGGTTCGGCGCAGTACAAGGGCGACTCGTTCCTCACCGCGCCCGACGGCACCTGGACGGGCTTTCCGCTGGTCGTGCACGACCCCGTGAACCCGGCGGCCACCGACCTGACCGAACGCAACTGGTGCGTGCACGTCTCCGTGGACAACGGAAAACCGACCTGGGGCGTCTGGCGCTACTCGGCGATGCGCGGCCTCGAGGACGGGCGCTGCGGCGCGTACTGATCGCGACCAGCGACGCAGATGTCCCGTCGTCAGCCGCCCGCCCCGGTGCTCGTGCGCGGCGACGGACGAGGGAGCGGTACCGGCCGCGACCTCACCGGGAAACACCTCGAATCGACACTGGAGGACAGACACATGTGTGCACGCCTGAGGCGAGTGCGCGACGACGACACCGGCTTCACCCTCACCGAGCTGCTGGTCGTCATCGTCATCATCGGGATCCTGGCCGCGGTCGCGGTCCCGCTGTACATCAACCAGCAGGCCCGCGCCCGGGACTCGGCCGCGCAGTCGGACGTGTCCGGCATCGGCCGGGAGATCCAGACCCAGCTCGTGACGGCAGACCCGACCCGGATCCGCGTCGGCATGAACTTCGATCCCGTGACCGGCGACCCGACGACCTACTGGGTCAGCTCCACGGGCTCCGCCAGCGGGGCAGAGCCGCTGGGAGGCGTGTCCACCTCCGTGAAGCTCCTGACCGGGGCGGGTGCTGCCGTGGCTGACGAGACCACGGCCGTGGCTCTCGTGCCTTACCCGGGGGACTCGGACCCGGTCAACCAGCACAACTGGTGCGTGAACGTCCGCACCGACGCGGGCAAGGAGAAGGACTACCGGTACTCCGCGCAGCGCGGACTGGAGACGGGCACGTGCTCGTGACCGTGTCGTCCTGATCGCCGGGGCGATCGCCTCGGACCCGCGGTGCACCGCCGCACCGTCGCCCGTCCCCGGAGCATCGCTCCCGGGACGGGCGACGGCCGCAGAGAGCAGAAGGGACCACACGTGACCAACCGACGCATCGGCGTCGACCTGGGCCGCACGGCGGTCCGGGTCGCCGAGGTCGACGGCGCACCCGGGAAGCGGCCGCGGCTGCTGCGGTTCGGCGAGCAGCCGCTCCCGCCCGCCGCGGTCGAGCGCGCGCAGGTGCTCGACCCCCGTCGGGTGGCGGCGGCGGTGCGACGCGCGTGCCGGACAGCCGGCGTGCGCGCGCGCGAGGCCGTGCTCGGCGTGGCCGGGGAGCACACGATCGTCCGGCCCGTGACGATGCCGGCGGCCTCCCGCGAGCAGATGCGCGCGTCGCTGCCGTTCCTGGTGCAGGAGAGCCTGCCCGTGCCGGTGGCCGACTGCGTCCTCGACTTCTACCCGGTGCGGGGCGACGGGGAGCGGGTCGAGGGCCTGCTGGTCGCGGTGCCGGACGCCGCCACCGCCGCGGCCGTCGAGGCGGTCGAGCAGGCCGGGCTGCGCGTCGTCGGTGTCGACCTCGCGGCGTTCGCGCTGGTGCGCGCCGTGGTCCCGCGGGGTGGCGAGCACGCCGTGACCGCCGTCGTGGACGTGGGAGCGGACGGGGTGCAGATCGTGGTGGCCGAGCACGGCGTCCCGCAGCTGGTCCGGTTCGGCGGCGTCGCCGGGACCGCGCTGGTCGCCGAGCTCGCCCGCCTGCTCGGGGTGGACGTCGACGCGGCCGAGCAGGCGCTGCGTGACGAGCGCGTGCTGCACGGCGACCTCGCCCCGGTGGTCGCGGCCCACGCCGAGCGGATGGCCACGATCGTGGCGGAGACGCTGGCGTTCCACGCGCAGGGCGGCAACCGCCCCGTGGAAGCTGTACTGCTGACCGGCCGCGGGGCCGGTCTGCCCGGGCTCGGCCAGTACCTCGCGTCCTTCGCGCGCGTCCCGGTCTCGCTGCCGCGGCCCGACGGGGTGTTCGCGGTGGAGGGCAGGGCTGCGAGGGCCTGCGAGGGCTCCCTCCCGGTGTGGGCCGTCGCCGCGGGGCTGGCTTCCGGCGGTGGTGCCGCGTGAGCCCGCTGCGTGCGCGGGAGCGCGCTCCGAAGGCCGAGCGCGACACCGGGTCGCAGGTCGCGACGCCGGTCGTGGACCTGCTCCCGGACGTGGTGCGGAACCGGCGCGCCCTGCGAGCGGTGCGCCTCCGGTGCGTCGTCCTGCTCCTCGCGGTGGTGCTGGCCCTCGTGGCGGCCCTCGCATGGGGGATGAGCGCCCGCTCGTCGGCGCAGTCGCGCGAGACCGCGGTGCAGGCCGAGTCCGATGCGCTCGCCGCCCAGATCAACGGCTACGCGGATCTCGTGAGCCTGCGCTCGGACATCACCGCGGTGCGGTCCGCGATCGCGGACGGGATGCGCAACGAGGTGCTCTGGGCCGACCTCGTGCGGCACGTCCAGGACCGCATGCCGTCCTGGGCCCTGCTCGAGAGCGGATCGATCAGCATCACCTTCGAGTCGGACTACCTGGACCAGGCCGACGACGACCCGTTCGACCCCGGGTTCGCGATCGGCACGATCACCTGGGTCGTCCACGTGCCGACGCTCCAGCAGAGCGGTGAGCTGCTCACCGTGTTCGACGCGATGGACGGACTGTTCGGCGCCACGTTCACCTCCGTCGAGCGGGACGAGCAGCTCGGCACCCACAAGGTGTCCGGCACGGTCCAGATCGACGCGTCGCGACGCTCGCAGCGCTACGTCGAGAGCCCGGGCGAGGCCGGCGCGGAGGCCGGCCGGCCCGAGCAGGAGGAGGAGGCGGCGTGACGAGCACGCGCAGGCTCTGGTGGGTGGCGACCGTCGCCGTCGCGCTGCTGCTCGCGGCCGGGTGCTGGTTCCTCGCGCTCTCCCCGATGCTGGACGAGACGCGCGAGGCCGACGCAGCGGCGGACCGCACCGAGGAGACGAACGAGGACCGACGCCGCGAGATCGTGCGGCTCGCGGCCGACCGGGAGGACCAGCCGGCGCTGGAGGCGGAGCTGGCCGGGCTCCGGCGGCACTTCCCGACGTCGCTCGAGCTCGAGTCGTTCGTGCAGCGGCTCGCCGACCTCTCGGCGCGCTCGGGTGCGGTCGTGACCTCGGTGTCCCGGGCGGAGCCGACGGCGAGCGACGTCGGCGGCGGCCGTCTCTACCAGGTGGAGGTGAACCTGTCGGTCGACGGCACCTTCGAGCAGAAGATGCAGTACCTGAGCGACCTGCAGTCGATGGACGACCGGCTGCTCCTGGTCACCGCGTGGAGCAACCCCGGCGCGGACCAGAGCATGACCGCCACGGGCTACACCTTCGTCCTGATCGACGCCGACGCGGTCCCGTCCCCCGACGCGCCCGCCGACGAGGTGGCCGACCCCGACGACGAGGCCTCGCCGTGACGCGAGGGACCCGCCTCGCCCGGTGGCGGCGCTCACGCGACGCGGGCTTCACCCTCGTCGAGTCCGTCGTCGCCACGACGCTGTTCGGCATCTTCGCCGCGTCGCTCCTCACGTTCGTCATGGGGACGTTCCGGATGACGGTCGAGACGCAGCGGCGGGTGACGGCGTCCCAGCTCGCGGCGGGCTCGGTGGCGGAGGCGCGGGCGCTCGCGGCGCGCCCCCCGGCCGGAGCCGCCGGCCCGGCGGCCGTGCCGATCGACCCGACGTTCCTCGTCGACACGTCCACGGTCGACGTCGGCGGCGTGCCGTACGAGGTGCGCCGGACGGCGACGGTCGTCCGTCCGGAGGGGGGCCCGGTGTGCGGCGACCCGCTCTCCGCGGTCGCGACACCCGCCGCGCTGGCGGAGGTGCGCGTCGAGGTGTCGTGGCCGACGGCGAGGTCCCCGGTGCGTGTCGAGCAGCGCGAACCGCTGACCGAGCGGTCGTTTGTCGCGGTGCGGGTGCACGACGACCAGCAGCCCGTCGCCGGCCTGGAGGTCGCGCTGCTCTCGGCGGTCAGCGCCGGGGCGCCCCCGGGCCTGGCCGGGACGGCGACCACCGGCACCGACGGCTGCGCCGTGTTCGAGGTGGACCCGGCCGCGGACCCGGCACCGTCCCACTGGTACGCGGTGGACACGGGGGACGCCACGGCGGCCTCGGCGCAGTACGTCACCGCCGACTGGCGGTTCAGCACCGGGACGGTGCCGCTCGGCCGCGTCGGTCCCGGGGAGGTGCGGTCGGCCGCGGTCGAGGTCCGGCGCGAGGCGACGCTGCGGTTCGTCCTGCTGGACGGGGCCCGGAACCCGCTGGCCGGCAGCGACACGGACGGCGTCAGCGTGTCGCTGGTGGCGGCGGACGGGCGGGCCCACGACGCCGAGCAGGTCCGCAGCACCGCCGAGGCGGTCGACGTGGTGGTGCCCGACGACCGTTCCCGGACCGCCTGGCGGTACCCGGCGCGGCACCGGGACCTGGCGGCGGACGGGCTGTGGTGGACGGCGGGCGGCGCCCCGGTGGTGACGCCCTCGTCGGTGACGATCACGCTGCACCCCGTCGACCAGGAGGTGCAGGGGACGGAGCCCGCGGTCTTCGAGATCGCGGCCACCGGGGACGGGC
The DNA here is from genome assembly GCF_016862755.1 of Cellulomonas pakistanensis. Classification (GTDB taxonomy): domain Bacteria; phylum Actinomycetota; class Actinomycetes; order Actinomycetales; family Cellulomonadaceae; genus Cellulomonas; species Cellulomonas pakistanensis. The sequence goes on along the minus strand of NZ_BONO01000016.1, from coordinate 54,809 downwards.
CGCTGCACGTGCTCTGGCAGGTCTCGGGCGACGGCGGTTACACGTGGCACGACCTGGACTCCGGCGAGGAGATGACGAGCGTGCAGGTCCCGCCGGGGACCGAGCTGCCCGGTGGGATCACGGACCGTGGCGTCCTGTCCGTGCGTGCCGTGGTGTCGAACGGAGTCGGTCACGCGGTCTCCGCCACGGCGCGCGTCCGGGTGCTCCCGGCCGAAGAGGAGGAGCCGGCGCCGCAGCCGGCGCTGCCGGTGATCACCATGTCACCGGTGGACGCCACCGCGTCGGTCGGCGACCGGGTGACGTTCGAGGCGTCGGCAGAGGGCGCACCGGCGCAGTACGTGCTCTGGCAGAGCTCGTCGGACTCCGGGCTCACCTGGGACGACCTCGCGGTCGACGCCGACCTGTGGACGTGGGAGACGCCGGAGCTCACGGCGCAGGACCACGCCCGGTGGTACCGGGCCGTGGTGATCGGCGCCGAGGGCATCGCGATCTCGGGTGTGGCCACGGTGTCGCTGTTCGAGGGTCCGCGGGAGTTCACGCTGCGCGCTCTGTGGCCCGCGGACTACGTGGTCTGGGTCGGCCCCCGACCCGGCGCCCTGGTCCCGGTCACGCTGGAGCCCGGACGGACGGTGGACCTCCTGCTGTCCGTCGACGGCGGGGTCGTCGCGGTGCGGGACGCGGACGGCGTCGTGACCGTCGTGGACGGCGGTGCGGGATGAGTCGCAGGTGCGCGGCCCGGCGCGGGTGGGCGGCTCGACGCCGGCACCCCGCGGGTCGCCGGCCCGGGACCCGGGCGTGGGGCGCCGGGGTGCCGGACGCCGGCGTCACCCTCACCGAGCTGGTCGTCGCGATGACGGTGTTCGGCATCATCCTGATGGGCGTCGCGACGCTGACCGCGGGGATCCACCGCTCGGACGGCGCGGCCCGGGACCGGGTCGACGACACCGCGGAGGGCAGCTACGCCCTCGAGCAGATCGACCGCGCGGTGACGCGGGCCGCGGTGCCGACGACGCTCGGCGGCCGGGAGCGAGCCGCGTTCGCGGAGGCCGGGCCGGGCACGATGGTCCTGTACGCGGACCTCGACGACCCGGGTGGTGCCGCGGGCCCGTCCCGGGTGGAGCTCGTGCTCGCGGACGGGGTGCTCTCGCAGACGGTGCGTCGGCCGGTCGAGGGCACCCGGGACACCTACTGCGCGGACGACGACGGCTCGCCGGCGTGCGACGGGCGGGTGCGGACCCTCGTGCTCGCGCGCGCGGTCCGGAACGACGGCACGGAGCCGCTCTTCACGTACCTCGACGCCGAGGGCGCCGTGACCGACGAGCCGCACCGCGTGCGCGCCGTCGAGGTCGCCCTCGTCGTGCAGCAGGACCCGTCGACCGGCGGCGCGCCCACCCGGTTCGCGGCGCGGGTCGTGCCCTACGGGCTGGTGCGGTGACCGGCGCGGCGCCCGCACCCGGCCTCGGACCCCGGAGGAGGACCTCGATGCGACGACGACGTGCCCGGGCGGGCGACCACGGGCAGCGCGACGCCGGGCTGTCCGCCGTCAGCGTCCTGTTCACGTTCCTCGCGCTGACGGCGCTCGTGATGGTGACGTCCGTCTACGCCTCGAACGCCGTCCGACCCGCTGCTCGGCACCTGCACTGGGCGCAGGCGGGCGCGGCCGCGGAGGCGGGGGCCGCCGACTACGAGCAGCGGCTGCTCGCGGACCCGACCTCCTGGCTCGACGTCGACTGCGGCGATCCCGCGCAGGTCGGGCAGGACCCGGGCGTGCTGCCCCACGCCTGCCCGTGGCCGGCGGGGGAGACCGGCTGGGCGCCGGTGGCCGACGGGGACGACCCGGCGACGTCGCCCGCGTACCACTACGAGGTGACGACCGCGCCCGCCGAGCTCGACGACCTGTGGGCGAGCTCGCTGACCCTGACCGTGACCGGGCGCGCGGGCTCCGTCGAGCGGGTCCTCGAGGTGCGGTTCGCCCGCGAGTCCACCGCGGACTACGCGCTCCACCAGGAGACGGACCTCGTCGAGCCGACGACGTGGGCCGAGGGCCGGCGCGCGCTCGGCCAAGCGACGGACCTGCCCGACGGCTGCGGCGCCGGCGCGGTCCTGCGGGCCGCGGACCGCACCGACGAGTGCCCCAACGTGGGCGTGCTGGCGCCCGGCGACTCGATCACCGGTGCCGTGCTGACCCAGGACCGGCTCGTGCTGGGCGCCGAGGCGGGCCCGGGGGCCGACGCCGCCCTGGTCGACGGCGAGTACGCCACGGCGGACCAGCGCTGCGGCCCTGAGGACGACGACACGGGCTCGTGGGCGGGGTGCGTCGGCACGGACGCCGGGGGCGACGCGGCGGCCGGGCGGGTCGACGAGCTGCTGGGCGGCTGGGCGCCGGTGCGACGGTCGTGGTCGGGCCTGCCCCACGGGATCGCGACGCTGTACGCGGACGTACCGGGCTGCCACTACTACGGCGCGACGCGCATCGTCGGCGAGGGCAAGTCCATGCGCGTGTGGTCCCCGGGCACCGCGGCCGCCGCCGCGCGCGGGGCCACCGTCGCGGTCCCCGGGCCCGACGGGGTGCTGCCGACCTGCGGGACGGGGTCGGTGGGCGTGCCCGACGGGCTCGCGGTCGTGGTCTGGACCACGCCGCTGGAGTACGCGACGGCCGCCGGGTCGTGGGCGGTCGACACGCCGCTGGACACGGTCGACCAGCAGGTCGGCGGTGACGACCGCTACGGACGGCTGCCGATCGGGGCCTACGGGTCGACGCCCGACCCCGCGCTGGCGCCCGGGGGCGACTGGCTGACCGGTGCGGTCGACCCCGAGCAGACCCGCACGACCAAGTGGGCGCGGTACGGGAACCTCTACGTGGAGGGGCAGTTCTCGCCCGGTGCGGACGACGGCGGAGGCGGGGTCACGTTCGTGGCGCAGGAGTCCGTGGTGGTCACGGGCGACGTGCTGCGCACCGGCGCGGGGCCGGGCGACGCGTGCGGCGAGGTGGGCACCGAGTGCCTGCTGGGCGTCGTGGCGGGCCGGGACGTCGAGGTGATGCACCCCGTGCTGGCGGACCTCGCCGGGGAGGGCACGGACGCCGCCGACGCGCGGTGGGACTTCGGGTTGACGATCGGCGAGGCCCCCGTGCGCGCGCCGGCGGACGACACGGAGAGCCGCGTGGGCAGCTGGTTCGACTCGTGGCCGCACCGGTACAGCGACCAGGCGACGGGTGCGCCCCACCCCGACCCCGCGGCGGGCCCGGGTGTGCAGGTGCAGGCCGTCGTCCAGGCGCTCTCCGGCACCCTCCGCGTGCAGCACCACGGCGGGGCGGCCGGCGCGTTCGACGTCGTCGTGCACGGCTCGCTCGCGCAGCGGTACGCGGGCGCGCTGGGTCCCGCGGCGGCCACGGGGGACGGGGCCGGCTACCCGACGATCGTGCACGACCCCGCCCTGGCGAGCGCGGTGCCGCCGTACCTCGCCCCGCTGCTGGGCACGGCCTGGCAGGTGCGGGCGGTGTCGGAGCTGAGGGCCGGCTGAGCACGGGCGTCCGGGAGGTCAGCCGAGCAGACCGACGTACCAGGCACCGACCGGGTCACCGACGGCGATCCCGACGAACGCGCCGGCGAGCATCCACGGGCCGAACGGGATGCCCGACCCGCGACCCGCGCGCCCCAGGACGACCAGCACCGCCGCGTACACGCCGCCCAGCAGGAACGCCGCGAACCCGCCCACCACGAGCGCGTCCCAGCCGAACCAGCCGAGCACCAGGCCGAGCACTCCCGCCAGCTTCACGTCGCCGAGGCCCATGCCCGCCGGGTACGCCAGGGCCGCGGCGAGGTAGAACGTCAGCAGCGCCACGCCGGCGACCCCGGCCCGCAGCAGCGCGCCCCAGTCGGACGTGCCGCCGGGGTTCCACGCCGCGAGGGCGAGCAGCACCGCGAGCACGGGGTACGAGGGCAGCACGATGACGTCGGGCAGTCGGTGCACGTCCACGTCGATGAGCGCCAGGGCGACCGCCACGGCCGCGAGGTACAGCACGGCCGGCAGCGCCCACGACGGGCCGACCAACGCGGCAGCGGCGGCGAACAGCGCGGCTGTGCCCGCCTCGACCAGCGGGTACCGGGCGCTGATCGGGGCTGCGCAGTCCCGGCACCGTGCTCGGAGCAGGAGCCAGGACACGACCGGGACGTTGTCCCGCGGCCGGATGCGCGCGCCGCACGCCGGGCACTCCGACGGCGGGCCGGTGACGGACCCGCCGCGCGGGACCCGCCAGATGACGACGTTGAGGAACGAGCCGATCGCCAGGCCGAGGACGGCGGCGGCGAGGGCGAGGGCGGCGGTGGGGGGCACGGGGCTCCTCGGGACGGGGTCGTGGTCAGCCCGCGCGGTGCGAGGCGACGTAGGCGTGCACCACCGCGACCGGGAGGCGCCCGCGCTCGGCGACGCGGAAGCCGTGCTCGCGCGCCCAGATCCGGACGGCGGCGGGCTCGGCGCGTGGGACGAGGTCGAGGTCGGCGGCGGTCTCGGGCGCGGGCGCGGCGGGCTCGGGGTCGGGCGCGGTGCCCGCGACGTCCGGCGATCCGGGCCCGCTCGGGTCACCGCGGTCTGCGCTCGCGGGGGGATCGCCGCCGGGCTCGCCCGGGCAGATGATCGTCCGCCCGGCCCGGATCCAGCGCGCGAGGGTGTCGAGCGCGGCCTGCACGGCCGCGGGGTCGGGGACGGAGGCGGGCTCCGGGTGCGCCGCCGGGGCGGCGACGGGGTCGGGCTCCTCGACCGGCGGACCGCAGCCCGCGTCGTCCGGCCACGTGCTCCACCCGTCGGACGCGGGCGGGGGATCGCCGGGTTCGTCTGATCGGGTCATCCGTGTGCTCCGGGTGCGTCGGTACGTGCCGCGCGCGGACCGGGGCGGGCGGGTTGCGGGCCCGCTCGTGCGCGATTCGCGTGCTGATTCATGAGTACTCGCCCCCCAGATCCCCTCGAATCGCGTGAGCACCTACGCGAAAGCGGCGGATCGACGGAGACGGCGGACGGCTGCGGATCCGCGGCGCCGCAGGCGGTCCCGCACGTGGTCCCGGCCTCCTGCGGAGCGGCGGCGCTAACCTCGAGGTGCGGTCGCGGGCGACAGCCGCAGCGCGGGGCCGCACGTCACCAGCAGCCGGACATCGGAGCACCCCATGCCCACTCGACCGACGACCCACGACCCCGCCGCGGCCGGCGCAGCCGCGGTGCCCGCCTCGTCCGTGGCGCCCGCCCCGACCTCCCGTCGCGCGCTGCGCGGCGCCGCCGCCCTCGGGGCCGTCGCGCTGCTCGCCGCGTGCGCCTCGGCGGACCCCGGCACGAGCGGGGACCCCACGACCGAGCCCGCCACGCCCACGCCGGCGCCGACCGGGACGCTCGAGCTCGTCGCCGGGTCGTCGGTGGTCGGGCTGCCCGACGGGCTGGACGCGCCGCCGGTGGACGCCGCCGCCGGCGCCGCGCGGACGTCGGACGACACCCTGCTCTACGTCGTCACCTGGGGGTCCAGCACCTGCCCGCAGGTCGCCGACCCGGAGGCCTCGGCGGACGGCGACGGCGTCGTGCGCGTGACGTTCGCCGAGCCCGGGGACGGCCCGTGCACGATGGACTACGTGCCGGCCACGTCGGTGGTCGCGCTGCCGGACGCCACGGCGCCGGACGCGGACCTGACCGTGGCGGTCGGCGAGTGGGGCGAGGTCGCGCTGCCGGCGGGCTCGGTCGAGCCGGGCTGGGTGCTCGCGGAGGGCTGACCCCGAGGCGCGGCCCGGGTGGGCGAGCCACGGTCGGGCCGTGGCCGGCGGTCCGGGCTGCTCGGCGGCCGCGCCGTCGCCGAAGGTCTGCCGCTGGAGGTCGGCGTCGAACCGCGCGACCTCCTCACGGTGCCGGAGCAGCGCGACGCCGCCGAGAACCGCGAGGACGCCGACGACCAGGGCCGGCCAGAACACGGTCACGCGCCACCACCTCCACCCCGCCGGGCGCCGTGCCCGACGTGGTCGCGAGTGCGCCGAGGCGTGCGGGGGCGCGCCGGCGGTGGGCGCCGGGTGTGCTCAGCAGAGGCCGGCGGACCGCGCCCAGGCGACCGCCTCGTCCCGGGTCGACGCGCCGATCTTGCGGTAGATCGACCGGACCTGGGACTTCACGGTGTTGCGGGAGACGAACTGGCGGCGCGCGATGTCCTCGAGCGAGTCGTCGCTCGTGAGCTCCGCGAGCACGACGAGCTCGCGCGGGCTCAGCAGGTCGACGACCTCGCTCGCGGCGTCGGTCGGGCTGAGGTCGGTGGTGTGCATGGGGGCGTCCCTGTCGTGGGTCGGCGTGCGCGGATACCGAGACGATCGGTCGCGGCCGGGGGCGCGTGAGCGCATCGCGAGCGGCGCGGGTCGGGCCTGGGTGGCAGCACCCAGGCGGCGGACGCGCGGCGGACGCGCGGTGGACGCGCGGCGTGGCGGGGCCGGCGCGCGGGCGGGCGTCCACAGGCGGCCGAGCGGGGCTGGTCAGCGGCCTCAAGGGCCTGGCTAGGGTCGGGCACTCAGCCGCGCTCGCCCGTCCGTCCCGGGGAGAGGCCCGGTGCTGGCACACCGGACCCCTCGTGCCCGCTCGACAGATCCTCAGGAGACCTGACATGCACGCACGGCCATCTTGGCATGCCCGCCGCGCCACCTCGGCGCTGCTGGCGGCGCTCCTCGCCGCGGCGTCGGCGACCGCCCTGCTGCTCCTCCCGGACCCGGCCCGGGCGGTCGCGGCGGCGCCCGCGGCCGGCATCAGCATCACACCCGCCGGGTACGGACCCGTCCAGCTCGGCCCGTTGGAGGGGACCGCCGGGTCGGACGAGCACGGGTACTGCGTCCAGGCGCGGGTCGCCGCGTCCGGCGCCGCGGACGCGCCGCAGGGTCTCGCGCACGTCGACGACCCGCAGCTCGGCGCCGCGCTCGCCCGGCACCGGTGGGCGACCGACGACCTCACGCAGGCCGCCCTCGGGTACGAGATCCACCAGCGGCACGAGCGGCCGGGGTTCGTCGCGGGCGGCGACGTCGCCGCGGTCAAGGTGCTGCTGGCCGACGCCACGCCGCAGGCCGTGAAGGACCGCGCGGCGCAGATCATGGCGGAGGCGGCCGCCGAGGCGGGCCCGTGGGCGGGTGCCGCCGGGACCGTGTCCGGGTCGGGCGGCCGGACGGGGGAGATCCGCGGGATCGAGCTCCGGTCGGCGGCCGGGAGGCCGGTCGTCGGCGCGTCGTTCACCGTGACGCTGACCGGGCCCGCGGTCCTCGACGCCTCGGGGACCCGCACGTACACCGGGACGACCGCGGGCTCGCCGGTCGCGCTCGCCTGGACCGCCACGGGCAACGGCACCGTGGGGTACTCGATCGTGTTCCCGGACGCGCCGCGCACCACCGTGACCGTCGTCGAGCTGCCGTCGAACCGGCAGGACCAGCTCACCTACGGCAACCGGCCCGCGCACGACATCGCGGAGATCACCGTCCCCGGCGAGCCGTTCGAGGTGGTGAAGGACTTCCGCCCGCGCGCGACGACCAGCGTGCGCGACACCGTGGTGGCCGACGGCGACCCGCTCGTCGACGTCGTGACGTTCACCGCGGCGCCCGGCGACACGTGGGTCGAGCTCGACGGCGTCCCGGTGGCGCTGCCGGCGGACGTCACCTGGTACGGGCCGTACGACAGCCCGCAGCCCCAGGCGGCGGCGGCGCCTGCGGGAGCACCGGTCGCGGGGGTCGAGCGCGTGGTAGCGCGCGGCCCCGGGACCACCGCGACCACGGGCGCCGTGCGCGCCACCGGCAACGGGTTCTACACCGCCGTCGTGACGATCCGCCGGGCGGACGCCGGTCCGTTCGCCGAGTACGTGCGCGAGGACTTCGCGGCGCCGTGGTTCGAGCAGGTCGAGACGGCGGTGAACCGGTTCGACCTGGCGCACGAGTCGCAGACCCGCGAGTTCAACGTGGTCCCCGGCGGGCGCGCCTTCGACCGGATCACCGTCACCGGGTACCCCGACGACCACGGCGGGTTCGGCGGGCTCGGCGACTGGGCGGCCGACCTCGGCGAGGCGACCGTCACCGTCTACGGGCCGCTGGCCGCGCTGCCGACGACCGCCGAGGTCCCCGAGGGCACGCCGGTGCACTGGACCGACACGGTCGCCGCGGTCAACGGCTCGTTCGACGTCGGGTACGACGACGCGCACCCCGTCGTCGCCCCGGCCCGGGCGACCCACCCGGGCGGCGACTACTTCGTGTTCGTCTACGCGTTCGCGGGGGACGACCGGGTGGACGCGTTCGTCAGCCCGTTCGACGACCCGCGCGAGGCCTTCTACGTACCGGGCCCGCCCGAGGTCGTCGTCCCGCCGTCGGTCGTGACGCGCGCCCGGGCGACGACCACCACGGGCGGCAGCATGCACGACGTCGCGCTGGTCACCGGCGCCACCGACCCGGGCGACCACCTGGTGTTCCGGGCGTACGGCCCGCAGGACCCGGACGCCGACCCCGTGTGCGACGAGGACGCGCTGCTGTGGACGTCGGACGCGGTGCCGGTCGCCGGGGCCGGGCTGTACGACTCCGGGCCGGCGCCCGCCCCCGACCGGGCCGGGGCCGTGTCCTGGGTCGAGACGCTCCTCGCCGAGGACGGCACCGTCCGGCACACCGGCACCTGCGGTCTGCCGTACGAGACGACGCTCGTCACGCCGGACCTCGCGGTGCGGACCGAGGCCCGGGCGGGCGCCGGCGTGGACGGCGGGGCGGCTGCGGTCGGGGAGGGCGAGCCGGTGGTCGGCGACGACCTGTGGGACGTGGTCGTCGTCAGCGGGACCGTCCCCGCGGGCGCCACGACGGTCGTCGACCTGTTCCACACGCCGGAGGGCGAGGAGCTCGTCTGCGCGGACCCGGTCTGGACCTCCGAGCCGATCCCGCTCGGGCGGGGCGCGGGCGAGTACGTCACGGGCCGGTACCCGACGACCGCGCCCGGGACCTACGGGTTCGTGGAGCGGACGACGGCCGCGGACGGGACGCCGCTGTCCGCCGGCACGTGCGGCGACCCGGCCGAGACGCTGACCGTCGCGGCGCCCGAGCCGCAGGCGCCCGCGCCGGAGCCCGAGCAGCCGCTCGCCGTCACGGGTGCGGACGGCGCCCTGCTCAGCGGCGCGGCCCTGGTGCTGGTCGTCGCGGGGGTCGGGGTGGTCGCCCACCGGGCGCGGCTGCGGCGCGCCCTCGACGCGGCGGAGGACGACGACGCGGCCTGGCCGGTCGCGTGAGGGGGCGCGCCGCGGTTCGCGACCCCGCAGCGCGCCGCGGTGCTCCGCCTCACGACGCCGCAGGTCGGTCCATCTGCGTCACCTTGTACGGCCGCCCGGCGCGGTCGTACGTCGTCCACGCGCCGACCTGCACCCCCCGGTCGAAGGAGCCCGACCGCATGATCGAGCCGTCCAGCCGGTACCACTCCCAGTACCCGTGCGGGTCGTCGCCGAGCAGCGGGCCGCGGGCGCGCAGGCTCCCGTCCCGGTGGCGCTCCTCGTGCACCGGCAGCTCGTCGGCGGGCGGCAGCGGGCCGGCGGGCGGCGGCGGTGCGGGCTCGTGCTCGGCCGGGGGCGCGGCGTCGGGGTGCGGCGACATGGCCGACATCCTCCCGCGGCGGCGGCCCGCTGCCCAGACCCCGGCCGCGCCCGGTTCACCCCCGGCCGCGCTCGGTGCGCACCCCACCCGGACGCAGGTCACCGCCCGCGCCGGCGCTACGATCCCGAGCGGGACGTGGCGCACTCCGGGTACCGCCCGCGGCCGTCGCGCGGCGGCCCGGAGCCCGCCCTCGACCGACCCGGAGGGGTGACCGCATGAGCCGGGGACGGCTGCGCGTCCTGCTCGGCGCCGCGCCCGGCGTCGGCAAGACCTACACGATGCTCGAGGCGGGCCGCGACCTGCGGCGCGACGGCCGGGACGTCGTCGTCGCCGTCGTCGAGACGCACGGCCGCGCCGCCACCGCCGCGCTCGTCGACGACCTCGAGGTGGTCCCGCGCGCCCGGGTCGAGCACGGCGGCGTCGCGCTGTCCGAGATGGACCTGGCCGCGGTCCTCGCGCGGCGTCCCGGCGTCGCCCTCGTCGACGAGTACGCCCACACCAACGCGCCCGGCTCGCGCCACGAGCACCGCTGGCAGGACGTCGCGGACCTGCTCGACGCCGGCATCGACGTCGTCACCACCGTCAACATCCAGCACATCGCGTCGCTGACCGACGTCGTCCGGACGGTCACCGGCATCCCGCAGCGCGAGACGGTGCCCGACGCGGTGCTGCGGGCGGCGGACCAGATCGAGCTCGTCGACCTCGCCCCGCAGGCGCTGCGGGACCGGCTCGCGGGCGGTGACGTCTACCCGGCCGAGCGCGTCGACGCCGCGCTGTCGAACTACTTCCGCCTCGGCAACCTCACGGCCCTGCGGGAGCTGGCGCTGCGCTGGCTCGCCGACGAGGTCGACGCCGCGCTGCGCTCGTACCGCGCCGAGCACGCGATCGACGCACCGTGGGAGGCGCGGGAGCGGGTCGTGGTCGCGCTGCCCGGCGGCCCGGAGGGGGAGACGCTGCTCCGCCGCGGCGCGCGCATCGCCGCGCGATCCGCCGGCGGCGAGCTGCTCGCGGTGCACGTGAGCGCCCGGACCGGCCTGCGCGACTCCGACCCGGGGGCGCTCGCGGCCCAGGCGGCGCTGGCCGAGCAGCTCGGCGGCACCTACCACCAGGTCGTCGGCGAGGACGTACCGACCGCACTGGTCGAGTTCGCGCGCGGGCGGGACGCGACGCAGCTCGTGATCGGGCTGAGCCGCCGCGGACGGCTGACGGCCGCGCTCACCGGGCCGGGCATCGGTGCGACCGTCATCCGGCTGGCCGGCCCGATCGACGTGCACCTCGTCAACCACGCGGCCGCCGCCGGTGCGCGCCTGCCGCTGCCCCGCGCGACCGGCGCGCTCACCCTCCGGCGCCGGATGCTGGGGTTCGCCCTGTCGGTCGTGCTCGGGCCGCTGCTGACCTGGTGGCTGGTCGCGGCTCGCACCGAGGACGCGCTGGCGAGCGACGTGCTCGCCTACCAGCTGCTCGTCGTGGTGATCGCCCTGGTCGGCGGCCTGTGGCCCGCGCTGCTCACCGCGCTGCTGTCCGGGTTGACGCTGAACTACCTGTTCGTCGCGCCGACCGGCACGGTCACGGTGAGCGAGCCGGTCCACGCCCTGGCGCTCGCCCTCTACGTGGTCAACGGCGCCCTGGTCAGCGCCGTCGTCGACGTCGCCGCCCGCCGGACCCGGGCCGCCCAGCGGGCGCGCGCCGAGTCGGACCTCCTGTCCACCGTCGCCGGCGGCGTGCTGCGCGGGCAGGACGCGCTCGGGGCGCTCATCGAGCGGACCCGCGAGGCGTTCGGGCTCGCCGGCGTCCGGCTGCGCAGCGGCGAGGAGGTGCTCGCCGAGTCCGGCGTCGTGCGCGCCGGGTCGCCGCACGTCGCCGTCGACGAGCGCACGGTGCTGGACCTCGACCGCGGCGCCGTCGCCCGCACCGGCACCACGTCCGCCCACGCCGGCACCGGGCCCGCCCGCACCGGCACCGCGTCCGCCCGCGCCGGCACCGCGTCCGCCCACGCCGGCACCGCGTCCGCCCGCGACGGCCGTGCGCCGGACCCCGCGCCGGCGTCGGGCCGTGCGCCGGACCGCGGCGCCACCGTCCCCGACGTCGACGGCGCCGGCAACCGCCTGCTCGGCGTCGTGGTGGCCCAGGTCGCCGCCGCGCTCGAGCACCTGCGCCTCAGCCGGACCGCCGACGCCATCGGACCGCTGCGCGAGACCGACCAGGTGCGCAGCGCGCTGCTGTCCGCGGTCAGCCACGACCTGCGGCGCCCGCTCACGGCCGCGACCACCGCGGTCGGCAGCCTCCGCGCGCGGGACGTCGACTGGTCGCCCGCCGACCGGGACGAGCTGCTGGCCACCGCCGAGGAGTCCCTCGCGACCCTCACCGCCCTGGTCACGGACCTGCTCGACGTCAGCCGCCTCCAGGCCGGGGTGCTGGGCGTCGCGGTGCGGCCGACCGACGTGGACGACGTGATCCTTCCCGCGCTGGACGAGCTGCGCCTCGGGCCGGAGGACGTGCGGCTCGAGCTCGACCCCGACCTCCCGCCCGTGCTGGCCGACCCCGCGCTGCTGCGCCGTGTGCTGGTCAACGTGCTGGCCAACGCCGTGCACGCCAGCCCGCCGGGGGTGGCCGTCCGGGTCCGCACCAGCGCGTTCGCCGACCGGGTCGAGGTGCGGGTCGTCGACCACGGGCCCGGCGTGCCGGCGGAGCGGCGCGCGGACCTGTTCGTGCCGTTCCAGCGGCTCGGCGACACGGACAACGCCACCGGTCTGGGTCTGGGGCTCGCGCTGTCCCGGGGGTTCGCCGAGGGGATGGGCGGCACGCTCGACCCCGAGGACACCCCCGGCGGCGGCCTGACCATGGTGATCGCGCTGCGCCAGACCGGCGCCGCGCCCGGAGCGGACCAGGAGCCGACGCCGTGAAGATCCTCGTCGCCGACGACGACCCCCAGATCCTGCGCGCGCTGCGGATCACCCTGCGCGCCCGCGGGTACGAGGTCCTCGTCGCCACCGACGGCGCCGCCGCGCTCAACCAGGCGATCGAGCACAAGCCCGACCTGTACCTGATCGACCTCGGCATGCCGCGGCTGGACGGCGTCGAGGTGATCCAGGGCCTGCGCGGCTGGACGAGCGCCCCGATCCTCGTCCTGTCCGGCCGTACGGGTTCCGCGGACAAGGTCGAGGCGCTCGACGCGGGCGCCGACGACTACGTGACCAAGCCGTTCGGCGTCGACGAGCTGCTCGCTCGCATCCGGGCGCTGACCCGGCGGGGGACGGGCGGGCCGGACGCGGAGCCGTTGGTCCGGATCGCGGACCTCACGGTCGACCTGACGGCGACGACCGTGACGCGCGAGGGCGCGGACGGCGGCCCGCCCGAGCCGGTCCGGCTCACCCCGACCGAGTGGCGGATCCTCGAGGTCCTCGTCCGCAACGCCGGGCGGCTGGTGACGCGGCAGACGCTGCTGCAGGACATCTGGGGCTCGGAGCACGTCACCGACACCGGGTACCTGCGGCTGTACCTGTCGCAGCTGCGCAAGAAGCTCGAGCCCGACCCCGCCGCGCCCCGCTTCCTGCTGACCGAGCCCGGCATGGGCTACCGGTTCGACCCGGCGGGCGGAGCGGTGCCAGGGGATCCTGCGGGCGCGGCGCCAGGGGAGCCGGCGGGCGGCGCGGTGCCCGGCGACGCGATCGGGTGATCCCGGCGCGGCCCGGTGGCCCGGGCGGGTGAACCGGGCCTCCTGAGGGCTGACCCAGGTCGCGCGAGCCGGTGCGTCTTGGTATCCACCGCCGACCCCTGACGCGTCCACCATGTGAGCGCGCACACCGCTGACCTGCGGTTCTGTCCGCTCTCGGGTGGTACTTGCCGATCTGTCCGATTTCTGTATAGTTCTTCCCGTTGAGCGACAACGGCAAACCCGCTGCAAGGCGGGGACGCAAAGCCACGGGTCCCAAGGGGACAGCCGGGCTACCGAACCGACTAGGAGTCATCATGACGTACCCCCTCCAGGCCCAGCTCCCGACGCAGGCCTCCTCCTCGCTGCTCACGCCGGGCGAGGTCGCGGTCATGTTCCGGGTGGACCCGAAGACCGTCACCCGCTGGGCCCAGGCCGGCAAGCTCTCCGCCGTCCGCACCCTCGGCGGCCACCGCCGGTTCCTCGAGTCCGAGGTCATGGAGCTGCTCGGCGGCGTGCCGCAGCAGGTCGCCCGCGTCTGAGGCGCACACCCGCAGCATCGCGAACGGGCCCCCGAGCACACGCTCGGGGGCCCGTTCCGCGTCCCGGGGCCGCCCGGTCCCTCCGCCGCCGGTCCTCGAGTGAACGATCCGGCCCGACACGCCGGTGCGTGTCGGGCCGGATCCTCCACTCGTCCGTCGGAAGGCGGGCGCGCCGGGTCAGAGCGGGTCGAGGACCGTGGACAGCACCGCGCGCCGCACCTCGTCCACGGGGCGGTCCGGCTGGAACGCCAGCCACTCCAGCCCGGCGACCAGCGTGGCCCCGAACATCGCGGCGGCCGTGAGCGAGGGGTCGCGGTGCGGCCAGGACGTCTCGACGACCTCGGCGAACACCGCGAACGACTCGTCGCGCACCTGCCGGATGGACTCCTGCCAGTCGCGCCCGGTGCGGAACACCTCGGCGACGAGCACCTTGGCGAAGTCGGGGTGGCCCTGGATCTGGGCGAGCAGCTCGTGGACGAGCGCCCCGACCGCCTCGCGGCCCTCGCGCCCCTCGGCGGCGCCGCGCAGCGCGGTGGTCAGCGCGCGCTGACCCTCGGTGAGCACGGTCTCGAACAGCGCGCCCTTGGACCCGAAGTTGTAGTAGACGCTGCCCTTGGCCACGCCGGCCCGGTCGGCGATGTCGTCGACCGACGTCGCGGAGAACCCGCGGTCGGCGATCAGCGCGACGGTCGCCTCGATGATCGCCCGGCGGGTGTCGCGCCGGCCGGTGGCGGGGGAGTCGACCACCCCGGCGGACGAGGACGCGGGGACGGCGGCGGCTGGCATGGGACCCAGCCTCTCAGATCGACAGGGCGGGGTGCAGTCGCGACAGCGTCCACGTGCGCTGCCGGGCGGCGCGCCACGAGGTGATCGCGAGCGACCCGAGCAGGAAGGCCGCCAGCGCCGCGACCGCGGTCCACAGCCGGCCGTCGGTGCCGCCGGTGGTCAGCTCGCGCAGCCCGGTGACGGCGTAGGTCATCGGCAGCGCCGGGTGCAGCGCGCGGAAGAACGCGGGCGTCGTCTCGACCGGGTAGGTGCCGCTCGCCGCCGTGAGCTGCAGCATCAGCAGCGCGATGATCGCGACCTTGCCGGCCGCCGCGCCGAGCACGGCGATGAGCATCTGCTGCACCGCGAGGAACGCCCACGCCACGAGCACGGTGAACGCGGCGGTGCCCAGCGCGGTCGACCACCCGAGCCCGAGACCGACGTGCACCACCGTCAGCAGGATCGCGACCTGTCCGACGCCGATGGCCAGCGCCGGCAGCAGGCCGGCCAGCGCGATCCGCCAGCCCGGTGCCGGCGTCGCGAGCCCGCGCGGCGGCAGCGGCCGGAGCAGCAGCCAGGTGATCAGGCCGCCGACGAACAGCGCCAGCGGCACGAAGAACGGCGCGAACCCCTCGCCGTACCCGTCGGCGGCGGCCACGTCCGTGCTCGACAGCCCGACCGGCGTGCTCAGCGCGGCGGCGCGGTCGGCGCGGGTGGCGTCGGAGTCGTCGGGGATCTGCGCGGCGCCGTCGGCGAGCGAGTCGGCGAGCTCCTGGCTGCCGTCGCCGAGCTGGTCAGTGCCGTCGGCGACCTGGGTCGCGCCCGTCGCGAGGGTGCCGGTGCCGGACGCGAGGTCCGCGGCGCCGGACGCCAGGGTGTGCGCGCCCGCGTCGAGGTCGCCCGCGCCCGCGGCGAGGGTGCCCGCGCCTGTCGCGAGGTCCGAGGCGCCGGAGGCGACGTCCGCGGTGCCGGCGGCCAGGGTCGCGGCGCCCGCGGCGAGCGAGCCCGACGACGACGCCAGCGTGCCGAGGCCGGTCGACAGCGCGGCCGAGCCGTCCCGCAGGTCGTGCGCCCCCGCGACCAGGGCGGCCAGGTCGTCGGCCGCGGCCTGCCGGGCCTCCGGCGTCGCTGGCAGGCCGAGGTCGGAGACCGCCTGCTGCATCGCCGCGAGCTGCGCCTGGATGCGCTGCGCGGCGTCGGCGTCGCCCGCGAGGGCCTGCTCCTGCGCGAGGGTCGCGAGGGCGCCGCCGATCGCGGTGAGGTCGTCGCCCGCGCCGCTCAGCCCGCCGAGCGTGGCCGCCGCGGCGTCGACCCCGTCGCCGAGGTCCTGCGCGCCTGCGGCCAGCCGCTGCGCGTTCGCCGCGGCGTCCGTCGCGCCGGCGGACAGGGCCTGCGCCCCCGTGGCGAGGGTCGCGGCGCCCGAGGCAGCCGACCCCGCGCCGGACGACAGCGTGCCCGCGCCGGTGGCCAGGGTCGCCGCGCCGGCGTCGAGGCGGTCCGCGCCGTCCACCAGGTCCGCCGACCCGGACGCCAGCCGCGCCGCGCCGTCCGCGGCCGAGGCCGCGCCGTCGGCGACCTGGTGCGCGCCGGACGACAGGTCGCCGCTCGCCGCCGTCAGCGTCAACGCGCCGTCCGACGCCTGCGCGAACCCGTCGCGGGCCGAACCCAGCCCGACGAGCACCCGGTCCGCGGCCTGCTCGCCGATCGTCCCGGAGACGGCCGCACGCACCTGCGTCATCGCGCTGCGGCCGAGCGTGGACGCGAGGTACGAGTTCGCGTCGTTGTAGGTCACGTCGATCTCGGCCGGGGTCGGGGTGTCCCCGCCGAGCGAGGCGATGTCGGCGGAGAAGTCGGCGGGCAGCGTGACGGCGAAGTAGTAGGTGCCGTCGGTGACGCCGGCGGCGGCCTCGTCCGCGTCGACCGGGCGCCAGTCCAGGGCGTGGGCGTCGAGCAGCTCGTCCACCACGTCGTCGCCGGCGTGCAGCGGCTCGCCGTCGCGGGTGGCGCCCTCGTCGGCGTTCACCAGGGCGACGGGCAGCCGGTCGAGGTGGCCGGTCGGGTCCCAGTACGCCCACAGGTACAGCGCGCCGTAGAGCAGCGGGATGGCCAGCATCGCGACGACGGCGAGCTTCGGCAGCAGGCCGCGGCGGAACCGGCGCAGCTCGGTGCCGGTCGACAGGGAGGAGAGCATCGGGGGGTCCTCGGGGGAGCAGCGGGGTCAGGCGGCGGGCACGGCGTGCGGGCCGGTGGCGAGGTTCACGACCTCGGGGTGCGCCCACCAGCGCATCCGGGCGACCTCGTCCAGCGAGGCGACGGACGCGACCACGGTGGTGCCGGCGGCGGCGAGCGCCTCGAGCCGGGTCCAGACCGTCTGCCGGCGGCCGGAGTCGTGCACCTGGTCCACGTCGTCGACGACGAGCAGGTCGGGGCGCTGGGCGAGCGCGAGCGTGACGCGCAGCAGCATGGCGTCGACCTCGTCGAGGTCCCAGACGACCGTGGACACGCGGGGGAGCGGGCGGTCGCCGAACACCGGCGCGGCCAACGCGGCGAACCGCTCCTGGGTCACCCGGCCGGTCCACCGGTACCAGGGCGACAGCCAGGCGATCCGCTCGCGGACGACGTCGCCGACCGTGACGGAGTCGTCGAGCTCGTCCACCCCGGCGAACCCGGCGACGGCCACCCGGCGCTGCACGGCGGACCGGCGGCGGGGGAGCTCCTCGCCGAGGACGGTGAGCGCGGAGCCGCGGTCCGGGACCATCCGGCCCGCGATCGTCAGCAGCAGGCTCGACCGCCCGGCGCCCTGGGGGCCCTGGACGACGGTGAGCGCGCCGGCGGGCAGGTCGAGGTCGACCGGGCCGTACACGGTGCCGCGGGAGCCCGTCAGGGCGAGCGCGCGGGCGCCGACCGCCGGGGCCGGCCGGGCGGCGGGCTCGGTCGCCTCGGCGCCGGCGTCGGCTGCGTCCTGCTGCGGGGCGGCCGCCGCGTGGACCTGCGGGGCGGCCGCGGCGCGGACCTGCGGCGCGGCCGCCGTCCCGCCCGGCTGAACGCTCCGCGCGCCCGGGTGCTGGGCCGCGGGGGCCGGGGTGTGGTCCAACGTCACTGCCGCTCGTTCTCCTCGTTCGTACTGACCGGTCAGTACAAAGATAGGCCGACACGGGCGGGCCGTCACCCGTGGGACGCGTCTCGCGCGTCACACCTGCCGCCGCACCCGCCGCGGGGCGCCCACGGCACGCACCGACGATCATGTCCGATCGCCGCTGGACTCGGGCCGCGCCGCGGAGTGGACTGGCCTCATGACCAGCACCCCCACCACGCCCGCCGCCGACCTCGACGCCCTCGCCCGCCGGCTGCACGCGCTGCACGACCCGGCCGCGCCGCTCGCGCTGAGCAACGCGTGGGACGTCGCGAGCGCCCGGGTCGTCGAGGCCGCCGGGGCGCCCGCGGTCGCCACGACCAGCGCCGGCGTGGCCTGGTCGCTCGGCCGACCCGACGGCGACCGGCTCGGGCGCGCGGACCTGCTGGCGGCCGTGCGCCGGATCACCGCGGCCGTCGCCGTCCCCGTCACCGTGGACGCCGAGGGCGGGTTCGCCGACGACGCGGCCGGCGTGGCGGCGACCATCGACGGCCTGCTCGACGCGGGCGCGGTCGGCGTGAACCTCGAGGACGGCGACCGGCCCGCGGCCGAGCTCGCGGCGCGGGTGGCCGCCGCCCGGGCCGCGGCGGACCGGGCCGGGGTCGCCCTGTTCGTCAACGCCCGCACCGACGTCTTCCTCCGTGGGCTCGGCGACCCCGCGGACCGCATGGCCGAGACAGTGGCCCGCGCGCGCCGGTACGTCGACGCCGGCGCGGACGGCGTGTTCGTGCCCGGGGTCGTCGACGCCGCGACGATCGCCGAGCTCGCCGCGGCGATCCCCGCGCCGCTCAACGTCATGGTCCGCCGGGGGCTGCCGCCCGTGCCGGAGCTGGGCCGGCTCGGTGTCGCGCGGGTCAGCCTGGGGTCGACGGTCGCGGAGGCCGCCTACGCGGTGGCCCGGCGCGCGGCCGCGGAGCTCCTCGCCTCGGGCACGTACGGCGTCCTCGCGGAGGCGATGGACTACGCGGAGCTGGACGGTCTCGTGGCGACCGGCGCGGAGCGGGCCGAGGGCGGCGCGTCCCGGTGACCGCCGTCGCGCACGCCCGGTACGCGCCCGGCGACCCCGGCTTCGACGAGCGGTACCGGGCGATCGACGCGCGGGACACCCGGTTCGACGGGCAGTTCGTCACCGCGGTGTCGTCCACCGGCATCTACTGCCGGCCGTCCTGCCCGGCGCGGACCCCGCGGCGCGAGCACGTGACGTTCTACCGGACGTCCGCCGCCGCGCACGAGGCCGGCTACCGCGCCTGCAAGCGCTGCCTGCCGGAGGCGACGCCCGGGACGCCCGAGTGGGACCTCCGCCGCGACGCGGTCGGGCGGGCGATGCGGCTGATCGCGGACGGCGTCCTCGACCGCGGCGGCGTGGCCGCGCTGGCCGCGGAGCTCGGGTACACGCCCCGGCACGTGCACCGGATGCTGGTCGCGGAGCTCGGCGCCGGGCCGCAGGCGCTCGCGCGGGCGCGGCGGGCGCAGACGGCGCGGGCGCTGCTCGTCGGCACGGCGCTGCCGGTGACGGACGTGGCGTTCGCGGCCGGGTTCGGGTCGGTCCGGCAGTTCAACGACACGGTGCGCGAGGTGTTCGCGGTGAGGCCGTCGGAGCTGCGGGCGCGGGCGCGCGGGGCGGGGGTGCCCGACGCCGGGGTCCCCGGCGCCGGCTCGCCGACCGGCGCCGGGTCGCCCGCCGCGGCCGGCGCGGCGGTCCCCGGTGACGCCCCCGCGGGCGCGCAGGTCCGCCTCGACCTCGCCCTGCCCGTGCGGCAGCCGTTCGACGCCCGGGGCGTGCTCGGCTTCCTCGCGGCCCGCGCGGTCGCCGGGGTCGAGGTCGCCGACCTGCCCGACGCCGGCCCCCTGCGCTACGCCCGCACGCTGGCGCTGCCGCACGGCCCGGGAGCGGTGGAGATGGTCGCCACGGCCGACCGGGCCGGGGCGTGGCGGCTCGCGCTCCGGCTGGAGCTCGCGTCGCTGGCGGACGTCGGCACGGCGGTCGCCCGGGTCCGCCGGCTGCTGGACCTGGACGCCGACCCGGCCGCGGTCGACGCCGCGCTGTCGGCCGACCCGGCGCTGGCCCCGCTGGTCGCCGCGACCCCGGGCACGCGGGTGCCCGGGACGGTCGACCCGGCGGAGCTGGTGGTGCGGGCGATCGTCGGGCAGCAGATCTCCGTGGCGGCCGCGCGCGGCCACCTGGGTCGGCTGGCCGCGGTCGCGGGGTCGCCGGTCGCGTCGTCGATCGCCGGGCTCGAGCGGCTGTTCCCCACGCCGGCGCAGGTGCTCGCGGCCGTGCCCCCGCCCGTCGCCGGCGCCGACCCCGACCCGGCGCGGCCGCTGCGGCTGCCGGGCCGGCAGGTGGGCGCCGTGCTGGCGGCCGCCGCGGCGCTGGCCGACGGGACGCTGCCGGCGCACGTCGGCGCGGACCCCCGGCGGCTGCGGGACGGGCTGGTGGCGCTGCCGGGGGTCGGGCCGTGGACCGCGGCGTACGTGGCGATGCGGGTGCTCGGCGACCCGGACGCGTGGCTGGCCGGCGACGTGGCGCTGGTGGCCGGCGCCCGGGCGGCGGGGGCGCTCGACCCGGACCTGCCGCGGGCCGCCGCGCACCGCGCGCTGGCGGCGCGGGCCGAGGCGTGGGCGCCGTGGCGGTCGTACGCGGCGATGCACCTGTGGCGGGCCGCCGCGGCGCGTTGACCGGCCGGGTCGCGGCGCGGGCGCGCGGGCACCGGGTGGCGGTGCGCAGGGTCCCCGGTCGCCGGTCGCGGCATGGAAGAATCGCGGGCATGGCGATGAGAGAGATCCGCGTGGTGGGCGACCCGGTGCTGCGCACCCCGTGCGAGCCGGTGACCACGATCGACGCCCGGGTCAAGGGCCTGGTCGAGGACCTGCTCGAGACGGTCGACCACGACGGCCGCGCGGGGCTGGCCGCGAACCAGATCGGCGTCGGCCTGCGCGCGTTCTCCTGGAACATCGACGACGAGCTCGGCTACGTGCTGAACCCGACGATCGTCGAGCTGTCCGAGGACTACCAGGACGGCGACGAGGGCTGCCTGTCGGTGCCGGACCTGTGGTTCCCGACCAGGCGCGCCTGGTACGCGCGGGTCGTGGGCACGGACCTGGACGGCAAGGAGGTCGTCGTCGAGGGCGTCGAGCTCATGGCGCGCTGCCTTCAGCACGAGGTCGACCACCTGGACGGCCACCTCTACATCGACCGGCTGGACCGGTCCGTGCGCAAGAAGGCGATGCGGGCGATCCGCGAGACGCTCTGACGCGCCGCGGAACCGGGGCGATCCGGGCACGGAGCAGGTGAGGAGGGCCGCTGCGCTGGTGCGCAGCGGCCCTCATCAGGCATGCTGTCCCCAGCACGCCGCGCGTGCAGGCTGTGGAGTCACGTGTCCGGTAGGGACGAGGTCGTTGGGGAAGGCGAACCTCGAGCCGATCCGGGAGGGATGACATGGCAGGTGCGATCACCCGCGGTGTTCTTTTCGTGCACTCCGCGCCGCGCGCGCTCTGCCCGCACCTCGAGTGGGCGGCGGGCAACGTGCTGGGCCTGCGCCTGTCCATGGACTGGACGGAGCAGCCCGCCGCACCGGGGATGTTCCGTGCCGAGCACTCGTGGCAGGGGACCTCCGGCACTGGCGCGCGCCTCGCGTCGGCCCTGCGCGGCTGGACCCACCTGCGCTACGAGGTGACCGAGGACGCGAGCCACGGCAGCGACGGGGCCCGGTGGAGCCACACCCCGGAGCTGGGCATCTTCCACGCGCAGACCGACGTGCACGGCAACGTCGTCGTCCCCGAGGACCGCATCCGCGCGGCCCTCGAGCAGGCCGACGCCGGCGGCGTCCGCGAGGAGCTCGCGCTCGCGCTGGGTCAGGCGTGGGACGACGAGCTGGAGCCGTTCCGGTACGCGGGCGCCGGTGCGCCCGTGCGCTGGCTGCACCGCGTGGGCTGAGTCGGCGCCGCGCTCAGCGGTAGAACCGCGCCGCGCGGTCGTACAGGTCGAGCACCTCGTCGCGGCGCGCCGCGGACGGGAACCGCCCCGGCTCCGCCCGCGCCATGACGGCCAGGTCGGCGACCCAGCGGGCGAAGAACGCCCGGTGCTCCGCCGGATCCGGCCCGGGGCCGTCGACGTGCACCGGGCTCGTGTGCGCGAGCCGGATCGTCCGCGGGTCGGGCTGCCACGCGCGGGCGGCCACCCAGCCGGCGCCGCGGAGGTCGAGCGTCGCGTCCAGGGCCGGCCCGTCGGACCGGGCCGCGACCCGGCCGTCGACGACCACCTCCACCCGCGCGGCGCCGTCGGGGGTCCGCGCCTCGGCCCGGACCCGGTGCCGCGCCGCCGGCACCGTGCCGCCGGGCCCGGCGTCGCCGACCGTCACGGTCAGCAGCGGCCCGTTGGTCACCACCGACCGGCCGGCCCGCAGCCCGGCGTAGAAGCCTTCGACCGTCAGCGGCCCGGGCGCCTGGACGTGCACCCGGTTCCAGCCGGGCGGGGCCGGGAGCACGCCGGACGCCGACCCGGCCGACGCCGGCAGCCGCAGCCCGAGGCCGAGGAACCGGTACCAGAGTCCGAGCTGGTACCGGAACGCGCCCGCCCGTCCCGGGTGCGCGGCGCGGTCGCGGGGGCGGCCCCACGCCTCGTTCGCCAGCACGCCCCCGGGGACCAGGTGGTTGGTCAGGACACCGACCGCGTCCGGGGCGCCGGTCGCCATCAGCACCGGCGCGTCCCACCAGGTGAGCTTCTCGGCCTCGACGAACGCGCCGACGGCGCGCGCGGCGTCCACCAGGGCGCGCGACGGCGGGGACCACCAGTCGTCGGCGCCCGTGCCGGGCAGGTCGGGGACCGCGGCGCCGTGCAGCAGGACCGCGCCGCCGCCGCGCTCGTCCTCGGTGACCGGGGCGACGGCGTGCCGGTCACCGTCCACCGTCAGCGCGGCCCGCGGGGCGCCGCCGGCGGGGGCGCCGGTGCCGCCGCCCGCCGCCGGCTCGTCCGCCGCCGTCGGCTGGTCGTTCCACCGCGTGACGAACGCGCCCAGGTGGAGGTCCTCCGCGCGCAGCAGGGCGGCGGCGTCGGCGAGCGGCCGGTGCACGTGCAGGTCGCCGGACCACCAGCCCGCGCCGGCCAGGTCGGCCCACCGCTCCGGCACCGCCGCGACCCGCGCCGGTCCGGCACCCACGTCGACGACCCGTTCGACCCGCCGGTGCTCCGGGCCGCGCTCGACCACCACCGTGCAGGCGCCGCGGGGCACGGGCACCTCGGCGGTGCCGTCGGCGAGGAAGTGCGCGGGGTACCCGGGCTCGATCACGGACCCGTCGGAGGGGTCGCGGTCCATGCCGAGCACGCCGGGCCGGTCGCTCGCCGTCAGGTCCTGGACGGCGTCCTCGGGCGCGTGCCACGTGCCGCCCGGCCCGCGGACCGTGACCCGCGCGGGTGCTCCGGTCTCGATCGTCAGCGTCGGCACGCGTCGACCGTACCGAGCCCTGGGGCCCAGTTCCTAGAGCACCCTGACCGAGTGCGCGGGACGATGGGCGGGGACCGGGCGGTTTCCCAGGCCGTTCCCAGGATGCGTCCCTAGCGTCGTGTGCCACACGATGTGATCGCATTCAACCAGGGGTCCCGGAGCCCGGGACCAGGGGAGGACGACCCATGGCGCACAGCACCCGACGCCGCACGCTCGGCCTGATGTCCGGCCTGTCCGTCCTCGTGGCGCTGGCCGCCTGCGGCAGCGCGGACGCGGCCACCGAGGACGACGCCGCGGCCGGCGGCACGCAGTCCGAGTCGCAGACCGATGCCGGCGACACCGGGACCGCCGGCGCCGGCACGGACGGCACCGCCGGCTCGTCGTCCGGCGAGTTCGCCGACGGCACCTACACGGCCGAGGGCTCGTACTCGACGCCCGGCGGCGAGGAGTCGATCTCGGTCGAGCTGACCGTCACCGGCGACGTCGTCTCCGACGTCACCGTCACCCCCGAGGCGAGCGGCGGCAACGCGGCGCGGTTCCAGGAGGAGTTCGCCTCCGGCGTCGCGGACGAGGTCGTCGGCGAGGACCTCGCGGGGCTGGCGGTCGACAAGGTCTCCGGCTCGTCGCTCACCGGCGACGGGTTCAACGCGGCGCTCGACCAGATCCGCGCCGATGCCGCGGCCTGAGGCCACCACCTCGTTCGACGCGATCGGCACCCGCTGGGCGATCGACACCCCGGAGCCGCTGCCGGACGCCGTGCTGCAGGCGGTGCGCGCGCGGATCGACCGGTTCGACCGGGACTGGTCCCGGTTCCGCGACGACTCCTGGGTGGCCGAGGTCGCCCGGGGCGGCGCGGGCTCGTACCGGCTGCCGGACGACGCCGGGCCGCTGCTCGACGCGTACGACGCGGCGGCGCGGTGCACGGACGGGGCGGTCAGCCCGCTGGTCGGCCGCGCGCTCGAGGGGCTCGGCTACGACGCGGCGTACACGCTCCGGCCGCGCCGGGACGACGGCGGGGCGCTGCTCACGGCGCCCGCGCCGGACTGGCGCACCGCCGCCCGGCGCTCGGGCGGGACGCTCACGCTCGACGAGCCGGCGCTGCTCGACGTCGGGGCCGCGGGCAAGGGGTACCTGGTCGACCTGGTGTCCGGCGTGCTCGCGGACCACGGCGTCGGCGCCCACGTGGTCGACGCGGGCGGCGACCTGCGGGTCGTCGGGCTCGGTGCGGGCGCGGCGGCGGGCGGACCGCTGACCGTCGCGCTGGAGGACCCCCGGGACACGACCCGCGCGCTCGGCGTGCTGCGGCTGACCGACGGCGCGCTGTGCGGGTCGGCCACCAACCGGCGCGCCTGGGGCCCGGGCCTGCACCACGTCGTCGACGCCCGCACCGGCGCGCCGACGACGGACGTGCTGGCCACCTGGGCGGTCGGCGGCTCCGCCCTGGCGGCGGACGCCGCGGCGACCGCGCTGTTCTTCGCCGAGCCGGACCTGGTCGCGTCCCGGTTCGGCATCCGGTACGTGGTGCTGCGCGCCGACGGGAGCCTGCGCTGGTCCCTCGGCCTGGACGGGAAGGTGTTCGCGTGAGCGCGTTCGCGTGGGTGGACGAGCGGCTGGGCCGCGTCACGATGTACCGGCTGCTGACGCTCGGGCTGTCCGCCCTCGCCGTGGTGGCGCTGGTGCTGGCCGCGACCGACGTGATCTTCCTCGACCCAAGGGCGATGGTGGCCAGCGCCGCGGTCGCCGTGGCCGCGTCGGTGGCGAGCGCCTGGGCCGCCGCGCTCGCGTTCCGCACCAGGCCGCACACCGAGTCGGCGGTCATCACCGGCCTGATCCTGTTCTTCCTGTTCTGGCCGACCCTCGAGGCGCGCTACCTCGGCACGCTGGCGCTGGCCGCGATGCTGGCGAACCTGTCGAAGTACGTCCTGGCATGGCGCGGCCGGCACCTGCTCAACCCGGCGGCGGCCGGCGCGCTGCTCGTCGGCCTGACCGGCTGGGACGCGACGACGTGGTGGGTGGCGGACCGCTGGCTGCTGGTGCCCGTGGCGCTGCTGACGCTCGTGATCGTGGTGCGCACGCGCCGGTACGCGCTGGTCGGCACGTTCGTGGCGGTCGCCGTGCTGGCGGTCGCGGTGCGGCTGGTCGTCGAGGGGTCGACGCCGTGGGCCGCCGTGTCCACGGCGCTGGTGTCCTACCCGATCCTGTTCCTCGGCGGCGTGATGCTGACCGAGCCGCTCACGCTGCCGCCGCGCCGCTGGCAGCAGCTGGTCGAGGCCGGCGTCGTCGGCGTGCTGATGGCGGTGTCGTACCACGTCGGCCCGCTGTACAGCACGCCCGAGGCGGCGCTCGTGGTCGGCAACCTCATCGGGTTCGCCTGGGGCCAGCGGGGCGCCGTGCGCCTGACGCTGACCCGGTCGACCCGGCTCACGCCGCGCACCGTCGAGCTCGCGTTCCGCGCCGACCGGCCCGTGCGGTTCCGGCCGGGGCAGTACGTCGAGCTGACCGTCCCGCACGCCCGGCCGGACAGCCGGGGGACCCGGCGAGTGTTCAGCGTCTCGTCGGCGCCGTCGGCGGACGAGCTCACGGTCGCGCTGACCGTCCCGGAGAAGGCGAGCACGTTCAAGCGGGCCCTCGCGGCGCTGCCGGTCGGTTCCCGCATCCGGGCGACCGGGCTGGGTGGGGACTTCGTGCTGCCGTCCGCGGCCGACCGGCCGCTGCTGCTCGTCGCCGGCGGCATCGGCATCACGCCGTTCGCGTCGCAGCTCGCGGCGCTGGCGGCGGCGGGGGAGCGGCGGGACGTCGTGCTCGTGCACGGGGTCGCCGATCACGCCGACCTGGCCTACGCCGACGTGGCGCAGGCCGCCGGGGCGCGGGTGCTGGTCCTGTCCCCGACGCCGGACCTCGACGGCCTGCCCGCGGGCGCGGTGCACCTGGGGGAGCGGCGCCTGACCGTCGAGGCGCTGGCGGAGTCGGTGCCGGACCTGGCGCAGCGGGACGCGTACGTGTCCGGGCCACCGGCGATGGTCGACGGCACGCGGGCGCTGCTGCGCCGCGCCGGGGCGCGGCGGGTGCGGACGGACGCGTTCAGCGGGTACTGAGCCCCGGGCGCCGGTCGTCGACCGGACGAGTGGAGCGTTCTGCCCGACACGCCGGCGTGTGTCCGGCAGAACGCTCCACACCACGGAGGGCGGGGGTCGAGGAGCCGCCCGCGCGCCCGCTCATCCCCGCGGGGTGACGCGCACGCGCGCGCACCGCGCGGAGCGTGGGACCCGGCGCCGGGGCCGGCGCCGCCGGCACACCCCAGGGGAGGGTCCGACATGTCGCAGACCCAGGAAGGCCCGGAGGGCGAGTTCCGCTCCTCCGAGGACGTGCGCACCGCGTTCATCTCCGGCAACAGCTTCCGCGCCCAGGTCGTCCGCTACGTCGACATCGACGGCGACGCGATCTTCGAGGGCGACATCGTGCTCGGCACCGTCGACCAGGTGGAGCGCGAGTCCGAGCAGCTCAAGGCGGAGCTGCGCGGGGAGCTCGAGTCCGGTGTCATCATCACCGGCGACCAGTTCCGCTGGCCCGGGTGCCTGGTCCCGTACGACATCGACCCGGCGCTGCCGGACCAGGCGCGGGTCGCCGAGGCGATCGCGCACTGGCAGCAGAACACCGGCTTCCGGTTCGTGCAGCGCACCGCGGCGAACGCGGCGTCCCACCCGAACTGGATCACGTTCCGGCCGGGCAGCGGGTGCTCGTCGGCGGTCGGCATGCGCGGGGGCCAGCAGTTCATCAACCTGGCGGGCGGGTGCGACCGCGGGCGGACGATCCACGAGATCGGGCACGCCGTCGGTCTGTGGCACGAGCAGTCCCGGGCCGACCGCGACGCCTTCGTCACGATCAACTGGGCCAACATCCAGCAGGGGTTCGAGCACAACTTCAACCAGCACGTCACGGACGGCGACGACGTCGGCGCCTACGACTACGGCTCGATCATGCACTACCCGCGCGACGCGTTCGGCGTCGGCGGCGCGGAGACGATCACGCCCGTGGACCCCGCCGCGCAGATCGGCCAGCGGGTCGCGCTCAGCGCCGGCGACATCGCGGCGGCGAACGTGCTCTGCCCCGGCAAGCAGCCGGTGGAGACGCTCAAGGAGCGGCTGCCCGAGACGCTCAAGGAGCTGCAGCCCGAGACGCTCAAGGAGCTGCAGCCCGAGACGATCAAGGAGCGCGCCCCCGAGACCCTGAAGGAGCGGCTGCCCGAGACGATCAAGGAGCTGCAGCCGGAAACCGTCAAGGAGCGCGCGCCCGAGACGCTCAAGGAGCGGGTCGAGACGATCCGCGAGGGCACGGGCGGCTTCACCCTCCAGGAGGGCACGCTCCCGGGACCGGGCGGCCCGGGCGTCGACCCCGTCCGGTTCGCGGGCCGGGTGCCCTTCGCGCTCGGCACGCCGCACGCCGGCGCGGCCGCGGACCCCGGGGCCGGGGACTTCCTCGCCCGGCTCGCGGCGCTCGAGGCGGCGGTCGACGCGCTCGCCGCCGAGCAGGCGGCGCTCGTCGAGCAGGTCGTGCTGCTGTCCGACCCCGGACGGTGAGCGGGGTGATCGTCGTCGTCTCGCACGCCGGCGACGCGCACGCGACGGCGGTCGTCGACCGGCTGGCGTCCTGGGGGCGGGAGGCGTACCTGCTCGACTACGGCCGGTTCGGCCGGGACCTGACGCTGACCCTCGACCACGGCGACCCGGGCCGGCCGGCCGTGCGGGTGGCCGACGCCGCGGGCGTCACCGACCTCACGGACGCCACCGCGGTGTGGTGGCGGCGGCCGCAGCTGGTCGACGTCGGCGCGGTCCTCGACGACGATGCCCGCGGCTTCGCGTACGGCGAGTGGCACGCGGCGCTGGGCGGCCTGCACGAGCTCCTCGCCTGCCCGTGGATGAACCCCCCGCCGCTCGACGCCGCCGCGTCGCACAAGCCGACGCAGCTCGCGGTCGCGCGTGAGCTGGGGCTGCGGGTGCCGGCGACGCTCATGACGTCGGACCCGGCGGAGGCCCGCGCCTTCGTGGACCGGGTGGGCGTCGGGTCGACGGTCTACAAGATCTTCGCGGCGACCGAGCGGGTGTGGCGCGAGACCCGGCGGCTGCACCCGGCCGACCTGGCGCAGCTCGACGCGGTGCGGCTCGCGCCGGTGATCTTCCAGGAGCTCGTCCCCGCCCGCGCTGACCTCCGGGTGACGGTCGTCGGCGAGCGGCTGTTCCCGATGGAGATCGACACCACCGGGACCGGGGCCGACGTCGACTTCCGGCTGCACCTCGCGCGCGCTCGCACGTCGGCCGCCGACCTCCCCGACGACGTCGCCGACCGGCTGCGCGCGCTGATGAAGCGGTTCGGGCTGGTCTACGGAGCGGTCGACCTGCGGCTCACGCCCGAGGGCGAGCACGTGTTCCTCGAGGTGAACCCGGCGGGCGAGTTCCTGTTCGCCGAGCACGGCGCGGACCTGCCGATCACGGAGGCGGTCGCCGGCTGGCTGGCCGCGCCGGGCTGACGCCGCGGCTAGATGGCGACGACCGGCAGCTCCACCTCGGCGGCGGGGTCGCCGGGGACCGGCACCGACTGCGTCGAGACCAGGTCGGTGTGCGAGGTGCGCTCGGCGCCGCTGACCGCCACGCGCGCCCAGACGACGAGGTCGGCGCAGCTCGCGAGCAGCTCGTCGGGGGCGTCCACCGCCACCGTCGCGATCGTCCGCGTGCCGTCGTCCACCGCCTCGGCGTCCGCGCCGGACACCAGCACGCTCGCGGCGTCCTGCTCGGTGACGTCGCGCAGCTCGACGCGGACGGGGGTGCCCGGCGCGGGCCGGGGACCGCCGCCGGCGGCCACGACGCGCACGGTCACCTGCACGCTCGCGACGCTACACCCGGGGCGACGGCCCGGGCGGCCGGCACGCCCCGTCGGACAGGTGCCGAGGGCGTGCGGGCCGAGCGTGCAGGCGGGCGTCAGCTGGGAAGCGACCGGCCGGTGGACGCGATGACCTCCCGGTACCAGTCGAACGACGCCTTCGGCGTGCCGCCGAGGCCCGGGGCCGCGGGATTCGGCGGTCCGCGCCGGCCTCGACGCGGACGTGGCGCGGGTCCTCCTCGGCGAGGGCTGACACCGACCCCGCCGGGCGGGCTCCTCCGCAGGCCCACCCGACGGCCCGCCGGCACGGTCGTCCGCTCGGAGACGGCTGGAGGGTCCGGCTCGGCACGGGACGGTCACACCCCGCCGACGCCCGGCACCCCGGCCACGGGGTACGGCCGGCCGCCCCGGCGGTGCGCGCCGAGCGGCACCAGCGCGTCGGGCGCCTCCGCGCCGAGCGCGGTGCCGTCGACCGTGACGACCTGGCGCCCGTCCGCCCGCGCGGCGAGCGTGGTCCGCAGCAGGTCGTCGAGCCGGTAGCGGTCCGGCCCGGCGAGGTCGACGGTGTCCTGGAGCGGCGCGCCCTGGGCGACCTCGGCGAGCAGCTCGACGACGTCCTCGACCGCGACCGGCTGCAGCAGCATCCGCGGGGCGCGCACGGCACCGTCGACGGTCAGCCAGTCGGCGATCGACGGGACGAAGTCGTGGAACTGCGTCGCACGCACGACCGTGAACGGGACGTCGCCCTCCCGCACCGCGTCCTCCTGCGCGACCTTGCCCGCGTAGTACCCGTTCGCCAGCGCGCGGTCGGCCCCGACGACGGACAGCAGCACGTGGTGCCGCACGCCCGTGCTCAGCTCCGCGGCGAGCAGGCGCTCGGTGGTCCCGCGGAAGAACGCCGTCGCCGCGGCGGCGTCCATCTCGGGGGAGTTCAGCACGTCGACCACGACGTCCGCACCCCGCACGGCGTCCCCGACCCCGGTGCCGGTCACGGGGTCGAACCCGTCCTCCCGTGACCCGACCACCACCTCGTGGCCGAGAGACCGGAGCCGGGCGGTGAGCAGGCTTCCCACGTGCCCGGTGCCCCCGGCGATCAGCATCCTCATGGTGCTCCCTCCCGGCCGGCGCCCTGCCGGCCCGCCGGTACGACGACGCAGCGCGGGCCGGTGTGAGGTCAGCCGGACCAGGAGGTGAGCTTCTGCGGGTTGACCTGCAGCCACAGGTCGGTGATCCGGCCGTCCCGCACCTGCGCGTTGACCAGCGCCTGCACCCGGCCCGCGTCCTCGACGGCGAACGCGAGGCCGTCGCCGGTCCGCCGGGCGGCCAGGACCGCCGACGGCCGCTTCTGCAGCACGCCGAGCAGGAACCGCGCCACGTTCGACACCCCGAGGACCGGGCGCCGCGCCGCGGTGACCACGCCGCCGCCGTCCGACCGCAGGGTCACCGACGGGTCGAGCAGCCCGGTGAGGGCGGCAAGGTCCCCGCCCGAGGCCGCCGCCGCGAACGCCGCCATCACCTCGTCGTGCTCGCGGGTCCCGCGCCCGGGCTCGGCGCCGTGGGCCCGTACCCGCCGCCGGGCGGAGGTCGCCAGCTGCCGCACGGCCGCCGGGCTGCGGCCGACGGCCGCGGCGATCTCGTCGAACGGCAGGGCGAACACGTCGTGCAGCACGAACGCGACGCGCTCCGCCGGCGTCATCGCCTCCATCACGACGAGGAGCGCGGTGCTCACCTCCTCGTCGAGGGAGACCCGGTCGAGGGGGTCCCCGTCCGCCGAGCCCGGCGGGCGTGGCCGCCCGACGGCGCCGGAGAACAGGTCCGAGGGGACCGGTTCCGGGAGCCACTCGCCGACGTACCGCTCCCGGCGCGCCCGCGCGGACCCGAGCACGTCGAGGCACACGCGGCTCATCACCCGGGTGAGCCAGCCCTGCGGGTTCCGCACGGCCGCGCGCTCCTCGTCGGTCATCCGGTACCAGCGAACGTAGGTCTCCTGGACGGCGTCCTCCGCCTCGGCGAGCGTCCCGAGCATGCGGTAGCCGATCGCGAGCAGCCGGCGGCGCTCGGCGAGCACGTCCGGGAGGGCGTCCGTGGCGGGGACGGCGGGGGCGCCCACGGCCGGCCCCGGCACCGCGCCGGTCCCGAGGGACCTGTCGTCGGGCACGCGCTTCCTCATGGTCCCCGTGTCCTCCCCGTCGCCCGTCACGCTGCGGCGATCGTGGCACGGTTCGCAGCCTGCGGGACCGGCGAGGCGTCGCCGGAGTTGATGCCCACGGTCCGCTCCCCGGCCCCGGCCGCCGCCGGGTCCGGCGCGCCGCCGGTCACGAACGCCCGCCGCGGCTCGACGACGGCACCGAGCGAGGCGATGTCCCGGCCCCCGACGGCGGTGCCGAGCCAGACCAGCAGCACCCGGAGCTTGCGCTCCCAGGTCGGCACGGCCAGCACGTGGTAGCTGCGGTGGGCGACCCACGCGGGCAGGCCGGTGAGGACCAGCCGGCGGTACTGGAACACCCCCTGGTGCCGGCCCAGCGTCGCGACGACGCCGAGGCTGTGGTGCACGTAGTCCCGCGGGCGGCGGCCGCGCAGCGTCGCCACGAGGTTCCGGGCGAGCAGCCGGCCCTGCCGGACGGCGTGCTGCGCGTTCGGCACGGTCAGCGCACCGGGCGCCCCCGCCAGGTCCGGGACCGACGCGTCGTCGCCCGCGGCCCACGCGTCCGGGACCACCGTGCCGTCCTCGCCCTCGACGCGCAGGTCGGCGCGCACCCGCACCAGACCCCGCTCCGTGACGGGCAGGTCGGTGTGCCTGCTGACCACGGGGTTCGCCGCGTTGCCGGCCGTCCAGACGACGAGACCGCTGTCGAACTCCTCGCCGGTCGAGAGGACCACGTGGCCGCCCACGGCGGACCGCAGCTGCGCGCCGAGGTGCACCCGGGCTCCGCGTCCGCGCAGGTGCCGCACCACCCACGCCCCCGGCCCTTCCGACACCTCCGGCAGGATCCGGTCACGGGCCTCGACGAGGTGGAACGCGACGTCGTCCGGCCCGAGCTCCGGGTAGGACGCCAGCAGCGCGGTCGCGAGCGCGAGGGTCTCCCCGAACGCCTCGACCCCCGAGAAGCCGCCGCCGACGAACGTGAACGTCAGCAGCCGGCGCCGCTCCGGGCCGGGAGGCAGGACGGCCGCCCGGTCGAACGCGGTGAGCACGTGGTCGCGGACGGCCACGGCCTCCTCGACCTGCTTCAGCCCGATGGCCGTGTCGACCAGCCCGGGGATCGGCAGCGTGCGGGTGACGGCGCCCGCGGTGACGACGACCACGTCGTACGCGAGCGCGAACGGGAGGCCGTCGCGCGGCGTCACCGTCACCGTCCGGGACGCGTGGTCGATCCGGGTCACCGCTCCCGCCACGAGGCGCGTCCGGCGCAGGTGCCGGCGCAGCGGCACGGTCGCGTGCCGCGCCTCGACGGACCCCGACGCCACCTCCGGGAGGAACGGCTGGTAGGTCATGTACGGGCGCGGGTCGATGACGGTGACCCGCGCCTCGCCGCGACGGAGCCTCTTCTCGAGCCCCCACGCGGCGTAGAACCCGGCGTACCCGCCACCGACGACGACGATGTGCTTCACGGCTGCGACCCCTCTCCCTGTCCGGTCGCAGGCATGACGACGCAGGGGCGCCAGGTGTGAGGTCGCGCGCCCCGGCTGGAGACGAGTGGAGCGTCCTGCCCGACACGCACCGGCGTGTCGGGCAGGACGCTCCACCCCACGTCCCGCGGGGGCCGCAGCCCCAGGGGTCAGGCGTTCGTGACCACCAGGGCCACGTTGTGGCCGCCGAAGCCGAACGAGTTGTTCACCACCGCGATGTCGCCGGCGGGCAGCGCGCGCGGGGTGTCGCGGACCAGGTCGAGCACGAGCTCCGGGTCCGGCTTCTCGACGTTGATCGTCGGCGGCGCCTGGCGGTCGTGCACGGCGAGCACCGAGAACACGGTCTCGAGCGCGCCGGCGCCGCCGAGCAGGTGGCCGGTCATCGACTTGGTGGCGGACAGCGCGACCTGGTCGGCGTCGGCGCCGAGGGTCTCCCGGACGCCGCGGGCCTCGATGAGGTCGCCGACGACGGTCGAGGTGGCGTGCGCGTTGACGTGCCGCACGTCGCCGGTCGCGACGCCGGCGTCCTTCATCGCCATCCGCATGGCGGCGATCTGGCCGCGGCCGGTCGGCTCGGGGGAGGTGATGTGGTAGCCGTCCGAGGACAGGCCGACCCCCGCGATCTCGGCGTAGACCCGGGCGCCGCGGGCGCGGGCGTGCTCCTCGGACTCGACGACGACGATGCCGGAGCCCTCGCCGATGACGAAGCCGTCGCGGTCGACGTCGTACGGGCGCGAGGCGCGGGCCGGGTCGTCGGACCGGGTCGACAGCGTGCGGGACGCGGCGAACGCGGCCATCGGCATCGGGTGGATCGTGGCCTCGGTGCCGCCGGCGATCACGATGTCCGCGCGGCCGCTGCGGATCATGTCGACGGCGTAGCCGATCGCCTCGGCGCCGGACGCGCAGGCGGACACCAGGGCGTGCGCCCCGGCGCGGGCGCCGAACTCCAGCTCGACGTACGCGGACGGCGAGTTCGGCATGAGCATCGGGACGGTCATCGGCAGGACGCGGCGGGCGCCCTTCTCGCGCAGGGTGTCCCAGGCGTCGAGCGTGGTCCAGATGCCGCCGATGCCGGAGGACACCACGACGCCGAGCCGGTCCTGGTCGACCTCGGGGGAGCCGGCGTCGGCCCACGCCTCGCGGGACGCGATGATCGCGTACTGCGCCGAGGGGTCCATCTTCTTCATCTCGGGCCGGGGGAGGACCTCCTCCGGGCGGACCGCGAGCGTGGCGGCGAAGTCGACCGTGAGGCCGTACGTCGAGCTCCAGTCGTTGTCCAGCGTGCGCGCGCCCGACGTGCCGGCCAGGGCGGCCTGCCAGGTGGTGGGGACGTCCCCGCCGAGCGGGGTCGTGGCGCCGAGTCCGGTGACGACGACTCGCGTGCTCATGAGGTGCTCCTGGGTGTCGGGTGCGGCTGGTTCGTGGGTGTCCCGGACGGTGCCGGGACGCGACCGGGTCCGCGCCGCGGGAGCGCTCGGCTCCCGTCGACGCCGCGCGAGGCGGCGGCGCGGCGCGGACCCCGGTCGGGCGGCTCAGGCCTGGGCGTTCGAGATGAACGACACCGCGTCGCCGACGGTCGCGAGGTTCTTGACCTCGTCGTCCGGGATGCGGACCTCGAACTTCTCCTCGGCCAGGGTGACGATCGTCATCATCGACAGGGAGTCGATGTCGAGGTCGTCCGTGAACGACTTCTCGGGCAGGACCGAGTCGGTCGGCAGGCCGGTCTCCTCGCTGACGATCTCGGCCAGGCCGGCCAGGATCTCCTGCTCGCTGTGCGCCATCGGTGTCTCCTTGGTTGGGTGCTGCACCGCGCCGTGAGGTGCGGTGACGGATCTGCGGTCGGTGAACGGTACTGCGGCCGGGCCCCCGCTCAGGGGAGCACGACCACCTGGGCGGCGTAGACGAGACCCGCGCCGAAGCCGATCTGGAGCGCCAGGTCGCCGCTCTTCACCTGGCCCTCGCGGTACAGGCGCTCGGTCGCGAGCGGGATCGACGCCGCCGAGGTGTTGCCGGTGTCGGCGATGTCCCGGCCGACCGCGACGGTCTCGGGCAGCTTCAGCTGCTTGATCATCTGGTCGATGATCCGCATGTTCGCCTGGTGCGGGATGAACGCGTCGATCTGGTCGGCGGTCACGCCCGCGGCGGCCAGGGCCTTCTCGGCGACCGGGGCCATCTGCCAGACGGCCCACTTGAAGACGCTCGGGCCCTCCTGGCGGAGCGTCGGCCAACCGGCGCCGTTGTCGCGGGTGTCGAGCCACGAGTGGGTCTGGCGGATGGCCTGCGACTGCGAGCCGTCCGAGCCCCACACGGTCGGGCCGATGCCCGGGAAGTCGGACGGGCCGACGACGACCGCGCCCGCGCCGTCGCCGAGCAGGAACGAGATGGAGCGGTCCGTCGGGTCGACGAAGTCGCTCATCTTCTCCGCGCCGATGACCAGCACGTTCCGGGCGGTGCCGGCGCGCACGAGGGCGTCCGCCTGGCCGATGCCGTAGCAGTAGCCCGCGCAGGCGGCCGACACGTCGAACGCCGCGGCGGGGGTGGCGCCGAGCCGGTCCGCGAGGACCGCGGCGCCCGAGGGCGTCTGGTGGAAGTAGGTCACCGTCGCCAGGATGACGGCGTCGATGTCCGCGCCCGTCAGGCCCGCGTTCGCGATCGCCTCGCGGGCGGCCTGCTCGGCGAGGTCGAGCACGTCGGTCTCGGCGCCCGCGCGGACGCGGGTGACCATGCCGGTGCGCTGGCGGATCCACTCGTCGGACGAGTCGATCGGGCCGACCAGGTCGTCGTTCGGGACGACGTTCTCGCCGCGGGCGGCGCCCAGGCCGAGGATCCGCGTGTGGGCGGGGCCGGTCGCCTGGGTCAGGGTGGGGCGGGTCACTGGGCGGTCTCCCGGGAGTCGTCGGACGGTGCGGGCACGTCGTCGCCGGGGGTCGAGGCGTGACGCGCGACCAGCTCCCGGGCGGCGGGCAGGTCGGCCGGCGAGGTGATCGCGACCGTCTCCACCCCGGGCAGGCTACGCCGGGCCAGGCCCTTGAGCACACCGCCCGGCGCGAGCTCGAGCAGGCCGGTGACGCCGAGCCCGGCGAGCGTCGCCTGGCACAGGTCCCAGCGCACCGGGGAGGCGATCTGGGCGACCATGCGGGCCACCACGTCGGCGCCGGCGACCTCGGGCCCGAGCGCCGAGCCGTCGGCGTTGGTGAGCAGCGTCACGCGCGGCGACGCGGCGGGGGTCTGCGCGGCCACGGCGGCGAACGCGTCGCGCGCCGGGTGCATGAAGGGGGTGTGGAAGGCGCCGGCGACCTGCAGGGGCACGACGCGGGCGCGGGCCGGCGGGTTCTCGGCGAACCGGGCCAGCGCGTCCTTCGCGCCCGCGGCGACGACCTGGCCGCCGCCGTTGACGTTCGCGGGCCACAGGCCGGCGGCCTCGATCGCGGCGAGCACCTCGTCCGGGTCACCGCCGAGGACGGCGGTCATGCCGGTCGGCTCGGCGGCCGCGGCCTCGGCCATGAACCGGGCGCGCTGCCCGACGAGGGCGACCGCGGCGGCGTCGTCCAGCACGCCCGCGACCGCAGCGGCGGCGAACTCGCCGACCGAGTGGCCCGCCGTGGCGCCGACCGCGACCGGGGCCTCGTCCTCCAGCGCGCGCAGCGCCAGGAGGGAGGTGGACACGATGAGCGGCTGGGCCACCGCGGTGTCGCGGATGGTGTCGGCGTCGGAGGTCGTCCCGTGCGCCGTCAGGTCGACGCCCGAGGCCTCCGAGAAGGCCGCCAGGCGGTCGGCGGAACCGGGCAGCTCGAGCCAGGGCGCGAGCATGCCGGGGGTCTGGGCGCCCTGTCCGGGGCAGACGATCGCGAGCACCCGACCACTCTGCCGGTCGGCGCGCGGCGCGCCCGCTCACGACCCGCACACGGTTGCCGGGTCCGACTTGTCCGGGTCCCACAACGCTCGGGCGGGCCCGCCGGGCCACGAGGTCGGCGGTCGCGCCCGAGGTCGGCGGTTCCGCCGGGGGTGCGGTGGCCGGAACCGACGACCTCGGCGGGGTCAGGCCCCGGGGTGGTCCAGGCGGCCGACCGCGAGGGCCTGCTGCAGGACGTACGCCTCGCGCGGGTCCAGCGGGTCCCAGCCGGTGACCTCGGCGACGCGGCGCAGCCGGTACCGGACGGTGTTGGGGTGCACGTAGAGCGTGCGGGCCGCGGCCTCGAGGCTCCGGCCGGCCGCGAGGTAGGCGGTGAGCGTCTCCAGCAGGCTGCCCGTGCTGGCCAGCAGCGGGACGTACGCCTGCTCGACCAGCAGCGCGCGGGCGCTCGCGTCGCCGACCAGCACCCGCTCGGGCAGCAGGTCGTCGGCGAGCACCGGGCGCGGCGCCTGCGGCCAGGCGTGGATCGCGACCAGCCCGGCGAGCGCGGCGCGGGCGGACCGGGCGGCGTCGGCGAGGTCCGCCCCGGTCGGGCCGAGCACCACCGGACCCGGGCCGAACCGGGGGATCAGGGACGCCGCCGCCTCGCGCAGGTCGCCGGTGCCGCCGAGGAACACGACGAGCCGGTCGCCCTGGATGCCTACCAGCGCGTCGTCGGCGGCGCGGCGGGTCGCCCGGCGCAGGTCCGAGGTCCGGACGTCGTCGAGCGGGGAGGCGGTCGTGCCGACGACGACCAGCGTGCTGCCGCGGCCGCTCCAGCCGAGTGCCGCGACCCGGGACCGGAGCGAGTCGTCGACGTCGCCGCGCAGCAGCGCGTCCACGACCAGTGCCTCGAGCCGGGCGTCCCACGCGCCGCGCACCTCGGCGGCGCGGGCGTAGACCTCGGCGGCGGAGAACGCGACCTCGCGGGAGTAGCGGAGCACGGCCTCGAGCAGGTCGCGCTCGCCGCCGGGCGCCGCGAGCCGGTCGCTGTGCGACTCCACCACGTCGACGACCACGCGGACCAGCTGCAGCGTGTGCTGCAAGGAGATCGACCGGGTCAGCTCCGGCGGGGCGGTCGCGAAGATCTCGCCGACGCCGTGCGGGGGGCGGGACGGGTCGGCGAACCAGGTGACGAACGCGGTGATGCCGGCCTGCGCGACGAGCCCGACCCAGGAGCGGTCGTCGGCGGGCAGCGCGCGGTACCAGTCGAGGTCCTCGTCGAGCCGGCGCATCGCGGCCGCCGCCAGGACGCCGCTGCCCTCGCGGACGCGGCGCAGCGTCTCGCCGTTGCTCGCGTCCGGCGCGGTGGCGATCCGGCCGGCGCGGGTCCGGGTGCGGGCGGGGGAGAGGCCGTCGGCGGGGGCCGGGGCGGGCGCGGCCTCGGGCGCCGGCGGCGCGGTGGTCGGGGTCGCGAGCGGTGCGGTGGCTGTGGTCGCGCGCCCCGCGGCCGTCGTCGGGCGCGGCGACGCGGCGGGCGAGGCGGCCGGGGTGGCGGCCTCGGTGGCGGGGGCCGCGGGCTTCCGGCGGGGCTGGGGCATGCCCGGAGCATACGGCCCCGTTGTGGGGAACCGACAAAGGTCGCGGGCGTCCGCGGGCAGGTGGCGGACCGTTCGACCGGTGCGGGACGACGGCACCGGATAGTGTCGCGTCATGGCTCTGCTGCCCCGACTGCGCCGCCTGCTGGGCCGCCCTGCGCCCGCGTCCCGGATCGGGGCGCGCCGGCCGACGGGTGCTCCCCGGCACGGCGACGTCCCCCAGGAGGACGCCCTGAGGTCCCGCCTCGGCGACGATCCCAACGACGAGCGCGCCTTCGCGGCCCTCGCCGAGATCGTCCGCCGGCACGCTGCGACCGGCGTCGACGACGACCCCCTGACCGCCGAGGCCGACGACGCCGAGCGTCAGCGCGCCGCCGACCTGGCCGTGTGGTCGCTCGGCGAGGAGCTCGCCGGCAACCCGCGTGCCTGGTACCCGCTCGTGGAGGTCGCGCGGCTGTCCGTGCGCGACGACCTCGAGGGGACGCTCCGCCGGCTGACCACCGCCGCCGAGCGCGACCCCTCCGGCGCCGCGCTGGTCGCCGGGCTGCGCCTGCTGCGGGAGGCCGGGCTGCCGGTCGAGGCGCTCGGGCTCGGCACCGGGCACTGGCACCCCAAGGACCACGACCCCGAGGTCGGGCGCGAGCTCGTGCTCGCCGCCGTCGAGGCGGGCCGCCCGCTCGACGCCAAGCAGCACCTGGCCGGCCTCGACCTCTACCCGAAGCAGGACGACATCGCGCAGATGCGCCGGGAGCTCGCCCGCCTGGTCGACCAGGCCGAGCGCCACGCCGGCGCCTGACCCGCCCGCCCCGCCCACGTCGAGAGCCCCGCGGACCGCCACGGTCCGCGGGGCTCTCGCACGTCCGGGGGCGGGTCCGTCGAGTTCGGTGGCTTGCGCCGACGTCGGGGGGTGGACGCACCGAACGGGGCGGGAAGCACCGAACTCGGGCCCGCAGGCGGCCGCCCCGCCCTCCGACGCGAACGGGCCCCGCCCCTCCCGAGGGAGGGGCGGGGCCCGTCGTGCGTGCTCAGGCGGGTCCGGTCAGGACTCGCCGCCCGCGTTGCCGGAGGTGCCGGCGTTCACGTCGTGCAGGCGGTACTTCTCGATCGCCTGCGCCGGGGCCTCGGCCGCGACCTTGCCCTCGCGGGCGAGCTGCTGCAGCACGCGGACCACGGTCGACGGGCCGTCGATCTTGAAGTACCGGCGCGCGGCGGCGCGGGTGTCGGAGAACCCGAACCCGTCGGCGCCGAGCGTCGCGTACCGGCCCGGGATCCACTCGCGCACCTGGTCGGCCACGAGGTGGTCGTAGTCGGTG
Source organism: Cellulomonas pakistanensis (assembly GCF_016862755.1). Lineage (GTDB taxonomy): Bacteria > Actinomycetota > Actinomycetes > Actinomycetales > Cellulomonadaceae > Cellulomonas > Cellulomonas pakistanensis. The sequence continues at coordinate 15,418 of NZ_BONO01000016.1, read as the reverse complement.
GTGGCGACGAACGGGCCCTCGGCGCCCTGGAGCTTGGCGGTGAGGTACGGCGTGCGCGCCTCCTCGCCCGGGTACAGGAACGCGTGCTCGTCGGCGGCCAGCGCCTCGCGCCGCAGCTCGTTCCAGGACGTCACGGACCACACCGCGGCGTCGACGCCCCAGTCCTCGGCGAGCAGCTGCTTCGCCTCGAGCGCCCACGGCACCGCCACGCCGGACGCGAGGATCTGGGCCTTGGTGCCCTCGCCCTCGGCCGGGGACAGCAGGTAGATGCCCTTGAGGATGCCCTCGACGTCGACGTCCTCCGGCTCGGCCGGCTGGACGATCGGCTCGTTGTAGACCGTGAGGTAGTAGATGACGTTCGGGTCGCGGCCGTCGTCCCCGTACATCCGCTGGATGCCGTCGCGGACGATGTGCCGGATCTCGTAGCCGTACGCCGGGTCGTAGTGCACGACGTGCGGCATGGTGCCGGCCAGCAGCGGCGAGTGGCCGTCCGCGTGCTGCAGGCCCTCGCCGGTCAGCGTGGTGCGGCCGGCGGTGGCGCCGATGAGGAACCCGCGGGTCATCTGGTCCCCGGCCGCCCAGAACTGGTCGGCCGTCCGCTGGAACCCGAACATCGAGTAGTAGAAGTAGAACGGGATCAGCGGCTCGGCGTGCGTCGCGTAGGACGTGCCGACCGACTGGAACGCCGCCGCGGACCCGGCCTCGTTGATGCCGGTGTGCATGATCTGGCCGGCCTCGGACTCCTTGTAGGAGAGCATGAGGTCGCGGTCGACGGCGAGGTAGTTCTGGCCGTTGGTGTTGAAGATCTTCGCGCTCGGGAAGATCGAGTCCAGGCCGAACGTGCGGGCCTCGTCGGGGATGATCGGGACCAGGCGCTTGCCCAGCTCCTTGTCTTTGATGAGGTCCTTGAACAGCCGCACGAGCGCCATCGTCGTGGCGACCTCCTGCGTGCCGGAGCCCTTCTTCAGCAGCTCGTAGGCCTTGTCGCCCGGCAGCGTCAGCGGCTTGTGCGTCGAGCGGCGCTCGGGCACGTAGCCACCGAGCTGGCGGCGGCGCTCCTGCAGGTACTGGATCGCCGGGTCGTCCTGGCCGGGGTGGTAGTACGGCGGCAGGTACGGGTCGGCGTCGATCTGCTCGTCCGTGATCGGGATGCTGAGCGAGTCGCGCAGGGCCTTGAGCTCGGCGCCCTTGAGCTTCTTCATCTGGTGCGTGGCGTTGCGCCCGGCGAAGCCGGAGCCCAGGCCGTAGCCCTTGACGGTGTGCGCCAGGATGACGGTCGGCTGCCCGGTGTGCTCGCGCGCGGCCTTGTAGGCGGCGTAGATCTTGCGGTAGTCGTGGCCGCCGCGCTTGAGCGCCCAGATCTCGTCGTCGGTCATCTTCTCGACGAGCTGCTTGGTGCGCGGGTCGCGCCCGAAGAAGTGCTCGCGGATGAACGCGCCGTTCTCCGCGCGGTACGTCTGGTAGTCGCCGTCGGGCGTCTCGTTCATGAGGTGGACGAGCGCGCGGTCCTTGTCGGCGTTGAGCAGGACGTCCCACTCGCGGCCCCAGACGACCTTGATGACGTTCCAGCCGGCGCCGCGGAACTGCGCCTCGAGCTCCTGGATGATCTTGCCGTTGCCGCGGACCGGGCCGTCGAGGCGCTGCAGGTTGCAGTTCACGACGAAGGTCAGGTTGTCCAGGCCCTGCTGGGCGGCGTGCTGCAGCATGCCGCGCGACTCGGGCTCGTCCATCTCGCCGTCGCCGAGGAACGCCCAGACGTCCTGCTGGCTGGTGTCCTTGATGCCGCGCAGGTGCAGGTACTTGTTGGTCCACGCCTGGTAGATCGCCGACGCCGGGCCGAGGCCCATCGAGACCGTCGGGAACTCCCAGAAGTCCTCCATGAGCCGCGGGTGCGGGTAGGAGGGCAGGCCGCCGCCCGGGTGCGAGACCTCCTGGCGGAACCCGTCGAGCTGGTGCTCGTCCAGGCGGCCCTCGAGGAACGCGCGGGCGTAGACGCCGGGGGAGGCGTGGCCCTGGAAGTAGATCTGGTCGCCGCCGCCCGGGTGGTCCTTGCCGCGGAAGAAGTGGTTGAGGCCCACCTCGTACAGCGTCGCCACGGACGCGTACGACGAGATGTGACCGCCGACGGCCACGCCGGGGCGCTGCGCGCGGGTCACCATGACCGCGGCGTTCCACCGGTTCCACGAGCGGTACCGGCGCTCCAGGACCTCGTCGCCCGGGAAGTACGGCTCCTCGTGCACGCCGATGGTGTTGACGTACGGCGTGTTCAGCTCGGCCGGCACCGCCACGTTCCGCTCACGCGCGCGCTTGAGCATGCTCAGCATCACGTAGCGGGCCCGGGGGCCGCCCTTGTCGTCGATGAGCCCGTCGATGGACTCGACCCACTCGGAGGTCTCCTCGGGGTCCACGTCCGGGACCTGGCTCAGCAGGCCGTTGATGAGCGGTCCGCGCTCGTCCTTCGAAGCCACCAGTGCTCCTCGCCTCTCCACGCGGGGGGCCGATCGGCCCCGGTGCGCATCTCGGCCCGCCGGCAAGCGCCACCGGTTTCGGTGCGCCTCGCCGCCGGGCGGGTAGTAGGACCATTGTCCGCCGTCCGGACACCGAAAGTCTCCCCGTCCGCCACTCGGGATGCGTGACGTCCGTGACAATCGGCCCGCGACGCGTGGTCCGGGTCACGTCCGAGCACGTCAGGGCCGCTTTCCCGGGCGCGCGCGGGGGCGCGGGGGAGGCGCGGGCGCGAGGCGCGTCCGAGGGCCGCGACGCCGCAGGTGGGCGGGCCGGCGATCCGGCCCGCGCCACGACCGCGCTTGCCACGCGCACGTGGGGTGCGGTGGGCTACCGTTCGGTGATCATCGAACAGGTGGTGCTCGGGAGCGGCCCGGCACGCCCGACGGAAGGAACAGGTCAGGACGTGGCATCCAGCACCGGCGACGCCCCCTCGGGGGCGGGCCGTCTCGGGTTCACCTCGGGCCAGGTGGTCCAGGAGTTCGGTTACGACGACGACGTCGACGAGGCCCTGCGGTCCGGGGTCGAGGAGATCACCGGCACGGAGCTCGTCGACGAGGACTACGACGACGTCGTGGACGGCGTGGTCATCTGGTTCCGCGACGAGGACGGCGACCTGGCCGACACGCTCATGGACGCGATGACGGTGCTGGACGACGGCGGCCAGATGTGGGTCCTGACCCCGAAGCCAGGCCGCGACGGCCACGTCGGGCACGACGACATCGAGGAGGCCGCCACCACGGCGGGCCTGCACGCCACCAGCACGTTCTCGATCGCGGGCGACTGGTCCGCGACGCGCCTCGGCAGCCGCGGCCGGGGTCGCTGACCCCTCGGTCGTGAGCGGCGCGGCGGGGATGCCGGTCCTCGGCGACCCGGCGCCCGTGCTGACGCTGCCGGACGCGCACGGCGCGCCGGTGACGGTCGGCGGGCCGGTGGACGGGCCGGTGCTGCTCGTGTTCGTGCCGTTCGCGTTCTCGCGCGTCTGCACCGCGGAGCTGGGGGAGCTGCAGGAGCACCTGCCCGAGCTCGTGCGCGCCGGCGTGCGCGTCCGCGCCGTGTCCTGCGACCCCGCGCCCGCCCTGCGCGCGTGGGCCGAGCAGGACGGGTACGCGTTCCCGCTGCTGTCGGACTTCTGGCCGCACGGCGCCGCCGCCCGGGCGTACGGGGTGTTCGACGACGCCGACGGGTACGCGCGGCGGGGGTCGTTCCTGCTCGACGCCTCCGGGGTGCTGCGGTGGTCGCTGGTGCACGACGCCGGGCGTCCGCGGCCGTTCGGGGCGTACCGCGAGGCGGTCGCCGGGCTCTGACGCGGCGCCGGTGCGCGGGCCGCGGGCGCGGCTCCGGCGGGCCGACCTGCACCGGTAGGCTGCCGACCGCAGCAGGGGCCTGTAGCTCAGTTGGTCAGAGCGCCGCGCTTACACCGCGGAGGTCGTCGGTTCGAGACCGGCCGGGCCCACCCGAGGAGACGTACGGTGACCCATGGGCTACACCGTCGTGCCCCTGGGGGCCGAGACCTGGGACCAGTTCGCCGACCTGGTCGAGCGGAACAACGGCGTGTTCGGCGGCTGCTGGTGCATCGGGTTCCACCCCGAGTTCGGCCAGCGGGGCCTCGACCACCGGGCGGCCAAGCAGGACCGCGTGCTGACCGGGCGTGCCCACGCCGCGCTCGTCCTCGACGACGACGGCGCCGCCCAGGGCTGGTGCCAGTACGGCGACCCGGACGAGCTGTCCCGCATCAAGCACCTGCGGGCGTACGAGAAGGAGCCGCCGGCGCGGCCCGACTGGCGGCTGACGTGCGTGTTCGTCGACAAGCGGCACCGGGGCACCGGCGTCGCGCGTGCCGCGGTCGGGGGCGCGCTCGCGCTCGTCGCGGCGGCGGGCGGCGGCCGGGTCGAGGCGATCTCAGAGGTCACGGCGGGTCGCCAGGCCCACGGGCGGTTCCTGTTCACCGCGACCGCCGAGCTGCTGGGCTCGTACGGCTTCGCCCCGGTCCGCCAGGTCGGCAAGCACGCGTGGATCATGAGCCGCGACGTCCCCGCGGCGCCGGCCGGCTGACCGGCCGGGAACCGTCGCCCGGCCGGGTGGTCAGCCCTCCGGCAGCAGCGACCGCACGACCCGCGCCGGGTTCCCCGCGACGACCACGTCCGGCGGTACGTCCTTCGTCACCACGGACCCCGCGCCGACGACCGACCGCGCCCCGATCGTCACGCCCGGGCACACCACCACGCTGCCGCCGAGCCACACGCCGTCCTCGATCGTGATCGGCGAGACGCGCTCCCAGCCCTGTTGGCGCAGCTCCGGGTCCAGCACGTGCGTCGGCGTGTACAGCCGGACGCTGGGGCCGATCAGCACGTCCGCGCCGATCCGGATCTCGCCGCCGCCCAGGGTCAGGAACTCCGCGTTGACGAACGTGCGGTCGCCCAGGTGCAGGCGGTGCCCGTAGTCGAGGTAGAACGGCGGGCGGAAGTCGACGCCCTCGCCCACGGTGCCCAGCAGCTCGCGGAACAGCGCCCCCGCGGCGGGGCGGTCGTCGTCGTACAGGGCGGTGATCCGGCGGCAGGTGCGCTGGGTGCTCGTGGTCAGCTCGGCCAGCTCGGGGCCGGACCGGTAGCGGTACCAGTCGCCGGCGACCATCTTGTCGTACTCCGTGCGGGCGTCCGCGAGGGCGGTCGCCAGGTCGAGCTCCACCGGGGGTTCTCCTTCGTCGGGAGCGTCGAGTGTCCCAGGCGGGGCAACGCGGGTCGTGGGACCAGCCGTCCGCGCGCCGGGCGGTCGCGGCGCGGGTGCAGGTGCGGCCGTCACCCGGACGGTCGCTGTCCTGCGGGAGCACCGGACCGTAGATTCGCACGACGATCGTCCCGAGGCGACGCCGTCGCACCGCAACCGCAGGGGAGCCGCATGCCGACGAATCCGGCGGTCGCGATCGCCGACCCCCGGACGGCACGGCTCCTGGCCCGCTTCCTCCACGCGCGGGCGGGCGGGGTACCAGCGGCTGCGAGCTACCTGAACGAGGACGAGTCCGCCTCCGTGGTGATCGCGACGTTCAAGGAGTCGCCGGTCCCCGGCCGGGCCGTCTTCTCGACGGCCGGGTTGTCGTCGGTCCCCAACGTGCTGGACGGCGACGACATCCGGGTGGAGCTGATGGCGTGCGCCGCCGTGGACGACGAGGCGATCGAGAACGTGCTGGCCATGTGCGCGTTCGCCGTGGCCTCGTCCGGCTGGCTGGCCGCCCCGGGTGTGGTGTTCCCGGACGTCGTGGCGGAGTACGTCCGCGACACGACCGTGCCGCACCTCATGTGGACCGAGCCCTTCTCGGTGGCGGGCCTCAGCTCGGCAGAGGTCGCCGACGTGGGGGTCGTCCACTGGCTCCAGGGCCTGCCGTTGACCGACCGCGAGGTCGAGTACCTGCAGCGCAACGGGTTCGACGCCCTGGAGGATCGCCTGGCCGGCGCTCGTGTCGAGTACGACGACCTGCGGCGCGCCTCGGTCTGCTGAGGGCCTCCCGGCTCGGTCCGGGGCTGCGCACGGGGAGCGGGGCGGCCGCGCTCGCGGCGCCCGCCCCGGCCGTCAGGCGGCCACGGCGCTGCACGTCAGGCACGCCAGCGCGCGCCCGTCCGGCCGCACGGTCGGCGCGCCGACCCCGTTGCGGACGACGTTCTCCGTGACCGTCTCGCGCAGGTGCCCGGCGCACACCGCGGCGCCGCACCCCCGGCACAGGGCGACGGCGGGGACCTGGACGTCGTTCTTCGCGTCCTCGTAGCAGTACATAGGCTCTCCTCGGCTTGTGCGTTGCTTAGATGAACATCAATATAGATAGACGTCGAAACAGAGCGTCTCGGGTGTCCTCATCGTGGACACCGGCAGCGCGGCGGAGGAGGTCCCATGGCGGACGACGGGCGGCCGGACCAGGCGCGCGAGGGCGCGCGCGTCCCGGCGGACTTCGCCATGGGCGACGAGGCCGCGGGCGCGGCGGCGGCGACGCTCCGGGCTCTCGCCGACCCGCTGCGGCTGCGGATGCTCTCGCTGATCGCCAGCGCCCCCGGCGCTGAGGCCACCGCGGGCGACCTCGCGAGCGTCGCCGCGGTGTCCCAGCCGACCGTGTCGCACCACCTCAAGCTGCTGCGGGACGCGGGCGTCCTGACCTCCGAGCGCCGCGGGACGTCCGTGCACTACCGCGTCGACCCGGCGGTGCGCGCGGCGGTCTCGACGCTGCTCAACGCGGTCGTGCCCGCGGTGCTCGAGGCGGGCCGGCCGGGCCCGGAGCGGGGCGCGGCTGTCGACGCCGACGTCGACCGGCTGGTCGCCGCCGTCGCGCCGGACTTCGCCGACCTGGAGCCGTCCGCGGTCGCCGCGGTCGTCCGCGAGTCGTACCTGGCGCTCGTGCTCACGGGCGGGCGGGCCGAGGACCTGGTGCCGGACGCCGAGCGGTTCGCCCGGCAGCGGCTGGCGGACATCCGGCGCGTCGCGGCGCCCGCGGGCGACGACGTGCCGCAGGTGTTGTTCGTGTGCGTGTCCAACACCGGGCGGTCGCAGCTCGCCGCGGCGCTCACCCGGCGCTACGCCGGCGACGCGGTCCGCGTGCGGTCGGCCGGCAGCGCCCCCGCGGCGGCGGTCGGCGGGGCGGTCATGGGCCTGCTGGGGGAGGACGGCGCCGACGCGGACGCGTTCGCCAAGCCGCTCACCGACGACGCCCTGCGCGCCGCGGACGTCGTCGTCACGATGGGGTGCGGCGACGCCTGCCCCGTGCTGGACGGCAAGCGGTACGAGGAGTGGCCGCTGGGCGACCCGGGCCTCGCCTCGCCGCGCGGCCTGCGGGCGATCCGGGACGAGATCGACCGGCGCGTGCGCCTGCTGGTCGGCGACCTGGCGCCGCACGTGGTGCTCCCGCAGGCCTGAGCGGGCGCCCGGGTCTGGACACCGGAACCCCCGTCCACCAGGGTGATCGCCCATGGGGGCTCAGCCGCGGCCGCTGCTCGGACGGGACGCCGAGCTCGCGCGCCTGGCGGGCGTCGTCCTGGGCGCCCGCAACGGCGCGAGCGGCGCCCTGGTCGTGCGCGGCGACCCGGGGATCGGCAAGACGAGCCTGCTGCGTGCGACCGCCGAGCAGGCTGACGGCTGCCGGGTCGTGCAGGTCGCGGGATACGAGTCGGAGCAGGCGATCGCGCACGCGGCGCTCGACCGGCTGCTGCGGCCGCTGCGCGACCTGGTCGGCGCGATCCCCGCGCACCACGCGGGCGCGCTCGCCCGGGCGACCGGCGCCGAGGACGGGCCGCCGCCCGACCGGTTCCTCGTCGGGCTGGCGGTGCTCGAGCTGCTGTCGGCGGCGGGCCGGAAGCGGCCGGTGCTGTGCACGGTCGACGACGCGCACCTGCTGGACCCGGAGACGCTGACGGTGCTGGCGTTCGTCGCGCGCCGGCTGTACGCCGAGCCGGTGGCGCTGCTGCTCGCCTCCCGGGACGACCCGGCGGTGGACGCGGCGACCGCCGGTGTGCCGGCGCTGCGCCTGACGGGGCTGGACCCGGAGTCGGCGGGCGCGCTGCTGCGGGCGTCGGCCGCGCCGGGCGCGGACCCGCTGCTGCTGACCCGGGTGGCGGCGGCCACCGGCGGCAACCCGCTGGCGCTGATCGACCTGGCGGACGAGCTCACCGTGCAGGAGCTCACGGACTCGGGCCTGGGGGAGGAGCCGGTGCCCGTCGGCCGGCACCTGGTCGCGCACTACGCGCGGACGATCGGCCGGACGCCGCCGGCGACGCGGTCCTGGCTGCTCGTGGCCGCGGCCGACTCCACCGGCGCGATCGACCTGGTCGAGGCGGCCGGCCGCGCGCTCGGCATCCCCGCGGGCGCCGCGGTGCCGGCGGAGGACGCGGGCCTGGTCGACCTGGGCGGCAGCACGCGGTTCCGGCACCCGCTGGTCCGGGCCGCCGCGTACACCGCCGCGACCGGGGCCGAGCGGCGCGCGGCGCACGCGGCGCTCTCCGTCGCGGCGCGGGAGGCGGGGCTGGCCGAGCTCGAGGCGTGGCACGCCGCCAAGGCCGTGCTCGGCACCGACGACGCCGTCGCCGGCCGGCTGGAGCGCGTGGCGGACCTCGCCGGCGCCCGGGGCGGGTCGGTGTCCCGCGCCCGGGTGCTGGGCCGCGCCGCCGAGCTGACCCCGCCGGGCCCCGCGCGGGCGCGCCGGTCGGTGGCCGCGGCGGAGGCGGCGATGGCGGCGGGGGCGGCGCAGCTCGCGGCCGGGCTGCTCGACGAGGTCGACGAGCGGGACCTGGGGCCGGTGGAGCGCGCCCGCGCGCTGGTGGTGCGCGTGAACCTCGGGGTGTTCACGGCCGACCCGGCCGTCATCGTGCGCGCCACCGCGGACCTGCTCGCCGCCGCGCGGCTGCTGCACGGGCGGGACCCGGAGCGCGAGCAGCGGGCGCTGCTGCAGGCGTTCGACTTCACGCTCGCGGTCGAGCGGCGGGCTGCGGGCTGCACGCTCGCCGAGCTCGGCGGGCGGCTGCGGGAGGGCGCCGGCGTCCGCGAGGGGCCGGCCGCCGTGGTGCTCGCGGCGCTGGGCGCGCACGTGCTCGACCCGTACCCGGAGGCGGTGCCCGCGATGCGCCGGGGCCTCGCGTGCGTCCGGGCGCTCGACGGGCCCGCGGCCCTGCCGTTCCTCACCGCCGGGGTGGCGCTGGCGACGGCGCTCGGCGACCCCGGGGCGCGGACGGAGGTGCTGGCCGCGGCGGCCCGCGCGGCGCGGGACACGGGGGCGCTGCAGGTGCTCGACACGGCGCTGTGGGTCGCGTCGATCGCCGAGCTCACCGGCGGCACCCCGCGCCGCGCCGCCCAGCTGGTCGAGGAGGTCCGCGAGCTGCGCCGCGCCATCGGGTACGACGCCGAGCACGTCGCGAACGTCGCGCAGCTCGCGTGGGCCGGGGCGCCGCGGGACCACGTCGCCACCGTGTCCCGGGCGGCGGCCGCGACGGGCTTCGGCGGGGTGGAGTCCAGCGCGACCGGCGCCCTGGCGATCCGCGACCTCGCCGAGGGGCGGTACGGCGACGCGTACGCCGCGCTCGCTCCGGAGATGGGGGACCCCTTCCTCCAGGTGACGCCGACCCGCGTGCCGGACCTCGTCGAGGCCGCCGCCCGCTCGGGGCACGCGGACGCCGCCGCCGCCGGGACCGCCGCGCTCGAGGCGCGGGCCGAGGCGAGCGGCTCGCCGTGGGTGCGCGGGCTCGCGCTGCGCTGCCGGGCGCTCGTGGTCGCGGGTCCGGGTTCGGAGGAGCTGCTCCGCGAGTCGGTCCGCGCGCTCGACGCCGCGGGTGCCGAGGTGGACGCCGCGCGCTCCCGGCTGCTGCTCGGCGAGGCGCTCCGCCGCGCGCGGCGCCGGGGCGAGGCCGCGCACGAGCTCCGGCGCGCGCTCCGGGCGCTGACGGCGACGGGTGCCACGGTGTTCGCCGAGCGGGCGCGCTCCGAGCTCCGCGCCGCGGGCGCCGACGCCGACCGGCCGCCCGAGGAGGCCGCCCTGGTCGACCTGACGCCGCGCGAGCAGACCGTGGCCCGGATGGCGGCGCGCGGCGACACGAACGCCGAGATCGGCGCCGCGCTGTTCGTGTCCGTGCACACGGTCGACTACCACCTGCGCAAGGTGTTCGCGAAGCTCGGCGTCACCTCGCGCCGGCAGCTGAAGGAGCACGTCGGGCCGGCGTGACAGGTGAGAGCGGTGCCACGCACTACGCGCGCCACGTGGTCCGGCCACGCGCGGGACGGCGGGACGCTCGGGGGACCATCGTCAACCCGGGGGAGCACCGATGCCATTCGTCACCGTCGAGGACGGCGCGCAGATCTTCTACAAGGAGCTCGACGGCGGCGGGTCGCCCGTCGTCCTGAGCCACGGCTGGCCGCTCAACGCCGACGCCTGGGACGCCGCCGCGCTGTTCCTGGCCGAGCACGGCCACCGCGTGATCGCCCACGACCGCCGCGGTCACGGGCGGTCCACCCAGACCTGGCACGGCAACGAGATGGACACCTACGCCGACGACCTGGCCAGCCTGATCACGACCCTCGACCTGCGCGACCTCACGCTGGTCGGCCACTCGACCGGCGGCGGCGAGGTCGTGCACTACGTCGGCCGGCACGGCAGCGAGCGCGTCGCACGGGTCGTCCTGGTGTCGGCCGTGCCGCCGATGATGCTCCGGACGGAGGACAACCCCGACGGAGTCCCGGCCGAGGTGTTCGACGGCCTGCGGGCGGGCGAGAAGGCCGACCGGTCCCAGCTCTACCGCGACCTCGCCGACGGCCCGTTCTTCGGGCACAACCGGCGCGGCGACGTCGACCAGGGCTTCCGCGACGCGTTCTGGCTGCAGTCGATGGCCTGCGGGCACCGCGCCGCCTACGAGTGCATCGCCGCGTTCTCGGCGACGGACTTCCGCCCGGACCTCGCGGCGCTCGACGTGCCGACGCTCGTGATCCACGGCGACGACGACCAGATCGTGCCGTTCGAGGTGGGCGGGAAGCGGTCCGCCGACCTGGTCGAGGGCGCGAAGCTCCTCGTCTACGAGGGCAGCCCGCACGCGCTGCCCGACACCGACCGCGCGCGGCTGCACGCGGACCTGCTCGCCTTCATCGACGCCTGAGGGAGACCCCGCCATGACCGAGCCCGTCAGCCCCGAGCCCGTCAGCCCCGGGACCGCCGGCCCCGAGCCCACCCGCCCCGACACCGTCGTGCTCGTGCACGGCCTCTGGATGACCCCCCGCAGCTGGGAGCACTGGGTCGCCCGCTTCGAGCAGCGCGGCCTGCGCGTGCTCGCCCCCGCCTACCCGGGTTTCGAGATCGAGGTCGAGGCGCTGCGGGAGAACCCGGACGTGATCGCGCGCCTGACCGTGCCCGAGGTCGTCGACCACCTCGCCGGGATCATCGAGGCGCTCGACCGCCCGCCGGTGATCATCGGGCACTCGTTCGGCGGCACCCTGACCCAGCTGCTGCTCGCGCGCGGCCTGGGCGCGGCCGGGGTCGTCATCGACTCCGCGCCGACCGAGGGCGTCCACGTCACGCCGCTGTCCCAGGTCCGGTCCCTGTTTCCGGCGCTGAAGACGCCGGCGAACCGGCGCCGGGCGGTCGCGTTCACCGCCGACGAGTTCCACTACGCGTTCGCCAACACCCTGAGCGCAGAGGACTCCCGGGCGGCGTGGGAGCGGTACGCGATCGGCGCGCCCGGCGACTGGATCTGGGCGTACGGCCTCATCGCCAACCTCAAGCCCGGGCACCAGGAGACCTGGGTCGACTACAGCGCAGACCGCGCGCCGCTGCTGTTCCTCGCCGGGGAGAAGGACCACATCATGCCGGCGTCCGTGAACCGGTCGAACGCGAGGCACTGGGAGAGGTCGCCCGCGCTGACCGCGTACGAGGAGCTGCCCGGCCGCGACCACTGGACGTGCGCCGCACCCGGCTGGGAGCAGGTCGCGGACAAGGCGCTGGACTGGGCGCTCGAGCACGCGGCCCCGCTCGGCGGGCGGGCGCCCGTGGCGCCCTAGTCCAGCCGGGCCCGGTGCCGCGCGCGCCCGGCCGCGTCCTCGTCGCTCAGCCACTCGCCGTCGACCCGGCGGCCCACGACGTCGAGGTACGGCCGGACCACCGCGCCGAGCGACCCGTCCCGCGCGGTCGCGATCTCGCGCGCCACGACCCGGCCGTCGAGGTCGACGAGGCTGAGCAGCCAGGTCGTGCCGTCCTCGGTCGGCAGCGGGTCGTGCAGGACCACGATGCGGGCGCGGCGGATCGCGTGCTCGTCGAGGTCGTCGAACGCTCTGGGCATCGCGGGCTCCCGGGGTCGGGGCGTCCAGCCTGTCGGACGGCGGGGCCTCCGCGGCGCAGGAGCGAGGGTGAAACGTGCGGGCGGGCCCCCTGGGGGTGCTCCAGGGGCCCGCCCGCGCGGTCGGTCAGCGCTCGACGACCACGTGCTCGTTCGGCACCACGTGGGTCATCGACAGCCCCGTGACGTCGCGGGGCCCGTTGGCGCCGAGGTTCGCCAGACGCTCGAGCTCGTCGTCCGACAGCGTCTGGCTCTGCAGCGGCGGCAGGTCCTTGACGTCGTCGACGCCGATGCCGAGGCCCTCGCCGACGCGCAGGCCGAGCTCGTCGTCGACCATGAGGAAGTGCCACACCATCCGCTCCTGGACGGGGCGGGCGGCCTGGCCGATCAGCGCGACGAAGTTGGCGACCAGGTCGTCCTTCTCCCACTGCTCCATGAGCTGGTAGCGCTGCCCGGCCTGCGTGTAGTCGTCCGTCCGCGGGATCCGCTGCCGGGTCAGCCGGCCGGAGACCACCGGGCCCTGCTCGTCGTGCGTGGGGTACCGGGCCTCGCGCAGGCCGCCGGTGATGGACGGCTCGTAGTTGACGTGCGGGTTCTGGCCCTCGCCGAGGTCGACGCCGTAGGACATCTGGCCGCCGCGCTGGTTGGTCGCCACCCGGGCGCCGCGCGGGCTGTTGACCGGCAGCTGCAGGTAGTTCGGCCCGACCCGGTACCGCTGGGTGTCGGAGTAGGAGAACGTCCGCCCGACCAGCATCTTGTCGTCCGAGAAGTCGAGCCCGTCGACCAGGACGCCGGTGCCGAACGCGATCTGCTCGTTCTCGTTGTGGTGGTCCGAGACGTTGCTGGTGAGCGTCATCGTGCCGACGAGCTTCGGCTCGAAGTCGTTCTCCGGCCATACCTTGGTGTCGTCCAGCGGGTCCCAGTCGAGCTCGGGGTGCTCGTCGTCGCTCATCAGCTGCACGTAGAGATCCCACTGCGGGTGCTCGCCGCGCTCGATGGCCTCGTACAGGTCCTTCGAGGCGTGGCCCAGGTCGCCCGCCTGGATGTTCGCGGCGTCGGCCTCGGTGAGGCTCGCGACGCCGGCGCGCGGCAGCCAGTGGTACTTCACCAGGTGCGTCTCGCCCTCGGCGTTCACCCACTTGTACGTGTTCACGCCGAAGCCCTGCATGGTCCGGTAGTTCGCCGGGATGCCGCGGGGGCTGAACAGGTTGACCAGCATGTGCATCGCCTCGGGCGTCTGCGACATGAAGTCGAAGATGCGGGCGGGCTCCTGCCGGAACGTCACCGGGTCCGGCTTCAGCGAGTGGATGACGTCCGGGAACTTGATGGCGTCGCGGATGAAGAACACCGCGAGGTTGTTGCCGACCAGGTCCCAGTTGCCGTCCTCGGTGTAGAACTTCACGGCGAACCCGCGCGGGTCGCGGGCGGCCTCCGACGAGTCGCGGCCGCCGATCACGGTCGAGAACCGGATCGCCACGTCCGTCCGCTTGCCGGCCTCGGCGAACAGCTTGGCGCGGGTGTACCGCGCGATCGGCTCGTCGCCCCAGGAACCCGTGGCCTCGAAGTGGCCGAACGCCACGGCGCCGCGCGCGTGCACCACCCGCTCGGGGATGCGCTCGCGGTCGAAGTGGCTGATCTTCTCCAGGAACTGGTAGTTCTCCAGCGTCGCGGGGCCGCGGGCCCCGACGGTGCGCTGGTTCTGGTTGTCGTAGACCGGGTGCCCCTGCCGGTCGGTGAGGACCGGGCGGTCCTCCTCGCCCTCGGCGGGTCCCTGGTGCGCGACGTCGGTCATGGCATCCCCCTGGTGGTGCTGCGGCCACGGTCCCGATCGACGCTAGGGGCCGGTGCGGGGTCGCGCGATCCGGGAGGGGCGACTCCCTGTCGTGGCAGGAGATCACCCAATGGTCATCTCATTTGTCCCGGCGGGCCGTCGATCGGCCGGTCGACGTGCACGCGCGACGAAGGACCTCCATGACTCACGACTCCTCGACCGCCGCTCGACCGAGCGGAGCCGGAGCACCCGGCCCCGACGACGACCGGGTCCGGGCGACCTGGTTCACGAACCTGTCCATCCGCACCAAGGTCGTCGTCCTGCTCGCCCTGGTCGTGATCGCCGTGGTGGGCGCGAGCGCCTCGGCGGTCGCGCGGATGTCCCAGATCGCGGCGACGACGCGGAGCGTCCAGACGATCAGCACGGAGGTCGTCAGCCGCATCGCGGTCGTCGAGCGCGAGGTCGTCGAGGCCCAGCTGCTCGCGACGCAGGCGGCGGCCACCGACGACGCCGCCGAGCGCCGGCGCCTCGCCGACCTGGCCGCCGAGTCGGACGCCGTCCTCGAGGAGGCCGCCGCGTCGTTCGAGGCGGGGACGGAGGGCATCGTCGTACCCGGGTGGGACGAGTTCCGCTCGAGCTGGGCGACCTGGCTCGACCTGCGGGCGGACCGGCTGCCGACCGGCGGCGGCGCCGTGCCGGCGGGCGCACCCACGCTGTCCGACCCGGACGCCGAGGCGGCCGTCGCCGCAGCCCTGGCAGGGCTGGATCAGGCGGACACCGACTCGGACGCCTACCTGGAGGGCATGGCCGCGGCCAGCGAGGCCACCGTGCAGCGCGCGACGCGCTCCCTGCTGCTGGTCCAGGGCGTCGGGCTCGCGGTCGTGATCGTGTTCGGCCTGCTGACCTCGCGGACGATCCGTCGCCAGGTCGCCGAGGTCCGCCGGTCCGTGGAGGCGATGGCGGAGGGCGACCTCACCGTCGAGCCGCGCGTCGACTCGACGGACGAGCTCGGCGGGATGGCCCGGTCGCTCGCGAGCGCGCAGCAGAGCCTGCGGTCGACCATGGCCGGCGTCGTCGGTGCGGCGCAGCAGGTGGCCTCCGCGTCGGCGGCGCTCACGACGAGCTCCGAGCGGGTCGCCGCCGGCTCGGACGAGACGTCCGCCCAGGCCGGCGCGGTCGCCGCGGCGGCGGAGCAGGTGTCCCGCAACGTGCAGACCGTGGCCGCGGGGGCAGAGCAGATGGGCGCCTCCATCCGGGAGATCGCGCAGAACGCCTCGCAGGCCGCCAAGGTCGCGGGCCAGGCGACGGACGTCGCCCAGGCGACCAACGACCAGGTGACCCGGCTGGGCGAGTCCAG
>NZ_BONO01000015.1 GCF_016862755.1 Cellulomonas pakistanensis | reverse complement strand
CGGGCTCGGGCTCGGACGCCGGCGCCGGCGCCGCGGCCGGCGCCTCGGGCTCCGCCCCCGCCGGCTCGGTCCCCGCCGCGGGGACGTCCGCGCCCTCGGCCGCCGCCTGGCCGGCGGTCACCAGCTCGGCCAGGTCGTCGGCCGTGATGACCGTGTCCGCGACGGCCCGGTACGCGCTCGCGGCCGGGCTCGCGGTGATGATCGTGACCCGCCGGTCGGCGGCCCGGCACCGCTGCACGAGCGGCGTGAAGTCGGCGTCGGCGGACACGATGACGAACTCGTCGTACCGGGTGTCCGCGTCGAGCGCGTCGACGGCGTCGAGCACGAGGTTGATGTCCGCGCTGCTCTTGCCCTGCTGGGTCAGCGACGGGCAGTCGACGACCTGGAACCCGGCGCGCGTGAAGTTCGGCCGGAACCGGGAGAACACCGACGGGTTGAGGTAGCAGGCGCGCACGAGGAACCGGCGGGTGAAGTCGCCGTCCGCGTCGCTCCCGCTCTCCAGCTCGGCGAGCCAGTGCCCCGGGTCGGTCGCGAACGCCTCCGCGGCGTCCGGGTCCAGGCGGCGCAGGCCGATGTAGACGTTGTCGAAGTCGACGAACATGGCGGTGCGCAGGCGGCGCGGCGCGTCGAGGCGGCTGGGGTCCAGGGCGGCTGTCACGCCGCCATCCTGCCGCGAAACCGGCCGGCCCGCGCCGCTCGTACACTGTCCCGGTGCCGAGCGGGACCAGGTGGTGAGCAGTGGACGTCCGTGACCTCCTCGCCGCGCCCGACCTCGGGCTGAGCGTCGTCGCCGCCGAGCCGGACGCGCTCGACCGCCCGGTGACGTCCGCCTACATCACCGACCTGCCCGACCCGTCGCGGTTCCTGTCGACGGGCGACGTCGTGCTCACGAGCGGCCTGTGGCTCGACCGCCCGGACGGCGCAGCGACGTTCCTCGGGGCGCTCGCGCAGCAGAACGTGGCGGCGCTGATCATCGGCCTGATCGAGATCGGCGTCATCCCCGACGAGGTGATCGCCGCCTGCCGCGCGCGCGGGCTGACCCTGCTCACGGTGTCGCCCGGGGTGTCGTTCCGCCGGATCGCCGACGAGATCGCCACCCGCCAGCCCGGGTCGGCGGCGGGGCTGGCCTCCCGGACGATGCGGTTCAGCCGCCGGATCGCGGACACGGTGTCCCGCGGCGGCGGCGCCGCCGAGCTGCTCGCGCAGTTCACCGCGGAGTTCGCGGTCGGCTGCTGGGTGATCGACGAGACCGGCATGCTGCTCGCCACGGCGGGCGCCGCCCCCGACCGCGCGCAGGTCGCCGAGCAGTGGAACGCGGTGATCGCCCGCGAGCACGACAAGCGGGTGATCCTGCCGGGGGAGGGCACCGACCACGGGCCCGCGACGATCGTGCGCACCGGCGCGCGGGACCGGTCCGGGTTCTTCGGCTGCTGGGGCGACCACCGGTCGTTCTCCGACGAGGTGGCGCTGGCGCTGGACGCCGTCGTCGGCGCGCTCCGGGTGGAGATGGAGCTCGCCGCGCGCTGGCGGGAGACCCGGGACGCCCAGGTGGCGGCGCTGATCACGGCGATCCGGGACGCCGAGGCGTCGCCCGGCGCGATCTCGGCGCGGATGCGCCTGGAGGGCATGGCGCCGTCCGACGAGACGACGATCGTCGCGGCGCGGGTCGACGACCCCCGGTTCCCCCGCGCGGCGGTGCTCGAGATGCTGCAGCGCACGCTGACCGCGCGGGGCCACCGCGTCCTCGGCTGCCGGTTCGACGACCAGGCGATCCTGCTGGTCAACGGCGCGGGCGACGACGACCGGCCGCTCGGCGAGCACCTGGCCGAGGAGTACCACCTGCTGCTCGACGGCCGGCAGCTCCGCGTCGGGATGAGCGACCCGGTCAGCGGGGTCAGCCGGCTGAACTCCGCCGTCGCCACCGCGGTCGAGCGGGTGCGCAACGCCTCCGGGACCGAGCCGGTCGTCGTGTCGACGTCGCTGCACGTGCAGACCCACCGGGCGCTGCTGCGGATGCTCGGGGAGAGCACCCGGTCCGGGTACGCCCGCGAGGTGCTGGCGCCCCTGCTGTCCTACGACGAGCGGCACAACGCCGACCTGGTCGGCACGCTGCGCGCGTTCCTGGACGGCGGCGGCGCGTGGCAGGACACCGCCCGGCAGCTGCACCTGCACACGAACACGCTGCGCTACCGGATCGCCCGGATCGAGGAGCTGACCAACCGCGACATGAGCACCATGTCGGACCGGGTCGACCTGTTCCTGGCGATGACCTGCCTGGACGAGACGGAGTAGCGCGCAGGGCCCCGGAGGGCCCGGGGCTCAGGCCGCGCCGAACCGCATCGTCGGGATGCCGTACGCCCGCGGGTCCGGCACGCGCAGCAGCGCGGGCGCGACGACCTCCTCGACCAGCACCTCGACCGTGTAGTGCGTCTCGGCGCTGAGCACGTGCCCGGCGAACCCCGCGGCGGCGGCGTTCTTCACCCCGACGGCCAGGTGCAGGTGCGGCGTCGGGGTCGCGGTGTCGGCGTCCCACAGGATCGTGCCGCTGCCGATGCCCTCGGTGTACGTCACCGTGACCTCGTGGGGGAGCGGCGGCTCCTGGTCGGCGACCGGCACGTCGGCGGCGATGAACCGCGCGGTGCGGAACGCCCCGGAGAACACCGGCACGAACCCCTGCCGGATCCCGTGCGCCCGGCACGCCTCGGTCAGGGACGCCAGCACCTCGTCGCCCGGCTCCAGCACGACCGCGACGCGGCGCCCGGTGGTGACCTCGCTGCTCTGCACGCTCAGACCGCCGCGGGGTCGAGGGCGAGCGCGGGCACGGCGGCGCCGACCCGCTCGGCGTGCGCGCGGATCTCCGCGAGGAGCGCGGCCTTGCCGGCGTCGGGCAGGAAGGACGACGCGACCGCGTTCGCGGCGAGCACGCCGACCTGGTCCTCGGTGACGGTGCCGGCGGCGACCAGGGCGCGCACGTTGTCGTCGAGGTACCCGCCGAAGTAGGCCGGGTCGTCGGAGTGCACGGACGCGCGCAGCCCCTCGTCGAGCATGACGGCGAGCGGGTGGTCGGCCAGGTCGGGGCCGGCGGTGCGCAGCGCGAGGTTCGACAGCGGGCAGACGGTCAGGGGCGTGCGGGTCTCGCGCAGGTGCGCGACCAGCTCGACGTCCTCCAGCGCCCGGTTGCCGTGGTCGATCCGCTCGGCGCCGAGGATGTCCAGGGCCTCCCAGACGTAGTCCGGCCCGCCCTCCTCGCCGGCGTGCGCGACGCGGCGCAGGCCCTCGGCGGCGGCCCGCTCGAACACGTCGCGGAACAGCGACGGCGGGAAGCCGACCTCGCTGGAGTCCAGGCCGACGGCCAGCAGCAGCGACCGGTGGGGGAGCACGGCCTCGAGCGTCGCCATCGCGGCGTCCGGGCCGAGGTGGCGCAGGAAGCAGACGATGAGCCCGCCGGACATGCCGTGCGCCGCGCGGGCGTCGGCGAGCGCGGCGGACAGCCCGAGCAGCACGTCCTCGACCGGCACGCCGCGCTCGGTGTGCGACTGCGGGTCGACGAAGATCTCCGCGTGCCGGACGCCGGCCGCCGCGGCGCGCGCCAGGTACCGGGCGCCCAGGTCCTGGAAGTCCCGCCGCGTGCGCAGGACGTCGAGGTTCGCGTAGTACACGTCCAGGAAGTCCTGCAGGTCGCGGAACGGCGCGCCCCGCCCGGCGCCCGCGGGGACGGGCAGCCCGTTGCGGTCCGCCAGCTCGCGGATGAGGTCGGCGTCCAGCGTGCCCTCGATGTGCACGTGCAGTTCAGCCGTCGGCCACACGTCCTGCTCCCGGTGATTCGTTCGTCCGTCGTCGCGGACGGGTGGTCCACGCTTGCCGCCGAAGCCAACCACAGGCCCGTGGCCTGCGGCCTCGTGCGATCCACCAACGACCGCCGGCCGACCCCGGGTCGGCCCCTGGGCGATCCGCCGGGACCCGGCGCCGCGGGGTGCCGGATGTGTCGCGCGTGTGTCGCGCTCGGTCGGTCGCACAACGGACCGCACCGCTCGGGGCGGGGGAGTTCGGAGGATCCCACATGGCGACGGCGGAGCCGCGCCCTGTCGAATGGGGGCAGTCGCCGGGTCGCCCGGCGCAACCCTCCCCCTGGCACCGCGGCCGCCCGTCGCCGCGGGCGCCGCACGACGTGATCGAGGTTGACGTGACCCGCTCCTTCACCGCGCGCCCCCGGCGCCGGATCGCCGGCCTGGCCGCTACCGTGGCCGCCGCCGGCCTCCTGCTCTCGGCCTGCTCCTCGGACGACACCGCCTCCGGCGGCTCCTCGGAGGCCGCGGAGGACTTCCAGGCGGTCAGCGTCCAGCTGTCCTGGCTGAAGAACCAGCAGTTCGCCGGCGAGTACCTCGCGGTGGAGGACGGCCTCTACACGGACGCCGGCTTCCCCGAGGTCACGCTGACCGCGGGCGGCTCGTCCGCCACCTCCGCCGAGGCGGCCGTCGCCTCCGGCCAGGCGTTCGTCGGCCTGTCCTCGCCGCTGATCACCGCCCCGGCGATCCAGAGCGGCGCGGAGCTGAAGATCGTCGGCGCGACGTACCAGCTCAACCCGTTCGCGCTCGTGTCGGCCGCCTCCGCGCCGATCGAGGGCCCGGACGACCTCGCGGGCAAGACCATCGCGGTGTCCGACTCGAACACGCTCGTGTGGAACGCGTTCCTCGCGGCGAACGAGCTGGACGAGGCCGACGTCACGACGGTGCCGCTCTCCGACACCTCGATGCTGACCACCGGCCAGGTCGACGGCTTCATCGGCTACACCACGACCGGCGCCGCCGCGCTGGCCGAGGCCGGCTTCGAGGCCACCGAGTTCCTGCTCGCGGACAACGGCCTGCCGATGGTCGGCGAGGTGCTGGTCACCTCGCAGCAGGCCATCGACGAGCGCCCCGAGGAGGTCAAGGCGTTCCTGCTCGCCACGGCCGAGGGCTGGCGCGCGGCGCTGGACGACCCGGAGCGCGCGGTCGACCTGACGGTGAACACGTACGGCAAGGACCAGCAGTACGACGCCGACGCGATCGCGCTGTCCTTCGACCGCCAGGCGACGCTGATCGAGACCGACGAGACCGCCGCGAACGGCCTGCTCACGATCAGCGACGAGCTGCAGGAGGGCACCATCGCCTCCCTCGGCTTCGCGGGCGTCGAGATCGCCGCGGACGAGCTGTTCGACCTCTCGCTGCTCGACGAGGTGTACGCCGAGAACCCGGACCTGCTCTCGTGACCGACCCCCAGTCCACGCCCGCCCCCGTGCTGCCGACCCCCTCGGCCGCGGGGGCGGGCGTGCCCACGTCGGCCCCCGGCATCGAGATCACCGGCCTGAGCAAGGAGTTCCGCTCCGGCCGCCGCTCGGTGACGGCGCTGGACGACGTCAGCCTGTCCACCCCGCGCGGGTCCTTCCTGTCGCTGCTCGGCCCGTCCGGCTGCGGCAAGTCGACGATCCTGCGGATCCTGGCCGGCCTCGAGACGCCGACCGCCGGCACCGTCGCCGTGAACGGCGCGCCCGTCGCCCCCGGCAGGCGCGCGGACGGGATGGGCATCGCGTTCCAGGACCCGGCGCTCCTGCCGTGGCGCTCGGTGCAGAAGAACATCCGGCTGCCGCTCGAGATCCAGAAGCGCGCGGACGACGGCATCGTCGACGAGCTGATCGAGCTCGTCGGGCTGTCGGGCTTCGAGAAGTCCCGGCCCGCGCACCTGTCCGGCGGCATGCGCCAGCGCGCGTCCATCGCCCGGGCGCTCGCGGTGCGGCCGGACTTCCTGCTCCTGGACGAGCCGTTCGGCGCGCTGGACGACATGACCCGCCAGCGGCTGAACTTCGAGCTGCAGCGGATCTGGACCGAGCGCTCCGCGACCACGCTGATGGTCACGCACGGCATCGCCGAGGCGGCCCTGCTGTCCGACTACGTCGCGGTCATGTCCGCGCGCCCGGGCCGGATCGTCGAGGTCGTCGAGATCCCGTTCGAGCGCCCCCGCACGCCCGAGATGATGCGGACGAAGGAGTTCCACGAGGTGGTCGACCACCTGTCGGGGCTGCTGTTCTCGCCCGGCGGCGCCGCGACGAAGGCGGACGGGTGAGCGTCGCCGTCGCGCGGTTCCGCGGCGCGCTGGCCCGCCCGTGGGTCGGCGGCACCGTCGGCATCGCGCTGCTGCTCGCCCTGTGGTGGGCCATGACCGCCGGGCTGGAGAACAGCACCTCGTTCCCGTCGCCGGTGGACGTGGCGCGCTCCGCGGTCGCCGACGGCTGGGGCTTCTACGAGGCCAACGTCGTCCCGACGCTGACCCGCGCCGCCCAGGGCTACCTGTGGGGCAACCTCGCCGGCCTGGCGCTCGCGGCGGTCGTGCTGGTCGTCCCGCGGCTCGAGGACGTCATCACCCAGCTCGGCGTCATCTCGGCCTGCCTCCCGGTGACCGCGATCGGCCCGATCGTCATGGTCATCTTCGGCGGCCGCGCCTCGGCGATCTTCCTCGGGGCCCTGCTCGTCTTCTTCACCACGCTCGTCGGCGCCATCCTCGGGATGCGCTCCGCGAGCCGCAGCTCGCTGGACCTCGTCGCCGCGTACGGCGGCGGACGGTGGACGCAGATCCGCAAGGTCCAGCTCATGTCGGCGCTGCCGGCGATCGTCACCGCCCTGCAGGTGGCGGTCCCGGCAGCGCTGCTCGGCGCCGTCGTCGGGGAGTACCTCGGCGGCATCGACTCGGGGATCGGCGTGGCGCTCAACGCGGCGCAGCGCCAGATCCAGCCCGACCGCGTGTGGGCGCTGAGCATCCTGGCCGGTCTGATCGCGCTCGGCGGCTACGCGCTCGTCGGCCTGGTCGGGCGGGTCCTCACCCCCTGGGCGAAGGAGAAGCGCGGATGAGCGGCGGGACGGGGCGGTTCGTCGCCCGCCGGGTCGGCACGCTCGCGGTGGCCGTCGTCGTCGCGCTCGGCGTGTGGGTGGCCGTGCTCGAGGTGTTCGACGTCAGCCCCCTCATCGGCAAGCGGCCGTGGGACGTGTTCGGCTACGTGGTCACGGCCGACGACGCCGCCGAGCACCGCGCGACGCTCCTCGCCGACCTGGCGGTCACGGTGCGCGACGCCGGGATCGGGTACGTCGTCGGCCTGGCCGCGGCGTTCGCCCTGGCCGTCGTGTTCTGCGTGTCGCCGGTCCTCGAGCGGATCGTCATGCCGACCGCGATGGTGCTCCGCTCGATCCCGCTGGTCGTGCTGACCCCGCTGATCACGCTCATCTTCGGCATCGGCCAGGCCGGCGTCACGGCGATCGTCATCCTCGTGGTGTTCCTGCCCGCGCTGGCGAACATCCTGTACGGCCTGCGCAGCGTGTCCGGGGAGCACCGGGACCTCGTGCTCGCGTACGGCGGCTCGTCGTGGACGGTGCTGCGCAAGGTCGCCCTGCCGGCGGCGGTGCCGTCGACGCTGGCCTCCGCCCGCATCGCCGTCCCGTCGGCCGTCACCGGCGCGATGATCGCCGAGTGGCTGTCCACCGGCGAGGGTCTGGGCGGCGCCATCTCCAAGGCGGCGGGCTCGTTCGGCTACGACGCGATGTGGGCGTCGGCGATCCTCGTCGCCGCGGTCACCATGCTGGCGTACGCGGTGCTGAGCATCGTCGACACGCTGGTGCAGGAGCGGATCGGGCAGCTGTCGTGAGCGCCGCCCCGGCGGGCGACGTGACGCTCGTGCTGCGCGGCGGGACCGTCGTCGACGGCACCGGCGCGGCCCCGGTCGTGGCCGACGTGCTGGTGGCCGGCGACCGGGTCGCGGCCGTCGGCCCCGGCCTCGCCGCCACGGCGCCCGCCGGCGCGCGGGTGGTCGACGCGGCCGGGCTGGTGGTCGCGCCCGGGTTCGTCGACGCGCACACGCACTCCGACGTCGTGCCCTTCATGGCCGACGCGCAGCCGTTCAAGGTGCTGCAGGGCGTCACCACCGAGGTGGTCGGCAACTGCGGCAACTCCGCGGCGCCGCTGGTCGACGACCGCGCGGTCGAGCTGCACCGGCCCATCTCGTCGACCGTCGCCGCCGGGGTGTCCTCCTGGCCGCGCACGTTCGGCGAGTACCTGGACGCGGTCGAGGAGCACGGCCCGACGACGCACGTCGCGTCGCTGGTCGGGCACCACACGCTGCGGATCAGCGCGAACGGCATGGCCGAGGCGCTGGCACCGGGTGCGCTGGACCGGATGGTGGAGCTCGCGGACGCGGCGTTCGCCGACGGGGCGTTCGGCCTCTCGACCGGGCTGATCTACGCGCCGGGCGTGTACGCGGACACCGACGAGGTCGCCGCGCTCGCCGCGGTCGCCGCCCGCTGGGCACGGCCGTACGCGACGCACATGCGCGACGAGGGCGACGGCCTGGCCGGCTCGCTGGCCGAGACGTTCGACGTCGCGCGGCGCACCGGCGTCCGGGTGCAGGTCTCGCACTGCAAGGCCGCCGGCCGCCGGAACCACGGCCGCGCGGGCGAGCTGCTCGCCGCGCTCCGGGCCGCCCGGGCCGCGGGCGTCGACGCGCACGGCGACGCCTACCCGTACACGACGGGGGAGAGCTTCCTGACCGCGCTGCTGCCGGCCGAGGCGCAGGTCGGCGGCCGCGCCGAGCTCGTGCGCCGGCTGTCCGACCCGGCGACGCGCGCGGCGCTGCGGGAGCGCGCGCAGGCCGGCGGGCCCGGCGCCGGGTCCTGGACCCAGACGACACCCGCGGGCGTGCTGCTCTCGATGCACGCCGACGCCGCGCTGCTCGGGCGGAGCGTCGCCGACGTCGCCGCCTCGCGGGGCGTGGACCCGTGGGACACCCTGTGCGACCTCGTGCTCGCCGACCCGGGCGCGATGATGGTCTACGAGCTCATGGCGGAGGAGGACGTGCGCGCGATCCTCGCCGACCCGCTGATCGCGATCGGCTCGGACAACTCGGTGCCGGTCGGCAACGCGCACCAGCGCGGCTGGGGCTGCTTCCCGACGGTGCTCGGGCGGTACGTCCGCGACCTCGGCGTCCTCGCCCTGCCGGAGGCCGTGCGCAAGATGACCTCGCTGACCGCCGACGCGCTCGGCCTGACCGGCCGCGGCCGGCTCGTGCCCGGCGCGATCGCCGACGTGGCGGTGTTCGACCCGGCGACGATCGGGCACGCGGGGACCCCGCAGCGGCCGTGGGAGCGGCCCACCGGCGTCGTGTGCACGGTGCTCGCCGGGACCGTCGTCGTGGACGGCGGGGAGTTCACCGGGGCGCGCGCCGGGCGCGTGCTGCGGGCGGGGCGGCCGGAGCCGGTCGGGCGCGCGGCGGTGCCGGCGTGAGCGGCCGGCACGCCGCCGCGGGCGCCGGGTCGGGGTCCCGCGCCGCCGTCGCGGCCGCCGACCTCGAGCTCCCCGCGATGCTGCTGCACGACGACGCGCTCGACCACAACGTCCGCGCGATGGCCGACTGGTGCCGCGCCGCGGGCGTCCAGCTCGCCCCGCACGCCAAGACCCACATGTCCCGCGACCTCGTCCGGCGGCAGACGGCCGCGGGCGCGTGGGGGTTCACCGCCGCGACGCCCGCGCAGGTGCGCACCCTCGCCGGCTGGGGCGTGGCCCGGGTGCTGCACGCGAACCCGCTCGTCGACCGGGCGTCGATCGCGTGGGTGGCCGAGCACCTGCTGACCGCCGGCTCGGCCACCGAGTACCTCGGCTACGTCGAGAGCGACGCGGGGCTCGACCTGCTGCTCGCCGAGCTCGACCGGCTGCAGCCGGCCCGGCCGCTGCCCCTGCTGCTGGAGCTCGGGTTCCGCGGCGGGCGCACCGGGGTCAGGGACGACCACGCGGCGCTGGCGCTGGCCGAGCGGGTCGCGGGCGCCGACCGCGTACGGCTCGCGGGCGTCTCGGCGTTCGAGGGCCTCATGCCGGTCGGCGACGACCCCGGCGCGCCGCCCGGCTCCGTCGACCTGCTCGCCCGCGTCCGCGCGCTGGTCACCGCGGTGACCGACCAGGGCCTGGTCGCCGGGGTGCCGGTCGTCACGGCCGGCGGGTCGTCCTACTTCGACCTGGTCGCGCGCGAGCTGGGCCCCGCGATGTGGGACCGCCCGGTCACCACCGTGCTGCGGTCCGGCTGCTACGTGACCCACGACCACGGCGTGTACCGCCGGACGTCGCCGCTGGGCGCCGACCGCGGCACCGGCGCGCTGCGCCCGGCGTTCGAGCTGCGCGCGTCCGTGCTCTCCGCGCCGGAGGACGGGCTGGTGATCGCCGGGTTCGGCCGCCGCGAGGTGCCGACCGACGACCGGCTGCCGGTGGTGCTGGGCGCGCTCGCGCGCGAGGGCGCGGCGGCCGGCTCGGCCGCCTCCGCCGACGTGGCCGGCTGGGAGGTCACGGCCGTCAACGACCACCACGCGTTCCTCCGCGTCCCGCCGGGCACGGCCGTCGCCCCGGGTACCGTGCTCCGGCTGGGCATCAGCCACCCGTGCGGCGCGTTCGACCGCTGGCGGCACATCCCCCTGGTGGACGCCGGCGACCGCGTCGTCGGCGAGATCACACCGCGCCTCTGACCCGCTCCACCCGCCCCGGGGTCGCCCGGGGCCCGCACCACCCGCGAAGGGCCCCCATGACCGACAGCACCACCCACGTCCTCGACGGCCTCCCGCTCTGGGACGGCGAGCGCGAGGTGGGCCCGGCCCGCCTCACCTGGTCCGGGGACCGCATCCTGGAGGTCGAGGAGGCGCCGGCCCGGCACGCGGACCTCAGCGTGATCCCCGGGCTGGTCGACACGCACGTGCACCTCGGCTACCCGGCCGGCGCGCCCGCCGCGGACCCGTCGGCCTGGCCGATCCTGACCCCGCCGGAGGAGCGGTCGCTGCACGTCGCGGCCAACGCCCTGCGCTGCGCCCGCGCGGGCGTCACCACGCTCCGCGACCTGGCGGCGGACTCGATCCAGCTCGCCGTCGGGCGCGCGTTCGAGACCGGCGTGCTCGCCGGCCCGCGCCTGCTCGCGCACGGCCAGGTCGGCATGACCGCCGGGCACGGCGACCTGTTCGTCCCGCCGCACTACCCGCACCGGCCGCCGACGGCGGACAGCCCCGACGAGTGCCGCAAGCTGGTGCGCGTGTGGGCCCGGTCCGGCGCCGCGGGCGTCAAGATCTACACCTCCGGCGGCGTGCTCTCGATGGGCGACAAGGTCGGCTGGCGGAACCAGACCCGCGAGGAGATCCGCACGACGGTCGACGAGGCGCACGCCCTCGGCATGCTGGTCGCCGCGCACACGCACTCGGTCGAGGGCCTGGACATCGCGCTCGCCGAGGGGGTCGACTCGATCGAGCACGGCACCGCGATCGCCGAGCAGCACCTCGCGGCGCTCGTCGAGCGGAACCTGCCGGTCGCCCCGACGCTGCTGATCAACGACATCATCGCCGAGGCCCGCCGCCCGGTGTCCGCCGAGGCGCAGGCCAAGGCGCGGGACGTCGTCGCGCTCCGGGACGCCGGGTTCGCCCGCGCCGCCGAGGCCGGCGTGCGGTTCGTGCTCGGCACGGACGCCTCCGGGCAGTTCGTCGGGTTCGGCGACCAGATGGAGGAGGTCCGGACGATGGCGGCGATGTTCGGCTGGACGCCCGAGCGCACGCTCGCCGCGGCCACCTCCGACGCCGCGGACGCGATCCGGATGGGCTCGGTCACCGGCCGGCTGCGCGCGGGGCTCGGCAGCGACTTCGTCGTGCTGCGCGGGCGGCCGTGGGAGGACGTGGCCGCGCTGCGGGTCGAGAACATCGTGGCCGTCGTCTCGCGCGGCCGCGTGGTCGCCGGCGCGCTGCCGGCCTGACCGGCGTGCCGCCGCGCCGAGACCGCCGGATCCGGACGAGAGCCACGCGCGCGGACGGGCGTCTCGCGCGGATCGGTGGGTCTCGGGGGAGAGTGGGCCGCATGACGAGCACGAGCACGACCGCCCGGGTCGCCGGGGTCGCGGCGGCGGTCGCCGCTCTCGGGCTGCTGGCCGGCTGCACCGGTGGCGACGACCGCGCCGAGCCGGCCGCCTCGTCGCCCGCCTCCGTCCCGACCGCGACCCCGACACCGGAGCCCTCGCGCTCCGCCGCGCCGACGACCCCGGCCGCCGAGCGCCCGCTGGTCGCCGCCGGCACGGTGGCCGAGGACGCCCCGGCGACCGCCTCCGGCGAGGGCCCCGCGCGGGTCTCGGTCGTGCGGGACGGCGACTTCGGCGTGGTCGCGCACCTGGACTGCTCCGCCTGCACCGGCGACGTCGTGCTGACCGCCGACGGCCGGATGTCGCCGTGGGGCGCCGGCCCCGCGCCGCTGACCGGCACCTACCTGGTCGACCTGCTGGAGGGCACCGACGCGGAGCAGGGCTTCGTCCTCGACGCGCAGGGCCCCTGGACGCTGACGTTCCAGAGCTGGAACGACCTGCCCGTCGTCGCCGGCGAGCAGCAGGGGCGCGGCGCGGCGGTGCTGCTGCTCGGCGACGACGCGAGCGGGGTGCGGATCGACTACTCGCCCGCCGGGCCGGACGACACGATGCTCGCCCGGGTGGTGTCGGCGGTCGACGTCGACCCGTCGACCGGCCCCGCGTCGCTCGTGCTCGGCGACGAGCAGGCGTTCAGCGAGACCGCCGAGGTGGCGCTCCCGGGGGTCGTCGCGCTCAGCACGAACGGGACCTGGTCCGTCACGCCCGTGCCCTGACCGGCCCGGTGCCCTGCCCGGGGTCTGGCGTCGGGCGCCCGTCCGCGCGAGGCTGGGGGCGATCGCGACGCGGCGGACGGGGGAGCACGGTGCTGGACAGCTACGACTACGTGGTCGTCGGGGCGGGCATGGCCGGGGACGCCGCGGCGCGCGGCATCCGCGAGGTCGACCCCGACGGCACGCTCCTCGTGATCGGCCGGGAGCCGACCGCGCCGGTCACGAGGCCCGCGCTCACCAAGAAGCTCTGGACCGACCCGGACTTCACGTTCGACCAGGTCTGGCTGGCGACCGCCGAGGACGCCCGCGCCGAGCTGCTGCTCGGGGAGTCGGTGATCGCGGTCGACACCGGCGCGCGCACCGTCACCACCGACGCCGACGTGACCGTCGGGTACGGCCGGCTGCTGCTGGCGACTAGCGGGCACCCGCGGCGGCTCCCGGGCGTCGAGGAATCGGGCCGGATCATCTACTTCCGCACGGTGCGGGACTACGAGCGGCTGCGCGACCTCGCCGGCGGCGGGCGGCACGTCGTCGTGGTCGGCGGCGGGTACATCGGCACCGAGCTCGCCGCCGCGCTCGTGCAGAACGACACCCGGGTGACGCTGGTGCACCGGCAGGACGTGCTCACCGGGGCGACGTTCCCGGACGGGCTCGCGCGGCACGTCGAGCGCCGGTACGCCGACGCGGGGGTCACGCTGCTGCGGGGCTCGACGGTCGCGTCCGCGGAGTCGGGCGCGGACGGCGTCACCGTGCGGCTCGCGGACGGTGCCGTGGTCGAGGCGGACGCCGTGGTGGTCGGCGCCGGCATCGAGGTCGAGACCGACCTCGCGCGCGCCGCCGGGCTCGAGGTCGGCGACGGGATCGCGGTCGACGACCGGCTCCGCACGTCCGACCCGCACGTCTGGGCGGCCGGGGACGTCGCCCTCTACCCGGACCGGATCCTGGGGCGGAGGCGGGTCGAGCACGTCGACAACGCGACCTCGATGGGCCGGCAGGCCGGGCGGAACCTCGCCGGCGCGGACGAGCCGTACGACCACACGCCGTTCTTCTACTCCGACCTGTTCGAGTACGGCTACGAGGCCGTCGGCCGGCTGGACGCGTCGCTGGAGACCGTCGAGGACTGGCACGAGGACGGGTTCGGCGCCGGCGTCGTCTACTACCTCGACGGCGGCCGGGTCGCCGGGGTGCTGCTGTGGAACGTCTGGGACGCGACCGACCGGGCACGGGAGGTGCTCGCGGGGCAGACCGACGTGCGGACGGAGGCGCTGCGAGGTCTCATCCGCTGAGCCGACGTGGCGCCGCGCCGGCACCCGGGTCCGGCAGGACCGCCCGGCCGTGCGCTGCGCGCGCCCGCCCGGACGTGGCATCGTGGGACCACGAGGTGCCCGACCCCCTGGAGGTGCCGCAGTGCCGCTCACCCTGGACACCGCCCTGCGCTCGGTCGCGGGGGAGCACCGGCCGCACAACGAGGACTCCGCCGGCTGCGCGCCGGGGTACGCCTTCGTCGCCGACGGCGTCGGGGGGCACGCGGGCGGGGACGTCGCGTCCTGGACGGTGGCGCACCGGCTGATGGCCGCGCTCGCGGCGGGGGCGGCCGAGCGGTTCACCGCGGACGACCTGCGCGCGGCCGTCGCCACGGCCAACGCCGACCTCGCCGAGCGGGTGCGCGAGGACCCGTCGCTGCAGGGCAT
Source organism: Cellulomonas pakistanensis (assembly GCF_016862755.1). Taxonomy (GTDB): domain Bacteria; phylum Actinomycetota; class Actinomycetes; order Actinomycetales; family Cellulomonadaceae; genus Cellulomonas; species Cellulomonas pakistanensis. The sequence continues at coordinate 92,628 of NZ_BONO01000015.1, read as the reverse complement.
GGCGACGACGTTCACCGGGGTGTTCTGCGCCGAGGACGCCGTCCGGGTCGTGCACATCGGCGACTCCCGCGCGTACCTGCGGCGCGACGGCGAGGGGCGCCGGGTCACCCGGGACGACTCGCTCGTGCAGCTGCTGGTCGAGGCGGGCGTGATCGACGCCGCCGAGGCCGCGCACCACCCGCGGCGCAACGTGATCCTGCACTGCCTCGCGGGGGACGACGCCGACGCGGCGCACGTCACCGTGCTCGAGGTCGACGCGCGCCCCGGCGACCGCTGGCTGATGTCGACCGACGGGCTCACGGACTACGTGCCGGAGGAGCAGGTGCTCGCGCTGCTCGGCACGCCAGGAGGGCCGGAGGCGGCGGCGGAGGCGCTGGTCGCGGCCGCGCTCGACGCCGACGCCTGGGACAACGTCACCGTGGTGGTGGCCGACGTGGTGGCCGCGGGGGACGAGCGCCCCGGCGGGCCGGCGCGGCTCGCGGGGGCCGCGGCGGACGAGCGGCTGCCGGCGACGGCGGGCTGACCGGACGTCTGCTGCCGGCAGACGGCGTCTGCCCCGGGCAGACCCGGCCCGGCGGGGCGCGGGCGCGGTGCGAGCGTCGGGGGACCAGCCCACCGAGGAGGCCCCGCATGCACCCCGTCCCCACCCCGCCCGCCGCGCGGACCGACGCCCCGCCGGCGCGCGCATTCGACGACGACCTGGCTGCGCGCCTGCTGCACCAGCGCATCGTCGTGCTCGGCCAGGAGGTCGACGACGCGGTCGCGAACCGCGTCTGCGCGCAGCTGCTCCTGCTGTCCGCCGAGGACGCGCGCCGCGACATCGCGCTCTACATCAACTCGCCCGGCGGCTCGGTCACCGCGGCGATGGCGATGTACGACACGATGCGGCTGATCCCGAACGACGTCGCGACGCTCGCGATGGGGCTCGCGGCCAGCGCGGGCCAGTTCCTGCTGAGCGCCGGGACGCCGGGCAAGCGGAACGTCATGCGGCACGCCCGCGTGCTCATGCACCAGCCGTCCGGCGGCATCGGCGGCACCGCCGTCGACATCGCCATCCAGGCGCAGAACATGGCGCACACCAAGCGGACCATGCAGGCGCTGATCGCCGAGCACACCGGCCAGCCGGTCGAGACGATCGAGCGGGACTCCGACCGCGACCGGTGGTTCACCGCGGACGAGGCGCTGGCCTACGGGTTCGTGGACCGCGTGGTCGAGCACCTGGACGACGTCCGCCCCGACGCGGCGCAGCGACGGGCGGGCCTGTGATGGCCGGGCAGTACACGGTGCCCGTGGTCGTCGAGCAGCGGCCGAACGGCGAGCGCGCGTCCGACGTGTTCTCCCGGCTGCTGTCGGACCGGATCGTGTTCATCGGGACCGAGATCGACGACGGCGTCGCCAACGTCGTCATCGCCCAGCTGCTGCACCTGCAGCAGGAAGACCCGGACAAGCCGATCCACCTGTACCTGAACTCGCCCGGCGGCTCGGTGACGGCGCTGCTCGCGATCTACGACACCCTGCGCTACGTCCGCCCGGACGTGGCGACGTTCTGCCTCGGGCAGGCGGCGTCCGCGGCGGCGGTGCTGCTCGCCGCGGGGGCGCCGGGTCAGCGGCACGTGCTCGAGCACGCCCGGGTGCTGCTGCACCAGCCGTCGGGCGGGGCGCAGGGCACGGCGGCGGACCTGGAGCTGCAGGCCGCGGAGATCCTCCGGGTGCGCGCGCAGGTCGACGAGATCCTCGCGGCGCACACCGGCCGGTCGCCCGAGCAGGTCCGCGCCGACACCGACCGCGACCTCGTGCTGACGGCGCAGCAGGCGGTCGCGTACGGCGTCGCGGACACGGTGATCACGACGCTGAAGCCGGCGCGGGCCGGCTCCGAGGCGGCCTGACCCGGCCCTGGTCAGGCGGCGAGCACGACCGCCGACGGGGACGTCGTCCGCCGCGGGAGGGCGGTCACGGCCCCCGGGCCCGGGGTCGCCGCCAGGTCCACGACCACGCGGCCGTCCGCCCGGGCGAGCACCGCGTGCGCGTCGCCGACCAGGTCGACGAGGCGCAGCCCGAGCGCCCGGCAGACCGCGCCGAGCACCTCGGACGACGCCTCCTTCCGCCCGCGCTCGACCTCGGAGAGGTACGGCACCGAGACCCGCGCGGCCGCGGCGACGTCCCGCAGCGTGCGGCCCTGGCGCTCGCGGTGCCGGCGCAGGACGGCCCCGACCAGCACGCGCAGCGGCGGCTCGGGGCGGGCGGCGGGCGGGGCCGACGGGGCGTCGGCGGCGTGCGCGGCGTGCGGCATGGCGGACCTCCTCGGTCCCCGCCACGGTAGCCCCGCGACCCGCGGCGCGGCCCGGCGCGTCGTTCTGCCGTCAGCAGACGCGCGCGCTTGACTTCGAGCGCGCTCCAAGGGGGATCGTCACGCACGACCGGCGCCCCGCCCGAGGCGCCCACCCGTGAAGGAGCCACCATGCGTCTCGGAGCCCACCTCATGCGGTTCGACGCCGTCGAGCCCGCCCGGCTGGCGCCGGAGCTCGCCGCCACCGGCGAGGCGGCGGAGGAGGCCGGCCTGTCCTGGCTCTCCGTGATGGACCACTTCTTCCAGATGGAGCCGGCCGGCCTCCCCGCGGACGACCCGATGCTCGAGGCGTACACGACGCTCGGCCTGCTGGCCGGGCGCACCGAGACCGTGCAGCTCGGCGCCCTCGTCACCGGCGTCACCTACCGGCACCCCGGCCTCCTGGCGAAGATCGTCGCGACGCTGGACGTCCTGTCGCGGGGCCGGGCCACGCTCGGCATCGGCGCGGCCTGGTACGAGCGCGAGCACGTCGGGCTCGGCGTGCCGTACCCGCCGCTGGCGGAGCGGTTCGAGCGGCTGGAGGAGACGCTGCGGATCTGCCGGCAGATGTGGGACCCGGCGGACGACGGCCCGTTCGAGGGCGCGCACTACCGGCTCGCCGAGTCGCTGTGCCGCCCGCTGCCGCTGAGCCGGCCCGGGCGCGGGCCGGAGATCCTGGTCGGCGGGTCCGGGGAGCGCAAGACGCTGCGGCTCGTGGCGCAGTACGCCGACGCGTGCAACCTGTTCGAGGCGGCGCCGGAGGAGATCGCCCGCAAGCTCGACGTGCTGCGCGGGCACTGCGACGCGGTGGGCCGGGACGCCGCCGACGTCCGGGTGACCCTGGTGATGGGCGGCGACCAGCTGCTGACCGGCGACGTCGACGCGTTCGTCGCCGCGGCGCGGCCGTACGCGGACCTGGGCGTGGCGGAGGTCATCCTGCGGGCCCCGGCGGGCGTGCCGCTCGCGACCTGGGTCCGGGACCACGTGGCGCCCGCGGTGCCGCGGGTCGCGGAGCTGGGCGGGCGCTGAGGCCCCGCGCCCCCGGCGCCGCGCACGGCCGGCCCCCTCCGCGACCCCCGCCGCACCCCCTGCCGCGCCGCCCCGACGTGCGGGCCCCCGGGGCCTTCCCGCAGGATGGACGGCATGCGGGGGCGTGCCGAGGGCGGCTGGTGGGGCGTGGTGATCGACGCGCCGGAGCCCTGCACGCTCGCGGCGTTCTACGCCGAGGTGCTCGGCTGGCAGGTCGTCGGCGACGACCCGGACCACGCGGTGGTCGCCGCGCCGTCCGGCGTCGCCTACCTGTCCGTGCAGCGCAGCCCGGACCACGAGCCGCCGGTGTGGCCGGCCGAGCCGGGTCGCCAGCAGCGCCAGGTGCACCTCGACGTCGAGGTCGTCGACCTGGAGGACGCCGTCTCCGACGCGCTCCGCCTCGGCGCGCGGCTCGCGGCGCACCAGCCGCAGCCGTCCCGGCGGGTGCTGCTCGACCCGGTCGGCCACCCGTTCTGCTTCTACCGCGACGGCTGAGTCGGCCGGTCCGTCACCCGCCCGGCGGCGGTGCGCGCGCGCCCCGCCCGGCGGGGGACGACGGGGGCGGGTAGGTTCGCGAGGGTGCGATCCCCGTGGTTCCAGCGCGTGACGGCCGGCAGCGCCACCGGCCTGCTCGCGCGCGAGGTGGACTGGGCGGCGACGCCGATCGGCGTGCCGAGCACCTGGCCGACCGCGCTGCGCGTCTCGGTCGAGATGTGCTTCACCACGCGGTTCCCGGTGCTGGTCGCCTGGGGCCCGGAGCTCACGATGATCTACAACGACGGCTACCGGGAGTGCCTCGGCACGGACAAGCACCCCGCCGCCATGGGATCGCCGGTCGCCGAGGTGTGGAAGGAGATCTGGGACGACCTGGTCCCGTCCATCGAGCGGGTGATGGTGCAGGGCGAGCCCACCTGGACGGTGGACCAGCACCTGCTCATGCACCGGTCGGGCTTCGACGAGGACACGTACTTCACCTACTCGTACTCGCCGATCCGCGACTCGACCGACACCGTGCGGGGCTTCCTCGACATCGCGACCGAGACCACCGAGCGCGTGGTGGAGCAGCGGCGGATGCGCCTGCTCGGCGACCTGTCCACGGCCCTGACCGCCGCGCACGGGCTCGACGGCGTCGCCCGCGCCGCCGAGGGCGCGCTGACCGGCTCGTCCGACGTCGTGGCCGCCGAGCTGTGGCTGGCTGCCGGGGGTGCGCTCGAGCAGCGCGCCGCGACGGCCGCGGCCGGGCCGGCGGTGCCCCGGGCGGTGATCGACCGGGTGGCGCGGACCGGCGCCGCGGAGGAGATCGGCCGCACGCTCGTGGCGCCGCTCACCCCGACCGGCGAGCCGGCTCCCGTGGGCGTCCTCGCCCTCACCGCCGGGCCGCGGCGGCCGTGGGACGACGCGAACCGCGCGTTCCTCGGCCTGGTCACGGGCGCGGTCGGGGAGGCCGTCGGCGGCACGGTGCGGCACCAGACCGAGGTCGACCACCTGCGCGAGGTCAGCGACACCCTGCAGGCGGCCATCGTGCCCGAGGGGTCCAGCCTGACCGGCGTGGTCGCGCGCTACCTGCCCGCCGTGGGCGACCTGGCGGTCGGCGGCGACTGGTACGACGTCGTCGAGCTCAGCCCGGGCCGCCGGGCGCTCGTCGTGGGGGACTGCGTCGGGCACGGCCTCGACGCCGCCGCCCGCATGGGCCAGCTCCGGGCGGCCACGCGCGCGCTGCTGCTCGAGGACCGCAGCCCCGCGGACGTGCTGGCCGGGCTCGACCGGTTCGCCCGCACGCTGCCCGGCGCCGAGTGCACGACGGTGTTCTGCGGGGTCGTCGACGAGGTGGACCACACCCTCGTGTACGCGTCGGCGGGGCACCTGCCGCCGGTCCTGCGCCGCGCGGCCGGCGGCGCGGAGCTGCTGGACGGGGCCCGCGGCGCGGCCCTCGCGATCGGCCTGCCCTCCCGGCCCGAGGCGGTCGAGCGGCTGACCGACGGCGACCTGCTGGTGGTGTGCACGGACGGGCTCATCGAGCGCCGGCGGGAGTCGCTGCGCGACGGCCTCGCCCGGCTCGCCGCCGAGGTGGCCGCGCAGCCCGACGACGCAGGCACGGCGTCCGTCGCGGACGACCTGCTCCGCGCGCTGGCGCCGAACGGGGCGGACGACGACGTCGCGCTGGTGGTCTACCGGGCGGGCGACGTGGCGGACGACCCCGGGCGCTGAGCGCGCCACGGGCCGGCCGGCCGCGCGCGCGTCAGCCCGCGGCGATCCCGTCGAGGAAGCCCTGGAACGCGGGCTTCGCCTGCAGCTCGTCGTCGAACAGCAGCGGCGCCTCGAACGGCCGCTCCTGGGGCCACGCGCGGAGCCAGGACCGCGTGTCGTACAGCCCCCAGACGCCGACGAACGCCAGGTCCCGCGCCGCGAACGCCGACGCGAGCTCCTGGACCTGGCCCCGCTGCGCCTCGAGCCGGTCCGGCGGGGTGCTGTCGAGCTGCTCGTCGCGCCCGGAGATCGCCACGTCCAGCTCGGTGACCGCCTGACGCAGCCCGAGCGCCGCCACGGCGTCGAGCGTGGTCGCCACCCGGTCGACGTCGGTGTCCAGGTCGACGTGCATCTGGTGCCCGACGGCGTCCACCGGGGCGCCGGCGGCCTGCAGGTCCATGACCAGCCGGACCAGCCCGCGGCGCCGGTCCGGGGCGTCGGTGTCGTAGTCGTTGAGGTACAGCACCGCGTCCGGCCCGAGCTCCTCCCGCGCGACCCGGAACGCCTCGGCGACGTAGTCCGGGCCGAGCACCTCGTACCAGCGGCTGTGCCGGAGGCCGTCCGCCTCCTCGGGGTCGAGCGCCTCGTTGACGACGTCCCACGACCTGACGGGGTTCGCGTCGCCGTACCGCTCGGCCAGGTGGTCCGCCACGGCCCGGGTGTGGGCACGCAGCCGGTCGAGCACCAGCGACCGGTCCTCCGGGGAACCGGTCAGCGGGCGGCCGTCCGGCGCCTGGAAGAACCACTCGGGCGTCGACCGGTGCCAGACGAGCGTGTGGCCGTGCACGGTCAGCCCGTGCTCCGCGGCGAAGTCGAGCACCTCGTCCATGGGCCCGAAGTCGAACTCGCCCTCCGCCGGCTGCACGGTGACCGGCTTCATCGCGTTCTCGGGCGTGACCTGGTCGAAGTGCCGGAGCAGGAGCTCCGCGGGGCGGCCGGTCAGGTCCTGCGGACCGACGGCGACGCCGAGCGGCACCTCCGTGGCGTCCTTGAGCGCGGGCACGTCCGTCTGCACCTCCGGGGTCGGGCGCCGCACCGCGACGTCGTCGACGCGCAGGTCGGCGGTCGACGCCGTGGTCTCGACGTACAGCCGCCACTCGCCGTCGCCCTCCGGGACCTCGGCCGCGCCGGTCAGCTCCACCCAGTCGCCGGCGCTCGCGGTGCCCCGCGCCACGTGCAGGTAGAGCGGGTCCTCGCTGCCGGGGTCGCGCTCCAGGGTCAGCTGCACGTCCGCGTCCGGCGCGCCCTCGCCGAGGCGGACCCAGGCGGACACGGCGTGCACCTGGCCGCGGGCGACGGAGCCGGACAGGTCGACGGCCGCGCCGTGCCAGGCCTCGGTCCGGCCCGACACCAGCAGGCTGCCCGCGCCGTCCCGCGTGACGTCCTGGGCGGCGGCCACCTCCACGCCGTCGCCGAGCGGCGCCCAGCCCTCGTCGCCCTCGTCGAACGTGCTCGACAGCACCGTCGTCAGCTCCGCGGCCGGCGGGCTGCTCGCAGCGGCCGTGGGCGCGGGGGTCGTCGTGCGGTCGCCGCCGTCGTCGCGCGTCACCAGCAGCACCACCAGCAGGGCGAGGACGACGACGAGGACGGCGCCGGCGCCGAGCAGGAGGGCGGGTCGGCGCACGCGGGTGCCTCTCGTCCGGGGGTCGGGGAGGGGCCACGGTAGGCAGACGGGCGCCCGGGAGGCCAGCCCCGCAGGTCGGGCGCGCGACCCGGGCGCGGCCCACGACGCCGGCGGCGGGCGCGGGCGGGTGCGGTCGGGCGCGCGCGCTCCTACGCTGGCGGGCGTGCGGGCCATGACGTGGAACGTGTGGTGGCGCTTCGGGGGCGCGTGGCGGGAGCGGGAGCCCGCCGTCCTCGGCGTGCTCGCCGACGCGGCGCCCGACGTCCTCGGGCTGGTCGAGACCTGGCGCGACGCCGACGGCACGCAGGCGGACCTCGTGGCCGAGCGGCTGGGGCTGCCGTCGGCGGTGTTCGTGCCCACGGGGCTGCCGCCGGTGCCGGACGACCCGGAGCTCGCCGGCGTCGAGATGGGCATCGCGCTGGTGTCGCGCTGGCCCCCGGTCGAGACGCGGACGATCCCGCTGCCCGCGAGCCAGCGCACCGGGCCGCCGGCGCACGTCCTGCACGCCACGCTCGACCACCCGGCGGGGCCGTTGCACGTGCTGGTCGCGACGCTCGAGTGGGAGCCGCGGTACGACGAGGACCGGATGGCGCAGGCCTGGGCGCTCGCGGACCTGGCGGCCGACGCGGCGCTCGACGGCGACCTGCCCGTCCTCGTGATCGGCGACCTGAACGCCCGACCGGACGGCCCGCAGATGGCGGCCCTCACCCGGCAGCTCGCCGACCTCTGGCCGCTCGGCGGCGGCGACCCGGCCGCGGCGACGCTGAGCTCCGTCGTCCCCGAGGCGCCGCTCGAGTGCACCGAGCTGATCGACCACCGGATCGACCACGTGCTCGCGCGCCCCGGACGACCCGGTGGCACGCTGCGCGCGGACGGCGCCCGGCTCGCCGGTGACGCGCCCGTCGACGGCCGGTACCCGTCGGACCACTTCGCCGTGGTGGTGGACGTGGAGCTGACCTCGTGAGGCGGCGGCGCGCGGGCGCGGCCGGCGTGCTGCTGCTCGCGCTCGCCGCGTGCACGGCGGGCGGTGACCCGGTGCCGTCCCCGGGCCGCAGCCCGGCGGGCGCGGCCACGAGCGCGGCCGTCAGCCCGCCCGCGACCGCCGCCGCGGCCGACGCGGGCCCCGGTGCGACCGCGCCGGACCCCGCCGGCGCGCCGGACCCCGCCACCCCGCCCGTCGTCGCCCCCGAGGTCGCGTGGGCGGACCACGGGGCCGTGGCGCCCGACGCCTACGCCCTCGGCTACGCCGGCGCCGTCGCGCCGATCACGCCGGAGCTGGCGGCCCGGATGGCGCCGTCCTGGCGCGCGGGCTGCCCCGTGCCGCTCGAGGACCTGCGGTACGTCACGGTGACCCACCGGGACTTCGAGGGCGGCATCGCGACCGGCGAGCTCGTGGTGCACGCCGACGTCGCGGACGGCGTGGTGGCGGTGTTCGGCGAGCTGTTCGCGCTCGGGTACCCGATCCGGTCGATGCGGCTGGTCGACGACTTCGGCGGCAGCGACGACGCGTCGATGGCGGCGGACAACACGTCGGCGTTCAACTGCCGCCCGATCAGCCGGGGGACCGGGTGGTCGGAGCACGCGTACGGCCGCGCGATCGACCTCAACCCCGTCGAGAACCCGTACGTGCGCGGCGCCCTCGTGCTGCCGTCGGAGGGCGCCCCGTTCGCCGCGCGGCCGGACGCGCCGGGCGTGGTGCACGCGGGCGACGCGGTGGTGCGGGCGTTCGCGGCGCACGGCTGGCTCTGGGGCGGCGACTGGACGTCCCCGGTCGACTACCAGCACTTCTCCACGACGGGGCGCTGACCGCCCGTCCGCCGGCGCGCGGGCCCGCGCCAGCCGCCCTCGGCGCCGGGACCTAGGGCCTGGCGCGCCCCGCCTCCGGAGGCGCATGGTGGGAGTTCCCGGTGGTGGTCCCACCGGGACGGAGGTGCAGGGGACATGGACGACAGGGTGGACGTCGGGTACGACACCTCGCCGGAGTCGGCGGCGGCGGTCCGGTGGGCCGCGACGCAGGCCGCCGGCCGGGGCTGGGCGCTCGACGTGGTGCACGTGTGGGGCTTCGCGGGCCGGGACGGCGGCGGGGCGGGGGAGTCCTGGCTCGGCCGGGAGGTGCAGAGCCAGGTGCGCGCGGTCGCCGAGGAGGGCGCGGTGCTCGCCGCGGAGGCCGCGCCGGGCGTCGACGCCCGGCCGGTGGTGCTGCACGGCCCGCCGGCGCGGGTGCTGGTCGACCGGGCGGAGGACGCCCGGCTCGTGGTCGTCGGCCGACGCGGCGCGGGGCTGGTCGCGGCGCTCGTCGGGTCCGTGGCGACCGGCGTGCTGCACCGCGCGCGCTGCCCGGTGGCCGTGGTGCCGGCGGCGGCGCGCCCGGGGTCGGCCCGGGAGCCGGTGCTGGTGGGCTTCGACGGGTCCGCGGGCGCGTTCCGGGCGCTGGAGGCCGGGTGCGAGCAGGCCGCCCACCTCGGTACGGGCGTGGTCGTCGTGACGGCCTGGACCGCCGCGGCGGAGGCGTCGCGCGCCGCGTACTGGGCGCTCGGCTACCCGTCGCGGTCGCCCGCCGAGGTCGCGCTCGACGAGGCCGAGCGGGTGCTGGAGCGCGCCCGGTCCTGGGCCGCGTCCCGGCGGGACGTGGAGGTGGCGTTCGACCTGGCCGAGGGCCGCCCGGCGCAGGCGCTGGTGCGGCGGTCGCGGCACGCGGGCCTGCTCGTGGTCGGCACGCGTGGCCGGGGCGGGCTCGCCGGCCTGGTGCTCGGGTCCACGAGCCGGCCGGTCGTGCAGCGCGCCGAGTGCCCGGTGCTGGTGACCCGGGGCCCGGAGGCGGTGCCGGAGCCGCGCGCGCCGCGTCCGGCGCGGGCGGCGGCCACGGCCTGACGCCGCGCGCGCCGGGCGCGCGGCGGCGTCGACAGGTCACGGATCGGGGGCTCCGGGGCCGCGAGACCCCCGGTCCGCGACCGCTCGGCGGCGCCCGCCGCGCGCGTCAGGCGGGCGGCGGGGCCGTGCTCGCGCGCACGACCAGCCGGGTCGGCACCACGATGCGGGTGTCGGTCAGCGTCTCCCGGCCCCGGATCTGCCGCATGAGCAGGTCGAGCAGCCGGTCGCCGATCTGGTGGAAGTCCTGCTGCACGGTGGTCAGCGGCGGCCAGAGGAACTCGGCGAGCGGGATGTCGTCGAACCCCACGACGGACAGGTCGTCCGGCACCCGCCGTCCGGCCTCGTAGAGCGCGCGGACCACGCCGGCGGCCATCTCGTCGTTGGCGCAGTACACGGCGGTGGCCGAGGCGTCGGCGGCGAGGCGCCGGCCGATCTCGTACCCCGACCGCGCGGTCCAGTCGCCGACCAGCACCTCGGGCACCGGGCGCCCCGAGCCGACGAGGTGCTCGCGCCACGCGGCCGCGCGCATCTGCGCCGGCGCGGAGTCGTCCGGCCCGGCGACGTGGTGCACGGTGCGGTGCCCGAGGTCGAGCAGGTGCTGCACCGCGAGGTGCGTCCCGGTGACCTGGTCGGCGCCGACCGCGGGGTGGTGGCCGACGAACCGGGAGTCCGACACGGCCACGGGCATCCGGGGCGGCAGCGCGAGCGCGACCGGCGTCGCGGTCTCGGCGCGGATGATGATGAGCCCGTCGATCGACTGGTGCGACAGCCGCGCGACCGCGTCGGTGACGTCCGCGGAGCCGGGGGTGCGCACGTCGACCAGGCTGACGGTGTACCCCTCGGCGCGGGCGGACTCGACGACGGCCTCGATGGTCCGCGACTCGCCGGTGCGGGCCAGCCGGTGCGCGATGAGGCCGATGGTGCCGAACGAGCCGTACCGCAGCGCGCGGGCGGCGTGGTTGGGGGAGTAGCCGAGCTCGTCCATGGCGGCGAGCACGCGCTCGCGCGTCTCGGGACGGACGTTCTCGGCGCCCGTGGACACGCGGGAGACCGTCTGCGCGGAGACGCCGGCCAGCTGCGCGACGTCCGCGATCGACGGGCCCGGGCGGCCTCGCGCGGCGACGGTCATGGCGCCGACCCTAGCGCGTGTTCACGTCACCATCGAGCACATGGTGACGTCACCATTTCGTGACCTCGGCATGACCCCCTCCCGTTGACGAGCGCCCTGACGCCGTGGCACCGTGAGCGGGCGCTTCCGATGTTGACGTCAACATCGCCGGCGCTACGACCCCGAAGGAGTGGCTCGTCGTGACCCAGACCGTCCCCCCGCCCGTCGTGGCGGACCCCCTCAGGACCGCGCGCCGCCCCGCTCGCCGCGGCCGGTGGACCGGCTGGGGCTTCGTCGGCCCCTTCATGGCCGTGTTCGCCCTGGTGTTCCTGGCCCCGATCGTCTACTCGATCTACCTCAGCCTGTTCCGGCAGCAGCTCGTCGGCGGCAACGCGTTCGTCGGGTTCGAGAACTACACCCGGGCGTTCGGCGACCCGGCGTTCTGGTCCTCGCTCGGCCGCGTGACGCTGTTCCTCGCGGTGCAGGTGCCGATCATGCTCGGCATCGCGCTGCTGGTGGCGCTCGCGCTCGACAGCGGCCGGCTCTACGGCAAGAGCTTCTTCCGCATCTCGATCTTCATGCCGTACGCGGTGCCCGCCGTCGTCGCCACGCTCATGTGGGGCTTCATGTACGGCACGCGGTTCGGCCTCGTTGGCAACATCAACGACGCGTTCGGGATCTCGCTGCCCAACCCGCTGTCGCCCGACCTGGTGCTGCTGTCGATCGGCAACATCGTGACCTGGAGCTTCGTGGGCTACAACATGCTGATCTTCTACTCCGCGCTGCGCGTGGTGCCCGCCTCGCTGTACGAGGCCGCGGCCATCGACGGCGCCGGCCAGTGGCGGGTGATCCGGTCGATCAAGCTGCCCGCGATCCGCGGCGCGCTGGTCATCGCGACGATCTTCTCGATCATCGGGTCGTTCCAGCTGTTCAACGAGCCGAGCATCCTGCAGAAGCTGGCGCCGAACGCGATCACGACGAGCTTCACGCCCAACATGTACGCGTACTCGCTGTCGTTCTCCGGCCAGCAGTACAACTACTCGGCCACCGTCGCGATCATCATGGGCCTCGTCACGATGGTCGTCGCCTACGCCGTCCAGCTCCGCGGCATGCGGAAGGAGGCGTGACGATGACGACCACCACCGCCCCCGCGCCGGCGCGCCCCGTCGCCGGCCCCCGGCTGCGCACGCGCCGCGGCCACAGCGTCGACAAGCCGCGCCGCAGCGTCCTGCTCACGGTCCTCACCACGGTCGTCGGCCTGTACGCCGTCGTCCCGCTCGTCTGGCTGATCATCAACGCCACCAAGGCGCAGGACGACCTGTTCGGGTCGTTCGGCCTGTGGTTCGCCGGCGACTTCTCCCTGTTCCAGAACATCGCCGACACGCTCACCTACAACGACGGCATCTTCGTGCGCTGGCTCGGCAACACGCTGCTGTACGTGGTCGTCGGGGCGGGCGGCGCGACCGCGCTGGCCGTGCTCGGCGGGTACGGCCTGGCCAAGTTCCAGTTCCCCGGCAAGCGCGCGGTGTTCGCGATCGTGATCGGCGCGGTGGCCGTCCCCGGGACCGCGCTCGCCGTGCCGACGTTCCTCATGTTCAGCCAGATGGGCCTGACCAACACGCCGTGGGCCGTCATCATCCCGTCGCTGATCTCGCCGTTCGGCCTCTACCTCATGTGGACGTTCGCGGCCGAGGCGATCCCCACCGAGCTGCTCGAGGCGGCCCGGATGGACGGCGCGAGCGAGGCGCGCACGTTCGCGCAGATCTGCCTGCCGCTGCTCGGCCCGGGCATCGTCACGGTCCTGCTGTTCACGATGGTCGCGACCTGGAACAACTACTTCCTGCCGCTGATCATGCTCAAGGACCCCGACTGGTACCCGCTCACCGTCGGCCTCAACTCGTGGAACGCCCAGGCGGCCACCGCCGGCGGCCAGGCGATCTTCAACCTGGTGATCACGGGCTCCGTCCTCACGATCCTGCCGCTCATCGCCGCGTTCCTGCTGCTGCAGCGGTTCTGGCAGTCGGGCCTCGCGTCCGGCTCCGTCAAGGAATGACCACCCTCCCGCACGACCCCCGCACGACCCATCTCACGACGACGTGGAAGGACACCCCATGACCGCACGTACCCGCCGGACGCTGGTGCGCACCGTCGCGCTGGCCGGCGCGCTCTCCCTCGGCCTCGCCGCCTGCTCCGGCGGCGGCGACAGCGGCTCGGGCTCGGACGACGCCTCGGGCGGTGGCGGCTCGCTGACCATCTGGGCGTGGGAGCCGGCGCTGACGGACGTCGTCGCCGACTTCCAGGAGGACCACCCGGACGTCGACATCGAGCTCGTCAACGCCGGCACCGGCAACGACCAGTACACGGCGCTGCAGAACGCGATCGCCGCCGGCTCGGGCGTCCCGGACGTCGCGCAGATCGAGTACTACGCCGTGCCGCAGTTCGCGATCGGCGAGTCGCTCACCGACCTGACCGAGTTCGGCGCCGACGAGCTGGACGGCACCTTCAGCCCCGGGCCGTGGAACGCGGTGCAGCAGGGCGAGGGCATCTACAACCTGCCGATGGACTCCGGCCCGATGGCGCTGTTCTACAACGCCGCGGTCTTCGACCGCCTCGGCGTCGAGGTGCCGACCACCTGGGACGAGTACCTCGAGGCCGCGCGGGCCCTGCACGCCGCGGACCCGAGCGTCTACATCGCCTCCGACACCGGCGACGCCGGCTCGGCCACCTCGATGATCTGGCAGGCCGGCGGCCAGCCGTACCAGGTCGACGGCACCGACGTGACGATCGACTTCACGGACGAGGGCACGCAGAAGTACACCGACCTGTGGCAGCAGATGATCGACGAGGGCCTGCTCTCCGACATCAGCGGCTGGACCGACGAGTGGTACCAGGGCCTCGGCAACGGCACCCTCGCCACCCTGGTCGTCGGCGCGTGGATGCCCGCCAACCTGGAGTCCGGCGTCGCGCAGGCGTCCGGCGACTGGCGCGTCGCGCCCATGCCGCAGTGGGAGGCCGGCCAGTCGGTGACGGCGGAGAACGGCGGCTCCGGCCTGTCGATCCCGGCGGGCACCCAGAACGCCGAGCTCGCCTACGAGTTCCTCGAGTACGCGACCGCCGGCGACGGCGTGCAGACCCGCATCGACGCCGGGGCGTTCCCCGCCACGGTCGCGGACCTGGAGTCCGAGGAGTTCCTCGGCAAGGAGTTCGAGTACTTCGGCGGCCAGAAGGCCAACGAGATCCTGGCGCAGTCCGCGGCCGACGTCGCCGAGGGCTGGCAGTACCTGCCGTTCCAGGTGTACGCCAACAGCATCTTCAACGACACGGCCGGCCAGGCCTACGTGTCGGACACGACGCTGCAGGACGGCCTGCTCGACTGGCAGGAGAAGTCGATCGCGTACGGCAACGAGCAGGGCTTCAGCGTCGACTGACGCCCGCGGGCCGGCGGCGGGCGCGCACCCGCCGCCGGCCCGGCCCCGCACCACCGCACCACCCCGGACACCCCAGGAGCCCCCGCATGCCCACGTTCGAGATCGGCGACGTCGACTTCCTGCTCGACGGCCGCCCGCACCAGGTGATCTCCGGCGCCCTGCACTACTTCCGCGTCCACCCCGAGCAGTGGGCGGACCGGATCCGCAAGGCCCGGCTCATGGGGCTCAACACCATCGAGACCTACGTGGCGTGGAACTTCCACGCCCCGGAGCGCGGCCGGTTCGACCTGGACGGCCCGCGCGACCTCGGCCGGTTCCTCGACCTGGTGGCCGCCGAGGGCATGCACGCGATCGTCCGCCCCGGCCCGTACATCTGCGCGGAGTGGGACGGCGGCGGCCTGCCGGGCTGGCTGCTGGCGGACCCCGAGGTCGGCGTGCGGCGGCACGAGCCGCGCTACCTCGCGGCGATCGCCCAGTACTACGACCAGCTGCTGCCGCTGGTCGCCGAGCGCCAGGTCACCCGGGGCGGCCCCGTGATCGCCGTCCAGGTGGAGAACGAGTACGGCGCGTACGGCGACGACCAGGACTACCTGCGCGCGCTGATCGCGATGAACCGCGAGCGCGGCATCGAGGTCCCGCTGCTCAGCTGCGACCAGGCCGACGACGCGATGCAGGCCCGGGGCAGCGTCCCGGAGCTGCACCGCACGGTGACGTTCGGGTCGCGCGCCAAGGAGCGGCTCGACCTGCTCCGCCGGCACCAGCCGACCGGCCCGCTCATGTGCATGGAGTTCTGGAACGGCTGGTTCGACTCCTGGGGCCAGCACCACCACGTCGCCCCGGCGGAGACGAACGCCCAGGACCTCGACGACCTGCTCGCGATGGGCGCGTCGGTCAACCTCTACATGTTCCACGGCGGCACGAACTTCGGGTTCACCGGCGGCGCGAACGACAAGGGCACCTACCTGCCGATCACGACCTCCTACGACTACGACGCCCCGCTCGCCGAGCACGGCGCGGTCACGGCCAAGTGGCACGCGATGCGCGAGGTGATCTCCCGGTACGCGCCGGTGCCCGACGAGCTCCCCGCCGACCCCGCGCCGGCGCCGGAGCTGACCGTCGACCTCGACCGGCGCCTGCCGCTGGCCGACGCGCTGCCCGCGCTGGGCGAGCCCGCCGCGTGGGACCACCTGCCGACGACCGACGAGCTCGGGCACTGGACCGGGTTCACGCTGTACCGGACCGAGGTCACGGCCGAGGACCGCGTGCTGACGCTCGCCGAGGTGCGGGACCGCGCGCTGGTGGCTCTCGACGGCGAGCCGGTGGGCGTCCTGAGCCGGACCGAGCACAGCCGGACGATCGCGCTGCCGGCGCGGGCCGGGGAGCTCACCCTGCTGCTCGAGGACCAGGGCCGGGTCAACTACGGCCCGCGGATCGGCGAGGCGAAGGGACTGATCGGGCCGGCGCGCACCGCGACCCGCGAGCTCACGGACTGGACCGTGACGCCGCTGCGGCTGGACGCCGTGGAGCCCGCCCTGGCGGCCCTGCTGGACGCGGCTCCGGCCGTCGCGGCCGGGACCCCGGTCGCGGGGCCCGCCTTCCTGCGGGGCACCTTCCCGGCCGACGCGGGCGCCGACCACTTCCTGCGCACCGACGGCTGGGGCAAGGGCCTGGTCTGGGTGAACGGGTTCCTGCTGGGCCGGTACTGGAGCGCCGGCCCGACGGCGACGCTGTACGTGCCCGGGCCGCTGCTGCGCAGCGGGGACAACGAGGTGGTCGTGCTGGAGCTGCACGGCGCCGAGGGCGCGCGCGTGGCGTTCGCGGCCGGCCCCGACCTCGGGTCCTCGGAGGTCTGAGAAGTCACCCGCCCGCCGCGCGGGTCCACCCGGTCGGCGTCTCAGATGACCTGCGAGGACGCCGATGACACGTGCAGGTCCCCGGCAGGTGCGCCGGGGTGGCACGTGAGGCGAGGGATCGGGTGGACGGCGCAGGGTCGCAGGAAGGCTGGGAGGCCGCCGAGGGAGCGCGGGTGCTCCGCGGGGCGCTCGCCGCGCTGACCCGGGACGGGTCCTTCCCGCTGGACGGCCTGACGCCGCGCTCGCCCGCGTCCGCCGCGGAGGGCGCGGGCCGCGTGCCCGGCCTGCCCCGGCGCCGCCGACGCGCGGACGCCCCCGCCGCCGAGGACCTCGCCGAGGTCGTGGCCCGGCAGAACCAGCGGATCCGGCAGCTCGAGAGCCTCATCGAGGCGGCGCCGGTCGGCATCGG
The DNA here is from genome assembly GCF_016862755.1 of Cellulomonas pakistanensis. Classification (GTDB taxonomy): domain Bacteria; phylum Actinomycetota; class Actinomycetes; order Actinomycetales; family Cellulomonadaceae; genus Cellulomonas; species Cellulomonas pakistanensis. The sequence goes on along the minus strand of NZ_BONO01000015.1, from coordinate 75,733 downwards.
CCTGGTGCAGCTCGACGGGCGCACGCCGCTGACCAACGACACCCTCCGGCAGCTGCTCGGCTACTCCACCGAGGAGTTCGCGGCGATGCCGTTCGCCGAGTACACGGCGCCCGAGGACCAGGCGGAGAACGACCGGCTGTTCCGGGCCATGGTCGACGACGACGCCGGCGGGTTCGCCATGCAGAAGCGGTTCGTCCGCAAGGACGGCAGCACGCTGTGGACCGACCTGACCGTCTCGCTGGTCCGGGACGCCGACGGCCGGCCGGACTACGCCATCGGCATGGTGCAGGACATCACGGAGCGGAAGCGGCTGGCGGACGAGCTCCGGGCCGCGGAGCTGCACTACCGCCTGCTCGTGGAGCACGTGCCCGCGGTCGTGTACATCGCCGAGCCCGGGCCCGGCGGCCGGTTCGAGTACGTGAGCCCGCGCCTGGAGTGGATGCTCGGGTACCCGGCGCAGGACTGGCTGACCGACCCGACGGCGTGGGCGCGCACGATCCACCCGGCCGACCGGCCGGTGCGCACGCACGAGGAGGCGCTGCGGGCGGGCGTGGCGGACGGCGAGATGCTGCCGTCGATCACCTACCGGCTGCGGCACCGCGACGGCCACGACGTGTGGGTGCGGGACGACGCCGTGCTGCGCCGGGACCTCGACGGCAGCCCGCGGCTGCACGGCGTGCTGCTCGACGTCACGCAGGAGAAGACGCTCGAGGAGCGGCTCGCGCACATGGTCGACCACGACGCCCTCACGGGGCTGGTCAACCGCGCGCACTTCCACCGGCTGGTCGACGACGCGCTGTCCCGCGCGGTCGGCGGGCGCCGCGGCGTCGCCGTCCTGTACGTGGACCTGGACGACTTCAAGGCCGTGAACGACAGCTTCGGCCACGCGGTCGGCGACCGGGTGCTGGTCGCCGTCGCGGACCGGCTGCGGGAGATCGTCCCGCCGTCCGGCGCCGTCGCGCGGCTGGGCGGGGACGAGTTCGCCGTGCTGGTCAGCGGGACGCCCGCCGCGGTGCGGCGCGCGATCGCCGCGGTGCAGGCGATGGGGCAGGTGTCCGTGCCGGTCGGCGGGGCGTGGGCGCGGGTCAGCGCCAGCGTCGGCGCCGCGACGGCGGACGCCTCGCACACGACCGAGCGGCTGCTGCACGACGCCGACCAGGTGATGTACGCGGCGAAGCTCGGCGACGACCGCCGGGGCGGTGCGGGCGCCGTCGGCGCCGCGGGCGGCCGCGCCTCCGGGCGGCGCTCAGGGGACCGCGCGACGGCGGGGCGCGGCGGGCGGCGCGGCGCGGGGTCCGGCGCGGCGGGCGACGAGGGCGGCCGGCGCGCCGGGGGCTGAGGCGGATCCTCGGTCCCCGGCGCGCCGGTCGTCGTCGTCAGGCGGGGGCGCCCACCCGCGCGAGCAGGCCCGCGACCACGGCCGCCGAGCGGTCCGCGGCGTCGTCCACGTGCGTGAGGAAGTCGTCCGCGCCGGCCGGGCCGCAGAGGTCCGAGATGCCGCGCACGGCCAGGAACGGCACGCCGTACACGTGCGCGACCTGGGCCAGCGCCGTGGTCTCCATGTCGGTCGACAGGCCACCGGGGAACTGCTCGCGCACCGGGCCGACCAGGGTCGCGTCGACGAACGCGTCGCTCGACAGCATCAGGCCGGCACGGACCGTGAGGTCGCCGGCGTCCGCGCCGAGGGCCGCGCCGCGCAGGCCCTGGTCCCCGTGGTAGGTCGCCGGCATGCCCGGCACCTGGCCGAGCGCGTAGCCGAACGCCCGGGCGTCCGCGTTCGTGTACACGTGCTCGGTGCCGACGACGACGTCGCCGACGTGCACGCCCGCCTGGACGCCGCCGGCGCTGCCGGCGCTGATCAGCGCCGCGGGGGCCTCGCCGCCACGGGCCGCGGACACGAGCACCAGCGCGGCCGAGGCGGCGGACGCCGCGTTGGCCAGGCCGATGCCGCCCCGGACCAGCAGCACGCGGCGGCCGGCGAGCGTGAGCACGTGGTGCTCGGCGCCGCCGACGGTCGCGGGCTCGCCGACGGCGTCGGCCCGCTCGAGGAACGGCGCGGCCTCGTCCGGCATCGCGACCGCGACGACGGCCTCGACCTCGGCGAGCGGGGTCAGGTCGGGCGCCGTCACGCGGTCACCGTGCTCCACTCGGCGCGGTGCGCGAGGAACTCCCGCGCGGCGCCCTGCGCGCCCTCGAGCGTGTGGTTGGCGCCCCAGCCGCACTGCACCTCGTTCGCGGCCGGGACCTCGCCGGCCGTCGTGATGTCCTCCAGCGTGTCCTGGACCAGGGTGGCGACGTCGTCCTCGGCCCACTCGCCCTGCAGGATCAGGTAGAAGCCGGTCTGGCAGCCCATCGGGGAGAAGTCGATGACCCGGTCGCTGTGGTTGCGCGAGTGCTCGGCGAACATGTGCTCCAGGGAGTGCACGACCGGCATCTCCAGGTGCGCCTTGTTCGGCTGCGTGAACCGGATGTCGAACTTGCTGAGCACGTCGCCCGCCGGGAGCACCTTCTTGTCGGCGAGCCGGATGTACGGCGCGGCGACGGTCCGGTGGTCGAGGTTGAACGACTCGACGTTCATGCGGGGCTGGTTCACGAAGGCTCCCTCGTGGGTGGGTCTGTCGGACGGTCCATTGTGCAGCGGCGCGCGGGGACGCGGTATTCCGGGGCGCGGCGGTGGACGTCGGTGTCGCGGCGCGGGGTGCCGCGCGCGAGGCGCCCGACCCCGCGCGCGGTCAGGCCGGCCGGACCGCGCGGCGGGGGCGGGGGCGCGTGCGGGGCGCGCGCGACCGGTCCGTGAGCTCCAGCAGCCGCACGACGCGGCCGCGGTGCGGCGCCCAGGGCGCGAGCACGTCGAGGACCTCCTCCTGCTCGACGCGGCGGCCCGCGATCGCGGTGCCGACGAGCCGGGGGAGGTGCAGGTCCCCGACGGACACGGCGTCGGGGTCCCCGAGCGCGCGGCGGGTGGTCTCCGCGACGGTCCACACCCCGACGCCCGGGACGGTGGCCAGCCGGCGCCGCACCTCCGCGGCGGCGCCCGGCGCGTCCGGGGCGACGTCCAGCACCTCCTGCAGCCGGCGCGCGACGGCGGCGGCCCGCAGGATCGTCGACGACCGCTGGTCGTCCACGCCGGCCCGGCGCCAGTCCCACACCGGCACCCGCCGCCAGCCGAGCGCGTCCGGCGGCACCCGCATGCCGGCGGGCGCGGGCCCCGGCGGGGTCTCGCCGTGCCGCAGCAGCAGCCAGCGCCAGGCGTGGTGCGCGTCCACCGTCACCACGCGCTGCTCGAGGACCGCCGGGACCAGCGCGCCGAGGACGTCGCCGGTCCGGGGGATGCGCAGCCCCCGCAGCCGGCGGTGCGCGGCGGCGAGCGCCAGGTGACCGACCGGGTCGAACGTGCGCGGGTCGTCCCGGGCGCCCAGCAGGTCCGGCAGCCCGGCCAGCGCCCGCGCGGCGCCGGGCCCCCACGCCGCGGCAGCGACCCCGCCGGGTCCGGGCCGCAGGTGCAGGGTCGCGGGGCCGTCCGCCGTGCGCAGCGCGTGCCAGACCGTGCCGTCGCGGTCGATCCGCAGTGCCGGGTCGAGGCCGCCGCGGCGGACCAGCATGAGCGTGAGCCGCACGTCCAGCGGGCCGTCGGGGACGTACGCGGCGGTCAGCGCGCGGTCGGTCGGGTGCTGCACCCCACCAGCATGCCGGACGCCGCCGACATGGGCCTCGGGCGTCGGTCGCAGCGACGAGTGGAAGATCCGGCCCGACACGCCGGGGCGTGTCGGGCCAGATCGTCCACTCGAGGGCCGCGGGGCGGGGTCAGCGCTTGAGGAAGTCCAGCAGGACCTCGGTGACCTCGGCCGCGTGGGTCCAGAGCATCCCGTGCGGGGCGCCCTCGATCTCGACGTACTCCGCCTGCGGCAGCGCCGCGTGGAACGGGCGGCCCGTCGCGTCGATCGGCAGGATCCGGTCGGCGGTGCCGTGCACGATGAGCGCCGGCACGTCGACCTTCGGCAGGTCGCCGCGGAAGTCCGTCAGCCAGGCCGGCACGACCGCGCTGGACGCGAACCAGGACGCCCCGGCGGCGACGTCCCACGAGTGCCGCAGCGCCTCCTCCGACAGCCGCGACCCCAGGTTCTCGTCCGTGTTGTAGAAGTCGGCGTAGAAGCTGGTGAAGTAGGCGTACCGGTCGGCGGTGACGGCCGAGAGGATGCCGTCGAAGACCTCGCCCGGGACGCCGGTCGGGTTGTCGTCGGTCCGGAGCAGGAACGGCTCGAGCGAGGCGAGGAACACGGCCTTCGCCACGCGCTCGGAGCCGTACGTGCCGAGGTACCGGCCGACCTCGCCCGTGCCCATCGAGAAGCCGACGAGGACCGCGTCCCGCAGGTCGAGGGTGTCGAGCACCGTCTTCAGGTCGGCCGCGAACGTGTCGTAGTCGTACCCGGTGGTCGGCTGGCTGGACTGCCCGAAGCCGCGGCGGTCGTAGGTGATGACGCGGTAGCCGGCGTCGAGCAGCGCGGCGGACTGCTTCTCCCAGGAGTGCCCGTCGAGGGGGTACCCGTGGATCAGCACGACCGGCTGCCCGGTCCCGTGGTCCTCGTAGTACAGGTCGATCGACGTGGTGTTCTCGGTGCCCACGGTGATGAACGGCATGGTCTGCCTTCTCCCTGACAATGGAGAACGGTCGTTCTCCGCGATGTCGCCTACACTAGAGAACGAGCGTTTTCGATGCAACCCCCGGAGGTGGGCGGCCATGAGCCAGGTGCAGGAGGCGGCCCGCCCGGGCCTGTCCGACGACGAGCTGCGCGAGCGGGTGCTGGAGGCGGCGGACCGGCTCTACTACGGGCGCGGCATCCAGGCGGTCGGCATGGACGAGCTGCGCACCGAGGCCGACGTGCCCCTGAAGCGGCTGTACAAGCTGTTCGGCGGCAAGGACGCGATCGTCGCCGAGGTGCTGCGCCGGCGCAGCGCCCTGTGGGAGACCGGCGTGCGCGCCGCCGTCGCCGCCGCTGCGACCCCCCGGGAGGGGCTGCTCGCCGTGTACGACCACCTGGCCCGCTGGTTCGGCGAGACCGACTTCCACGGCTGCATCTTCATCAACTCGTTCGGCGAGCTGGGCGGGTGCTCGCCCGACGTCGCGGAGATCGTGCGCGCGCACAAGGCGGCGTTCCAGGACTACGTGGCGGCGCTCGTGGCGGACGCCGGCGGGCCGCGTGCGCTCGCGGCGCAGCTGGCGATCCTCGCCGAGGGCGCGCAGACGACGGCGGCGATCGCGGGCACGCCCGAGGCGGCGGCCCAGGCGCGGGCGGCCGCCGCGACGCTGATCGACGCGGCGGGGCTGCCGGGCTGACGGCGGGCGTCAGGCCGCGCGGTCGCCCTGCACCCGGGCCAGGAACTCCGTGACGGTGCGCAGGTACTCCGCCCGCGGGCCGTCGGCCGACAACGCGAGGTCGTGGATGCCGCCCGCGACCGTCACGAGGGTGACGTCGTCGCCGAGCCTGGGCGCGCGGGCCCAGATCTGCCGCACGTCGAGCACCGTGTCCTGGGCGTCGAGCAGCGGGTTGGACCGCGCGTTCGGCCCGGACTCCGCGGCCGTGCACACCAGGACGGGCGCCTCGATCCGCAGCCCGCGCGCGAGCCGCGCCTGGCCCCGGCGCACCGCGCGCAGCCACCCGGCGCGCACCGGGAAGCCCTCGGCGGGCTTGAGCGCGCGGTCGTACGCCCAGCGCCCGCCGTGGTCGGCGTGCAGGTGCCACGAGTAGGCCGACGGTCCGTCCGCGAGCACCCGCATCGGGTCGACCGGCCCCAGGCTGTCGAGCACCCACGTCGACACCACGCGCTGGAACCAGCGGGCGTTCAGGTCGAACCAGGGACTGTTCAGCACGAGCGCGTCGACGGCGGCGCGGCCGCCGGGGCTGTCCGCCCACAGCGCCGCGGTCAGCCCGCCGGTCGAGTGGCCGTGCACGGTGAGCCGGTCGTGGCCGAGCTCCTCGCGCACCAGGCGCGCCGCCAGCCCCAGGTCGGCGCGGTACTCGGCGAGGTCGTCGACGTAGTGCGGCACCTGCCCCTCGCGCCACGACCGGCCGCACCGGCGCAGGTCGACCGCGTAGAACGTGTGGCCCGCCGCGGCGAACGCGTCGGCCAGGTGGGTCTGGAAGAAGTAGTCGTTGAACCCGTGCACGTGCAGCACCGCGGGGCCGCCGGGGGCCGACCCCGGGTCGGGGGCGCGGCGGACGACGGTCGCGACCAGGTCCGGGTCGGTGGTGGAGAGCGCGAGCGTGCGCTGCTCCCAGCCGGGCCCGAGCGGGTCGGGCCGCCAGCCGGTCACGCGCGCCCCGGGCCGGCCGCGCGCGCCCCGGGCCGTGCCGCCGCCAGGTGCAGCGGCAGCAGCGCGGCGAGGCCGATCGCGATCACGAGCACGATGCCCAGGATGCCCCACCGCTGCGACCCGGCGACCGCCACGGTGGTCGAGAACGCGAACGGCGCCAGGAAGCTCGCGGCACGGCCGGTGGTCGCGTACAGGCCGAAGATCTGGCTCTCCCGGCCGGGCGGTGCGATCCGGGTGAGCAGCGACCGGCTCGCCGACTGCGCCGGGCCGACGAACAGGCAGAGCAGCAGCCCGCACACCCAGAACGCGGACGCGCCGGCGCCGGCCAGCGCGAACGTCGCGACGCCGGCGACGACCAGCCCCGCCAGGGACACCACGATCAGCACCCGCGGGCCGACGCGGTCGTCGAGCGCCCCGGCCGCGAGCGTCGAGATGCCGGCGACCACGTTCGCGGCGATCGCGAACACGACCACCTCGCTCGCCGAGAACCCGAAGGTGCCCGACGCGATGACGGCGCCGAACGTGAACACGCCCGCGAGCCCGTCGCGGTAGACGGCGCTGGCCAGCAGGAACCAGACCGTGCTGCGTGAGGTCCGCCACAGGTCGCAGACGTCGGCGACGATCCGGCGGTACGCCTCGACGACGCCGGGCCGGCGCGTCCGGGCGGCGGCCTCCGCCGGGTCGTCGGGCACGGCGAGGAGGACGGGGATCGCGAACACCCCGAACCACAGCGCCGACACCAGGACCGCGACCCGGATGTTCACCCCGTCCTCGCCGGTGACCCCGAACCAGCCCACCTCCGGGTTGATGAACCCGACGAACAGCACGAGCAGCAGCACGATGCCGCCCAGGTAGCCCGCTCCCCAGCCCAGCCCGCTGACCCGGCCGAGCGTCGCGGGCGTCGCGACCCGGGGGAGCAGGGCGTTGTAGTGCACGCTCGCCAGCTCGAACGTGAGGTTCGCGGTCGCGAGCAGCGCGATGCCCAGGAGCAGGTTCGCGGTCAGCGAGCCCGGGTCGGGCCGGACGAGGGCCATCGCGGCGCACAGCGCGACCGTCACGGCGGTCTGCACCGCGAGGTTGCGCCGCCGGCGCCCGGAGCCGTCCGCCCGGGTCCCGCTCAGCGGGGCGAGCAGGGCGATGAGCACGCCCGCCGCCGTCAGGCCCCAGCCCAGCCAGGTCGAGTGCCGGGCCAGCGCCGCGTCCAGGGCGTCGCCGCCCTCCGCGACCACGGCCGGGTCGACGAACGCGTCGCTCGTGAGCCAGCGGGTGAACACGAAGGTCGTGATGACGGCGTTGAACGCCGCGGATCCCCAGTCCCACAGCGCCCAGGCGGCGATGCGGCGGCGCGCGCCGGGGGCGGGCGCGGGCGCGGCGGGCGCGGCGCCGGCGGGGGTCGCCGGGCCGGCGGCGGGCCCCGGCGGCGTCGGCGGGAGCGGGGCGGGGTCGGCGTGCACCCGCCAGGCATACCGCCACCGGGCGTCCCGCGCGTGTCGAACGGGGAAACGCGCGGCGACGCGCGCCGCGCGTCACCCGTCCGGAGCGGTTGCCGGGCCCGGGCGCCGTGCCTACGGTCCGGCCATGACCTCGACCGTCCGCATCGGCATCTCGGGCTGGCGGTACGCGCCCTGGCGCGGGGTGTTCTACCCGAAGGGGCTGGCGCAGCGCCGGGAGCTCGAGCACGCGTCCCGGCACCTGGGGACCATCGAGATCAACGGCTCGTTCTACGCGCTGCAGCGCCCCGGGTCGTACCAGGCGTGGCGCGCGGAGGTCCCGGAGGACTTCGTGTTCTCGGTCAAGGGCGGCCGGTTCGTCACCCACATGAAGAAGCTCGCCGACGTCGAGGTGCCGCTGGCGAACTTCTTCGCGTCCGGGGTGCTGGCGCTGGGCCCGGCGCTCGGCCCGGTGCTCTGGCAGCTGCCGCCGACGCTCGGCTACGACCCGGACCGGCTCGCCCGGTTCTTCGACCTGCTGCCGCGCACGACGGCCGCCGCCGCGGAGCTGGCCGCCCGGCACGACGAGCGGCTCGACGACCGCGCCTGGACCACGACGGACGAGGACCGCCCGCTGCGGCACGTGCTCGAGGTGCGGCACGCGACGTTCGAGACCCCCGAGTTCCCCGCGCTGCTGCGCGAGCACGGCATCGGGCTGGTGGTCGCCGACACCGCCGGGAAGTGGCCGTACCTGGAGGACGTCACGTCCGACGTGGTCTACGTGCGGCTGCACGGCGACTCCGAGCTCTACGTGTCCGGCTACGACGACCCGGCGCTCGACCGGTGGGCGGCGCGGGTGCGCGCGTGGGCGGCGGGCGGCGAGCCCGAGGACGCGCGCCGGCTCGGTCCCGCGGCGGCGCCGGCGCCGCAGGGGCGGGACGTGTTCGTGTACTTCGACAACGACGTGAAGGTGCGCGCGCCGGTCGACGCGATGGCCCTGGCGGCGCGGCTGGGCGTCGGCCCGCTGGTCGGCTCGGCCTGACCCGCGCGGGCCCCGGGCGGGCCGCCCCACTCGGCTCGGCCGCCCGGCTCGGCCAGGCTGGCTCTGCCCGAGCGGCTCGGCCCGGGGCCGAGTGTCCAGAAACTGCCGGACGAATCCGCCCAGATCGGGCGAGTTTCTGGACACTCGGCGCGAGGCGCGGGGCGCGGGGCGCGGGGCGCGGGTGCGGCGGGTCAGCGGCCGCGGAGCCGGTCGATCTCGCGGCGCTCGCGCTTCGTCGGCCGGCCCGCGCCGCGGTCCCGCTGCGCCGCCACCGCCACCTGCTCGGGCGGCGGGGGAGCCGGGGTGCGGTCGATGTAGCACCGGGCCGCGGGCTCGGCGCCGACGCGCCGCTCCAGGACGTGCGCGACCTCGACTATCCGCTCGGGCCCCTCGCCCCGGACCCGGACCTCGTCACCGACCTTCACCGACGTGGCCGGCTTGGCGCGCTCGCCGTTGACCCGTACGTGCCCGGCGCGGCACGCGGTCGCCGCCGCGGCGCGGGTCTTGGTCAGCCGGACCGCCCACACCCAGCGGTCGACGCGGGTCGACGGCGGGCCGGGGGGCAGCGGCTTGGCCGCGGCGGCGGGCGGAGGCGTGGCGGAGCCCGGCGCGGCACCGGGTCCGTCGTCGCCCGCCGCGCGTCCGGGCGCACCCGCCCCGACCGCACCCGGCCCGACCGCCTCCGGCCCGACCGCCTCCGGCCCGACCGCCCCCGGCCCGCCGGCCCCGCCGGGCGCCCCGCTCGCCACCACCGCTCCGCTCAGGCCGCGGCCCGCGCGGCGCCGAGGATCTCGGCCGCGTCGTGCCCGCCGGGCTGCTCGCCGGCGGCCGCGGCGGCCTCGGCCAGCCGGAGCAGGGCGGCGTTCAGGGGGGTCGCGACCCCGTGCAGCCGGCCGAGCAGCACGATCTCGCCGTTCAGGTACGCCGCCTCGATCGACCCCGCGCCGCGCACCAGGCTCTGCCACGACGACCCGCCGAGCCGCGTGACGCCCGGCAGCTCGACGAGCGTGAAGTCGCCCCGCGCCGCGGCCTCCTCCTCCGGGGAGGTCGGCTCGATGCCGGCGGCGGCGAGCACCTCGCGCGCCTCGGCCACCGTCGCGGACAGCAGCTCCTTCGCGGCGGGCTCGCGCACCGGGCCGCACAGGGCCTCGACGGCGTTGCCGAGGTTGCTCAGCAGCTTCGCGTACTTCCACGCCATGACGTCCCGCACGACGGGCGCGCGGAAGCCGACGGCCTCCAGGTCGGCGCTCACGGCGGCCAGGTCGGGGTCCGGCTCGCCGACGGGGTACGAGCCCATGGTCAGCACGCCCGTCACCGGGCTGCCGGCCGCCGACACCCGGCCGGGCTCGAGGAACGTCGCGGGCAGCCACACGCACATGCCGGCGACCCGGGCGAACCGGCGCAGCGCCGTGCGCTCGTTGTCCACCCCGTTCTGCGCGCAGACCAGCAGCAGGTCCTCGCCCGCGGTGCGCCCGCCGGCGACCGGGCGGCCCGCCCACTGCGCCGTCGTCGCCGCGGTGTCCTGGCCCTTGACCGCCAGCACCAGCACGTCGCCCGCCCGCAGGTCGACGTCCTCGGGGCCGGCCGCGGTCGCGGCGCGGACCACCCGCGCGCCGGCCGGGGTGGTGAGGTGCAGGCCGGCGTCCCGCATCGCGTCCAGGTGGGCGCCGCGGGCGACGAGCACGACCTTGCGCCCCGCCTCCGCCAGCAGCCCGCCGATGGTCCCGCCGACCGCGCCGGCGCCGATGATCACGTATCGCACCCGGCCACGGTGCCACACCGGGCCGCCGCGCGGCACCGCGACCTCGCCGGGCGCGGGTCGGGCGGGCCGGGGGCCGACGTACGGTGGAGGCCATGACCTCCTCCGTCGTCGCCGTCACCGGCGGCCATGTCGTCCCCGTCTCCTCCGACCCGATCGACGGCGGCACCGTCCTGATCCGCGACGGCCGCATCGAGGCCGTCGGCGTGGACGTCGCCGTCCCCGAGGGCGCGACCGTCGTCGACGCGACCGGCCGCTGGGTGCTGCCCGGCTTCGTCGAGGCGCACGGCCACATCGGCATCCACGAGGAGGGCGAGGGCGTCGCGGGTGACGACGTCAACGAGATGACGGGCCCCAACATGGCGGCGGTCCGGGCGATCGACGCGATCAACATCGACGACGAGGGCTTCCGCGACGCGCTGTCCGGCGGCGTCACCTCGGTCGTGGTGAAGCCCGGCTCGGGCAACCCGATCGGCGGCCAGTCGGTCGCGATCAAGTCCTGGGGCGGCCGCACGATCGACGAGCAGGTCATCCGCGCCGCGGTGAGCGTGAAGTCGGCGCTGGGCGAGAACCCGAAGCGCGTCTACGCCGGGAAGAACCAGACCCCGTCGACCCGGCTGGGCACGGCGCTGATCATCCGGCAGGCGTTCACCGAGGCGCAGCACTACCGGGCGGCGCGCGCCGCCGCCGAGGCCAAGGGCGAGCCGTTCAAGACCGACCTCGGCCTGGAAACGCTCGCCCGGGTGCTGGACGGCGAGCTCGCCTGGGACCAGCACGCGCACCGGCACGACGACCTGGTGACCGCGATCCGCCTGGCCGACGAGTTCGGCTACCGGCTGGTGCTCAACCACGGCACCGAGGGCCACAAGATCGCCGACGTCATCGCCGAGCGCGACATCCCGGTGATCTTCGGCCCGATGTTCACCTCGCGGTCGAAGGTCGAGCTGCGGGACCGGGCGATCGCCAACCTGGCGGCGCTCGCGAAGGCGGGTGTCCGGGTCGCGATCACCACCGACCACCCCGTCGTGCCGATCAACTTCCTCGTGCACCAGGCGACGCTGGCGGTGAAGGACGGCCTGCCCCGGCAGACGGCGCTCGAGGCCCTCACAGTCAACCCGGCGTCGTTCCTCGGCCTGGACGACCGGGTCGGCGCGCTGGAGCCGGGCCGCGACGGCGACGTCGTCGTCTGGTCCGGCGACCCGCTCGACGTGCACGCCCGCGCCGAGCACGTGCTCATCGAGGGCCGCACCGTCTACACCTGGGACCGGGCGACGGCCACGGCCCGCGTGGTCGAGCGCGCGGAGCGCTTCACCGCCTGACGCGCCCGGCCCGCCGAGGTCGGCACCCCGTGGTCGAGGTCGGCACCCCGGTGCCGACCTCGACCTGCACCTGCCGGCCTCGGCGGGCCGCGGCTCATCGCCGGCGCACAGGGAGGGTCCAGCGGACGTCCGGGTGCGGGGCGTTGTCTTCCTCCCGTCGGCGCCACCGCGGCGCCCCGCAGGAGGTGTCCCATGGACCAGCACGACCCCGCGTCGACCGCGCAGCCCGAGCGCGCGGATGCCGTCCCCACCGCCGACGCCGCGCCGGCGCCGCGGCGCTCCCGCCGGCGCCGCACCGCGATCGGACTGCTCACGTCGGGGGCCGTCGCCGCGGGCCTGGTGCTCGGCGGCTCGGCGGTCGCGACCGGGTGGCCCGACGACGCCGCCGGCACCGGCCTGACCGCGACGGCCGGGCGGGACGGATCGGGCGGCTGGAGCGGCACCGCGTGGGGCCACGGCGACGGCGACGGCTCCGGCGCCCCGTCGACCGGCCTGCTCCCGGGTGCCGGCTCCTCGACCGGCACCGGCACGGCCACCCTCGACGCCACGACGGCCACCGACGCGCAGCAGCAGGGCGTCGTCCTGGTCGACACCGTGCTCGGGTACCAGTCCGCGGAGGCGGCGGGCAGCGGCGTCGTGCTGACGTCGGACGGCCTGGTCGTGACCAACAACCACGTCGTCGAGGGCGCGACGGAGATCACCGTCACCATCGGCACGACCGGTCGGACCTACGTCGCCGAGGTCGTCGGCACCGACGCGACCGCGGACGTCGCGGTGCTGCAGCTGCAGGGCGCGTCCGGGCTGGCGACGGCCGCGCTGGACGACGACGGCGACCTCGCGGTCGGCGACGGCGTCACGGCGGTCGGCAACGCGGAGGGCGGCGGCGTGCTGCTGGCGGCCGGCGGCACGGTCACCGCGCTCGACCAGGACATCACCACCCAGGCCGAGGGCGCGTCGGCCGGCGAGTCGCTGACCGGGCTGATCCAGGTGGACGCCGACGTGGTGTCCGGCGACTCGGGGGGAGCGCTCCTGGACGACGAGGGCGAGGTGGTCGGCATCACGACCGCCGCGTCGTCGGGCTCGACCGACATCACGGGCTTCGCGATCCCGGTCGGCGACGCGCTCGACGTGGTGACCCGGATCGTGGCCGGCCAGGACACGGACACGATCACGCTCGGCTACCCGGCGTTCCTGGGCGTGCAGCTGGGGACGGTCCCCGGCGTCGGCGGCGCCGCGGGCGCGACCGGCAGCAGCGGCGCGACGATCGCCGGCGTGATCGAGGGGACCCCGGCCGCCGAGGCCGGCCTGGCGGCGGGCGACACGGTCACCGCGGTCGACAGCACCGCGGTGGCGGACGCGGACGCGCTGAGCGCGGCGCTCGCGGACCACGCCCCCGGCGACCAGGTGACGCTGACCTGGACGACGGCCGACGGCACGGCGCGGACCGCGACGGTCATCCTGATCGCGGGCCCGGCGGACTGACCGGGCCACGCCGAGGTCGTCGGTCCCGTCCCCCGGAGGGCTGCGCAACCGACGACCTCGGGCGCGACCGACGACCTCGTGCCGTCCGCGCTGCGGTCAGGACGGGCGCGGCGAGGGGGCGAGCACGCGGACGAGGTGGTCGAACGGCCGGAAGTCCGCGAGGTTCGCCGTCATCACCGCAGCGCCGTGCCGATGCGCCTGTGCCGCGATCAGCGCGTCCTTCCCGCGCACCTTCGCGCCGGTCGCGCGCGCGCCCGAGGCGACGATCCCGTACGACCTGCTCGACGCGACGTCGAACTCGAGCCAGTCGAACCGGTCGTCCAGGTCGTTGAGCCAGCGAAGGCGGTGCGCGGCGGCCTGCGGATCCCGGGCCGCGAGGACGCCGAACTCCAGCTCCGCGCGGGACAGGATGCTGGCGGCGTAGCGCTCCGCGCTGTCCAACGCGTACCGGTGCAGATCCACCAGCACGTCGGTGTCGAGCAGGATCACGCGCGGTCCTCCCAGGGGTCACGCGGCTCGGCGTCGTCGCGGTGTGCGGCGATCAGCTCGCGCAGCTCGACCGCGTCCTCGGCGTCGAGCGGACGCAGGTCGGCGAGCGCGTGCGCCGGCACCCAGCGTGCACGCTGCGGTCGGTCCGCCACGAGACGGACGCCCGTCGGTCGGCCGTGGGTCGTGATCTCGATCTCCTCGTCGGACGACAGCACGCGTTGGATCACCGCCTGCGGGTTCTGCTTGAGCTCTCGGGTGCCGACGGTCTCCATGCGTCGATCGTAGCGAGATGTAGACGTCCGTCTACATCTCGTGACCGCCGGGACCAGGCGCCTCCCGCTGCTGCGCGGGTCGGAGGCACCCGGCCCCGGCGGGGCCCACGGACCGGGCGCCGCGCCGCCGTCTCCCCGGTGTCCCAACCGGGTCGGCGGCGTCGCGCGCGCCCCCTCACCGGGCGTCGGAGTCGGCACCCTGGATCGCGGCCCTGCCGGCCTCGAGCCGCGCGACCGGAACCCGGAACGGCGAGCAGGACACGTAGTCCAGGCCCACCGCGTCGAAGAACCGGATCGACTCCGGGTCACCGCCGTGCTCGCCGCACACCCCCACGGAGAGGTCCGGCCGGGTCGCCCGGCCCTCCTCCACGGCGATGCGGACGAGCCGTCCGACCCCCTTCGTGTCGATGGTCTCGAACGGGGACACCGTCAGCACCCCGTTCGCCAGGTACTCCGGGAAGAACGCGCCCTCGACGTCGTCCCGGGAGAAGCCCCACGTGGTCTGCGTGAGGTCGTTGGTGCCGAACGAGAAGAACTGGGCGATCTCGGCGATCCGGTCCGCGGTCAGCGCGGCGCGGGGCAGCTCGATCATCACGCCGACCGGCAGGTCGAGCTCGACGCCGCGTCCGGCGCCGACCTCCGCCATGATCCGCAGCGCGTCGTCCCGCACGAGGTGCAGCTCCATCACGGACCCGACGAGCGGCACCATGATCTCGGCGTGCGGGTGCCCGCCCGCCGCGATCCGGTCGGCCGCCGCCTCGCAGACCGCCCGGATCTGCAGCGCGAACAGCCCCGGCACGACCAGGCCGAGCCGGACGCCCCGCAGCCCGAGCATGGGGTTCGCCTCGTGCATCCGGCGCACGGCCGCCAGCAGCTTCACGTCGTGCGGGTCCGGCTCGCCGCGCTCGGCCGCGACCGCGACCTTGACGGCCAGCTCGGTGAGGTCGGGCAGGAACTCGTGCAGCGGCGGGTCGATCAGCCGGATCGTCGTCGGCAGCCCGTCCATCTCGGTCAGCAGGGCCGCGAAGTCCTCGCGCTGCAGCGGGAGCAGGGCGTCGAGCGCGGCCTGCCGCTCGGCGTCGTCGTCGGCCAGCACGACCCGCTCGACCAGCACCCGGCGCTCGCCGAGGAACATGTGCTCGGTCCGGCACAGCCCGATGCCCTGCGCGCCGAGCGACCGGGCGCGCCGGGCGTCCTCGGCGGTGTCGGCGTTCGCGTGCACGCGCAGCCGCCGCGTCTCGTCCGCGTGGGTCAGCACGCGGTGCACCGACCGCACGAGCTCGGCCGTCTCCTGGTCCGGCCCGGCCTGCGCCAGCGCGGCGTCCAGCCCCTCGGCGAGGTAGGTGCTGACGGGCGACGCCACGACGGGCACGGCGCCGAGGTAGACCTCCCCGGTGGAGCCGTCGATCGCGATCACGTCGCCCTCGGCGACCTCGTGGCCGCCGACCTTCATGGACCGCGCGCCGAGGTCGATGTCGAGCTCGTCGGCGCCGACCACGCAGGTCAGGCCCATGCCGCGCGCGACCACGGCCGCGTGCGACGTCTTGCCGCCGCGGGCGGTGAGCACGCCGACCGACGCGATCATGCCGCCGAGGTCGTCCGGGTTGGTCTCCCGCCGGACCAGCACCACGTCCTCGCCGCCGGCCGCGCGCGCCTCGGCCGTGGCGGAGTCGAACACCGCCGCGCCCACGGCGGCACCGGGGGAGGCGGCCATGCCGCGGGTCAGCAGGGTGCGCTCGGCCCCGGCGTCGAACCGCGGGAACATCAGCTGGGACAGCTGCGCCCCACTGACCCGGGCCAGCGCCTCGTCCATCGTGATGAGGTGCTCGTCGACCAGCTGGGTCGCGATCCGGAACGCGGCGGGCGCGGTGCGCTTGCCGACCCGGGTCTGCAGCATCCAGAGCTTCCCGCGCTCGACGGTGAACTCGACGTCGCACAGGTCGCGGTAGTGGGTCTCGAGCCGGCGCATCGCCTGGCGCAGCTCGCCGTACGCCTGCGGGGACACCTGCTCCATCTCGGCGAGGCTCAGCGTGTTCCGGATGCCGGCGACGACGTCCTCGCCCTGCGCGTTCGCCAGGTAGTCCCCGTAGTCGCCGGAGTGCCCGGTCGCGGGGTCGCGGGTGAAGGCCACGCCGGTGCCGGAGGTCGGCCCGAGGTTGCCGAACACCATGCTTACGACGTTGACCGCCGTGCCGAGGTCGTCCGGGATGCGCTCGCGGCGCCGGTACAGCCGCGCGCGGTCGGTGTTCCAGGACCGCAGCACGGCGACGATCGCCAGGTCCAGCTGCTCGCGCGGGTGCTGGGGGAACTCGCGCCCCGACTCCGCGCGCACGATCTCCTTGTACGCCTCGACCAGCCGCCGCAGGTCCGCCGCGTCGAGGTCGACGTCCTGCGCGACGCCCTTGGCGGCCTTGGCCTCGTCCAGCGTGTCGGCGAACCGGTCGCCGTCGATGTCGAGGACGGTCCGGCCGAACATCTGGATCAGCCGCCGGTACGAGTCCCACGCGAACCGCTCGTCGCCCGCGAGCTCCGCCAGCCCGATCACGGACGCGTCGTTGAGCCCGACGTTGAGCACGGTCTCCATCATCCCGGGCATGGAGAACTTGGCGCCGGAGCGCACCGAGACGAGCAGCGGCTCGTGGAAGTCGCCGAGCCCCCGGCCCAGCGCGTCCTCGAGCCGGCGGACGGCCATGGTGACCTGCACGCGCAGCTCGGGCGGCAGGTGGCCCGTGCGCATGTACGCGCGGCAGGCGTCGGTGGTGATGGTGAAGCCGGGCGGCACCGGCAGTCCGAGGCGGGTCATCTCGGCGAGGTTCGCGCCCTTGCCGCCGAGCAGGTCCTTCTGGTCCTTGCCACCCTCGGAGAAGTCCTGGACATAGCTGGCCACGTGCACCTCCGGGTACGACCGCGGGGGCGTCGTCGCACCCGCCCTCCCTACTCTGCTCCCCGGCCTCGCGGTTGGACAGGGCCGTCCGCCCCTGGCGCCACCCCGCCGCGACCGGGAGAATCCGGGGGCGGTCCGTCGGTGGTGGTCGGTAGGATGGGTGTCCTCATCCCGCCTCGATGAAGGAGCGCACGGCGCACGCCGAGCACATGGCCGAGACCACACCCGATCGCCAGCGGCGATCGCTCCCCGGGACCGCCCGGGTCGAGCACCGGATCACGATCCCGTCCAGCGTGTCCATGGTCGAGCTCCTGGGGATGGACGACCAGGTGCTGCGCGCCGTGGAGGAGGGGTTCCGCACCGTCGACGTGCACGTGCGCGGCAACGAGATCACCCTCGGCGGCCCCGCCGGGGACGTCGCCCTCGTCGCGCGCCTGGTCGACGAGCTCGTCGAGACCGCCGTCGCGGGCACGCCGCTGACGCCGGACGTCGTCACGCGCTCCGTCGCCATGCTCACCGCCGGCACCGCGACGCGTCCGGCGGACGTGCTGACGTTCAACATCCTGTCCACCCGCGGCCGGACCATCCGCGCCAAGACGGCGGGGCAGAAGGAGTACGTCGACGCGATCGACCGGAACACGATCACGTTCGGCATCGGCCCCGCGGGCACCGGCAAGACCTACCTCGCCATGGCCAAGGCCGTGCAGGCGCTGCAGGCCCGCCAGGTGAACCGCATCGTGCTGACCCGCCCGGCCGTCGAGGCGGGGGAGCGGCTCGGGTTCCTGCCCGGCTCGCTCAGCGACAAGATCGACCCCTACCTGCGGCCGCTGTACGACGCGCTGCACGACATGGTCGACCCGGAGTCGATCCCGCGGCTGATGGAGGCGGGCACGATCGAGGTCGCGCCGCTCGCCTACATGCGCGGGCGCACGCTCAACGACTCTTTCATCATCCTCGACGAGGCGCAGAACACCTCCGCCGAGCAGATGAAGATGTTCCTCACCCGCCTGGGCTTCGGCTCCAAGGTGGTCGTGACCGGCGACGTCACCCAGGTCGACCTGCCGTCCGGCACGACCTCGGGCCTCCGGGTGGTCGAGTCGATCCTCGACGACGTGGACGACGTCGCGTTCTGCCGGATGTCCTCCTCGGACGTCGTCCGCCACCGCCTGGTCAGCGACATCATCGACGCCTACGCACGCTGGGACAGCACGAAGAGATGAGTATCGAGGTCAACAACGAGTCCGGCCACGAGGTCGACGAGGCGGAGTTCGCCGCGCTCGCCCGCTTCGTGCTGGACCAGATGCACGTGCACCCGCAGACCGACCTGTCGATCCTGTTCGTCGACACCGAGGTCATGACGGACCTGCACGTGAAGTGGATGGACGAGCCGGGCCCGACCGACGTGCTGTCCTTCCCGATGGACGAGCTGCGCCCCGGCCGCGCCGACGAGCCGACCCCCGCCGGGCTGCTCGGCGACGTCGTGCTGTGCCCGGAGGTCGCCGTCGAGCAGGCGCGCACCGCCGGCCACTCCACGGCCGAGGAGCTGCTGCTGCTCACCACGCACGGGATCCTGCACCTGCTGGGCTACGACCACGCGGAGCCGGAGGAGGAGAAGGAGATGTTCGGCCTGCAGCGCCAGCTGCTGCTGACCTTCCTCGCCGGCCGATGACCGCCGGCGTCCCGCTCGGGCTGCTCGCGGCCCTGACGGTCCTCGCCCTGCTCGCGGCCGCCGTGCTGTCCGCGGGCGAGGCGGCGGTGCTCCGGGTGTCCCGCGGCGTCGTCGCCGACCTGCTCGCCTCCCGGCACCCCGCCGCGGAGCGCGTGCGGCGGCTCACCGAGCAGCGCGCGACCGTCGCCGGTTCGGCGGGCGTCGTGCGGCTGCTGTGCGAGATGGTGGCCGCGGTCTGCCTCACGCTGGCGATCGCCGCGTCGTCGCTGCCCTGGCTCGCCGAGCTCGTCGTCGCCGTGCTCGCCTGCGCGTTCCTCACGGTCGTGCTCGCGCGGCTCAGCCCGCGCTCGCTGGGCCACCGGTACTCGCGCCAGGTGCTGACCGCGACGTCGCGGCTGCTGCTCGCGGTGCGTGCCGTGGCCGGCCCGCTGGTCCGGGTCGCCCCGGCCGCCGGCTCGGACCTGGACGAGGACGAGCTGCGCGAGATGGTCGAGCGCGTCGGCCAGTCCCCGTCGGCCGACCTGGACGAGCGGGCGATGGTCCGCTCGGTCCTCGGCCTCGGCGACACCCTCACCCGCGAGGTGATGGTCCCGCGCACGGACATGGTGACCACCGGTGAGGCCACCCCGCTGCGCAAGGTGCTGTCCCTGCTGCTGCGGTCCGGCTACTCCCGGGTGCCGGTGGTCGGCGAGGGCGTGGACGACCTCCGGGGCGTGCTGTACCTCAAGGACCTCGTGCGCCGGATGCAGGACGACCCGGAGGCCGCGACGGCGCCGGCCGGGTCGCTGGTGCGGCCCGCGGTGTTCGTGCCCGAGTCGAAGCCGGTCGACGAGCTGCTGCGCGAGCTGCAGGCCGGTGCCAGCCACATCGCGATGGTCGTCGACGAGTACGGCGGGATCGCCGGCCTCGTGACGATCGAGGACGCCCTGGAGGAGATCGTCGGCGAGCTGACCGACGAGCACGACCCGCACGCCCCGCAGGTCGAGGACCTCGGCGGCGGCACGTTCCTCGTCCCGGCCCGGCTCGGCAAGGACGAGCTCGGCGAGCTCGTCGGGCTCGAGGTCGAGGACGACGACGTCGACACCGCCGGCGGCCTGCTGGCCAAGGCGCTCGGCAAGGTGCCGATCCCCGGCTCCGCGGGCGAGATCCACGGGCTGCGCCTGGTCGCGCAGGGCACGGAGGGCCGGCGCAAGCGGGTCGCCCGGGTCCTGGTGTCCCGCGCCCCGGAGCCCGACGAGCGCGCCCCCGAGACCCCCGCCGAGGGCCAGCGGTCCGCCGCGCCCGCCACGACCACCGACGGATCCTGACATGACGGAGAACCCCGTGACCCACCGCTCCGGCTTCGCCTGCCTCGTCGGCCGGCCCAACGCCGGCAAGTCGACGCTCACCAACGCCCTGGTCGGCCAGAAGGTGGCGATCACCTCCGGACGGCCGCAGACCACGCGGCACACCGTCCGCGGCATCGTGCACCGTCCCGACGCCCAGCTCGTGCTGGTCGACACCCCCGGCCTGCACCGGCCGCGCACGCTGCTCGGCGAGCGCCTGAACGACCTCGTGCGGGACACGCTGACCGAGGTCGACGTCGTCGGGTTCTGCCTGCCCGCGGACCAGAAGGTCGGCCCGGGCGACCGGTTCATCGCCGAGCAGCTCGCCCAGCTCGGCCGGCGCACGCCGGTCGTGGCGATCGCCACCAAGGCCGACCTGGTCGGCAAGCAGCGGCTCGCCGAGCACCTGCTCGCGGTCTCCGAGCTCGGCGACTGGGCGGACATCGTGCCGGTGTCGGCGGAGTCGGGCTACCAGGTCGACGTCGTCGAGCAGGTGCTCGTCTCCCACCTGCCGGAGGGCCCGGCGCTGTACCCCGAGGGCGAGCTGACCGACGAGCCCGAGGCCGTCATGGTCGCCGAGCTGGTCCGCGAGGCCGCGCTCGAGGGCGTGCGCGACGAGCTGCCGCACTCGCTGGCCGTCGTCGTCGACGAGATCGTGCCGCGCGAGACCGCGAAGGACGAGACCCCGATGCTCGACGTCCGGGTGCACCTGTTCGTCGAGCGGGACAGCCAGAAGGCGATCGTCATCGGCCGCGGCGGCTCCCGGCTGCGCGACGTCGGCACCCGCGCCCGCCGCGGGATCGAGGCGCTCCTGGGCTCCCGGGTGTACCTCGACCTGCACGTGAAGGTCGCCAAGGACTGGCAGCGCGACCCCAAGCAGCTCGGGCGGCTGGGCTTCTGAGCACCCCGGCCACGCAGCGGGACCAGGAGGTCCCTGTGCGCGCGGACCCCGACGGGGATAATCGCGACGTGCGCTACCGGACCGCAGCGGGGACCGTCGTGGGCGCGGTGGTGCTCGCCGTGCTCGGCGCGCTCATGGGGCCTCAGTGGTCGCCGGTGCCGCTCACCGACCCGCTCACCGTCCAGACGTCGGCGACCGCGATCACCGGCGCCGTCGAGGCCGGCCCCTACCCGGTGCGGGCCTCGGTGCTCACGGTCGCGCTCGACGGTGCCGACGTGGACGCGCAGCTGCTCATGCCCGTCGGCGTCGAGGGCGACGTGCCCGCGGTGGTGTTCGTGCACGGCGCCGGTACCGGGAAGTTCACCGACGCCTTCCTCGACCAGGCCCGCTCGCTCGCCGAGCACGGCGTCGCGACGCTGGTGCCGGACAAGCGCCTCGACACCTACACGCTCCGGCACCGCGACTACGTCGAGATGGCCGGCGACTACCTGCGGTCCGTCGACCGGCTCCGCCGGGTGGACGGCGTCGACCCGGCCCGCGTGGGGGTGTACGCCGAGAGCGAGGGCGCCTGGATCGCGCCGGTGATGGCGGCCGACGAGCCGGGCATCGCGTTCGTGGTGCTGGCGTCCGCCCCGGTCGTGCCGCCGCGCCAGCAGGCCGCGTTCGCCGTCGACTCCTACCTGCGCAACACCGGCGTCCCGCAGCAGGTGTTCCGGGCGATCCCGCGGGCGGTCGGCATGTCGCTGCCCGGCGGCGGCCTCGACTACGCCGACTTCGACGTCGCGCCGTACCAGCGCCGGATGACCCAGCCGGTGCTCGTCGTGTACGGGACGGCCGACGCGTCGATGCCGGTGGTGCAGGGTGCGGAGCAGATCATCCGCGACCTGGCGATCGCCGGGAACACGCAGTACACGGTGCGGTACTACCGGGGGGCGGACCACGGGATCCGGGTCGACGAGATCGTGGCGCCCGCTTTCCTCGACGACCTGTCGGGCTGGGTGCTGGGGCTGCCCGCGACCGGGGCGGCGTACCCGCGGATCGCGGGCGACCAGCCCTCCCAGCTCTACTGGGCGGGCCCGGTGCCGCAGCCGCGCTGGCTCGGCGACGGGGACGTGCTGCTGGTCCTGGTCGCGGGCGCGGTCGGCCTGCTCGTGCTGCTGCCGGCCGGGCGGCTGGCAGTGGTCGGCGTGCAGCACCTGCGCGGGCGCGAGCCGGGGCCCGGGCGGGACCGGACGCTGACCCGCCGCCTCGCGCTGCTGTCCGGGGCGTCCGTCGCGACCGTCGTGGCGCTGGTCTGGTACCTCGTCGAGGTCGCCCGGCTCGCGGTCGGGTACGAGCGCAACGGCTGGATCGTGCAGGGCGGGTGGATCGCGGTGCGGGTGCTCGGCCTCGTCGCCGTGTACGCGGCGGCGGCCGTCGTCGTGCGGCTGCGGCGGCTCCGCCGGGCCGGCGAGCCGATGGCGCACGGGGTGCTCGGGCACGTCGTGCTGTGGGGCACGTGCGCCGCCAGCGCCGCGCTGCTCGTCGTCCTCGCCTACTGGGGTGTGTACCAGCTGGGCATCTGAGGGTGTGGACGATGCGGTACGTGGTGCCGCGACCAGGCACCATGGTGCCGGCAGGGGCGACGAGGGGAGCACGGGTGCGGACGACGTGGGGTTCGGCGACGGACCGGGGGCGCGTGCGCGCGCTCAACGAGGACGCGCTGCTGGCGCACCCGCCGGTGTTCCTCGTCGCCGACGGCATGGGCGGGCACGAGGCGGGCGACGTGGCGAGCCGCCTAGCGGTCGAGGAGTTCGCCGCGCTCGCGGGGCGGGCGACCGTCGACCCGTCCGACCTGCACGCGTGCTTCCGCAGCGCCGCGCGCCGGATCCGTGGCGCGTTCGAGCGCCGCGAGGGCGGCACGACCGTGACCGGCGTCGCCCTCTCCGAGCACGACGGGGCCGCGCACTGGCTGGTGTTCAACGTCGGCGACTCGCGGGTCTACCGCTGGGCGGACGGCGAGCTCGCCCAGCTCACCGTCGACCACTCGGTCGTGCAGGAGCTCGTCGACTCCGGCGCGCTGAGCCGGGACGCCGCCGAGCAGCACCCCGAGCGGCACGTGCTCACGCGCGCGCTGGGCACCGGCGCCGACCCGGACCCCGACTACTGGACGCTGCCGGCGCGCCCGGGGGACCGGCTGCTGGTGTGCTCCGACGGCGTGACCGGCGAGCTCACGCCCGCCGACCTGGCCGACGTCCTGCACCGGGTCGAGGGCGCCGGGGCCGCGGCCGCGGAGCTGGTCCGGCGCGCCGTCGAGGCCGGCGGGCGGGACAACGCCACCGCGGTCGTCGTCGACGCCGCGGGTGATGAGCCCGACACGACGGATTCACCCGGATGGCTCGCGTTCGGCACCGCTCCTGCCGATAGGACATGGGACGAGAGCGTCGACGGGGCGACCATCCCGCGACCGCGCAACCACCAGGAGGACCGTCGGTGATCGTGCCCGAGTACACCCCCGGCGAGTGGTACGCCGTCGTGGCCGGCGGCGTCGTGCTGCTGCTCGCCCCCAGCACCCCGCCCGAGGTCGTGCGCGACGTGTGGACCTCCGCGCCCGAGCGCGGCGAGGGGCTCGGCGCGCAGCTCGACGCCCTGGTCCGGCACGGCATCGGCGGCCTGCACCCGTTCGCGGCCGTCGACCTGGCCGGCGGCCAGGTGCACACCGCGCTGCGCGGCGACGTGGAGGTCGAGGTCGTGCGCGGCACGCGCGCCGAGGTGCTGTCCGCGCCGCAGGTCGTGTCCTGGTCCGAGCGGTCCGTCGGCGCGGCCGAGGAGGTCACCGTCCGGGTGTCCGGCTCCGGCCGCGGGCCCGCCCTGCCCATCGTCAGCGGCGTCGTGCGCGCGTCCCGCGTGCGGGTCCGGCTGACCGGCGCGGACGCGGCGCGCGAGCCCGCCGCGGCGGCGCCGTCCGAGCCCGTCGTGCGGTCCGCGGAGCCGACGCCGGTGGCCGTGGCGCCCGGGCGCGCGGCGGCGGAGTCGCCGGTCGCCGCCGTCGTCGCCGAGGCCGCGCCCGAGCCGGTCGCCGTGCCGGAGCCGGCCGAGGCCGCGTCGACCGCGGTCGCCGCCGGCTCGGCGGACCAGCCGTCGGGCACCGAGGTCGTCGAGGGCGCCCCGGCGCCGGGCGAGGTCGTCGAGGGCGAGCTCGTCGAGGCGGAGGTCGTCGAGGCGGAGGTCGTGGAGGCCGAGGTCGTCGAGGAGGACGCGCCCGCCGACGCGCCGTCGGACGCCCCCGCGGAGGTCGAGGAGCACGACGCCGGCGCGCCCGCTCCGGAGCGCGCGCCGGCCCCGGCTGCCGCCCCGACCCCCGCGCCCGCGCCCGCCGCCCCCTCGGCTGCCGGCGCGCCCGTCATCCCGGCCCCGTCGCAGCCGTACGTCCCGCCGGCCCCGGCCGCCCCGGTGCTGCCGGGCCCGGCGTCCGCCGACGACCACGACGGCCTCACGATCCTCAGCGGCGAGCTGGCCTCGATTCGGCAGCACCTGCCGTCCTGGGCGGTGTCCCAGACGGGTGAGTGGCCGTCCGGCCCGGTCGTCCCGACGCCGGCCCCCGCGCCGGGCGTCTCGGGCGCCGTCCCCGTCACGGCGGCCTCCACGGGCGCGCTGCCGGTCCCGCGGCTCGCCCTGTCCACGGGCGCGCTCGTGCCGGTCGACGGCGTCGTGCTGATCGGCCGCGCGCCGCAGGCCGACCGCGCGCCCGACGGGGCCCAGGCGCGCCTGGTCACCGTGCCCAGCCCGGAGCAGGACATCTCGCGCACCCACGCCGAGGTCCGCCTCGAGGCCGGCCGCGTCCTGGTCACCGACCTGTACTCGACGAACGGCATCACCGTCGCCGCCGGGGCCCTGCCGCCGCGGCGCGTCACCGCGGGCGAGCCGGTCGCCGTCGGGGAGGGGGACGTCGTCGACCTGGGCGACGGCGTGACGTTCACCGTGGAGCCGGGTGCGTGAACCGACGTCGTGAGGCCTCGCAGCCGCCCCACCTGCCCGGATACGCGGTGCAGCGGCTGCTGGGGTCGGGGGGCTCCGCCGACGTGTTCCTGTACGAGCAGGACCTGCCGCGGCGGCCGGTGGCCGTCAAGGTCCTGCTCGGCAGCGTGGACGCCGCCGCGCGCGAGGCCTTCGAGCGCGAGGCGGACCTGACCGCCCGGCTCTCGCACCACCCGTCGATCGTGACGGTGCACCAGGCGGGCGTGGCCGGCGACGGCCGGCCGTACCTGGTGATGGAGTACTGCGCGCGCCCCGGCCTGGGGCAGCGGTACCGCTCGGAGCGGTTCGCGGTCGCGGAGGTGCTGGAGCTCGGCGTCCGCCTGGCGTCCGCGGTCGAGACGGCGCACCGCGCCGGGATCCTGCACCGGGACATCAAGCCCGGCAACGTGCTGACCAACGACTTCGGCCGCCCCGTGCTGACCGACTTCGGCATCGCGTCCACGGTGGACGCGGGCGGCCCGGCCGTCGGCATGTCGATCCCGTGGGCGGCGCCCGAGCTGCTCGCGGCGGCCCCGCACGGCGACGCGCGCTCCGACGTGTACTCGCTGGCCGCGACGCTGTTCTCCGCGCTGGCCGGGCGCTCGCCGTTCGAGCGCCCGGGCGGCGGCAACGAGGCGGCGGACCTGGTCGGCCGGATCGAGCGCGGCGCCCCGGTGCCGTTCGCGCGCGACGACGTGCCGGACCGCCTGCGCACCGTGCTGGCCCGCGCGATGGCCCGCGAGCCGCAGCAGCGGCACGCCCGCGCGTTCGACCTGGCGCAGGACCTGCGCGCCGTGCAGGCGGACCTCGGGCTGCCCGTCACGGCGCTGGACGTCGACGACCACGCCGGGCCGGCCGGCGCCGCCGGTGCGCCGTCCGCCGGCGCGCCCGCGGACGCCACCCGCGCCCGTCCGGTCGTCGAGATCGCCCCGCAGGGCGGCGGGCCGGACCTCGCCCGCCCGCCGGTAGCGGCCGCCGCGCCGGCCGCGGCGCCGCAGCCCGTCGGCCCGCCGCTCGACCTGGGCTCGGGCCCCGAGGCGACCCGGCTGCGCCCGGTCGTCGCCGTGCGACCCGACGCCGCGCCGGCGCCCGCGCCCGGCCCCGAGCTCGTGCCCGCCCCCGTCGAGGTGCACCCCGGCGGGCCGTCCCGGTCCCGCACGGGCCGGGTGCTCGCGGCGGTCGGCTCCGTCGTCGCGATCGCCGCGGCCGTCGTGGCGCTGGTCCTGCTGACGAACCGCCCCGACGCGACGCCCGGCCCCGACGCCGGGACCGAGTTCCCCGGGCCGGCCAGCACGCTGTCGCAGACCGTGCCCGCGCCGACCAACCTGTTCGGCTCGCGCGAGGCGGACGGGACGGTCGTGTTCACCTGGACGAACCCGGACGAGCAGGAGGGCGACACCTACCTGTGGGGCCTGCGCACCGCGACGGGTGAGCCGCAGCTGCAGATCGTGGAGGAGCAGACCGTGACGGTGACACCGGAGGCCGCCGGCGAGGTGTGCATCGAGGTGTCCGTCGTCCGCGCAGACCGGCGCGCGTCGACCGTGCCGGCCGAGGGGTGCGTCCCGTGAGGGCCGGCTGGAACCGCCGGCGCGTCGCGTCCACCGCCGCGGTCGTCACCGTCCCCGCGGTCGTCGCCGCGCTCGCGCTGGTCAACCCGGGCTTCCCGCTCGCGCAGGTCGACCTCAACGACGGCGCGGTGTGGCTGACGTCGACCAGCACGCTGCAGGTCGGCCGGTACAACGCGCAGGTCGAGGAGCTCAACGCCGGCCTGGTCGCGAGCAGCACCGAGTTCGACGTGCTGCAGGACGCGGGCGACGTGCTGGTCGTCGAGGCCGGCACCGTGACGGTCGTCGACCCCGCCGGCGTCACCGCCGCGGCGCAGGTCGCCGTCCCCGCGGGCGCCCAGGTCTCGATGGCCGGCGGCACGGTCGCGGTCATGGACACCGACGGGCAGGCCTGGGTCCGGACGTTCGAGGACCTGCCGCTGCTCCAGGTGACGGCCGACGAGCCGGACGCCGACGTCGGCGCCGACGGCCTCGTCACCGCGTCGGTGACCGGTGACGCGTTCGCCGTGTCGGGCACGACCGGCGAGGTCACCCGGCTCATCCCGGTCGCCGGCGGCCCCGCGACCGCGCAGGAGGCGCCGGCCCTCGACGGGCCGGTCGACGCGCTCACCGCGGTCGGCGACGTCCCGGTCGGCCTGGACGGCGACACCGTGCGGACGCCCGGCGGGTCGAGCGCGCTCGGGATGGCGCAGCCGGTGCTCCAGCAGCCGGGCCCGGCCGCGAGCACCGCCCTGGTCTCGGGCAGCACGGGCCTCGTGGAGGTCGCCGTGGCGTCCGGCGAGGTCGCCGCGGAGCACGAGGCGGGCGGCGCGGGCGCGCCGGCGGCCCCGGTCCGGGTCGGGACCTGCGCGCACGCCGCGTGGCCGACCACCGCCCAGAACTACCTCGAGCTGTGCGAGGGCGCCGAGGCGCGCGTGCTCGACCTGGACGGCGTCACGAACGCCGACCGCCTCGTCTTCCGGGTGAACCGCCAGGTGGTCGCGCTCAACGAGACCGTCGACGGCCGGCTGTGGCTCCCGCTGGAGGACACCGAGGTCCGCGAGCCCGACTGGTCGGACGTCGTGCCGGAGGAGCAGCCGGACGACCAGACCGACCAGGCCGAGGGCGACCGGACCACCCAGCAGCTCGTGCCGGAGTGCTCGCCGACGAGCGCCGCGCCGACCGCCGTCGACGACGCCTTCGGCGTGCGGGCGGGCCGGACGACCCTGCTGCCCGTGATCGACAACGACACCTCCTCGGACTGCGGGATCCTCGTGATCAGCGAGGTCGACCCGCTGCCGGCCGAGTTCGGCTCGCTGCAGCAGGTCTACGGGGGGCGGGCGCTGCAGCTCGCCGTGCCCGCGGGCGCGTCCGGCACCGTCACGTTCGCCTACTCGATCAGCGACGGCCGGGGCACCACCGCGCCGTCCACCGCGCAGGTCACGCTGACCGTGCGCGACCCCGGCCTGGACGAGCCCCCGGCGCAGGACCGCACGGGCGAGATCCGGGTCGAGCAGAACGCCACCGCGACCTACCCGGTGCTCGCCGACTTCTCCGACCCGGACGGCGACCCGCTGACGCTGGTCGGCGCCACGGCCGAGAAGGGCAGCGCCCGGTTCCGGCAGGACGGCACCCTCACCTACGTCGCCGACGGCGGCGAGCTCGGCCGCGACGTGGTGCACGTGGTCGTGTCCGACGGCGTGTCCACCGCCGAGGGCACGGTCGACGTGGACGTGCGGGCCATCGGCTCGCTGCCGCTGCAGATCGACCCGGTGCACGCCGTCACCTACGTCGACCAGGACGTGGTGCTGCGCCCGCTCGACGCCGTGCGGACCTTCGGCGCGGAGCAGCCCCGGCTCGCCGGCGTCGAGGAGCTGCAGGGCACGACGATCGTCCCCGACCTGGACGCCGGGACGTTCACGTTCCGCGCCCCGCAGGCGGGCACGTTCTACGTGACGTTCACGGTGACCGCGCCGCCGCAGCAGGCGACCGGCGTGGCCCGCATCGACGTGCGCGAGCGCCCCGAGCAGGCCGAGCCGCCGGTCGCCGTCCAGGACCAGGCGTGGCTGCCGTCCGGCGGCGAGACCACGATCGACCCGCTGGCCAACGACTCCGACCCCGCCGGCGGCGTGCTGGTGCTGCAGAGCGTCGACGCGCCCGACGGCCTGCGGGTCGCGGTGCGCCAGCGCTCGCTCGTCACGATCTCGGCCGTCGGCGCGCTCACCGAGCCGGTGACGCTGCAGTACGTGGTGTCGAACGGCACGGCGAGCGCGACCGGGCAGATCATCGTCACGCCCGTGCCCGCCTCGGCGACGTCGCAGCCGCCCGTGGTCCCGAACGCGACCGCCGACGTGCGGACCGGCGGCGTCGTCACGATCCCCGTGCTGGAAGGGGCGTACGACCCGGACGGCGACGAGCTGACGCTGAAGACCCAGCTCGCCGAGCCGCTGGGCGACGGCGAGGGCCTGCTGTTCGTGTCGGGCGAGAACCTCCGGTACCAGGCGCCGAGCGCGCCGATGACGGTGCACGCGACGTTCGTCGTGCAGGACGCCACCGGCAACGAGACCGCGGCGACCGTCACGGTCCGGGTGCACGAGTCCGACGCGGAGACCAAGGCCCCGCCGAAGCCGCGCGCGCTGACCGCGCGGGTGTTCGCGGGGGAGACCGTGCGCATCCCCGTGCCGCTGGCCGGCATCGACGCGGACGGCGACGGCATCACGCTGCTCGGCGTCGCGTCCGCCGGCACCAAGGGCCGGGTCACGTCCGTCGGCGCCGACTACCTCGAGTACGAGGCGCTGCCGGACGAGGCGGGCACCGACACGTTCACCTACGCGGTCGAGGACTGGACCGGTCAGCGCGCCGTCGCCACCGTCCGCGTCGGCATCGCGGCGCGCCCCGGGGACAGCAACCGCGTCGTCGCGCGCGACGACACGATCACCGTGCGCCCCGGCCAGACCGTCGAGGTCCGCGTGCTGGAGAACGACACGGACGTGCTCGGCGGGGAGCTCGCGCTCCGCGAGGACCTCGAGGCCGACGTGGGCGTCACCGCGTCGGTCTCCGGCAGCCGGGTGGTCGTCCGCGGCGACGCGGCGGGCATCTTCAACATCGGGTACACCGCGGTCAACGAGCGCGGGGCCACCGGCGGCGCCGTGCTGTCCGTGACCGTCGACCCGGACGCGCCGGTGCTCCCGCCGGTCCCGCGCGACGTCGTCGTGCCGCCCGTCGACACCGTCGGGCGCACCAGCGTCGACGTCGACGTCCTCGCCGTCGCGCAGAACCCGAGCGGACCGGTCGGCGACCTGGAGGTCTCGGTGCCGAGCAGCGCGGCCGACGTCGCCACGGTCCGCGCGGACGGCACCATCACCGTGACGCTCGCGGAGACCGCGCAGACGATCCCGTACCTGCTGACCAACACGACCGCGGAGGGCGTGCGCGCGTACGCGTTCATCTCCGTCCCGGCGCTCGGGTTCTTCCCGCCGACCGCCCGGCCGCGCGCGCCCGAGCTGCGGGTCGCGTCCGGCGAGACGCTGACCATCCCGCTCGACGAGCAGGTGCAGGTCGCGCCCGGCCGCACGGCGCAGGTCGCCGACGCCGCCGGCGTGACCGCGACCCGGTCCGACGGCTCGTCGCTGGTCGCCGACTCCACCACCGTGCAGTTCCGGCCCGCCGAGGGCTACGTCGGGCCGGCGTCGATCACCGTGCCGGTGACGGACCGGACCAGCGCGGGGGACACCTCGGCGCGCACGTCGGTCATCACGCTGCCGATCACCGTCTACACGCTGGACGACTACCCGCCGACGTTCGTGCCGTCGACCCTCGAGGTCGGGCCGGGCGAGGCGCCGGTGTCCGTCGACCTGCTGGCCTTCACCCAGGGCGTCGAGGGCCCGACGGGCACGGAGACGTTCACGTTCCGCCAGGTCGGCGACGTGCCCGCCGGGTTCACCGCGTCGCTGCAGGGCACCCGGCTGTCGGTCGCCTCCGACGTCGGCACCCCGAAGGGCACGCGCGGGACGCTGCAGTTCGAGCTCGGCTACGGCCGGGCCGGGAAGATGACCGTCCAGGTCGACGTCCGCACCGTCGCGAGCACGCGCCGGATCGCGGTCGTCCCCGACCGGACGATCAACGACGCCGTCCAGGGCCAGGAGCGCGTCGTCGACGTGCTGGCCGGCGCGTCCAACCCGTTCCCGGACCAGCCGCTGCGCGTCGTCGGCGTCACCGTCGAGACGCCCGGCGCCGGCACCGCGTCCGTGTCCGGGTCCGACGTCGTCGTGCGGCCCGCGGCCGAGCTCGTCGGGCAGATGGTCGTGCGGGTGCGCGTCCGGGACGCCACCGACGACAGCGCCCGCGAGGTGTCCGCCGGGATCACGCTGCGCGTGCGCGGCAAGCCCGTGGCGCCGACCGCGCCGCGCGTGGGCGAGGTGCGCGACGCGACGGTCGTGCTGTCCTGGACCGCGCCGGACGGACGCGGCGAGCCGATCACCGGCTACCGCGTCGTCGCGAGCCCCGGCGGCCGCGAGTACGCCTGCGCCAGCACCACGTGCACCATCGACGGGCTGACGAACAACACCGAGTACACGTTCACCGTCGCGGCGCAGAACGCCGTCGGCTGGTCGGACCCGAGCCCCGCCTCCGCGCAGGCCCGGCCGGACGCGGTGCCGTCGGCGCCGGGCGCGCCGCGCTGGACCTCGTTCGGCGACGGCGAGCTCACCGCCTCCTGGGACGTGCCCGCGACGACCGGCTCGCCGGTGACGTCGTACACGCTCATGCTGTCGCCGGCCCCGCCGGGCGGCGCGAGCGTCACCACGTCCGGGACGTCGTACACGTTCCGCGGGCTGACGAACGGCACCGCCTACACGCTGCAGGTCCGCGCGCACAACCGTGCGCCCGAGCCCAGCCCGTGGAGCGCGGCGTCCGTCGGGGAGGTCCCTGCGGCGGAACCTGGTGCTCCGTCTGTAAGTGCCGGACGAGTTGGGAGCCCGCTTGGCGGGCAGATCAACGTGGCATGGACTCCAGGAGCGACGAACGGCGACGCGATCGGGGGTTACGAGCTGACCATCACTGGAGGCGGGATCAGCCGCACGCTCACCTACGGCGCTGACGTTACGTCGTACCCGATGACGGACGCGGCGAACGGCGTTGAGTATCGATTCGAGGTCAGAGCGCGGAACAAGGCTGGGTATGGCGAGCCAGGAGCCGCCAATGCTAAGGCCTATGGAAGGCCGACTTCCGGTTCTGCTCAGGTCTCGGCTTCTCTTTCGGATGCGCGATGGGGTAACGGCTGGGCGCGGATCGTTTGGGGTGAAGCGGACGGTAATGGTCAAACGATCGACGCTTACGAGGTCCTTCGTGATGGCGCTGTCATCGCTCGAACCGATCGCTGGGACCGCGATTTCGAGATCACCGGTTTGACTGGCGGTACATCGTTCAACCTGCAGGTTCGTGCGGTACATGACGGCGGGCAGAGCGATGCGGTCGGCAACGTCGTGACCGTTGCTACACGCCCCAGCGACCCTGGCACACCCGGAATCTCTCGAACGCCAGAGAACCCCGATGAACGGCCGTCGTCGCTCCGTGTGTCTTGGCAGCCGAGCTCTTCCGGCGAGGCTGGGAAGCAGGTCACATATCGCTATCGTGTAATCGACTTCCCCGGCCAAGACGCGCGGTGGCAGACCACGACGGGCACCACGTTGGATCTCGTCGTCCCGGGCGACGCTTCCAACGGCTTCCGGTTCAGGGTCGAGGTCGAGGCGTTCACCGATGAGCGGTATCCAACAGGTACTGCGCGCGAACAGTTCACGGTCAGTTGGACGGAGCAACCGCCCGCTCCCGATCCTGGGACCGGTCCCCAGGACCCTGGAACCGGCACTCCCTCCGGATGACGCCTTGCCTGCCGATCGGGTGATCGGGCCCCGCACGACACGACCACGCACCGCACCGACAGGAGACCCCCACCGATGACCCCCGAGCAGTCCGCCTGGTTCGCCGAGACGTTCAACGGCCTCGTGGCCAACGTGTCCCGCGCGGTGCTGGGCGCCGACCGCCCGGTGCGGCTCGTGCTGACCGCGATGGTCGCCGAGGGCCACGTGCTCCTGGAGGACGCCCCTGGCACCGGCAAGACCTCCCTGGCCAAGGCGATCTCCGCGTCCGTGCAGGGCACCCACCAGCGCATCCAGTTCACGCCGGACCTGCTGCCCAGCGACGTCACGGGCGTGACGATCTGGGACCAGGGCGCGCGCACCTTCCAGTTCCACCCGGGCCCGGTGTTCACCTCGGTGCTGCTGGCGGACGAGATCAACCGCGCCTCGCCGAAGACGCAGTCGGCGCTGCTCGAGGTCATGGAGGAGGGGCACGTCACGGTCGACCGCGACACCCACCCGGTCGGCCGCCCGTTCGTCGTGATCGCGACCCAGAACCCGATCGAGCAGGCGGGCACGTACCGGCTGCCGGAGGCGCAGCTCGACCGGTTCCTGGTCCGCACGTCGCTGGGCTACCCGGACCGCACCGCCACGGTGGAGATCCTGTCCGGCGCCCGGGACCGCACCAGGGAGCTCGACGCGGTCGTCACGACCGCCGGCGTGGTCGAGATGTCCGAGCTGGCGCAGACGGTGCACGTCGACGGCTCGGTGCTGGACTACGTCGCCCGGCTGGTCGAGGGCACCCGCGAGGACCCGCAGACCGCGCTCGGCGCGAGCGTCCGCGGCGGCCTGGCGCTGGTGCGCTGCGCGCGGGTGCAGGCCGCCGCCGCCGGCCGCGCGTACGTGATCCCCGACGACGTGAAGGACCTCGCGGTGCCCGTGCTGGCGCACCGCCTGGTGCTCGACCCCGAGGCCGACTTCCTCGGCGCCACGACGGTCCAGGTGGTCGAGCGCGTGCTGTCCGCGACCCCGCCGCCGGTGGCGCGCGCGTGAGGACGGTCGGCGTGAAGGTGCAGGGAGGCGTGGCGTGAGGCGCTCGCGCACCCGGCTGTCGGGCGTGGGCTGGGGCGCGGGGCTGCTCGGCGCCGCCGCCCTGGTGGCCGGCGTGCTGCTCGGCTGGGTCGAGCTCGCGGCGCTCGGCGCCGTGGGCGTGGCCGCGGTGCTGGTGGCGGTCGCGATGACCTGGGGCCGGCTGCCGCACGCGGTCCGGCTCGACCTCGCGGACCGGCGCGTGCGGGTGGGGGAGCGGGCGTTCGGCGGCGTGGTCGTGACCGCGCCCGGCGGCCGCCGCACCCGGTCGGTGCGCCTGGAGCTGCAGGTCGGCGAGGGGCGCGCCGAGCTCGACGTGCCGTCGCTCGCCCCGGGCGAGGAGCACGAGGAGCTGTTCGCCGTGCCCACCGACCGGCGCGCCGTCGTCACCGTCGGCCCCGTGCGCGCCGTGCGGGGCGACCCGCTCGGCATCGCCGTCCGGCACGCCGTCACCACCGGCTCCGAGGAGCTGTACGTGCACCCGCGCGTCGTCATGCTGACCGGCGCGGACGCCGGCCTGCTGCGCGACCTGGAGGGTGGCGCCACCCGCGACCTGTCCGACATGGACCTCGCGTTCCACGCGCTGCGCGACTACGTGGTCGGCGACGACCGCCGGTCGATCCACTGGCGCACCACCGCCCGCCGCGGGGAGCTCACCGTCAAGCAGTACGAGGACACGCGCCGCACCCAGACCGCGGTCGCGCTCGCGACCGACCCGCGGGACTACAAGCACGCCGACGACGACGCCGAGCTGGAGCTCGCGGTCAGCGTCGTGGCGTCGCTCGGCGTGCACGTGCTGGCCGAGGAGCACCCGCTCGAGGTCCTCGCCGGTCCCGGCCGGGTGCGCACGACCGCGCGCCGCCCGCTGCTCGACGACTGCTCCGGGATCACCTGCGGCCCGGACGGCACCGGTTCGCGGCTGCTCGGCCGCCGGATCGCGCGGGAGGCGCCGGACGTGACGCTGGCGTTCCTGGTCACCGGCTCCGTCGTGCCCGCCGCCGACCTGCGCGCCGCCGCCCGGCACGTGCCCGAGGGCACCCGCACGCTCGTCGTGAGCTGCGTCCCGGGCGCGGAGGTCGAGGTGCGCACGCAGCGCACCCTCAGCCTGGTGCGGCTGGGCGCGCTCGACGACCTGCCCCGCGCCCTGCGTCTGGCGGCGGCGGCATGACGACGACCACGACCGAGCCCACCGCGGCCGGCCCCGGCGTGCCGGCGCCCGCGCCCGGCGTTCCCACGCCGCCCGGCCCGCCCGCGCCCGGCCGCGGGAGCGGCGGCGGCGGAGCGCAGCCCGCGCGCGCCGACCGCCCGGTCCGCGGCGTGCCCCGCGGCGCGCTCGGGGTGGTCGACGTGCTGGTGCTCGCCGGCGCGGTGCTCGCCGCCCTCAGCCCGCTGCTCCCGGTGTACGGCGGCTCGGTGCTGCTGGCCCCGGTGCTCGGCGGCGTGCTGCTCGGCGTCGCCGTCGGCGTGCTGTCCGCCTGGGCGCGCTGGTCGCCGCCCGTGACGACGGCCGTGCTGCTCGCGGCGACGGTGGTGCTCGGCGGCCCCCTGGCCACGCCGGACCAGACCGTGGGCGGCGCGGTGCCGACCCTCGCGTCGATGGTGTCCGTGGTCCGCGGCGCCGCGCTCGGCTGGAAGGACGTGCTGACCCTGCAGCCGCCGCTCGGCGGCTCGGGATGGCTGCTCGTCCCGCCGTTCCTGCTCGCGGTCGTCGGGACCGCGGTCGCGGTGCGGCTGGCGCTCGGCACGAGCCGCGCGGCCCCGGCCGCCGCCCTGCTGCCGCCCGTCGCCCTGGCCGGCGCCGTGCTGCTCGGCACGCACACGACCGTCGCCCCGGTGGCGGTCGGCACGGCGACGGCGCTCGTGCTGCTGGTCTGGGCCTCGTGGCGGTCCGGCCGGCTGCGCGCCCGCCGCCCCGTGGCGCTGGTGCTGCTGGTCGCCCTCGCGGGCGCCGGCGGCGTGGCGGCGGGCACGGTCGTCGACGCCCAGCGCGACCGGTACGTGCTGCGCGACGCGCTCGTGCCGCCGTTCGACCCGCGCGACTACGCCAGCCCGCTGTCCGCGTTCCGCAAGTACGTGAAGGACGACGACACCGTCGAGCTGTTCACGGTCCAGGGGCTGCCCGAGGGCGCCCGGGTCCGGCTCGCGACGTTCGACCGGTTCGACGGCGTGGTGTGGAACGTGGCCGGCGACGGCTCCTCCCGCGCCTCCGGCGAGTTCCGCCGCGTCGGCGAGGTCGTCAGCGAGCAGGCCGTGGCCGAGGCCGACGAGGTCGAGGCCTCCGGTACCGGCGGCGACCGGGTCGAGGTGGAGGTCCGGGTAGACGGCCTGACCGGCGTCTGGCTGCCGACCGTCGGCGACTCGGTGTCCGTGCGGCTCGGCGACACCGAGGCGCAGTCCCGGCTGCGGTTCAACGACGCGACCGGCGCGGCCGTCCTGACGGGCGGGCTCGACGAGGGCCTGACCTACACGCTGGACGCGGTCGTGCCGGCCGAGCCCGACGACGAGCAGATCGGCTCCGCCGGCGCGCGCGACCTCGACCTGCCCGAGCCGCAGGGCGTGCCCGACGCGGTGCCGAGCGCCGCGGGCGACGCCGCGCGCGAGGCGGAGACGCCGGTGCAGGTGGCCCGGGCGCTGGAGCAGACCCTGTCCGAGCGCGGCTTCTTCTCGCACGGGCAGACGGACCAGGGCGACTACCCGTCGCTGTCCGGGCACGGCGCCGACCGGGTCGGCGCGCTGCTCGGCGGCGAGCTCATGGTCGGCGACGACGAGCAGTACGCGTCCGCCATGGCGCTCATGGCACGGGAGATGGGCCTGCCGGCGCGCGTCGTCATGGGCTTCGTGCCCGGGGCCGACGAGGACGGCGACGCCGCCGACGCCGCGCAGGCGCCGGCCGCGGACCCCGACGCCCCCGTGGTCGTCACGGGCGCCGACGTGCACGCGTGGGTCGAGATCGCGTTCGAGGGGTACGGCTGGGTCACGTTCGACCCGACGCCGCCCGAGAGCCAGACCCCGCAGGACGAGCAGGAGACCAGCCAGTCCGACCCGGAGCCGCAGGTCGCCCAGCCCCCGCCGCCGCCCGCCGACCCGGTCGAGCCGCCGTCGGACGACACCGACCAGCCGCAGACGCAGGACAGCGACGACTCCGGGGCGTTCGCGCTCTGGCAGCGCGTGGTGCTCGGCGTCGCCGCCGGGTCCGGGGTCCTGCTGCTGCTGCTCGCGCCGTTCCTGGTGATCGCCGCGCTCAAGGCCCGGCGCCGGCGCCGGCGGCGGCGCGACCCGGTGCCGCTCAACCGCGTCGTCGGCGGCTGGCAGGAGGTGCTCGACCTCGCGACCGACCTGCGCCGCGACGTCGACCCCGTCGCCACCCGCCGCGAGGGGGCCCGGGCGCTCGACCGCGCGTTCACCACGGCCCCCGAGCCGGAGGACACGGGTCGGCGGAAGTCGAAGGCCCCCCGGCCCGTCGCCGCGCCGGGCCCCGCGGGTGCCGAGGCCGGCGCCGCGGTGGTCGCGCTGGCGGACCGCGCCGACGCCGCCGTGTTCGGCGCCTCGACGCCCACCGCGGCGGACGCCCGGGAGTTCTGGGCCCAGGTGGACGGGGCGTTGGCCCGGATGCGGGCGGCGACCCCGCGCAAGGAGCGCTGGCGCGGGCGGGTCACGACGCGCTCGCTGCGCCGGTCCGAGCGGCGCCGGGCCCGGGTCGCGGCCCGGGCCGTGCGCGCGACGGGCACGGGCGGACGGGGGAGCGGGCGCAGGGAACGGCGGGCACGACGAGCGGACGGAGCGGACGGATGAGCAGCACCACCGGCGGCGTCGTCCCCCCGAGCGCGCCGAGCGCCCCCGTCGGGCGGCGCGTGGCGGCGTACCTCGTGGACGCCGCGCTGACCGCCGTCGCCGCGGCGCCGCTGTGGCTCGCCGTGCTCCCCGCGGCCACCGCCACCGCGCGCGCCGCCTCGGCCGCCGGCACGGGCACCGTCGTCCCGCCGCCGGCCGCGCCGTCCGGCGTGCTGCTGGCCGTCGGCGCCGTGCTGCTCGCCGCCTGGGGAGTCGCGCAGTGGGTGTGGAACGGCACCCGCGGGTGGACGGTCGGGCGCCGCCTGCTCGGCCTGCGCCTGGTGGACGTCCGGTCCGGGCGGCCCGTCGGGATGGGCCGGGCGCTCGTCCGGGCGCTGGTCGTCGCGCTCGGGTCGCTCGCGTGCGGGGTCGGGCAGCTCGTGGTGCTGCTCTCGCCGCTGTTCGACTCCTCGGGCCGCGGCCGCGGCTGGCACGACCGGGTCGGCGAGGCCGTCGTCGTCGACGTGCGCGGGCTCGTCGCCGCGCGCCGCGTCGGCGACTGGTCCGGCCGGCCGGGCGCCGGCCGGGACGCCCGCGACACCGGGGCGCCGGGGTCCGGTGCGCCGCGCGCCGAGGCCGGGCCTGCGGACGCCCCGGCCGCCGGCGCCGAGGCGGGGTGGCCGGGCGGCGTGCCGCACCCCGCCGTGCCCACGGGCTCCGCGCCGACCCCGTCCGTCGACCCCACGCCGTCCGAGCCGACCCGCACCCGGTGGAGCGCCCTGGCCGCCGACCGGCGCCTCGACGCCCCCGGTCTCGTGCTGCCGCCGCTCGGCGCGCCGGGCCTGGGTCCGGACCTCGACACCCGGCAGATCCCGGTCGTGCCCGCGGCGGTCGTGCCGGCGCACCCGGCCGCGCCGGTGCCGCTCGCGCCGGGACCGGCGGCAGCCGCGCCCGCGGCGGGGCCCGCCGCTCCCGCGCCCGTACCCGCGCCGGCGCCGCAGCCCGAGCCGCAGGCCGCTCCCCGGCCAACGACCGGGCCCGTCCCGTCCGTGCCGTGGCCCGCCGCCGACCAGGCACCGCGGGCGACCGCGCCCTGGGCCGGGCACGCGCCCGGGCAGGAGGCCGGGGGCTGGTCCGGGCAGGGCCCGGCGTGGCCGCCCGTCGCCGGGTCCGCCCCGCCCGCCGCCGCGCCGGGGGAGGGGCAGGGGCCCGCGCCCGAGCGTGCCGTCGCGCCCGGACCGGCGCCCGCGCCCGAGCCCGAGCGTGCCGTCGCACCCGCACCCGCACCCGCACCCGCGCCCACGCCGGCACCGGCGCCGGCACCCGCGCCGGCGCCGGCGCGTGCCGTCGCACCCGCGCCGTGGGCGCCCCCGGCCCCCGCCGGTGCGTCGGGGTCCGCGGTCCCGTCGCGCGAGGACGCCGCCTGGCGCGAGGCGCTCGGCCCCGTGCCGGGCGAGCCGCCCACCCGCACGGGACGGCACGCGATCGTCCCGGCGGCACCGGTGCACCCGGACGCGGCTCCCGCGGCCCCGGCGGCGAGCGACCCCCCGGCCGCCGCCGCGCCGCCCGCGACCCCGGCTCCGGAGCCCCCGGGTCCCGCCCCGGCTACGGCTCCGGCGGCCCCCGGGTCCCGCGCCACGGCCGCTCCGGCGCACGGCACCGCCCCGGCCCAGCCCGCCGCCGCGGCGCTCCCGCCCTCCGCGTTCCCGGCGCCGCCCGTCCCGGCCGCCGAGCCCGGCGCGGCGTGGGCGGTCCGGCTCCCGGACGGCACGGTCGCGGCGCTGGCCGGCCCGCTGCTGGTCGGGCGCAACCCGGACCCCCTGCCCGGCGTCCGCACGGTCCCGGTCGCCGACCCCGGCCGCTCGGTGTCGAAGACCCACCTCATGCTCGGCGTCGACGAGCACGGCCCGTGGGTCGTCGACCGCGGCTCGACCAACGGCACGCTGGTGACGCTGGCCGACGGGCAGCGGATCGTCTGCCTGCCGGACCGGCGGGTGCGGCTCGCGGACGGGTCGCTGGTGACGTTCGGGGACCTGTCGCTGGCGGTGGGGCTGCGCGCGTAGGGGCTTACAGTGGCGCATGGGCCGCCCGCGGTCTGCTGCGACGATGCAGGACGTCGAGCTCGTCGACGTCGCTGACCGCCCCCGCGCGCCCGGACGCCCCCGCACCTGGCTCCCGCCGGCGCCGCCGGACGACCCGCCCGCGCGTCGCGACGCGGCCCCGCACCCGCACCGCCGGCGGTGGACCGCGCTGCTGGTCGTGCTCGCGCTCGTCGTCGCCGGCGCCCTCGTCGCCCGGGCCGCCGCGCCCGCGGCCCCGACCGCCGTCGCGCCGGGCATGCTCGCGCCGCTGGACGGGCCGCCGTGGGCGCGGTGGCGGGCGGACGTGCCGCGGTCGGCCGACGTGCTCGCCGCGAGCGGGTCGATCGTGGTGTCCGGCGTCCACGACCGGCGGTTCCGGGTGACCGGCCACGACGAGCGGACCGGCGAGACGCTGTGGACGCGGGACCTGGGGCCGGTGGCGGGCACCCGGCCGCTCACGGGCTGCCCGCACGACGGGTCGGACGTCGGACCGGTCGTGCTGTGCGTCGTCGAGCCGCCGGTGGCGCCCGGCCGGGACGCGCGCGGCACGGTGCCGTTCCCCGCGCCGGACGAGCGGTGGGCGCAGGTGTCCGCGATCGACGCGGCGACGGGCGCCGAGCTCGGGCGGTGGGAGCTGTCCGGGCGGCTCGCGTCGGTCGAGCGGCTGGGGGACGACCTGGTGGCCCTGCGGGTCGGCGCGGACGGCCACGCGCGGGTGGGCCGGTACGGGGGCGCGGACGGCGAGCGGCGCTGGTGGTTCCGCGGCGAGAGCCCCCTGCGGCTGCGCGAGGGGATCGTCAGCGGGTCCGAGCTGCGGGTCAACGACGCGTTCGTCCTGCTGCAGGGCTGGTCGGCGACCGTGCTGGACGCGGCGGACGGCGACGAGCTCGTGACGACGCCCGCGGGCTGGTTGGTCGTCGGCTCGCTGTCGGCGGAGCTGTTCGGCACCTGGTCCAGCGGCGAGGGCGGCGTCGTCCGCGACCGGCGCGGGCGGGCGCTGTTCCACGCGCCGTCGCTGTTCCCGACGGTCACCGCCACCGACGGCGAGCCCGACGACGTCCTGGTGATGGACGAGGGCGGGCAGCTCGTCGGCCGGTCGGTGCCGGGCGGCGCGGAGCTGTGGCGGACCGACACCTACCGGGCCGTGCGGCTGCAGGCGGGCGGCCACCTGCTGCTGCTCGGCGTCGACGGCTACCAGGTCGTCGCCGCCCGGACGGGCGCGCCGGAGTGGGAGTCGCCGGGGCGGGTCCTCATGTGGTGGGCGCCGCTCACCGACGGCGACCTGGTGCTCGCGGCGGGGCGCTCGCCGGCGGGCCGGCCGACGATGGAGGCCCGGCGGCTGGCCGACGGCGAGCTGCAGTGGAGCCTGCCGCTCGAGGAGGGTGTGCGGTCGGTGACCGCGGTCGGCGGGCACCTCGTGCTCCGCAGCCGGGACGAGCTCATCGTGCTGACCTGAGGCCCGTCCGCCGGCGGCCGGGGTGGTCGCCGCAGGCGGCGTCCGCATGCTGAGCGGTTGCGGTCCGCCCGGAGGTGCGGAGTACAGTCGAGACGTGCTCACCCTCCGCAGCCTCCTTCTTCGCCGCCGCGACGAGGCCCTCTAGGCCGGATCCTCGTCGCGGTGTTCGGTGCGCCGGCTGACCCCAGCACCCCGCGAAGCGAAGGACCCCCGATGAGCTACCACTCCCGCACCGCCCAGCAGCCGTCCGGCATGCCGGTGCACAAGTACCGCCCGTTCGCCGACCAGATCCGC
The DNA here is from genome assembly GCF_016862755.1 of Cellulomonas pakistanensis. Lineage (GTDB taxonomy): Bacteria > Actinomycetota > Actinomycetes > Actinomycetales > Cellulomonadaceae > Cellulomonas > Cellulomonas pakistanensis. Next base: position 34,762 of record NZ_BONO01000015.1, on the reverse strand, counting down.
GTCGAGCTGCCGGACCGCACCTGGCCGACGAAGCAGATCACGAAGGCCCCGCGCTGGTGCGCGGTCGACCTGCGCGACGGCAACCAGGCGCTGATCGAGCCGATGAACGCCGCCCGCAAGCTGGCGATGTTCGAGCTGCTCGTGCAGATGGGCTACAAGGAGATCGAGGTCGGCTTCCCGTCCGCCTCGCAGACCGACTTCGACTTCGTCCGGATGCTGATCGAGGAGGACCGCATCCCCGACGACGTCGTCATCCAGGTGCTGACGCAGTCCCGCGAGCACCTCATCGAGCGGACGTACGAGGCGATCGCCGGCGCCAAGCAGGCCATCGTGCACCTGTACAACTCCACGTCGGTGCTGCAGCGCGAGGTCGTGTTCCGGTCCGACGAGGACGGCATCGTCGACATCGCCGTCCAGGGCGCCCGCCTGTGCAAGAAGTACGAGGAGGGCGTCCCGGAGACCGAGGTGTTCTACGAGTACAGCCCGGAGTCGTACACGGGCACCGAGCTCGAGTTCGCCGCCCGGATCTGCAACGCGGTGCTGGACGTGTTCGAGCCGACCGCCGAGCGCCCGGTGATCATCAACCTGCCGGCGACGGTCGAGATGGCCACCCCCAACGTGTACGCCGACTCCATCGAGTGGATGGGCCGGAACCTGCGGTACCGCGAGCACGTCGTGCTGTCGCTGCACCCGCACAACGACCGCGGCACCGCCGTCGCGGCCGCCGAGCTGGGCTACCTGGCCGGCGCCGACCGCATCGAGGGCTGCCTGTTCGGCAACGGCGAGCGCACGGGCAACGTCTGCCTGGTGACGCTCGGCATGAACCTGTTCAGCCAGGGCGTCGACCCCGAGATCGACTTCGCGGTCGGCGGCGGCATCGACCACGTCCGCCGGGTCGTCGAGTTCTGCAACCAGATGGCCGTCCCCGAGCGGCACCCGTACGGCGGCGACCTGGTGTTCACGGCCTTCTCCGGCTCGCACCAGGACGCGATCAAGAAGGGCCTGGACGCCATGGAGGCCCGCGCGGCCGCCGAGGGCACGGACGTCGACCACATCGACTGGGCCGTCCCGTACCTGCCGATCGACCCGAAGGACGTCGGCCGGTCGTACGAGGCGATCATCCGGGTCAACTCGCAGTCCGGGAAGGGCGGCATCAGCTACCTGATGAAGTCCGAGCGCGACCTGGACCTGCCGCGCCGGCTGCAGATCGAGTTCTCGCAGGTCGTGCAGCGGTACACCGACGCGCACGGCTCGGAGGTCACGGCCGACGCGCTGTGGCGGATCTTCACCGACGAGTACCTGCCCGTCGACGACGCGTCCGACCTGGACGCCTGGGGCCGGTTCGCCCTCCGCGGCACCCGGACCACCAGCGCCGAGGAGGGCCCGGACACGCTCGCGGTGGACCTCGTGGACGGCGGCGTCGACCGCACCGTCGAGGCGTCCGGCAACGGCCCCATCGCGGCGTTCGTCGAGGCGCTCGCCCAGGTCGGCGTGACCGTGCAGGTGCTGGACTACGCCGAGCACGCGCTGTCCGCCGGCGGCGACGCCGCGGCCGCCGCGTACGTCGAGTGCGCCGTCGGCGACCGGACCCTGTGGGGCGTCGGGATCGACTCGTCGATCACCACCGCCTCGCTCAAGGCCATCATCTCGGCGGTCAACCGCGCCGAGCGCGAGGCCGCCGCAGCCCGCTGATCCCGCGCGGGCCCCTGGACGGGGCCGGCGCCACCCCCGACCGGCCCCGGTGCCCGGTCCCGCCCGCCGCGCCCACCCGCGCCCGGCCCGCGGGGCCGGGCGTCGCCGCGTCCGGGGCGCGACGTGCGGAGGTCCTGCGGCGACGCGGCACGCGGTCGGCGAACACGTGCGCGCTCGGCGGCGCCCGCGGGGGATGATGGGGTCGTGAGCCTCTACCGCGACGAGGCGATCGTGCTGCGCACCCACAAGCTGGGGGAGGCGGACCGGATCGTCACCCTCCTGACCCGCACCCACGGCAAGGTGCGGGCGGTCGGCAAGGGCGTGCGCCGCACCACCTCGCGGTTCGGGTCCCGGCTCGAGCCGTTCATGCACATCGACGTGCAGCTGAACACCGGCCGGAACCTCGACGTCGTCACCCAGGTCGAGACGCTGGGCGCGTACGGCCGGCCGGTCTGCGAGGACTACGCGCTCTACACCGCGGGCACCGTGATGCTGGAGACCGCCGAGCGGCTGGTCGAGGCCGAGCGCGAGCCGGCGCTCCAGCAGTACTGGCTGCTGGTCGGCGCCGTCCGGGCGCTCGCCGGCCGGGAGCACGCGCCGGGCCTGGTGCTCGACTCGTACCTGCTGCGCGCGCTCGCGATCGCCGGCTGGGCGCCGTCCTTCACCGACTGCGCCCGCTGCGGCCGGCCGGGCCCGCACCACTCGTTCGCGGTCGCGCAGGGTGGCGCCGTCTGCGTGTCCTGCCGCCCGCCCGGCGCCACCGCCCCAGCGCCCGAGACGTTCGAGCTGCTGTCCGCGCTGCTCGTGGGCGACTGGGCCGTCGCCGACGCCTCCGCCGAGCGGCACCGCCGGGAGGGCAACGGGATGGTGTCCGCGTACTCGCAGTTCCACCTCGAGCGCACGCTGCGCTCGCTGCCCCTGGTCGAGAGGATCTGATGCCGGTTCCGCCGCCCCCGCACCCGAGCGGGGCCCGCCCGCCCGTGCTGCCGAAGGAGCTCGTCCCGAAGCACGTCGCGATCGTCATGGACGGCAACGGCCGGTGGGCGAACGCCCGCGGGCTGCCGCGCACCGCCGGGCACGCCGCGGGGGAGGCGTCGCTGCTCGACGTCGTCGCCGGGGCGATCGAGATCGGAGTGCAGCACGTGTCGGCGTACGCGTTCTCGACGGAGAACTGGACGCGGTCGCCGGAGGAGGTGCGCTTCCTCATGGGGTTCAACCGGGACGTGCTGCGCCGCCGCCGCGACGTGATGAACGACTGGGGCGTGCGGGTGCGCTGGGCCGGCCGGCGGCCGCGGCTGTGGCGGTCGGTCATCTCCGAGCTGGAGGAGGCCGAGCGGCTGACCCGCGGCAACACCACCTGCACGCTCACCATGTGCGTGAACTACGGCGGCCGGGCCGAGATCGCGGACGCCGCCAAGGCGATCGCGCAGGACGTGGCCGCGGGCCGGCTCAAGGCCGACAAGGTCTCCGAGAAGACGATTCAGCGCTACCTCGACGAGCCCGACCTGCCCGACGTGGACCTGTTCCTGCGGTCGTCGGGGGAGCAGCGCACGTCGAACTTCATGATCTGGCAGGCCGCCTACGCCGAGCTGGTGTTCCTGGACGAGCCGTGGCCGGACGTCGACCGCCGGCACCTGTGGCGCGCGATCGAGACGTACGCGCGCCGCGACCGACGCTACGGCGGCGCGATCGACAAGCCCGCGGAGTCCTGACCCCGCGGGTGCCGCCCTCGCGGGGACGGCCTGCTCCCCGAGATGGCAGCTCTCGGCTGTGCCCGGCCCGGCTCGGACAGCCGAGAGGTGCCGTCTCGGCGGCCGGGTGCCCCTCAGACGAGCTGGTCGGCCGGGGCGGCGGGGTCGCGGGGCTCGGCGCCGCGCCGGGCGCGGCGGCGCACGACCGCCCACGTCACCAGCGCCGCCACCGCGAGCAGCACCGCGGCCAGGCCCCACGGGGACGCCGTCGCCAGCCGGACCGCGGCCCACACGGCGCCGAGCCCGACGGTGCCCCAGATGAACGCCCACGCGACGCTGCCGGGGATCGACGCGGCCAGGAACCGCGGGTACGGCATCCGCAGCAGCCCCGAGCCGACGAACACGGCCGTCTGCACGCCGACGGTCAGGTAGGCGAGCGTGACGGCGAACGGCCCGAACCGGTGCACGAGCGCGAGGCCGCGCCGGGCGGTCGGCAGGCTCATCAGCCGGTGCACGCGCGCCCGGGCCGCGGCGCCGCGCGGGGCCCGGGCGGGCTCGGCCGGTGCCGCGGGGGCGCCCGCGTCGGGCTCGTCGGCCTCCTCGCCGACCCGGTCGGCCCCCTCGCCGGCCCGGTCGGCCAGCCGCGCCGCGCCCGAGGTCACGCCCCGCCCGACCCAGTAGAAGAGGTGCGAGCGGGCCATCACGACGACGAACAGCCCGGCGATGACGGCCCAGAACGGCCACCCGCCCATGCCGTACGCCGCCGCCGTGTCGCTCACCCGACCGAGTCTACGAGTGAGGTGAGCCTGACCTGGGGGACCGGGTCCCGGGTGAGACCGACGCCACGCCGCGCCCGCTGTGCCGCCGAGTGGGCATCAGGCGCGTCGAGTGGGCATCCACGGGATACCCACTCGACGTGTCCGGTGCCCACTCGACGAGCCCCCGCCTCGCGCGCGCGACCGCCACGCCGCCCGGGGTCAGCGCGCGGCCACGGGCAGGTCGACGTCGTCCGGCAGCTCCGGGTGCGGGTCGTGCGGGGCCTCGTCGGTGCGCCGCCGGGTCAGCAGCGGCCGCGTGACCGCCGCCATCGCGTACAGGGCGATCGCCAGCAGCACGATCGTCGCGCCGGGCGGGATGTCCTCCCAGTACGTGATCGACAGACCGACCACGCTGACCGCGACGCCGATGCCGGACGCCAGGGCCATGACCCGCGCGAACGAGCCGACGACGAGCTGCGCCACCGCGACCGGCACGATCATGAGCGCGCTGACCAGCAGCAGCCCGACCACCCGCATCGCGACGGTGACCGTGAGCGCCGACATCGCGGCCACCACCATGTTGATCGCCGTCACGGGCAGGCCGGAGCCGCGCGCGAACTCCTCGTCGTGGCTCACCGCGAACAGCACGTGCCGCAGCCCGAGCCCGACCAGCAGCACCCCCGCGGCGAGGCCGGCGGTCCACCACAGGTCGCCGGTCGACACGGTGGAGATCGAGCCGAACAGGTACGACACCAGGTTGGCGTTCGTGCCGCCGGCGAGCTTGATGAGCAGCACGCCACCGGCGATGCCGCCGTAGAACATGAGCGCCAGCGCGAGGTCGCCGGACGTCCGGCCGCGGGCGCGGACCCACTCGATCGCGACGGACCCGATGAGCGCCGCGATGACGGCGCCGGGGATGGCCAGCGCGTCCTGCGGCACCAGGCCCGCCCAGGTGCCGACCAGCCAGCCGAGGGCGACGCCGGTCAGCGCGACATGACCGAGGCCGTCGCCCATCAGCGCGAGCCGGCGCTGCACGAGGAACGTGCCGACGACGGGCGCCGCGGCGCCGACCAGCACGGCCGCGATGAGCGCGCGCTGCATGAGGGGCGACGACAGCATGGCGCCGAGCGTCTCGAACCACGTCACGGCAGGACCTCCATCGACAGCCCGGCGCCCGGCGTGGGCGGGTCGGCGTGCGGGTGGGTGTGCTCGTGCTCCGGGCCGGCGTGCTCGCCGCGCGGCCGCGGCGGCGGGCCGTCGTACACGACGCGGCCGTGCCGCAGCGCGACCGCGCGGTCGATCAGCCCGGCGAACGAGCCGAGCTCGTGCAGGATCACCAGGACGGTGCCGCCGGCGTCGTGCAGCGCGCGCACGGTGGCGACGAACGTCTCCTGGGTGGGCAGGTCGATGCCGGAGGTCGGCTCGTCGAGCACCAGCAGGTCGGGCTCGCGGACGAGCGCGCGGGCGATCAGCACCCGCTGCTGCTGACCGCCGGACATCTGCAGCACGGAGCGGCGCGCGTGCCGGGCCATCCCGACCTGCTCCAGCGCGGCGAGCGCCCGCTTCCGGGCGTCGCGCGGCGGACGGAGCGTGCGGCCGTGCACCAGGCCGGACGTCACGACCTCGAGGCCCGTGGCCGGGACGCCGCCGCCGGCGGGCAGCCGCTGCGGGACGTAGCCGACCCGCTCCCACGGCACGCCGTTGCCGAGCGCGCCGCCGAGCAGGTGCACCTCGCCCGCGGTGCGCGGCACGATGCCGAGCAGCGCGCGGACCAGGGTCGACTTGCCGGAGCCGTTGGCGCCGAGCAGCGCGACGACCTCGCCGCGGCCGACCCGCAGGTCGACGCCCTGCAGGATCTGGTGGCCGCCGAGCGTGACGTCGACGCCGGTGGCGAGGACGGCGGGCTCGGCGGCGGCCGCGGCGCCCGTGCTCACGCGCACCCCAGCGCGGTCCGCAGCGTCTCCAGGTTCGCCCGCGCGACGGAGACGTAGTCCTGGGACTCGTCCGTGAGGCCCTCGAGCGGGTCGAGCACCGCGGTGTCGACGCCGAGCTCGTCGGCCAGCGTCTCCGCGACCTTCGGGCTGGCCAGCGTCTCGAAGAAGATCGTCGACACGCCCTCGTCCCGCACGACGTCGCCGACCTCGGCCAGGCGCGCCGGCGACGGCTCGCCCTCGGGGTCGACGCCCGCGATGCCGACCTGCTCGAGGTCGTACCGCTCGGCGAGGTAGGAGAACGCCTCGTGGGTCGTGACGATCGTGCGGCTGTCGCAGGTCGCCAGGCCGGCCTGGTACTCCTCGTCCAGCTCGGTCATCGCCCGGGTGAACGCCTCGGCGTTGGCGCGGAACTCGTCGGCGTGGTCGGGGTCGAGCTCGGCGAGCTGCGCGGCGACGTCGTCGGCGACCGCGGGCAGGCGGCTCGGGTCGAGCCAGAAGTGCGGGTCGAGGGAGCCGTGGTCGTGGCCGTCGTCCTCGGCGTGCTCCTCCTCCTCGTGCTCGGCCGCGTGCAGCTCGGTGTCCTGCGCCGCGTCGACCACGTGCGCCGGCGGGTTCGCGTCGACCGCGTCGTCCACGGCGGCCTGGAACTCGGACAGGTACACGACGAGGTCCGCCCGGCCGACCGCGTCGACCTGGGCGGGGGACAGCTCGAGGTCGTGCGGCTCGGCCCCGGGCGGCGTGAGCGAGTCCACGGACACCAGGTCGCCGCCGACCTGCTCCGTCACGTACTGCAGCGGGTAGAACGAGGCCAGCACCGCGATGCCGTCGCCGCCGTCGCCGCCGCCGGACGCGCCCGAGCCCCCGGAGGAGCAGGCGGTCAGGGCGAGGACGACCCCCGCGGACACGGCGAGGGGCAGGGGGCGGCGCAGCGGCATCCGACCATCATCGACCTGTTGAGAACGAGTGTCAAAACCGCAGCACGACCCGCCCGTCCCGGAGGGCGGCGCGACCGGCGCCCCGGCACCGCGGCCCGGTAGCCTGTCCAGCGATCCCACCCCCGCGCCACCCAGGCGCGCAGGACCCCGGCACCAGGAGCACTCACCGTGGCAGCACCGTCCCGTCTCGACTCCGTCGTCTCCCTCGCCAAGCGGCGCGGCTTCGTCTTCCAGAGCGGCGAGATCTACGGCGGTTCGCGCTCCGCGTGGGACTACGGGCCCCTGGGCGTCGAGCTCAAGGAGAACATCAAGAAGCAGTGGTGGCGGACCGTCGTGCAGTCGCGCGACGACGTCGTCGGCCTCGACTCCGCGGTGATCCTGCCCCGCCAGGTGTGGGTGGCCTCCGGCCACGTCGGCGTGTTCACCGACCCGCTGACGGAGTGCCTGCACTGCCACAAGCGGTTCCGCGAGGACCACATGCTCGAGGAGTACGAGGAGAAGAAGGGCCGCGCGCCCGAGAACGGCCTCGCCGACATCGCCTGCCCGAACTGCGGCACCCGCGGGCAGTGGACCGAGCCCCGCGACTTCAACATGATGCTGAAGACGTACCTCGGCCCGGTCGAGGACGAGTCCGGCCTGCACTACCTGCGGCCCGAGACCGCGCAGGGCATCTTCGTGAACTTCGCCAACGTGCTCACCACGGCGCGCAAGAAGCCGCCGTTCGGCATCGGCCAGATCGGCAAGTCGTTCCGCAACGAGATCACGCCCGGCAACTTCATCTTCCGGACCCGCGAGTTCGAGCAGATGGAGATGGAGTTCTTCGTCGAGCCCGGCACCGACGAGACCTGGCACCAGTACTGGATCGACCAGCGCACCGACTGGTACGTCGACCTGGGCATCTCCCGCGACAACCTGCGGCACTACGAGCACCCCGCCGAGAAGCTGTCGCACTACTCGAAGCGCACCGTCGACATCGAGTACAAGTTCGGCTTCAGCGGCTCCGAGTGGGGCGAGCTCGAGGGCATCGCGAACCGCACCGACTTCGACCTGTCGACGCACTCGAAGCACTCCGGCCAGGACCTGTCGTACTTCGACCAGACGAAGGACGAGCGCTGGGTGCCGTACGTCATCGAGCCGGCCGCCGGCCTGACCCGGTCGCTCATGGCGTTCCTCATCGAGTCGTACGCCGAGGACGAGGCGCCGAACGCGAAGGGCGGCGTCGACAAGCGCACCGTGCTCAAGCTCGACCCGCGCCTGGCGCCGGTCAAGGCCGCGGTGCTGCCGCTGTCCCGCAACGAGGCCCTGTCGCCCAAGGCGCGCGACCTGGCCGCGGAGCTCCGCCGGTCCTGGAACGTCGACTTCGACGACGCGGGCGCCATCGGCCGCCGCTACCGCCGCCAGGACGAGATCGGCACCCCGTTCTGCATCACGGTCGACTTCGACACCCTCGAGGACCAGGCCGTGACCATCCGGCACCGCGACGACATGACGCAGGAGCGGGTGGCGCTGGACCAGGTGACCGGCTACCTCGCGCAGCGGCTCGTCGGGGCCTGAGCCCTGGCCGGCCACGGCCACGCGCACGGCGCGGGTCCCACCCCCGACCTCCCGGTCGGCAGGCGGGCCCGCGCCGTCGTCGTCGCGCTGCTCGGCGTCGCGCTGCTGGCGACCCTCGCCGGGCTCGTGGCGCTGTGGCCGCGGGACGACGCCCCGACGCTCGACACCACGCCCGAGGGCTCGTCGTACGTCGAGGTGACCGCGACCGACGTCGACCTGCTGGCGGAGTCCGCGACCGGGCCGGCGCTGCTCGCCGAGACCGACGGCGGCGAGGCGATCACGGTCCAGGTCGCGCCCGAGCACCTCGAGGTGATCGAGCCGGGCGACCGGATCCGGGTGCTGACCCTGCCGCAGGCGGGTGGCGCGGCGCCGTACGTGTTCGTCGACCTCGTGCGCGGGCCGCCCATGGCGCTGCTCGCCGCGGTGCTCGGCGTGCTGGTGCTGGCCGTCGCGCGGCTGCGCGGGCTCGGCGCCCTGGCGGGTCTCGTGGTGGCGGTCGGCGGCGTGCTCGGCTTCACGGTGCCCGCGCTGCTGACCGGCGGGCCGGCGCTGCCGGTCGCGCTGGTGACCGCGTCGGCGCTCATGTTCGTGCTGCTGTACCTCGCGCACGGCGTCTCGATCCGGACGTCGACGGCGCTGCTCGGGACGCTCGGCGGGCTGCTGGCGACCGGCGTGCTCGCCGCATGGGCCACCGGCGCGACGCACCTCAACGCGCTCAGCGGCGAGTACGCGCTGGACCTGCGCGCGGCCGCGCCGGAGGCGGACCTGCAGGGGATCCTGCTGTGCGGGATCGTCCTGGCTGGCCTCGGCGTGCTGAACGACGTGACGATCACGCAGGTGTCGGCGGTGTGGGAGATCCGGGCGCTGTCGCCCGCCGCCACGCGCCGCGAGCTCTTCCGCGGCGGCATGCGGATCGGGCGGGACCACATCGCGTCGACGGTGTACACCGTGGCGTTCGCGTACCTCGGGGCGGCGCTGCCGCTGGTGCTGCTGGTCGCGATGTCCGACCGGACGCTGCTCGACAGCCTCACGAGCGGGGAGATCGCCGAGGAGGTCGTGCGGACGCTGGTCGGGTCGATCGGCCTGGTGCTGGCCATCCCGCTGACGACGGCGATCGCCGCGGCCCTGGTCCCGGCGCCGAGTGCCGCGCCGTTCCCGGCCGCGACGGGGTCGTCCACCGACGACCCGGATCCCGCACCGACCCCGGCGGTCTGACGGGGCGGCACCCCTTGCCGAGATGGCAACTCTCGGCTGTGTCCGGGCGCCCGCGCACAGCCGAGAGTTGCCATCTCGGCGAACGGGGCGTCAGGCGTGCGGCGGGGCGTCCGCCTCCGTCACTGCGTGGACGTGGGCGTGCGCGTGGGTGTCCGCCGCGGCGTGGCGCGCGGGCGCCGCGCCCGTGCGCGTCACCACCAGCGCCGCGATGCCCGTGGTCAGCGGGATCGCCAGCACCAGGCCGATCGACGACACCATGGTGCGGACGATCTCCTCGGCGAACTCCCCGGACGTCAGCGTGGGCCCGAGCGGCAGGCTGTACAGCTCGAGCAGGAGCAGCACGGGCAGCGCGGCGCCGGTGTAGGCGAACGCGATCGTGTAGACCGTCGACGCGATGTGGTCCCGACCGATCCGCATCCCGCCGCGGAACAGCTCGCGCCGAGAAGCCCCGGGGGAGACGGCGCGCAGCTCCCACACCGCCGAGGCCTGGGTGATCGTCACGTCGTTCAGCACGCCGAGCCCGGCGAGCACCAGCCCGCACAGGAACAGCCCGCGCAGGGACGTCGCGCCGCTCTCGCCGAGCAGCTGCGCCAACCGGTACGAGTCCTCGCTGCTCACGCCCGACAGCCGCGCCCAGGACGCCCCGAGCACCCCGAGGACCGTCGTCGCCGCGAGCCCGGCGAGCGTGCCGAGCAGCGCCGCCGACGTGCGCAGCGACAGCCCGTGCGCGAGGTACAGGACCACGGCCATGATCAGCGTCGACGCGCTGAGCGCGACCACCACCGGGTTCTCGCCGCGCACCAGCGCCGGCAGCACGTAGACGCCGATGACGGCGAACGCGATGAGCAGCCCGACGAGCGCCCGCAGGCCGCGGCCGCGCGCGACCAGGATGATCGCCAGGGCGAACACCAGCGCGATCGTGACGAGCGGCAGCGTGCGGTCGTAGTCGTGCCAGGCCCACACCTCGGGGTCCGTGTCGGTGGCCGGGTAGTGCTCGACGAGGATCCGGGTGCCGGCGGGCACCTGGTCGGCCGTCGTCGACGCCGTGGCCCACACCTGGACCTCCCAACCCTGCTCCGGGCCGCTGGTCACCGTCGCCGACACCCGCAGGCACGGCACCTCGGCCGGGATCGTGCCGTCCGGCTCCCGGTCCTCGACCGTGCCCTCGCACTGCTCGACCGTGGTGCCGGTCACGGTCGCCGTCGGGTAGTCGATGTCGACCTCGCTGACGGTCCGCGCGGACTGCACCTCGCCGTGCGGCCAGGTCAGGGCCATGCCGACGGCGGCGGCGAGCACGAGCGGCAGCAGGATCGCGGCGATGAGCCGGCGGGTGCGCAGGGCGGCGGGGGAGGGCACGGGGGCGATTCTGCCGGGTGCGCGGGGCCCTCGCCCTCGGGGTCCGCCGCGACGTGGGGGACAATCGAGGCATGACCGTTCCCTCCACCGTCGACCCGGCGGCGCCCGTCGCCGAGGGGCACGTGCTGCCGCCGCTGCGCATCGGCCCGCTCACGATCGACACGCCCGTCGTCCTCGCGCCCATGGCCGGCGTGACGAACGCGGCGTTCCGCCGGCTGTGCCGCGAGTCCGGCGCCGGCCTGTACGTGGCGGAGATGGTGACCTCGCGGGCGCTGGTCGAGCGCGGCGAGGAGTCGATGCGGATCATCTCGCACGCCCCGGACGAGAAGCCGCGCTCCGTGCAGGTCTACGGCGTCGACCCGGCGACCGTCGGGGCCGCCGTGCACCTCATCGCGTCCGAGGACCGCGCCGACCACGTCGACCTCAACTTCGGCTGCCCGGTGCCCAAGGTCACCCGGCGCGGCGGCGGCTCGGCCCTGCCGTGGAAGCGCGAGCTGTTCGAGTCGATCCTGCGCGCCGCCGTCGAGGCCGCCCGCCCGTACGGCGTCCCGGTCACCGTCAAGATGCGCAAGGGCATCGACTCCGACCACCTGACCTACCTCGAGGCCGGGCTCGTCGCCCAGGACCTCGGTGTCGCCGCCGTCGCGCTGCACGCCCGCACCGCCGAGCAGTACTACTCCGGCACCGCGGACTGGGAGGCGATCGCGAAGCTCAAGGAGACCGTCACGGACATCCCCGTGCTCGGCAACGGCGACATCTGGTCCGCCGAGGACGCCGTGCGGATGGTCCGGGAGACCGGCTGCGACGGGGTCGTCGTCGGTCGCGGCTGCCAGGGGCGCCCGTGGCTGTTCGCCGACCTCGCGGCGGCGTTCGCGGGGTCCGACGAGCGGATCACGCCCGGCGCCCGGTACGTCGCGCAGGTCATCCGCCGGCACGCCGAGCTGATGGTCGAGCACTTCGGCGACGAGGGCAAGGCGCTCCGCGAGCTGCGCAAGCACATGGCCTGGTACTGGAAGGGCTACGTCGTCGGCGGCGAGCAGCGCGCGGCGCTCGGGCTCGTGTCGTCCCTGGCCGAGCTCGACGACCGGCTCGCGGCGCTCGACCTCGACCAGCCGTACCCGGGCGAGGCCGCGGAGGGCCAGCGCGGCCGCGCCGGGACCCCGAAGCGCCCGCACCTCCCGGACGGCTGGCTGGACAGCCGGGACCTCTCGGAGGACTTCCGCCGCTCCCTCCAGGAGGCCGAGCTGAGCGTCAGCGGCGGCTGACCCGCGCCGAGAGGTCGCAGACCGGGGCCTTCAGAGCCGCGAAGACACCGATCCGCGACCTCTCGGTCAGGCGCGCGCCACAGCGACGCGCGCAGCCAGGGCGCGCACGGACTCCGCGGTCGCGTGGGGGGCGCCCAGCGACTCCGTGGTCACCGCCAGGGCGCCCGCCGCGCTCGCCCACGCCAGCGCCTCGGCCGTCCCGCGCCCCGCCAGGGTCGCCGCCAGCAGGCCCGACAGGAACGCGTCGCCCGCGCCGTCGGCGTCGACGACCGACGCGACCGGCGCCGCGCCGACCTCCCAGAACCCGTCCGGGTCGAGCGCCAGCGCCCCGCGCGACCCGCGGGTGCAGACCGCGAGCCGCGCGCCGCCCGCGACGCGCGCCCGCAGGTACGCCGCCGGGTCGTCGAGCCGCGCCTCGGACACCAGCAGCACGTCCGCCGCGTCCGCGAACGGCCGCTGGAACGCCGCGACCCCGTCGTCGTCGTGGACGTCGCACCAGACCGGCACCCCGGCCTCGCGCGCGGCGGCCAGCACCGGGACCGACAGCTCCGCCAGGTCGACGACCGCGACCCGCGCGCCCGCGAGCCCGTCCGCCGGGTCGACGGCGACGCCCGGCGACGGCAGCTCCAGGTACACCGACACCCGCCCGCCGTCGGCCGCGACGAGGTTGACGTGCCGCTCGGTCCGCCCGTCGGCCGCGGGCACGGCGTCGAGCGCGATCCGCGGGTGCGCCAGCGCGTCACGCACGGCGTCCCCGAGCGCGTCGGCCCCGAGCACCGTCCGCAGCCGCACGTCGACGCCGAGCGCCGCGAGCGTCACCGCCTTGCCGGCCGACGTCCCGCCGAGCCCGTCGTGGTGCCCGGACGCGAACAGCGTCTGCGACCGCGCGCCGGGCAGCGCGTCGACCCGGACCACCGTGTTCCAGGAGGCGGGCCCCACGACGACGACGGGGCCGCCCCCGTGCGCGGGGGCGACCCCGTCGGGGTGCGTCACGGCGTCAGCGCGCCCGGAGCCAGACGGTGGTGTCGCCGGGCAGCTCCGCGCCGACCGGGGCGTCGCCCGGCAGGCCGGAGGCCAGCAGCACCTCGGCGTCGAGCGGCAGTGGGACCGGGGTCGAGCCCAGGTTCGCGACGACGACCACCGAGCCGTTGCGCACGGCGATGACGTCCTCGTCGTCCTGGAACTCCGGCTCCCACGACGCCCCGCCGAGACCGAGCTTCTCGGCCCGGCGCAGGCGCAGCGCGGCGCGGTACAGCTCGAGGGTCGAGCCCGCGACGCCGTCCTGCGCGTCGGCGGCGAACGCGGCCCACTCGGCGGGCTGCGGCAGCCACGTCCTCCCGGTCGGGGAGTAGCCGAAGCCCGGGGCGTCCGCCTCCCACGGCAGCGGCACGCGGCAGCCGTCGCGGCCGCGCTCGGCGCCGTTCGTGCGGAAGAACGCCGGGTCCTCGCGGACCTCGTCGGCCAGCGACGTGTGCTCGGGCAGGCCGAGCTCCTCGCCCTGGTAGACGTACGCGGAGCCGGGCAGGCCGAGCATGAGCAGCGAGGCGGCGCGGGCGCGGCGCAGGCCGAGCTCGGCGTCGGGCTGCTCGTCCTCGGCGCCGATGCCGTTCGGGCGCGACGACGGGTCGGCCAGGCCGAGCCGGGACGCGTGCCGGACGACGTCGTGGTTCGACATCACCCAGGTCGTCGGCGCGCCGACGGTGTCGTTCACCTGGTACGACGCCGCGATGACCTTGCGCAGCGCCGGGGCGTCCCAGCCGGTCGCGAGGAACGCGAAGTTGAACGCCTGGTGCATCTCGTCCGGGCGCACGTAGCGGGCCAGGCGGCTGAGCGGCTCGACCCACGCCTCGGCGACCAGCATGCGGTCGCCGTCGTACTCGTCGAGCACCTTGCGCCAGGCGCGGTAGATCTCGTGCACGCCGTCCTGGTCGAACATCGGGCCTTGGTTGCCGGAACCGGCGACCGCGTCGACGTCGTCGGCGCCTTCGATCATCGAGACGTGGCCGTCCCAGTCGGGCAGCCCCTCGGCCTTGACCATGCCGTGCGCGACGTCGACCCGGAAGCCGTCCACCCCGCGGTCCAGCCAGAACCGGAGCACGCCCTCGAACTCCTCGCGGACCTCGGGGTTCGACCAGTCGAGGTCGGGCTGCTTGGAGTCGAACAGGTGCAGGTACCACTGGCCGTCGTCGACGCCGTGCTTCTCCGGCGTGAGCCGGGTCCAGGCCGGGCCGCCGAAGATCGAGCCCCAGTTGTTCGGCGGCTCGGTGCCGTTGACGCCGCGGCCCTCGCGGAACAGGTACCGCGCGCGCTCGGGGGAGCCCGGGGGCGTCTTGAGCGCCTCCTGGAACCACACGTGCTCGTCCGAGGAGTGGTTCGGGACCAGGTCGACGACGACCTTGAGGCCGAGCTCGTGCGCGCGCCCGAGCAGCGCGTCGAAGTCCGCGAGCGTGCCGAACAGCGGGTCCACGTCCCGGTAGTCGGCGACGTCGTAGCCGGCGTCGGCCTGCGGGGACCGGTAGAACGGCGACAGCCAGACCGCGTCCACGCCCAGGGCCGCCAGGTGGTCCAGCCGCGCGGTGATGCCCGGGAGGTCGCCGATGCCGTCGCCGTCGGCGTCCGCGAACGACCGCGGGTAGACCTGGTAGATCACCGCGTCCCGCCACCACGGGCCGTCGACGGGGCCGGGCTCGTGCACCACCTCCGGGGCGGGGCGGGAGATCGGCTGCTGGTCGAGCTGGGTCACGCTGGTCCTCCGGGAGAAGCGGGTGCTGAGCTGGTGGAGCCGCGCACGATGAGCTCCGGGTGGAACAGGAGCTCGGTGCGCGACGTGGGGGTGCCGTTGATCTCCGCCATGAGCGCGGAGACCGCGGCCTGCCCCATCGCCTGGACGGGCTGGCGCACCGTCGTGAGCGGGGGGTCGGTGAAGCCGATCAGGGGCGAGTCGTCGAAGCCGACGACCGACAGGTCCTCAGGCACCCGCAGGCCGCGCGACCGGGCGGCGCGGATCGCGCCGAGCGCCATGAGGTCGGAGCCGCAGATGATCGCGGTGTGCCCGGAGTCGATGAGCTCGTGCGCCGCGGTGGCGCCGCCCTCGACCGTGAACAGGGTGGTGTTCACGTGCGGCGCGGCGTCCTCGACGCCGAGCTGCGCGCGGAGCTGGTCGGCGAACGCCTGGCGCTTGCGGGCCGCGGGCACGAACCGCTCGGGACCGATCGCCAGGCCGATGCGCCGGTGGCCGAGGGCGACCAGGTGCCGGACCGACAGCTCGATCGCCACGGCGTCGTCGGTGGCGATGCTCGGCGCGTCCACGCCGTCGGCCTTGCCGTTGACCAGCACGATCGGCAGCCCGCGCCCGCGCAGCGCGTGGTAGCGCTCCACCGACGCCTGCGTGTCCGCGTGCAGGCCCGAGACGAACAGGATCCCGGACACGTCGTGGTCGAGCAGGATCTCGACGTACTGGTCCTCGGTCGTGCCGCCCGGCTGCTGCGCGCACAGCAGCGGCGTGTAGCCGCGCTGGGTCAGCATCGACTCCATGGCCTGGGCCATGGCGGGGAACACCGGGTTCGACAGCTCGGGCACCACGAGGCCGACCAGCCCCGCCGGCCGGGTGCGGAGCTTCTCGGGGCGCTCGTAGCCGAGCACGTCGAGGGCGGCCAGCACGGCCTGCCGCGCCTGCGAGGAGACGCCGGGCTTGCCGTTGAGGACCCGCGAGACCGTCGCGGTGGAGACGCCGGCCTGCTCGGCCAGGTCGGTGAGGCGTGTGCGCACGGTCGCGAGCGTAGAGGGCACCGTCGCCTCCTCGTCGTCGTTGTCGTCATCCGATCGGGCCACGTCGTCCCTCGGGTCGGAGAGCACTGTAACCGATGCCTGAAAGTTACCGTAACGGCTTGCAAACGGGTTCCGCGGCCCGTTACGGTCCCCGCATCGAGCCAGCGCCGGCGGTGCCGTCGACGGCTCGCACCGCCCCTTCTGACGCTGGGAGACACCCTGATGCGACGGAGCATCCCCGCCCTCGCCACGACGGCCGTCCTCGCGCTCGCCCTCGCGGCGTGCTCGAGCTCGGACTCGCCGTCCGACGCCACCTCCGACAGCCCCGCGGCCGACGCCGCCGAGGGCACCCTGACGATGTGGGTCGACGACACCCGCATCGACTCCATGCGCCCCGTCGTCGAGGCCTTCTCCGAGGAGTCCGGCGTCGAGGTCGAGCTGGTCCAGAAGGCCACCGGCGACATCGGCCCCGACTTCGTGACCCAGGTCCCGACCGGCGAGGGCCCGGACATCATCGTCTCGGCGCACGACGGCCTGGGCGAGTGGGTGAACAACGGCGTCGTCGCCCCGATCGAGCTGGGCGACAAGGCCGACGCGTTCGCCGACTCGGCCGTCCAGGCCATGGCGTACGACGGCCAGACGTACGGCGTGCCGATCTCGATCGAGAACATCGCGCTCGTCCGCAACAACGCGCTGCTCGCCGACACCCCGGCCACCACGTTCGACGAGCTCGTCGAGCAGGCCAAGGGCGCCGGCACCGACTTCTCCGTGCTGATCCAGCAGGGCGAGGAGTCCGACCCGTACCACCTGTACCCGCTGCAGACGTCGTTCGGCGCCCCGGTGTTCGAGCAGAGCGCGGACGGCTCGTACACCGACACGCTCGCGCTCGGCGGCGAGGCCGGCCACGCGTACGCCGCGTACCTGGCCAAGCTCGGCGCCGACCGCACGCTCGACCTGTCGGTCGACGGCGACAAGGCCAAGCAGGCGTTCCTCGACGGCCAGGCGCCGTACATCGTCACCGGCCCGTGGAACACCTCGGCGTTCCAGGAGGCCGGCATGGACATCTCCGTGCTGCCGGTCCCGTCGGCCGGCGGCCAGCCCGCCCAGCCGTTCGTGGGCGTGCAGGGCGTGTTCATCTCCGCGAAGTCCGAGAACCCGGTGCTCGCCAACGAGTTCGTGGTCAACTACCTGACCACCGAGGAGGCGCAGGACGCGCTGTACGAGGCCGGCGGCCGCCTGCCGGCGCTGACCGCCTCGGCCGACAAGGTCGACGACGCGGTCCTCCAGGGCTTCAACGAGGCCGGCGCCACCGGCGCCCCGATGCCCGCCATCCCCGCGATGAGCTCGGTGTGGTCCTTCTGGGGCGCGACCGAGGCGCAGATCGTCGGCGGCCAGGCGGCCGACCCGGCCGGCGCGTGGGACGCGATGGTCCAGAACATCCAGGACGCCATCGACGGCTGACCGACGTCGCGCGACCGCCGGGGTGCTCACGCGGCACCCCGGCGGTCGCGCCGCTCGCCCCACCACCCCCTTGCAGCACCCGCACCGCCGCGCGCCCGGAGGCCCTCGCATGACCGACCAGTCGACCGCCCAGGAGGTCGTCCCCGACGACCCCACGGGGACCCGCCCGCCGCGGCGGCGAGCACCGCGCGGCACCACGTCGCACGCCCGCTCGTTCTCCCCGGGGTTCATCGCCAAGCTGATCCTCATCGGCACCGTCGACGCCCTCGGCGTGTACGGGATCCTGTCCGCCTGGGCGGTGTCCCAGTGGGGGATCCTCGCGTTCCTGGTCCTCGCGCTCGTGGTCGCGAACTGGGCCTACTTCTCGCGCCGGATGCTGCCGGCGAAGTACCTCGTGCCGGGCCTGCTGTTCCTGGTCGTCTACCAGCTGTTCGCGATGGGCTACACCGGCTACGTCGCGTTCACGAACTACGGCGACGGCCACAACTCCACCAAGGCCGACGCGATCACCCAGATCGCCGCGCAGAACGAGCGCCGCGTCGAGGGCTCGCCCTCGCTCCCGCTCGCGGTCGTGCAGAGCGGCGACGAGCTCGGGTTCGCGGTCGTCACCGAGGACGGCGACACGCAGGTCGGCACCGCCGAGCAGCCGTTCGAGGACGTCGACGCCACCGTCGAGTCCGGCCGCATCACCGAGGTCCCCGGCTGGGAGGTCCTCGGCTTCGCGCAGGTCGCGGCCGACCAGGAGGCGATCACCTCGCTCCGGGTGCCGTTCTCCGACGACCCGTCCGACGGGTCGGTGCGCACCCAGGACGGGTCGACCGGCTACGTGTTCCGGTCCGCGCTCGAGTACGACGCCGCGGCGGACACGTTCACCGACACCGACACCGGCACGGTCTACACGCCCGGCGAGGGCGGCAACTTCGTCTCCCCGGACGGCGAGCGGCTGACCCCGGGCTGGCGGGTCGGCGTCGGCTTCGACAACTTCACGGCGATGGTCACCGACTCGCGGATGGCCGGGCCGTTCGCGCAGATCTTCGTGTGGACCTTCGCGTTCGCGTTCCTGTCCGTGATCACCACGTTCGCGCTCGGCCTGTTCCTGGCCATCACGTTCAACGACCCGCGGGTGCGGGGCCGGAAGGTCTACCGCTCGCTGCTGATCCTCCCGTACGCGTTCCCCGGGTTCCTGTCCGCTCTCGTCTGGCGCGGCATGCTGAACGAGCGGTTCGGCCTCATCAACGAGGTGCTGCTCGGCGGCGCGTCGATCCCGTGGCTGAGCGACCCGTGGCTGGCCAAGGCCGCGATCATCGGCGTGAACCTGTGGCTCGGCTTCCCGTACATGTTCCTCATCTGCACGGGCGCGCTGCAGTCCATCCCGCACGACATGACGGAGGCCGCGCGGATCGACGGCGCCGGCCGCTGGCGGATCTTCCGCTCGCTCACGCTGCCGCTGCTGATGGTGTCGGTGGCGCCGCTGCTGATCTCGAGCTTCGCCTTCAACTTCAACAACTTCTCGCTGATCTACATGCTGACCGGCGGCGGCCCGAACTTCGTGGGCACCCCGTACGTGGTGGGCCACACGGACATCCTCATCTCGATGGTCTACTCCGTGGCCTTCGAGTCCGGGACCAAGCAGTACGGCGTCGCCAGCGCGCTGTCGATCGTCATCTTCCTGATCGTCGGGGTCATCTCCTACCTCGGCTTCCGTCGCACCCGCACCCTCGAGGAGATCTGAGATGGCCCGCTCGACCGAGCTGCACACCGCCGTGCGCGGCCGCCGCTGGTGGTCCGAGATCGGCTGGCGGCACGTCGTCGGCGTCGTGATGATCGCGATCTGCCTGCTGCCGCTGCTGTACGTCCTCTCCGCGTCGCTCAACCCGGGCGGCACGCTCACGGGGTCGAACCAGCTGTTCCGCACCATCAGCCTGGAGAACTACACCGAGCTGGGCCCGCGCGGGTACATGAACTGGGCGGTGAACTCGCTCGTGGTGTCCAGCGCGACCGCGGTCGGCACCGTCCTGATGGGTGCCGCGGCGGCGTACGCGTTCTCGAGGTTCCGGTTCCGCGGCCGCCGGTCCGGCCTCACGACGCTGCTGCTGGTGCAGATGTTCCCGCAGATGCTCGCGTTCGTGGCGCTGTTCCTGCTGCTGCTGTCGCTGTCCGAGGTGTTCCCGGCGATCGGCCTCAACACCCAGCTGGGCCTGATCTGCGTCTACCTCGGCGGCGCGCTCGGCGTGAACACGTTCCTCATGTACGGGTTCTTCAACACGGTCCCGCGCGAGATCGACGAGGCCGCCAAGATCGACGGCGCGAGCCACGCGCAGATCTTCTGGACGATCATCCTGCGGCTCGTGGCCCCGATCCTCGCGGTCGTCGGCCTGCTGTCTTTCATCTCGTCCTACGGCGAGTTCATCATCGCCAAGGTCGTGCTGCAGCGCCCGGAGCGGTTCACGCTGGCGCTGGGCCTCTACAACTGGGCCTCCGACGAGCGGAACGCCCGCTGGGGCATCTTCGCCGCCGGCGCCGTGCTCGCCGCGATCCCGGTCGTCGCGCTGTTCCTGTTCCTGCAGAAGTACATCGTCGGCGGGCTCACCGCCGGCTCCGTGAAGGGCTGACGCTTGTCCGACCGCACCACCGGCGGCCGCCACGCCGCCGCCCCCGACGTCGCCGTGCCCCTCGGGGCGCACCACGACGGTTCCGCGCTGTACGTGCCGCCCGGCACGCCGGCCCTCGGCGACATCGTGCCCGTCCGGCTGCGGGTGCCCTCCGACGGGCCGGCGCCGGACGTGTGGCTGCGGGTCGTCGAGGACGGCGAGCCGCGGGTGTACCCGGCCCGCGCGGACGGGGGCGACGAGCACGAGCGCTGGTACACGGCGGACGTGCCGGTCACCAACCCGGTGACGTCGTACCGGTTCCTGCTGGCGGGCGAGGGGCAGCCCGGCGGGCAGGCGTGGCTGAACGGCGAGGGCACGATCGCCCGCGACGTGCCGGACGCGTCCGACTTCCGGCTGTCGACCACGCCGCCGGGGCCCGACTGGGCGCGGGATGCGGTCGTCTACCAGGTGTTCCCGGACCGGTTCGCGCGGTCGTCCGGCCGGCACGACGGGCCGCCCGCGGGCGAACTGCCCGACTGGGCGCTGCCGGCGGCCTGGGACGAGGAGCCGATCGGCGGCGGGCCGGGCACCGGCACGCAGCTGTACGGCGGCGACCTGGGCGGCATCGAGCACCGGCTGGACCACCTCCAGCGGCTCGGCGTCGACACGCTCTACCTGACGCCGGTGTTCCCGGGCCGGTCGAACCACCGGTACGACGCCCGGACCTTCGACCACGTGGACCCGGTGCTCGGCGGCGACGAGGCGTTCGCCTCGCTGTCCCGCGCGCTGCACGGGCGCGGCATGCGGCTGGTCGGCGACCTCACGACCAACCACACGGGCGACGCGCACGACTGGTTCCGGCGCGCGGTCGAGGACCCGTCCGCCGAGGAGCGGTCGTTCTACTACTGGCAGGACGCCGCGCCCGGCTACGTCGGCTGGCTCGGGCACGCGTCGCTGCCGAAGCTCGACCACCACGCGCCCGCGCTGGCGTCGCGCATGTTCGACGGGCCGTCGTCGGTCGTCGGGCGCTACCTCGCCGAGCCCTTCGCGATGGACGGCTGGCGGGTCGACGTGGCCAACATGACCGGCCGCCAGGGCGCGGACGACATGACGCACGAGGTCGCGGAGCGGATGCGCGCCGCGATGGCCGCGATCAACCCGGACGCCGCGCTGATCGCCGAGCACTTCCACGACGCCGGTGCCGACCTGCGCGCGGCCGGCGGCTGGCACGGCACGATGAACTACTCCGCGTTCACCCGGCCGGTGTGGACGTGGCTCGCGGACCCCGCGGCGGCGCTCCGCTACGTGGAGCTGCCGGTCGGCATCCCGCGCCGGCCCGGGCCGGCCGCGGTGGCCGCCATGCGCGAGTTCGGCGCCGCTGTCCCGTGGAGCGTCACCACCCACCAGTGGAACCTGCTCGGCTCGCACGACACGGCGCGGTTCCGGACGATCGTGGGCTCGCGGGACCTGGTCGAGGTCGGCGTCGGCCTGCTCATGACCTACCCGGGCACGCCGGTGCTGTTCGCGGGCGACGAGGGCGGGCTGACCGGGCGCAACGGCGAGAACTCCCGGGTGCCGATGCCGTGGGCGCAGATCGACGCCGGCGGTGGTCCCGCGTGGGACGCCGGGCTGTTCGCCACGTACCGGTCGCTGATCGCGCTGCGCCGGTCGTCGCGGGCGCTCCGCGAGGGCGGGCTGCGCTGGGCGCTGGTCCGGGACGACGCGATCGCGTACCTGCGGGAGACGGCGGGCGAGCGGGTGCTGGTGCTCGCGTCGCGCGCGCCGTGGCGGGGCGCGCTGCTGCCGGGCCACCTGCTGGCGGCGGGGGAGCAGCCGGAGAACCTGTACGGCGGCGCCGCGCTCGCGGTGGAGCCGGGCGGGCTGCGGCTGCCGGGCGACGGGCCGGGCGTGCAGGTGTGGCGCCTGGCGTGAGCCGGGGCGGGTGCGAGGGGGTGGGCGCGAGCGCGGCACTCCCGGTGCGAGATCGGCACCTCGGGGTGCCGACCTCGGCGCGCGACTGCCGACGTCGGCGTGGTGAGCGAGCCTCACCCCGATAAACTCGGGTCCGTGACCAGCGAGCTTCCCGACGGCTACGTCGACGCCGACCGGGAGCGCTGGGTCGCCGAGGCGCCCAAGTCGCGCTCCCGGACCCCGTTCGAGCGCGATCGCGCGCGCCTCGTGCACTCCTCGGCGCTGCGCCGGCTCGGCGCGAAGACCCAGGTGCTGGGGCCGTCGTCGGACGACTTCGTCCGCACCCGGCTGACCCACACGCTCGAGGTCGCGCAGGTCGGCCGGGAG
Source organism: Cellulomonas pakistanensis (assembly GCF_016862755.1). Lineage (GTDB taxonomy): Bacteria > Actinomycetota > Actinomycetes > Actinomycetales > Cellulomonadaceae > Cellulomonas > Cellulomonas pakistanensis. The sequence continues at coordinate 12,244 of NZ_BONO01000015.1, read as the reverse complement.
ATCGGCAAGACGCTCGGCTGCGACCCCGACGTCGTGGACACCGCCTGCCTCGCGCACGACCTCGGCCACCCGCCGTTCGGCCACAACGGCGAGCGCGCGCTGGCCCACCTCTCCCGCGACATCGGCGGGTTCGAGGGCAACGCCCAGACGCTGCGGCTGCTCACCCGGCTGGAGCCGAAGGTCGTCGCCCCGGACGGCGTCGCGGTCGGTCTCAACCTGACCCGCGCGAGCCTCGACGCCTCGGTGAAGTACCCGTGGGGCGCCGGCGAGGGACCGCTGTCCGCGAGCGGCCGGCCGACCCACAAGTTCGGCGTGTACGCGGACGACCTGCCCGTGTTCACCTGGCTGCGCGACGGCGCGCCCGAGCGGCGCAAGTGCCTCGAGGCGCAGGTCATGGACCTCGCGGACGACATCTCGTACTCGGTGCACGACGTGGAGGACGCGGTCGTCGGCGGCCGGTTCGACCTGTGGGTGCTCACCGTGCCGGACCAGCGCGCGCGGGTCGTCGAGGCGATCCACACCTGGTACGGCGACGCGATCGACGCCGCGGGGCTGGAGGCCGCGATGGACCGGCTCGTCGCGGCCGAGCTGTGGCGCCCCGGCTTCGACGGCACCCGCGGGGCGCTCGCGGCGCTCAAGGACACGACCAGCCAGCTCATCGGCCGGTTCGCGCGCGCCGCGCAGGTCGCCACCCGCGAGCGGTACGGCCCCGGGCCGCTGACCCGGTACGCCGCCGACCTCATCGTCCCGGAGGAGACGCAGGCCGAGATCCTCGTGCTCAAGGGCCTCGCGGTCGCGTTCGTCATGGCGCCGCGCGAGCTCGAGCCGCTCTACCAGCGGCAGCGGGAGATCCTCGCCGACCTCGTGCAGGTGCTGTCCGACCGGGCGCCGCTCGCGCTGGAGCCGCCGTTCGCGGCGGACTGGCGCGCCGCGGCGGACGACGCGGCCCGGCTGCGGGTCGTGGTGGACCAGGTGGCGAGCCTGACGGACGTGTCCGCCGCCGCCTGGCACGCGCGCCTGGCGCCCCCGCCGCGGTACTGACGAGCGCGACGTCGTCGGCTCCGCCCCAGGTCGTCGGTTGCGCCACCCCCGTGGTGGACGCGACCGACGACCTCGGCGGTGGCGCTGGTCACGACCGGCCGGGTGGGCCTCCAGCGGCGCCTAGGATCGTGCCCGTGGCGGGACGGATCCGGCGGGAGGACGTGCAGACGGTCCGCGAGCGCGCCCGGATCGAGGACGTCGTCGGCGAGCACGTCGCGCTGAAGACCGCCGGCGTCGGCTCGATGAAGGGCCTGTGCCCCTTCCACGACGAGAAGTCCCCGTCGTTCCACGTCCGCCCGCAGGTCGGGCTCTACCACTGCTTCGGGTGCGGCGAGGGCGGCGACGTCATCGACTTCATCCAGAAGATCGACGGCCTGCCGTTCACCGAGGCCGTCGAGTACCTGGCCGGCCGCGCGGGCGTCACGCTGCGGTACGAGGAGGGCGGCGGCCCGCGCCCGGGTCACGAGCCCGGCAAGCGCCAGCGGCTGCTCGAGGCGCACCGCGTCGCGGCCGAGTACTTCGTCGAGCAGCTGCTCACCCCCGAGGCGGCGATCGCCCGGCAGTTCCTCGCCGAGCGCGGGTTCGACCGCGCCGCCGCGGACCAGTTCGGCGTCGGCTACGCGCCCCAGGGCTGGGACCACCTGCTGCGGCACCTGCGCGGCCGCTCGTTCACCGAGGCCGAGCTCACCGCCAGCGGCCTGATGAGCCAGGGCAACCGCGGGCTGTACGACCGGTTCCGCGGCCGCCTGGTGTGGCCGATCCGTGAGGTCACCGGCGACGTCGTCGGGTTCGGCGCACGCCGGCTCCACGAGGACGACCAGGGCCCGAAGTACCTCAACACCCCCGAGACGCCGCTCTACAAGAAGTCCCAGGTGCTCTACGGCATCGACCTGGCGAAGCGCGAGATCGCGAAGAACAAGCAGGTCGTCGTCGTCGAGGGATACACCGACGTCATGGCCATGCACCTGTCCGGCGTCGGCACCGCCGTCGCGACCTGCGGCACGGCGTTCGGCTCGGACCACGCGCGGATCGTGCGGCGGCTCATGGGCGCGGGCGGGGCCGGCAGCGGCATCCAGCTGGCGTCGGGGGAGTCGGTCGGCGGGGAGGTCGTGTTCACCTTCGACGGCGACTCCGCCGGGCAGAAGGCCGCGATGAAGGCGTTCGGCGAGGACCAGTCGTTCAGCGCGCAGACCTTCGTGGCCGTCGCCGACGGCGGCATGGACCCGTGCGACCTGCGCCAGGCCCAGGGCCCGGACGCGGTGCGCGCGCTGGTGAAGTCCCGGCAGCCGCTGTTCGAGTTCGTCATCCGCACGACGCTGCAGGGCTTCGACCTGCACACCGCCGAGGGCCGGGTCGCCGCGCTGCGCGCCGCCGCGCCGATCCCGGGCGGCATCCGGGACGCCGCGCTGCGGCCGGAGTACACCCGCATGCTCGCCGGCTGGCTCGGCATGGACATGGAGACCGTGCAGCGCGCGGTGCAGCAGGCGGGTCGCGGCGGGCGGTCCGGCGGCGGCACCGGCGGCGGGCGCGGGTCGTCCCCGTCGGCCTACGGCCAGGGCGGGTACGGGCAGAACGGCGGCCGGTCGACCTTCGTGCCCCCGGGCCCGGAGGAGGGCGGCTGGCGCCGCGACGGCGGCCGGGGCGGCCAGCGCGGCGGGCGGCCCGGCGGCGGCCAGGGCGGCGGCTCGCGCGGGCCCGGCGGCGGAGGCGGCGGGCGCTGGGACGACCGGCGCGGCGGCGGCGACGGCCGCTTCGGCCAGGGCGGCGGCGGTGGCCAGCGGTTCGACGAGCCACCCCCCGAGCCGTACGACGACGGGCCCCCGCACGACCTCGACCAGGCCGGCCCGGGCGGCGGCACGACCCCGCTGCCCGCGCCGCAGATGGCCATGCCCGATCCCCGCGACCCGGTCACGGCCACCGAGCGGCGCGCCCTGGAGGCCGTGCTGCAGATGCCGGACGCCGTGCCGCCGGAGTTCGACGACCTGCCGCCGGAGGCGTTCACCGCGCCCGCGTACCGGGCCGTGCACGCCGCGATCCGCGCCGCGGGCGGGGCCGCCGCCGCGCGCGCCAAGGTCGCCGCGCAGGGACCGGCCGGGGCGGTCGGCTGGGTCGAGGCCGTCCGTGAGGAGGCCGCGTCGCCGGTCGAGGGCCTGATCACCCGGCTCGCGGTCGCGCCGCTGCCCGAGGACCGGCCCGACCGGCTGCCCGGCTACGCCCGCGGGCTGGTCATGGCGCTGGTCGAGATGGAGCTGACCCGGCACATCGCCGACCTGCGCGGGCGCCTGCAGCGGATGGACGCGCAGGCCGACCCGGACGGCTACCGCGCGCTCGCGCACGAGCTGTTCGAGCACGAGAACCGCCGGCGGGCGCTGCGCGAGAGCGCCTGACGCGGACGCGCCGCGCACGACCGCGGCCGCACCGGGTCCCGACCGCCGCGCGAAACCTGGCGCACACGTGCGGCGGCTAGCCTGACCGGCATGACGACTGCGGAGGCCGCACCCGGCCAGGACCTGCCCGACGAGCGCGAGATCCTCGGCTGGGACGAGTTCGGCGAGGCGGCGCGCGACCTGGCGCGCGCGGTGGTCGAGTCCGGGTTCGAGCCCGACGTCGTGGTGGCGGTGGCCCGCGGCGGCCTGCTGCCCGCCGGCGCGCTGTCCTACGCCCTGGGCCTGAAGGCGTGCGGCACCCTGAACGTCGAGTTCTACACCGGGATCGACGCGCGCCTGCCCGAGCCGGTCGTCCTGCCGCCGCTGCTCGACAACGCCGCGCTGGTCGGCCGGCGCGCGCTGGTCGTCGACGACGTCGCGGACACCGGGGAGACCCTGGCCCTCGTGCAGCGGCTGGTCGCCGAGCACTGCGAGGAGGCGCGCACGGCGGTGCTGTACGCGAAGTCGCACTCGATCGTCGCGCCCGACTTCGTGTGGCGGCGGACCGACCGGTGGATCACGTTCCCGTGGTCCGCGCAGCCGCCGGTCACGGCCTGACGTCCGGTCGTGCCGCCGGGACCGGGGACGTGGCCGACCGCTGGACGATCGACGCGCGGTGGGGCGCCCGCGACGAGCCGTCGACCGCGCTGGCGGACCGGGTGGCGCGGTTCCTCCGCGCGATCGAGCGACTGCACCCGTCGTTCACGGCCTGGTACGTGGCCGGACCGGGCGTTCGAGCGCCGCTCGGCCCTGAGGGTCTCCACGCCCTGCTCCGCCAGGACGGCGACACGACGAACCTGGTGCTGACCACCGCGACCCGACCGGCTGCTCAGCTCCTCTGCGCGCTCGGCACGACGGCCGGCGCCACGAGCCGCGTGCGCCTGACCGTCCCGCCGCCCGTCGCAGGTGCGATGGGTCCCGCCGGTGTGAACGCGACCGTGCGCGCAGCCGTCGAGTCGTGGGACCCGTCCTGGGCGTCCTGCTACTCGGCCGAGCTCGGCCTCGCGCAGCTCCCCGCCCCGGGGTCGGTGGTCGTCGGTCGGCTGACCTACCTGTCCGCCGACCCGGCAGCGGTGGGGGCGATCGACGGCGTTCGGGTCGAGGCCCTCGGCGCGGGCTCGCTCGTCGTCGCCGACCGCGTCGACCAACCGGTCCGGGACCAGGTCCGCGCGATCCGCCGCGCGCTCGCGGCACGCGGTCTGCTGGAGACCCCCGGCAGCGAGGAGGCGTCCGGCGGGTTCGGCGCGCTCACGGTGCACGAGGCGTTCCTGGTGATGACTGACTACCTCTCCGCGTGCCACCTCCTCGGGCCCGGTCCGGTCGAGGACGTGTTGATCGCCGCCGCGCCGGAGCCGGACGGAGACACGTCCGACCCGGCGGCGTGGCACGACTGGCTCGACTCGGTCGCGCGGATCCGCTCCGGGCAGCCGCCGCGGTCGATCTTCGCGGACCCGTCCGAAAGCGGGTCGTCGGGTGACGAGTAACCCGCTCCGCTGGGGCCGGACGGACGTCTCTACTACCTGAGGTTCGCCGGCGCCGGGCGGGAGGGTGACCACGTGTGGCCCGAGACGTCGGGCTACGACTCGCTCGACCGGGCAATGGCGCAGGCGCAAGCGCGGCTCGGCAGTCGAACCACCCGGCGTGGAGAGGCGGGGATCGACGCACGACTGGGTGAACGGCGAGGACCGGCCCCGCGCGCGAGGTCCCCTCTCGCTACGGTGCCCTGGTGCTGCTGACCGCCGTCACGACCGCCGGGGACGTCCCAGGGGACGGGCCTGTGGCCTTCCGCGTGGTGATGGGGCTCGTCCTCGCGGTCACCCTCGCCTCGCAGGGGTGGGTCGTGTCCCGCGCGCTCCGGGGTGACACGGAGGCGCTGCGTCGCGTGCAGTCCCAACCTCAGATGGCGATGCTCTTCAGCGGTGACGTGGCGGTGTTAGCCCGGGCTGTCGTGCCGGCGAGCGCGCTGACGGCCTGGAGCTGCCTCGGCGTCGCCGGGATCGTGCTGCTCTTCCCGAGCGGGCCGCCCGGGCCGTTCACAGCCGTCTGGCTCCTCGGGATCGTCGTGCTGAGTGTGGTCTTCCTCGTCGCCGTGGCGACCGGCCGGCCCGCCGTGCTGATCTCCCCGCCGTTCCGCGGGCGCTCGAAGGACGAGATCCGCGCCTGGTTCGCGGCCGACGACCGCGCCCGGGCCCGGGACGCCGCGCTGCGGCAGCAGGTCGCGCGCGCCCGCGCTCGCGGTCTGCCGGCGGGCGACGCGGGATACGTCGGGGCCCTGCTCCGGACGCGCGGCGAGGAGGCCGCGCTCCGGACGCTGTGCGAGCTCCTGGCCGAGCAGGACGTCGCCCTGGACCCGTCTGACCGCGCGGTGCTCGAGTCGCTCGGGACCGAGGTCGACGTGCCGGTCTCGGAGCTGCTCGGAACGCGGGTCGAGCGGCCGTGACGGCCCGCCGGCTCGTGCATCCGTGCGCCGGTCGGGTGGCAGACGCGGAACCCGCCGCGGTCCACCGCTCGGGTCGGTACGGTGCGCTCGTGATGACCACCCGGTCGGGCGAGCCCGACGGCCTCCCCGACGCGCGCCGGACTGATCGCCTCGTGGCGTCGACGAGCCGGGACGCCTGACGATGGGCGGGACACCGACGTGGGTGCGCCGCGCTGCGCTCGTCCTCGTGAGCGCGCTCGCCGGTGTCGTCGCCGGGCTGACGTTCGCGGCGTTCACCGTCCGTGACGACTGGCTGTTCCGCCATGCATGGGACCTCCAGCCGAACGGCGTCGGTCTCAAGTCCGGGGTGCAGGTGGCTCGCTACGCGACGCCCGTGCCTGAGGACGACGCACGCCGGGTCGCGCAGGCAGCCCTCGAGGAGTTCGACCTCAACATCCCCGAGGACGCCGCGCGTGTCGAGGTCGACATCGTCGACTTCGAGTCGGAGGACGAGGTGTGGATCGAGGACGCGACGCTCGTCCGCGTGATGCTGCCCACGGACCAGGCCGTCGTGATGCTCACCCCGGACGCCCCCGGATCGAGCTCGCTCCCGCTCGTCGACTACTCGACCGCAGGCGACCTCAACGACTGGGTCGTCGACATGATGGGCGCGTACGTCGACCTGCACGTCCCCGCGGCGGACCTCAGGCCCGCGGGGCAGACCTACCTCGCGATCGTGGCGCCGGCAGGTGACCCGGCGGAGGTCACGTTCCTGGCCTACGACCTCGAGACCCGCATGTGACCAGCTCAAGACGGTCGAGAGGAGGTGGATGTCGCCGGATGACGTCGTGGCGGAACATCTCTGTCGACCGTGGCGCCATGGGGGTCCACACCCTGGCCGAGCTCGTCGGTGCCTGGGGGCACCACGTCAGCCGGCTCGAGAGGGAGGCCCGAGCGCATCCGGCGGCCGGGAGCCGTGAGCGTGCAGACGTGTGGGGCGTCTACGACCTGATCGCCGCGAACTACCTCCGCGACGTGCTGGAGCCGCTGATGCAGGCGCTGGGCGATCGCGAACGCGCGGACATGAGGTCGGCGCTGGATGCCGTCGACCAGCGCTTCCTGGGCTTCACCGTCCCTGATGTGCACAAGATCGTCCAGCGGATCGACGGGGGCGGTCCGCGATCCGCGTGGTGGTGGAACCGGATCCCCGAGCGCGGCCCGGTCCTGGACGACGTCGCGTACATGCTCCCTCCCGGTGATCCCGACGAGGCAGGGTGATCGCACCCCGCTGGACGCCCTCGCTACACTCGTCCCCACAGGCACCGATCCGGCCATCACCGGGGAGCCTCCGGAAGAACAGGGCGAGCCGCAGCACGCACGCGACGGACCCCCAGTAGACCCGGACGGGGCAGGCCCGTTACAGCCGCAGCAGAGTGGTCGCGCGCCGACCCCGCACCCGCGGGCGAGGCGATCGGCAAGCGGGGTGGTACCGCGGTGCCCGCCGGGGCTCAGGCCCGGGCGTGACGTCGTCCCCGTGGATCCGCCACCGCACCGCGGGCCCCCGGGCCCGCCGACCACCAGGAGCGCCATCCGCCATGGCCTATCCGCTGCACCGCACCCCGACCGGCCGCCGCGCCGCGCCCGTCGCGCCGGGCGCCTCGTTCGGCCTGCCCGCGTCCCCGGACCTGCCCGCGCTGGAGAAGGACGTCCTCGCGTACTGGGAGTCCGACGGGACGTTCCAGGCGTCGATCGACGCCCGCGACGCCGGTGAGGACGGCGCGAACGAGTTCGTGTTCTACGACGGCCCGCCGTTCGCGAACGGGCTGCCGCACTACGGCCACCTGCTTACCGGGTACGCCAAGGACATCGTCGGCCGGTACCAGACGCAGCGGGGCCGCCGCGTCGAGCGCCGGTTCGGCTGGGACACGCACGGCCTGCCGGCGGAGCTCGAGGCGGAGCGGATCCTCGGCATCACCGACAAGTCCCAGATCGAGGAGATGGGCATCAAGGCGTTCAACGACGCCTGCCGGACGTCGGTGCTGCGGTACACCGACGAGTGGCAGGTGTACGTGACGCGCCAGGCGCGCTGGGTCGACTTCGAGCACGACTACAAGACGCTCGACGCGTCCTACATGGAGTCGGTCATCTGGGCGTTCAAGCGCCTGTACGACAAGGGCTGGGCGTACGAGGGCTACCGCGTGCTGCCCTACTGCTGGAACGACCAGACGCCGCTGTCGAACCACGAGCTGCGGATGGACGACGACGTCTACAAGGACGTCCAGGACCAGACGGTCACGGTGACGTTCCCGCTGACCGGCGAGCGCACGGCCGAGCTCGGCCTGGACGGCGTCGCCGCCCTCGCCTGGACGACGACCCCGTGGACGCTGCCGACCAACTCGGCGCTCGCGGTCGGCCCCGAGGTCGCCTACGCGGTGGTCCCCGCGGGCCCGAACGGCACCAGCGCCAGCGCGGGCGCCTTCCTGCTCGCCCGCGACCTCGTCAAGGGCTACGCCAAGGACCTCGGCTACGACTCCGCCGACGACGCCCTGGCCGCCGTGACCCGCGAGGTGCGCGGCGCCGACCTGGCCGGCGTCCGGTACGAGCGGCTGTTCGACTACCTCGCGGACCAGCCCGGCATGGCCGAGCACGGGTTCCAGATCCTGCTCGCCGACTACGTCACCACCGAGGACGGCACCGGCGTGGTGCACCAGGCCCCGGCCTACGGCGAGGTCGACCAGGAGACCTGCGAGGCCGTCGGCATCCCGACGGTGCTGAGCGTCGACGAGGGCGGGAAGTTCACGTCCCTGGTGCCCGACTTCGAGGGCCAGCAGGTGTTCGACGCGAACAAGCCCATCACGCAGCGGCTGCGCGCCGACGGCCGCCTGCTGCGCCAGGCGTCGTACGTGCACTCGTACCCGCACTGCTGGCGGTGCCGGAAGCCGCTGATCTACAAGGCCGTGTCGTCCTGGTTCGTGAAGGTCACCGCCTTCCGCGACCGGATGGTCGAGCTGAACCAGGACATCTCCTGGGTGCCGGAGCACATCAAGGACGGCCAGTTCGGCAACTGGCTGGCGAACGCCCGCGACTGGTCGGTGTCCCGCAACCGGTACTGGGGCACGCCGATCCCGGTGTGGGTGAGCGACGACCCGGCGCACCCGCGCATCGACGTGTACGGCTCGTTCGCCGAGCTGGAGGCCGACTTCGGCCGGCTGCCGCTGAACGACGCCGGCGAGCCCGACCTGCACCGGCCGTTCATCGACGACCTGACCCGGCCGAACCCGGACGACCCGACCGGGCGCTCGACCATGCGCCGCATCCCGGACGTGCTCGACGTGTGGTTCGACTCCGGGTCGATGCCGTACGCCCAGGTGCACTACCCGTTCGAGAACGCCGACTGGTTCGAGCACCACTACCCGGGCGACTTCATCACGGAGTACATCGGGCAGACCCGCGGCTGGTTCTACCTGCTGCACGTGCTCGCGACCGCGCTGTTCGACCGCCCGGCGTTCCGCACGTCCGTCTCGCACGGCATCGTGCTGGGCTCGGACGGCCGCAAGATGAGCAAGTCGCTGCGGAACTACCCGGACGTCAACGAGGTGTTCGACCGCGACGGCTCGGACGCGATGCGCTGGTTCCTCATGGCGTCGCCGATCCTGCGCGGCGGCAACCTGGTCGTCACCGAGGAGGGCATCCGCTCGGAGGTCCGCCAGGTGCTGCTCCCGCTGTGGAGCACCTGGTACTTCTTCGCGCTCTACGCCAACGCGGCGAACCAGGGGGCGGGTCTCACCGCGGGCCGGGTCACGCCGGACACCCCGGTCACCACGATGGACCGGTACGTGCTCGCCCGGACGCGGAAGCTGGTCGAGACCGTCACCGCGCAGCTCGACGCGTACGACGTGCCCGGCGCCTGCGAGACCGTCCGCGTGCACCTGGACCTGCTGACAAACTGGTACGTCCGCACGCAGCGCGACCGGTTCTGGGCGGAGGACCAGGCGGCGTTCGACACGCTGTGGACGTCGCTCGAGACGCTAACCCGCGTCATGGCGCCGCTGGCCCCGCTGCTGTCGGAGGAGGTGTGGCGCGGCCTGACCGGCGACCGCTCCGTGCACCTGTCCGACTGGCCGACCCTGGGCGACGGCGGGGCCGACGACCTGGCGCTCGCGGCCGACGACGACCTGGTCGCCGCGGTCGACGGCGTGCGCGAGGCGGTGTCCGCCGCCCTGGCGCTGCGCAAGGCCCACGGGCTGCGCGTGCGGCAGCCGCTGAGCGAGCTGCGCGTCGCCACGGCGACCCCGGAGGCCCTGCAGCCGTTCGCGGACCTGCTCGCCGCCGAGCTCAACGTCAAGCGCGTCACGCTCTCGACGGTCGAGGAGGCCGCCGCGGGCGGCGTCGCGGTCCGCAGCAACCTCGCGGTGAACGCCCGCGCCGCCGGCCCCCGCCTGGGCCGCGGCGTCCAGGCCGTGATCCGCGCCGCCAAGGCCGGGGACTGGTCCACCGACGCCGAGGGCACCGTGGTCGTGCGCACCGACGACGGCGACGTCCCGATGCAGCCGTCCGAGTACGAGCTGACGACGTCGATCGACGTCACCACCGCCGAGGGCGAGGCGCCGGCGCTGGCCGCGGGCGTGCTGCCCTCGGGCGGGTTCGTGGTGCTCGACCTGGCGCTGGACGAGGCGCTGCTGGCCGAGGGCTACGCCCGCGACGTCGTCCGCGCGGTGCAGGACGCCCGCAAGGCGGCCGACCTCGTGGTGACCGACCGGATCCGGCTGACGCTGGGCGTCCCGGCGGGGCACCGGGCGGCGGTGGAGGCGCACCGGGAGTTCATCGCGCGCGAGACGCTCGCGACGGAGGTGGTCGTCGACGACTCGGGCTCCGAGCTCGCCGTCGGCGTCGAGCGGGTGGACGTCTGATGGCCGCCAAGGGCCGCGGGGGAGCGGACCACCAGCGCGACGAGGCCGCCCAGGCCGCCCGCCGCGCCGCCGACGAGGTGTACGCGGGCATTCTCGAGCGGGCGCCCGAGCACGACATCGACCCGACCCTCGACCGGGTCGCGGCGGTGTGCGAGCTGCTCGGCGACCCGCAGAAGGCGTACCGGGTCATCCACCTCACCGGCACGAACGGCAAGACGTCGACGGCCCGCATGGTCGAGCGCCTGGTGCGCGAGCACGGGCTGCGGACGGGCCGGTTCACCAGCCCGCACCTGCACCGGGTGACCGAGCGGATCGCGATCGACGGGGAGCCGATCTCCGACGAGGCGTTCGTCGCCACCTGGCAGGACGTCGCGCCGTACGTGCACATGGTCGACGTCAAGGAGCAGGCCGAGGGCCGCCCGCGGCTCAGCTTCTTCGAGGTGTTCACCGTCATGGCGTTCGCGGCGTTCGCGGACGCGCCGGTGGACGTCGCCGTGGTCGAGGTCGGCATGGGCGGGCGCTGGGACGCGACGAACGTCGCCGACGGCGAGGTCGCGGTCATCACCCCGGTCGCCTACGACCACGAGCGGTACCTCGGGCACACGCTGGTCGAGATCGCGGGGGAGAAGTCGGGCATCGTGAAGGACGGCGCGACCCTCGTGCTGTCCCGCCAGGAGGAGGACGCCGAGGGCGTCATCCTCGAGGCCGCCGCCGAGCGCGGCGCGCGGGTGGTCCGCGAGGGCGTCGACATCGACGTCGTGGACCGGCAGGTCGCCGTCGGGGGCCAGCTGCTCACGCTGCGCGGCTCGGGCGGCGTCTACACGGACGTGTTCCTGCCGCTGCACGGCGAGCACCAGGCGCACAACGCGCTCGCGGCGCTCGCGGCCGTCGAGGCGCTGATCGCGGGCGGCGGCGCGCTGGACGGCTCGGTGGTGGAGGCGGCGTTCGCGGACGTCGACTCGCCGGGCCGCCTCGAGCTGGTCCGGTCGAGCCCGACCGTGCTGGTCGACGGCGCGCACAACCCCGCCGGCGCCGAGGCGCTGGTCGCGGCCGTCGAGGAGGCGTTCGCGTTCCAGCGGATCGTCGGCGTCGTCGGCGCGATGGCGGACAAGGACCCCGAGGCGATCCTCGCGGTCCTGGAGCCGTACCTGGCGGAGGTCGTCGTCACCCGGGCGTCGAACCCGCGGGCGATGGAGGTCGACGACCTGGCCGAGATCGCGGTCGACGTGTTCGGCGAGGACCGGGTGCACGTGCGCGAGCGGCTCGACGAGGCGGTCACGCTCGCGGCCGACCTCGCGGAGCGCGAGGTCGAGCGCGGCGCGGCGGTGCTCGTGACCGGCTCGATCTACCTGGTCGCGGAGGCGCGCGTCCTCACGGGCCGCGCCTGACGGGACGGTCGGCGGCTCGGCCGGCGGGTCCGCGGCGGGGGTGCACGAACGTGCACCCCC
>NZ_BONO01000014.1 GCF_016862755.1 Cellulomonas pakistanensis | reverse complement strand
CGACCACCCACACGACCCGCCCCGCACCCCCGCGCCTGTGGACCACGCACACCACCCGCGCCTGTGGTCGGCTCGGTGACCAGCCGTGAAGCGGTACCCCGCAGGTCCGCCCCGCACCCACGGCTCACCCGCGCGCGCCCACCACCTCCCGCAGCCGCTCCTCCGCCCGCCGCCACGCCGCGTCGGGCCCCCGCGGCACCCACCGCACGAGGTCCGCGGACGCCCGCACGACGGCCCGCGCCGCGGGGAGCCCGCCGTCCAGCAGCCCCGTCGCCAGCGCCTGGGTCAGCAGGTTCCCCACGGCGGTGCCCTCGGCGGGCCCGGCGACCACGGGCAGCCCGGTGGCGTCCGCCGTGAGCCGGCAGAGCAGCGCGTTCCGCGACCCGCCGCCGACCACGTGCACGACCTCGACGTCGCGCCCGGAGAGCGTCGCCGCCTGCCGGACGGCGCGACGGTAGGCGAGCGCGAGCGAGTCGAGCACGCAGCGCACCACCTCCGCGGGGCGCTCCGGCACCGGCTGGCCGGTCCGGCGTGCGGCGTCGCGCAGCCGCGCCGGCATGTCGCCGGGTGGGGTGAACGCGGGGTCGTCGACGTCGACCACCGTGCGCAGCCCCGGCACGTCCGCCGCGGCGGCGAGCAGCGTCTCCAGGTCCTGCGGGTCGCCCGCGTCGGCCCAGGCGCGCAGCGACTCCTGCACCAGCCACAGCCCGGCGACGTTGCGCAGGTAGCGGACGGTGCCGGCCACGCCGAGCTCGTTCGTGAAGTTGGCCGCCCGGCTCGCCTCGGTCAGCACGGGGGCGTCGAGCTCGACGCCGACGAGGGACCAGGTGCCCGACGAGATCCACGCGGCGGGCGCGTCGCCCAGGGGAGCGGCGACCACCGCGGAGGCGGTGTCGTGCGACCCGACCGCCACGTGCAGCGTGTCGCCGCCGAGCCCGAGCGGCCCCGCCACGTCCGGCAGCACCGGCCCGAGCACCGTGCCGGGCTCCACCAGCGGCGCCAGCAGCCGCCGCACGTCGCCGGCCACGCGCACGTCCCCGGCCCCGCGCACGTCCCCGGCCCCCGCCGCCGCCAGCGCGTCCAGCACCGCCCCGCTCCACCGCCGCGTCGCCGGGTCGAGCATCCCCGTGGTCGACGCGTTGGTCACCTCGGTCACGTCGGCGCCGGACAGCCACCGCCCGAGGAGGTCGGGCACGAGCAGCAGCCGGTCGGCTGCCCCGAGCGCCGCCGACCCCCGCGCGGCGACCAGCTGGAACACGGTGGTGAACGGCTGCACCTGGCTGCCGGTGGCGGCGTAGTGCTCCTCCGGGGCGAGCAACCGGGCGAAGGCCTCCGTCGCCCCGGCGGTGCGCCCGTCCCGGTAGTGCACCGGGTTGCCGAGCAGCTCGCCGCGGGCGTCGAGCAGGCCGTAGTCGACCGCCCAGGTGTCGATCCCGACCGACGCGATGCGCCCGGACGACCGCGCGGCGGCCCGCAGGCCCTCCTGGGCGTCCGCCCACAGCGCGAGCACGTCCCAGTGCAGCCGCCCGGCAGCGCGCACGGGCCGGTTCGGGAACCGGGCGGCCTCGCGCGCGACGAGCCGCCCGCCCTCGAGCCGCCCGGCGAGCACGCGCCCGCCGGAGGCCCCGAGGTCGACGGCGGCGAGCGTGGCGTCGGCGCGCACGGGTCAGGCGCCCCAGCCGGCCTGGCGACCGCCGACCCGCTCGGCGGCGATCTGCTCGGCGTACCCGGAGGCGGCGTAGGCGGCGACGGGGTCGCGCGGCAGGCCCCGCTCCTCGCGCCGGTCGGCCAGCCACGGCCGGACGTCGGTCCAGAACGCGTCCATGTACACGGCGTTCGCGCCGAGCACGTCGCCGGCCTCCTGCGCGGCGGTCAGGGCGTCGCGGTCGATCAGCAGGGCGCGCGCCGTCATCTCCTCGACGTTGAGCACCGAGCGGATCTGCCCGGCGATCTTGTCCTCGATGTTGTGGCACTGGTCGAGCATGAACTGCACGCCCGACCCGGCGTCCATCCCGCCGCCGCGCACGACCTCGGCGAGGATCCGGAACAGCTGGAACGGGTCCGCCGCGCCGACGATGAGGTCGTCGTCGGCGTAGAACCGGGAGTTGAAGTCGAACGCCCCGAGCCGCCCGAGCCGGAGCAGCTGCGCGACGATGAACTCCACGTTGGTCGACGGGGCGTGGTGCCCGGTGTCGAGGCAGACGACGGCGCGGTCGCCGAGCGCGGTGGCGTGCGCGTACGCGGTGCCCCAGTCGGGGACGTCCATCGTGTAGAAGAACGGCTCGAAGATCTTGTACTCGAGCACGAGCCGCTGGTCGGGCCCGAGCCGGTCGTAGATGGTCCGCAGCGACTCCGCGAGCCGGTCCTGCCGGCCCCGGATGTCGCCCTGCCCGGGGTAGTTGGTGCCGTCGGGCAGCCAGATCTTCAGGTCCCGCGACCCGGTCGCGTGCATGACGTCGATGCACCGGAAGTGGTGGTCGACGGCCTTCCGGCGCACGGCGGGGTCGACGTGGGTGAGCGAGCCGAGCCGGTAGTCGTCGTCCTGGAACGTGTTCGAGTTGATGGTCCCGAGCCGCAGCCCGAGGTCGTCGGCGTAGGCGGCCAGCTTGCCGAAGTCGTCGACGAGGTCCCAGGGGATGTGCAGCGCGACGGACGGCGCGAGGCCGGTGAGCGCCTGCACCTGGGCGGCGTCGGCGAGCTTCTCCTCGACGGTGCGGGGCGTGCCCGGGGTGGTGAAGACCTTGAACCGGGTGCCGGCGTTGCCGAACGCCCACGACGGGAGCTCGATCGCCTGGCGGTCGAGCGCGGCGGCGGCCGCGGGGGTGAGCGACATGGTGTCTCCTTCGACAAGCGTGCTGAAACGGTTCATGACGGCGGGTGGGTCGGGGGCGTCGCGCGGCGTCCGCGCGGCTATGCTGCGCCGGGACGGCCCCGCGGCGGACGGGACCCGCGCGAGGACCGGAGCGGAGGTGGGCGGTGTCGACTCCGGCGACGCGCCGCAGCTCGATCGGCGACGTCGCGCGCCTCGCGGGCGTGTCGGTCGGCACGGTGTCGAACGTGCTCAACCGCCCCGACCGGGTCGCGGAGAGCACCCGCGAGCGCGTGCTCGAGGCGATCCGCCGGCTGGCCTTCGTGCCGAACGCCTCCGCGCGGCAGCTGCGCGCGGGCACGATCACCACGGTGGGCGCGATCGTGCTGGACATCCGCAACCCGTTCTTCACCGAGGTCGCCCGCGGCATCGAGGACCGGCTCGCGGCCGCCGACCACACGCTCATGCTGGCGAGCTCCGACGACGACCGCGAGCGCGAGGCGCGCTACCTGCGGCTGTTCGAGGAGCACGGCGTGTCCGGGCTGCTCGTGGTGCCCACCGGCGACGACCTCGGCCCGCTGCTCGGCCTCGCGGCCCGCGGCGTGCACACGGTGCTGCTGGACCGGCCGTCGCCCACCGACGCGCTGTCCTCGGTCGCGGTCGACGACGTCGCGGGCGGCCTGCAGGCGGGGGAGCACCTGCTCGGCCTGGGGCACCGCTCGATCCTCATGCTCAACGGCCCGCACGCGATCCGCCCGTGCCGCGACCGGCTCACCGGCCTGCGCCGCGCGGTCGAGCGCCGCGGGCTGGACCCGGACGCCGTCGTGCGCGAGGTGCCGGTGCCGACCCTGGACGCCGGCGGCGCCGCGGCGGCGTTCGCGCCGCTGCTGGAGGGCGACCGCGTCCCGACGGCCGTGTTCTGCGTGAACGACCTGGTGGCGATCGGCGTGCAGCGGGAGATCCGCCGGCGGCGCCCCGACCTGATCGGCAGCATCGCGATCGTCGGCTACGACGACATCGAGATCGCCGCCGAGCTGGCCACCCCCCTGACGTCGGTGCGCCAGCCCGCGCACGCCCTCGGCTACCGCGCCGCCGAGATCCTGCTGGCGCGCGCGGCCGCCGACGCCCCGGTCGCCGAGCACCAGGTGTTCCAGCCGGAGCTGGTGGTCCGGTCGTCCAGCGTCCCGGCCTGATCCGCGGGGTCGCACCGGTCAGCCCTTGACCGCGCCCGAGGTCATGCCCGCGACGATCTGCCGGTTGAAGAACACGTACATGATCAACGGCGGGATCGTGATGAGCAGGACGTCGGCGAAGAGCAGGTTCCACTGGTTGAGGCCCTGCGACTGGTAGTTGTACAGCGTGAGCTGCACGGTGGCGTTCTCCGCGCCGGGCAGGAAGTACAGCGCGTAGGTGAAGTCGTTGAACACCGTGACGGCCTGCACGACCACGACCGTGACGATCACGGCGCGCAGCAGCGGGAAGATCACCGAGAAGAACAGCCGGCTCGGCCCGGCGCCGTCGATCAGCGCCGCCTCGTCGAGCTCCCGCGGGATCGTCGCGACGAAGGCCCGGAACAGCAGGATGCAGAACGACAGCCCGAACGCGACGTGCACCGCGATCAGCCCGGCCATGGTCTTGAACAGCCCGATGCCCTGCAGCACCCAGATCGTCGGGACGACGGCCGGCGGGATGATGAGCCCGGCCAGCACGAGCGCGTCGACGACCGGGTTCCACCGGCTGCGCCGGCGCTGCACGACGTAGCCGACCATCGCGGCCAGCACGGTCATGATCGCCACCGCCACCACGGTCAGGACGGTCGAGTTCCAGAACGCCCGGACGAGCTGCCCGTCGTTGGTCGCCAGGACGGTCCGGACGTTCTCCAGCAGCGCCCACTCGGTGGGCAGGGAGAAGTCGAGGTCGAGCGCGTCCTGCTGCGTCTTCGACGCCGTGAGCAGGACGAACACGAACGGCACCACGAACACCACGGTGGTCGCCAGGATCGCCACCGACCCGAGCGCGACGCCGCGGCGCCTCACAGCGTGACCTCCTTGCGGTTCAGCCACCGGGACAGCGGGAAGATGATGAGCGCGATGACGACGAACAGCACGACGTTCCCCGCGGTCGACAGCCCGTAGAACCCGGCCTGGTACTGCTTGTAGATCACGGACCCGATGACGTCGCTGCTGAAGCCGGGGCCGCCGCGGGTCATCGTCCAGATCAGGTCGAACGACCGCAGGCCGCCGATCAGCGACAGCAGCACCACCGTGACCGTGGCGGGCCGGACGAGGGGGAGCGTGATGCTCCGGAAGTTCTGCCACGCGTTCGCGCCGTCCACCCGGGCCGCCTCGTAGTACTCCTGCGGGATCGCCACCAGGCCGGCGATGTAGATCAGCGTCGCGAGCCCGACGCCCTTCCAGACGTCGACGAGCGCGACCGAGAACAGCGCGAGGCTCGGGTCGGTCAGCCAGCCGGGCCCGGTGACGCCGACCCAGGACAGGACGGTGTTCACCGCGCCGTCGAACGGGTCGAGCAGCACCTTGAACATGACCCCGACGCCGATCGTGCTCACCAGGACGGGGAAGAACACGACGGACCGCAGCCAGCCGCGCGCGATGATCTGCGACGTCAGCAGCACGGCGAGGGCCAGGCCGAGCACCACCTTCGCCCCCGAGGTGAGGAACGCGTAGACGAACGTGTTGACGAAGCCCTTGACCAGGGCCGGCTCGCGGAAGAACTGCTGGAAGTTCGCCAGGCCGACGAACTCGGCCGAGAACAGGTTCCACCGGGTCAGCGCGAACCAGAACGACGCGCCGGTCGGGACCACGAACAGCACGAGGTAGAACACGCCGGCCGGCAGGAAGAACCAGGTCGGGTAGGGGCTCCGGGCCCCGGCCCGGCGGGTCTGCCGCCGGGCCGGGCGCTCGGTCGCCCCCTCGAGGGCGGGGCGCACGAGGGTCATGGAGCTACCAGTCCAGGCCGAGCTGCTGCGCCTGCTTCACGACGTCCTCGTCGTACAGGGCGGCGCCGTCCTCGGCGCTCCGGATGCCGGAGCCGACCTCGACGGTGATCTGCTCGAGGGCCGGGCCCTTGATCGGCGACAGGAACTCGAGCGCCAGGCCGGTGTCCCCGGAGTCGAAGTACGGCTGCATGTCGGACACGAGGGCGGGCACGTCGTCGGGCAGCTCGCAGCCGTCGACGACGAACGGGCCGCCGACGTCGGTGGTCTCGGCCTGCACGGCGCAGCTGTCGGGGGTGACCAGCCAGGCGATGAACTCCTTCGCGGCCTCGAGCTGGGCGCCCTCGGTCGACTTCGGGATGTACATGCCGTTCGGCATCCACACCGTCAGGCCGTTGTCGTCGCTCACGGAGCTCGGCAGCGGGAACACGCCGAGGGTGTCGGCCGCGTCGGGGTAGTTCTCGCCGATCGACGACGCCACGTTGCCGGTCAGCATCGGGTAGTGCGCCGCCTCGCCCTCGGCGAGCATCCGCACGGCGTCGTCGTACACGGCCGAGGCGAAGTCCTCGTTGAGGAAGCCGGCGTCGTACACCTCCTGGAGGTGCTCGAACCCGGCCAGCGCGGGCTCGTCGGCGTACTTCTTCTCGCCCTCGGTGTAGGCCTCGGCCCAGCCCGGGTCGGCGGCCTCGACGTTGTAGAAGTCGCCGAGCACCGGCACCTGCGAGGTCCAGGTGTCGCCGTAGGTCTGCGCCACCGCCACCAGGCCGGCGTCCTTGATCGCCTGGTTGTTGGCCATGTAGTCGTCCCACGTCGTGGGGACCTCGAGGCCCAGGTCCTCGTAGATGGTCTTGTTGTAGATGACCGCCCCGGCGAAGGACGCGCCCACGGGGGCGCCGTACAGCGCGGTGTCCGTCGACACGACGGTCGCGAAGTTGTCGTCGATCGAGCCGACCCACTCCTCGTCGTCGAGCGGCACGAGGTTCTGGTCGGGGTTGAGCGCCTGGAACAGCGAGCCCGAGTTGTACCAGAACAGGTCGTTCATCTCGCCGGTCGCGAGGCGGGTCTTGATGAGGTTGTCGCCCTCGGAGCCCGCGGGGTGCGTCTCGACCTCGATGGTGACGTCGGGGTTCTCCTCGGCGTAGGCGGCCTTGAGGCCCTCCCAGAGCGCGACCGAGGCCGGCGAGCTGTCGATGTACACCGACAGCGAGGTGGCCTCGCCGTCGCCGCCGCCCTCGTCGCCGCCACCCGCGCAGGCGGTCAGGGCCAGCGCGGCGGCGAGCGTCGCCGCCCCGGCCGTCAGGGTTCGGGTCCTGTTCACGCGTACCTCCTCGTAGGCGCCGGGCGTCGTTGCCCCGACAGTGCTTGAACCGATTCACTGCTGCGGCGAGGCTAGGGGCATCGCGGGGTGTGGGTCAATAGTCCTAGGTCACGAGTCGGCAACGCAGGGACCCGCGCCGTCACGGCGCTTGACGGCTGGGCCGCGGCGCGGCGACGATGCTGCGCGGGCTGGTTGAAGCGATTCACTCGGGAGCGGGTGGCGCCGGCCGACGACGACGTCGACGAGAGGACCCCCATGACCACGTGGCACGCCCGGTTCATCGCCCCGGACGCCGAGCTGGACGCGGCGCCGCTGCTGCGGCGCACGGTCCGGCTCGACCAGGACCCCGACCAGGTCGCGTCCGCCGAGCTGCTGGTCACGGCGCTCGGCGTCGTCGAGGCGTCGGTCGACGGGGTCCCCGTGTCCGGCGACCTGCTCACGCCCGGCTGGACGGCGTACGAGTCGCGGCTCCGGTTCGCCCGGCACGACGTGGCGGCGCTGCTCACCCGGCGCACGCCGACGATCGGGCTGGCTCTCGGCGACGGCTGGTGGCGCGGGCGGCTCGGCTGGGGCGACGGGGCGCGGCCGTACGGGGAGGAGGTCGCCGGGTTCGCCGAGCTGCGGGTCACCTACCGCGACGGGTCGACCCAGGTGGTCGGCACGGACACGACCTGGTCCGCGGCGGCCGGCGCCGTGACCGCGGACTCGCTCTACGACGGGCAGGAGGTCGACGCCCGGCGCGTCGACCCCGGCTGGGCGGGGCCGTTCGACGGCGACGTGCCCGTGGACCCGCGGTGGGGCGGCGTGCACGAGGTGGCCCACGACCTCGACCGGCTGGAGCCCTACCTCGCCCCGCCCGTGCGGCGCCTGGCCGAGCGCGCGCCCGAGCGCGTCTGGCGCAGCCCGTCCGGGAAGGTGCTCGTCGACTTCGGGCAGAACCTGGTCGGCTGGGTGCGGGTCCGCGTCCGCGGGGCGGCCGGCGACGTGGTGACGCTCCGGCACGCCGAGGTCCTCGAGCACGGCGAGCTCGGCACCCGGCCGCTGCGCGCGGCGAAGGCCACGGACCGGTTCACGCTGTCCGGGGACGACGACGTGTTCGAGCCGACCTTCACGTTCCACGGCTTCCGGTACGCGGAGGTCGACGGCTGGCCGGGCGGGCCGGACGCGATCGGCGAGGGCGACCTGACGGCGGTGGTCGTCGGCTCGGACCTCACGCGGACCGGGTGGTTCGAGACGTCCGACCCGCTGCTGAACCGGCTGCACGAGAACGTGGTGTGGGGCATGCGCGGCAACTTCGTCGACGTGCCCACCGACTGCCCGCAGCGCGACGAGCGGCTCGGCTGGACCGGCGACATCGCGGCGTTCGCGCCCACGGCGGCGTTCCTGGCCGACGCGTCCGGGTTCCTCGGCGACTGGCTCGTGGACCTGTGGGCCGAGCAGCGCGCCGACGGCTACGTGCCCTACGTGGTGCCGGACGTGATCCGCCGGATGACGCAGGGGCCCGCCGAGTTCGAGCCCGCCGACGCGACCGCCGTCTGGGCGGACGCGGCCGTCTGGGTCCCGTGGGCGCTGTGGCAGGCGTACGGCGACCGCGCGGTGCTCGAGCGGCAGTACGACTCGATCGTCGACCACGTCCGGCACGTGGCCGGGCTGCTGTCCCCGAGCGGGCTGTGGGACACGGGGTTCCAGTTCGCCGACTGGCTCGACCCGGACGCCCCGCCGGACCGCCCCGACGCCGCCAAGGCCGACAAGTCCGTGGTCGCGACCGCGTGCGCGTACCGGACGGCGGACCTGGCGGCGCGGGTGGCGGCGGTGCTCGGGCGGGACGACGACGCGGCCGAGCTCGCGGCGCACGCGGCGCGGGTGCGGGCGGCGTTCCGGTCCGCGTACGTCGCCGGCGAGCGGGTCGAGTCGGACGCGCCCACGGTGTACGCGCTGGCCATCGTGTTCGGGCTGCTCGACGACGACGAGCTCGGTTGGGCGGGGGACCGGCTGGCCGAGCTGGTCGCCGCCGCCGGGCACCGGATCGCCACCGGGTTCGCGGGGACGCCGTTCGTCACCGACGCGCTCACCTCGACCGGGCACGCGGGCACGGCCTACCGGCTGCTGCTGCAGCGCGAGGTCCCGTCCTGGCTGTACTCCGTGACGATGGGCGCGACCACGATCTGGGAGCGCTGGGACTCGATGCTGCCCGACGGCTCGATCAACCCGGGCGAGATGACCTCGTTCAACCACTACGCGCTCGGCGCGGTCGCCGACTGGCTGCACCGCGTGGTCGGCGGGCTCGCCCCGCTGGAGCCGGGCTACGCGCGGGTGCTGGTCGCGCCGGTGCCCGGCGGCGGTCTGACCTGGGCGCGCACGACGCTGGACACCCGGCGCGGACGTGTGGTCGTGGCGTGGCGGCACGAGGACGGGGAGCTCGCGGTGGACGTCGAGGTGCCCGAGGGGGTCGAGGCCGTCGTGCGGCTGCCGGGGGAGCCGGACCGGACGCTCGGGGCCGGTGCGCACCGCCTGACCGCGGCCGTCGCGGGCCCGGAGCCGGTCGCGGTGGGCTGACGGGCGCGCCGAGTGTCCAGAACTCCGCCCGGGTCGTCCCAGTTCGTCCGCGGGGTTGTGGACACTCGGCGTGTGAGGGCCGGGCGGAGCGGCTCAGCCTCGGGCCGCGAGCCGGGCGATCCGGTCGACGGCCTCCGTCAGCACCTCCGGCGCGCACGCGAGGTTGAGCCGCGCGAAGCCCGCGCCCTGCCGGCCGAAGTCCGGGCCGCTGGTCAGCGCGACCCGGGCCTCGGCCAGGATCCGGGCGGCCGGGTCGTCGCCCCAGCCGAGCGCCGACAGGTCGAGCCACGCCAGGTAGCTCGCGCCGGGCCGCCGGTACCCGACCTGCGGCAGCCGGTCCGCCAGCAGCGCGCCCAGCAGGTCGGCGTTGTGCTCGATCGCGGCGACCGTGCCGTCGAGCCAGTCGAGGCCGTGCGCGAACCCCTCGCGGGTGGCGATGACGCCGAGGTGGCCGGTCCGGCCGGTCATCTCCTCCGGCAGGCCGCGCACCAGGTCGGCCATCGGGCCGTCCGCGGTCACGACCAGCGCGCACTTCAGGCCGGCCAGGTTGAACGCCTTGCTGCCGGACTCGGCGGCGACCCCGTGCGCGCGGGCCGCGTCGGACACGGTGAGGTACGGCGTGAACGTGCGGCCCGTGTGGGTCAGCGGCGCGTGGATCTCGTCGCTCACCACGAAGCCGCCGTGCCGAGCGACGACCTCGGACAGCGCGACCAGGTCCGCGCGGTCGTGCACGAGCCCGAGCGGGTTGTGCGGGTGGCAGAGCAGGACGCCGCGCGCCGCGCCCGACGCGAGGGCCGCCTCGATGCCGTCGAGGTCGAGCCGGTAGGTGGTGCCGTCGTCGAGCAGCGGCACCTCCACCACCGCGGCGCCGGCCTCCGGGACCAGCTCGAAGAACGGCGGGTACACCGGCGGCGTGATGACGACGCCGTCGCCGGGCGCGGTCAGCCGGCGCAGCGCCTCGACGATCACCACGCTGACGTCGGTGGCCGTGCGCATCCCGGCCGGGTCCGGCGACCAGCCCCAGGCGCGCTCGGCGTACGCGGCGAACGCCTCCTTCGCGCCGCCGCCCGACGCCTCCGCGTAGCCGGCGTCCCCGCGGTCGACCGCCTCGTGCAGCGCCGCGACGACCGCCGGTGCGAGCGGGTAGTCCATCTCGGCGACGAACAGGGGCAGCACGTCGGCCGGGTGGGCCGTCCACTTCTCGCTCCCGCGGCGGCGGAGCACGTCGAGCGGGTGGGCCTGGGTCGTCGCGGGCATGCTCAGCAGGCTAGGGCGTCCGGCACGGCCCGCGCGGTCACCAGCGCAGCGTGAACCAGACGACCTTGCCGCCGTCGGGCGCGGGGCGCCAGCCCCACGCGGAGGTGACCGCGTCGAGGATGTGCAGGCCGTGGCCCCCCGGCAGGCCCTCCCGCCCGGCGCGGCGGCGGGGGAGGACGGCCGCCGCGGCGTCGCCGACCTCGAACGTGACCTCGCGGCGGGCGCCGACGGCGCGGATCGTGATCGTCTTCGTCCCGGGCGCGTGGCGCAGGGCGTTGGTGAACGCCTCGCTCATCGCGAGCTGGACGGCGTCCACGACCTCGCCCGGGGCGCCGGCGTCGGCGGCCCGGTCCATGGACCAGGTCCGGGCGCGGGAGAGCGACGACGCCGACGACGGGAACGCGCGCTCCTCACCGCGACCCGTCCCGTGCACCAGGCGACCGTACCCAACCGCGGCGCCGACGTCCCGCCGACACGGCCGAGGCGGCCGTTCTGCACCCGGACCCACCCCGATGCGCCCGGCCCCCGCGGCGCCGCACCCGGCACCCGGGTGGGTGTCGTTCGGCGCGACGGGGGACGGCCCGGCCCGCATACTGACCCCGTGACCACCGACCGGACGCCCGCGGGCGCGCTGCCGCCGGGCGGTCGCCTGCGCGTCGACCCCGCCGACCCCGCCGTGCTGCACGTCGAGGGCGAGGTCGACATCGACGTGGTGCACACGTTCGCCGAGTCGCTCGGCGTCGACGAGATCGGCGCCGGCCGCGCGCTCGCCGCCGCCGGCGTGCAGGAGGTCGACCTGAGCCGGGCGACCTTCATCGACTCGTCGGCCATCGCGCTGCTGGTGTCGATCGCCCCGCACCGCCGGCCCGAGCGGCTGCGGGTGCGCGGCGCGAGCGGGGCCCCGCTGATGACGCTGCAGGTGACGGGGCTGGACTCGATCCTCGAGCTGGTCTGAGCCCGGCCGTCAGACGAGCATCGGCTCGCGGACGCCGCCCGCTGCACCCCGCCGCGTCGGGGGCGCGCGCAGCCCTCCGGGGCGGGGTCCGGTGGTCGCGGGGTGCGGGACCGCGCCGGGCTCAGAGCGCCGAGTGCGCGCCGATCCGGTGGTACGTGCGGTCGTGGTAGACCAGCGGCGACGGCTCGGCGACCCGGGCGGCGGCCGGGCCGTCCGGAGCGCTCGCCTGCAGCGCCCGCAGCGACACCAGGTAGGAGTCGCCGACGGGGGTCCGCTGCACCACGCGGGCGCGCACCCAGGACACCGCGCCGTCGATCACGGGCTCGCCGGTGGCCAGCGACGTCCAGCCGCCCGCGGCGAACCGGTCGAGCCCGCTGGTGGCGAACCGCGCGGACACGTCGTCCTGGTCGTCCGCGAGGAAGTTCACCGCCACCGTCGGCGCCGCCGACACCGCCGGCCAGGACGAGGACGTCGAGGCCAGGGAGAACGCCAGCAACGGCGGCGCGGCCGACACCGAGATCACCGAGGTGGCGGTGAAGCCGACCGGCCGGCCGCGGTGCCGCAGCGCGACGACGGCGACGCCCGCGGGGTGCCGGCGGAACACCTGCTTGAACTCGTGCGGCGCGAGCTGGGGCTCGTCCTGCTCGGCGAGCAGGCGCTCCAGCGGTCCGAG
Source organism: Cellulomonas pakistanensis (assembly GCF_016862755.1). Taxonomy (GTDB): domain Bacteria; phylum Actinomycetota; class Actinomycetes; order Actinomycetales; family Cellulomonadaceae; genus Cellulomonas; species Cellulomonas pakistanensis. Next base: position 95,674 of record NZ_BONO01000014.1, on the reverse strand, counting down.
GTCGGTGCGCTCCGCGGTCACCGGGCCACCACCGCGAGCTCCTCGGCCGGCAGGCCGAGCGCCCGGCGCAGCGGAGCCGCCGCCCGGGCGAGCCACGCGTCCAGCTCCGCGTCGAGGTCGCCGAGCTGCGCCTCGGTGAGGGTCAGCGAGCGGGCGGGCACGACGGCACCCAGCTCGACGAGCACCGGGCGCAGGTGCACCTCGCCGGCGAGCGCGTGCGCGGGGCTGCCGGAGACGACGAGCGGCACGGCGACGACGCCGGCCAGCCCGTCCGGGCCGTACAGGTCGAGGAACGCCTTGAGCAGGCCCGTGTAGGAGGCCTTGTAGACGGGCGTCGCGACCACCGCGACGTCCGCGGCCGCGACCCGCGCCAGCGCGGCGTCGGCGGCGGGGTGCGGCGAGGTGAGCAGCTCGCCGGCGAGGGTCGCCAGGTCGACGACCTCGACGGGGGCGGGGTCGACGGCGAGCGCGGCGAGGCGCTCGGCGGCGGCGCGTGCGGCGGCCAGGGTGCGGGACCCGGCGCGCGGGTTCCCGGAGACGGCGACGACGGACGGGGACGACATGGTGGCCTCGCTAGGGGGTCGATCACGGTTGCCGTGCGGCGGAGCGGCGCGAGCCGGCCGACGGCCAGGTCATCTCCCGGAGCACCCGCCGTGACGTGGGGTTGCTGCCCAGCCAGCCGGGGCTTGACGCTGGGACTCGTGACCTCGGGGCGGAGGTCTAGCACCGGACCGGCCCGGCCGCGCGCACCCGGCCGGGAGTTCTCACGATCCGGGACCGTGCGACCGGCCGGGACGTCCGTCCCGTGACAACGCTCCGGCATGCGAGACGCGGGCTGTCGGCCGTTGACGCCCGGCGGCGCGGGTTCGTAGGTTCCGCGGCACCGGATCGCCACCGGGGCACGCCGCAGCGCGGGTCCCCGGGGGCGGACCGGGTGGTCATGAGCTCCGACGCGTAGCCCCGGCTGGTCGGACGGCAACCCCCCGCGCGGGTGGGTGCCCCGGGTGAGGACCAGGTCCACCGCCGCCGGTGGTGGACAACACGCGGACCCGTCCGTCCCGGGCGGGTGCAACCGAGGAGATCGCATGAGCCGGACCGTGCAGGCGCCCTGGGCGCTCTCGGCGCCCGCCCTGCCCCGCGCCGCCGCCACGCCCGGCGAGCGCTGTCGCTGTCGTCGCTGACGGCGCCCTGCCTCCTCGCGTCCCTCCCGCGGACGCCTGAGCCCGGCCGCTGCCACCGGGTCCCGGCCACGAGCCGGCACCGGCCCGCACCCGCAGGACGCCCGCGCGCCCGGACCCGGGCCGCCGCCGCGTACCCGCCACCCCTCGTCGTCCGTCGCCGTCCCCGGCGCCGCCGGCCGCCTCCGCGCGCCCGCGCCGCCCTCGATCGGAGCCGTCATGCCCTTCTCGTCCCCCCGCGCCGACCGCCGCGCCCGGCTGGGCGTCGACCTCACCGCCGTCGGCGCCCGCCCCGGCGCGCACGGCGCCCTCGGGTCCGTGGCCGCCCGCCCCTTCGACGGCGAGCGGCTCGCCCGGCTCGTGCACCGCGCCGACCGCGGCCTGCTCGACCTGGTCGCGCTGGGCGGCGGCCTGCTGCTGCACCCCGGCCGCGGCCGGGTCGCGGGCCGGCTGGACGCCGCGGTCGCCGCCGCCCGGGTCGCCCCGCTGGTCCGCACCGCGGCGCTGGTCGCGGGAGTCCCGCACGACGGGGTGGAGGCCGGGCACCTGGCGGGCGCGGTCCGCGGGGTGCAGGGCGCGGCCGGCGGTCCCGCGGGCTGGCAGCTGACCGGGCCGGGCGACGACCGGGCCGACCCGGCCGACCCGGCCGACGAGCGGGCGTGGGCCCGCGGCGCCGCCGCGGCGGTCGAGGCGGTGCTGGCGGCCTGGGACGCTGGCGCGCTCGCCCCGGTGCGGCGCGCCGGCGACGGCCGGTTCCGCGTCGACCACGACGGCGTCCGGTTCGCGGTGCGGGGGCGCTCGTCGGCCCGCGCGGCGGCTGCGGGCGGTGCCGGCGGCGCGTCGGCCCCGGCGCGGCCGCTCGTGGTCGTCCCCGTGGCCGGCCCGGAGGCCGAGGCGCTCGCCGGCCGGTACGCGGACGTCGCCCGGCTGACCGCGCCCGACCTGGCTGCCGCCGCCGCGGCCCGGGCCCGGGTGCGGGCCGCCGCCGTCGCGGCCGGGCGCCCGGCCGACGCCGTCGAGGTGCTGCTGGACGTCGACGTCGCCCTGGCGGACGACCGGGACGCCGCCCTGGCGCGCCTGGACCTGGTGCGCTCGGTGGACCGGCCCGACCTCGGCGTCGCCGGCGCCGTCGTCGCGGGCACCGGCGCGGACCTGGCGACCGTGCTCGCGGACGCCGTCCGGGACGGGGCGGTCGACGGGTTCGTCGTCCGGCCGACCTCGGCCGAGGCGGACCTCGCGACGCTCGTCGAGCGGACCGTGCCCGCGCTGCAGCAGGCCGGCGCGTTCCGGCTCCGGCCGGGCGAGGGGGACGACGACGCGACGCCGGCCGCCGGTGCACCGGTCACCGCCGGGCCGTCCTGGCTGCCGCCCGCGCCCCGCTGGTCCGCTCCGGCCGACGGCCCCTGGTCCGCCGCGCCGTTCGCGCTGACCTGACGGCGCCGCACCGCACTCCGCACGACCCCGCACCCGACCCCTCCGACCGACCCCGAGGTGACCCCGATGACCACGACCCCGCTGCGGGTGCCCGTGCTCGACCCGGCCCCGCCCGACCCGGCTCCCTTCGACCCGGCTCCGCTCGACCCGGCGCGGCTCGCCGTCCGCGACGCGCGGCTGCACGACCCGCAGGTCGGGCCGCTGCTCGACGGCCTGGCGCGCGAGTACAGCGCCCGGTACACCGGCCTGCTCACGCCGGCGCAGCTGCGCGACGAGCTGGCGCTCTTCGGGGCCGACGAGTTCGCCCCGCCGCACGGTGCCCTGGTGCTGGTGCTCGAGGACGGCGACCCGGTCGCGGGGGGTGCCTTCCGCCGCCGCACCGAGCCCGAGCACGGCGACGCCGCGCGGCTCGCCGACCCGTCGGTCCGGGACGCCGAGGGCGCGCCCGCCGTGCCGACCGCGGAGCTCAAGCGGATCTGGACCCACGCGGCGCACCGCCGCCGCGGCCTGGCGCGGGTGGTGCTGGCCGAGCTGGAGGCGCGCGCAGCCGCGGCCGGCTACCCGCGGCTGTACCTCACCACCGGGCCGAAGCAGCCGGAGGCGGTCGGCCTGTACCTCGCGGCGGGCTACACGCCGCTGTTCGAGCCGTCGGCCTACCCGGGCGCCGCCGTGCCGCACGCCTTCGAGAAGTGGCTCGCCCGGTGAGCGCCGCGACCACGGCGCCCGCGCCGGCGCCCGCGCCCGGGGAGCCCGGTGCCGGCGCCGACCGCCACGCCCTCGCCGACCTGCCCGTCGTGCCCGCCCGGCACCCCGGTCGCTGGGTCGCGACCGCCGCCGTCGCCGTGCTGCTGGCCATGGTCGCCAGCTCGCTGCTCACCAACCCGCAGTGGGAGTGGGACGTCGTCTCGGAGTACCTCACCTGGCCGTCCGTGCTGGAGGGCGTGTGGGCGACCGTGCGCCTGACCGCGGTCGCCGCGGTGATCGGCTTCGGGCTCGGCACGGTGCTCGCGCTGATGCGGCTGTCCCGGTCGCCGCTGCTGCAGTCGGTGTCCTGGGCGTACTCCTGGGTGTTCCGGTCGGTGCCGCTGATCCTGCAGCTGCTGCTCTGGTACAACCTCGCCTACCTCTACCCGCAGCTGTCGCTCGGCATCCCGTTCGGGCCGGAGTGGCTCACGGTCGACACGCTCGACGTCGTCGACAAGTTCGGCGCCGCGGTGCTCGGGCTCGGGCTGTCGCAGGCCGCGTACTCCGCCGAGATCGTCCGGGCCGGGATCCTCGGCGTCGACCAGGGCCAGCACGAGGCCGCGGCGGCGCTCGGCATTCCGCGCGGCCGGCAGCAGTGGCGGATCGTGCTGCCCCAGGCCATGCGCACGGTCGTCCCGACGTCGGTGAACGAGATCATCGGCCTGCTCAAGGGCACGTCGGTGGTCTACGTGCTGGCGTACGGCGAGCTGTTCTACACGGTCGGCGTCATCTACGGCCGGAACCAGCGCGTGGTCCCGCTGCTGCTCGTCGCGGCGATCTGGTACCTGCTCCTGACCACCGTGCTCACCGTCGCCCAGTACTACCTGGAGCGCTACTACGCCCGCGGCGCGCTGCGCACCCTGCCGCCGACCCCGCTGCAGCGGGTGCGCTGGACGGTCGCCGTCGCCGCGGCCCGCGTCGCCGGGCGCCCGCTGCCCGCGGACCTGCCGCCGACGTTCCTGGCCGGCGCGCGGCGCGGCCACCTCACTCGCACCGACCGCACCGACCGCACCGCACCCAGCACCGCCGCCCGCACCACCGAGCGCACCGGAGGCAACCGATGACCAGCGTGCTGCACGCACCCGCCGCGGCCCCCGCCGCCGCGCCCACGCCCGCGACACCCGCGGCCCCCGCCGGCGGCCACCTCCGGGTCCGGGGCCTGTCGAAGTCGTACGGCACCCTCGAGGTGCTGCGCGGCGTCGACCTCGAGGTCCGCCCGGGCGAGGTCACGGTGATCCTCGGCCCGTCCGGCTCCGGCAAGTCGACCCTGCTGCGGCTCGTGAACCACCTGGAGCGACCCGACCACGGGTTCGCCGCCCTCGACGGCGAGGTGATCGGCTACGCCCGGCGCCGCGCCGGCTGGGGAGCGCGCCGCCGCGAGGTGCTGCGCGAGCTGACCGAGCGCGACGTGCTGCGGCAGCGCACCCGGATCGGGTTCGTGTTCCAGAACTTCCACCTGTTCCCGCACCTGACCGCCCTGGAGAACGTCGTCGAGGCCCCGGTCTCGGCTCAGGGCCGCCCGCGGGCCGAGGTGGAGGCCGAGGCCCGCGCCCTGCTGGCCCGGGTCGGGCTCGCCGACAAGGCCGACGCCCGCCCCCGCCAGCTGTCCGGCGGGCAGCAGCAGCGCGTCGCGATCGCCCGGGCGCTCGCCGTGAAGCCGGCCCTGCTGCTGTTCGACGAGCCGACGTCCGCGCTCGACCCCGAGCTCGTGGGGGAGGTGCTCGGCGTGATCCGGGACCTGGCCCACGACGGCACCACCCTCGTCGTCGTCACGCACGAGATCGGGTTCGCCCGCGACGTGGCCGACACCGTCGTGTTCATGGACGACGGCCGCGTCGTCGAGAAGGGCCCCGCGGCCCAGGTGCTCGGCAGCCCCGCGCACCCGCGCACCCGCGCGTTCCTCGACAAGGTCCGCTGACCCCCGTCCCCGCCCGGCGCGCGCCGCCCGGCCGCGCCACCCGTCCCCGAGAGGCAGTCCCGCCATGCGCACGACCCGCACCCGCCCGCCCGGCTCCCGTCGCCGCCCGCACGCCGCCCTGGCGCTCGTGCCCGTGCTCGCCCTGCTCGCCGCCTGCGGCGGGGCCTCCGACGCGGCCGAGCCCGGCGGCAGCGAGCTCCAGGACGCCGCCGAGGCCGCCGGCCTCGAGGTGAACACCAGCCCGGACCAGGACCGCGTGCACACCGCGGAGAACCCGGACGCGATCGCCCTGCTCCCGCCGGAGCTCGCCGAGCAGGACACGTTCACCGTCGCGGTCAGCGCGTACGTCGCGCCGCTGGCGTTCCTCGCCGACGACGACCAGACCCCGATCGGCCACGAGACCGACATCGCGCAGCTCGTCGCCGACGCACTCGGCAAGGACCTCGACCTCCAGGTCAAGGCCTGGGCCGACTGGCCGCTGGCGGTCCAGTCCGGCGACGTCGACGCCACCATCTCCAACGTCACGGTGACCGAGGAGCGCAAGGAGCTGTTCGACTTCTCGTCCTACCGGAACGACGAGCTCGGCTGGCTGGTCGAGGCCGGCAGCGACATCACCGCGATCGACGAGCCCGCGGACATCGCCGGCCTCACGGTGGCCGTCGGCTCGGGCACCAACCAGGAGAAGATCCTGCTCGCCTGGGACGAGGAGAACCAGGCCGCCGGCCTCGACCCGGTCCAGGTCGAGTACTTCGAGAACGACGGCGACACCATCCTCGCGCTGCAGTCCGGGCGGATCGACGCCTCGTTCGGCCCGAACGCCACCGCCGCGTACAAGGCCAAGGTCTCGCCGCAGGACTTCACCGTCGTCGGCACGCTGAACGGCGGCTGGCCGGACACCGCGCAGATCGCCGTCACCACGCTCAAGGGCAGCGGCTGGGCCGACGCCGTCACCGCCGCGCTGCAGGGCGCGTTCGACGACGGCTCGTACCAGCAGGTCCTCGAGCGCTGGGGCCTGGAGGACGAGGCGATCGACGCGCCCGAGACCAACCCGCCGGGCCTGCCGAAGACGTCCTGACCGCCGTCGGCCGCCCGCACCCCACCCCGGAGGAGAACCATGTCCGAGAACCCTCGCGTCCCGCTGTCCGTGCTCGACCTCGCGGTCGTGCCCGCCGGCGGCACGGGCGCCCAGGCCGTGCGGGCGGCCGTCGACCTGGCCGTCGACCTCGACCGGCTCGGCTACCACCGGGTCTGGTACGCGGAGCACCACCTGTCGCCGGGCGTCGGCTCGGCGTCGCCCGCGGTGCTCGCCGCCGCCGTCGCCGCCCGCACCGAGCGGATCCGCGTCGGCTCGGGGGCGGTGCTGCTCAGCACCACCAGCCCGCTGGTCGCGGCGGAGCAGTTCGGCACGATCGCCGCGCTGCACCCGGGGCGCGTCGACCTCGGGCTGGGGCGGGCGTTCGCGCCGCCGGGCGGGCCGAAGGACGGCGCGCCGGGGGGCACGGCGCCGGGCGACACCGTGCCCGTCGCCGCCGCCCCGGCCGCGCCTGCCGACGCCCCGGCCGCACCCGCCCCGCGCCCTGCCCTCGGCCCCCGCGTCGTCGACGGCCTCTACGTCCCCGGCGCCCCGCCGATCGACGGCTCCGACTCCGTCCTGCGCGAGCGGCTGCGCGCGCAGAAGCGGGTCGTCGGCGCGTCCCGCACCCCGGCGGCGTTCCGCGACGAGCTCGGCCTGGTCCTCGGCCTGCGCGCCGGCGACTACGCCGAGGCCGACGGCACCCGGCACGTGGCGCCGCCGGTCGAGGGCGCCGACTTCGACCTGTGGGTGCTCGCCTCGTCCGCGGGGGAGAGCGCCCGGGTCGCCGGGGAGCTCGGCCTGCCGATCGCGGCGAACTTCCACGTCAGCCCGGCCACCACGCTCGACACGATCGCCGCCTACCGGGCGGCGTTCCGCCCCGGCGTGCTCGACCGGCCGTACGTCGTCGTGTCGGCCGACGTGCTGGTCGCGGAGACCACCGCCGAGGCCCGCGCCCTCGCGACGCCGTTCGCCGACTGGGTGCTGTCGATCCGGCGCGGCGCCGCCGGGGCCGTCGCGTACCCGCACCCCGACGACGCCGTGCCGTGGGAGGAGCGGGCCGCCGACGAGCGCGCCGTCGTCGCCGACCGGGTCGACACCCGGGTCGTCGGCGCCCCCGCGGACGTCGTCGCCCGGCTGGAGACGCTCCAGCGCGTCACCGGCGCGGACGAGCTGCTGATCACCACCGCCACGCACGACCCGGCCGACGCCCGGCGGTCGTTCGCGCTGCTCGCCGGGGCATGGGGCGTCGCGCCCGGCGCCGACGCGGGCGCCGCGACCGCCGGCGACCCGCACCTGACCCTCGTCTGAAGGAGCCCGCCATGACCAGCACCACCGGCACGACCCCCGCCACCGCCGAGGCCGCGACCCCCGAGGCCCTGGTCCCTGACGCCCCCGCCCCCGACGCCGCGCTTGCCGACGCCGCGCCCGCCCTGCGTCCGCCCACCGAGGCCGCCGCAGAGGTGGCGCACGGCGCGCTGCTCGTCGACGTCCGCTCCGCCGGCGGCCGCGCCTCGCACGGCGAGATCCCCGGGTCGACCCCGCTCGACCGCACCGACCTCGACGCCCTGTTCGGCCCGGCGCACGCGCCGGTCATCTCGATCGACACCCCGGTCGTCGTGGTGTGCGGGTCGGAGAACGGCTCCCGCCCGGTCGCCGAGGCCCTCGCGGCCCGCGGCTACACCGTGTCCCACGTCGACGGCGGCTTCCCGGCCTGGAAGGCCGCCGGCCTCCCGGCGGAGCCCCCGGCCGAGGCCCCGGCCGACGCCCCCGCCTGACCCGCCTGCCCCACCCGACCGCCCGCCCCGCCGCCCGCTCACCCCCGGACCGCCCGCCCGCCCCGACCGCCCCGCCCGCCCAGCAGCCGCCGAGGTAGGGCCCCCCGCCCGAGATAGGACCGCGCACGGCCCTATCTCGACGCGGACGCCCTATCTCGGCGGGAAGAAGACGAAGGAGCCACACCCATGCCCGTCGAGTTCCTCGGCATCGCCACCACCAACGACGCCTCCGAGACCCGCGCCGCCACCACCCGCCCGTTCGACCCCGGCTACCTGGAGCGGATCGTCCGGGCGCACGAGGACACCGGTTGGACCCGCGTCCTGTTCGCGTACGGCTCGTCCGGCCCGGAGCCGGCGGCGCTCGCGGCCTACGTCGCCGCGCGCCTGCCGTCCATCGAGCTGCTGCTCGCGCACCGGCCGAACGTCTCGTACCCGACCTACGCCGCCAAGACGTTCGCGACGCTGGACCAGCTCTCGGGCGGCCGCCTCTCCGTCCACTTCATCACGGGCGGCAACGACCACGAGCAGGGCCGCGAGGGCGACACCCTGACCAAGGACGAGCGGTACGCCCGCACGCAGGAGTACATCCAGATCGTCCGGCGGGCGTGGACGTCCAGCGAGCCGTTCGACCACCACGGCCGGTTCTACGACTTCGCCGACTTCCACCTCGACACCAAGCCGGTCGACGGCCACGTGCCGACCATCTCGTTCGGCGGGTCCTCGGACGCGGCCTTCAAGGTCGGCGCCGCCGAGGCGGACATCTACGCCGTCTGGGGCGAGCCGCTCGACCGCACCCAGGAGCAGATCGACCGGGTGCACGCCGAGGCCGCCGCCGCGGGCCGCGCCACCCCGCCGCGCATCCACGCCGCGTTCCGGCCGATCATCGCGCCGACCGAGGAGCTGGCCTGGGAGAAGGCGCACCGCGTGCTGGACGCGATCGAGGCCCGCAAGGCCGCGCTCGGCGGCGTGCTGAGCAAGCGGCACCCCATCGACGCCCCGCAGAACGCCGGCTCGCAGCGGCTGCTGGAGATCGCGGCGCAGGGCGACCGGTTCGACTCGGTGCTGTGGACCGCGACCGCGAAGGCCACCGGCGGGGCGGGCAACTCGAACGCGCTGGTCGGCACGCCCGAGCAGGTCGCCGAGGCGCTGCTCGCGTACTACGACCGCGGCGTCCGGATCATGTCCGCCCGCGGCTACGACCTGCTGGACGACGCGGTCGACTTCGGCCGGTACGTCATCCCGCTGGTCCGCGAGGGCGTGGCCGCGCGCGACCGCGAGGCGGCCACCGCGACCGCCGCGGCCTGAGCGCGCGCCGGCCGCGCGGCCGGCCGCGGCGCCGAGTGCCCAGAACCCGGGGGACGAACCGGGGCGAACCGGAGAAGTTTCTGGGCACTCGGTGCATCCGCGCGCGACCCGCGGTCCGTAGAGGGGGTGTCAGCACGCCCCGTCCCCGGGGTCGTCCCGGGGGCACGGACCGAGGGAGCACCCCATGCGTCATCGTCCGTCCGTCACCTTCGTCGCCGCCGGCATCGGCTCGGCGCTCCTGGTGGCCGCCGCCGCGCTGCCCGCCTCCGCCGCCACCGGCGGGACGGCGTCGCTCGCCGTCCTGCACGGCGTCCCCGACCTCACCGTCGACGTCTGGGTCGACGGCACGCGCACGCTCGACGACTTCACGCCCGGCACGCTCGCCGGGCCGCTGGACGTGCCGGCCGGCGCGCACACGATCGCGATCACCGCCGCGGACGCCGCCGACGACAGCCAGCCGGCGATCGGCCCGGTCGAGGTCACCCTGGAGGCCGGGGCCAGCTACACGGCCGCCGCCCACCTCACCGAGGCGGGCGACCCGACCGCGACCCTGTTCACCAACGACACGTCGCAGGTGCCGGCGGGGCAGGGTCGCCTCGTCGTCCGGCACGTCGCCGCGGCGCCCGCGGTGGACGTCCTCGCCGGCGGCAGCCCGGTCGTGACGAACCTGGCCAACCCGGACGAGCAGGCGCTCACCGTGCCGGCGGGGACGGTGTCCGCGGCGGTCGCGGCGACCGGGACCACCGAGCCGGTGCTCGGCCCGACCGACCTGGACGTCGCCGAGGGCGCGGCCACGATCGTCTACGCCTGGGGCTCGCTCGAGGCGGGCAACCTGGCGCTCGCCGTGCAGACCATCGACGGCCTGCACTCCGCGCCGGGCGGCGTGCCGTCCGGCGAGCTGGGCACCGCCGCCGAGGGCGGGTCGCCGGTCCCGTGGGTCGCGGCCGCCGCGCTGCTGACGGTCGTCGCCGTGGCGGGTGCGGTCGGGCCGGCACGCCGCCGGGTCGCCCGCGCCACCGCGGACGACCGCCGCTGAGGACGCCGGGGCGCGGGTGCGTCGTCCCCGCCGCCCGCGCCCCGGTCCACCCCGCGCGCGTCGCCGCCCGCACCGGCGCCGCGCGCGGCCCGGGAGGTCGACGGGTCCGACCGGGATCGAGGGCTCCGGGCCCCGGTCCCGGTCGGGACCCTCGATCTCGTCGCGACGATCTCGCGGAGGCACCGTGCCGAGCACCGTCCCCGACCCCCGGTCACGCCGCCGCCCCCTCGGCGCTGCCGGGCTCCTGACCCTCGCCGTCGTCGTGCTGGGGCTGGCGGCGGCGGGGGTCGCGGGGCTGCTCACCGGCTCGGCGCGGCAGGACGCCGTCGAGGTCGTCTCGTCCCCGCCCACGCCGTCCGCCACCCCGTCGCCGACGGACCCGCCGCCGGCGGCCGCAGCGCCCGCCGTGCCCGTCGCCCCCGCGACGCCCCCGCCCGCCGCCGCACCCTCGCCGACCGCGCCGGTGCGCGTCGCGATCGCCGGCCGCGACGTCGAGGTGCCCGTCGACCCGGTCGGCGTCGCCCCCGACGGCCAGATGGAGATCCCGCCCCTGGCCGAGCGCGGCGGCTGGTACCGGTTCGGCGCCGACCCCGGTGACGACGCCGGGACCACGGTCGTCGCCGCGCACGTCGACTCGATCGCGTCGGGCGGCGCGGGGCCGTTCGCCCGGCTGGTCGACGTGCGGCCCGGCGACTCGGTCGAGGTCACGCTGGCCGACGGCAGCACCCGGGCCTACGCCGTCGACGCCGTGACGCGGTTCCCCAAGGACGAGGCCCGCTGGCCGGACGTGTTCACCCGGGACGGCCCGCCGCGGCTCGCGCTGGTGACGTGCGGCGGGGAGTTCGACCGCGCCTCGCGGCACTACGTCGACAACGTCCTGGTCACGGCGACCCCGGTCGGCGCATGATGGCCTCCGCGACCCCCGCACCCCGCGGCGGGACCCGGCCCGCGAGGAGGCGCGCCCTGTCCAGGCCCGTCGCGCACCTGCGCCCGCCGCCCGAGTGGGACGACGACGCCCTGGCGCGCGCGTTCGAGGCGGGGGACGAGCTGGCGCTGGCCGAGGCGTACCGGCGGTGGTCGGCGTTCGTGCACACGGTGGCGCTGCGGGCGGTCGGGTCGGCGGCCGACGCCGAGGACGTCACCCAGCAGGTGTTCGTCGCGGCATGGCGCGGCCGGTCGGGGTACCGGGCGGACCGCGGCCCGCTGCGCGCGTGGCTGACCGGCATCACCCGGAACGCGGTCGCCGACGCGCTCGCCCGGCGCACCCGCGACGCGCGCGACCTGCGCGCCGTCGCCGCCCGCGCGGGTCGGGAGCCCGAGCCGGAGGCCGCCCGGGTCGCGGACCACGTCGTGGTCGTCGACGAGCTGCACCGGCTCGGCGAGCCGCAGCGCACCATCCTGGCGCTCGCGTTCTACGACGACCTCACCCACGACCAGATCGCCCGGCGGCTCGACCTGCCGCTCGGCACCGTGAAGAGCCACATCCGTCGTAGCCTGCTACGGCTGCGCGACCGGTTGGAGGTGGACGGTGCCGCACATCGACCCTGACGCCGTCGCGCTGGCCGCGCTCGGGGAGCCGCTCGACGCGCAGGAGCGCGCGCACCTCGCCGGGTGCGCGGACTGCGCGCGCGAGGTCGCGTCCCTGGCCGCCGTCGCCGCGGTCGCGCGGGACGGGTCCGGCGACGCGCCCGTGTCTCCGCCGGCCGGGGTGTGGGACCGGGTGCGGGACGAGCTCGGGCTGGCCGACGACGTGCTGCCGGACGGCAGCGCGGGTGCGGGGCCGCGCGCGGTCGCGGCGGGGCCCGGGCCGGGAGCGCCCGCCGCGGTGCCCGCCGGGCCCGCCACGCCCGCCCGGCCCGTCGCGCCCCTCCGCCGCGGCCGGTGGCTCGCCGCCGCTGCCGCCGGCCTCGTCGTCGGTGGTGTCGCCGGCGGGCTCGCCGTGGGCGCCGCGCTGCGCCCGCCCGCCGAGACGGTCGTCGCCGAGGGCCGGCTCGACGCCCTGCCCGGCTGGTCCGCCTCGGGTGACGCCGCCGTCGAGGAGGACGCCGCCGGCCGCCGGACCCTGGTGGTGCGCGTCGCCGACGCGGACGCCGACGGGTTCCGGGAGGTGTGGCTCCTCGACGCGGGTGCGACGCGCCTCGTGTCCCTGGGCGTGCTCGACGGCGACGAGGGCCGGTTCGCGCTCCCGCCGGGTCTGGACCTGGCGGAGTTCCCGGTCGTCGACGTGTCGGCGGAGGCGTTCGACGGCGACCCCGCGCACTCGGGTGACAGCATCGTCCGCGGCGAGCTGGCCACCCCGGCCTGACCTCGCCCGGACGGCGACGAGGAGCGACCCGTGCAGACGTGGGACCCCGAGCGGTACTGGACGGCGATCCGGGCCGAGCGCGCCCGGCTGGTGGCGGAGCTGGAGGAGCTGCCGCCCGAGGCCTGGTCGGCCCCGACGCTGTGCGGGGCATGGTCGGTCGAGGACGTCGTCGCCCACCTCGCGGCGGGCGCGAGCACCGGCCGCTGGGCGTGGTTGCGCAGCATCGTCGGCGCGCGGTTCGACGCCGACCGGCACAACGCGCGCCGGCTGGCGGAGCACCGGGGCCCGACCCCCGCGGACACGTTGGCTGCCCTCCGGTGCACGGTCGACTCCCGCGTCGCGCCGACCGGCGACCTGTGGGCGTGGCTGGGCGAGGTGGTCGTGCACGGGGCGGACGTCCGCGAGCCGCTCGGGCTGCCGGGTGCTGCGGCGCCCGACGCCGTGGTCGTCGTCGCCGAGGGATTCGCGCGCAAGGACTTCGCGGTCGCGTCGCGGACCGTCGCGCGGGGCGTCCGGCTCGTGGCGGACGACAGCCCGTTCCGCGCCGGCGAGGGCCCCGAGGTGACCGGCTCGACGCTGGACCTCGTCATGGCGATGGCCGGCAGGCCCGTCGCCGCCGACCGCCTGGCGGGCGACGGGGCCCCGCTGCTGCGGTCCGCCGTGGCGGCGCGGCAGCCGGCGCGGCGCGGCTGACCGCCCGCGCCCGGCTCATCCGCCGCGGGTGAGGCCGGCCGGCCGCGGCGCGGTCACGGTGGGCGCAGGCGTGACGCCACCACCGGCGCCCCGCCGTGGGGAGGGTGCGGATGGTCGGTGCAGGCGGTGGCGCGCCCGTGCTGGTCGTCGGCGCGGGTCCCGTCGGTCTGACCGCGGCGTGCGAGCTCGCCCGCCAGGGCGCGCGGGTGCGGCTGGTCGACGCGGCGCCCGAGCCCACCACCCAGTCCCGCGCCGTCACGGTGCACGCGCGGACCCAGGAGCACCTGGCGGCGATGGGGGTGCTCGACGAGCTCGCGGCGCGTGCGGTGGCCATCACGGCCGTCGAGGTGCGCTCGGGCGCCGCGGGCACGCTGCGGCTGCGGGCGTCGACCGCCGGGATCGACTCGCGGTACCCGCGCGCGCTCGACGCCCCGCAGCCGGTGACCGAGCACGTGCTGGCGGAGCTGGCCGCGCGGCTCGGGGTGGTCGTGGAGCGCGGGGTCGAGCTCACGGACCTGAGCCAGGACGCGGGCGGGGTCGACGTGGCGCTGTCGTCCGGCGCCGGGACCGGCCGCGAGCGGTTCGCCTGGGTCGTCGGCGCCGACGGCGGGCACAGCCGGGTGCGGGCGGCGGTGGGCGAGCGGATCGAGGGCGTGTTCCACGGCGAGCACTTCCTGTTCGCCGACGTCGCCGCCCGGACCACGCTGAGCCCGGACACGATCCGGCTGTTCGCGGGCCCGGACGGCGTCTCGGGGGCGTTCCCCATGCCGGACGGCCGGACCCGGTTCCTCGTGCAGGTGCCGGCGCCCGGCCCCGGCGCGGAGCCGACGCTCGACCAGACGCAGCGGCTCGTCGACGACCGGATGGGCGAGCACTGGCGGCTGTCCGACCCCCGGTGGCTCGTGTGGTTCGAGGTGCACCACGGCCAGGTCGAGCGGTACCGGCGGGGGAGGGTGCTGCTGGCCGGGGACGCCGCGCACGTGCACAGCCCGGCCGGCGGCCAGGGAATGAACACGGGGATGCAGGACGCGGTGAACCTGGCGTGGAAGCTGGCGCTGGTGAGCACGGGCCGCGCGGGCGAGGAGCTGCTCGACAGCTACCACGCCGAGCGGCGCCCGGTCGGCGCGGCGGTGGTCCGGCAGACCACGCGCCTCACGCACGCGGTCGCGTCGGCCGGGGCCCGGGCGCACTTGCGGGACGTGGGCCTGCTCCTGCTCGGCCACCTGCCGGCGGTCGGCGAGGCGGTGGCGTCGAGCCTGGCGGAGGTGCGCGTCCGGTACCGGGGGAGTCCCGCGGTCGGCGGCGGCGCGGGCGTGCGCGGCGCGTGCCCCGGCGACCACGCGCCGGACCCGGCTGGGCTGACGGACGCGGCGGGCGCGGAGACGTGGGTCGGCGACCTGCTGCGCCGGCCCGGGCACCTGCTGCTGACCACCTGCCTGTCCCGCACGTCGCACGAGCGCCTGCGAGCGGTGCTCGGCGGGCTGGGCACGGTGGTGCCGGTCGTCCCGCGGGCGGACGGCGTGCCGGGGCCGGTGCTGGTCGACCCGGGCGGGCACGTCGCGGACCGGTACGGCATCGGGCACGACGGCGCCGCGCTGGTCCGCCCCGACGGGTACCTCGGCTACCTGGCCGCGCGGACGGACCCGGACGCGGTCGCGGACCACCTGGCGACCCGCGAGCACGTCCGGTTCGCGCGCGGGGCGTGACCGCTGGCCGTCCGGCTGGTCCGGCGCCCGGCACGGCCGGCGCCGAGTGTCCAGGAACCTGCCCGGTTCGGACGGGTTCGTCCCCGGGGTTCTGGGCACTCGGCGCGCGAGCCGGGCGCGGGCGCCGGGCGCGCGAACCGGGCGCGGGCGCCGGGTCAGCGCAGCGCGGGACCGGCCGCCAGGGCCGCCTCGGTCTCGGCCAGCACCTCCGGCGCCTCGTGGTGCGCGCGCGGGGTGCGGGCGAACACCGCCGCCGCGACGCCCGCGAGCAGCGCGACGACCGCCGCCACGACGAACGCCGTGTGCAGCCCGCCGGCGAACGCGTCCTGCGCCAGCGCGGTGGTCGCGGCGTCGAGCCCGTCGGGCACCAGGCCCTGCGCGACGCCCTCGGTGCCCGCCAGCGCGGTGCCGTCGAGCCGGGCGGCCGTGCCCGCGGACACCACCGCGGCGAGCACCGCGGTGCCGAGCGCGCCGCCGAGCTGCAGGGACGTCGCCTGCAGGCCGCCCGCCACGCCGGCGAGCTGCACGGGTGCGCTGCCGACGATGGCGTCCGCGCCGGCGGTCATCACCATGCCGACGCCGAGCGCCAGGACCACGAACGGGACCGCCATGCCGAGGTACGGCGAGTCGACGTCGATCCCGGTGAGCGCGAGCAGCGCCGCGGCGATGAGCACGAGCCCGGTGGCCATCGGGACCCGGATGCCGAACCGGGCCACCAGCGCCGCCCCGATCGGGGACGCGACGATCGAGACGCCGCTCAGGGGCAGCAGCATCAGGCCCGCGGTGAGCCCGTCGGCGCCGCGCAGGTTGAGCAGGAACAGCGACAGGAAGAACGTCACGCCGAACAGCGCGAAGAAGTTCACCGCCACCGCGACCGCGCCGACGGTCAGCGTCGGGTTCCGGAACAGCTGCAGGGGGAGCAGCGGGTGCGCGACGCGCTGCTCGACGAGCCCGAACGCGACCAGCAGGGCCAGGCCGACCACCAGGGCGCCGAGGGTCAGCGGGCTGGTCCAGCCCCAGGACTCCGACTGCACGACGGCCAGGACGACGGCCAGCAGGCCGAGGGCGAGCAGCACGACACCGGGCACGTCGATCCGGGTGCGCGCGGGGGCGGTGCTCTCCTCGAGCACGCGGCTGCCGAGCACCAGGCCGATCACCGCGATGGGCGCGTTGATGTAGAACACCCACTCCCAGCCGGCCTGCTCCACCAGCAGCCCGCCGACGATCGGCCCCGCGGCGATCGCGACGGAGGACACCCCGCCCCAGATGCCGACGGCGGTGCCGAACTTCTCCTTCGGGAACGTCGCGCGCAGCAGCGCGAGCGTCTGCGGCATGAGCAGCGCGGCGCTCAGCCCCTGCAGCGCGCGGAACGCGATCACGCCGCCGGTCGTGCCGACGAGGCCGATCGCGACCGACGTCACGGCGAACGCGGCGACGCCGACCAGGTACATCCGGCGGCGGCCGAACCGGTCGCCCAGCTTGCCGCCGAGGATGAGGAACACCGCGAGCCCGAGCAGGTACGCGTTGGTGATCCACTGCAGCTCGGCGAACGAGGTGCCGAGCGACGCGGAGATCGCGGGGTTGGCGACGGACACGACCGTGCCGTCGAGGCCGACCATGAACAGGCCGAAGCAGACGGCGGCGAGCGTCGGGCCGGGCGCGCCGCGGCGCGAGGGCCGGGCGCCGGGCGCGGCCGGCGAGGGGTGCGTGGGCACGGGAGGGCTCCTGGGGAGTGCGGGGTGGGTCGCGTCCGGGACCTCGGTCACGGGTGACCGGTCGCGACGAACGCTATGAGGAAATAACTATAACCACATAACTACCCGTAGGATGGGGCCGTGCCCCCGACGCCGACCGACCGCGACCTCGCCGACCTCGCCGAGCTGGTCCTGGCGGTCGCGCGCGACCTGCAGAGCCCGCGCGCGCGGGCCGACGGCGTGCCGACGCTCACGCCGACCGAGACCGCGGTCATCCGGTACCTGCACGGGCACCCCGGCGCGTCGCCGAGCGCCGTCGCGGACGCGACCGGGCTGCAGCGCAGCAACCTCAGCACGACGCTGCGGTCCCTCGAGGGCAAGGGGCTCGTCGAGCGCACGCACGACGAGCACGACCGGCGCGCCGTGGTGCTCCGGCCGACGGCGCAGGCGGCGGACGACATCGCGCGGCTGCGCCGGCAGTGGGCCGACCGGCTGGCGGGCGCGCTGGGCGACGACGCCGGCGGGGTCGCCGAGGCGACGGCGCTGCTGGACCGGCTGGAGCGGCGCCTGGGTCCGCGCGCCTGACGCGGCGTCACTCCTCGGGGCGCGGCTCCTGCGCGTCCGGCTCCGGGAGCTCCTCGCCGTCGGGCCCGAGGGCGCCGACCAGCTCGATCTCCTCCGTCGCCGGGTCGAGCACGCGCTGCACGCCCGGCCCGGTCGCGGCCGTCTCGAACCGGACGGCGACCCGGCCGTCGTCGCGCGCCTTCACGACCCAGCCCCGCCCGTGCCGGGGGTGCACGACGTCGAGGCCGGGCGCGGCGTCCTCGAGGCGCAGCCGCCCGCGCCGGCGGCGCGCGACGGGGCGCAGGGCATCGGGGTCGTCGTCGGGTGCGCCGGACGCCACCGGCGCCGCGGCGCCGGTGGCGACGGACCCCGCGAGGTCGAGCATCAGCTGCGCGTGCTCCGACAGCGCGCTGAACGCGACCCCGAGCAGCCGGACCGGCTCCGTCAGCTCGACGAGGTCGAGCGCCCGCCCGGCGGCGTCGAGCAGCGCGGCCCGGTCGGCGGCGGGCGAGGGCAGCGACACCGCGCGGGTCACCGTGCTGAACCCCGCGAACCGCACCTTCACGGTCACCGTGCGCGCCGCGCCGCCGTGCCGCTCCAGCCGGTCGAACGCCTGGTCCGTCACCGCCGGCAGCTGCGCCGCCACCTCGGCCCGGCCGTGCAGGTCGCGCTCGAAGGTGTGCTCGGCGCCCGCGGACTTGCGCTCGCGGGTCTCGGCCACCGGCCGGTCGTCCCAGCCGCGCGCGACCCGGAACAGGTTCGTCCCCGCGGCCTCGCCGAGCACCATCGTGAGCGTGTCGAGCGGCTGGCCGCGCAGGTCCTCGACCGTCCGCACGCCGATCTTCTCCAGCCGCTCCGCGGACACCGGGCCGACGCCCCACAGCGAGCGCACCGGCATCGGGAGGAGGAACGCGTCCTCGTCGTCCGGCGCGACCACCACGACGCCGGCGGGCTTCGCGGCCGCCGACGCCAGCTTCGCGACGAGCTTCGACCGGCCCATCCCGACGGACACCGGGACCCCCGCCAGCTCGACCGCGCGCTCCCGGAGCGCGCGCGCCACGCCCGGCCAGCCGTCCGCGCCGGGGTCGACCGCGCCGAGGTCGGCGAACGCCTCGTCGATGCTGAGCGGCTCCACCGCGTCGGTCCGCTCGCGCAGCGCCGCCATGATCCGCGCGGAGAACGCGCTGTAGGCGTCGAACCGCGGGACGACGACCGTCGCCTGCGGGCACGCGCGCCGGGCGCTCGCCATCGACATCGCCGACCGCACGCCCAGCGCCCGGGCCTCGTAGGACGCCGCGGCGACCACCCCCCGCGGGCCGGTGCCCCCGACCAGGACGGGTCGGCCGCGCAGGGACGGGCGCTGCGCCTGCTCCACGGAGGCGAAGAAGGCGTCCGCGTCCAGGTGCGCGATGCTCGGGTCGGGCCGCATGCGCGGGGCCGTCACCTCGCTGCTCACCGGGCCATGCTGCCCCACGCCGCCCACGGCCGCCGCGACGGGTGCACGATGGGCGCGCGACCGGCGGCGTCCGACCGGCGGCGCCCGCACCCCGGGGAGGGCCCGTGCAGCTCCTGCTGACGTCCGGCGGCGTGACCAACGCGAGCATCCACGCCGCGCTCGAGCGGATGCTCGACAGGCCCGTCGCCGAGGCCCGCGCGCTGTGCGTCCCGACCGCGCAGTGGGGCCACCCGCTGTGCGGCCCGGCGTCGGTGCGCGGCCTGATCGCGGCGGACCCGGACTTCCGGCACCTCACCGGCCTCGGCTGGGGGTCGCTCGGTGCGCTCGAGCTCACCGCGCTGCCCACGATCGGCGCGGACCGCTGGGTGCCGTGGGTCCGGGAGGCCGACGTGCTGCTCGTCGACGGCGGGGACGCGACCTACCTCGCGCACTGGCTGCGGGAGTCCGGGCTGGCCGACCTGCTGCCGACGCTGCCCGATCTGGTCTGGGTCGGCGTGAGCGCCGGCAGCATGGTGCTGACCCCGCGGATCGGGGAGCTGTTCGTCGAGTGGGCCGGCGCGCCCGACGACCGCACCCTCGGACTCGTCGACTTCGCGATCTTCCCGCACCTGAACGCCTTCGCGACGCACACCCCCGAGGCGGCCGAGCGGTGGGCCGCGGGGATCGGCGGGCCGGCCTACGCGATCGACGAGCAGACGGCGATCGCGGTCGTCGACGGGCGGGTCGAGGTGGTGTCCGAGGGGGAGTGGACCCGGTTCGACGGGTAGCCGGCGCGCCCGCCCCGGTCACCGGCGCGCCCGCCCCGGTCACCGGTCGGCCGCCCCCGTCACCTCCACCCGCACGCCGCCGCCGTCCTGCGTCACGACCGCGTCCACCCCGAACGCCTCGCGCAGCGTCGGGGGCGTCAGCACGCCCGCCGTCGGGCCCGCGGCGTGCACGCGCCCGTCGCGCAGCACGACCAGCCGGTCGCAGTACCGCGCGGCGAGGGCGAGGTCGTGCAGCACGACGACGACCGTCAGCTCGGTCGCCCTCAGCAGCCCGAGCAGCTCGTGCTGGTGCCGGACGTCGAGGTGGTTCGTCGGCTCGTCGAGCAGCAGCACCGCCGGCTCCTGCGCGAGCGCCCGCGCGGCGTGGACCCGCTGCCGCTCCCCGCCGGACAGCGTGCGCCACCGGCGCCGCTCCGTCCCGGCCATGCCGACCAGGTCGAGCGCCCGGGCGCAGGCCGCCGCGTCGTCCGGTCCCGGCGGGGTGAGCCGCCGCCGGTGCGGGAGCCGGCCGAGCGCGACGACGTCGGCGACCGCGAGGTCGGTGTCCGAGTCCGCGTCCTGCTCCATGACGGCGACCGTGCGGGCGCGCTCCAGCCGCGGCACGGCGCCGAGCGGCCGCCCGCCGAGCCGCACCTCGCCGGCGTCCGGCGTGGTCGACCCGGCCAGCGCGTGCAGCAGCGTCGACTTGCCGGACCCGTTCGGCCCGAGCAGCCCGGTGACCGCGCCGGGCGGGGCGGACAGGGCGACGTCGGCCAGCACCGGGGCGGCGCGCCCGCGGACCCGCACCGTGATCCCGGACGCCTCGACGCCCACCGCGCGTGCCCCGGTCACGCGCGCTCCCGCCGCTGCAGCACGAGCAGGAACGCCGGGACGCCGATCAGGGCGGTGACCACGCCGGCGGGCAGCTGCCGAGGTGCGAGCGCGGTGCGTGCCACCGCGTCGGCGAGCATGAGGAACGCCGCGCCGCCGACCGCGCTGAGCGGCAGCAGGCGGGCGTGCAGCGGGCCGGCGAGCGCCCGGACGGCGTGCGGGACGATCAGCCCGACGAACCCGATCGCCCCGACGCTCGCGACCACGACGGCGGTCACGGCGGCGGTCGCCACCAGGGCCGTCGTGCGCACCGCGGCGACCGGGACGCCCAGCGACGCGGCGCTGCGCGCGCCGAACGCGAACGCGTCGAGGTCGGCCGCGATCAGCCGCAGCGCGACCAGCGCGGCCCCGGTCACCACCGCGCACAGCACCACGGCGGGCCACCGGGCCGCCGCGAGCGACCCGGTCAGCCAGTAGGTGAGGCCGCGCGCCGCGTCGGCGTCGCCCCAGCCGAGCAGCACCAGCGAGGTCACGGCGGCGAACAGCTGGCCCACGACGACGCCCGTGAGCACGAGCCGGCCGGCGCTCGACGGGTTCCGGCCGAGCAGGAGCAGCACCAGGGCGAACGCGACCAGCCCGCCGACCAGCGCGCCGCCCGCGAGCGACACCGCCCCCGAGCCGAGCCCGGCGACGAGCACCAGCACGGCGCCCGTCGAGGCGCCCGACGAGATGCCGAGCAGGTACGGCTCGGCGAGCGCGTTGCGGGTGACCGCCTGCAGCACGGCACCGCAGGTCGCCAGCCCGGCCCCGGCCACGGCGGCGAGCAGCACCCGCGGGGCGCGCAGCTCCCAGACCACCGAGTCGGTCAGCCGGGGGAGCGGCGCGACCGGGAGGCCGAGGTGGTGGCCGAGCGACCGCGCCGTCTCCGCCCAGGTGATGTCCCCGCCGCCGACGCCGATCGCGGCGAACGCGACGGCCGCGAGCACCAGGGCCGCCGCGGCGGCCGCGGCCGCGCGCCGGGCGGGTGCCCGCCCGGCCCGCGCCGGCGCGACGTCCGCTGCGCGCGCCGGCGCGACGTCCGCTCCCGCGCGCTCAGCGCTGCGCGAGGACGACGTAGTCATCGAGGTGCTGCCACACCGGTCCCGCCTCGCGGAACTGCGCCGCGCGCAGGGCCGCGACGTGGAAGTCGAGCCCGAGGTCGGGGTTCGGCGGCCGTTCGGCGTACCGCCGCTCCCGCTCCTCGGCGAGCGGCGCGAAGTGCGGGTGCGCGGCGATCTCCGCGAACCAGGCGCCCCAGGTCAGTGCCCCGGCGGCGTGGTCCCGGGCCTGGGTCGCGGCGTCGTCCCGCCGGCTCAGCTCCTCGAACAGGGGCCGGCCCGCGGGCTGCCGCAGGTGGTCGGCGTTGAGCAGCACGCCGCCGGGCTCCAGCACGTCGGCCACGTCGCGGTAGACGCGGGTGAGCACGTCCGCCGGCAGCCAGTGCAGCGCGGTCGACGACAGCACGGCGTGCGGGCGGCGGCCGCCGAGCACGCGCGTCCAGGTCGGGTCCCACAGGTCGGCCTCGTGGAACTCCACCCGGTCGCCGTGGCCGGCCAGGGCCTGCCGCCCGAGCTCGACCAGCATCGGGTCGAGGTCGACGGCGACGCAGGTCATCCCGGGGAACCGGTCCAGCACCCGCGCCGAGACCGAGCCAGGGCCGCACGCGAGGTCGACCACGAGGGCGCCCGCGGGCACCGCCTCGGCGAGCACGTCGAGCATGACGGCGAACCGGTCCTCGCGGCGGTTGATGTACGCGGCCTGCTGCCGGTCCCAGGCGGCGAGGTGCGCGCGGGACCAGTCGGCGACGGCGCTCACGCGTCCGCCCCCGCGAACTCGACCAGCGCGCCCGAGAGCGTCGCCAGGGCGTCGATGCTGCGCACCGAGGGGTCCATCTCGGTGGCCGGGATCGCGACGAGCCGGTCGGCGCGCACGGCGGACAGCTCGGCGGTGACGGCGTCGGCGCGCAGCGTCGCCTCCTTGTCCGCGGCGCTGTCGCCCGCGAGCCCGCGGGACAGGTCGGCGAGCACGAGGACGTCGGGGTCGCGCTGGGCGATCGCGTCCCAGCTCGTCTCCGTCCACTGCGCGTCGAGGTCGTCGAACGCGTTGCCCGCGCCGGCGAGCTCGGTCAGCGTCTGCGGCAGGCCGGCGTTCCCGGCGACGATGGGCGCGCCGTTGATCGTGGAGTAGATCCACGCGACGTCGAGGTCGGCGTCGGGCGCGGCGGCGGCCACCTCGTCCAGCACCGCCTGCTGCTCGGCCACGAGCTCCGCGCCGCGGTCCTCGACGCCGAACACGGCCGCGAGGTCGGTGATCTCCGCGAACAGCGTGTCGAAGCCCGCCTCGTCGGGGAGCAGCGCGGGGTCCTCGCAGTCGTTGGCGGAGAGGTACGCCGGGACGCCGAGGTCCGCGAGCTCCGCGCGCTCGCCGACCGCGTCCGCGGCGAACGCCGACGCGCGCATCGAGTAGACGAAGTCCGGGGCCGCCTCGCGCAGCTGCTCGGCGGTGGGGTACTGGTCGGCGAGCACGGGCACCGCTGCGTACGCGTCGGCGTACTCGGGGGCCACCGCGTCCGTGAGGTAGGCGGTGCCGGCCATCCGGTCGCCGAGGCCGAGCGCGAGCAGCAGCTCGGTGGCGCCCTGCTCGAGGGTGACGGCGCGCTCCGGCGGGGCGCTGACCGTGAGGTCCAGGCCGCAGCTGGTCAGGGTGACGGCGTCGGCGGGCCCGGGTGCCTCAGCCGCGGGAGCCGCGGTGGAGCAGCCGGCGAGGGCGACCGCGAGCGCCGCGCCGCCTGCGACTGCGGGAATGAGAATCGTTCGCATACACGGATCGTACGGGGTCGCGCGGCGTGCTCCGGCACCCGGGGCGCCGGCGCCGGGCCGCCCGGGTGCACGATGGGCGGACACGGCCCCGCCGACGGCGGTCGGGCCCGGGGGAGGGACCGAGCATGACCCGCATCGCGATCGACGCCCACGCCGCATTGCGGCTGGCCGAGGAGGGGTTCGCCGTGCCGGACGGGCACCAGCTCGTGGCGCCGAACCTGCTGCGGTCGCAGGCGATGGGCCTGCTCTACCGGGACGTCCGGGCCGGGACGCTCGACCCGGCCCGCGCCGCGGAGCTCCTGGAGGCGCTCACCACGCTGAAGGTGCGGCTGCTCGGCGACCGCGTGTCGCGCGCCGTCGCGTGGCGGATCGCGACCGAGCAGGGCTGGGACGACGTCGCGCCCGCCGAGTACGTCGCGGTGGCGCGGCTGCAGGCCGACGTCCTGGTCGCCCTCGATCCGGACCTCGCCGCGCGCGCCCGCGGGCTGGTCGAGCCGGCGACGGTCGAGGACCTGCTGGCGCTGCGGGTCGCCTAGACTCGGGACGGAGCGCCGGATCCGGCGCACCCGCCCGGGGACGACCCCGGGCCGGACGACCGGCCGCCGGGGACGACCCCGCTCGCGAGGTCCCCCTCATGGCACGCACCGCCGTCCGCTTCGTCGCGCCGTCCGACGTCGTCCGCATCGTCCTCGGCTGGGGCGCGGTCGCCGCGCTCCTGCTGCTCGGCCCCGTCCTCGAGCCGCCGGTCCCGGCCGTCGGGCTCGTCTCGGCGCTGGTCGTGGTCGTGGCCGTCATCACCGTCTGCGCGTTCGGCGTGGTCAAGCAGGCCGAGGCCCTGGCGCACCGGCTCGGCGACCCCTACGGCTCCCTGGTGCTCACGCTGTCGATCGTCCTCATCGAGGTGGTGCTGATCGCCGCCGTCATGCTCGGGCCGGGGGAGCACGGGACCATCGCCCGCGACTCGGTCATGGCCGTGTCGATGATCATCCTCAACCTGGTGATCGGGCTGTGCCTGCTGGTCGGCGGGCTGCGGCACGGCGGCCTCGCGCACAACCGCACCGGGACGTCCGCGTACCTGGCGATGCTGGTCGTGCTCGCGGGGCTGGCGTTCGGGCTGCCGGCGGTGATCGGGTCGGACGGGGCGTACACCGCCGGCCAGGCCGTCCCGGTCGTCGTGCTGACCCTCGCGCTCTACGGGTTCTTCCTCTTGCGGCAGACCGGCGCGCAGGCCGGCGACTTCCGGGAGGTCGACGAGCGGGTCGCCCCGCGGCCGCGCGCCGGGAAGGTCGGCGGGAGCGCCGAGCCCGTCGCGGCCGTCCTGCGCCGGCACCGCACCGAGGTCCTGGTCCGCGTCGGCCTGCTCGTCGTCACCGTCCTGCCGATCGTGCTGCTGTCCCACGACATGGCGACGCTGCTCGACGACGGCCTGGGCCGGCTGGGCGCGCCGGTGGCGCTCGCGGGCGTGCTGATCGCGATGATCGTGTTCCTGCCCGAGTCGATCACGGCCGTGCGCGCGGCCCTGGCGGGCGAGGTGCAGCGGGTCAGCAACCTGTGCCACGGGGCGCTGGTGTCGACGGTGGGCCTGACGATCCCGGCGGTGCTGGTCATCGGGCTGGGGACGGGGCAGACGGTGCTGCTCGCCGAGTCGCCGGCGAACGTGCTGATGCTCGGGATCACGCTGCTGCTGTCGGTGACGACGTTCTCGTCCCGGCGGGTGACCGCGGTGCACGGGGCGGTGCACCTGGTGGTGTTCGCGGTGTACGGGCTGGTGCTGTTCGCCTGACGGCCACGGGCCGCGTGGGGCCCTCCCGGTCGGAGGACCCCACGCGGTCGTGCGGGTCGAGGACGCGCCGGTCAGGCGTCGGCCTCCGCGCCGGCCTCCGCCTCGGTGCCCGCGTCGTCCGGCCGGCCGGGCGGCATCCCGCCGTCCCCGCCCGGCGCGCCGCCGCCGCCGATCCCCGACCCGGCCTGCTGCGTGACGCTGCCGGCGTAGTCGTCCGAGGGGTCGCGGTAGATCGTGTGGATGTGGCCCCACCCGCCGGTGACGTAGCCGTCGACGTCGGCGCCGGCCGAGCCCTGCTGGTTGGAGAACTCGATGTAGACGTCCGGGCCGGAGATCTGGAAGGAGATGCCGTCGCCCTGGGTCATGTCGTAGACCGTGGCCCCGGACCAGCTGACGTACGTCTCGTCGAGCGTCGCCTCGATCTCGGCCAGCGCCGTGGCGGTGGTCTCGTCGTCGGACAGCCCGACCCAGTTCGCGATGACGCCGAGCAGCAGGTCCTGCTGCTCGTCGGTCAGGTCGGCGCCGGAGATGCCGGTGCCGGTGGGGTAGTCGCAGGTGTCGCCGGGCGCGCAGACGAGGTTGCTGACCTCCTCGCCCTGGTAGAGCTGGGCCCGCTGCTCGTCGGTCAGGGAGTCGTAGAACGCGAACGCCGTGGTGTACATCCCGGCCAGCGGCTGGACCTCCTCGCCGTTCCCGTCGGTGTAGACGGCGGGCTGGGAGCCGAGGTGGGTCGGTGCGAAGGTCACGGAGTCCGCGGTGCCTTCCAGGGTCGCGTTGATGCCGAGGTGGTGGCCGCCGAGCTGGACCTCCCAGGCGTCGGTGTCCGACGGGTCGCCGAAGAAGGCGAGGTAGTACTGGCCGAGGGAGTCCTCGGTGCTGCTGCTGTTCTCGAGCAGGAACTCGTCGCCGCCGATGATGCCGGTGACGGTGGCGTAGCCCTCGTCGCTGAGCAGCGCCTCGAGCACCGCCATCGCGGCCGTCTGCTGCGCCTCGGTCAGGTCGGTCAGGTTGAGGCCGGCCCGCTCGACGAACGTCACCGGGAAGTTCGACCACGAGGTCGTCTTGGTCTCGTCGTCGTAGTCGTACAGGACGGCCTCGCGCTGCTCGTCCGACAGCGTGGCGAGGAACGCCTCGGCGGCCTCGGCCGTGGCGGAGACGGTCTCGGCGGTGGTCGACGACGTGGACGTCGTGGCGCCGGCCGCGGCCTCCGAGATGGTCGCGGTCGAGGTCGTCGCGTCCTCGGCGGTGGTCGCGCTCGTCCCGGCGGCGCAGCCGGTCAGGGCCAGCCCGCCGAGCAGGGCCAGCGAGGTGAGCCGGAGCGCGGCGCGGCGGACGCGGCGGCGCGCGGGTGCGGGGTCGGTCGGTCGGGTGCTCGTCATGGCGAGGACGCTACGGACGCGGCCGAGGCGGGCGCTGTGCCGTCCCTGTGCGCCGCGTGTGGGTCGCCGGCCCTCGCGGGTCGGGCACGATGGGGGCGTGCACGACGTCGCGTTCGTCCTGTTCCCGGGGCGCCACCACCTGATCACCTCCTTCCAGGTCACGTACCTGCAGGCGCTCCTGCGAGGCGAGGTCGTCGACACCGACGGCCGGCCCGTCCGGTGCGCCCCCGACGCCCGGGTGGTGTGGGCGCTGACCTCGGCGACCCACTCCGGCACCCGCCGCAACCCGGTGCCCGCGCACCGCCGCGAGGCGATGATCGAGCTCGTGGCCGACGCCGAGCGGCTCCCGTCCCTGGTCGCGCCGGTGCCCGACGTCGCGCCCAGCGACCGGTTCGCCACCACGGTCGTGCGGAGCGTGGAGCTCACCCTCGACGCGCGGGTCGACCCGGCGACCACCGTGGTGGCGTGCTCGACGCCCGAGGTCGCCGCGCAGTACGCCGCGCTCGGGTTCCGCGTCGCCGCCGTCGAGCGCGACCACCCGGACGCCCCGCGCCGCCCGTGGGACGTGCTGGAGCTGCTCGTGGCGGGCGACGACGCCTGGCACCGGCTCGTGCACCCCGCCGCGCTGCGGTACTACGTCCGCTACGACCTGGAGCGGCTGGTGCGCGAGGCGCACACGGACCCGACCGTCTCGTCCGAGGGCGACCTCACCGAGACGCGCGACTACGCGACCTACACGGCGGCGTTCGACGACGCCTCCGACCGCAAGTGGGCGCAGGTGGCGCCGTTCGTGCGGCCCGGGCGGGTCGTCGACCTCGGCTGCGCGGCGGGCGGCCTGCTCGAGCGGGCGGCGCGGGACCCACGGCTGGTCGAGTCCGACCTGTACGGCGTCGACGTGTCCCGGCACCTCATCGCGGAGGCGCAGCACCGCCAGGCGCAGGGCGTGTTCGCCAACCCGAACGTGTTCTTCGCGCAGCGCAACCTGCTGCGCGGCGACGTCTTCCCGGCGGGCAGCGTGAACACCACGACGACGCTCGCGCTGACCCACGAGATCGCGTCGTACGGCGCCGGGCGCGCGGACCTCGAGACGCTGGCCGCACGGATCTTCGCGCACACCGCGCCCGGCGGCGTGTGGATCAACTCGGACGTGCTCGGGCCCGAGGACCCGGACACCGTGGTCGAGCTGCACCTCGACGGCTCGCCCGACGAGCACCCGGCCGTCGACATGGGGTCGTGGTCCCCGGCGCAGGTGCGCGCGCACCTGGAGGCGCTCAGTCCCGCGGCGCGGCTGGTGCAGTTCGCGCGCGACTTCCCGGCGCTGTCCGGCGCGGACTGGAAGGTCGAGTGGGCCGACCCCGCCCCGGGCGCCCGCTCCGTCGCCCGGCTCACCCGGCGCGCGGCGATGGAGTTCCTCTACACCCGCGACTACACGGACAACTGGCTGAGCGAGTGCCACGAGCGGTTCTGCGACCTGACCTGGCCGGACTGGGCGGAGCTGCTGACGGCGGCGGGGTTCGAGATCGAGCCGGCGAGCGGGCCGTGGCGGAACGACTGGCTGGTCGAGCACCGGCTCGGGCGCGGGGCGGCGCTCGCGGACGCGACGACCGGGGCGCCGCTGCCGTGGCCGGACACGCACGTGCTGTCCGTGGCGCGCCGGCCGGCCTGACCGCGGCGGCGACGGCGTCCGCCGGCGGTGCGCCGGACGGGTGAAATCGCGCCCGGCGCACCCGGTCGCCGCCCGGGGCGGGTCAGGCAAGGGGTTTCCCGCGCCGCGCCCGGCGCACATACTCCTGGGGCCGCCCGACGGGACCGTCCCGTCCACGCACGGACGCGGGGTGGCCTGCGACGACGCGGGTGCGCGCGTCGCCCCGCCGACGAGGTGGGAGCGAGATGGCCGGGCAGCAGGCAGGGGCACGCCGAGCAGGGCACGGACGAGTACGCGGGGTCGTGGTGGCCGCCGTGCTGGCAGGCCTCGCGCTCGGCACGGGCCCGGCGGTGGCGGCGCCCGCGCCGGAGGAGCCGGCGGCGCAGCTCGCGCCCGGCCGGGACGGCGTCCCCGTCGGGGCCGGCTCCGTCGCCGCGTCCCCGCCCCCGGAGGTCGGCCAGGGGGTGCAGGACACGCTGGACCGGCACCTGTTCGTCGACCCGTCCCTCGCGGGCGTGCCCGTCCCGACCAACGCCTGGTGGACCGACCTCCTGGTCAGCCGGTTCTCCGGCGACCTGTGGGCCGACCCGTTCGTCGTGGCGAACGACGCCCGCGGCGCGGTCGTGCGGTACCCGACGGAGTTCACCGCCGACGGCACGGCCATGGTGCTCGACCACCCCGTCGTCGTGGGTGGCCTCGCGGTGCCGCGGCCGGACCCGAGCGACGTGCTGCTCGCCGACTTCGAGGAGGGGCTGCCGGACGGCTGGACCGCGACGGGCGACGCCTTCGCCGGCGTGTCCGAGGGCACGTCGCCCGGGCAGTCGCCCGTCTCCGGGTTCCTCGGCCGCGGGCTGCTCAACTCGTACACGCCCGGCGCGGGCGACGCCGCGACCGGCACGCTGACCTCCCCGGAGTTCACCGTGGACCGCGCGGCGCTGGCGGCGCTGGTCGGCGGCGGGAACCGTCCGGGGCACGAGGAGCTGCGCCTCGTCGTCGACGGCGAGGTGGTGCTGTCCGCGACCGGCCAGGACTCGGAGGCGCTGCGCTGGGTCACCTGGGACCTCACGCCCTGGCAGGGCCGCACCGCCCACCTCGAGGTCGTCGACGCGTTGACGGCCGGGTGGGCGCACGTGCTCGTGGACCACGTCGTGCTGACCGACGTGCCCGACGGCGTCGCCGACCGGTTCGACCCCGCTTTCGCCGCGGACAGCGCCGTGGTGACCGGGTGGGGCGACTGGGACGTGAGCTGGCGGCTCGGCACCGAGGCGGACCCGACCGCCCCGCACGTCGACGTCACCGCGGCGCGGGGCGTGCCGTACCTGTGGTTCGAGTTCGACGGCGTCACCCCGACGCTCACGCTCGAGGCCGGTGCGAGGGTCACGGGCGCCGACGGCGCGCCGCTGGCCTTCCCGGCCGCCACCGACCGGTTCGTCGTGGAGCAGGGCGGCCGGCGCCTCGGGGTGCACGCGCCCGCCGGGACGACGTTCGAGCGGCACGGCGACGTGGTCGCGGCCGCCACCGGCACGCCGCACCTGGTGCTGAGCGCCCTGCCCGACGGCGGCGCCGACCTCGACGCGCTGCACGCGACCGCGTTCGCGGTGCCGCGGGACACGCGGATGGACTACGCGCTCGACACCGCCGCGGGCACCGTCACCGAGACCTGGAGCCTGGACACCGAGCCGCTCGAGGGCACGAACCGGGACACGGTGCAGGGCTGGCTGCCGCACCAGTACCGGCAGGCCGACCACGACCTGGCGTTCACCGGCGCCGAGTACCGGGTGCCCCGCGGCGTGCTGCGGACCACCGTCGGGCACAGCGGGTGGACCACGACCTACGCGTTCACCGGGCTGACGCCGGTCCCGGGCGTCTCGGGCGCGCTGGCCGACGACCCCGGGCTGCTCGCGACGACGACCGACTTCGTCACGGACTACGCGGCGAAGACCGGCTACGGCGGCGACACCTACTGGGGTGGCAAGGACGTCCTCCAGCTCGCCGAGTACATGCTCGTGGCGAAGCAGGTCGGGGCGACCGGTCCGTACGAGGCGCTCAAGGCGTCGCTGCGCACGGCGCTCACCGACTGGTTCACCTACACCGCGGGGGAGTCGGAGCACTTCTTCGCGCGGTACGACACCTGGCAGGCGCTCATCGGGTTCGCCGAGTCCTACGGGTCCTCGCAGTTCACCGACAACCACTTCCACTACGGCTACTTCACCGCGGCGGCCGCGATGCTCGCCATGGAGGACCCGGAGTGGGCCGCGGGGTACGGCGAGATCGCCGGGATGGTCGCCGACCAGTACGGCAACGGGGACCGGTCGAACCCGGACTACCCGTACCTGCGCACGTTCGACGTGTGGGCGGGGCACTCGTACGCCGGCGGCTTCTCGTCGCCCGGGGGCAACAACCAGGAGTCGAGCAGCGAGGCGATCCAGTCCTGGGCCGGCCTGTACCTGCTGGGCGTCGCGCTGGGCGACGCCGAGATGCAGGCGACCGGCGCGATGGGCTACGTCACGGAGCGCGCCGCCGTGCGGGAGTACTGGCTCGACGTGACCGGGACGACGTTCGACGAGGGCTACGACCACGCGACGACCGGGATCCTGTACGACAGCGGGCAGGCCTACGCGACGTACTTCTCCGGCGACCCGGCGTGGATCTACGGCATCCAGTGGATGCCCACCGGGCCGTGGCTGAACTACCTCGGCTGGGACCGGGAGCACGCGACCGCGCTGCTCGACGAGATGCTCGCGGACCGGCCGCGCGTCGTCGGCGAGGAGGGCACCCGCGGGGGGAACGGGGCACGGGTGCAGATGTTCGCCAAGAAGTGGTGGGGTGTCGGGACCTACGGCGACATCGACATCGCCCAGGACCGGGCCGCCGCCCTGGAGGAGCTGAAGGCCGCGCTGCGCGAGGTCGAGAAGCACCACCCCGGCTACGCCACCGCGCGCACCGCCGCGAACCCGTTCTACGACGCCGCCACCGGCGCCCGGTACGTCACGGCGGGCGCCGACGGCGCGCTGGTGTTCCCGGAGGAGTACTGGACGCCGGAGACGTTCCCGGCGGCGCTGGTCCCCGAGCGGTACTCCGAGCAGATGGTCGACCGGCAGCCCGCCGAGTGGCAGCCGGCGTCGCCGCTGCTGCCGTTCCTGTCCACGGACTTCACCGTCGACCCCGCGGTGAACGACGCGCTGTACGCGTTCTCGGTCGCGGACTACGAGCCGGGCCGGGACACCGACCGCGCCGCCGACGTGTTCTCCGCCATGGGCGACGCCCTGGGCAACGTGGTGCTCGGCATGCTCGCCCAGTCGCACCCGGACGTGTACGCCGACGTGTTCGCCGAGCTGCGGTCGCGCGGCGACGCCGTCGCGACGTCGGTGTCGATGGCCGGCCTGGTGCACGCCACGGGGGCGGCCAACCGGGCGCTCGGCACCGAGGCGCTCGACCGGCACGTCGACGCCCCGCTGGCGCAGGTGTACCGGGACGCCGACGGCGCCTACGCCTACGTCGTCGCGAACCCGACCGACGCGCAGCAGGCCTACGACGTGTACGAGGGCGCGGAGCGGGTCGGCACGATCGACGTGCCGGCCCGGACGCAGCTCGTGCACCGCGGGGACGCCGCGCTGGCGCGCATCGTGGTCGGCCAGGAGGCGACCACCGTCGCCCCCGGCTCGACCACCACCTTCACCGCCACCGGGTACGACCAGTACGGCGCGGTCGTCCCGCTGCCCGGCCTGGCGTGGTCGGTCGACGCCGGCGGCACGATCGACGCCGGCGGAGAGCTGACGGCCACGACCGTCACCGAGCGGGCGACGGTGACGGCGCGCAGCGGCGACGTCGTCGCGACCGCCGCGATCCGGGTCGGCACCGCGCCGCGGCTCACCGCGCTGTCCGTGACGCCCGGGTTCGCCCGGGTCGAGGCCGGGTCGCCGACGACGTTCACCGCGACCGGGCTCGACCAGTACGGCGACCCGGCCCCGCTCGGCGGCGAGGTCGCCTGGTCGACGACCGACGGCGCGATCGACGCCGCCGGCACGCTCACGGTGGCGGCGCCGGGCTCCGCGGCCGTGACGGCGGCGCTCGGCGGCGCGCGGGGCACGGCCGTGGTCGCGGTCGTCGGCCCGGCGGCGGACCGGCGGCTCGCGGCGACCGCGACGGCGTCGTCGGAGCTCGGTGGCAACACCGCCGCTCTCGCCGTCGACGGGGACCCCGGCACCCGGTGGGAGAGCGCGCACGGCGTCGACGACGTCGACCTGGTGCTCGACCTGGGCGGCACCTACGACCTGACCGGGGCGCGGCTGGTCTGGGAGGGCGCCGCGGCGTCGTCCTACGCGCTGCAGACGGCGCCGTCGGCCGACGGCCCCTGGTCGACGGCGCGAACGGTGACGAAGACCGACGCCGCCGCGGACGACCTGGTGCTCGACGCGACCGCGCGGTACCTGCGCGTGCACGGCCTCGGCCGGCTCACGACGTACGGCTACTCCCTCTACGAGGTCGAGCTCACCGGCACCCGGGCCGCCACCGAGATCGCGCCGACCCGGCTGCTGCTGGCGCCCCACGGCACCACGGTGCGGACCGGCGCGGACGCGGTGCTGACCGCGTACGCGTTCGACGCCACCGGCGCCGGTGGACCGGTCGACGCGACGTGGTCCGCCGGGGGCGCGGGGGTGGTCGGCGCCGACGGGCGGTTCACGGCGGGCGCCGAGCCCGGGACCGCGGCGGTCACCGCGGCGGTGGCCGGCGTGTCCGCCGCCACGACGGTGACGGTCGTCGCGAACGGCGGCGGCACGTCCGGCACGGGCGAGGTCCGCGACGTCGCCGTCGGCAAGCCGGTGACCGCGTCCTCCGAGGAGAGCGCCGGGCTCCGGGCCGGCAACGCCGTCGACGGCGACCCGTCGACCCGCTGGTCCAGCGCCGCCGCCGACGGCGAGTGGCTCGAGGTCGACCTGGGCGAGGTGGTGCGGGTCGACCGCGTGGAGCTCGACTGGGAGCGCGCCGCGGCCGCCGACTACCGCGTCCAGGCACGGGCCGCCGAGGGCGAGGCGTGGACCACGGTGGCCGAGGTGGCGGACGGCGGCGAGGGCCGCGCCGTGCACCCGGCGGACGACGTCCGCGCCCGGTACGTGCGCGTGCTCGCGGGCGGCCGGACCACCGGGTACGGCGTCTCGCTGCACGCGCTCGAGGTCTGGTCCGCCGAGGGCCGCCCGACCCCCGACCTGGCGCGGGGCGCGGCCGCGACGTCGTCCTCCGACGAGTGGTCCGGGTTCGGCCCGGCGAACGCCGTCGACGGCGACCCCGGCACCCGGTGGGCCAGCGCGTGGACCGACGAGGCCTGGCTCGCGGTGGACCTGGGGCGCACCGAGCGGGTGCGCGAGGTGACTCTCGCGTGGGAGGACGCGTACGCGGTCGGCTACGTGGTCGAGGGCCGCGCCGCGGGGGCCGCGGGCTGGGAGCCGCTCGCGACGGTCGCGGACGGCGACGGCGGGACGGACGTCGTGGCGGTCGACGGCACGGTCCGCGAGGTGCGCGTGCGCAGCGTGCAGCGCTCGGGCGCGTTCGGGTACTCGCTGTACGCGCTCGAGGTGCGCTGAGCGGGGGACCCGGGCCTGGTGGGCCGGCCCGGGTCCCCTCGTGGTTCAGCGGTCGGCGGTCGCCGGCTCGGGGGCGGGGCCCGGCCCGGGGTCGGGAGCGGCCTCCGCCGCGCCCGGCTCCGCCGGCCCCGCCTCGTCGGCGGCGTCCTCCGGCTGGTACCACTCGGTGAGCGCCGGGTCGTCGGTGTCGAGCCACGCGCCGGCGCCCTCGTCGGGCTTCGTCGCGACCACGCCGAGCACGAAGTCGTCGCCGTGCTCCTCGATCCCGGCGCGCACGCCCTGGTCGAGCGCCTCGCGGGCGTACCGGCGGCGCAGCGTCAGGGGGTCGCGGGCGAGGTCCTTGGCCCAGGCGACCATGATGAGCACCACGACGGCGGTGAACGGCAGCGCCGCCACCATCATGAGGTTCTGCAGCCCGGACAGGGCCGTCTGGCCGCCGCCGACCAGCAGCACGGCGGCGATCGCGGACAGCGCCAGGCCCCACGCGATGATCGTCGCGCGCCGGGGCGCCGGGTTGCCGCGCTCGGACATGCTCGCCATCACGATGGACGCCGAGTCGGCGCTGGTGACGAAGAAGATCACGATGGACAGCATCGCGAGGACCGACATCACGGTGCTCAGCGGCAGCTGGTCGAGCATGAGGAACAGCATGTCCTCGCCCGACTCCGCGCTGCTCAGGCCCGCGCCCTGCTGCTCGAGCCAGGTCGCGGTGCCGCCGACCACGGTGAACCACACGAGGCACACGAGGCTGGGCATGACCATCACGGTGGTGACGAACTCGCGCAGCGTCCGGCCGCGGCTGATCTTGGCGATGAACAGGCCGACGAACGGCGTCCAGGACACCCACCAGGCCCAGTAGTAGGTGGTCCACGCGCTCATGAAGCCCTGGGCGTCGTCCGACGTGGCGGGGGACTGCGCCATCAGGGCCGGCAGGTCGCCGAGGAACGTCATGAGGACGCCCGGGATCAGGTTGAGCAGCAGGACGGTCGGGCCGACCACCAGGACGAACACGCCGATGAGCCCGGCCAGGACCATGTTGATGTTCGACAGCGCGCGGATGCCGCGCTTGAGCCCCGAGACGGCCGAGAAGATGAACGCGACGGTGAGCACGGCGATGATGCCGAGGACGAGGCCGTTGCCGACCGGGCCGACCCCGCCCACGAGCTCGACGCCGCGGCCGATCTGCAGGGCGCCGATGCCGAGCGTGACCGCGGTGCCGAACAGCGTCACGACGATCGCGAACACGTCGACGACCTTGCCGAGCGGGCCCTCGGTGCGCCGGCCGAAGATCGGCTCCAGCAGGGCCGACATCAGGGGTGAGCGGCCCTTGCGGTAGGTGGCGTACGCGACGGCGCCGCCCACCAGGGCGTAGAAGGCCCAGGCGACCGGGCCCCAGTGGAACAGGGTCTGCGAGAGCGCGGCGTGCCGCGCCTCGTCGGAGCCCGCGGCCACGTCCTCGAACGCGGGCGGCAGGTCGAGGAAGAACGTCATCGGCTCGAGCGGGCCGTAGAACAGCAGGCCGATGCCCATGCCCGCGGAGAACAGCATCGCGACCCAGGACACGGTGGAGAACTCGGGCTTCTCGTCGTCCTGGCCGAGCGTCACCCCGCGGTGCCGGCCGAAGCCGAGCCACAGCATGAACGCGAACACCGCGATCGCGAGCACGCCGAAGAACCAGCCGAAGTCCTCGGTCACGACGGTGTAGCCGGCGTTCGCGACGCGGGACAGCGACCCCGGGTCGACGACGCCCCACGCGATCACCGCGGCGGTCAGGACGGCGGCGACCGAGAACACGACCCGGTCGACGCCGAACGTCGTGCGCGTCTGCTCCACGCCGAGGCCGGGCAGCAGCGCCGGGTGCGGTGTGCCGGTCGTCTCCGGGGAGGTGACCTCGCGGATGACCCGCGCGGCGCGTGTGCGCTGGGCGCCGGAGCCGGTACCGGACGGGACGGGCGGGGTCGGTTCGGACGAGGTGCGGGCGTTGCCGGTGCCGTGCTGGCTCACGGGTCTCCACAGGTGCGTCGGGGTCGTCGGGCTGATCGCAAAACCTGACCATCCTGAGGGAAGCGCTTGACCCTGTCACATCGAGCGGACGGTTTCACCCGCTCGGGGCCCGCTCCCGCAGGTCGGCGCGCCGGGGCCGGCGTCCGGCTCGTGGGACCCGGTGTGCGGGGTCGGGGGCCGCCCCGTACCGTGGTCCGCTGGTGTGCCGGGAAGTCTGGTCGGCTCCCCGCTCGGCGACCCTCCGCGCGGGGGTTCAGCCGCGACCCGGGGAGACCCATGCCGCACCACGACACGCCCACCCCCACGCCCGCACGCTCGCTCCGCGCCTGGGCGTCCCGGGAGACCACCGGCGGGGCCCTGCTCATCGCCGCCGCCGCGCTCGCCCTGGTGTGGGCCAACTCGCCGTGGCGGGACGCGTACCACGACGTGTCCTCCTGGACGGTCGGGCCCGAGG
Organism: Cellulomonas pakistanensis; assembly: GCF_016862755.1. GTDB lineage: Bacteria > Actinomycetota > Actinomycetes > Actinomycetales > Cellulomonadaceae > Cellulomonas > Cellulomonas pakistanensis. Next base: position 59,509 of record NZ_BONO01000014.1, on the reverse strand, counting down.
CCTGGCACCTCGACCTCGACCTCGCGCACTGGGCCGCCGACGGCCTGCTCGCGATCTTCTTCTTCACCGTCGGCCTCGAGCTGAAGCACGAGATCGTCGCCGGCAGCCTGCGCGACCCCCGGCGGGCCGCCGTGCCGGTGATCGCGGCGGTCGGCGGGATGGTCGTGCCTGCGGCGATCTACCTCGCCGTGGTCACCGCGGCGGGCGACGCGGGTGCCGCGCAGGGCTGGGCGGTGCCCACCGCCACGGACATCGCGTTCGCGCTCGCCGTGCTCGCGATCTTCGGGCGCGGGCTGCCGGTCGCGATCCGCACGTTCCTGCTCACCCTGGCAGTCGTGGACGACCTGCTCGCCATCATCGTGATCGCGGTCTTCTACTCCGACGGCGTCGCTCTCGGCGCCCTGGCGGTGTCGGTCGCGGCCGTGGCGCTGTTCGCGCTGCTGGTGCGGTCGCCGTACGTGCACCCCTGGCTGCTGTGGCCGCTCGGCCTCGTGGCGTGGGGCTTCATGCACGCGTCCGGCGTGCACGCCACCATCGCCGGCGTGCTGCTCGGCCTGACGGTGCCGGCGCGCGCCCGCGCCGGGGCGCCCGGGTCCCGGGCGCGGCGCTACGAACACGCCGTCCGGCCGTGGTCCGCCGCGCTGGCGCTGCCGCTGTTCGCGTTCTTCGCCGCGGGCGTCACGCTGGTGGACGGCGACGGCGTCGGCGGGGTGCTCGGCGAGCCCGTCGTGCTCGCCGTGGTGCTCGGCCTGGTGCTGGGCAAGGTGCTCGGCATCCTCGGCGCGGTCACCCTGGTCACGCGCGGGTCCGGCCTGCGGCTGCCCGAGGGCGTCGGCATCCGGGACCTCGCGCCGGTCGGGCTGCTCGCGGGGATCGGGTTCACGGTCTCGCTCCTGATCGCCGAGCTCGCGTTCGAGGGCGACGAGGGGATGGTCGGCGCCGCGAAGATCGCCGTGCTGGCGGGGACGGTGCTGTCGGCGACGGCGGCCGCCGTGCTCCTGCGGGTCGACGCGAGGCGCGCGCGGTCCGCGGACGAGAACGAGGACGGGGTGGTGGACGCGCCGCAGCCGGCGATCGAGGACGCGCCGCGCTGATCCCGGCCTCGGACGACGCACGACGCCCCCGGCACCGCGAGGGTGCCGGGGGCGCCGGTCGTGCGGGTCAGGCGCTACGGGAGCAGCCGTGACACCTGACGATCACACGTCGTAGTAGAGCTCGAACTCGTGCGGGTGCGGGCGCAGCCGGATCGGGTCGATCTCCGCGGACCGCTTGTAGTCGATCCAGGTCTGGATGAGGTCCGGGGTGAACACGTTGCCGGCGGTCAGCCAGTCGTGGTCGGCCTCGAGGTTGTCGAGCACCTCGCCGAGCGAGCCGGGGACCTGCGCGATCTGCGCGTGCTCCTCCGGGGGCAGCTCGTACAGGTCCTTGTCGACCGGCTCCGGCGGCTCGATCCGGTTCTGGATGCCGTCGAGGCCCGCCATCAGCATGGCGGCGAACGCCAGGTACGGGTTGGACGACGGGTCCGGCACGCGGAACTCGATGCGCTTGGCCTTCGGGTTCGAGCCGGTCACCGGGATGCGGATGCACGCGGAGCGGTTGCGGGCCGAGTAGACCAGGTTGACCGGCGCCTCGAAGCCCGGCACCAGGCGGTGGTAGGAGTTCACCGTCGGGTTGGTGAAGGCCAGCAGCGCCGGCGCGTGCTTCAGCAGGCCGCCGATGTACCAGCGGGCGATGTCGGACAGGCCGCCGTAGCCCTTCTCGTCGAAGAACAGCGGCTTGCCGTCCTTCCACAGGGACTGGTGCACGTGCATGCCCGAGCCGTTGTCGCCGAACAGCGGCTTCGGCATGAAGGTCGCGGTGCGGCCGTCGGCGTGCGCGACGTTCTTCACGACGTACTTGAACAGCTGCACCTTGTCGGCCGACTTGGCGAGCGTGTCGAAGCGGTAGTTGATCTCGGCCTGGCCGGCGGTGCCGACCTCGTGGTGCGCGCGCTCGATCTGGAAGTCGAGGGCGTCCAGCTGCAGCGAGATCTTGTCGCGCAGGTCGGCGAAGTGGTCGACCGGCGGGACGGGGAAGTAGCCGCCCTTGTAGGGGGTCTTGTGGCCGAGGTTGCCGCCCTCCTCGACGCGCGCAGTGTTCCAGGCGGCCTCGATGGAGTCGATCGAGTAGAACGAGGTGTTCTGCTTCGTCTCGAAGCGCACGTCGTCGAAGATGTAGAACTCGGCCTCGGGGGCGAAGAACGCCGTGTCCGCGATGCCGGTCGACCGCAGGTACGCCTCGGCCTTCGCGGCGACCTGGCGGGGGTCGCGCGTGTAGGGCTCGTCGGTGTACGGGTCGACGATGTGGAAGTTCAGGCAGAGCGTCTTCTCCGCGCGGAACGGGTCGACGAACGCCGTCGTCACGTCCGGGAGCAGCTTCATGTCCGACTCGTTGATCGCCTGGAAGCCGCGGATCGACGACCCGTCGAACATCTGGCCCTCGACGAAGAAGTTCTCGTCCACGGTCGCGGCCGGCACGTTGAAGTGCTGCATCACGCCGGGCAGGTCGCAGAACCGGACGTCGACGAACTTGACGTCCTCGTTCTTGATGAAGGCCAGGACTTCCTCTGGCGTGCTGAACATCCGCTGCTCCTCGGGTTGACGTGCCCTTGCCGGGCTCCGTCGAGGCTAGGGGTGCCCAGTTTCCCTGCGGTGTACCGATTGTTTCGGCCGTGTTACGCGACCCCCGATCGGTGTTGCGGGCAGGTGACGGCCCGGGACGGCGGGCGCACCGCCGCCGGTTACCGTTGACGCATGGTCGATCGCGAGGACGTCGGTTCGTGGCTCGAGGGGCCGCCGGTGGGGCGCGGCGGGGAGCCGAGCGGCACCCGCCTGGGGCTGCCCGCGTCGGGGAGCGGCTCGCTCGCGCCCCTCGGGCGCCGGCTGATCGCGCTGCTGGTCGACTGGTTCGCCTGCCTCGCGATCGCGAACGTCTTCCTGCCGGCCGACGCGCAGCAGCTGGGGACGCTGGCGATCTTCGCCGTCGAGAACGTGCTCCTGGTCGGCACGGTCGGCGGCACGCTCGGGCACCGGCTGCTCGGCATCCGGGTCCGCCGGGTGCGGCCGCCGCAGCTGCTCGTGCAGCGCGCCGGGGCGCCGGCGCCGGACCCCGGCCCGGACGCGCCGCCGAACCTGCTGCTCGCGCTCGTGCGCACCGTGCTGCTGTGCCTGGTGATCCCGGCCGTGGTGTGGGACGCCGACGGCCGCGGCCTGCACGACCGCTCCGCGGGCACGGCGATCGTCCGCCGCTGACCCGCGCGCCCTCGCCGCCTCGCCTCGCGCCCGGTCCGCCGAGACGGCAACTCTCGGCTGCGACGCGGTGGGCGGGCACAGCCGAGAGCTGCCATCTCGGCGTAGGGGCCCGGGAAGCAGGACGCGCCCGCACCCCCGAGGGGTGCGGGCGCGTCGCGCGTGCGGGCTCAGCGGCCGCGCATGCCCTTGCGGTCCGGGCGGACGCGCATCGGGTCGACGCCCTTCGGCACGGGCATCCGCACGGCGCCGAGCGCCTGGAGCCGCTTGACGACCTCCCCGACCTCGGCCTTGGTCAGCTGCGGCTTGAGGCGCTGCACCTTGCGGGCGAGCTGCGGCAGCGGGACCTGATCCTCCTCGCGGCCGACCTCCATGAGCGTGATCGGCACGCCGGGCAGGACGCGAGCGGTGCGCTTGCGCTCGGACTCGAGCAGCTTGCCGATGCGGTGCGCCGGGCCCTCGCCGACGAGCACGATGCCCGGTCGGCCGACGCCGCGGTAGACGAGGTCCTGCGTGCGCGGGGCGACGGCGACCGGCTCCTGCGCGAACGTCCAGCCGCGGCGGATGGTGCCGAGGGCGGACAGCGCGGCGCCCGGCTGGCCCTCGATGCGGGAGTACGCCGCGCGCTCGGCGCGGCGGGTCAGCATGAACATGGCGCCGAGCAGCGCGAACGGCAGGCTCAGCAGCAGCAGGTACCACCACGTGAGGAAGAACAGCGCCAGGACCTGGCCCAGCGCGATGACGCCGACGAACACCCCGAGGATCAGCCAGGTGACCGACGGGTCCTGCTGGCGGGTCATCTGGTACGCCTGCCAGACCTGGTGGTACCACCGGGTCTTCTTCACCTTCGCGGGCTTCGCGGCCGCGCCGGCGGTGGGGTTCTTCTCACGGGCCATGACCCGGGAGTCTACCGGCGCCCGGGGCCGCGCCGTCGCCCGGCGGGCGGCGGTCCCGGAGGGACGGCGCGCCGGCGCCGCCGCGCGGGACCGAGGTCCCTGGCGGGTGCCGCGCGCTCGGGGCGAGGCTGGTCGTCAGGGCGCGGCGCCGGTGCGGCGCCCGGGACGCGGGGGAGGCGGCCATGCGGGTCCTGGTGACGGTGGCGTCGCGGCACGGCGGCACGCGGGAGATCGGCGCCGAGGTCGCGGAGGTGCTCCGCGCGGCCGGGCACGACGTGGCGGAGGTCGAGCCCGACGACGTCGAGACGCTCGACGGGTACGACGCGGTGGTGCTCGGCTCGGCGGTCTACGTCGGCCGGCTCGCCGCGGCGCTGCGCGACCTGGTCGACCGGCAGGGCGCGCGGCTCGCCGCCCGGCCGACCTGGCTGTTCTGGTCGGGCCGCGTGGGGGAGCCGCCGCTGCCGGCCGGCGAGCCGGACGACGTGCGGGTCGTCGCCCGGCGGGTCGGTGCGCGCGACGTGGTGGCCTTCGGCGGCCGGCTGGAGCGCGACGGGCTCGGGCTGGCCGAGCGCGCGCTCGTCGCGATGATCGAGGCGCAGCCCGGCGACTTCCGGGACTTCGACGAGGTGGACGCGTGGGCGGCGCGGGTCGCGGCGGACCTCGGGAAGATCGAGCGGGTGGGGCGGGCGCCGCTGGCCTGAGTCCTCCGGCGCCCCGGGGCCCTCAGCGCCGCGCGACGATCAGCAGCAGCTCCCGGAGCTGGTCGACCTGCGCCGGCGTCAGCCCCTCGGTGACCATCGCCTCGGCGGCCTCGGGGTCGGACGCGGCGAGCACGGCCGCGCGTCCGGCGTCGGTGACGGAGATCTGCTGCTTGCGCCGGTCGGTGGCGTGCGCGGTGCGCTCGACGTAGCCGGACCGCTCCAGGCGGGCGATCACCCGGCTCATGGTCTGCTCGGTGACCTCGCACCGCGCGGCCAGCTCGGCCTGCGTGCGCGGGCCGCCGAGCAGGATGACCAGCACGGGCTGGCTCGCGTGGTTGAGGTCCCAGGACGCGAGGTGCGCGTTCCAGTCGCGCTCGACCCGGCGGGACGCGGCCGAGAGCAGGCGCCCGACGGGCCAGCCGCTGGGCTCGCGAGCCGCCATGGCGTCCCAGCGCGGGTGCCCGTGCGACCCTTCGCGATCCACTCGTCCTCCTCCTCGCGGGCGGTTGCCCCGGGCTCATGTTGCCGGATCCGCGCCCGTCCCGCATAGTGCTCAGCATGCTGAGGAATGGGGTCCGGGGGATCGGGCGAGGTCTGGTGGTGCTCGCGGTCGCGGCCGCGTGGCTCGCGGTGGCGGCCTTCGGGGGGATGGCCCAGGGACAGCTGTCCCAGGTGCAGACCAACGACTCGGCGGCGTTCCTGCCGTCGTCGGCGGAGTCCACCCGGGCGGCGGAGGCGTCCGCGGCGTTCACCGAGTCGGAGGCGCTGCCGGTGCTGGTGGTGCTCGAGGCCGAGGACGGCGGCGCGCTCGAGCCGTCGGCGATCGGCGACGTGCAGCCGGTGGTCGACGGGCTCGCCGACCTGGCGATCCCCGGCGCGGACCCGGCCGAGGGCGACCCCGCCACGCTGGGCGACGTGCTCACCGCCGACCCGGTCGTCGTGCCGTCCGAGGACGGCGAGGCGCTGCTCGTGCCGCTGTCGCTCGACGCAGAGGCGGCCGACGCGACGCTGGCGGACGACGAGAGCGTCGTCGGCGCCGTCGTCCAGGCGGTGCGGGACGCGCTCGCCGACGAGCTCGGCGCGACCGCCGACTCGGCGGGCGAGGCCGGGCTGCTCGCCTGGGTCACCGGGCCGGGCGGGTTCGTCGCCGACCTGACCAACGCGTTCGGCGGGATCGACGGCGTGCTGCTGCTCGTCGCGCTGGGCGCCGTGCTCGTGATCCTGGTGCTGGTCTACCGGTCGCCGTTCCTGCCGCTCGCGGTCATCCTCACCGCGGTGTTCGCGCTGTGCGCGGCCGCGCTGGCCGTCTACCACCTGGCCGACGCGGGGGCGCTGACCCTCAACGGCCAGGCCCAGGGCATCCTGTCGATCCTCGTGGTCGGGGCGTCGGTCGACTACGCGCTGCTGATCGTCGCCCGGTACCGCGAGGAGCTCCGGACGGTCGAGGCGCCGTCCGCCGCCATGCGCCGCGCGCTGCGCCGCAGCGTCGAGCCGATCACGGCCAGCGCCGGGACGGTGGTCGCCGGCCTGCTCTGCCTGCTGCTCTCCGACCTGGCTTCGAACCGCTCGCTCGGCCCGGTCGGCGCGCTCGGCATCCTCGCCGCGTACCTCGCGGCGTTCACGCTGCTCCCGCTGCTGCTGCTGGTCGCCGGCCGCCGGTCGCGGGTGCTGTTCTGGCCGCGGGTGCCGCGCGTCGCCGAGCCGGGCGCCCACGCCGTCGGGCGGGCGCACGACGAGCCCGCAGTGGCGGGGGAGGCCGCCGGTGTGGCGGCCCCGGCGCACGAGCACCACGGCGCCCACGCGCCCGCCGGCCACCCGGCGCCCGCGCAGGGGCTCTGGGGCCGGCTGGCCCGCGGGGTCGGCCGCCGCGACCGCCTGACCTGGGTCGTGACGACGGTCGTCCTGCTCGGCTGCGCGGCGTTCCTGCCGACGTTCCAGGCCTCCGGCACCAGCCAGGCCGACGTGTTCCTGACCGAAGTCGACGCGGTGGCGGGCGAGGAGGTGCTGGCCGACCACTTCCCGGCGGGCACCGTGCAGCCGGCGAACGTGATCGTGGCCCAGGACGAGGCCGAGGCGGTCGTCGAGGCCGCGCTCGGGGTCGACGGCGTCGTGTCGGCGGCGCCGTACACGGGGGCGTCGGCGGGCGTGCCGACCGGGGGCCCGGCGTCGGGCGGCGCGGAGGGCGCGCCGGCCGAGGCCGAGGAGCCGGTGGTCATCGACGGGAACGTGCGCGTCGACGTGGCCACGGAGGCCGCCGCGGACACCACCGAGGGCGTCGACACGGTGGAGCGGCTGCGGGACGCGGTGCACGAGGTCGCCCCCGACGCGCTGGTCGGCGGCGCGGCCGCGGAGACGCTGGACGCCCAGGACGCCGGCACGCGCGACCTGCGGGTGATCGTGCCGGTCGTGCTCGTCGTGATCCTGCTCATCCTCATGGTGCTGCTGCGGTCGGTGGTCGCGGCCGTGCTCCTGATGCTCGCCAACGTGCTGTCGTTCGCGGCGGCGCTCGGCGTCGCGGCGCTGGTGTTCGAGCACGTGCTCGACTTCCCGGGCGCCGACCCCGCGGTGCCGCTGTACGCGTTCACGTTCCTGGTCGCGCTGGGGGTCGACTACTCGATCTTCCTCATGACCCGGGTGCGGGAGGAGAGCGCCCGGATCGGCACCCGCGACGGCGTGCTGCGCGGGCTGGCGGTCACCGGCGGCGTCATCACGTCGGCGGGCGTCGTGCTCGCAGCCACGTTCGCGGCGCTCGGCGTGATCCCGCTGCTCTTCCTCGCGCAGCTGGCGTTCATCGTGGCGTTCGGCGTGCTGCTCGACACGCTGGTGGTGCGCAGCCTGCTCGTGCCGGCGCTCGTGCACGATGTCGGCCCGCGCACCTGGTGGCCGAGCCGGCTCGCCCGCGCGGAGGACCGGCCGCGCCGGGCCTAGGGTGGCGGCCATGACGGACGCGCTGCGGGTGGGACTGGTCGGCTACGGGTCCGCGGGGCGGGGCATCCACGCCCGGCTGCTCCGCGAGGTGGGCGCCCAGGTCGTCCGGGTCGTGACCCGGAACCCGGAGCGCGCCGCCACGGCCGGCCGCGAGTGGCCGGGCGTGGCGGTCGACCCGGACGTGGACGCGCTGCTCGCGCACGCCGGCGAGCTCGACGCGGTGGTGATCGCCAGCCCGACCGGCGACCACGTCGAGCACGTGACGCGGGCGCTCGCCGCCGGGGCGTTCGTCGTGGTCGACAAGCCGTTGGCGACGACCGCCGACGAGGCCGAGGCGCTCGCCCGGCTGGGTGCCGAGGCCGGCGGGCGGCTCACGGTGTTCCAGAACCGGCGCTGGGACCCCGAGCAGCTCACGCTGCGGGCCCTGCTGGCGGCCGGCGAGCTCGGCGCCGTGCACCGGTTCGAGCGCCGCTGGGAGCGCTGGCGTCCCGTGCCGCAGGACCGGTGGAAGGAGAACGACACCCGGGCCGGCGGCCTGCTGCTCGACCTCGGGGCGCACCTGGTCGACTCCGCGGTGCAGCTGTTCGGTCCGGTCGCCTCGGTGCACGCCGAGCTCCGGAGCCTCACGACCCCCGCCGAGGACGACGTGTTCCTCGCGCTCACGCACGCCGGGGGCCCGGACGGGCCGGCGGTGATCAGCCACCTGCAGGCCGGCGGGCTGGTCGGCGCGCCCGGGCCGCGGACGCGCGTGCTCGGCGACCGGGGCGCGTACCTGGTGACGAGCTTCGAGGGCGAGGCGTCGCCGTTCTCGGTCCTCGACGCCGGCGACGACGGGCGCGAGGGCTGGCTGGTGCGCGGCGACGAGCGGGCGCCCGTGCGGCGCGCCCCGGGCGGGCACGAGGACTTCTACCGGGCGGTCGAGGCCTGGGTCCGGGGAGCCGGGCCCGTCCCGGTCGACCCGGCGGACGCGGTGGTCACGGCCCGGGTCCTGGACGCGGCGCGGGTCTCCGCCCGCGAGCAGCGCGTGGTGCGCCTGGACGCGTAGCGCCCGAGTCGCCGGCCCTCGACGTCGAGATCGCAGAAGATGCCGGCTTCGCGGCGCTGAACCCCGCGTCTGCTGCAATCGCGGCGCCGGCGCCGGCGCCGGCGTTGTCGCGGGCGCGGGCGGGCGCGGTCAGCCCAGGACGTACTGCGCGGCAGCCTCCGGGGTGGGGTGGGCGTGCGCGAAGCCCGAGGCCGTCAGCGCGGCCGGGACCACGCGCAGGCTGCCGAGGATCTCCTCGGAGAACTGGCCCAGCGCGATCCGCAGCGCGAACCCCGGGACCGGGAGCATCGCGGGTCGGTGCGCGCGGGCGGCGAGCGCGCGGACGATCTCCAGCTCGGTCGCCGGCTCGGCCGTGAGGTTCACCGGCCCGCTCACCGGCGCCTCCAGCAGGTGCAGGATCGCGCGCACCTCGTCCTCCAGGCTGATCCAGGACCAGTACTGCCGCCCGCTGCCGAGCGGCCCGCCGAGCCCCAGCTCGATCAGCGGGAGCAGCCGCCCGAGCGCCCCGCCCGACGGCGCGAGCACGATCCCCGTGCGCAGGAACGCGACCCGGACGCGCGGGTCGGCGACGGCGGGCGCCGCGGCGGCCTCCCACTGCCGCACGACCTCGGCGAGGTAGGACGTGCCGTACGGCTCCTCCTCGGTGACCCGGGTGTCCCCGCGGTAGCCGTACGCGCCGGTCGCCGAGCCCTGCAGCAGCACGCGCGGCGGGTCGTCGAGCGCCGCGATCGTGCGCGCGATCAGCCCGGTCGTCCGGGTGCGCGACTGCAGCACGACCTGCTTGCGCGCGGGCGTCAGCCGCTTGTCGCCGACGCCCGCGCCGGCGAGGTTCACCACCGCGTCCGAGCCCGCGAGCACCGCCGGGTCGAGCACGCCGGCGTCGGGGTCCCAGGTGCGCTCGTCGGGGTTCCGCGGCGCGCGACGGACGAGCCGCCGCACCTCGTGGCCCTCCGCGCGCAGCCGCGCGACCAGCGCCGTCCCGATGAGTCCGCTCGACCCCGCCACCACCACGATCATGCGGCCGACCCTACGGCCGCACGGGCGGCGGGGCGCGGTGGGGGGGTGGCCGTGACGTGCGCGGACGGTGCCGCGCGGGGCCCTAGGGTGGGTCGGCATGGACGCCGAGCAGCCGGTCTCCGCCGGGCCGCAGCAGCCCCTCGCGGTCGTGGCCGCCGAGGCGGGCGTGTCCGTGCCCACGGTGTCGAAGGTGCTGAACTCCCGCCCGGACGTCGCCGCGGCGACCCGGGAGCGCGTGACGGCGGTGCTGGCCAGGCACGGGTACGCGGTGCGGCCGTCGGGCAGCCGGCGCACCGGGTTCGTCGACCTGCGGGTGGTCGACCTGGACAGCACGTGGGCGGAGGCCGTCGTGCGCGGAGCGGCGCGGGCGGCGGCGCGGCTCGGCGCCGACCTCGTCGTCACCGTCGACTCCGACCCCGGGTCCGGGTCGGGCGGCACGTGGGTCCGGCACGCCCTGCGCCGGGGGACCGACGGGCTGGTGAGCGTCGTCGGCGTCCCGGACGAGGGCGCGCGCACCGACCTCGCGCGGGCGGGCGTGCCGCTGGTGGTCGTCGACCCGCGGACCCGGCCCGACCCCGAGCTGCTCGCCGTCGCGGCCACGAACTTCCGCGGCGGGCTCGACGCGACCGCGCACCTGGTCGGGCTCGGGCACCGGCGGGTCGCGACGATCACCGGGCCGCAGGACCAGGACAACGCGGTGGCGCGGCTCGCCGGGTACCGGACGGCGCTGATCCAGGCCGGGCTCGCCGTCGACGAGGGGCTCGTCCGCGGCGGCGCGTACGGGGTGGACGCGGGCTTCCGCGCCGCCGAGGTGCTGCTGCGCGCCGACGACCCGCCCACCGCGGTGTTCGCCGCGTCGGACGACACGGCGATCGGGGTGCTGCGGGCCGCCCGCGAGTACGGGGTCCGGGTGCCCGAGGACCTGTCGGTGGTCGGGTTCGACGACCAGCCCGTGGCCGCGTGGCTCGACCCGGCGCTGACGACCGTGCGGCAGCCGCTCGACGAGATGGGCGACGCCGCGGTGACGCTCGTGCACCGGGCCCGGGAGGGCGGCGGGGCGCACGCGCACCTCGAGCTGGCGACCCGCCTGGTCGTCCGCGCCTCCACCGCCCCACCGCCGCGCGGCTGACCGCTTCTTCGCCACGCCCACCCCTCGCCACGCCCACCCCGTGCCGCGCCCACCCCTCGCCACGCCCACCCCGTGCCGCGCGCGCCGCGCGCACCGCGCGCCGCGCGCACCGCACACCCCGCGCACCCCGCGCGCACCGGCGCCGAGTCTCCGATGTCGGACTGCGGTGCGCGGGTGCAGGGCAGTCGGACTCCGGAGACTCGGCGTCAGGGCGTCAGGGCGTCAGGGCGTCAGGGCGGCGCGTCGGCGCCTCGGCGCCTCGGCGGCGTCACCGCGCCGCGCCGCGGCGGCGCGCCGCGAGCAGGCCGCCGCCGGCCGCCAGGGCGCCGAGCGCCGCCAGCAGCGCCAGCGCCGCGTGCGCGCCGGTCACCGCCAGCGGACCGCCGGCCGCCCCGCCCGCCGCCGCTCGTCGCCCGCGGGGGCCGCGGCGCCAGCCGCCGGGTCGTCCGCCCCGGGCTGGACCACCCCCGGGTCGACGTCGCCCGGCGCGGAGCCGCCGGGGTCGCCCGGGCCGCCCGCGTCGCGCACCGTCACCGTGACCGCCCCGCCCGGCACCGTGACGCCGGCGTCGTTGGTCGTCGACAGCGTCAGCGCGTGCACCCCGGCGCCCGGCGGGGTCGCGACGTCGCACGCCCACGCGCCGTCGGCGTCGACGTCCGCCGTGCACCAGACCACGCCGTCGGCGCCGGTGACGGTCAGGTGCGCGCCGGGCTCGCCGGTGCCGGCCAGCCGGGTCACCGCGTCGACCGTCGACCCGGGCGCCGGCTCGGTCAGCACGGGCGCGACGGGCGTGGCCGCGGACGAGAACACCTCCTGCGCCAGCACCGGCCTGAGGTTCTGCTCCATGTCGGGGCCGACGACGTAGTCGCGCACCAGCCCGTCGCGCAGGTGGTTGCCGATCGCCGCGACGATCATCGACTGGTCGAGCGACAGGTAGCGCTCGGCGACGACGCCGGACCGCACGGCCACGGAGTCGTAGAACCCGCCGGCCCCGTACCCGTCGAGGTCCCGCGCGATGTTCTTCAGGTTGTCGATCACGCCGCGCGTGTCGTACTCCAGTCCGAGGAACGCGGCGTGCGGCGTCACGACGCCGTCGCCGAACTCCGGGTCCGGGTTGGTCGCCTCGCGGCAGCCCGCGAAGCCGAGGTCGACGTCGGTCGTGCCGTCCGACAGGTAGCCGTCGGACCGCATGCCGAGCACGTCCACGCCGTACTCCGCGTAGCCGCCGTGCGGGTTGCTCGCGGGGGAGAAGCCCCAGTAGCCGTAGCCGGCCTCGTCGAGGCCGTGCCGCTTCTGCGCCTCGACGACCAGCGGGTGGTTGACGCCCCAGGACCGCGGCGCCCACTCCGACTCGGGCACCAGCATGTCGGGCATGAGCGCCTCGAACATCGAGCCGCCCCAGCCGGGCACCAGCGCCAGCTCGTCGTAGTGGTAGACGCCCTCGTAGACGGGGACGCCGTCGTAGGAGCGGGTCACGCCGCTCGGGCGCTGCTCCTGCCACGACCAGTCGCAGGTCGACGGGAAGGTCCGGTACGTGCCCCAGTAGGCCTCTGCGGGGATCTCGCCGTCCGTGATGCCGAGGTACAGCGCGATCCGGGTCTCGGAGACCGTCGTGTCGTAGTGGTGGCAGGTGTAGTAGACGGTCGCGCCGCCGGTGTAGTTCCCGGGGACCGAGCAGCCGGAGGGCTCCTCGTCCCAGAATCCGCCGCGGATCAGCCCGACGCCCAGGTCGGGGCGGCCCTCCGGGTTGTAGTAGACGCCGAAATGCATGGAGTCGTAGAGCGCGGTGGCCTCGTCCGCGAGCCTCGGCTCCGCGGACGCGACGACCCGCAGCGCCGCCGCGAGCCAGCCGTTGTCGACGGACGACAGGAAGTGCTCGACCGGGTCGCCGCTGTCCGGCCAGGTGTCGACGCGGTCGCCGGTGGCCGGGTCGTACCAGTTGTAGAACATCCCGGATTCGTCGTGCCGGTCCAGGCCCTCGAGCGTCTCGAGGGTGGTCGTCATCCGGGCGCGGGCCTCGTGCCGGCTCATCAGCCCGAGGTCGCGGGCGACGACGGTCGACCACAGGTAGCCGCCGATGTTCGTCGGCGAGGTGTACGCGCTGGCGGTGGCCGGGTCGAGGTCGCCGCCGATGTTGTCGGCGACCAGGCCCGTGTCCGGGTCGGTCATCGCGTCGAGCGAGTCGTACGTGTCGGCGAGCCAGGTGCGGAGCTGGCGCACGTCGCGCCCGCCGCCGTGGCCGCCGCCGTGCCCGCCGCCGCGGGCCAGGTCCGTCGGCTGCTGCGGCGCGGCGGACGCGGCGGTCGGCGCGAGCACTGCGCCCGCCCCGGCCAGCAGGGCGGCCAGCCCCGCGGCGAGGGCCCGGCGCCGTCGGGGCCGGGCGGGCGGTTCGGGGGAGTCGGGCCGGCGCCGGTCGACGGCGCGGGGTGCTGCTCGCATCGGGTCACGTCCTCGTGGTCCGGGGTGCCGAAATTTCGACACCCGTTGTCGAAAGAGCGCCAGCACGGTAGTCGGCCCCCGCGACCGGGTCAACGGGTCCGGGAACGCCGACGCCCCGGCGACCGCGTGGGTCGCCGGGGCGTCGGTGCGCGCGTCAGACGGTGCTCAGAGGCCGACCTCGGCCTCGAACGCGCCCTCCTCGATCCGCTGCTTCACGGTCATGAGGTACCGGGAGGCGTCCGCGCCGTCCACCAGGCGGTGGTCGTACGACAGGGCCAGGTAGCACATCGACCGGATCGCGATGACCTCCTCGCCGTCCGCGCCCTTGACGACGACCGGGCGCTTGACGATCGCGCCGGTGCCGAGGATCGCGGAGGTGCCGCCGGGGACGATCGGCGTGTCGAACAGCGCGCCGCCCGAGCCGGTGTTGGTCACCGTGAAGGTCGCGCCGGACAGCTCGTCCGGGGTGACCTTGTTGGCGCGGGTGCGGCCGGCGAGGTCGGCGATCTTGCGGCCGATGCCCGCCAGGTTGAGGTCGCCGGCGTCGCGGATGACCGGCACGACCAGGCCGCGCTCGGTGTCCACCGCGATGCCGATGTTCTCGGTCCCGTGGTAGGTGATCTCCTTGCCCTCGAGCACGCCGTTGATCTTCGGGTGGACCTTGAGCGCCTCGACCGCGGCCTGCACGAAGAACGGCAGGAACGTGAGGTTGACGCCCTCGCGGGCCTTGAAGGAGTCCTTCGCCCTGGCGCGGAGCTTCGCGACCTTGGTGACGTCGACCTCGACCACGGAGGTCAGCTGCGCCTGGCTGTGCAGGGCGTCGACCATGCGCTCGGCGATGACCTGGCGCAGGCGGCTGGCCTTCTCGGTCGTGCCGCGCAGCGGCGACGGCTCGGCCGGCTTGCCGGCGGCCGGGGCCGACGGCGCCGACGGGGAAGCGGCCGGGGCCTGCTGGGCGGCGGCGGCCTTGGCGGCCTCCTCCGCCTTCGCGGCGGCCTCGAGCACGTCCTCCTTGCGGATGCGGCCGCCCACGCCGGTGCCGGTCAGGGTCGACGTGTCGACGCCCTTCTCGGCGGCCAGCTTGCGGACCAGCGGCGTGAGGTACGAGCCCTGGGCCTGCGCCGGGGCGGCCTGCTGCTGCGGGGCCGGGGCCGACTCCTGCTGCGGGGCCGGGGTCGACTGCTGCTGCGTCGGGGCGGGCACCGGCGCCGGGGTCGGGGCGGGGGCCTCCTCCGGGGCGGCGGCCTGCGGCGCGGCCTCGGTCACCGCCGGTGCGGCGGCCTGGGCGGCGCCGTCCTGCGACTGGCCCGACGCGGCGGGCGCGGAGCCCGAGCCGATCACGGCGAGCGGGGCGCCGACCTCGGCGGTCTCGTCCTCGCCGACCAGGATCTGCTGCAGCGTGCCGGCGAACGGCGACGGGACCTCGGTGTCGACCTTGTCCGTGGAGATCTCGAGCAGCGGCTCGTCGACCTCGACGGTGTCGCCGACCTGCTTCAGCCAGCGGGTGACGGTGCCCTCGGTGACGGACTCGCCGAGCGCCGGCAGGGTGACCTGCTGGCCGTCGCCGGAGTCCTGCGCCTCGGCGGCCGGCGCGGGGGCGGGCTGCTCGGTGGCGGGGGAGGCGGACTCGGCCTCGGGGGACGGGGAGCCGTAGCCCTCGCCCTGCGTGGTGGCGCCGGTCTGGGCCGGGGCCTCCTGCTGCTGCTCGGCGGGCTGCTCCGCCGGGGCCTCCTGGGCCGGGGCGGAGTCGCCGCCCGCGCCGGAGCCGTCGCCGATCACGGCCAGGACGGCGCCGACCTCGGCGGTCTCGTCCTCCTGGACCAGGATCTGCTCGAGCGTGCCGGCGAACGGCGACGGGACCTCGGTGTCGACCTTGTCGGTCGAGATCTCGAGCAGGGGCTCGTCGACCTCGACGCGGTCGCCCACGTTCTTGAGCCAGCGGGTGACGGTGCCCTCGGTGACGGACTCGCCGAGAGCGGGAAGCTGCACGTTGTCGGACATGACCGCTCGTGTCTCCTTCGAAGTTCGTGTGGTCAGTTGTGGGCGTGCAGCGGCTTGCCGGCGAGCGCCAGGTGCGCCTCGCCGAGAGCCTCGTTCTGCGTCGGGTGGGCGTGCACGAGCGCCGCGACGTCCTCGGGGTAGGCCTCCCAGTTCACGATGAGCTGGCCCTCGCCGATGAGCTCGCCGACGCGCGCGCCGATCATGTGGACGCCGACGACCGGCCCGTCCTTCTGGCGCACGAGCTTGATGAAGCCCTGCGTCGCGAGGATCTGGCTCTTGCCGTTGCCGCCCAGGTTGTACTCCAGGGTCTCGATCGCGTCGGCCCCGTGCACCTCCTTGGCCTTCGCCTCGGTCAGGCCGACGGACGCGACCTCCGGGTCGGAGTAGGTGACGCGCGGGATGCCCGACTCGACGATCGGCTGCGGGTTGAGGCCCGCGATCTCCTCGGCGACGAAGATGCCCTGGGCGAAGCCGCGGTGCGCGAGCTGCAGGCCCGGGACGATGTCGCCGACCGCGTAGATGTTGCCGACGCCGGTGTGCAGGCGCTCGTTCGTGATGACGAAGCCGCGGTCCAGCGTGAGGCCCTGCTCCTCGTAGCCCAGGTCGGCGGTGCGAGGGCCGCGGCCGACGGCGACGAGCAGGAGGTCGGCGTCGAACGTCTTGCCGTCCTCGAGCGACACGTGCACGCCGTCGTCGTCCTGGGTCACGCCGGAGAACCGGACGCCCAGGTTGAAGTTGATGCCGCGCTTGCGGAACTGGCGCTCGAACGCCTTGGACAGCGCCTCGTCCTCGTTCGGGACCAGGTGGGGGAGCGCCTCGATGATCGTGACGTCCACGCCGAACGACTTCCACACGCTCGCGAACTCGGAGCCGATGACGCCGCCGCCGAGGATGATCGCGGACTTCGGGACGTAGTCGAGCTTGAGCGCCTGGTCCGAGGTGATGACGCGGCCGGCGATCTCCAGGCCGGGCAGCGACCGGGCGTACGAGCCGGTGCCGAGGATGACGTGGCGGCCGGTGACGCGCTCGCCGTTGACCTCGACGGTGTCCTGGCCCACGAGCTTGCCGTAGCCCTCGAACACGGTGATCTTGCGGGACTTGATCAGGCCCTGCAGGCCCTTGTAGAGCCGGCCGATGACCGAGTCCTTGTAGGCGTTCACGCCGTTCATGTCGATGCCCGTGAGCTGCGTCTGCACGCCGAAGTGCGCGCCGTCGCGGGCGTTGTCGGCGAGCTCCGCCGCGTGGAGCAGGGCCTTGGTGGGGATGCAGCCGTTGTGCAGGCAGGTGCCGCCGACCTTGTCGCCCTCGATCAGGGCGACGCTGAGGCCGAGCTGGGCACCGCGGAGCGCAGCCGCGTAGCCGCCACTCCCTCCGCCCAGGACGACGATGTCGAAAGCGGATCCGGTCGTGTCGGACACGTGAAGACTCCTCCGGCGCAGACATAGGGGAACGCGGTTGTTCCCGGCTCATCTTGTCATCCCCGCGTAGGCCGGACGACCCAGATGACCGGTGCCCCCGTGTGATTCTCGGAACAGTCATCCCATGTCTTGGCCACGGAGGGGCGCCGGCCCGCGCGCGCACCGCCGGCGCAGGTCCGGCGCCCGGGTGAATCCCAGCCTGCTCGCAGGGTCCGCCGTTAGGCTCCCCGCATGGGTCTGTTCTCCCGCCTCCGCCGCCAGGCCGCGACCGCGCCGGACGCGCCGCCCGCGGGCCGCGCCGCGCGCGAGGAGACCGTCGAGCACTTCCGCGAGTTCGCGCGCACCCGGGTCGGCGTCGAGGCGTACCTCGAGCCGCAGACGAACGTCACCCAGACCACCCTCATGCTCATCGCGACCGACGGGGAGTGGACCCGCCGCCGCGTGCCGGACGGGCGCGCCGGGTGGGACATCGCGCAGCAGCTCGGCCTGCCGTTCTACGACGTGCAGCGCACGGGGTACCCCCAGCGGATGCGCGACTGGAACAGCCGGCAGCGCATCGAGCGCCAGCGCGCCCAGCGCGAGCGCGCGGCGCGCCGGGCGGCCGACCCCCGCTGACCCGGGCGGCGCGGCGCTGACGGCGGGCGGCGCGGCGGGCGCCGACTTCGGGCGCCGACGGCGGGCGCGGACTTCGGTGCCTCGCACCGACGTCGGACCCTGCACCCACCGGACTCGGCGGGAACCACCGACGTGGGCGCGCGCCGGGCGGCCGACCCGCGCTGACGCGAGCGACCCACGTCGGCGCGAGCAGCCGTGCGCGCTGGCCCTATCTCGCTGGGTGCGCGCCGGGGCGCCCCGTGCGCCGCGTGCGCGCTGGGACGCTGGGGCGCCGCGTGAGCGCCGGCTCGCCGGGTGCGCGCCGGGGTGCCGTGGGCGTCGGGTCGAGCGCGCGCCCGGAGACGCCGACGCCCGGCGTCCCCGAGGGGAACGCCGGGCGCTCGGGCGTGCGCGGCGGGCGTCAGCGGACCGCGCGGGCCTCGATCAGCGCGAGGAGCGTGCGGACGCCCACGCCGGTGCCGCCGACGGGCGTGTAGCCGAACGCGGCCTTCTCGTTGAACGCCGGGCCGGCGATGTCGAGGTGCGCCCACGGCGTCGAGCCGACGAACTCCTGCAGGAACAGCCCGGCGGTGAGCATGCCGCCGAACCGGTCGCCGATGTTGGCGATGTCCGCGACCTTCGACTTGAGCCCGGCGCGCAGGTCGGCGGGCAGCGGCATCGGCCAGAACGCCTCGCCCGCCGCGCCCGCCGCGTCGACGACCTCGGTGCGGGTGGAGTCGTCGCCCATGACGGCGGAGACGCGCGGGCCGAGCGCGACGAGCTGCGCGCCGGTGAGCGTCGCGATGTCGAGCACGACGTCCGGCTTCTCCTCGACGGCGGCGACCAGGCCGTCCGCCATGACCAGGCGGCCCTCGGCGTCGGTGTTCAGCACCTCGACGGTCTTGCCGCCGCGGATGGTCAGCACGTCGGACGGGCGCTGCGCGGTGCCGGACGGCATGTTCTCGGCGAGGCAGAGCCAGCCGGTGACGGCGACCGGGAGCTCGAGCCGCGCGGCGGCGAGCACCGTGTGCAGCACGGCGGCGGCGCCGGCCATGTCGGACTTCATCGCGTCCATGCCCGCGGCGGGCTTGATCGAGATGCCGCCGGAGTCGAACGTGATGCCCTTGCCGACGAGCGCGACCTTCGCGGCCGGGCGGGACGGCGTGTAGGCGACCTTGACCAGGCGCGGCGGGCGGGCCGAGCCCTGGCCGACGCCGAGGATGCCGCCGTAGCCGCCGGCGGCCAGCGCCTTCTCGTCGAGGACGGTGACCTTGACCTTGGCGCCGGTCTCCTTGACCGCGGCCTTGGCGGCGTCGGCGAACGCGGCCGGGAACAGGTCGTTCGGCGCGGCGTTCACCAGGTCGCGCACGCCGTGCACGGCGGCGGCGAGCACCTCGGCGCGGGCGACGGCCTTGGTGACGGCCTTGTCGCGGGCGCGCGGGGTCAGCACGGTGATCTCGGCGGCCGGGGCGGCGGCGTCCGCGTCGGCGGAGCGGTACCGGGTGTACGCGTAGGCGCCGAGCAGCGCGCCCTCGGCGACCGCGGCGACCTGCTCGGCGTCCTCGGCCGGCAGCGCGACCGCCACGGCCGTCGCACCGGTCAGCTCGCGCAGGGCGGCGCCCGCGGCGCGGCGCAGGGTCTCGGCCTCGGGCACCGCGCCCTCGAGCGCGCCGACGCCGGTCAGCACGACGGCCTTCGCGGCGAGCTTGCCCGCGGCGGGCAGGCGGCGGACCTCGTCCGCGGCGCCGGTGATGCCGAGCACGCCGGCGAGGTCGGCGACCTGGCGCACGGTCTCGGACGGCAGCCAGTCGGCGCCGACGAGGCGGGGCCCGGCGGGGCTGCTGGCGACCGCGACGACGAGGGCGTCGGCGGTCTGGCGGGCGGGGTTCGCGGAGGTCAGCGTCACTCGGGGCACCCGCCGATGCTAGCGCCGCCGCCGGGTACCGTGGGGCCCCGTGATCCCGGTCCTGCTCTACGCCGTCGCCGCGGCGGCCCTCGCGCTCGCCGCCTGGGCCCTGGTGTTCGCGGTCCGCGACCGCGCCGTGGTGCTCCGGCAGCTGTGGGGCGCGGCGGTCGTCGAGGGGCTCATGCTCGTCCAGGCGGTCGTCGCGGGGATCCAGCAGGCGACCGGGACCGAGGTCGCGGAGCCCGTCGTGTTCTGGGGCTACGTCGTCACCCAGCTGATCCTGCTGCCGGCCGCCGCGCTGTGGGCGTTCGCCGAGCGCACCCGGTGGTCGTCGGTCGTGCTGCTGGTCGCGGCCGTCGCGGTGGCGTTCCTGCAGCTGCGGCTCGACCAGACCTGGGCCGGCGCGTGACCACCCCCGACCCGGCCGCCCCGGGGCCCGCCGCCCCGGGCCCCGCCGCCCCGGGCCCCGCCGCCCCCGGCACCGGCGCACCCGAGAGCACCGCCTCCGGCCCCGGCCGCGTGCTCGTCGCCGTCTACGGCGTGTTCGCGCTCGCCGCGACCGCCCGCGCCGGCTACCAGCTGGTCGCCAAGTTCGACGAGGCCCCGCTCGCGTACCTGCTGTCCGCCCTGGCGGCGCTCGTCTACGTCGTCGCCACCCTCGCCCTGGCGCGCGACCGGCGGACCGCCGCGTGGGCGGCCGTCGGCGTCGAGCTGGTCGGCGTGCTCGCGGTCGGCACGCTGTCGCTGCTCGACCCGGGCGACCTGCCGGACGCGACGGTGTGGTCCGGGTTCGGCGAGGGGTACGGCTACGTGCCGCTCGTGCTGCCGTTCCTCGGCGTCGCGTGGCTGTGGCGCACCCGCCCGCGGGCCGGCCGCGCTCCGGCCGTCGGACGGTCCCGGCCGGCCGGCTCGCCGGACCAGTAGGTTGGCTGTCGTGTACGGCCTCCTCTTCCGCCAGGTCTTCGCCCGCATCGACCCCGAGCAGGCGCACCACCTGGCGTTCCGCGCCATCCGCGTCGCCTCCCGCGTCCCCGTCGTCAGCGGCGTCCTGCGCGCCGCGCTCGCCCCGCCGCCGTCCGCGGCGGTGCGGGTGCTCGGCCGCACCTTCCCGTCGCCGTTCGGCCTCGCGGCGGGCTTCGACAAGAACGCGGTCGGGGTGCCGGGCCTGACGATGCTCGGCTTCGGGTTCGTCGAGGTCGGCACGGTCACCGCCCACGGGCAGCCCGGGAACGAGGCGCCGCGGCTGTGGCGCGTGCTCGACCGCCGGGGCCTGCGCAACCGGATGGGCTTCAACAACGAGGGCGCCGCGGCCGTCGCCGAGCGCCTGCGCCGCCTGCGGTCGACCGCGTCGGGCCGGGCGCTCGTCGTCGGCGTGAACATCGGCAAGACGAAGGTGACCCCGGCCGAGGACGCGCCCGACGACTACGCGACGAGCGCCGGCCTGCTCGCGCCGTACGCCGACTACCTCGTCGTGAACGTGTCCTCGCCGAACACGCCCGGCCTGCGCGACCTGCAGTCCGTCGACGCCCTGCGCCCGATCCTGCAGGCGGCGCGCGCCGCGGCGGACGAGTCGGCCGCGATCGCGGGGCGCCCGCGGGTGCCGCTGCTGGTCAAGATCGCCCCCGACCTCGCGGACGCCGACGTGGACGCGGTCGCCGACCTGGCCGCCGAGCTCGGCCTGGACGGCGTGGTCGCGGTGAACACGACGATCGCGCACGACCTCGGCCCCGGTGGCCTGTCCGGGCCGCCGCTGCTCGACCGCGGCCTCGCGGTCGTCGCCCGGCTCCGCGAGCGGCTCGGCGCCGACCGGGTCGTCATCGGCGTCGGCGGCATCACGACGCCCGCGGACGCGCGCGCCTACCTCGAGGCGGGCGCGGACCTCGTGCAGGGGTACACCGGGTTCATCTACGAGGGCCCGTTCTGGGCCGCGCGGATCGGGCGGGCCCTCGGGCGCGACGGGTCGGCGCGCCGCGGCGCCGCACCCGCCCGCACCCCGGGTGCGCCCGCGTGACCGCCCTGCACCCGCAGTGGGCCTGGGAGCTGGCCGACGCGTCCGGCGGGGTCCTCGACCGCCCGCTGTCGCCCGTGTTCGGCACCCGGTACGACGCGGAGGAGTGGTTCGGTGCGCACTGGCGGTCGCTGCGCGACCAGGGCGTCGCGTCGGTGGTGCTGCGGAACGACGGCGCCGCGGTGCCGCCGCGGTACGACCTCGGGTCGGTGCCCGAGCAGATGACGGTGCGGCCGCGGGACTGACCGCGGACGACACGCCGGCGCGCCGCCGGGCCGCGGGTGCCAGGCCTCGCAGCAGGTGGCCGCCGGCCGGCCCTGCGAGACGTCAGTCGCGGTCGAGCGACCACAGCAGGATCTCCTGCTCCACGGCCGCGCGGGGCCCCCAGAAGGACAGGCCTTCTTCGGTGCGACGCCAGGCGACCGTCCCGTCGCCGCCCCAGCTGGTGGCGCCCCACTCCAGCCCGGGTTCCTCAGAGGTGCTCGCGGACCCGTTGGCCGACCCGACCTCGAACTTGCGACCATCGGGGAACAGGAGAGTCGAGCCCTCCAGGCTGCAGTCGGTGTGCGCAGCGAGCTCCTCGACCGGGAGCTTCTTCGCCTCGGGGCACGGAGGCAGCTGTCCCCGCACGTCGACGCCGCCCGGGGTGCACGCGGCCGCGACGAGCACGGCCAGACCAAGACCGGTGGCCCCGGTACGCCGGCGCAGCGCGGCACCGCGCGCCACCGTCGCCACGCGCTGGTGCGCGGATCTGGGTCGGTGCACCTAGACCAGCCCCGCCGTCGCCCCGGGGAGCCCGCCCGCGACCGGCGCCGCGTCCCCCTGCCCCGGCGCGCCCAGCGCCGCCCACGCCAGCGCCAGCCCGTCGACCGCCCGGCGCAGCTCGTCCGGCTCGACCGTGAACGGCAGCCGCAGCCGGTCCTCGAGCCCGCCGTCGACCCCGAACGCCGGCCCGGGCGCCACCCGCACCCCGTGGGCCAGCGCCAGCGCGCTGAGCGCGGACGACACCGGCGCGCCCAGGTCCACCCACAGCGCCTGCCCGCCGCGCGGCACGGCGAACCGCCACGCCGGCAGCCGCTCCGCGAGCAGCCGCGCGAGCAGGTCCCGGCCGGCGCGCAGCCGGTCGCGGCGGTCGGCGAGCGGTCCGTCGCCGAGCCGCAGCAGCTCGACCGCGACCAGCTGGTCCAGCACCGCCGTGCCCAGGTCGGCGCTGCGCCGGGCCAGCGCCAGCCGGGCCACGAGGTCCGCCGGGCCGCGCAGCCAGCCGACCCGCAGCCCGCCCCAGTGGCTCTTCGACATCGACCCGATCGCCACGACCCGGGCGGCGCGGCCGTCGCCCGACCAGGACGCGGGCTCGGGCCCTGCCAGCGTGAGGTCGGTCAGCACCTCGTCGCCGGCGACGACCGTCCCGGTCCGCCGCGCCAGCGCGCGCACCCGCTCCCGGCCCTCGGCGGACATCGTCGCCCCGGTCGGGTTGTGGTGGTCGGGGACGAGGTAGACGAGGCGGGGCGCGACCTGGCGCACGGTCGACTCCAGCAGGTCGAGGTCGGTCCCGTCCCGCCCGGTCGGCACGGGCACGGGGCGCGCGCCGGCCGCCCGGGCCGCGTCGATGGCGTGCGGGTAGGTCGGCTGCTCGACGACGACGCGGTCGCCCGGTCCCGCGTGCGTCCGCACGAGCAGCGCGATCGCGTGCTGGGCGCCGGTCGTCACGAGGACCTGGTCCGGCGTCGTCGGGGTGCCGCGGGCGGTGTACCGGTCGGCGATCGCCGCGCGGAGCACGTCGAGGCCCAGCGGGGCGTACCCGTGGCCGGCGTGCCGGGGCAGGGCGTCGACGGCCCGGCGGGCGGCGTCGTGCAGCTCCCGCGGCGCGGGGCAGGCGGCGATCGTCAGGTCGACGACCCCGTCGGCGGCGAGCGGCCGGTGCAGCGGCAGCGCGTCGCCGGCCCGGGCGCGGTCCTCGGGCAGCGCGGTGACCGTGCCGGAGCCCTGGCGGC
Source organism: Cellulomonas pakistanensis (assembly GCF_016862755.1). Classification (GTDB taxonomy): domain Bacteria; phylum Actinomycetota; class Actinomycetes; order Actinomycetales; family Cellulomonadaceae; genus Cellulomonas; species Cellulomonas pakistanensis. The sequence continues at coordinate 36,146 of NZ_BONO01000014.1, read as the reverse complement.
TCACCAGGTACCCCTCGTCCCGCAGCAGCCCGTACGCTCCCGAGGTCGTCGTGCGGGACACCCCGAGCGCGGTCGCCAGCTCCCGCTCGCCGGGCACGCGGGTGGCGAGCGGCAGGTCGCCGGCCAGGACGGCGCGACGCACGGCGTCGGCGAGCGCGGCGTACGCGGGGCCCGGGCGGCGCCAGCTGCCGAGCACGGTGGCCAGCCCGGTGCCGCCGATCCGGCGGTCGGAGACGAGGAGCGTGGACATGAGGCCACTCTTGCGCAAGTGGCTATCGAACGGAAGGCCGGTCGCAGGCCACGATGACGTGGTGACCGCACATCCCGATGCCACCGCCGCGCCGGTGTCCACGCCCGCCACCGCCACGCACGCCGGCCGACGCGCCGCGCAGCTCGTCGTCGGCCTGGTCCTGTACGCCGTGTCGATCGCCCTGCTCGTGCACTCCGGGCTCGGCAACATGCCCTGGGACGTGCTCAACCAGGGCACCGCCCGGCAGATCGGCTGGTCGCTGGGCACCGTCACCGTGGCGTACAGCGTGCTGATCCTGCTGGCGTGGTGGCCGCTGCGGCAGCGGCCCGGCATCGGCACGGTCGCGAACGTCGTCGTGATCGGCGTGCTGATCGACCCGTTCCTGGCGCTGCTCGACCTGCTGCCCGAGGAGCTGCCGCTGGCCGCGCGGATCGCGATGGTGGTGCTCGGCATCGTCGTCAACGGCGTCGCCAGCGCGCTCTACATCGGCGCCCGGCTCGGCCCGGGCCCGCGCGACGGCCTGATGACCGGGCTGGTCGCGCGCACCGGCTGGCCGGTCGGGCCGGTGCGGATCGCGATCGAGGTGACCGTCGTCGCGGTCGGCTGGCTGCTCGGCGGCACGGTCGGGTTCGCCACGCTGGCCTACGCGCTGGGCATCGGCCCGCTGATCCACTGGCTGCTGCCACGGCTGACGGTGCCCGTGCCGCCGGCCGTCGCCGCGGCGGAGCCCGCCGAGCCGGGGGAGGGCCGATAGGCCCGACGACGACGCAGGGCCGGCACCCCGCGGCGGGGGTGCCGGCCCTGCGGCCGTGCGGGAGGCGTCAGCGCGAGGCGGGCGAGTTCTTCGCCGTCTCCGCCGGGTCGGTGATGACCGAGTCGCCCAGGATCTCGTCGATCCGCGTCATGAGCTCGGCCGGGATCTCGACCCCCGAGGCCTTGACGTTCTCGGTGACCTGCTCGGGGCGCGAGGCGCCGATGATCGCCGCGGCGACGTTCTGGTTCTGCAGCACCCACGCGACCGCGAGCTGCGCGAGCGACAGCCCGAGCTCCTGCGCGACCGGCGTGAGGTCCTGCACCCGCTGGAGCACGTCCGGCTGGTCCAGGAAGCGCTTGATCATCGTCGCGCCGCCCTTCTCGTCCGTCGCGCGCGAGCCCTCGGGCAGCGGGGCGCCCGGCTTGTACTTGCCGGTGAGCACGCCCTGCGCGACGGGGGACCAGACGATCTGCGAGACGCCGAGCTCCTCGGAGGCGGGGACGACCTCGCCCTCGATGACCCGCCACAGCGCGGAGTACTGCGGCTGGTTCGAGATCAGCTGGAAGCCCAGGTCCTGCGCCAGCGCGTGCCCGGCGCGGATCTGGTCGGCGGTCCACTCGGAGACGCCGATGTAGAGCGCCTTGCCCGAGCGCACGACGTCGGCGAACGCCTGCATCGTCTCCTCGAGCGGCGTCGCGTGGTCGTAGCGGTGCGCCTGGTACAGGTCGACGTAGTCGGTCTGGAGGCGCTGCAGGGAGCCGTCGATCGACTCCATGATGTGCTTGCGGGACAGGCCGGTGTCGTTCGGGCCCTTGGGGCCGGTCGGCCAGTAGACCTTCGTGAAGATCTCCAGTGACTGCCGGCGCTCGCCCTTGAGGGCCTCGCCGAGCACCTCCTCGGCGACCGTGTTCGCGTAGACGTCCGCGGTGTCGAAGGAGCTGATGCCGGCGTCGAGCGCGGCGCGGACGCAGGCGGTCGCGGCGTCGTTCTCGACCTGCGAGCCGTGCGTCAGCCAGTTGCCGTAGGTGATCTCGGAGATCTTGAGGCCGGAGCGGCCCAGGTGGCGGTAGTTGACCATGCCACCACCCTAGGACGGTCTAGGAGGACCGGCTCACTCGGGGTAGTCGCCGTGCTTGACCTGCGGCTTCGGCAGGCGCGCGCGGCGGATCTGGAACACCCGGGTGACCGCGTACATCATCAGGCCGCGCTGCTGGCCGGCGTCGCCGAACTTCGCGGCGAGCTTCTTGCGCAGCCGCCGCCACATGATCACCACGTCGACGACCATCGCGATGATGAACAGGTAGAGCACGACCAGGCCCAGGAACGCGAGCTCCGGGCTGACCGACGTCAGCAGCATGTTGAGCAGCAGCATGACGATCGCGACGGGCAGGAACAGCTCGCCGAGGCTCCACCGGGCGTCGACGTACTGCCGGATGTACCGGCGCACGGGGCCCTTGTCCTTGGCCGGCATGTACTTCTCGTCGCCGGTCTGCATGGCGGCGTACTGCCGGTCGCGCTCGGCGCGCTGCGCGGCGCGCGCCTCCTTGGCCGCGGCCTTGCGGTCCTGGGGCACCAGCGGCCGGCGGTTGGCGGCCTCGGCCGTCTTCCGCTTGGGCGTCGGACGGCCCTTGCCACCGGGCAGCTCGACGGTGCCGAGCGGCTCCTCGGTCAGGGCCGGGGCCTGGTCGGCGGGGGCGGTGCTGTCCTTGCTGCGTCCGAACACCCCTCCAGGGTAGTCGAGTAGCGTGGCGATCCGTGACAGAGCCCACCGCCACCCCCGCCGTCCCCACGCCCGCCGACGCCGCGGCCGTCGCCGACCTGCGCGCCCGCGTCGCCGCCGCCTTCCCGGGCGTCCGCGCCGACCTCGAGGCGCTCGTCCGGGTGCCGTCCGTGTCGAACGCGGACTTCGACCAGGCGCACGTCGCCGCCAGCGCCGAGCACGTCGCCCGGCTGCTCGGCGCGGCCGGCCTGCCCGAGGTGCAGATCCTGTCGGTCGAGCGCCCCGACGGCACGCCCGGCGCCCCCGCGGTCGTCGCCCGCCGCCCCGCGCCGGCCGGCGCGCCGACGGTGCTCCTGTACGCGCACCACGACGTGCAGCCCCCGGGCGCCCGCGAGGACTGGGACACCGAGCCGTTCGAGCCGACCGAGCGCGACGGCCGCCTCTACGGGCGCGGCTCCGCGGACGACAAGGCCGGGGTCGTCGCGCACCTCGGCGCCCTGCGCGTGCTCGGGGACGAGCTCGGCGTCGGCGTCACCGTGTTCGTCGAGGGGGAGGAGGAGGTCGGCTCGCCGTCCTTCACCCGGTTCCTGCACACGTACGCCGACCTGCTGCGCGCCGACGTCATCGTGGTCGCCGACTCGTCGAACTGGAAGATCGGCGTCCCCGGCCTCACGACGTCGCTGCGCGGGCTGGTGGACCTCGAGGTCGAGGTCGCCGTGCTCGACCACGCGGTGCACTCCGGCATGTTCGGCGGCCCGGTGCTCGACGCCGTGACCCTGCTGTCCCGGCTGATCGCCACGCTGCACGACGACGCGGGCGACGTGGCCGTCGAGGGCCTGGTGTCCGCCGCCGACCCGACCGTCGACTACGACGAGGCCGCGTTCCGCGCGGACGCGAGCGTGCTCGACGGCGTGACCCTGGCCGGCACCGGCCCGCTCACCGCGCGGCTGTGGGCCAGGCCCACGATCGCCGTGATCGGTCTGGACGCCCCGCGCGTCGCCACCGCGTCGAACACGATCGCGCCGAAGGCCACCGCCAAGCTGTCGATGCGGATCGCCCCCGGGCAGGACCCGGCGGCCGCGCTGGCCGCGCTGCGCGCGCACCTCGAGGGGCACGCGCCGTTCGGCGCCCGCGTGACCGTCCGCGACGGCGAGCTCGGCAAGCCGTTCCAGGCGCCCGCCGACTCCGCCGCGATGCAGGCCGCGCGCGCCGCCTTCGCCGACGCGTGGGGGACCGAGCCGGTCGACATCGGCATCGGCGGGTCGATCCCGTTCATCGCCGACCTGCTCGAGGTCTACCCGGACGCCGCGATCCTCGTGACCGGCGTCGAGGACCCGGACTCCCGCGCGCACGGGGCGAACGAGTCCGTGCACCTGGGCGAGCTGGAGCGCGTGGTGCTGGCCGAGGCCCTGCTGCTCGCGCGCCTGGCGGGCTGACCACGGGATCCCACCTCGGGTGGAGCGTTCAGCCCGACACGCCGGCGCGTGTCGGGCAGGACGCTCCACCCGACCCCACCCGAGCGGGCGTCCGGGGCGCGGGCGCCCGTCAGACCGGCGGGGCCGGGTCGTACTGGATGCCCCGGCGCACGGCGCGGGCCGCGTCCGGCGACTCCAGCCGCGCGACCAGGTGCAGCGCCATGTCGATCCCCGCGGACACCCCGGCGCTCGTGACGACGTCGCCGTCGTCGACGAACCGCGCCTCGGTGTCGACCAGCACGCTCGGGTCGAGCTCCGCCAGCTCGTCGACGGCGGCCCAGTGCGTGGTCGCCGGCCGCCCGGCGAGCAGCCCCGCGGCGGCGTAGACCAGGGCGCCGGTGCACACCGACGTCATCAGCGCGGTCTCCCGGCGCGCCTCGCGCACCCACGCCAGGTGCTCGGGGTCCCGCGCGAGCGCGCGGGTGCCGCGGCCGCCGGGGTGCACGATCACGTGCAGCGGCCCGACGTCGTCCCGGGACGCGTCCGGCACCAGCCGCAGACCCTTGGCGCACCGCACGCCCGAGCCGTCGGCGGAGAACGTCACCACCTCGGGGCGCAGCGCGGAGTGCGCCGCCCAGGACGCGAGGACGTCGTACGGCCCGACCACGTCGAGCTCCTCGGCGTCGTCGAACACGACGATGCCCACCCGCAGCAGCCCGGTCCCCACGAGCGTCCCCTCCCGACGGCGGTGGCCCGCCCGACACGGCAGGCCCGACCCCCAGGGTGTCAGTACCCCGGCAGCGCCAGCATCTGGTCGAGCGCGACCCGCGCCCAGTGCGCGTCGTCGGCGTCCACGACGATGCGGTTCGGCACCCGGCCGGCGACGAGCGACTCCATCGCCCACACCAGGTGCGGCAGGTCGATCCGGTTCATGGTCGAGCAGAAGCAGACCGTCGAGTCGAGGTACGAGATCCGCTTGTCCGGGTGCGCGGCCGCGAGCCGGCGGACCAGGTTCAGCTCGGTGCCGATGGCCCACGCCGAGCCCGCGGGCGCCGCGTCGAGGGCCTGGATGATGTACTCCGTCGACCCGACCATGTCGGCTCCGGTGACGACCTCGTGCTTGCACTCCGGGTGCACCAGCACCGTGACGTCCGGGACGGCCGCGCGGACGTCGACGAGGTTCTGCGCGCTGAACCGGCCGTGCACCGAGCAGTGCCCGCGCCACAGGATCATCCGGGCGTCGCGCAGCTCGGCGACGGTGAGTCCGCCGTTCGGCTTCCGGGGGTCGAACACGACGCACTGCTCGAGCGGGATGCCGAGCGCGAGCACCGCGGTGTTCCGGCCGAGGTGCTGGTCGGGCATGAACAGCACCTTGCCGGTGCCGTCGACGCCGCCGACCTGGTCGAACGCCCAGCGGAGCGCGACGTGGGCGTTCGACGACGTGCAGACGGTGCCGCCGTGCCGGCCGGTGAACGCCTTGATGGCGGCCGTCGAGTTCATGTAGGTCACCGGGACGGTGTCCGCGGCGATCCCGGCCTCCACCAGCACGTCCCAGGCGTCCTCGACCTGGTCGATCGCCGCCATGTCGGCCATCGAGCAGCCGGCCGCCATGTCGGGCAGCACGACCTGCTGGGCGTCCGACGTGAGGATGTCGGCCGACTCCGCCATGAAGTGCACGCCGCAGAACAGGATGAACTCGGCGTCGGGGCGGGCCGCCGCCTCGCGCGCGAGCTTGAACGAGTCGCCGGTGACGTCGGCGAAGTCGATGACCTCGTCGCGCTGGTAGTGGTGGCCGAGCACGAAGGCGCGGTCGCCGAGCGCGGCCCGGGCCGCGCGGGCGCGCTCCACCAGGTCGGGGTCGGACGCGGCGGGCAGGCCGCCGACGCACTCGACGCCGCGCTCGGACGCGAGGTCGCGGCCCTGGCCGAGCAGCAGCAGCGCGGACGACGCGGGCTCGGCGAACGTGGTCCCGGGGGCGAGGAGAGTCACGCGCAGGATCATCCCACAGCGGTCCGGGGCGCTGACCAGGACCGGCACCCGGTCGGGGCGGGGAGGGCGTGCGAGGATCGCGCCGTGCACGTGCTCGTGGCCCCCGGCCGGTTCGACGCACGCCCCGGGGACGGACCCGGTGCGGCGGCCTCGGCCGTGCGCGGGGTGGCAGGCCCGTCCGTCGCTCCCGGAGCCGACCCGTGGCCGGTGCTGACCGCGGCCGAGGCCGTCGCCGCGCTCACGGCGGGCTGGCGCGACGCCGCGCCGGGCGACGAGCTGACGCCGCTGCCGCTGTCCGACGGCGGGGCGGGCCTGGTCGACGCGGTCCGGGCGGCGCGCGGCGGCGAGCTGCTGTCCGTGACGACGACCGACGCCCACGGGGCCGTCGTGCCCGGGGCGGTGCTGGTCGTGGCGGAGCCGGGCGGCGGGCGGACCGCGTACGTCGACGGCGCGCTGGCGCTCGGCGCGGGCGACCCCGGGTCGGTGCCGGTGACCGCCACGACGTCCGCCGGGCTCGGGACGCTGCTCGCCGCGGCGCTGGACACCGGCGCGGGGCGGGTCGTCGTCGGGCTGGGCGGCCGGCGCACCGTGGCGCACGACGCCGGGGCCGGGCTGCTCGCGGCGCTCGGGGCGGCGCCGGGGGCCGCGGGGCGCGGCGTGGCGTCGGCCGCCGGGCTGCCCGCGGCGGACCTCGCGGCGGTCGGGGAGCTGCGGGCGGCGCTGCGCGGGCGCGACCTGGTGGCGCTGCACGCGCACGAGCTGCCGCTGCTCGGGCTCGGCGGGGTGTCCGCGGACCTCGCGGAGGCAGGGCGCGTCGACGCGGCGGCGGCGCAGGAGGCGGAGCGCGCCGTCGCCGCCTTCGTGCGGGCGGCGGGGGAGGCGGCGGCCTCGGCGGGCGACGGCGGGCGCCGGGACCTGCTGGCCGGGTCGGGTGCGCTCGGCAGGGCCGGGAGGCCCGCGGCGTCGGCGGGCGCGGGCATCGGCGCGCGGGCGCCCGGGTCGCGCGCGGCGCTCGCCCCGGGGTCGGGCGCGGGCGGCGGCGCGGCGTTCGCGCTCGGGCTGCTGGGCGCGCGGCTGGTCGACGGCGCGGCGTGGGTCGCGGACGCGGTCGACCTCGCGGGTCGGGCGGCGGACGCCGACCTCGTGCTGACGGGCACCGCCGTGCTCGACGGCACCGCGCTGGAGCACGGCGTCGTGGGCGCGGTGGCCCGGGCCGCGCTGCCGCTCGGGGTGCCGGCCGTGGCGGTCGCCGCGCACCTGCGCACCGGGCGCCGGGACTGGGGAGCGGCGGGGCTGGCGGCCGGGTTCGGCGTCGTCGAGCGCCCCGAGGACGAGGGCGCCTGGCGCCGCGACCCGGCCGCCGCGCTGCGCGCCCGCCTCCCGCGGATCGCGCGCACCTGGTCCCGCTGACCCGCCGGCCCGTGCAGGTCCTGTGCGCGTCCCGCTGCGGGGGGCGCGGGCGGGCGTACATTGGGAACAGATCACGCGGGAGCGCGGTTGTGCTCGACGTGACCGTCCCGCGGCGCACGCACGGGTGCGCGCCCGCGACCGATCCGAGACACCGTCAGGAGACACCATGAGCGAGACCACCGAGACCGCGACGCACGGCGTCCAGCTCACCGACATCGCGGCCGGCAAGGTGCGCAGCCTGCTCGAGCAGGAGGGGCGCGACGACCTGCGCCTGCGCATCGCGGTGCAGCCGGGCGGCTGCTCGGGCCTCATCTACCAGCTCTACTTCGACGAGCGCGTGCTCGACGGCGACGCGCTGGTCGACTTCGACGGCGTCGAGGTCGTCGTGGACCGGATGAGCGTCCCCTACCTCGAGGGCGCGACCATCGACTTCGCGGACACCATCGAGAAGCAGGGCTTCACGATCGACAACCCGAACGCGGGCTCGTCCTGCGCGTGCGGCGGCTCGTTCAGCTGACCCGCCCCGCCTGACGCCCCGAGGGCCCCGGACCGCACGGTCCGGGGCCCTCGTGCGTGCCGGGTCCCGGGAGGGCCGGGTGGATCCACCCGGCCCGACACGCCCGGCGGGTCGCGCCCGGTGGATCCACCCGACGCCCGACAGCAGCCGGGCAGGAGCCGGGCAGCAGCCGGGCAGCAGTCGGTCAGTACTCCGTCAGCCCCGCGTCGCGCCGGATCGCCGCCACCACGTCCGGGAGCGCGTCGGCGAACCGGTCGACGTCCGCCGGCGTGGTGCCGAGCGGGAGCGACAGCCGGACGTTGCCCTGCGTCAGCGCGCCCATGGCGGCGAGCACGTGGCTCGGCTCCTCGGTGGCCGACGTGCACGCGGAGCCCGACGCCACGGCGAACCCCGCCCGGTCGAGCGCCGTGACCACGGCCTCCCCGTCGACGTAGAGGCAGGAGAACGTCAGCACGTGCGGCAGCCGGCCGGTGGCCGGCCCGGCGACGTCGACCTCCGGCACCTCCGCCGCGACCCGCGCGCGCAGCCGGTCGACCAGCGCGTGCCGCGGGTCCGGCCCGGTGGCGACGCGCGCGGCGGCGGCCTGCAGCGCGACGGCGGCGGCCAGCGCCGCCGGCACGGAGACGCCGCCGGGGAACCAGCGGTCGTCGTCCCCCGAGCCGGCCGGCGGGGCGGGGGAGCGGCGCACCCCCGCCCGGGTCACGAGCACGGCGACCCCCGGGAGGGCGCCGACGTCGCCGGGGTCGAGGGCGAGCACGTCCCACTCCGGCCCGACCGGTGCGTGCCCGAACGACGACCCCGCGTCGACCAGCAGCGGGACCTGTGCGGCGCGGGCGGCCTCGAGCGCGGCGGCGACGGGCTGCAGCGTGCCGACCTCGCCGTTCGCGTGCTGCACCGCGGCCAGCGCCACGCCCGGGCGCGCGACGGCCTCCGCGAACGCGTCGACGTCGATCCGGCCGTCGCGGTCCACGGCGACCTCGACGAGTCCGGCGCCCGGGACCCCGGGACCCGGAGTCCCGGCACCCGCGGCCGCGGCCCCGGCACCCGCGGCCCCGGCACCGAGCGCCGCCCCCGCGTCCAGCACGGCACGCCGCTCCACGGCCGACGCCACCAGCACCGACCCGACCCGCCGCCGCCCCCGGGCCACGGTCAGCACCGCGCCGTGCAGGGCCGCCGTGCGCGACGGCGCCAGGTCGACCTCCTCCGTCCGGGCACCGACGAGCGCCGCCACCGCCTCCCGCGCGCCGTCGAGCAGCGCGCGGGCCCGGCGGCCCTCGGTGTGCAGCCGCCGCGGGTCCGACCAGCCCTCGTCGAGGGCGGCGAGGAACGCCTCGCGGGCGGCGGGCAGCACGGGCGCGCGGCCGCCCGCGTCGAGCACGACGCGGCGCGCGGCGGGTGCGGCCCGGCGCGGGCCGGCGGGGGAGTCGGTCACCCCGGCACGGTAGCGGCGCCGGCGCGCGGACCCGCGGCACGCGCACAGCCCGCTCCGGGACGTGATCCATCTGACACTGCGTCACAAACGGGCGTCCGCGGGCGATTCTGAGACCACGGCACGGCGACCAGCGCGCTACGCTGCACGGGATCGAGGACATAGGTCCTAGTGACTTTCCCCGTCGGACGGCGCACGTTGCGGTGTCATGGACGCCGGGGACCGACGTGGAAGGCCCCCGGTGCGCTCGCAGACCCCCCGCCGCCCCTGGCGGACCCGACTGGCCGTCGCGGGAGCCGCGACGACCGTCGCCCTGGCGCTCGCCGGATGCTCGCCCGAGGCCCAGCGCGGCTGGATGCCCGGCGACTCCGACAACGAGATCACGAACCAGACCGGACGGATCACCGACCTGTGGGTCGGCTCCTGGGTGGCCGCCCTGCTGGTCGGCATCCTGACCTGGGGCCTGATCCTCTGGTGCGTCACGGTGTACCGGAAGCGCAAGGACGACGACCAGCTCCCCGTGCAGCTCCGCTACCACGTGCCGCTGGAGATCATGTACGTGATCCTGCCGATCATCATGGTCGGCGTGCTGTTCTACTACACGGCGCGCGACATGACCGAGATCCAGGACACCTCCGCCGAGCCCGACATGACCGTCCAGGTCATCGGCAAGCAGTGGAGCTGGGACTTCAACTACGTCGACGACGACGTGTACGACACCGGCCAGCACGCGCAGGAGGTCGGCGCGACCGGCGTCCTCGCGGACCAGCCGACGCTGTACCTGCCCGTGGGCGAGCGCGTCGAGTTCGTGCTCGACTCCCGCGACGTCATCCACTCGTTCTGGGTGCCGGCCTTCCTCTACAAGCAGGACATGATCCCGGGGCGCACCAACACGTTCCAGGTCGTCCCGGAGGTCGAGGGCGAGTACGTCGGCAAGTGCGCCGAGCTCTGCGGCGAGGAGCACTCGTCGATGCTGTTCAACGTGAAGGTCGTGTCGCGCGACGAGTACGACGCGCACATCGAGGACCTGCGGGACGCCGGCCAGGACGGTCAGCTGGGTCTCGACTACAGCCGCCTGCAGGACGTCCGCGTCACCGGTGACGGTGCCGAGGACGCCGAGGGCGAAGAGGGAGCGAACTGATGGCCGCCACCGTCGAGGCCGTGCCGGGGCTCGCCCCCCGCCGCCAGACCCTGGGCCGCACGATCGTCAAGTGGGTCACGTCGACCGACCACAAGACGATCGGCTACATGTACCTGATCACCGCGTTCGTGTGGTTCGCGATCGGCGGCATCATGGCGCTGCTGATCCGTGCCGAGCTGTTCGAGCCCGGCATCCAGATCGTGCAGAGCAAGGAGCAGTACAACCAGCTCTTCACGATGCACGGCACGATCATGCTGCTGCTGTTCGCGACGCCGCTGTTCGCGGCCTTCGCGAACATCATCATGCCGCTGCAGATCGGCGCCCCCGACGTCGCGTTCCCGCGGCTCAACGCCTTCTCGTACTGGCTGTACCTGTTCGGCGGCCTCATCGCCGCGGGCGGGTTCCTGACCCCGCAGGGCGCGGCGTCGTTCGGCTGGTTCGCGTACGCCCCGCTGTCGAACTCCGTGTACTCGCCGGGAGCGGGCGGCGACCTCTGGGTCTTCGGCCTCGCGCTGACCGGTTTCGGCACGATCCTCGGTGCGGTCAACTTCATCACGACGATCGTCACGATGCGGGCGCCCGGCATGACGATGTTCCGGATGCCGATCTTCACCTGGAACACGCTCGTCACCAGCCTGCTGGTGCTGATGGCGTTCCCGCCGCTGGCCGCCGCGCTGTTCGCGCTCGGCGCCGACCGCCGGCTCGGCGCGCAGGTGTTCAACCCGGAGAACGGCGGCGCCATCCTCTGGCAGCACCTGTTCTGGTTCTTCGGCCACCCCGAGGTCTACATCATCGCCCTGCCGTTCTTCGGCATCGCGACCGAGATCCTCCCGGTGTTCAGCCGCAAGCCGGTGTTCGGCTACAAGGGCCTCGTCTACGCGACGATCGCGATCGCGGCCCTGTCCGTCACCGTGTGGGCGCACCACATGTACGTCACCGGCGCCGTCCTGCTGCCGTTCTTCGCGCTGATGACGATGCTCATCGCGGTCCCGACCGGCGTGAAGTTCTTCAACTGGATCGGCACGATGTGGCGCGGCAAGCTCACGTTCGAGACGCCGATGCTCTGGACGATCGGCTTCCTGACGACGTTCCTGTTCGGCGGCCTGACGGGCATCATCCTGTCCAGCCCGGCCCTCGACTTCCACGTCTCCGACACGTACTTCGTGGTCGCGCACTTCCACTACGTGGTGTTCGGCACGGTCGTGTTCATGATGTTCGGCGGCATGTACTACTGGTGGCCGAAGTTCACCGGCCGCATGCTCAACGAGCGCCTCGGCAAGCTGCACTTCTGGCTGCTGTTCGTCGGCTTCCACATGACGTTCCTCATCCAGCACTGGCTGGGCGTGGTCGGCATGCCGCGCCGGTACGCGGACTACTCGCCGGAGGACGGGTTCACCTGGATGAACCAGCTCTCCACGATCGGCTCGATGATCCTCGCGATCTCGACCCTGCCCTTCCTGTGGAACGTCTACATCACCTGGCGCAACGCGCCCAAGGTCACGGTCGACGACCCGTGGGGCTACGGCCAGTCGCTGGAGTGGGCGACCTCCTGCCCGCCGCCGCGGCACAACTTCACGTCGCTGCCGCGCATCCGGTCGGAGCGCCCCGCGTTCGACCTGCACCACCCCGAGGTCGCGGCCATGGACCACGTCGAGCCCGAGCCCGGCTTCTTCGACTGGGAGTCCGAGCGGACCGGCGAGCAGGGCGTGGCCCGCGACCGGGTCGAGAACGGCGGCGGCCAGGAGGAGCAGTCCTCGGCCACCATCGTGGACGACCGCCCGCGTGACACCGACGACCAGGAGGGCCGCGACAAGTGACCAGCCTCAACGAGCCCGGCGCGCGCCCGTCGGAGACCGGCAGCGGCGTCCGTCCCAAGCACGCCATGAAGGTCGAGCCCTGGCTCTTCCTGGGCGGGGTGCTGTTCTTCGTCCCGATCGGCCTGGTGTACGCCTGGTGGAGCGACGGCGAGCCCGTCGGCACCGTGGGCATCCCCCTGGTCGGAGGCCTGGTCGGCATGATCGGCGGCTACCTGCTGCTGCTCTCCCGCCGCATCGACGCCCGCCCGGAGGACGACCCGGAGGCGCTCATCGCGGAGGGTGCCGGCGACCAGGGCGTGTTCAGCCCCTGGAGCTGGTGGCCCATCACGATCGCCTTCGCCGGCGCGCTGGCGTTCCTCGGCATGGCCATCGGCTGGTGGCTGCTGTACGTCGGCGTCGCGCTCGGCATCATCGGCCTGGTCGGCTGGATCTTCGAGTTCTCCCGCGGCCAGCACGCGCACTGACGCACCGCACCGCACGGCACGACGGGCCGGGTACCCCACGGGGTGCCCGGCCCGTCGCCGTTCCCCGGAGGAGCGGGACGCACGTGACCCGCCCGTCTCGCCGAGATAGGGCCGTCTCGCCGAGATAGGGCCGTCTCGCCGAGGTAGGTCCCCCTGCGGCCCTACCTCGGCGTGGAGGCCCTACCTCGGCGTGCCGGTGCCCGACCGTCCCGGGCACGGACGCGCGCCGCCACGCGGCCGTGCACGGCCCGCTGAGGGGATGGAAGAGGCCGGCCCGCCCCCGAAGGGCGGGCCGGCCTCTCGCAGCCGTCAGACGGCGCTCAGAGCGACGGGACGATCAGACCCGCGGTCTGCGTGCGCGCGCGGGTGAAGCGCTCGCCGGCGTCCGCCCAGTTGACGATGTTCCACCACGCCTTGACGTAGTCCGCCTTGACGTTGACGTAGTCGAGGTAGAACGCGTGCTCCCACATGTCGAGCATGACGATCGGCACGATGCCGACGGGGATGTTGCCCTGCTGGTCGTACAGCTGCACGATGACGAGCTTCTGGCCGATCGAGTCCCAGGCCAGGATCGACCAGCCGGAGCCCATGATCGTCGTCGCGTTGGCGGTGAAGTGCGCCTGGAACTTGTCGAACGAGCCGAAGAACTCGTCGATCGCCGCGGCCAGCTCGCCGACCGGCTTGTCGCCGCCGTCCGGGGAGAGGTTGGCCCAGAACACCGAGTGGTTCACGTGGCCGCCGAGGTTGAAGGCGAGGGTCTTCTCCAGACCCGCCACGGCGTCGAAGTCGCCGGACTCCCGGGCCGCCGCCAGCTTCTCCAGCGTCGTGTTGGCGCCGGCCACGTACGTCGCGTGGTGCTTGTCGTGGTGCAGCTCCATGATGCGGCCGGAGATGTGCGGCTCGAGCGCCGCGTAGTCGTAGGGCAGGTCCGGAAGGGTGTAGTCAGCCATCAGTGCCTCTCTGAGCTCAGGTCGCGGCGGGGTCGCCGCGACGGCCTCTTCGCAGCAGGCGCGCCCCGCCCCGGGGACGGACGCACCTCCTCTGTCGTACCACGCCGGGACGGGTCCCGGCCTCCCGGGCCGCGGGCGGCGGGGGAGGGGACGACCGGCGGGGCGGGCCCCCGGGGACGACGACGCCCGGGCCGCTCCGGCGTGGTGCCGGTGCGACCCGGGCGGGGTCGTCCAGGAGGGTTTCGCCTCGCCCACCCGGTGCAACGACCGGGTCGACGGGATGATTCCCCAGGTCAGCGCCTGGTTTCAGTGGCGCTGGGTGCCCTCGGTGTCCTCGGGCTCGGGGGCGAGGTGCCGGCTGCCGGACGCGCCGGCGGTCAGCTCCTCGCGGTGCTCCTCGGGCGCGAGAGGGAGGGCGTCGTGGCTGCCGTGCGACTGCGCGGCGACCAGCTCGGCCGGGGTGACGGGCTCGACCCGGTCCTCGTAGAAGAGCTTCGACAGCCGGCGCTTGGCCGCGTCGAGCCGGTAGCCCTTGCGGCGCACGCCGCGCGAGTCCTCGGCCGGCTCGATCTCGATCGGGCGCCGCGGCTCGTGCTGCACGCGCAGCCAGCGCTCGTGGGCGTCGAGGGGCTTGTGCACCTCGATGTACTCGCCCGACGCGAACCGCACGATCCGGCCCGTCTCGTGGCCGTGCAGGACCAGCTCGCGGTCCTTGCGCTGCAGCGAGAGGCAGATGCGCTTGGTGATCCAGAACGCCAGCGGCGGGGCCACGAAGAACAGCACCCGGAACGTCCACGTGATGTCGTTGATCGACAGGTGGAAGTGCGTGGCGATGAGGTCGTTCGACCCGGCCAGGACGAGGATCGAGAACGACGTCAGGTAGGCGACGCCGAACGCGGTCCGGAACGGCGCGTTGCGCGGGCGGTCGAGCACGTGGTGCTCGCGCTTGTCGCCGGTCGCGGCGGCCTCGATGAACGGCCACAGCGCGAGCACGGTGAACAGCAGGCCCGGGATGATCACGCCGGGGATCAGGATGTTCATCGAGATCGTGTACTGCCCGATCACGAACTCCCAGCCCGGCATGAGCCGCAGGCCGCCCTCGAGGAACAGCATGTACCAGTCGGGCTGCGCGCCGGCGCCGACCACGCCCGGGTCGAACGGGCCGTAGTTCCACACCGGGTTGATGGTCATGGTCGCCGCCATGAGGGCGATGACCGCGAACACCACGAAGAAGAAGCCGCCGGCCTTCGCGACGTACACGGGGAACAGCGGGTAGCCGACGACGTTCTTGTCGGTGCGGCCCGAGCCCGGGTACTGCGTGTGCTTGTGCAGCACGACCATGAGCAGGTGCAGGCCGATCAGCGCCAGGATGAGCGCCGGGATCAGCAGGATGTGCACCGTGAACAGGCGGGGGATCAGCTCCATGCCGGGGAACTCGCCGCCGAACAGGCCGAACGAGATGTACGAGCCGGCGATCGGGATCGCGCGGGCCACGCCGTCGGCGATGCGCAGGCCGTTGCCGGACAGCACGTCGTCGGGGAGCGAGTAGCCGGAGAAGCCGGCCAGCAGGCCGAGGATCATCAGCGTGAAGCCGACGAGCCAGTTGAGCTCGCGGGGCTTGCGGAACGCGCCGGTGAAGAACACGCGCATCATGTGCGTGACGATCGACGCCATGAAGATGAGCGCGGCCCAGTGGTGGATCTGCCGCATGAGCAGGCCGCCGCGGACCTCGAACGACAGGCGCAGGGTCGAGGCGAACGCCTCGGACATCTGCACGCCGTCCATGGCGGCCCAGGGGCCGTGGTAGTGCACCTCGGTCATCGAGGGCACGAAGAACATCGTGAGGAACGTGCCGGAGATCAGCAGCACCACGAACGAGTAGAGCGCGATCTCACCGAGCAGGAACGACCAGTGGTCGGGGAAGATCTTGCGCGCGAACTCCTTGACGGCGTTGCCGACACCGGTGCGCTGGTCCAGGTAGTCCGCGGTCGCCGCGGCCGCGCGCGTGGTGCGCGAGGCCGGGGCCGGGGGAGAGTCGACGGTGCTCACGTGAGGCGCTCCCAGAAGGACGGGCCGATGGGGGTGTCGAAGCCGTCCTGGGCGACGAGGTAGCCCTCGTCGTCGACGGTGATCGGCAGCTGGGGCAGCGGGCGGTGCGCGGGGCCGAAGACCACCTTGGCGCTGTCGGACGCGTCGAAGGTCGACTGGTGGCACGGGCACAGGATGTGGTGCGTCTGCTGCTCGTAGAGGGCGACGGGGCACCCGACGTGGGTGCAGATCTTGGAGAACGCGACGATGCCGTCGTAGCTCCAGCCCTCGCCCTGCTCGGACTTCAGGTCCCGCGGGTCCATGCGCACCATGAGGACGACGGCCTTGGCCTTCTCGTCCAGCGGGTGCTCGGCCTCCTCGAGGTTCTCGGGGATGACGTGGAACGCGGAGCCGATGGTGACGTCGGACGCCTTGATCGGGCGGCCGGACGGGTCGATCGTCAGGCGGACGCCGCGGCGCCACAGCGTGCGCTTGGACGCCGAGACGTCCCAGTCGCCGCCGAGGTTGCCGACCAGCGGCACCGCGATGCCCAGCGGGAACAGCGCGAGCGAGGTGACCATCGCGCCCTTCAGCACGCCGCGGCGGCCGATGGACGAGTCCTTGACGCCCTCGCGCAGGGCCTCGACGGCCTTGACGCGGACGGGCTCGGACGTCGCCGTGGGGTGGCGGTCCTCCGCGCGCTCGTGGTCGTTCATGAGCGCCTTGGCCCAGTGCACGGCGGCGAGGCCGATGCCGGCGAGGCCGAGGAACAGGGCCAGGCCGAGCAGGAGGTTCGACATCCGCATGCTGCCGACCGTCTCGCCCGGGGGGACCAGGGCGTACGCGACGACGGCGCCGATGGAGCCGAGGATCGAGATGGCGAACAGGACGACGACCTGCCGCTCGGCGCGCTTCTGCGCCTTCGGGTCGCTGTCGCCGACGCGGGCGCGGTGCTCGTGCAGGCCCGGGTCCTCGAACCGCTCCGGCAGCGGGGCGCCGTCGCGGGTCGTCAGGTCCGTCGAGGGGTCGTGGTGCGTGCTCACGAGGACTTGGCTCCGATCCAGACCGAGGCGCCGATCAGCAGGCCGATGCCGACCACCCAGGCCCACAGGCCCTCGCTGACGGGGCCGAGCGAACCGAGCGAGAGGCCGCCGGGCGAACCCTCCCGCTGGTCGTCGAGGTAGGCGATGATGTCGCGCTTCTCGTCCGGGGTGATGTTGGCGTCGTTGAACACCGGCATGGACTGCGGGCCGGTCAGCATCGCCTCGTAGATGTGCGTGGGGGTGGTGTCGTCCAGCGCGGGCGCCCACTTGCCCTGGGACAGCGCGCCACCGGCGCCGACCGCGTTGTGGCACATGGCGCAGTTCGTGCGGAACAGGGCCATGCCGTTCGCCGCGTCGCCCTGCTCCGGGTCGACCTGGTCCTCCGTCGGGATCGCCGGGCCGGCGCCGAGGGAGGCGACGTAGGCCGCGAGCTGCGCGATCTGCTCGTCGTCGAACTGGACCGGCTTGGCCTGGATCTGCGCGCCGTTCATCTGCGCGGGCATGCGGCCGGTGCCGACCTGGAAGTCGACCGCGGCGGCGCCCACGCCGATGAGGGAGGGGCCGCCGGCGCCGCCGTCGACGGCCTCGCGGCCCTCGGCGTCAGGGCCGTGGCAGGTGGCGCAGTTGGCCTGGAACAGCTTCTGGCCGGCGGCGATGTCGCTCTCGCTGGCCGCTGCCTGCGCCGCGTCGGCGCTGGCGGGCTGGGCGATCGCGTACACCGCACCGGTCAGCAGCAGCGCCAGCAGGAGCAGCACGACCGGCGCTGACCGGTGGTGCCTGCGGGCGGCGAGTGCCTTCACGGATGGATCCTCGTCTCGGGCGTTCGGGGGATGTGACGGGGGAGCTCGGGGGCTTCTGGTCGGCTGGTCACTTGATGAGGTAGATGGTCGCGAACAGCGCGATCCACACCACGTCGACGAAGTGCCAGTAGTAGGACGTCACGATGGCGGTGGTCGCCTCGTGGTGGCCGAACCGCTTCGCGGTGAACGAGCGGCCCAGCAGGAACAGGAAGGCGATGAGGCCGCCGACCACGTGCAGGCCGTGGAAGCCGGTGGTCAGGTAGAACACCGAGCCGTACGGGCTGGAGGAGATGGTGAGGCCCTCGTGCACGAGCTCGGCGTACTCGAAGACCTGACCGCCGATGAAGATCGCGCCCATCACGTAGGTGAGCGTCATCCACTCGTTCATGCCCCAGCCGCGGACGTTGAGCAGCGAGCCGGAGCGCACGGGCTGGAACCGCTCGGCGGCCCACACGCCCATCTGGCACGTGACGGACGACAGCAGCAGGATCGTCGTGTTCACCGCGGCGAACGTGATGTTCAGCTTCTCCGTCTGGACCGCCCACTCCTCCGGCACCGTCGCGCGGAGGGTGAAGTACATGGCGAAGAGGCCCGCGAAGAACATGAGCTCCGAGGCCAGCCACACGATCGTCCCGACCGACACGGGGTTCGGTCGGTTGACGCTCACGTGGGGAGCGGAGGCGGGGGCAGCCGTTGCGGTCGTCACGCCTGTCAGTATGGCTTATGACGACCGCGCGTGGGTCCTAGGTCCCCGGGCGTCGCCGAGGTTTCTGTCACATCGTCACCTCGTTCCGCGGGTTCGCGGGCTGGTCGGGGCGTCGCGACCGGCGTGTCGGGCGTCGTGCCAAGATGCAGGGCAGGGACGCGCGCGACACGTCCCCCCGCCCGAGCGAAGGACCATCATGGCCGCTGACGCCACGCCCGCCGCCGCCCCCGCCGAGGGCCCGCGGATCCTGCTCTACAGCGACGACGTCGACACGCGCGCGCAGGTGCGGCTCGGCGTGGGCCGGCGGCTCGGCCGCGGCGAGCCGGACATCCGGTGGGCCGAGGTCGCCACGCCGGCGGCCGCGCTGGAGCAGGCCGGGACCGGGACGTACGACCTGCTGGTGCTCGACGGCGAGGCGGCCAAGGTCGGCGGCATGGCGCTCGCGCGCCAGGTCAAGGACGAGGTGTTCCGCTGCCCGCCCGTGCTCGTGCTGACCGGCCGCCCGCAGGACGCGTGGCTCGCCGCCTGGTCCGACGCCGACGCCGTGGTGTCGCAGCCCCTCGACCCGGTCGAGCTGCACGACGCCGTCGCCGGCCTGCTCGCGCGGACCCCCGCGGCATGACCGAGGGCGTCACCTGGTCCGACCTGCTCACCACGCTGGTCGAGCGGCAGGACCTGAGCGAGGCCCAGACCGCCTGGGCGATGGACGAGATCATGTCCGGGTCGGCGTCGCCGGCCCGGGTCGCCGGCTTCCTCACCGCGCTGCGCGCCAAGGGGGAGACGGTCGCGGAGCTGACCGCGCTGGCCGACACGATGCTGGCGCACGCCCTGCGGTTCGAGGTGCCCGGGCGGGCCGTCGACATCGTGGGCACCGGCGGCGACCGCGCGCACACCGTCAACGTGTCGACGATGGCGTCGGTCGTCGTGGCCGGCACGGGCGTGCGGGTCGTCAAGCACGGCAACCGGGCCGCGTCGTCGTCCTCGGGGTCGGCGGACGTGCTCGAGGCGCTCGGCATCCGGCTCGACCAGACCCCCGAGCGCGTCGCGCAGCTCGCGTCCGAGGTCGGCATCACGTTCTGCTTCGCCCTGACCTTCCACCCGGCGATGCGGCACGTGGCGGTCGCGCGCCGCGAGCTCGGCATCAAGACGGTGTTCAACTTCCTCGGCCCGCTGACCAACCCGGCGCAGCCGGCCGCGGCCGCGATCGGCGTGGCGGACGCGCGGATGGCGGGTCTCGTGGCGGGGGTGCTGGGCCGGCGCGGGACCGACGCGCTGGTGTTCCGGGGCGACGACGGGCTGGACGAGCTCGCGCCGACCGGGACCTCGCACGTGTGGCACGTCGAGGGCGGGTCGGTGACCGAGCACGTGCTCGACCCGGTCGCGGACCTCGGGCTCGCGCCGGTGACGGTCGCGGACCTGCGCGGCGCGGACGCGGCGTTCAACGCGGGCGTGGCGCGGGACGTGCTGGCGGGCGAGGCGGTGGCGTCGCGGGAGACCGTGCTGCTGAACGCCGCGGCGGCGCTGGTGGCCGACGGCAGCCTGCCCGGGACCGGGGCGTCCGGGGGCGACCTCGTGGCGCGGCTGCGGGCCGGGCTGTCGCACGCGGCGACGGCGGTGGACTCGGGCGCGGCCGCGGGCGTGCTGGAGCGTTGGGCGGCGGCCTCGGCCTGACGCGCGGGGGCGGTCCCGTGGCGTCGCGGCGCCTGGGCACCGCGCCGGCTGGGCAACCGACACGTCGAGAGAGCATCCGCTGGACCCTCGATCGACGTGGCGGTCGCCCGCTCGCGACGCGCGCGTGGTCGCCCGGCACGAGGTCGCCGAGACCCACTGATTCGGTCGAGACGCACGTCCGGGTGCGCGCGTCTCGATCGAATCAGTGGGTCTCGGCGCCGCGAGCAGCGTGGCCCCCGCGGTCGCGCGCCGCGACGCGCCCGACCGCGGGCGAGCGCTCCCGACCGCCAACGAGTACGCGACACGTCGAGCGAGTACCCCGTGGATGCTCGCTCGACGTGTCGGGTGCTCGTTCGGCGCGGCGGGCGCCCGCGCGAGGCCCCACGCCCGGCGCGGCGACCGGCGCGCGTGCGACGTGCAGCGCCCACTGGGCATCGGACGCGTCGAGTGGGCAACCACGGGATGCCCACTCGACGCGTCCAGTGCCCCCTCGGTGCGCGAACGCGCCGCGCCGCGCCGCGCGCGGCACCGCGCCGGCGGCGGGTCAGTCCTCGATGCCGAGGGCGAAGGCCTGCTCGAGGTCGTGCTGCGAGTACGTGCGGAACGCGATGAACGTCTGCGTGCGGACGACGCCGTCCACCTTGCTGACCTTGTCGGCGATGATGTCGGCGAGCTCCTCGTGCTCGCGCACGCGCACCATGGCGATGAGGTCGACGCCTCCGGTGACGGAGTAGACCTCGCTCACGCCCGGGATGTTGGCGATCGCGGCGGCGGCCTCGGGGATCCGGTCGGCCTCGGTGTCGATGTGCACGATGGCGGTCAGCATGACGCCATCATGCCGCGCCGGCGGCCCCCGCGGCGGGGTCCTCGGGCCCGGCGGCGTCGTCGGCGCGGGAGGTCGGCCCGGCCAGCTCGGACGCGCGGCGCAGGCCGGGCAGCCCGGCGAGCCCGACCCCGGCGCCGCCGAGGTCGCCGGTCCGGTGCGTGGCGCCCGCACCGGGCGCGGCGGCCTGCCCCGGCATCCCGTCCAGCTCCGGCGTCCTGCCCAGCCCTGACGGCATCCCGTCCCGCTCCGGCGTCCTGCCCGGCCCCGACGCCGCCCCGCCGAGCCCCGGCGTCCCGCCCAGGCCCGACGCCCCGCCGAGCCCGAACCCGGCCCCCGCGCGCGCCGCCTCCGCCGCGAACCGCGCGTCGCGCTCCGCCCGCGCCTCGTCGCCCGCCACGCCGGCCCCCGCGCCGTCGACGGCGTCCACGGCCTCGCCGAGCGCCTCCGCCGCGGCGCGGCCGGCGGCGACGGCGTCCGCCGGGTCGGTCCGCGCCTGCGCGGAGCGCACCGGGTACGCCCACGGCTCGCTGACGCCGACGATCCGCACGCCGGGCCGGCCGAGCCACGCGAGCACGAGGTCCGCCTCCTCCGGGTGCCCGGCGGGCGCGGGCGCGACGGGCGGCGGGACGTGCTCGCCGGTGACGCGCAGCGACTCGACGGCCGCCATCGGGTCGCTGCCGCGCGGCACGAGCGCGGTCCCGGCGAGCCGCCCGTGCCGGACGAGCACGACCTCCCAGCCGCCGGTGTCGGTGCGCCGCGCCGCGACGAGCTCGGCGCAGGTGGCGAGCGGGGCGAGCCGCTGCGACCGCGCGGAGCCGCGCAGGAACGCCGCGAGCCGGTCGCGCACGGTGACGGCCTCCTCGAACCGCTCCTGCCCGACGAGCGCGTCGATCCGGGCGGTGTGCGCCCCGACGACCGCGGCCGGGTCGGCGAGCATCGCGCCGCGCACGCCGTTGACGGTGCGGGCGTACTCCTCGGCGGCCTCCGGGCGGACGCAGGGCGCGGGGCAGCGGCCGATCTCGGCGAGGTGGCAGGCGCTGGCCCCCGGTGCGGGCACGAGCGGGAGCCGCGCGGTGCACCGCCGGATCGCGAACGCGTCGTGCAGCGCCTCGACGGCGGACTGCGCCGCCGACTGCGACGCGAACGGCCCGATGTGCGTGGCGTCGCCCCGGACGTCGCGCACGATCGACAGCCGGGGGTACGCCTCGGCCGTGAGGCGCACCCACGGCATGCGCTCGGGGGAGCGGGACCGCCGGTTGTAGCGCGGGTTGTGCTCGGCGATCAGCCGGAGTTCGCGCACCTGCGCCTCGAGCGGCGTCGCGCAGACGACCGGGGTGACGGCCTGCGCGACGCGCACCATCTCGCGCATCCGGGACCGCTTCTCGGCCGCCGTGAAGTACGAGCGCACGCGCTTGCGGAGCGAGGTCGACGTGCCGACGTACAGCACCTCGTCCTTCGGGCCGCGGAACAGGTAGACGCCCGGCAGGTCCGGCAGCCCGTCGGCGAGGGTGCGCTTGCGCCGCACGTCGGCCGGCACGGGGTCGGCGGCCGTGGCGAGGTCCTCGAGGTGGGTGATGCCGAGCGGGGCCAGCCGGCTCAGCAGCGCGTGCAGCACGTCGACGGTGGCGCGGGCGTCGGCCAGCGCCCGGTGCTCGGGGGTCGTCGAGGCGTGGAACAGGCCGGCGAGGGTGCTGAGCTTGTGGTTCGGCGCCTCGTCGCGCGTGACGACCCGGCGCGCGAGCCGCACGGTGTCGACGACCGCGAACCCGGGCCAGGCGTGCCCCGTCTCCGCGGCGGCGGCCTTGAGGAACCCGACGTCGAACGGTGCGTTGTGCGCGACGAGGACGGACCCGCGTGCGAACTCGAGGAACGACGGCAGCACCTCGGCGATCCTCGGCGCGCCGATGACCATCGCCGTGGTGATCCCGGTGAGCACCTGGATCTGCGCGGGCACCGGGCCGCCCGGGTCGACCAGGGTCTGGAACTCGCCCAGCACCTCGCCGCCGCGGACCTTCACGGCGCCGACCTCGGTGATCGCGGACGACCCCGGCGCCGCGCCGGTGGTCTCGAGGTCGACGACGACGAACGTGACCTCGTGCAGCGGGGTGCCGATCTCGTCGAGCGTGACCTGCACCGGCCGGCCGGTCTGCGGCGCCGCGAGGTCGACGCGGGGCGGGACGGGGGACCGGTGGACCATGCGCCGCACGCTAACGGCGCCCTCCGACACGCCCACCCTCTCGTGCCGCCCGACGCGGCCCCGACACGGCCGCCCACCCCCGGCGCTTGGCCCCGCGCCCCGGACCCCGTCGCCCCCGCCACCTGCGGCCCCGTAGGGTGACGCGCATGCCCGAGCCCGTGCCCGACGCCGTGCGCGCCGCCGTCCTGCCGCTCGCGGCGGAGGTGCTCGGCGCGCTCGACCCGGGCGCGGTGCCGGCCTCCCTGGCCGCGGTGCGCCGGTTCGCCCCGCGCCGCCGGGTCTCGGCCGGCGCGGGCCCGCTGTGGCTCGCCGTCGAGCGCGACGACGCGTTCCGGGCCCGCGTGGCGCGCGCGTGGTCGCACGCCCACCCGGGGCTGGCGGCGGACCTGCTCGCCGACCCGCCCGCGGCCGGGGAGGACGCCGACCGGCTGGACCTGGCCGTCGGTGCCGTGCTGCTGCGCCCGGACGGCTGGCAGGCGCGCGTGTCCGCCGTCACGACGCCCCCGGCCGGCGCCGAGGCCCCCGCGCGGCCTGACGCCGACCCCGCCCACCGGGCGCACCGCGCCGAGGCCGAGCTCCGCCGCCTCGCCGCCCGCCTGACCGCCGAGACCGAGCGCGCCGACGCGGCCGAGGCCGAGCTGGTGGCCCTGCGTCGGGAGCTGCGCCGCCTGCGCTCCGACGCCGACCGCTCGCGGTCGGAGGCCCGCCGCGCGGCCGAGCACGCC
This sequence comes from Cellulomonas pakistanensis, assembly GCF_016862755.1. Taxonomy (GTDB): domain Bacteria; phylum Actinomycetota; class Actinomycetes; order Actinomycetales; family Cellulomonadaceae; genus Cellulomonas; species Cellulomonas pakistanensis. The sequence goes on along the minus strand of NZ_BONO01000014.1, from coordinate 12,294 downwards.
GCCGAGGTCGCCGCGGCCGCCGAGCGCGTGCACGCCGAGACGGCGAAGGTGCGCGCGTCCGCCGACGACGACCGCCGCCGCGCGGAGGACCTCGCCCGGGTCGCCCGCGAGGACGCCGCCGCGCTCCGCGAGCTCGCCCAGGTGCGGGTCAGGCTGCTGCTCGACACGCTCGTCGAGGCCGGCTCGGCGCTCCGCGAGGAGCTCGCGCTGCCGCCGGCCACCCGGATGCCCGCCGACCTCGTCGCGCCGCCGACCCCCGGCCCGGCGGGGCCCGCTGCCCGGCCCACCTCCCGCGGCCGGTTCGCCGACGACCCCGCGCTGCTCGACGACCTGCTGGCGATGCCGCGCGCGCACCTGGTCGTCGACGGGTACAACGTCTCGAAGCTCGCGTGGCCGGACCAGTCGCTCGCCGAGCAGCGCCGCCGGCTGACCGAGCGGCTGGCCACCGTCGCCGGTCGGACGGGCGCCGAGGTGACGTGCTGCTTCGACGGCCGCGACGCCGACCTGGGCACCCGCGCCCCGAACGGGCCCCGCGGCGTGCGCGTGCTGTTCTCCCAGGGGGAGATCGCCGACGACCTGATCCGCCGTCTGGTGCGGGCCGAGCCGCCCGGCCGCGTGGTCGTGGCGGTGACCAGCGACCGCGCGCTCGGCGCGGACCTCGAGGCCGCGGGCGCGCGCGTGCTGCCGTCGGCCACGCTGCTGGCCCGCCTCGGCCGGGTCTGACGGGGCACGCCCGCGGACGAGCCCGCCGGTCGCGCGGCCCGGCCGGCTGCGGAACCGGCGAGCCCGCGCGCGGGCGGCGAGCTCGCCGGCCGCCCGGGTCAGCCCGCGTGCTCCCCGGCGTAGATGGCCTCGACGTCCGTCGCGAAGTCCTTCAGCACGTGCGTCCGCCGCACGCTGAGCTTCGGCGTCAGGTACCCGCCCGCGATCGTCAGGTCCCGGTCGAGGATCCGGTACCGCCGGATCGACTCCGCGCGGGAGACGGCCTTGTTGGCCCGCTCCACGCCCTCGTCGATCGAGGCCAGCACGTCCGGGTGCACCGCCGCCTCGGCGACGGACAGCTCGGGCAGCCCGTGCGCCGTGCACCAGCCCGGGAGCCCCTCGGCGTCGAGGGTGACCAGCGCGCCGATGTACGGCCGCCCGTCGCCGACGACGATCACCTGGCTGATCAGCGGGTGCGCGCGCAGCCGGTCCTCGAGCACCGCGGGGGCGACGTTCTTGCCGCCGGCGGTGACGATGATCTCCTTCTTGCGGCCGGTGATCCGCAGGTAGCCGTCCTCGTCGAGGGACCCGAGGTCGCCGGTGCGGAACCAGCCGTCGTCGAACGCCTCGGCGGTCGCGACGGGGTTGCCGTGGTACCGGTCGAACACCTGGTGCCCGCGCACCTCGACCTCGCCGTCGGCGGCGATCCGGACCGACGTGCCCGGCAGCGGCGGGCCGACGGTGCCGATCCGCGTCTTGCCGGGCATGTTCACGGTGGCCGGCGCGGTGGTCTCGGTGAGGCCGTAGCCCTCGAGCACCCGCACGCCGATCCCGCGGAAGAAGTGCCCGAGCCGCTCACCGAGGGGCGCGCCGCCGGAGATCGCCCACTCGATCTGCCCGCCCATGGCGTCCCGGAGCTTGTGGAACACCAGCCGGTCGGCGACCGCCCGCTGCAGCCGCAGGCCGAGCGGCGGCCCGCCGGCGTCCAGCGACCGGGAGTAGGCGATCGCGGTCCGCGCCGCCCACTGGAAGATCTTCAGCTTCCCGCCCGCCGCGGCCTTCTGCTCCGCCGAGTTGTAGACCTTCTCGAACACGCGCGGCACGGACAGGATGAACGTCGGCCGGAACTCGCCGAGGTCCTGCAGCAGCTGCTTGGTGTCCGGGGTGTGGCCCAGGACGGCGCCGGCGGGCATGCACAGCACCTCGACGAACCGGGCGAACACGTGCGCCAGCGGCATGAACAGCAGCGTCCGGGCGCCGGGGGTCGACACGACCTCGTGCAGCCCCTCGACGGCGTTGCGGGCGAGCACCGCGAAGTTGCCGTGCGTGAGCTCGACGCCCTTGGGCCGCCCGGTCGTGCCCGATGTGTAGATGATCGTCGCGACGTCGTCCCGGCCGGCGTGCCGGCGCAGCCGGTCGACCTCCGCGTCCGGGACCGTCGCGCCCTCGGCGGCCAGCGCGTCGAGCGCGCCGCCGTCGAGCACGAGCACGTCCTGCAGCAGCGGCGCCTCCGGCCGCACCTCGGCGACGGTCGCGGCGTGCCCGGCGGTCTCGACCACCAGCAGCGTCACCGCCGCGTCGGTGAGGATCCAGTGCACCTGCTCGGCCGACGAGGTCTCGTAGACCGGCACCGGCACGGCACCCGCGCTCCACAGCGCCCAGTCGAGCACCGTCCACTCGTACCGGGTGCGGGACATGATCCCGACCCGGTCGCCCGGGCGGACGCCGCGCGCGACGAACCCGCGGGCGACGTCGCGGACCCGCCGGTCGAACTGCGCGGCGCTCACGGTGCGCCACGTCGTCGTCCCGGGGGTCTTGTACTCCATCAGCGGGCCGTCGCCCGTCTCGGCCACCCGCGCGGCGAGCAGGTCGAGCAGGTTCTCCCGCGGTCCTGCCTCGACGAGCAGGGGCGTGCTGAACTCCTCCATGGCTGGCTCCGTTGTCAGGCGTCGGAAGGGTGTCCGCAGCATAAGGGACTTTCGTCCCGGTGACGGGCACCCGACACGTCGCCCGACCGGGTGGCGCGGGACGCGGCGCCCCGGCGTAGGGCCCGCGCGCTGGGAGCGTGTGCAGAGAACCGCGCCCAGCACGCTAGCGTGGGGGCGCACGCGCGCAGTGTCGCCGCCGCGGCACCGGTGCAGCGTCCCGGCTCCCGGCGGCCCTCGCGGGTGCGACACGCAGAGATCTCACGCGGAAGCAGGGAAGCATGCACGCCATCGGTGTGGACATCGGCGGGACGAAGATCGCCGCCGGTGTGGTCGACGAGGACGGCCGGATCATCGCGAAGACCCGTCGCGACACCGACCCCCGCGACTCCGCGAGCGTCGACCGGGGCGTCATCGAGGCGTGCCAGGAGCTCGCCGCGGCCCACGAGATCGGCGCCATCGGCCTCGCCGCCCCCGGGTTCATCGGCACCGACCAGGCGACCGTGCTGTTCACCCCGAACCTGCCGTGGCGCGAGCACCCGCTGCGCGACATCGTCGCCAAGGAGCTCGGCGACGACGTGCGGATCGTCGTGGCGAACGACGCCAACGCCGCCGGCTGGGCCGAGTTCCGGTTCGGCGCCGCGCGCGACGAGCAGGACATGCTGCTGCTCACGATCGGCACCGGGCTGGGCGGCGCGATCGTCGTCAACGGCGAGCTCGTGCTCGGCGCCTGGGGCGTCGCGGCCGAGGTCGGCCACATGCGCGTCGTGCCCGGCGGCCACTACTGCGGCTGCGGCCACGAGGGCTGCTGGGAGCAGTACGCCTCGGGCAGCGCCCTGGTGCGCGACGCGCAGTCGGCGCTCATCACCGAGCCGGCCCGCGGCTCCCGCCTGCTGGAGCTCGCCGGCGGCGACGCCGACGCGCTGACCGGCCCGCACGTCACCCAGGCCGCCCAGGAGGGCGACCCGCTGGCCGTCGAGCTGCTCGCCGAGCTCGGCCGGTGGATCGGCGAGGGCTCCGCGTCCGTCGCGGCGCTGCTCGACCCGTCGATCGTCGTGATCGGCGGCGGCGTCAGCGCCGCGGGCGACCTGCTGCTGGCCCCGGCCCGCCGTGCGTTCCTGGACCAGCTGTCCGCGCGCGGCCACCGCCCCGAGGCGACGTTCGCGCTCGCCTCGATGGGCAACGACGCGGGCATCGTCGGCGCCGCGGATCTCGCGCGCCGCTGAGCCCACCCGCTCGACACGCCACGACGGGCGCGTCGCGGGCCGGACCGGGGGAGCATCCCGGCGGCCCGCGGCGCGCCCGTCGTGCGTGGTCGCCGGACGCGCGGCGCGCCCGCCGCGCGTCGCCCGGGCGTCAGACGACCGCTCCGTCCGAGTCGTCGCGGTCGGGGTCGCGCCGGTGCGGCATCCGCCACAGCAGGACGACCAGGCCCAGCACGAACGTCACCACGGACGCCTGCATGACGACCGGCGGCGCGTCCCGCCAGAAGATGAGCACGACCAGCCACACGACCGGCATCAGCGCGACCGCCAGCCAGGCCATGGTCAGCAGCGGGTCGCCGCCCAGCACCGGGCCCGGGTCCGGCGGGCGGAAGTGCTCGTCGGCGTCGACGCGGCGCTCGGCCTCGTCCATCTGCGCCGTCGCGTCCCAGTCCCGGCCGGACGACGGCGCGCCCGGCGCGGCGGGTGGACCCGGTGCCCGGGGTGCCCCGGCGTCGTCCGCGCCCGGGCCGCCGGCGCCGTCCCCGCGCGCGGGGCGCACGACGCGGCGGTCGGCCACCCACGGCGCGACGGGGTAGGTTACGGCGGGACCGGACGACGTCCGCGGGTCGTCCTGGCCTGCGGCGGCGGCCGCCGGCGGATCCGTCGGCCCGGTCGGGTCCGCGTCGCCGCGCAGGTCCGCGACGATCGCGGCCCACTGCTCGTCGGTGACGCGGTCGCCGGACGGGTCGCGCGGGCGGTCGGCGCGCGGGCCGTCGGGCTCGTCGCCGTCGGGCGACGGGCTGGGATCGGGACGCGGAGCCATGGCAGCACTCTAGAGTCGGACGAGCGCACGGCACTCGCCGGTGCGCGGAAGCGGCCCGGGTGGCGAGGGCGAGAGGTGGCAGGTTGTTCTACTGGTTCATGAAGCGGGTCCTCGTGGGCCCGCTGCTGCACCTGCTGTTCCGCCCGTGGGTGCGGGGCGCGGAGCACGTGCCGAGCAGCGGCGCCGCGATCCTCGCGAGCAACCACCTGGCCGTCGTCGACTCGTTCTTCCTGCCGCTCGTGCTGGACCGCGAGATCGTGTTCATCGGGAAGAACGAGTACTTCACCGGCCGCGGGCTCAAGGGCCGGCTCACCGCGGGCTTCATGCGCGGCGTCGGCACCATCCCGGTCGACCGCTCCGGCGGCAAGGCGTCCGAGGCGGCCCTGCGCACCGGCCTGAACCGGCTGGCCGAGGGCAAGCTGTTCGGCATCTACCCCGAGGGCACCCGCAGCCCCGACGGCCGCCTCTACCGCGGCAAGACCGGCGTGGCGCGCATGGCCCTGGAGTCGGGCGCCCCGGTCATCCCGGTCGCGATGATCGACACGGACAAGGCGCAGCCGCTCGGCCAGCGCCTGCCGCGCCCGCGCCGGATCGGCGTCGTCATCGGCGAGCCGCTCGACTTCTCCCGGTACAAGGGCATGGAGAACGACCGGTTCATCCTGCGCTCGGTGACCGACGAGATCATGTACGCGCTCATGTCCCTGTCGGGCCAGGAGTACGTGGACATCTACGCCGCCACGCAGAAGGCGCGCATCGCCACCGGGCACCCCGCGGCGACCGGCCCGGCGGCCCCCGAGCCGTCGGCACCCGGCGGCCGCGCCGTGCCCGATGTCCAGCCTCCGGTCCCCCCGGAGGAGGGCGCCGCGGCTCAGTAGGATGAGCCGCGTCCGTCGCGCTCCGCGCGGCGCCACCCGAGGACCTCGGTCCCGGGTCCGGACCCGCGGGGTGCCCTTCAGTGGCCCGGGGGCTGGGCAGACCCAGCTGTGCTGTTCTATCGAGAGGTGTGTCTCATGTCGGTTCGTCGCGTCGCGCTCCTGACCGCGGGTGGCTTCGCTCCGTGCCTGTCCTCGGCCGTCGGTGGTCTCATCGAGCGCTACACCGAGATCGCCCCCGAGGTCGAGATCATCGCCTACCAGCACGGCTACCACGGCCTCCTGCGCGGCGACAAGATCGTGATCGACGCCGAGGGTCGCGCGCAGGCGCACCTGCTCCACAAGTTCGGCGGCTCGCCGATCGGCAACTCGCGCGTGAAGCTCACCAACGCGGCGGACTGCGTGAAGCGGGGGCTCGTCCAGGAGGGCCAGGACCCGCTGCAGGTGGCGGCCGAGCAGCTCAAGGCCGACGGCGTCGACGTGCTGCACACGATCGGCGGCGACGACACCAACACCACCGCGGCCGACCTCGCCGCGTACCTGGCGGACAACGACTACGGCCTGACCGTCGTCGGCCTGCCGAAGACCATCGACAACGACGTGGTGCCGATCAAGCAGTCGCTCGGCGCGTGGACCGCCGCCGAGGAGGCCGCCGGCTTCGCCGCGAACATCATCGGCGAGCACCGCTCCGGCCCGCGCATGCTGATCGTGCACGAGGTCATGGGCCGGCACTGCGGGTGGCTGACCGCCGCCGCGGCCGCCGAGTACCGCAAGTGGCTCGACACCCAGGAGTGGGCCCCGGCCCTCGGCCTGACGCGCGAGCGCTGGGACATCCACGCCGTGTTCCTGCCGGAGCTGGCGCTCGACATCGACGCCGAGGCCGCGCGCCTCAAGGCGATCATGGACTCCCAGGGCAATGTCAACATCTTCCTGTCCGAGGGTGCGGGCATGCACGAGATCGTCGAGCAGCTCGAGGCGTCCGGCGCCGAGGTGCCGCGCGACCCGTTCGGCCACGTCAAGCTCGACACGATCAACCCGGGCCAGTGGTTCGCGAAGCAGTTCGCGGAGAAGCTCGGCGCCGAGAAGGTCATGGTCCAGAAGTCGGGCTACTACTCGCGCGCCGCTGCCGCGAACGCCGAGGACCTCCGCCTCATCAAGTCGATGACCGACCTGGCCGTCGAGTGCGCGCTGCGCGGCGAGTCGGGCGTCATCGGCCACGACGAGGAGGACGGCGACCGCCTCAAGGCCATCGCGTTCCCGCGGATCGCCGGCGGCAAGGCGTTCGACGTCTCGCAGCCGTGGTTCGGCGCGCTCCTGGAGGGCATCGGCCAGCAGCTGGTGCCCGCAGCGGCCCACTGATGAGCGTCGAGGCGGACCCGCAGGTGCTCGCCGGGCTCGAGGCCTGGCGGGACCTGCCGGTCACGCAGCAGCCGGCGTGGCCGGACGCCGCCGCGCTCCAGCGCGTGACGGACCGGCTCGCCGGTCTGCCGCCGCTGGTGTTCGCGGGGGAGGCCGACGCGCTGCGCGGCCAGCTCGCAGCCGCCGGGCGCGGGGAGGCGTTCCTGCTGCAGGGCGGTGACTGCGCCGAGACGTTCGCGGAGGCCACGGCCGACAACATCCGCGGCAAGATCATGACCGTCCTGCAGATGGCGGTCGTGCTCACCTACGGCGCGAGCCTGCCCGTCATCAAGATGGGGCGGATGGCCGGGCAGTACGCCAAGCCGCGGTCCTCGGACACCGAGACCCGTGACGGCGTCACGCTGCCCGCGTTCCGGGGCGACATCATCAACGGCTTCGAGTTCACGCCCGAGGCTCGCACGCCCGACCCGGAGCGGCTGCTCGACGCGTACCACACGTCCGCGTCGACGTTGAACCTCATCCGCGCGTTCACCACCGGGGGCTTCGCGTCCCTGCTGCGGGTGCACGAGTGGAACCGCGGGTTCACCGCCAACCCCGCGTACGCGCGGTACGAGGAGATCGCGGCCGAGATCGACCGCGCCATCCGGTTCATGGCCGCGTGCGGCGCCGACTTCGACGCCCTGCGCACCGTGGACTTCTACTCGAGCCACGAGGGCCTGCTGCTCGACTACGAGCGGCCGCTCACCCGGATCGACTCGCGGACCGGCCTGCCGTACGACTGCTCGGCGCACTTCCTGTGGATCGGGGAGCGCACCCGGCAGCTCGACGGCGCGCACGTCGACTACTTCAGCCGCGTGCACAACCCGCTCGGCATCAAGCTCGGCCCGACGTCCACCGCGGACGACGCGCTGCGCCTGATCGACAAGCTCAACCCGAGCGCGGAGCCGGGCCGGATCACGTTCATCACCCGGATGGGCGCCGGCAAGATCCGCGACCTGCTGCCGAGCCTGGTGGAGAAGGTCACGGCCGACGGCCGCCCGGTCACCTGGGTGTGCGACCCGATGCACGGCAACGGCATCACGTCCGCGTCGGGGTACAAGACCCGCCGGTTCTCCGACGTCATGGACGAGGTCGCCGGGTTCTTCGAGGTGCACCGCGCCCTGGGGACCGTGCCCGGCGGCCTGCACATGGAGCTCACCGGCGACGACGTCACCGAGGTGCTCGGCGGCGCCGAGGAGATCGACGACGCCGGCCTGGCGCGCCGGTACGAGACGCTCGTCGACCCGCGCCTGAACCACCAGCAGTCGCTGGAGCTGGCCTTCCAGGTGGTGGAGCTGCTCCGCCGCTCCTGACGACCCGCGCACGACGACGCCCGCCGACCCTCGGGGTCGGCGGGCGTCGTCGTGCGTGCGGGTGGCGGGGTCGTCAGGCCCGCTTGCGCTGGCTGAACCGCAGCTGGTTGCCCGACGGGTCCCGGAACGCGCAGTCCCGCACCCCGTACGGCTGGTCGATGGGCTCCTGCAGCACGTCGCCGCCCGCCGCGCGGATGCGCTCGAACGTCGCGTCGCAGTCGTCGACCGCGAAGATGACCCCCCGCAGCAGCCCCTTGGCGAGCAGCTCCGCCATGGCCTGCTGGTCGGCGGCCGACGCGCCCGGGTCCGCCAGCGGCGGCTCGAGCACGATGTGGACGTCGGGCTGCGCAGGGGACCCGACGGTCACCCACCGCATCCCCTCGAACCCGACGTCGTTCCGGACCTCGAGCCCGAGCACGTCGCGGTAGAACGCGAGCGCCTGGTCGTGGTCGTGCACGGCGATGAAGCACTGCGAGAGCGTGATGTCCATGACCGTCACGCTAGGGCCGGCGGTCGTGCCGGGGCTTCTCCGTTCCTGACGGGTCGCGTGCGGACCTTGGCGACGCACGCCGGGACGACCGCCCCGGCGCCGTGGTCCTGGGCGCGGTAGGCCGACGGGCTGACGCCGACGAGCTCGGTGAACCGGGAGCTGAACGACCCGAGGGAGGTGCAGCCGACCTCGACGCACACCTCGGTGACGCTGAGGTCGCCGCGGCGGAGGAGGGCCTTGGCCCGCTCGATCCGCCGGGTCATCAGGTAGCCGTAGGGCGTCTCGCCGTACGCCGCGCGGAAGGACCGCGAGAAGTGCCCCGCGGACATGAGCGCCTCGCGGGCGAGCGTCGGCACGTCGAGCGGCTGCGCGTAGTCGCGGTCCATCCGGTCGCGCGCGCGGCGCAGGCGGACCAGGTCGTCCAGCGTGGGCACGGCGCGCCTCCTCGGGGTGGTCGGCCGCGACCCCGCGGCCGCGTCGGCCTAGACGACCGTCAGCGTGATCGTCGAGCCCTTGGGGACCTGCTGGTCCCGGGCGACGCTCTGGTCACGCACGGTGCCGAACAGGCCGCCGAGCACGTTCTGCCTCTCCGCCTTCAGGCCGAGCGCCTCGAGCGCCGCTGCGGCCTGGTCGTACTGCTGGCCGACCAGGTTCGGCATCGCGACCGTCTCCGGGCCCTTCGACACCTGCAGGGTCACCGTGTCGGTGCGGTTGCCTGCGGCGCCGCCCTCGGGGCTCTGCGAGATGACCCGCCCCGCGGCGACGGTGTCGCTGAACGCCTCCTCGGCGGCGACCACGAGGCCCTGTCCCTCGAGCTGGGCCGTGGCCTCGTCCAGCGAGGCGCCGACGACCGACACGACCCGCACCGGCTCGGGGCCGTCGGAGATCGTCAGCAGCACGGTCGACCCGCGCTTGAGGGCCTGGCTCGGCTCGAGCGGGGTGCCGTCCTCGGCGGTCGCCGCCAGCACCGACCCGGCCGGAGCCTCGTCGTGCCAGTGGTCGCCCTCGGGGTACGCGGCGACGAGGTCGATCCCGGCGAGCGCCGCCGCGGCGTCCGCCTGCATCATCCCGGTCAGGGGCTGCTCGGGCAGCGTCACGACGTCGACGCCCTTCGACACGGTCAGGGTCACGGTGCCGTCCTTGCGGACCCGCTCGCCGTCGCCCGGGTCGGCGGACACGACGTCGCCCGCGGGCACCTCGTCGTCGAACGCCTCGACCACGTCGGACCCGAGCCCGGCGTCGGTGAGCACGTCGACCGCCTCGTCCTCGGCCAGCGCCGACACGGTCGGGACCGTCGTGTAGGCGCCCGGGCCGACCTGCAGGTACCACCAGGTGCCGCCGCCGGCGACAGCCAGCAGCAGCAGGACCGCGGCGACCCAGCGCCACGGCCGTCGGCGGGCGGGGGCGTCGGCCGTGGCGCCGGCCCCGGACACCGCGACGGCGCCGATCGGCAGCGCGACCGTGCGGCCGGGGGTCTCGAGCCGGGTGGTCGCGTCGCCGGGCTCCGCCGGCTGGTCGTCCTGCACGGGCACGCGGTCGAGCGACCCGGTGCCGTCCTGCTCGGGGTCGGTGGCCTGGGGGAGCGCGACGACCGGGTCGCGGTCGACCCGGCGGGCCAGCGTGGCGGGGTCGAGGGAGGTCCGGGTGCGGCGCAGCAGGGCGAGCGCGGCGCCCGCGTCGCCGGGGCGGTCGTCGGGCTCCCGCGCGGCCAGCGCGGCCACCAGCTCGTCGACCTCGGCGGGAAGCCAGGACGCGTCCGGCGCGTCGGACGGCGCCGGGACGTCGTTGTTGACGTGCTGGAACGCGATCTGGATCGGCGTCTCGCCGGTGAACGGCTGCGCGCCGGTGAGCATCTCGTAGAGCAGCACGCCGGTGGCGTACACGTCGGTGCGCGCGTCGCTCTCGCCGCGGACGACGAGCTCGGGGGACAGGTACGCGACCGTGCCGAACACCGTGCCCGTCGTGGTCGAGGTGACCTCGGTGACGGCGCGCGCGAGGCCGAAGTCGGCGACCTTGATGCGGCCGTCCGTCGCCATCAGCACGTTCTCGGGCTTGACGTCCCGGTGCACGAGGCCGGCGCGGTGCGCGGCGGCGAGCGCGTCGAGCACCTGCTCCGCGACGCCGAGCGCCTCGCCGACGGTGAGCGAGCCCCGCTCGGACAGGTGCCGGCGCAGGTTGACGCCGTCGACGTACTCCATCGTCAGGTACGACGTCTCGCCGTCGACGCCCTGGTCGTACACGCCGACGAGCCCCGGGTGGGTCAGCCGTGCGGCGGCCCGCGCCTCGCGGCGGAACCGGGCGACGAAGTCGGCGCCGGCCCGGCCCTCGGCCAGGTGGGCGTGCATCACCTTGAGGGCGACGTCGCGGTCCAGGCGGCGGTCGACCGCGAGGTACACCGTCGCCATGCCGCCGCGCGCGATGCGCTGGACGACCTCGTAGCGCCCGTCGACCAGGCGGCCGACGAGCGGATCGGTGACGGTGGCTCCCACGGGCCGCAGTCTACGGGCGCCGACCGTCCCGGCCCCGGAGGCGCTCAGTAGCGCGCCATGTGCGTCTGGATGTTCGCGACGTACCGCCGCGTGTCGCTGAACATGCCGTTCCGCTTCACCGAGCCGGAGCCCTGGTAGTACGAGGCGATGGCCGTCGACAGGTCGGGGGACGACTTCACCAGCTGCCGCAGGATGGCGACGCCGGCCACGACGTTGTCGTCGGGGTCGATCAGGTTGAGGTCCCGGCCGACCAGGTCCGAGGCCCAGTCGCCCGAGGAGGGGATCACCTGCATCGTGCCGATGGCGTTGGCCGGGGACACCGAGGTGTGGTTGAAGCCGGACTCCTGGAAGGCGATGGCCTGGGCCAGGGCGGGGTCGACGCCCATCGCGCGGGCGGTGGCGGCGACCTTGGCCTGCATCTCGGCGCGCGACGGCACGCCCATGGCGAGCAGCGTCGCCTTGTTCGCGTTGGCGGAGGCGACGACGCTCGGCGCGTAGGTGCGGCCGAGGAACGTGTTGCCGACCAGCTGGGCGCCGCCGGCGGGTGCCGCGGTCGTCGCGACGGCCGGGGTCGCGGAGGCGCCGGGGATCGTCAGCGTCTGGCCGACGCGGACGAACGCGCGGGCGTCCAGGCCGTTGGCGGAGACGACGGCCGCGACGGTGGTGCCGTAGCGCTGCGCGATCGCGGAGACGGTCTCGCCGGAGGCGACGGTGTGCGTGCCGCCGGCCGTCGGCGCGCCGGTCGCGGCCGGGGCGACGGAGGCGCCGGGGATCGTCAGGCTCTGGCCGACGCGGATGAACGCGCGGGCGTCGAGGCCGTTGGCGGACACGATCGCCGCGACGGTGGTGCCGTGGCGCTGCGCGATCGCGGACACGGTCTCGCCGGAGGCGACCGTGTGCGTGCCGCCGGCCGCGGCGGCCGGGGCCGGGGCCGCGGTCGCGCCGGACGCGCCGGGGATCGTCAGGACCTGCCCGACGCGGATGAACGCCCGGGCGTCCAGGCCGTTCGCGGAGGTGACCGCGGCGACCGTGGTGCCGTAGCGCTGCGCGATCGCGGAGACGGTCTCGCCGGAGGCG
>NZ_BONO01000013.1 GCF_016862755.1 Cellulomonas pakistanensis | reverse complement strand
ACGCCGTCGAGCAGGTACTCCCCCGCCGTCGGCCGGTCCAGGAGGCCGAGCAGGTGCAGCAGCGTCGACTTCCCCGAGCCGGACGGCCCGACGATCGAGAGGTAGTCGCCCCGCTCGACCCGCAGGTCGCTCGGCCGGAGCGCGACCACCGGCGGCTCGCCCGGGAACTCCCGCGCGACGCCCCGCAGCTCGACGACCGGCGGGACGCCGCCCGGGCGCTCGCCGACGACGCCGGGGCCCTCCGTGAGGGCGTCGAGGGCGGTCACGCGTCCGCGTCCTCGTCGTCCGCGGGCGCGTCGCCGTCGCCCGCGCCGGCCGCCCCGATCACCACGAGGTCGCCCTCCGCGAGCGCCGCGCCGTCGGCGGCCGCGACCTCCACGTAGCCGCCGGCCGCGAGGCCGGTCTCGACCTCCACCAGTGCGGTCGCGCCGTCCTCGCCCATGACCTCGACCCGGGACTCGCCGCCGGGGCCGGCGGTGAGCGCGGCGAGCGGCACGGCCAGCACGGAGCCGCTGGTCGAGGACACCGGGATCCGGACCCGGACGTTGGCGCCCTGGAGGGCGGCGACCTGCTCGGGGGTGAGCTCGCCCGGCAGCAGGGTGACGGTGGACCGGCCGGCGCCCGCCGCGTCGTCGCCGCCGCTGCTCCCGGCGCCCTCGGACCCGCCGGCGTCCGCGGACCCGCCGCCCGCCGCGCCGGCCTCGATCGCGCTCACGGTCACCGCGATCTCCTGGTCGTCCAGCACGGCGGTGCCGGTCGCCCCGACCGCCAGCAGCGCGGCGTCCGCGCGGTCGGCGCTCGCGACGACCTGCAGGGTCGCGCCGGACACGCTCATCACGGACCCCTCGACGGTGCCGCCGCGCCGCACGGACACGGCGTCCACCCGCCGGGGCAGGGTCTCCAGGAAGACGACCTCGCTCGCGGGCAGCGCCACGACGGTCTCCTCGCGGGCGTCCGCGAGGGCCTCCCGGGCGTCCGCCAGGCCGTCCCGCGCGGCGGTCAGGGAGGCCCGCTCCCCGGAGGTGTCCGGCGCCGCGTCCAGGGCCGCGCGCTCGGCCTGCGCGACGCCGACGGCGTCGCGGGCGTCGTCGACGGCCGCCTGCCGCCGCGCGCTCTCGCCGGGGGTGCAGCCCTCCGCCGCGCAGCTGTCCAGCTCGACCTGCGCCACGGTGACCGCCCGCTCGGCGGACCGGACCGCCGCGTCGGCCGCGGCGACCTGCGCGCCGCCCGAGCCGCCGCCCGCGGACGCCAGCGCGCCCTCGGCCGCGGCGACGTCGGCCTCGGCGGACCGGACGGCGCGCTCCGCGGCGGTGACCGCCTCGGACGCCTCGTCCGACGGCGACGGGACGGGGTAGCCCGCGCGCCGGTACAGCTCCGCGACCCCCGCGGCGGTGGCCGTGTCGTACGCGTCCGAGGTCGCGTCGCCGGCGCCGATGCCGAGGGCGGCGAGCGCGGCCTTGAGCTGCAGCACGTCCGGCCCGGAGACGCCGAGCGCGAGCGTGCGGTACGTCGGCAGGCCGCCGGGCAGCACCAGGACCGGGCGGCCGGCGATCTCCAGGGCCACGGACCCCGCGTCGAGGGTCGCGCCGACCTCCGGCACCTGGCCGGTGACGACGGCGCGCTCCCCGAGGTCGGCGGTCTCGACGCGCAGGTCGACCGCGTCGTCGAACACGACGTCGCCGCGGACGGTCACGTCGTTGCTGAGCTCGCGGCTCTCCACCGGCACGGTGATCGGCCCGGCCTCCGGCGGCGCGTTGCGGGCCGCCGCCTCCGCGGGGTTCAGCACCAGGCGGGACAGGCCCAGCCCGGCCACCAGGCTCAGCACGGCCACGCCGGCGAGGACGGCCAGGGTGCGGTTGCCGGTCCGCCACGAGCGGGGCCCGGGACCCGCGTCGTCCGGGGCGGGGCCGGTCGGGGTCGGGTCGGTCGGGGTCGCGTCGGTCGGGCTCGGGTCGGTCGGGACGAGGTCCTGCCCAGCGGTCACGTCACTGCTCCCGCGCGGCGGTGGCGGCGGTGGCCCACGCCTCGAGCTCGTCGCCGTGCTGGTCGACGAACTCCTGCTGCAGCTCGTGGTCGATCCGCATGCGCTCCGCCATGAAGTCGACCTGCTCCTGGCAGTCGACGTCCGCGACGGCCTGGCCGATCTCCTTCTCGGTGAACGCCGCGAGCGCGGCCTCGTCGACCTCGGGCGTCGGCGGACCCTCGGGCTCCGCCTCCCAGTCCCAGGTCTCGCTCAGCGCCAGGTACTCCGGGTCCTCCCAGCCCTGCAGCGCGTTGTACTCCGTGTAGAGGTCGTCCTGCGCGGAGTACACGCCGGTCAGCTCGCCGTAGCCCTCGTCGGCCATGCAGGAGGACCAGGCCTCGTCCAGCGCGACGACCTGCGGGTCGGCCGAGGAGGCCTCGTAGAACCGCTCGAGCTCGTCCTCGATCCCGGCGAACTCGTCGGACTCGACGCCGCCCTCGTACACCTCGTGCTGCGCCGCGCCGTAGCAGCCGGCCGTCGTCCAGTCGTACTCCTGCTCGCCGTCGCCCTCGATCGGCGGCCCGTTCAGCGCCTCGGACCAGGCCGCCGCCTCGCTCTCGGACATCTGCTCGACGTACTCCTGGTTCGGGTCGACCCACTCCTCGGCCTCCGCGTCGTCCGGGGAGCCCCACGGGTCGGTGCTGATCCCGTACCCGTACTGCTCGGCGAACTCCCGGGTGCCCCACTCGACGTCGAGGTCGTCGGAGCTGATGCTGCCGCCGCTGCTCTCGGCAGGCGTGTAGTCGAAGCCCTCCTCCTGCATGCAGGCCGCGACCAGCTCCTCGACCCGGCGGTTCTGCCGGTCGGACTCGGCCTGCAGCTCCTCCTCGGTCCGGTCGTCGTCCAGGCTGTAGCCGTAGATCCGCGCCTGGTACTCGTCGAGCGGGCCGGGGGTCCACTCGTCCGAGGGGGAGGTCGTGCCACCCCCGTCGCTGCTCGAGCACCCCGCCAGCGCGAGGACCGCGAACGCGGCCGCCGCGGCCGCGGCACGGGAGGATCGGGTGGTGGTCATCGGGTGGCCCCTTCGTCGGTGGCGCCGTCGGCTGCCCCTCCGACGCGCCCGCCCAGCATGGCGTGGACGACCACCCCCGCGTGGGCGTTCCGGCGGATGACCTGTGCGGGCGGGCGGGCGTCCACCCGGGACGCTAGGGGCGGGCGGAGCCGCCGGGCGTCCGCCCGCGGGTGGACCGCGGGGCCGGGCCCGTCCCCCGGCGGGCGGACGGTCCGCGCGGGGAGCGGGGCGCCGGGCGGGCGCGCCGGCCGGACGGTCCGGGGACGACGACGGCCCGGGCCCCCGTCGGGGACCCGGGCCGTTCCGGGACGCGGCGCGTCAGTGCATCGCCACCGGCGCCTCGGCGTCGGCCGGCGGGCGCCGCACCAGCAGCGAGGCCACGAGCGCGACCAGCGCGACGACGCCGCCCCACAGGAACGCGCCCTGCACGCCGTCCGCGGTCGCGGTGAGCACGTCGGCGCCCTCCTTTAGCCGCGCCGCGGTCGTGGTCGACAGCACGGTGATGAACAGCGCCGTGCCCGCCGCGCCCGCGAGCTGCTGCAGGGTGTTCACGATCGCGCTGCCGTGGCCGTACAGGTCGCGCGGCAGCGAGCCGAGCGCCGAGGTGAACAGCGGCGTGATCATGAACGCCAGGCCGACGCTGAGCAGCACGTGCACGCCCACCACGGCGGCGGCCGGGGTGCCCGGGTGCAGCGTGGACAGCAGCCACAGCGCGGACGCGAGCGCCACGACGCCCGGCGTCACCAGCGGCCGCGGCCCGACCCGGTCGAACAGCCGGCCGACCACCGGGGACAGCGCGCCCATCACGAGGCCGCCCGGGAGCAGCAGCAGGCCGGTCTCCAGCGTGCCGAGCTCGAGCACCTGCTGCAGGAAGATCGGCAGCACGATCAGCGCGCCGAACATCGCCATGAACCCGATGATCAGCACGAGCGCCGACACCGTGTACGAGCGGCGGGTGAAGACCCGCAGGTCCATCAGCGGGCCGTCCGCGGAGTCCTGCAGGCGGACCTGGCGCAGCGCGAACACGCCGAGCGCGAGCACGCCGACGGTGATCGGGATCCACGGGGCGACGAGCACGTGGCCGCCGGCCGACTCGCCGATGCTCGACAGGCCGAAGATCAGCGCGCCGAAGCCGACCGCCGACAGCAGCAGCGACAGCACGTCGAGGCGCGTCGCCCGCGGCTCCGTGACGTCCCGGACCTTCCAGGCGCCGAGGCTCAGCGCGACCAGCGCGACGGGCAGCATGACGATGAAGATCCACCGCCAGGACAGCTGGGACAGCACCAGGCCGGAGATGGTCGGGCCGATGGCCGGGGCCACCGAGATCACGATCGAGATGGTGCCCATCGTGCGCCCGCGGATGCTCGGCGGCACCAGGGTGAGCGCGGTCGTCATCAGCAGCGGCAGCATGACGGCGGTGCCGCTGGCCTGGACCACGCGGCCGGCGAGCAGCACACCGAACCCGGGGGCCGCCGCCGCGACGGCGGTGCCGAGCGTGAACAGCGACATCGCGGTGATGAAGATCGGGCGCAGGCGGAACCGGCCCATGATGAAGCCGGTCGCCGGGATGACGACGGCCATCGTGAGCATGAACCCGGTGGTCAGCCACTGGCCGGTCGCGGCCGACACCTCGAGGTCGCGCATGAGCACGGGCAGCGCGACGCCCATCACGGTCTCGTTGAGGATCACGGTGAAGCCCGCCACCAGGAGCAGGCCGATCAGCGTGGTGTCGGCCTTCGACAGGCGCGCTGGTGCGGCGACGGGCGCCTCGGGCGCGCGGTCGCGCAGCGCGGTGTCGTCGTGCGTGGTCATACGTCTCCCTCGCGGGTGGGGTCGGCGGTGAGGTGCGCGCGGGGCGTCCGCTGGCGGAGCCGCCGGACCCCGGAGGGAGGCGCGCACTGGTACCAACGTCCCGGACGCCGCCGATGATTCCCGAGGTGGCTGGGCGGTGTCGCGTCCTTTCCGCCGGGGGGTCGGGGCGGCGGGCCGGGCAGGGGTCGGGGCCGCGCGTCCGGGCGGGTGCCGGTGCGGGGTGCCCCCGACGGGATTCGAACCCGTACTGCGCCGGGTTTAAGCCGGCTGCCTCTGCCGGTTGGGCTACGGGGGCCGCGCCCATCCTGCCAGTACGACGGAGCCCGCCCACCCTCGCGGGGTGGACGGGCTCCGGTGCTGCGGGGCGCCGGCTGTCAGCCGGGCTTCACCTCGGACGGCGTGCCGTCGGCCGGGGAGGTGTCGTCGGCCTTGCTCGCGCCGGAGGGCTTCACCTCGGCGCCGGGCACCGCGGAGTGGTCCTCGGCCTTGGCCGGGGCGGCGGCCGGGGCGGCCTGCTCCGGCCGCGGCTTCGGCGGCACCGACGCGGCGCGGAACTCCGCGCGCGGGTCGTGGATCGAGCCGAGCGCGACGGTCTCGCGACGCCACAGCAGGTTCGCGGTCCAGCCCGACATGATCGCGAGCTTGCGGTTCAGCGTCGGCATCGCCATCACGTGGTACGACCGGTGCAGGACCCAGGCGAGGAAGCCACGGACCTTGATCTTGCCGAGGAACTGGGCGACGCCCTTGTACATGCCGAGGGACGCGACCGCACCGATGTTCTTGTGCTTGTAGTCGGTCGGCTCGGCGCTGCGCAGGACGCGCGCCAGGTTGTCGGCCAGGTGGGTCGCCTCGCGGATCGCGTGCTGGGCGTTCGGCGGGCAGAACATGCCGGGGTTGTACAGGTCCGGCACCGCGGCGCAGTCACCGGCCGCGTAGGCGTCCGGGACCACGTTGCCCTCGGCGTCGGCGATCTGCAGGGTCGCGAGCGTGGTGACGCGGCCCATCTTGTCCAGCGGCAGGTCGGAGTTCTGCAGCACCGGGTTGGCCTTGACGCCCGCGGTCCAGACGATGGTCTCGGAGTCGAACTCGGTCTTGTCCGAGAGGACCACGTGGCCGTCGACGCAGGAGTTGAGGAACGTGGACAGGTACACCTCGATGCCGCGCTTGCGCAGCTGCTCGAGGGTGTAGCCGCCGAGCTCCTCGGAGACCTCGGGGAGGATCCGGCGCGAGCCCTCGACGAGCACGAAGCGCAGGTCCTCGGGGCTGAGCGACGGGTAGTGCTTGACCGCGTCGCGGGCCATGTCCTCGACCTCGGCGATCGCCTCGACGCCGGCGAACCCGCCGCCGACGAAGGTGAACGTCAGCATGCGCCGGCGCAGCTCCGGGTCCCAGGTGGACGACGCGCGGTCGATCCGGCCGAGGACGTGGTTGCGGACGGCGATGGCCTCCTCGACGTTCTTGAAGCCGATGGCCTGCTCCGCGAGGCCCGGGATGGGCAGCGTGCGGGCGACGGAGCCGAGGCCGACGATCAGGTGGTCGTAGGTGATCCAGTACGGCTCGCCCTCCTCGGGCGTGATCTGGACCGTGCGCTCGGCGTGCTTGATCTCGGAGACCTTGCCCTGCAGCGCGTCGATGCCCTTGAGCGCGCGACGGTGCGGCGCGACGACGTAGCGGGCGTCGATCGAGCCGGCGGCGGCCTCGGGGAGGAACGGGGCGTAGGTCATGTACGGGCGCGGGTCGACCACGACGATCGCGGCCTCCCGGTTGCCCAGGCGACGACGGAGCCGGCGGGCCGAGTACAGCCCCACGGACCCGCCGCCGAGGATGACGATGCGCGGCACCTTGCGGGAGGTGCTCCCGGACTGCGGCGCCAGGGTCGTGGCGGTGGACTCAGACATAGGTCCCACGGTACGTCCCATGACTTGTCCGAGGCGAACTCGTCTCACGTGATCCTGGGCACAAGGTCCTGGGAGAACCCGGGGAACGCGCCTCAGGGGGCGGCGGTCACCGCGTCGCCCGGCGCCGTGGACGTCGGCTCGCCGGGACCTTCGTCCTGGCCACCGGGCACGATCGTCGGGGCCTTGGCGAACGGGAGGGGCGGGGTCCGGGGGTCCGCCTCCAGCAGCTCCCGGGTGTCGCGCGTCCCGTCCGGGTTCGACCAGTCGAAGTCGTCGTACGGCGCGCCCTGCAGCGGGTACACGTTCCACCGCAGCCGGCCGTCGTCGTCGGCCGCCGGGACGAAGGCCCACGGCTGCTCGACCCCCGGGAGGGACCACGAGGACCACCCGTCGTCGGTCGTCGTGCGCACCGGTCGCCCGCGGTCGTCGAACACCTGCACGTCGGCCAGCGGCTCCCCGGCCGCGTCGTACACGAACAGGTTGCTCACCTGCACGCCGTCGACCCAGACCCCGTCCTCCGGCTGCGCGCCGGCGACGGGCACCTCGACGTACTGGACGTCGGCGTACGCCGCTCCGTAGAACCGCGACTCGTACGTGAACACCGCGACGGGCACCACGAGGACCAGGGCGACGACGCTCGCCGTGCGCGAGAGCCTGGGCAGCTGCGCCGCGCCCCACCGGCCCCGGCCCCACTGCACGGAGACCAGGACGAGCAGGAGCAGGATCGCCCAGTGCAGGGTGCGCTGCGGCAGGCCGTGCCGGTCGGGCTGGACGTACCGCACCAGCCAGCCCGTCTGGATCACCACCCACATGAGCGCCTGGTAGCCGATCCACGCCCGCACCACCCACCACAGCGGCCGCAGGTCCGTCGCCGCCCGCGCCACGGGCTCGGCCCACGGCTGCCGCCGCGCCGCCGCGGCCGCGCGAGCCCCAGCGGACCGCAGCCGCTGCACGCGCGCCGGCCAGGGCTTCGCCGACGCCGGCGACCCGTGCGGCAGCCCGGCGGCGGCGCGCAGCTCCTCGGCGTACGCGCCCGGGGTGCCGAACCGCACCGCCGGGTCGACCGCGCCCTCGTCGCCGTCCGCCCCGTCCGCGATCGCGTCGGCCAGGTCCGCCTCCAGGTCGTCGGTCAGGTCGTCGACCTGGTCGGGCGGCAGGTCGGCGAGGTGCCGCCGGACCTCCGCGGCGTACCGGCCGACCGCCTCGCGCGCCCGCTCGTGCGCTCTCGTCCCGTTCACGCCGCCGCCTTCCCGTCGAGCAGGCGGGACATCGTCCCCGCGAACTCGCGCCAGTCCGTGCGCTGGGCGTCGAGCATCGCCCGCCCCTGCGCGTTGATCCCGTAGTACTTGCGGTGCGGACCCTCGTCGCTGGGCACCACGTAGGACGTCAGCGCGCCCTGCGAGTACAGCCGGCGGAGCGTGCCGTACACGGACGCGTCGCCGACCTCGGCGAGGCCCGCGGCGCGCAGCCGGCGGACGACGTCGTAGCCGTACCCGTCCTCCTCGGCGACGACGGCGAGCACCGCGACGTCGAGCACTCCCTTGAGCAGCTGGGTCGTGTCCACCCGGTGCCTCCCTGGCGCGGGCGCCGGGTCGTCCGGCGCTCCGCAGGTGCGGTGCGGGTGCCGCGGCCCGCCCCCTGTCGGCCGCGGCACCCGCCGTTGGCGCGGGAGCCGACCCTCCTCGGCTCCCGCAGGTCACACGGTACTGCAGATTGCGCGGTACTGGGCGTAGTTCGCTACCTGATCCGCGCGGGCGTGTCGCGGCCCGGTCGCCGCACCGCCGGCGTCCCGGGTTCGGTGGCTCTCGTCGGGTTCGGTGGTCGCAGCCACCGAACCCGGCCGCAGCCACCGGATCCGGGGCGTCGCGCGCAGGCCGAGGCGCCGTCTCCGGCGTCTCCCGGTCAGGCCGAGGCGGACGTGCGCTCGGCGACGCTCCAGGCGATGCCGTCGAGGATGTCGTGCTCGGAGGTGACGACCTCGTCGAGGCTGCCGCCGGCGGCCTCGACGTCGGCGCGCACGCGGCGCACGACCGCGCGCCACACCAGCGCACCCGCCCCGATCACGTCCACCCGCCCCGGGTGCATGAAGCCGAGCGCGGCGCGGGCGTCGTGGTCCCGGGCGAGCAGGTCGTCGCACGCGGCGACCACGGCGTCGACGGGCAGCACGGTGCCGTCGACGGCCGCGCGGTCGTACGCCGGCAGGCCCAGCGCGTGGGCGGTGACCGTCGTGACCGACCCCGCGAGCCCGACGAGGGTCGCGGTCCGCCCGAACGGCACGTGCTCCGCGGCGAGGTCGAGCGCGGCGTGCACGTCGGCCTCGGCGGCGGCGACCTCGGCCGGCGTGGGCGGGTCGGAGAGCAGGTGGCGCTCGGTCAGGCGGACGGAGCCGACGTCCATCGAGTACGCCGCCTCGGGGGTGCGCTCGCCGAGGACGACCTCGGTGGACCCGCCGCCCAGGTCGACGACGAGGAACGGGCCGTCGTGCGTCGCGCCGAGCACGCCGGTCGCGCCGCGGAACGACAGCGCGGCCTCCTCGACGCCACCGATCACCTCCGGCTCGACGCCCAGGGCGTCGCGGACGCCGGCGACGAACTCGTCGCGGTTCTCGGCGTCCCGGGACGCGCTGGTGGCGACGAACCGGACGGCCTCGACGCCGAGCTCGCGGCAGACCTCCGCGTACCGGCGGGTGGCGTCCAGGGTGCGCGCCATGGCCTCCGGGGCGATGCGGCCGGTGCGGTCGACGCCCTGCCCGAGGCGGACGACCTCCATCCGCCGGTCGAGGTCGGTGAGCGTCCCGGCCCCCGCGTCGACGTCGGCCACCAGGAGCCGGATGGAGTTGGTCCCGCAGTCGATGGCAGCCACACGCGTCACGCGGGACATCCTCCCATCCCCCGCCCGGCCCGCGCGCCGCGCCGGCCCGGCGTCAGCAGGTGCAGCGGTCCGGGCGCCAGACCTCGCGCAGCCGCAGCAGCACGTCGTCGCCGACGGGGTTCACCCCGGGGCCCGCGGCCAGCGCGTGGCCGACCACGACGTGCAGGCACTTCACGCGGGTCGGCATGCCACCGGCCGAGATGCCCGCGATCTCCGGGACCTCGCCGAGCTCCGCGCGGTCCGCCAGGTACGCCTCGTGCGCGCGCTGGTAGGCGGCGGCGATCTCCGGCTCGGCCTGCACGCGGGCGGTGAGCTCCTTCATCAGGCCGGTGGCCTCGAGGGTGCTGACGGCGCCGACGGCCGGCGGGCAGGTCAGGTAGTACGTGGTGGGGAACGGCGTGCCGTCGTCGAGCCGCGGCGCCGTGCGCACGACGAGCGGGCGGCCGCAGGCGCAGCGGGCTGCGACGCCGACCACGCCGCGGGCGGGCCGGCCGAGCTGCTCGCGGAGCACGGCGAGGTCCGCCTCGGTCACCTCGGGGGCGTCGTGCCGGGCGCGCGGCACCTCGGCCGGGTCGGGCAGCGCGGGCGCCGGGGTGGTGGGCAGGTCGGTCACGAGCGGTCCTCGGTCCTCGGGGTCACGGGGTGGGCGCCGTCGGCCCCTCGGACTCCTCGGTCCCGGTGCCTGCGTCCGACGCGGTCCCATTGTCCCCCGTCGCGCCGGTGCCCGCGGACCCCGGCTGCTCGGCGCTCCCGCGCTCGCCGGTCCCCGCGGACCCGGCGACCTGCACGGAGTCCCACAGCTGGGCGTACCAGGGCCGCGTCGGGTCGTCGGACTCGACCGGGCCGGGCGCGGCCGGGTTCTCGCCGGCGGACGCGTCGGGCACGACCTCGGGGTCGGCGACCCGCAGCGCCCGCTCGCCCGGCATGACGAACGCCAGCCGCTCGCGGGCCTGCGCCTCCACGTACGCGGGGTCGGACCACCGGGCGAGCTCGGCCTCCAGGTCCTCGTTGTCCTGC
Source organism: Cellulomonas pakistanensis (assembly GCF_016862755.1). Classification (GTDB taxonomy): domain Bacteria; phylum Actinomycetota; class Actinomycetes; order Actinomycetales; family Cellulomonadaceae; genus Cellulomonas; species Cellulomonas pakistanensis. The sequence continues at coordinate 104,388 of NZ_BONO01000013.1, read as the reverse complement.
TCCGCCGCCGCGACCTCGGCCCGGAGCTGCTCGAGCTGGACCTGCTGGTCGAGGTACTGCCGCAGCGTCGGGAACACGAGGACGAACGCGATCGACAGCACGACGAACATCACCATCGCCCGCACCGTGAACAGCCGCGGCAGCCGCTGCTGCACGGTCTCGGCGCGGCCCCCGCGCCGGTCGCCGCCGGAGCCGCCCCGGCCGCCGGGGCGCGAGCTGCTGGGGCGGCCCGCGGCGGGGCGGGGCGGGGCGGACCGGGCGCGGGAGGCGGCGGGGCGCGGCGTGGCCGGGCGCGGCACGGACTGCTGCGGGACTCCCGTGCGCGGGGTCGCGGGCGTGCGGGCGGCCGGGGTCGTCGGGGCCGGCGTGCGGGCGCCAGGGGTCCGGGCGGCCGGCGTCGTGGCGCCGGCGGTCCGGGCCGGCGCGGGCGAGCGGGGGACGCCCGCGGTGCGCGGCGCCGGGCTCCGGGGGGCCGACGTGCGGGGCGCGGGGGCGCGGCGGTCCCCGGCGCGCGTCGCGTCGTCCTCGGCCCCGGAGCGGGGCGCAGCGGGACGACGGGGAGCGGGCATGGTCCCGATTGTGCCCCGCGGCACGCCCCGGCACCCGCAGGCGACTCGGCCGTGTCCGCCGGCGCGCACACGATCCGCACACGCCGGCGCGTGTCGAGGTCGGCAACGCGGGCCCGAGGTCGGCAGCGGGAGGTGCCGACCTCGCACCCGGACTGCCGAAGTCGGCGGACGGGGCGCGCGCCGCGTCGGCGGACGCAGCCTCGCCCGGCCCCGGACGCGCCGGAGGCCGGCGACCCGCGGGGGGTCACCGGCCTCCGGTCGAGAGCCCGAGGGCTCAGGCCTTCCAGCGCGGGAAGGCCGACAGGCCGGCGTAGCGGCCGGCGTCGTCCAGCTCCTCCTCGATGCGGAGCAGCTGGTTGTACTTGTTGATGCGCTCGCCGCGCGCCGGGGCGCCGGTCTTGATCTGGCCGGCGTTGGTGGCGACGGACAGGTCGGCGATCGTGACGTCCTCGGTCTCGCCGGAGCGGTGCGAGGTCATCGTGGTGAAGCCGTTGCGCTGGGCCAGGGTGACGGCGTCCAGCGTCTCGGTCAGGGTGCCGATCTGGTTGAGCTTCACCAGCAGCGAGTTCGCGGCCTTGAGCTCGATGCCCTTGGCCAGGCGCTCCGGGTTGGTGACGAACAGGTCGTCGCCGACGATCTGCACCTTGTCGCCGACCTTGGACACGAGCTCGGACCAGGTGCCCCACTCGTCCTCGGACAGCGGGTCTTCGATGGACACCAGCGGGTAGTCCGACACGAGCTGCTCGTAGAACGCGATCATCTCGGCCGGGGTGAGGGCCTTGCCCTCGAACTGGTACGCGCCGTCCTTGAAGAACTCGGTGGCGGCGACGTCCAGGGCCAGCGCGACGTCCTTGCCCGGCACGAAGCCGGCCTTCTCGATCGCGACGAGGATGAGGTCGAGCGCGGCGCGGTTCGACTCGAGGTTCGGCGCGAAGCCGCCCTCGTCGCCGAGGCCGGTCGACAGGCCCTTGCTCTTCAGCACGGACTTGAGGGAGTGGTAGACCTCGGCGCCGGTGCGCAGGGCCTCGCGGAAGGTCGGGGCGCCGATCGGGGCGACCATGAACTCCTGGATGTCGACGTTGGAGTCGGCGTGCGACCCACCGTTGAGGATGTTCATCATCGGGACGGGCAGCACGTGGGCGTTCGGGCCGCCGACGTAGCGGAACAGCGGCAGGTCGGCCGAGTCGGCCGCGGCCTTCGCGACGGCGAGCGAGACGCCGAGGATCGCGTTGGCGCCGAGCTTGCCCTTGTTCGGGGTGCCGTCGAGCTCGATGAGGGCCTGGTCGACCAGGCGCTGCTCGGTGGCCTCGAAGCCGATGAGCTCGGGGGCGATCTCGTCGATCACGGCGTTGACGGCGTCCTCGACGCCCTTGCCCAGGTAGCGCGACTTGTCGCCGTCACGGCGCTCGACGGCCTCGAAGGCACCCGTCGAGGCACCCGAGGGCACACCGGCCCGGGCGATCGTGCCGTCGTCGAGCGCGACCTCGACCTCGACAGTGGGGTTGCCGCGCGAGTCGAGGATCTCGCGGGCGCCGACGGCCTCGATGCTGGCCATGGTGCTCCTTCGTCAAACGGGTGGGTTTGCGACCTCAGCCTAGTGCGCGCCGTCCGGTGCGGCGGTGGGACCTTCGGCGAGCGGACGGCGACGGGCGCGTGAACGGCGGTCAGAGGGCGGCGACGATGCGCTCCACCTGGTCCTTCGCGTCGCCGAACAGCATCGCGGTGTTCTCCCGGAAGAACAGCGGGTTCTGCACGCCGGCGTACCCCGTGGCCATCGACCGCTTGAACACGACCACCTGCTGGGCGTGCCACACCTCGAGCACGGGCATGCCGGCGATCGGCGAGCCGGGGTCCTCCAGCGCGGCGGGGTTCACGGTGTCGTTGGCGCCGATCACCAGGACGACGTCGGTGCTCGCGAGGTCGTCGTTGATCTCGTCCATCTCCAGGACGATGTCGTACGGCACCTTGGCCTCGGCGAGCAGCACGTTCATGTGCCCGGGCAGCCGGCCCGCGACGGGGTGCACGCCGAACCGGACGTCGACGCCGGCGGCGCGCAGCCGGGCCACCAGGTCGGCGACCGGGTACTGCGCCTTGGCGACGGCCATGCCGTACCCGGGGGTGATGACGACGGTCGACGCGGACTTCAGCAGCTCGGCGACCTCGGCGGCCTCGATCTCCGTGTGGGTGCCGTGCGACCCGTCCGCGGCGCTCGACGAGGCGACGGTGCCGCCCTCGGCGCCGAAGCCGCCGAGGATCACGCTGACGAACGACCGGTTCATCGCGCGGCACATGAGGTACGACAGGATCGCGCCGGAGGACCCGACCAGGGCGCCGGTGACGATGAGCAGGTCGTTGTCCAGCATGAAGCCGGCCGCCGCGGCGGCCCACCCGGAGTACGAGTTGAGCATCGAGACGACGACGGGCATGTCGCCGCCGCCGATCGCCGCCACCAGGTGCCAGCCGAGCGCGAGCGCCACGACCGTCATGAGCAGCAGCGGCACCAGCGACGGCGCCGCCAGGAACCAGGCGAGCAGTCCGGCCGACGCGACGAGCGCGCCGAGGTTCAGCCAGTTGCGCCCGGGCAGCGTCAGCGGGGCCGACGACATCCGCGCCGAGAGCTTGAGGTAGGCGACGACCGAGCCGGTCAGCGTCACCGCGCCGATGAGCACGCCGAGGAACACCTCGACGAGGTGGACGGCGTCGGCGTGCGTCTCGGTCAGGTACGAGTTGATGCCGACGAGCACGGCCGCGGCGCCGACGAACGAGTGCAGCATCGCGATCATCTCGGGCATCTGGGTCATCTCGACCGAGCGTGCGCGCCAGGTGCCGACGGTGATGCCGACGACCAGCACCATCGCGATGAGCAGCAGGGTGGTCAGCGGGCTGCGCACGGACACGTCGACGCTCAGCACGACCGTCGCGGCGAGCGCGAGGGCCATGCCGACCATGCCGAGGACGGTGCCGCGGCGGGCGGTCTCCTGCTTCGACAGCCCGGCGAGGCTCAGCACGAACAGGACCGCGGCGACGAGGTAGACGCCCTGGGCTGCGGAGGTGAGCATCTCAGGCCTCCTCCTTCCGGAACATGCCGATCATCCGGTGCGCCACGAGGAAGCCGCCGAAGATGTTGATCGCGGCGACGGACGCCGCGGCGAACGCGAGCGCCGACACGACCCAGCTGTCGCTGCCGATCTGGAGCAGCGCGCCGACCAGGATGATCCCGGAGATGGCGTTGGTCTGGGCCATCAGCGGGGTGTGCAGCGAGTGGCTGACGTTCGAGATCACGTAGTAGCCGACGAACACCGCGAGCACGAACACCGTGAAGTGCCCGACGAACGCCGGCGGCGAGAACGTGATCGCCAGGGCCAGCAGCACGGCGCCGAGCGCCAGGCCGACCATCTGCCGCCGTCCCCGGCGCCGCGCGGCCTCGCGGGCGAGCCGCGCCTTCTCGGCCGGGTCCGCGACCGCGGGCGCCGGCGTCGGCTCCGCCGCGGCCGCGGCCGAGACCTGCACGGGCGGCGGCGGCCAGAGCACCTCGCCCGCGCGCGTCACGGCCATGCCGCGCTGCACCGGGTCGTCGAGGTCGAGCACGAGCGCCCCGTCCTTGCCCGGGGTGAGCAGCCGCAGCAGGTTGACGACGTTCGTGCCGAACAGCTGCGACGTGTGCCGCGCCATCCGGCTGGTCAGGTCGGTGTACCCGAGGATCGTCACGCCGTTCGCCGTGACGACCTTCTCCCCCGGCACCGTGAGCTCGCAGTTCCCGCCGCCGGACGCCGCCAGGTCGACGATCACGCTGCCGGGGCGCATGGCCGCGACCATCTCGGCGCTGATCGTGCGCGGCGCGGCGCCGCGGACCAGGGCGGTCGTGATGACGATGTCGGCCTTCGCCGTCTCCGCCGCGTACATCTCGGCGGTCAGCCGCTCCTGCTCGGCGGTGAGCGCGCGGGCGTAGCCGTCGGCGCTGACCTCCTGCTGCGCCGCCGCGGCCTGCACGAACGTCGCGCCCATCGACTCGATCTGCTCGCCGACCTCGGGCCGCACGTCGTACGCGCGCACCTGGGCGCCGAGGCTGCCGGCGGCGCCGATCGCGGCGAGGCCGGCGACGCCCGCGCCGATGACGAAGACGGTGGCCGGCGGGGTCTTGCCGGCGGCCGTGACCTGGCCGGTGAACATGCCGCCGAACTCCTCGGCGGCCTCGATCACGGCGCGGTACCCCGCGACGTTCGACAGAGTGCTCAGCACGTCGAGCGCCTGCGCGCGGGACACGCGCGGGACGGCGTCGAGCGCGAGCGCCGTGACGCCGCGGGCGGCGAGCGCCTCGACCCGCTCCGGGTGCGCCGCGGGCGCGAGCATCGCGACCAGCGTCGCGCCCGGGGTCAGGGCCCCGGCGTCGGCCGGCGCGTCGACCGCCGTGACGACGTCGCTCGCCCAGGCCTCGGCCGCGTCGCCCAGCGCGGCGCCCGCCTCGGCGTAGGCCGCGTCGGGGTAGCTCGCGGCCTCGCCGGCGCTGCGCTCGACGACGACCTCGTAGCCCAGCTTCGCGAGCTGGGCGACGGTCGCGGGCGTCGCGGCCACCAGGCGCTCGCCGGGCCGGCCCTCCTTCGGGACGCCGATCCGCATCGGCCCCTCCTCGTCCTCGCCTCGCGGCGCGCAGCACGCACCGGGCCGTGGTGCCCGCGGCCTGCGACCATCCTGCTGCCGCGAGGCCGCCCGTGTCCCGGACCTCGGTCCCGGCGTCTGCGGCCGACCACGCGCCGAGAGGTCGCGGATCGGGGGGTTCAAGCCCGTGGAGCGCCCGATCCGTGCCCGCTCGGCGGCGGGGCGGGCGGGTGGGTGGGTGGGGTGAGGCGGGCAGGTGCGGCGGGGCGGGCGGGTGCGGCGGGGCGGCGCGGGCGCTCAGGCGCGCTCGGCGGCGCGGAGCGTCCGCTCCCAGGCGGCCGTCGCGCGCCGGAGCTCGCCCTCGGCGTCGAGGCCCGCCGCACCGGCCTCTCGCACGAGCGCGAGCAGCCGGGCGCCGAGGTCGGCACCGGCCGCGCCGCTCGCCGCGCCGCCGTCCGGTGCGCCCGCGGCCGCACCGTCCGCCGCGGGGGCCGACGCCGCGCCGAGCGGCGCCGGGGGCGGGGCCGCGGCCGCCAGGCCGGAGCGCTCCGCCCGGGACGTGACCTTCTGCGCCCGCGCCAGCGCGCCCATCGCCAGCGGGACGCCGTCGAGCACGGACTCGCGCTGCTTCTCGGCCTTCTTGATCGCGTCCCACTGCCGGTTCACGCCCTCGGCGTCCGCGACCTCGGCGGTCCCGAACACGTGCGGGTGCCGCCGGACGAGCTTCGCGACCAGGTCGGCGGCGACGTCGTCGAGGTCGAACGGGTCGGCCGGGTCCTCCTCGGCGATGCGCGCGTGGAACACGACCTGGAGCAGCAGGTCGCCGAGCTCCTCGCGCAGGTGCGCCCGGTCGCCGCCCTCGACCGCCTCGGCGACCTCGTACGCCTCCTCCAGCACGTACGGCACGAGGGAGGCGTGCGTCTGCTCGGCGTCCCACGGACAGCCGCCGGGCGACCGCAGGCGGTCCATCACGGCGACCAGCCGGCGCAGCGGGTCGGCGACGGCGGCGGGGTCGGCCTGGGCTGCGGGGCGGGGGTCGGTCACGGGGCGGGGGTCGCGTCCGCGCCGTCGGCGGACACGAGCCACGGGTAGCTCGTCGCGCCGACGGTCCCGACCTCGTCCGCCGTGCCGAACCGCGGGTTGACGGTCAGGTCCAGCGCGCCCAGGTCCTCCTGGAGCGTCGCGAGCAGCACCTCGGCGTCGGACGCGCCCTGCAGCGCCTCGATCTCGAGCAGGTACCGCATGACGGTCACCGACGCCGGGGAGAACTCCTGGCCCGCGGCACCGACGACCTCGGCCTGCTCGGCGAGCGCGTCGGCCGCGGTGTCCTCGCCGACGGCGACGCCGGCCTCCTCGGTCAGCGCCCGGACCGTCGGCTCCTGGACGAGCACGCCGAGGATCGCGGAGGACGACACGCCCTGCAGCACGTCGGCGAGCTCGCGCGTCGCGTCCTGCACGTCGGCCGTCGGGATCGACCGCCCGTCCACCACCGCCGCTGCGCCGGGTCGCCCGCCGCCGCACGCCGCGAGGGCGCCCGCGACCGTCAGCACCCCGAGGGCGGACACCGTCCGCCGGACCGTCCTCCGCGTCACCGCGCACCTGGCCTCTCGTCGCTCTCCGTCGCCCGACCCGGCCCATCGTAGGGGCCGGGCCGGGCCGCGCGGTGGCAGGTGCCGAGGTGCGTCAGCGGGCGGCGGTGCCGACCCCCGCGGCGGCCGACACGTCGCCGAGCACGACGGCGTCGATCAGCTGGCGCGCCCAGGACAGGATCGCCTCGCCGTGCAGCGGCTTGCCGCCGATCCGCGCGGTCGTCGGGAACGGCACGAGGACCGTCCGCAGCGCCGGCTTGAGCACGGACCCCGGGTACAGCCGCTTGAGCCGCAGCTGCGCCGACTCGGGCAGGTCGACCGGCGCGAACCGCACGAACTTGCCCTGCGCGGTGACGTCGGTGAGCCCCGCCGTGCGGGCGTGCAGCCGGAACCGGGCGACCGCGAACAGGTTGGTCACCGGCTCCGGGATCGGGCCGTACCGGTCGACGAGCTCGGCGGAGATCTCCTCCAGCGCCTTCTCGTCGCCCGCCGCGGCGAGCTTGCGGTACGCCTCGAGGCGCAGCCGCTCGTGCGCGATGTAGTCGTGCGGGATGTGCGCGTCGACGGGCAGCTCGACGGTGACGTCGGGCAGCTCCTCGGGCTGGTCGCCGCGGTAGGACGCGACGGCCTCGCCGACCATGCGGATGTACAGGTCGAACCCGACGCCCTCGATGTGCCCGGACTGCTCGCCGCCGAGCATGTTGCCCGCCCCGCGGATCTCCAGGTCCTTCATCGCGACGGCCATGCCCGCGCCGAGGTCGGTGTTCGCGGCGATGGTCTGCAGCCGGTCGTGCGCGGTCTCGGTGAGCGGCTTCTCCGGCGGGTAGAGGAAGTACGCGTACGCCCGCTCGCGCCCGCGGCCGACGCGCCCGCGGAGCTGGTGCAGCTGGGACAGGCCGAGCCGGTCGGCGCGCTCGAGGATGAGCGTGTTGGCGTTGGAGATGTCCAGGCCGGTCTCGACGATCGTCGTGCAGACCAGGACGTCGAACCGCTTCTCCCAGAAGTCGACGATCACCTGCTCGAGCTGGTGCTCGTTCATCTTGCCGTGGGCGACCGCGATCCGGGCCTCGGGCACCAGCTCGTTCAGCCGGGCGGCGGTGCGCTCGATCGACTCGACCTTGTTGTGCACGTAGAACACCTGGCCCTCGCGCAGCAGCTCGCGGCGGATGGCGGCGGAGATCTGCTTCTCCTCCCACGCGCCGACGAAGGTGAGCACCGGGTGCCGCTCCTCCGGCGGGGTGGCGAGGGTGGACATCTCGCGGATGCCGGTCACCGCCATCTCGAGCGTGCGCGGGATCGGGGTCGCCGACATCGCGAGCACGTCGACGTTGGTGCGCAGCGCCTTGAGCGTCTCCTTGTGCTCGACGCCGAACCGCTGCTCCTCGTCGATGATGACCAGGCCCAGGTCCTTGAACCGGACCTCGCCGGTGATGAGCCGGTGCGTGCCGATGACGACGTCGACGCTTCCGTCCCGCAGGCCGTCGACGACCGCCTCGGACTCGGCCTTGGTCTGGAACCGCGACAGCGCCTTCACGGTCACCGGGAACCCGGCGTACCGCTCGGTGAACGTGTCGAGGTGCTGCTGCACGAGCAGGGTCGTCGGCACGAGGACCGCCACCTGCTTGCCGTCCTGCACCGCCTTGAACGCCGCGCGCACGGCGATCTCGGTCTTGCCGTAGCCGACGTCGCCGCAGATCAGCCGGTCCATGGGGATCGGCTTCTCCATGTCCTGCTTGACCTCGTCGATCGTGGCCAGCTGGTCGGGCGTCTCGACGTACGCGAACGCGTCCTCCAGCTCGCGCTGCCACGGGGTGTCCGGGCCGAACGCGTGGCCGGAGGTCGCCATGCGGGCGCTGTACAGCCGGATGAGCTCGCCGGCGATCTCCTTGACCGCCTTGCGGGCGCGGCCCTTGGTCTTGGCCCAGTCGGAGCCGCCCATCTTGTTGAGGCTGGGCGCCTCGCCGCCGACGTACTTGGTCACCTGGTCGAGCTGGTCGGTCGGCACGAACAGCCGGTCGCCCGGCTGGCCCCGCTTGGACGACGCGTACTCGACCACCATGTACTCGCGGGTCGCCGCCGCCGCGCCGGTGCCGATGGTCCGCGAGATGAGCTCGACGAACCGGCCGACGCCGTGCTGCTCGTGCACGACGAAGTCGCCGGGGCGGAGCTGGAGCGGGTCGACGACGTTGCGCCGCCGGCTCGGCATCTTGCGCATGTCGCGGGTGGACGAGCCGGGGCGGCCGGTGAGGTCGGACTCGGAGAACACGGCGAGCCGCAGGTCCTCGGACACGAAGCCCGGCCCGACCTGCGCGGGCATGACGAGGACGACGCCGCCCTCGAGCTCGCCCTCGAGCGCCGGCACCAGGCGCGCGGGCACGTCGGCGGCGCGGAGCTGCTCGGCCATGCGCTGCGCGGGCCCGTGGCCCTCGGTGGCGAGCAGCAGCCGCCAGCCGTCCTGCTGCAGCCGGCGCACGTCGGCCACGGCCCGGTCGACCTCGCCGCGGTACCGCTCGACGTCGCGCGCGGCCACGACGACCGTCTCGACGCCGTCGTCGGCGCTGCGGACCTCGCCCGGGGCGGCGGCACCCGACTCGGCGGCGTCCGCGTCCAGCGTGAACGGGCTCAGCGTCCACCAGCCCAGGCCGCGCACGGCCGCGAGCGCACGCACCTCGGCGAACGACGCGAACGAGGCGGCGGACAGGTCCAGCGGGGTCGCGGCGCCCGCGGCGGCGGACGTCCACGCGGCCTGCAGGAACTCCTCGGTGGTGGCGACGAGGTCGTGCGCGCGGCGGCGGACCCGCTCGGGGTCGGCGAGCACGAGCAGCGCGTCGTCCGGCACCAGGTCCAGCACCGGCACCATGCGCTCGACCAGGGCCGGCGCGAGCGACTCCATGCCCTCGACGGCGATGCCCTGGGCGAGCTTGTCGAGCATGTCGACCGCCCCGGGCAGCCGCTCGACCAGCGACGCCGCGCGCTCGCGCACCGCGTCGGTCAGCAGGATCTCGCGGCACGGCGGCGCCCACAGGCCGTGGTTCGCGACCTCGAGGCTGCGCTGGTCGGCGACGGAGAACCAGCGGATCTCCTCGACGTCCTCGCCCCAGAACTCGATGCGCAGCGGGTGGTCCTCGGTCGGCGGGAACACGTCGAGGATGCCGCCGCGCACGGCGAACTCCCCGCGGCGCTCGACCATGTCGACCCGGCTGTAGGCGGCGCCGACCAGGCGCTCGGCGACGTCCGACAGGTCGGCCCGGTCCCCCACGTCCAGGGAGACCGGCGCGAGCTCGCCCAGGTCGGCGACGACCGGCTGCAGCAGCGCGCGCACCGGCATGACCAGCACGCGGATCGGGCCGGCGTGGCCGGGCTCGGGCTCCGGGTGCGCGAGGCGGCGGAACACGGCCAGCCGGCGGGCGACGGTGTCGCTGCGGGGCGACAGGCGCTCGTGCGGGAGCGTCTCCCAGGACGGCAGCACCGCGACGTCGTCGTCCGGCAGGTAGCAGCGCAGCGCGGCGGCCATCTCGTCCGCGTCGCGGCCGGTGGCGGTGACGACGACGAGCGGGCGGCCGGGGCGCTTCGCGTCCGCGGGCGCGGCGTCGGCCCGCGCGCCCGCGAGGGCGGCGAGCAGCGGCGGGCGGACGCCGGCGGGGCCGACGACGTCGACCTCGCCGCGGGACGGGACGAGGGAGACGGCGCGCGCGACGGCGGGGTCGGTGAGGAGGACGGGGAGCAGTCCGGCGACGTTCATGGGTTCCTTCCGCCACGGGGGCGAGGGGCGCCGTCGCGGCGGGCGGCGCGGTCAGGGGTGGAGCGGGGTCGAGCGGGGGGCGAGGCAGCGCGAGAACCCCGGATCCGTCGGACCCGGGGTGGTGACACCACTCTACGAGGGGGTACCGACACGCTCATCCGGGGGACGCGCCTTGACACGTTCTGCACCGTTTGTCCTAATTTGCCGGAAGGTTGGTCCGTCCCGGTCCCGCCGCCTGCGCGCCGACCGGCCGCGACGCACCGACACCAGGGGGAGCACGTGCCCGCACCCGCGACGAGCGCGGCCCCGCGCTCCGCCGCGGCCCGCACCGGCACCCCCACGCGGCCCCCGGCGCCCGCCCAGGACGGCGCACCCGCCGTCCTGTGGAGCCTCAACGGCCTGCGGGCCCTCGGCGCCGTGCTCGTGATGGCGTACCACATCAACCTCTGGAACCTGCAGATCCTGCGCGGCTCCAGCGCCCTCTACACCGGGGTCGGGCTGTTCTTCGTGCTGTCCGGGTTCGTGCTCACCTGGACCACCCGGCCCGGGACGACCCTGCGCGGCTTCTACACCCGCCGGCTGGCGCGGATCCTGCCGAACCACCTCGTCACGTACGCGCTCGGCGTGCTGCTCGCCCTGCTGGTGCTGAACCGCGAGGTCGAGCCCGGGACGGTGGTCGCGGGCTTCCTGCTCGTGCACGCCTGGCTGCCCGACCCGGAGCACGTGTTCGCGATCAACGACGTCACCTGGTCGCTGTCCTGCGAGATCGCGTTCTACCTGGCGTTCCCGCTGCTGCTGCCCGCCCTGCGCCGGCTCCGCGCCCGGAACCGGGTGCTGCTGGTCGGCACCGCGCTGGTCGTCCCGTCGGTCCTCACCACGCTGTGGCCGTCGCTGTACTCGCTGCTGTTCCACTTCCCGCCGGCCCGGCTGCCCGAGTTCGCGCTCGGCATGATCACCGCGATGGCCGTGCAGGAGGGCTGGCGCCCCCGGGTGCCCGCCCCCGTGCTGCTGGGCGTGCTGGCGGTGGTGCTGCTCGGGGCGGCGGCCGTGGAGCAGGTGCCGGCGACGCCGCTGACCGCGGTGCTCGCCGCCCTGTTCGCGCCGCTCGCCGCGCGCTGCGCCTGGGGCGACGTCGAGGGCCGGAACCGCTGGGCGCGGCACCCCGTCGTCATGCTCGCCGGCGGGCTGTCGTTCGGGTTCTACCTGCTGCACGAGCTCGTCATCAAGCTGCTGCTCACGACCGAGGTCCGGGGCCCGGTCGTGGTCCCGATCGTGCTGGTCGGGTCGGCGGCGCTGGCGTTCGCGCTGTGGCGCGGCGTCGAGCTGCCCGCGCGCGCCCGGCTGCTCGCCGCGACCGACGCCTGGACCCGGCGCGCGCCGGTGACCGCCGGCCACGCCGCCGGGCGGCTCGGACGGCACGGACGGCCGTGGTCGGTGCGCTGGTCGTCCCCCGCGGGCGGGTACGTCCGCGCGGGCGCCGCGCGGCGCGGGACGGGCGTCGGGGGTGTCGAGGCCGTGGAGGCGTCCGCCGTTGCGGCCGTGCCAGCCTCCGCAGCGCCCGCGCCCGGTGCGGTCGCGGCGGGGGCGCTCGCGCAGGGTGCGGCCGCGCCGGGTGCGGCCGCGCCGGGTGCGCCGGTGCCCGCGAGCACCGCGCCCGCCGCCGGCGTCCTGGCGGCGGAGGCGGCGGTCCGGCTGGCGGCCGCCCGGGCGACCGGCCCGTCGACGGCGCTGACCACGACGGGCGCCTCGGCGGCCGTGACGGTGTGGGCCGGCCCCGCGGACCCGGCACCGGCCGGTGCTGCGGGCTGGGCCCCGCCGCCCGCTCCCCCGGCGGCGGACGCGGGGCGCGCGTCGGCGCCGGCGCGCGCGTGGGCGCCGCCGGCTCCCCCGGCCCGCCTCCGGCGCGGCTGACGACCGGCCGGCGCCGCGCGCGCCGGTCCCGCCGGGCGGGAGCGCCGCGCAGGTTCTGCGCCGAGCCCGGCGCGTGGGGAGCGCGATCGGGTTCACCCGCACGCGTGAGCTCGCCGGGTGCGCGAGGTCGTCGGTTGCGCAGGGCCCGTCGGCGCGGACCGGCTGACTCGCCGGACGACCCCGCCGACCCCGCGGGCGCGCAGGCGCACCCAGGGGGTCAGGACGCCGTGGTGCCCTGGATCGGCTCGACCCGGGCGGCGGACGCGCGCGCCGCGCCGCCCAGCGACCGGCCCGCGCCCCACAGCGCGTAGACCGACCCCCGGCCCGCGTCGGGCGCGGCCGGGGCGGGCCCCGTGGCGGCGGTTGCCGCCTCGGACGGCAGCGGCACCGGCGCGCCGCGGTCCCGCACGACCAGCGCCACCGGCCGGGACGCGCGGGGCGCACCGGACCCGCCGGGCGCGTCCCCGGCCGCGGAGCGCGGCGGGACCCGGACGTCGGCGGCCCGCAGGCGCAGCAGCTCCCGGCGCCGGGCCAGGTCGGCGTGGGCGTCGAGCACCGCGGCCGCCGGGCGGCGGCCCACCACGAGCCCGGCGACGCGCAGCGCCCGCGCGGCGACGGCGAGCCGCCCGGCCAGCGGCCGCGGGCGGGCGTCGTGGAGGTGCCGGTCGAGGTAGGCGTCGACCCGGCCCCGGGCGCGGGCCCGCTCGACGAGGGCCCCGCGGGCGAGCGCGCGCGGCCCCACCGGCCGCAGGACGGGCTCGCCGTCGCCCGTGGCAGCGCGGAACCCGGCGCCGACCACGTCCCGCACGAACGCCGCGACCTCGCCGCCCCGGTACCGCGGGCCGCCGAGCGCCTCGTCGAACCCGACGGCCTCGAGCACGGCGCGGGTGACGGCGAGCGAGACGCCGGACCACGGCCGTCCGGGCCTCCCCGGCACGCGGACGGCGCCCAGCACCGCGGACGCGGCGGCGTCGGGCACGGGGCCGGCCCGGCCGGGCGCCACGACCCGTGCCGGGCCGCCCACGAGGTCCGCCGCCCCGGCACGCAGCGGCGCGGTGACGGCGAGCACCCAGTCCTCCGGGACCCGGGCGCCGGGCTCGGTGAACAGCAGGTACCGGCCCCGGGCCGCTGCGACGCCGACGTTGCGCGCGCGGGCGCGCCCGACGCCCGGGGCGGCGACCACCCGGAACCGGTCGCCGATCCGGGCGCGGAGCGCGGCGGGCAGGGCGCTGACGTCGCCGACCACGAGGACCACCTCGCCGCCGAGCCGCTCGCCGCGCAGCGCACCGGGGCCGGCGGGACCGCGGCGGGCGCGGCGCAGGGCGGCGGTCACGGTGTCGAGGGTGCCGGCGAGCGCGGGCTCGGACCCGCCCGCCACCACGACCACCGAGACGTCCGCGCGGGCGGACAGGGCGTCGGGCAACGGGCACCTCCGGCAGTGCACCCGGGTCCGCACGGCGCCGACCGGGATAGATGTCGACATACCATCGCAAATCGGGCAGGTCCGGTCGAGCCGCGTCACCCGGACGCCGCGCAGCGGCCCCGAGGTCACCCGTCCGGGCCCGCCCGGCGGTGGGACCCGCGGCGGCCGCTCCGACCGCGAGGCCGACCCCGCAGGTCAGGCGCAGCCGGCGGACGCCCGCACGACCCGGGACGGCACGGCGTACGGCTCCGGGTCCGGCAGGCCGCCCAGCGCGTAGCCCACGCCGAAGCCGGTGCTCCACGCCAGCCGCGCCGCGTCGCCGGCCGAGCGGACGCGCAGCACCTCGCCGGCCACCAGGCCCGCCCGGCGCACGACCCGGGCCGGCCAGGACCGCCCGGCCCCGAGCCGCCGACCGCCCGCCTCCCCGGCTGCAGGCGCACCCCCGCTCGCCGACCCGCCCGCACCCCCGGCCCCGTGCGCACCCCCGCCCGCACCCGCCTCCGCTTCCGCCACGCCGGCCCGTGCGGCCGCGACCGCGCCGTACCGGGCGGCGAGCCACCGCTGCCCCATGCCGGAGCTGCGGCCCTGCCGCCACGCCCCGCGCAGGCCGGAGCGCAGCCGCATGTGCACCACGGCCGACGGCTCGAACCCGAGCGCGGCGCCGGACAGCTGCGCCCGCCAGCACAGGTCGGTGTCCTGCAGGAACCGCGCCGCGGGGTCGAAGCCGCCCAGCCGCCGGAACACGTCCCGGCGCACGCCGAGGTTGCTGGAGCTCGCGCACGGCAGGTCGGGCAGCGGCTCGCCGTGCTGGAGGGCGTCGTCCTGCGGCAGCGCCCGCGAGGCCTGCGCCGCCGGGTCGTTCAGCAGCCGCCACTCGAGCCGCCCGGCGACCAGCTCGGTGCGGCGGAGCCCCGCCCGCAGCGCCTCGACCCAGCCGGGCGCCACCACGTCGTCGGCGTCGCAGAACAGCACGAGCGAGCCCCGTGATGCCGCCACCCCGACGTTGCGCGCCGCCCCGGCCCCGCGGACCGCGGACGCGTCGACCGTCCGGAGCTCGGGCAGCCACGACCGCGCCGCCTCGGCGACGGCCAGGGTCCCGTCGGTCGACCCGTTGTCGGCGAGCACGACCTCCCACGAGCACGCCGGCCGCTGGGCGGCGAGCGCCCGCAGCTGGTGCGGCAGCGTGCGCGCCTCGTCGCGGGCGGCGATGACGACGGACACCTCGACCGGTGCGTCGGTCGGGCCGCCCCGCGGGCGGTCGTGCCGGGCGCTCGGGACGGTCACGCGTCCTCCAGGAGGGGTCGAACCGGGACGAACCAGGCACAGCACACCACAGCGACGAGCCCGGCGCATGACAAACGCCGTGACTTCTTGTCATCGCCCCGCGGTCCCCGCCGCCGGGTGGCTGCCGCAGGGCGGACGGGTGAATACGGACAAACCTGGACATAGAGCTCCGCGGTCGCGGCTAGCCTCCCTTCGGGACCGCCGGTCCTCCGCACCGCCGTCGCACCCCAGGAGCAGCCATGAGCCACGTGATCGTCGTCGGGTCCGGGATCGTCGGCCTCGCCGTCGCCGCGCGGCTCGCGGCCCGGGGCGACGAGGTCACGGTGCTGGAGAAGGAGGACGGGCTGGCGCTGCACCAGACCGGCCGCAACTCCGGCGTGATCCACTCGGGCCTCTACTACGCGCCCGGCAGCCTCAAGGCGACGATGGCGACGGCCGGCGCGCGGTCGATGGTCGCGTACGCCCGCGCGAAGGGCGTCGCGGTCGACGTGTGCGGCAAGCTCGTCGTGGCCACCACCCCCGCGGAGGTGCCGCAGCTCGAGAAGCTCGCCGGCCGCGCCGAGGCCAACGGCGTGTCCGCGCGACGCCTCACCCCCGCGGAGGCGCGTGAGCACGAGCCGCACGTCCGCGCGGTCGCGGCGCTGCGGGTCGACAGCACCGGGATCGTCGACTACCCCGGCGTGTGCCGGGCGCTCGCCGCGGACGTCGAGGCCGCCGGCGGGCGGATCCTGTTCGGCGAGGAGGTGCTCGCCGCCCGCACCGTCGCGGACGCGCCGGGCACCCCCGGCCGCGTCGAGGTGCGCACGTCGCGCGCCGACCGCGAGGCGGACGCGCTGGTCGTCTGCGCCGGGCTGCACGCCGACCGGGTGGCCCGCGCCTGCGGCCTGGACCCCGAGGCCCGGATCGTGCCGTTCCGCGGCGAGTACTTCGAGCTCACGCCCGAGGCCGGCGAACAGGTGCGCGGCCTCATCTACCCGGTGCCCGACCCGCGGTTCCCGTTCCTCGGCGTCCACCTGACCCGCGGCATCGAGGGGCACGTGCACGCCGGGCCGAACGCGGTGCTGGCGCTGGCCCGCGAGGGCTACACCTGGACGGACGTCTCGCCGCGCGACCTCGCGGACAGCCTGGCCTGGCCCGGGCTGTGGCGGCTCGCCGCCCGCAACCTCGTGCCCGGCGCGGCCGAGGTCGGGCGCTCGCTGTCGAAGCACGCGTTCGCACGGAGCCTGTCCCGGCTCGTCCCGGGCATCTCCGCCGGCGACCTCGTGCCCGCCCCGGCCGGCGTGCGCGCGCAGGCGCTGCGCCGCGACGGGGGGCTCGTCGACGACTTCCTGGTGCAGAGCGAGGGGCGGCAGGTGCACGTGCTCAACGCGCCGTCGCCGGCGGCGACCGCGTCGCTGGAGATCGCCCGGCACATCGTCGAGCAGCTGGACGCGGCCGTCCCCGCGGCGCGGGCGGCCTGAACGCCGGCCCCGCCGCGGGCGGGCGCGCGACGCGCGGAGGTGCGGCGCCGGGCCCGCGAGGGGGGCGCGGCCCGGCGCCGCGGATCAGGGGCGGCTCAGCCGGAGGCCGCCGCCGCGCGGCCCGGGGACGCGGTTCCTGGCGCGACCCCGCCGGCCACCGAGCCGCCCGTCGTCGTCGCGCCGCCGACCACCGCGTCGCCGACCACCACCCCCTGGGGCGGCACGCCCGCGCCGGCCGCGCCGACCCACCCGGTAGCCCCGGTGGTCGCGGTGGTCCCCGTCGGCGCCGCGGGCTCCTGGGGCCCGGCCGGCGCCGCGGGTCCCCCGGGCGCGCTCACCGGCGGCGGCTCCTCGACCCGCCCGAAGGCGTAGCCGAGGCCCCAGCCGACGTCCCACGACCACCGACCCAGGTCGCCGACCGAGCGCACGCGCAGCAGGTCCCCGCCCGTCGCGGCGAGCCGGCGCGCCGCGCGCAGCGGTCCGGGCCGGTGCGGCCCGTCGCCCTCGGCGGCCAGACCGGCGGTCGTCAGCGCCGCGCCCGCGGCCACCTCCCCCGCGGCGGGCACGAGGCCGCCGGCCAGCGCGGGGTCGACGAACGCCATCCCGACGCCCGCCGCCGCGAACGCCACGCCGGCGAACGAGCCCGTCGACCGCGCGCCGACGCCACCCGGCAGGACCGCCGCGCCGGGGGTGGACGACCTCGCTGCCGCGAGCGCCCGGAGCCGCTCCTCCTGCTCCCGGTAGCGCAGCGCGAGCCAGCGCTCCCCGGTGCCGTAGTGGTAGCCCTGCCGGGCGGCGGACCACATGCTGCCCCGCAGCCGGACGTGCAGCACCGCCTCCGGAACCCAGACCAGGGGCACGCCGGCGAGCTGCACCCGCCAGCACAGGTCCGTGTCCTCGAGGAACAGGCAGTCCGGGTCGAACCCGCCGACCGCCCGGAACACGTCCGCGCGGATGCCCATGTTGCCGGCGCCGGCGGCGACGAGCCCGGGCAGCCGGGTCGACTGCTGGAGCCCGCGGGTCTGGGGCACGGTCCGCGACCGCAGGACCCGGGGGCTGTTCAGCCGGCCGCCGTCGAACCGCCCGGCGACGAACGCGTGCGTGCGCAGGGCGTCGCGCATCGCGGCGACCCAGCCGTCGCCGACCACGTCGTCGGCGTCGCAGAACGCGATCAGCGGGGCGCGCGAGGCCGCCACCCCGACGTTGCGGGCGGCGCCGGCGCCGCGCCGGGCCGACGCGTCGACGACCCGCAGCCGGAGCCGGCCGGCGTAGGAGCGGGCGAGCGCCGCGGTGCCGTCGGTCGACCCGTTGTCGGCGACGACCACCTCCCAGGCGAACGGCGCGCGCTGCGCCGCGAGGGCGTCCAGCTGCTCGGCGAGGGTGGCCTCGGCGTCGTGGGCGGCGATGACGACGCCGAGCTCGACGCCGGCCGGGCGGACGACGCCGTCCCGGAGGCCGGTCATGACATCAGCTCCCGGAACACGGACCGGACCCGGGGATACCGGCCGAGCAGCCCGCCGACCGTGTCGAACGACCAGCCCTCGGCGAGCAGCGGGTCGACGAGGGCGGCCGTGACCGCGGCGCGGTCGAACCGCGGGAGGGCCTCGCCGTGCGCGAGCGTCTCGGGGTCGGCGCGGGTGTCGTGCAGCAGCAGGATCCCGCCGGGGTGCACGGCGGCGCGCGCCCGGGCGGCGACGTCGGCGACCGGGGCGTCGACCCAGTCCTCGGCCCAGCCCGACCAGATGACCACGTCGAGGCCGGACCGGGTCCAGGCGCGCAGGGAGCCCGGCCGGTGCGCGCCGTACGGCGGGC
The DNA here is from genome assembly GCF_016862755.1 of Cellulomonas pakistanensis. GTDB lineage: Bacteria > Actinomycetota > Actinomycetes > Actinomycetales > Cellulomonadaceae > Cellulomonas > Cellulomonas pakistanensis. Next base: position 86,002 of record NZ_BONO01000013.1, on the reverse strand, counting down.
GGAACAGCGTGACCGGCACGCCGGCGACCGCCTCCACGCGGCGCCGGGCGTCGGCGACCACGCGGGCCGCCTCGGCGTCCTGCAGCCGGTTCAGCCGGCCGTGGTCGGGGCCGTGCAGGGCGAGCTCGTGGCCCTCGTCGACGAGGCGGCGCACCAGCTCCGGGTGCGCCTCGGCGGCGTCGGCGAGGACGAAGAACGTGGCGCGCAGACCGCGGTCGGCGAGCAGGTCGAGCAGCCCGGGCGTGTGCGCGGGGTCCGGCCCGTCGTCGTAGGTGAGCGCGGTGACCGGCTCCGTGGTCTGCACGCAGACGGTGGGCGCGACCGGACGCAGCAGCGGCCGCGCGAGGCGCAGCGCCGGCCGGTCCGGCAGCGGGCGTGGCGCGGGCGCCGCGAACTCGCCCAGGTCGCGCCGCAGCACCAGGAGCTCCCCCGGTGCGCGCGGCGCGGGGCGGGTGTCGCGGTGGAGCGCCGGCTTCTCGACGACCATCGGATCTCCCCCTCGCTTGCTCCGGACGGGTCGTGGCAGCGGCCCGCCGGGAGACAGTGTGCCCGCGGCAGGCGGTCCGATATGTCCGTTTCGCACGCATTCACCCGTTCGCTCGACAGGTTCGCCTCGCGCGCCCTCGTTCGGGCGGTATGTCCGGTTTTCACCCGTTCATACCTGTCTGGCCCGATTTGCCCGGACTAGCCTCGGACTGGCCGGTGACCCGCTCCCGGCCAGACCCCTGAACCCGTGTCCGAGGAGGAGCCATGACCGCAGGCGACCTGTCGCCCGCCGACATCCCGGTGGTGATCCTGTGCGGCGGCATGGGGACCCGGCTGCGCGAGGCGAGCGAGAAGCTCCCCAAGCCGCTGGTGGACATCGGCGGCCGGCCGATCCTCTGGCACATCATGAAGACGTACAGCGAGCACGGCTTCCGCCGGTTCGTGCTGGCGCTCGGCTACAAGAGCGACCTGATCAAGCAGTACTTCCTGGACTACCGGCACCTGACGTCGGACTTCACGCTGCACCTCGGTGCGGACGGCGCGGAGTCGGAGCCCGTCTTCCACGGCACCGCCGCCAAGGAGGACTGGGAGATCACGTTCGTCGAGACCGGCCTGACCACGGCGACCGCCGCGCGCATCCGCCGGGTCGCGCAGCACCTCGACGCGGACCGGTTCGCCCTCACCTACGGCGACGGCATCGGCGACGTCGACATCACCGGCGCCCTGCGGCACCACGTCGAGCAGGGGCTGCTCGGGACGCTCACCGGCGTGCACCCGTCCAGCCGCTACGGCGAGATGCGGGTCGAGGGCGACACGGTCGTCGAGTTCAACGAGAAGCCGACCCTGGCCGACGGCTGGGTCAACGGCGGGTTCTTCGTGTTCGAGCGCGAGTTCGTCGAGAAGTACCTCGACGACGACCCGGCGGTGATGCTCGAGAGCACGCCGCTGCAGCAGCTCGCCCGGGACCGCCAGCTCTCCGTGTTCGAGCACGAGGGCTTCTGGATGGGCATGGACACGTTCCGTGACTGGACGGAGCTGAACGGACTGTGGGACGCAGGTCGCGCCCCCTGGAAGATCTGGGAGGACTGAGCGCGTGCGCATCCTGGTCACCGGCACCGAGGGCTACCTCGGCAGCCTGCTCGCACCGACGCTGCTGAGCCGCGGCGACGAGGTCACCGGCCTCGACACCGGCTACTACAAGAACGGCTGGCTCTACAACGGCGTCCACGAGACCCCGCACACGCTGGTCAAGGACATCCGGCACGTCACGCCGGACGACCTGGTCGGGTTCGACGCGGTCGTGCACATGGCCGAGCTGTCGAACGACCCGATCGGCGACCGGATCGGCGAGGTCACGTACGACATCAACCACCACGGCTCGGTCGCGCTGGCGTCGGCCGCGAAGCGCGCCGGGGTGCAGCGGTTCGTCTACATGTCGTCCTGCTCGGTCTACGGCGTCGCTGACGGCACCGTCGACGAGACCAGCGCGACCGACCCGCAGACGGCGTACGCGCGGTGCAAGGCGCTCGTCGAGCGGGACGTCACGGCGCTGGCCGACGACGACTTCTCGCCGACGTTCCTGCGCAACGCGACGGCGTTCGGCGCCTCGCCGCGCCAGCGGTTCGACATCGTGCTGAACAACCTGGCCGGCCTGGCCTGGACGACGCACCGGATCGCGATGACGTCGGACGGCACGCCGTGGCGGCCGCTCGTGCACGGGCTGGACATCGCCAAGGCGATCCGCGCCGTGCTCGACGCCCCGCGCGAGGACGTGCACGCGCAGGTGCTCAACGTCGGCGCGGACTCCAACAACTACACGGTGCGCGAGATCGCCGAGACGGTCGGGGCCGAGTTCCCCGGCTGCGAGGTGTCGTTCGGCGAGCCGAGCGCGGACAACCGGTCCTACCGGGTGTCGTTCGCGAAGATCCGCGAGGTGCTCCCCGGCTTCGAGACCGACTGGGACGCCGCCGCCGGCGCCGCGCAGCTGCACCGGGTGTTCGAGCAGATCCAGCTCGACACCGAGACCTTCACCGGGCGCGGACACACCCGCCTCGCGCAGATCGAGCACCTGCTCAAGACCGGCCAGGTGGACCCGCAGCTCTTCTGGACGGTGAACCCGTGAAGTACACCCCGACGGCCGTCGACGGCGTGATGATCGTCGACCTCGAGGAGCGCGGCGACGACCGCGGCTTCTTCGCGCGCACCTTCGACACCACCGAGTTCGCGGCGCACGGCCTGGACGTCGCCGTGGCGCAGTGCAACCTGTCGTTCAACCACGCGGCGGGCACGCTGCGCGGCCTGCACCGCCAGGTGCCGCCGTACGCCGAGGGCAAGCTCGTCCGGTGCACGGCGGGCGCGATCGTCGACGTGGCCGTGGACGTCCGCCCGGACTCCCCCACCTACGGCGAGCACGTGATGGTCGAGCTGACCGCGGCCAACCGGCGCGCGCTGTTCATCCCGCCGTACGTCGCGCACGGGTACCAGACCCTGGTCGACGACACCGAGGTGATCTACCAGGTCAGCGGCCCGTACGCCCCCGAGGGCGAGCAGGGCTTCCGGTACGACGACGCCGCGTTCGGCATCGCGTGGCCGGTGCCGGTCACCGCGATCTCGGACAAGGACCGCGCCTGGCCGCTGGTCGACGCGCCGGCCGCCGAGGTGGCGCCGTGATCGTCGTCGACTCGCTGCTGAAGGCACGCCAGGCCGACGGCCGCCCGATCCGGGTCGCCCTGGTCGGCGCCGGGTTCATGGGCCGCGGGCTGGTCAACCAGATCGTCAACTCCGTGCCGGGCATGGAGGTCGTCGCGATCGTGGCCCGCCGGCCCGAGCAGGGCGTGCGCGCGTACACCGAGGCCGGGCTGTCCGGCGTGGTGCACGTCGACTCCCCCGCCGCGCTGGCCCGCGCCGCCGCGTCGGGCACCCCCGCCGTCACCGCCGACCACCTCGTGGCGATCGCGTCCGACGCGGTCGACGTGGTCGTGGACGTGACCGGCGCGGTCGAGTTCGGCGCGCACGTCGCGCTCGCCTGCTTCGAGCACGGCAAGCACCTGGTGCTGATGAACGCCGAGGTCGACGCCACGGTCGGCGCCGAGCTCGCGCGCCTGGCCGACAAGGCCGGCGTCGTCTACACCGGCTGCGACGGCGACCAGCCCGGCGTGCAGATGAACCTGCACCGGTTCGTCACCGGCCTCGGCCTGACGCCGCTCGTCGCGGGCAACATCAAGGGCCTGCAGGACGAGTACCGCACCCCGACGACGCAGAAGGCGTTCGCGGAGCGGTGGGGGCAGGACCCGCACATGGTCACGTCGTTCGCCGACGGCACCAAGGTGTCGGTCGAGCAGGCGCTGGTCGCCAACGCCACCGGCATGTCCGTGCACCGCCGCGGCATGCTCGGCATGGACCACGACGGGCACGTCGACGAGCTCACCACCCGCTACGACGTGGACGAGCTGCGCGCGCTCGGCGGGGCGGTCGACTACGTGGTCGGGGCGCGCCCCGGGCCGGGGGTCTACGTCCTCGCGACGCACGACGACCCGAAGCAGCGGCACTACCTGGAGCTCTACAAGCTCGGCACCGGGCCGCTCTACTCGTTCTACCAGCCGTACCACCTGTGCCACTTCGAGGTGCCGACGACGATCGCCCGGGCCGCGCTGCTCGGCGACGCGACGATCCGGCCGCTCGGGGCGCCGTCCGTCGAGGTGGTCACGACCGCCAAGACCGACCTCGCGGCCGGCACCGTCCTGGACGCGCTCGGCGGGTACCACTACTACGGCCAGGCCGAGAAGGCGGGCGTGACGGCGACCGAGCGCCTGCTGCCGGTCGGCGTCGCCGAAGGCTGCGTCCTGACCAGGGACGTCCCGAAGGACGCGACCCTGACGTACGACGACGTGGTGCTCCCCGAGGGGCGCCTGGTCGACCGGCTCCGCGAGGCCCAGGCCGCCCTGGCCTGACCGGGCGCGGCGCCCGCTCCCGCGAGACCCACTGATCCGACCGAGACCCCCGTCCGCGACGGGGTCGCTCGACGGGATCAGTGGGTCTCGGCGCGGGGGGGCGGCCGCGCGGCGGCCGCCGCGCGCGAGCGCCTCGCGCCCGGCGCCGCGGAGCATCACCCGGATGCCAGGCGCTTCACCCGGCGCGGCCGGACAAACCGGACATATCCGCTCATAGACTCCATGTCAGCAGGAACGGGCCTGGGGGACGTCGACCCGTCTCCCCCGTGGCCACCCGAGGACCACCACGAGAGGGGGGACCGTGCCGTCCACCGCCAGCAGCACGGAGCTGCGCGCCCGCGCCGTCACGTTCTACCTGCCGCAGTACCACCCGGTGCCGGAGAACGACGCGTGGTGGGGCCCGGGCTTCACCGAGTGGCGCAACGCCGCGAAGGCCCGCCCGCTGTTCCGGGGGCACGTGCAGCCGCACCTGCCGGCCGACCTCGGGTTCTACGACCTGCGGATGCCGGAGGCGCGCGAGGCGCAGAGCGACCTGGCGCAGCGGTACGGCGTCGAGGCCTTCATCTACTGGCACTACTGGTTCGGCGGCGGCCGGCGCATCCTCGAGCGCCCGTTCACCGAGGTGCTCGCGTCCGGCGCCCCGTCGGTGAAGTTCTGCCTGGCGTGGGCCAACCAGACCTGGTCCGGCATCTGGCACGGCGCCAGCGACCGGATCCTCATGGAGCAGACCTACCCGGGCCCCGAGGACGAGCAGGCGCACTTCGACTCGCTGCTGCCGGCGTTCCGGGACGAGCGCTACCTGCGCGTCGACGACAGGCCCGTGTTCTACGTGTTCCGGCCGGAGGACCTGCCGGACGCCGCCGCGTTCGTCGACCGCTGGCAGGCGATGGCCCGCGCGGCCGGCCTGCCCGGCCTGTACCTGGTCGCCGAGGTGTCCGACCTGCTCGGCCGCGGGCCCAAGTACACCGACGTGGACGCCGCCGGCTTCGACGCGGGCGTGTACATGCGGATCCCCGCGCGGCAGACCCGGGCCGACGTCCTGCGGATGCGGGTCGGCCGCAAGCTCGGCCGGCCCGAGGTCTACCCGCACGCCCCCGACTTCCGGCCCGCCCCCGCGGGGATCTCGGACCGGCTCCAGCCGTGCGTGTACCCGAACTGGGACAACACCCCCCGCTCCGGCGCCCGCGGCCTCGCGATCACGGGCTCCTCGCCCGGGCTGTTCGGCCGGCACGTCCACCAGGCGGTCGACACGCTCGCCGACCGGCGGCCCGCCGAGCGCCTGCTCTGGGTCAAGTCCTGGAACGAGTGGGCCGAGGGCAACTACCTGGAGCCCGACCTCGAGCACGGGCACGCCTGGCTCGAGGCGCTGCGCGACGGCCTGCGGGGCACCAGCACGCTCGCGACCGAGCCCGCGCGGGTGCTGACCCCGACGCACGGGCTCGCGAGCACCACCCCGACGGACGGCGTCGCGCATGGCTGACGCGACGCCCTCGCCGCTGCGGATCGCCATGCTGTCCTACTACCTCCCGTCGGGCAGCAAGATCGGCGTCGGCTTCCAGGCGCACGAGCTCGCCACGGAGCTGGCCCGCCGCGGCCACCACGTCGACATGTTCAGCGACTGCCCGCCGGTCCCCGGCGCGGCGTACGGCCACCGGCACGTCGCGATGGCGGGCTCGCTGCGCACGTTCCGGTTCGCCACCGACCTGGGCAAGCAGGACCTGTCGGGCTACGACGTGCTGCACGCGCACGGCGACGACTACTGGCTGTGGCGCCGGCGCGCGCCCCTGCACCTGCGGACCGTGCACGGCTCGTGCTTCGAGGAGGCCCGGCACATCCGCGGCGCCAAGGAGAAGCTCCGGATGCTGCTGCTCGGGTTCACCGAGGTGCTGGCCTCCGTCGTCGCCGACCGCGTCGTCGTCGTGTCCCCGCAGACCCGCCGCTGGGTGCCCCGCTCGCACGACGTCGTGCCCAACGGCGTCGACACGTCCCGGTTCACGCCGGGCGACGAGGCCGGCCGCGCCGACCGCCCCGTGATCCTGTTCGTCGGCACCTGGAACGGGCGCAAGCGCGGCCGGGACCTCGCGGCGGCGTTCGCCCGCGACGTGCTGCCGCGCGTCCCGGACGCGGAGCTGTGGATGGTCACCCGCGACGCCCCGGCGGACCCCGGTCCCGGCATCCGGGTGCTCGGCCGGCTGTCCGACGAGGACCTCGCCGACGCCTACCGCCGCGCGTGGGTGTTCTGCCTGCCGTCGTCCTACGAGGGTTTCGGCATCCCCTACGCCGAGGCGATGGCGAGCGGCCTGCCGGTCGTCGCGACGCCCAACGTCGGCGCCCGGTACGTCTCCGACGAGGGCCGCGCCGCGGTGCTCGCGGAGCTGGACGACCTGGGGACGGCGCTCGCCGACCTGCTGCTCGACGCCCCGCGCCGGGCCGCGCTGTCCGCCGCGGGCCTCGCGCGGTCGCGGGCGTTCTCGCTCACCGCGGTCGCCGACGCGTACGAGCGGCTGTACCGCACGCCCCGCGCCGCCGGCCTGCGCCGCACCCGCCGCGCCGCGCCCGGCGGCCGCCCCGCACCCGCCGGGGGTGCCGCGTGATCGACGGCCTGCGCCTGGGCGCCTACGTGCTGGCGGCCGACCCGACCTGGGTGCGGTCCAGCCTGGCGCGCTACTACGACCACCTCGACGTCCTCGTCGTGTCCGCCCCGGTCGACGGCCGGGGCTGGACGGGCGCGCCGGTCGCCTCCGAGGAGGTGCTCGCCGAGGTCCGGGCGCTCGACACCCGCGGCATCGTCCGCGAGGTGCGCGGGTCCTGGGTGGACGCGGCCGACCCGCTGGCCGGGGACACCCGACAGCGCGCGGAGGCCCTGGCCGCGGTCGGCGACGACGTCGACTGGGTGCTGCAGATCGACACCGACGAGGTGCTGCCCGACCCGCACGCCCTCGCGGCGGTGCTCCGGGTCGCGCAGGACGAGGGCGTGGGCGTCGTCGAGTGGCCGATGCGGGTGCTGTACCGCCGGGTCGGCCGCGACTTCCTGCAGGTGACGGCCGCCGACGGCACGCCGTTCCACGAGTACCCCGGCCCGGTGGCGGTGCGCCCCGGCGCGACGCTCGTGAACTGCCGCAAGAGCGACCAGACGTTCCTCCGCCCGGTGGTCCGCGGCGACTCCGCGTCGGTGCAGGTGCACCGCGACCCCGAGCCGGGCGAGGTGCGCCGCGTGCTGCTCGACCCCGACCAGGCCATCTGGCACAACTCCTGGGCGCGCCCGCCGCGCTCCGTGCGCCGCAAGATCGCGTCCTGGGGCCACCACGAGGGCTGGCGCTCGCGCCTCTACTACTGGCTGTACTGGCTGCCGGCGCCGCTGCTGTGGCGCGCGCAGCGCGACGTGCACCCGTTCGACCGCGACCTGTGGCCGCGCCTGGCGCGCGTCCAGGTGCCGACGGCCGACCTGCTGGCGGAGGCGGACCGGTGACCGCCGCGCCGGCCGGGATCGGCGTCGTGGTGCTCAACTACCGCGGCCGCGAGGACACCCTGGCGTGCGTGCGGTCGGTGCTCGCCGACGGCGTGGACGCCGCGGGGGTGTTCGTCGTCGACAACGGGTCGGACGACGGGCTCGAGCAGGCGCTGGCCGCGGAGCTGCCGGGCGTCCCGTTCGTGCAGAACGGCGCCAACCTCGGGTTCACCGGCGGCATGAACGTCGGCCTGACGGCCGCGCTCGACGCCGGCCGCGACTACGTCTGCGTGCTCAACAACGACACGGTCGTGCAGCCCGGCATGTTCGCCGAGCTCGTGCGGCTGGCGGAGCCCGGCGTCGCCGTGAGCCCGGAGGTCCGCTACCTCGCCGACCCGGACGCGATCTGGTTCGGCTCCGGCACCGTCGAGGTCGACCGGACCTGGCCCCGGCACCTCACCGGGGACGAGCTGGCCCGGCTGGACGCCGCGCGCCCGGACGTCGACGCGCGGGAGGCCGGCACGCTCGCGGGCTGCTGCATCCTCGCGGACGCCGCCACCTGGCGGGCCGTCGGGCCGTTCGACCCCCGGTACTTCCTGCTGTTCGAGGACTCCGACTGGAGCGCCCGCGCCCGCCGGGCCGGGGTGCGCCTGCTCGTCGCCCGCGACGCGGTGCTGCTGCACGCGGTCTCCGCCTCGTTCGGCGGACCCGGGCGGCTGCTCGCGTCCTACTACTACGCCCGGAACGGCGCGCTGTACGGCCGGTCCCGGATCACGCGGCGGCCCGGCCCGCGGCTGCGGTTCGCCCGCGACCGCGTCGTGCTGCCGTCCGTCCGCCGCGCCCGCGCGGGCGAGTGGCGCGCCGGCTCGCTCGAGCTGGGCTTCGGCCTCGCCGGGCTGGCCGCCGACGCCCTGCGCCGCTACGGCCCCGCACCCGACCTCGTCCTGCGCGCCGCCACCCGCCTCAGCCCGCCGGCGCCGGCCCCGACCCCCGACCCGATCGGAATGCGATGACCACCGTCACCCCCGCGATCCAGGTCCAGCACCTGTCGAAGCACTACACGATCGTCCACGACGAGGACCGCCCGTCGACGGCGGCCGAGTCGGTGCTGCGCCGGATCAAGCACCCGCTGACCCGCCCGCACACCGAGCGGTTCACCGCCCTGGACGACGTGTCCTTCGACATCCAGCCCGGGTCGGCCGTCGGCATCCTCGGGCGCAACGGCGCCGGCAAGAGCACGCTGCTCAAGCTGCTGACCCGCGTCGCGGCGCCGTCCGAGGGCCGGATCCGGCTCGACGGGCGGGTCGGCTCGCTGCTCGAGGTCGGCACCGGGTTCCACCCCGAGCTGACCGGCCGCGAGAACGTGTTCCTCAACGGGACGCTGCTCGGCATGAAGAAGGCGGAGATCCGCCGCCGGTTCGACGAGATCGTCGACTTCGCGGGCGTCGAGAAGTTCCTCGACACCCCGGTCAAGCGGTACTCCTCCGGCATGTACGTGCGGCTGGCGTTCGCCGTGGCCGCGCACCTGGAGACCGAGATCCTCGCGATCGACGAGGTGCTCGCGGTCGGCGACGCGCAGTTCCAGGCCAAGTGCATCGAGCGGATGCGCCGCGCCGCGGACGACGGCCGCACGGTGCTCTACGTGAGCCACCAGATCCAGACCGTCACCGCGCTGTGCGACTCGGCGCTGTTCCTGGAGAACGGCCGGCTGATCCAGCACGGCTCGGTCGACGACGCCGTGGCGCTCTACCAGACCACGCGCGAGAAGGCCGTGATGGAGCAGGTCGACATCGACCGCCGCCCCGGCACCGGCGAGCTGCGCATCCAGCGGGTCGACGTGGGCGCGCCGATGGTGCGCACCGACGAGACCAAGCAGGTGGAGTTCCTGGTCAACGCGAACCCGGACTTCTCCGGCCAGTACTTCGTGTCCGCGCACGTCGTGGACGCGCACGGCGCGACCGTCCTGCACATGGACTCGCGCGCCTCGAACCTCTGGCTCGACGGCACCCAGGAGCAGAAGGTCGTCCTGACGTTCAAGGGCCCCTGGCTGCACCCCGGCGAGTACTCGGTGGACCTGTTCGTCTGCGCCTCCGGGATCCTCGACTCGTTCGAGGGAGCGGCGCGGTTCGAGGTGCACCCCGTGCTGCCGTTCCGCGGCACGGTCCCCGACGGCCTGGCGGGCGCGGTCCTCGCCGACTTCGACTACGAGACGCGGTGAGCTGAGATGGCACGCACGATCGACATCACCCCGCCCGGCCGCCTGCCGCTGCCCGACCTGCGCGAGCTGTGGGAAGCGCGGGAGATCTTCTGGCGCTTCGGCATGCGCGACCTGCTGCTGCGCTACAAGCAGACCGCCCTCGGCGTCATCTGGGTCGTGATCCAGCCGCTGCTGAGCGCCGGCGTGTTCTCGATCGTCTTCGGGCAGATCGCGGACATCGACTCCGGCCCGGTGCCGTACTTCATCTTCAGCTTCAGCGGCATGCTGGCGTGGAACCTGTTCAACGGCGTGGTGACCCGCGCCTCCGGGTCGTTGGTGAGCAACCAGGCGCTGATCTCGAAGGTGTTCTTCCCGCGCATCCTGGTGCCGCTGTCCTCGGTGCTGTCCGTGATGGTGGACTTCCTGGTCGCCGGCGCCCTGCTCGTCGTCCTGCTGCTGGTCGCCGGGATCGGCCCGGGCCTGGCGGTGCTGACGCTGCCCGTCTGGGTGCTGCTGCTGATCCTGCTCGCCACCGGCGTCGGCCTGCTGAGCGCGGCGCTGATGGTGCACTACCGCGACGTGCAGTACGTGGTGCCGTTCGCGCTGCAGACGCTGCTCTACGCCAGCCCGATCGCCTACCCGCTGTCGGCGGCGCCGGAGAACCTGCGCTGGCTGTTCGAGGTCAACCCGCTCACCTGGCTGCTCGAGGGCTTCCGGTGGGCGACGCTCGGCACGGACCAGCCGCCGACCTGGCAGATGGCGGCGGCCGTGGGCGTCTCCGTCGTGGTGTTCCTCGGCGGGACGCTGGTCTTCTCGAAGATGGAGCGCGGCATGGCGGACGTGATCTGAGATGGCTGCGACGACCGCCCCGGGACGCCGCCGCCGCGCGGCCGCCGTCGGCGCCGTGGTCGCGGTGGCGACCGTCGGCGTCGTCGCCGCCACCGTCCTGCGCCCGGGCGCCGCGGAGCCCGGCGAGCCGGTGCCGGGTGCCGCGGCCGCGGGCGCACCCGCGTCCGCGGTGTGCGGCGTGGCCGACCCGGCCCGGTACACCGCGCTCGACGCGGAGACCGACGCGCTGCCGTCGGTCGTGACGCCCCTGGTCGCCGACGTCGCGGACGCGGACGGCGGCGCGCCCGGGGCGCTGGCCGTGACGGACGACGCCGTGGTGGCGCTGGCCAGCACCGACGAGGCCGCCACGGTCACCCGGTACGCGCGCGCCGACGGCCGGGAGCAGGGGTCGTTCACGCTCGACACCCCGGGCGGCCAGGCCACCCCGCGCAGCCTCGTCGCCCTGGACGAGGTCGTCGCCCTGCCCGAGGGCACCGACGTCGTCGGCCACGACGCGGACGGCGGCGAGTCCTGGCGGACCGAGCTGGCGGACCTGGACCGCGGCGCGGTCGACGGCGTCCTGCCGTGGTCGGCCGGCGTCGACGGGGCCGCGCTCGCCGTGGTGTTCCGCGACGCCGAGGAGGTCGCCCTGCTGGGCGCCGACGGCGAGGTCGTCGAGGCGGACGGCCCGGCGCTGGCCGCCGGCGTCCCCTTCGTGCTCGACGACGGCAGCCTGGTCGTCCGCACGGAGCCCCAGCAGGGCGAGATCGTGATGGCCCGGTACACGGCGGACGGCGCCCCCGACGGCGAGTTCGCGGGCACCGCCGAGGACGACGGCGCGAACGGCCGCCCGGCGCACCTGGAGCGCCCGGTCGCCGTGGTCACCGCGCCCGACGACGACGGCTACCTGGTCTGGGGCCCGCGCACCCGGCTCGTGCACACCGACTCCCGCGGCGTCTGGCGCGGCATCGTGCTGTCCGGCACCGGCCACGGCCCGGGCGCCGTCTCGATCGCCGACCTGAGCCCGCTCGTGCGCGCCGGCGACGACTACTACTTCCTGTCCGCCGGCGAGGACGGCACCGCGCTGGCCACGGTGGACACCGCCGGCATGCGCACCGTGCTCGAGGCCCCGATCACCTGGGACCTCGCGACGTCGTACGGCACCGACCGGCTCGGCTACGGCGCCGGGCTGGAGACGCCCGCCGCCTACGACTACTTCGCCGACGGCACGACGCCCGAGGTCACCGCGCGGTTCGCCGACTGGTGGTCGCAGGTCGCCGACGACCTGGAGCTGCGCTACCGCGTGACCGGCGACCCGACGATCGCCGACGCGGGCAGCACGTCCGGGACGCTCGACGTGCCCGCCGGCGGGACGGTCGACGTGCCGCTGCCCGCCGCCCGGCCGGGCGCCTACGAGGTGCACGCGGAGCTCGTCGAGCGGGAGTCCGGCGAGGTCCGGAGCGCCACCTGCCTGCGGTACGCCGTGGGCGCGCCCGGCGACGACCTGGACCCCGGCTCGCTCAGCGGCTCGTCCGACTGGGGCGGCGCGGGCCCGCTGCGCGGCGTCGAGCTGGCCGACCGGCTGGGCTTCGGCGTGCACCGCGTCCAGCTGGACCTCAGCCGCCTGATCCCGGACGCCGCCGCGACGCCGTCCGCCGGCGCGCTCGACCTGTCCGCGCTGCCCGGTGCGGAGGACGGCGACCCGTTCGCCGGCCTGGCCGCCGCGGCGGAGCTGGCGACCGAGACCGGCGTCGAGCTGTACGTGCAGCTCGGCCAGGGCGGCGAGGCGGAGCACGAGGCCGTCGCCGCCGGCACCTGGGGCGCGTGGGTCGGGGTGGTCGTCGACGCGCTGCGCTCCGGCGCGCCCGACCTGCACACCTGGGCGGCGTGGAACGAGCCGAACAACACCGGGTTCGGCGACGGCGGCGACTACGCCCGCCGGGTGCTGGGCCCGTTCGCCGCGGCGGTGCGCGCCGCGGACCCCGACGCGGTCGTCGTGGACGGCAACGCGCTCAACGTGGTGGTGCCCTGGTACCGCCAGCTGCTCGAGGCCGGCGCCTGCACCGACCTGGACGTGCTCGGCATCCACCCCTACACCGGGTTCAACCGGTCGTGGGACGAGGAGGGCACCGACGGGCCGCTCGGGCAGATCGCCGAGCTGAAGACGGTCGTCGAGGAGGTGTGCGGCACCGAGCTGCCGATGTGGGACACCGAGTCCGGCTGGTGGGTCGACGGCCCCGCGAACCACTGGGCGCAGGCCCAGGACGTCGCGCGCTCGATGCTGTGGATGCGCAGCCTCGGGGTCGACGAGTGGCTGTACTTCTACAGCGAGGGCGGCTGGGGCGAGGGCAACTTCTCCTGGGCCCTGCTGCAGGCGGACGCGTTCGTCGGCCCCGGCGCGCTCGCCATGACCACCGTCAGCGGCCTGCTCGAGGGCCGGCCGGACCCGGTCGCCGTGGACACCGAGGCCCTCCCGCACGTGCACGCGGTCCGGGCGGGCCCGGCCGACGGCGGCGACGACGACCTGTGGGCCGTCTGGACCGACGACCTCGCGACCACGGTGGGCGTGACGGCGGCCGACGGGGCGCAGGCGCGGGTCACCGACCTGTACGGCGCCACGACGTCGCTCGACCTGCCCGCGGGCGCGTCGGTCGACCTGGCGGTGTCGGGGTCCCCGACCTACGTCCGCGTCCCCGCGGGGGCCGACCTGGCGCTGGGCGGCGGCGAGCTGACCGGCCCCGACCTGCTGGCCGGCGGCTCCGTGTCCGCGAGCTCGACCGCCGACGGCGACGACCTGGCGGTGCTGGTCTCCCCGGAGGGCGCGCAGGCCGCGCCGTGGACCGCGGGCGGGCGGACGGGCACCGGCCCGGACACCTCCCCGTGGGTGACGGTCGAGCTGGCCGAGCCCGCCACGGTGGACAAGGTCGTCGTGTCCAGCGCCGGCATCCGGTGCTGCACCAGCGGGCTGCGCACCTACGCGGTGAGCGTGCAGACCGCCGAGGGCGGCGACTGGACCGAGGTCGCCACGCTCGACGACGTGTTCGCGCAGCGCACCTCCGTCGCCCGGTTCGACCCCGTCGAGGTCACCGCCGTGCGGATCCGGGTGCCCAGCACCGAGATCCGCGGGGTCACCGTCCCCGACGTCGCCCACAGCGGCCAGAACGGCGGCCTGCCGCCCGCCTGGGAGCCGGTGCAGGCCGTGCCGAGCTGGCCCCTGCAGCTGCTGTCCGTGTCCGCGTACGGCCCCGGCTGAGCCGGCGCCCGCCCCCGACCGCGAGGAAACCGTGCCCCGAGCCACCGTCGCCGTCCCCGTCTACAACGGGGAGAAGTACCTGCCCGCCGCGCTCGACTCCGTGCGCGAGCAGGACGAGCCCGACATCGAGATCCTGATCTCGGACAACGCCTCCACCGACGCCACCGAGGAGATCTGCCGCGCCGCGGCGGCCGAGGACGCGCGGATCCGGTACGTCCGGCACGAGCAGAACCGCGGCGGGCGGTGGAACTTCGACCACCTCGTGGGCCTCGCGACCACGCCGTACCTCACCTGGGCGGCGGCTGACGACGTCCGGCGGCCGGCGTTCGTCCGGCGCTGCCTCGAGGTGTTCGCGGAGTCCGACCCGGCCACGGTGTCGGTGCACTCCCGCACGCAGATCATCGACGCCGGCGGGATCGTCACCGAGGACCTGAACGACGCCGACCTCGCCTGCGACGAGCCGACCCCGCACGAGCGGATGGCGCACTTCCTGCGCGCCCAGGCGGCGCACCTGTTCTACGGCCTGCACCGCACGGACGCCCTGCGCCGCACCCGCGGCATCCGGCCGACCGTCGGCAACGACCTGGTGATCCTCGCCGAGCTCGCCTGCCAGGGGCCGCTCGCGCTCGTGCCGGAGCAGCTGTTCCTGCAGCGCCGGCACGCCGAGCAGTTCTCCCAGCAGGGCCAGGCGCAGGTGGCGTGGCACGCCCCGTCGGCGTCCGTCCGGTTCGCGTTCCCGCACACCAAGGTCAGCGTCGAGCTGGTCCGTGGCGTGCTCGCGTCCGACCTCGACGCCGCCGAGAAGGCCCGCTGCCTCGCCACGGTCCCCGTTGCGTGGACCGTGCCGCGCTGGCGCGGGCCGGCCGCCGACGTGTGGGCGGCGCTGGGCCTGGAGCCGCGGAGCCGGCGCCGGTGACGGGCGACGGCCCCGCGGGCGCGCCCGCCGCCCCGCCGCGCGTGCCCGAGGTGCACGTGCTGACCCCGGGCGACCACTTCTCCCCCCGCACCGGTTCGGCGATCCCCACGGTCGTCGACGGGCTCTGCGCGGCGCTGCCGCCCGGGACGGACCCGCGGCCGCGGGTCGTCGTCGCCGACGGCACCTACCCCGACCGGTACGCCAGCGCCGACGCGGTGGGCTACGCGCCCGCCGGGGCCCGGCCCGCCGACCGGTACCTGGACGCGCTGGCCGGCCGGCTCGGCCGGCCCCGGCCGGGCGTGCGCCGCACGCTGCGGCCGACGCTCGGCCAGCAGGACGCCTGGGAGCCGTCGGTCGTGCTCGCGCACAACGCGCCGCAGCTCGTGCCCCTGGTGCACGAGAAGCACGCGGCGGTGCTGTACGCGCACAACCTGCTGCTGCGCACCTACTCCCCCCGCGAGGCGGACCGGGTGCTCGGCCGCGCCGCGGCGATCGTCTGCGTGAGCGGCGCCCTGGCCGACCAGACCGCCGCCCACCTCCCCGCGCGGCTGCGCGACCGGCTGCGCGTGGTGCCGAACGGCGTCGACACGACGCGGTTCACGCCCCGCGCGACGCCGGCCCGGGGGGAGCGGCTGCGGGTGCTGTTCGTCGGCCGGATGATCCCCGACAAGGGCGCGGACGTGGTGCTGGACGCCGTCGCGCGGCTGGGTCGGGACGACCTCGAGCTGACGCTGGTCGGCTCGCAGAACTTCGACGCGGCCGCGGTTCCGTCGCCGTACGAGCGGGAGCTGCGCGCGAAGGCCGCCGCGCTGGGCGACCGGGTGCGGCTGCTGCCGTTCACCCCGCGCGCCGAGGTGGCCGCCGTGTACCGCGAGGCCGACGTGGTCGTCGTCCCGTCCCGGTGGGCGGAGCCGTTCGCGCTCACCGTGATGGAGGGCATGGCCAGCGGCGTGCCCGTCGTCGCCTCGGCGATCGGCGGCATCCCGGAGGTGGCGGGCGACGCCGGCGTCCTGGTGCGGCCGGGGGACCCCGACGAGCTCGCGGCGGCCCTGGCGGCGCTGGCGGACGACGAGGCGCTGCGCCGCCGGATCGGGACGCGCTGCCGGTCCTGGGCGCGGGCGCACGACTGGGCGTGGTCGCGCGGTCGGCTGGACGCGGTCCTCGCCGAGGTGGGTGTTTCACCCACGCCGGTCGGGTGAACCTTTTGCACCAGATGTCCGGTTTGCCCCGATGACCGGCACGATGGTCCCCATGCGCGTGCTCCGGGTGTCCCACAGCGCCGTCGTCACGGCGTGGCGCGGACGCGAGGACGCCCTGCGCGCCCGCGGCCTCACTGTGCGGACGCTCAGCGCCCGCACCTGGGAGGAGGGCGGCCGGGACGTCGACCTGGACCCCCGCCCCGGCGAGGACGTGGTCGGCGTGCGCACGGTCGGCCGGCACCCCAACGTGTTCCTCTACGACCCGCGTCCGCTGTGGCGCGCGCTCGGCGAGGACTGGGACGTGCTCGACCTGCACGAGGAGCCCGCCGCGCTGGCCACGGCCGAGGTGCTGCTGCTCCGGGCGCTGCGCCGGTCGCGCGTGCCCTACGTGCTGTACTCCGCGCAGAACATCGCGAAGCGCTACCCCGTGCCGTTCCGCTGGTGGGAGCGCGTGGCGCTGCGCGGCGCCGGCGCGGTCAGCGTGTGCAACGCCGAGGCGGCCGACGTGCTGCGGGACAAGGGCCTGACCGCCCCCGCGCACGTGATCGGCCTCGGCGTCGAACCTCCCGGCGCGGGCGACGCGCGCGCCGGGGACCCGGTCGCTCGGGACGAGGGCGACCGGACGTCGGGCGCTCGGGACGAGGGCGCCCCCACGGACGCCGGCGTAGTCGGTGCGGCCGCCCCCGCACGCACCGGCTACGTCGGCCGCCTGCTGCACCCGCACAAGGGGCTCGACGTGCTGCTCGACGCCGCCGAGGCCGACCCGCGGATCACCGTGGCGATCGCGGGCGCCGGCCCGCACGAGGCCGCGCTGCGCGCCCGGGCCGCGGCGCCCGCCCTGGGGGGCCGCGTGACGTTCCACGGGCACCTCGCGGGCGAGGAGCTCGCCGCGTTCTACCGCGGGCTCGACGTGCTGGCCGTGCCGTCGGTGCCGACGCCGGGCTGGCTCGAGCAGTTCGGCCGGGTCGCCGTCGAGGCGATGGCCGCGGGCGTGCCGGTCGTGGCGTCGGACAGCGGGGCGCTGCGCGACGTGGTCGGCGGCGCCGGGACGCTCGTGCCGCCGGGCGACGCCGGGTCGCTGGCCGCCGCGCTGGCAGCGGTCGTCGACGAGCCGGGGCGGGCGGCGCGGATGCGCGCGGCGGGTCTCGCGCGCGCGGCGGAGTACACCTGGGACGCGATCGCCGAGCGGTACGAGGCGATGTACGACGGCGTGGTCGCGGCCGCCCGGCCCGGCTCCGGCGCGGGCTCCGGCGCCGGCGCGGGCTCCGGCGCCGGCTTCGGTGGCTCGCGCCCGGTTCGGACCCTGGACGCACCGACGTCGACGGGACGCACCGAAGCCGGCGCGGGCGGCGGCGCGGACGCCGGCGCGGACGCCGGCGCGGGCCCCGCGGACGACGCCGACCCCGAGGTGGTCGTCGTCGCGTACGGGGCCGCCGGGCTGCTCGAGCGCGCGCTGGCGCCGCTCGCCGGCGCGCTGCCCCTCACCGTCGTCGACAACTCCGGCGACGCCGCGGTCCGGCGCGTCGCCGAGGCCGCGGGCGCCCGCTACCTCGACCCCGGCGCGAACCTCGGGTTCGCCGCCGCCGTGAACCTCGGCGTGCGCGCGGCGGCCCCGGGCGCCGACGTGCTGCTGCTCAACCCGGACGCGCGCGTGGACGTCGCCGGCGTGCGCGCCCTGCACGCCGCGCTGCGCGCCGACCCCGGCCTGGCCGCCGTCGGCCCCGCGCAGGTCGACGACGACGGCGCCCCCGCCCGGGTGCGCTGGCCGTTCCCGACGCCCGCCGGCGCGTGGCGGCAGGCCGCCGGCCTCGGCGTCCCCGACCGCGGCGACGGGTTCGTCATCGGCTCGGTGCTGCTGCTGCGCGGCGCGGCGCTCGCGCAGGTCGGCGGGTTCGACGAGCGGTTCTTCCTGTACTCCGAGGAGACCGACTGGCAGCGCCGGGCGCACGACGCCGGCTGGCGCACGGCGGTCGTCGCCGACGTGCTCGCCGGCCACGTCGGCGGCGGCACCAGCACGGACCCGACCCGGCGCGAGACCCACTTCCACGCCTCGCAGGAGCGGTACTTCCGCACCCACCACGGCGCCGCCGGCTGGACCTCGGCGCGCGCGGCCGTCGCGCTCGGCGCCGTGCCCCGCGCGGTGCTGCCCGGCGACCGGGGGTCCGGTGCGCGGCTGCGGCTGCGGCTCTACCTGCGCGGACCGTTGCGGGCCGAGGCGGCGCTGGGCGACCCGCGCGCGCCGCGGCCCCTGCCGCCGGCGCCCGTCGCCGACCCCGGCACCACCCCCGCCGAGCCCGCCGACCGGGAGGCCGCGGCATGACGACCACCACCACCCGCCCCGCCGCGCCCGCCGCCGGGGCCGCCACCCCGCCGCTCCCGGCGCCCGGCGAGCTCGCCCCCGGCGTCCGCCCCCACCGCACCGCGATCGGCGCCGCCGTGGCCGAGCGCCTGCCCCGGGTTCGGCCCGGGGGCCGGGTGCTGCTCGGCGGGGGCCTCGTCGCGCTCGGCGTGCTGCTCGCGCTGCTCACGGCGTCCCAGCCACTGCTCGCGCTCGGCGTGGGCGCCGCCGTGCTCGTCGTCGGCCTGACCCTCCGGACCCCCCTGGCCCTGCCGGTGCTCGGCATGCCCCTGCTGCTCCTGGTGAACCGGGTGGGCGGGGCGCTGTCGGTCTCGGACTTCGTGCTGTTCGCGGCGTTCTGGCCCGCGCTGCTGTTCGGCCGCCGCCCGCTGTCCCCGCCGATGCGGAGCGTCCTGTGGGCGTCGGCGTTCTACCAGGCGACGGTGCTCTTCACGGTCATCGCCAACCCCTACGCCGCCAACGCCGTCGAGTGGTTCCACTCCTGGCTGCTCGTGGGCGGGGCGCTGCTGGTCGGCTGGGCGATCGGCGCCGCGGGGCACGCGCGGCTCGCGCTCGGGCTGTACGTCGGCGGCTCGGTCGTCGTCGCGCTCGCCGCGCTGGCGCAGTTCGCGGTCAACCTCGCGTCGGGGAACACCGGGCCGGTGTACCTGAACGAGCCGTTCCTCATGCACAAGAACTACATCGGGTGCGTGCTCGCGTTCGCCGCGATCATCGTCTACGCCCGGCCGCGCTGGCTGCGGTGGAACGACCTGGTCTGCCTCGGGCTGTTCGGCCTGTTCCTGGTGGGCATCCTGGTCGCCCAGTCCCGGCAGGCGCTGATCGGCCTCGCGGTGGCGATCGCCGTCGTCGCGCTGCGGCCGGACCCGCACCGGCACCGGTCGAAGGTCGTGCTGCTCGCCATCGCCGGCGCCGCCGTGGTCGTCGGCAGCCTGGTCCAGGACCAGCTCGAGTCCGGGGACCAGTACAACTCCGCCTACCAGCGGCTGACCTGGTTCCGGGAGTCGCTGGTCATCTGGCAGGAGTACCCGGTGTTCGGCGCCGGGCTGCGCTGGTGGTACACCGACCGGTTCGACGAGGCGTTCCAGCCGCCCAACGCCGAGTTCGAGATGCTGTCCTCCGGCGGCCTCGTGGGGCTGGTCGGGTTCCTCGTGATGTTCCTGGTGATCCTCGTCGCGCTCTGGCGGGTGGACCCGCGGTACGGCACGCTCGCGTTCGTCCTGGTCGCGATGCGGTTCGTCCAGGGCCAGTTCGACCTGTTCTGGGTCGCCGCGCAGGTCTCGATCCCGTTCGTCATCGCGGGGGTCTGCCTCGGCGCCCAGGCGCACGCGCAGCGGTCCGGCGAGGACGACGACGGCCCCGCGGCCGTCGCCGCGCCACCGCGCTCCCGCAGCACCCCCGGCCCCGCCGACAGCCCCGCGGGCCGGCGCGCCCGGCACCTGCGCGAGGCCGTCGTCGGCGGGCGCCCGCGCCGGTCGCACCGCCCGCAGTCCGTCGGCCACCGGGAGCGCTCGTGAGCACCACCACCCTCGCCGTCGACGTCGTGCACGTCGTGTGCACCGACGCGTTCGCCGGCGTCGAGCGGTACGTCACCACCCTCGCGCGCACGCAGGACGCCCGCGGGCTCCGGGTGCACGTCCTGGGCGGCGCCGCGGACCGGATGCCGGCGGAGCTCGCGGGCTCCGGCGTGCGCTGGGCCCCCGCGCCCACCCCGTGGCGCGCCGCCGCCGCGCTGCGCCGGCTGGACGCCCGCCTGGTGCACGCGCACATGACCGCGGCCGAGCTCGCGTCCGTCGCCTCGACCCGCGCGCCGGTCGTCGCCACCCGGCACTTCGCCGCCACCCGCGGGTCGTCCCCGGTGGGCCGGGCCGTCGGCCGGTACGTCGCGCCGCGGCTCGCCGCCCAGGTCGCGATCAGCGCCTTCGTCGCCGACCGGGTGGAGGGGCCGTCGACCGTCGTGCACCCCGGCGTGCCGACCGTCGAGCGCCGCGGGACCGAGGCCGGCCGCCGCCGGGTCGTGCTGATGGCGCAGCGGCTGGAGGCCGAGAAGCGCACGGACGTCGCGCTGCGGATGTGGGCGGCGTCCGGCCTGGCCGCGGAGGGCTGGGAGCTGCACCTGGCGGGCGACGGCGCGCTGCGCCCGGAGCTCGAGGCCCTGGCCCGCGAGCTGGGCGTCGACGGCTCCGTCCGGTTCCTCGGCCGGCGCGCCGACATGCCGGCGCTGCTCGCCTCCGTCGGGATCTTCTTCGCGCCGCGCGGCGACGAGCCCTACGGCCTGTCGGTCGTGGAGGCGATGGCGCACGGCACCCCGGTCGTCGCCGGCCGGGGCGGCGGGCACTCCGAGACCGTCGGCACCGCCGACGGCGCCGTGCTGGTGCCGCCGGACGACGTCGAGGCCGCGGGCGCCGCGCTCGCCCGGCTGGCGCACGACCCCGCGCGGCGCGCGGCCTACGGCGAGGAGCTGCGCGCGGTGCAGCAGCGGCGGTTCGGGCCGGACGCGCACGCGGACGGGATCGCCGCGGTGTACGCGGCCGTCCTCGGCGCCCCGCTCGCGCCGGCGGCCGGGGCGGCCCGGTGACCGGGCGGACGGGGGACACCACGGCGGCGGTGGCGCCGCCGGGCACGCCGGGGACCCCGCCCGGCGGCGACCGCCGCGACCTGGTCGTGCTGTCGCTCGAGCCCTGGGACGAGGTGTGGCGCCGCAACCAGCACCTGGTCGCGGGCCTGCTCGCCGCCGACCCCGGCCTGCGCGTGCTGTTCGTGGAGCCGCCGGTCGACCACCTGCACGACCTGCGCCGCGGTGCCTCCCCCACCCTCGGCCGGCGGCTGCGCCGGCTCGGTCCCGACGACGGCGCGCCCGCGGGGCGGGCGTGGGCGTACCGGCCGACCAAGTGGCTGCCGCGCCGGCTCGACCCGTCCGGCGACGGCCGGCGCGCGCGCACGGTCGCGCGCGTGGCCCGGCGCCTCGGCATGCCCGACCCGGTGCTCTGGGTGAACGACCCGGACGGCGCCGCGGTGCTGGACACCACCGGCTGGCGGGCGCTGTACGACGTCACCGACGACTGGCTGCACGCCGTGCGCGAGCCCGCGGAGCTGGAGCGCACCCGCGCGGCGGAGGCGCTGCTCGTCGAGCGGTGCGCCGAGGTCGTCGTGTGCTCCCCCGCGCTCGCGCGCGCCAAGGGCGCGGACCGCCCGGTCACGCTGCTGACCAACGCCGTGGACGTCGACGCGTACCGCACCCCGCTGCCCCGCCCGGCCGACCTGCCGGACGGCCCGTACGCGGTGTACGTCGGCACGATGCACGCCGACCGGCTCGACGTCGAGGCGTGCCTGCGGGTCGCGACCCACCTGCGTTCGACCGGCTCCCGCCTGGTGCTCGTCGGCCCGGCGCTGCTCGACCCGCTGGACCTGACCCGGCTCGACGCCGCGGGCGCGCTGGTGCTCGGCCCGCGCCCCGCCGCGCTGGTGCCCGCCTACCTGCAGCACGCCGGCGTCCTGCTGGTGCCGCACGTGGTCGACGCGTTCACCGACTCGCTCGACCCGATCAAGCTCTACGAGTACCTGGCCGTCGGCCGGCCCGTCGTCGCCACGCCCGTCGCCGGGTTCCGCGACCAGCCCGCCGACCGGGTCACCACCGCGTCGCCGCAGAACCTGGCGGACGCGGTCGTGCGGGTGCTCGCGGAGGGGCGCCCCACCGGCGTCGGCCCCGCGCCGGCGGACGTGCCGCGCTGGTCGGACCGGGTCCGCGAGATGCAGGCGGTGCTCAGCCGCGTGCGGGCCTCGCGACCCGCCGCCACACCGCGGTGAGCCGCTCGGCGGTCCGCGCGATCGCGTAGTCCGCCTGCACGTCCTTCCACGCCCGGTCCGCGCGGGCCGCGGCCTCCTCCGGCCGGTCGAGCACCCGCGCGACGGCGTCGGCCAGCGCGGGCACGTCCCGGGGCTGCACGACGAGGCAGCGCGGGGTGCCGTCGCCGGCCACCGCGATCTCGTCCACGCCGCCGCCGGCGGTCGCGACCACCGGCACGCCGCGGGCCATGCCCTCGACGACGACCTGGCCGAACGGCTCGGGCACCGGCGACGCGTGCACCAGCACGGACAGCCGGTCGATCTCCGCGACCGGGTCGGCGACCCAGCCGGTCAGCTCGACCCGGTCCGCGAGCCCGAGGGCGGCCACCTGCGCGCGCAGCTCCGCCTCGTAGGCCTGCTCCTCGAACAGCGCGGCGCCGACGACGCGGAACCGGGCCGCCGGGAACCGCTCGGCGAGCAGCGCCGCCGCGGCCACGAACTCCCGCTGGCCCTTCGTCGGGCTGACCCGACCGACCAGGCCGACCACCGGGGTCGCCGGCGCCGGGCGCGCGGCCGGGTCCTCCGCCACCTGCTCCGGGGCGAGGCCCGGGTACGCGAGCGTCCAGCCGCGCGGCAGCGGCAGCAGCGTGCGGGCGGTCGCGTGCGAGTTCACGACGACGTGCCGCGGCCCGCGGCGGGCCGCGACCCGAAGCACCCGGGCGACCGGCGCGGGCAGGTAGTCCTCGGCGATCCGGTCGTGCACGTGCCAGACCAGCGGCCGCCGGGCCAGCGCGGCGGCGGGCAGGCCGATGAGGTCGGCCTTGAGCGACGTGGTGTGCACGACGTCGGGCTGCAGGTCGCGCAGCAGGCGGGCCAGGCGCGCCACGAACGGCAGCGTGGCCGCGACCGAGCGGGCGGCGCCCGCCGCGGACCGCCCCGCCGTCGCGCGGTCGGTCTGCGCGATCCGCGGGTCGAGCGGCACGACTCGCACCGCGACGCCGGCGTCCCGCAGCCGGCCCGCCAGGGGGCCGTCGGCGAACAGGACGACGGTGACCTCGACCTGCGCGGGGTCCAGCGCGCGGCAGGTGCGCAGCAGCGCGAGCTCCGCGCCGCCGAGCTGGGCCGTGTGGTCGAGCACCGCCACCCGCACCGGGCGGGCACCCGGTGCGGGGGCGGCGCTCACTTCGACTCGGCGGCGACCGGCTTGCGGTCGGCGTCGGTGCGGGCGGCGTCGTCGGCCGGGGTCGCGTCGGCGTCCGTCGGCGCGTCGGCCCCGGCGGCTGCGTCGGACCCGGCGGCCGCGTCGGACCCGGCGGCGTCGGCCTCCGCGGGCGCCTCGGCGTCGGCCGGGGGCTGCGGGTCGCCGGCGCGGTGCTGGCCGTCGGGGCGCGGGGCCGGGACGTCGGCGTCGGCCGGCGCGGCGGGCGCCTCGGCGGCGTCCGTCTCGGCGCGGTCGGCGTCCTCGCCCTGCGGCGCGGCCTCCGCCTCGTCCGCGGCACCGGCGAACGCGTACGTGGCGTCGTAGGTCGCCTCGCCGCGCTCGGACGTGCCGTCCACCGACAGGCCGAGCAGCGCGGCGTTGGCGGCCCGCAGCCGCTCCGCGGACTCCTCGACGGCGCCGACGTGCGTGTGGCCCAGCGTCACCGCGAGCAGCACGCCGTCGGCGTACGACCCGAGGATCGTCGCGTCGGCCGCGACCAGCATCGGCGGGGCGTCGATGATGACGACGTCCGCGGTCGCCCGCAGCTGCTCGACCAGGGCCCGGACGTCCGCCGACGCGAGGAAGTCGGCCGGGTCCAGCTCGGTGTGCAGCGCCGGGTGCACGGACAGGTGCGGGATCGCGGTCGGGACGACGGCGGTCCGGGCCCGGCCACCGCCGCGGCCGGTGGGCGCGGGCGCCTCGGCGTCGGCGGGGAGCAGAGCGTTGAGCCGCGGCTGGCGCAGGTCGCCGGACAGCACGACCACGCTGCGGCCGGACAGCGCCCAGGACGCGGCCAGGTTCGCGGCGAGGAAGGACCGGGGGGTCTCGACGTCCGCGGCGGTGACGACGATGACGGCGCTGCCGGAGTCGTTCTCGACCGCGGCCTGCAGCGCGGTGCGCAGCTCGCGGATGGACCGCGTGTACGCGGTGGCCTCGCGGCGGGCGACGGGGAGCGTGCCCTCGGCCTCGGCGGACTTGAGGGCCACGCCGGTGCCGGTCAGCCGCGCGAGCACCGGGGCGCCGGCCGAGCGGCGCGCCTGGCCGGAGGTGCGGACCTTGGTGTCCAGGCCCCGGCGGACGACCGCGAGCCCGATGCCGACCAGCAGGCCGGCCAGCGCGGCGATCGCGTACACCAGGCTCGCGGGCAGGCTCACCAGGGTGCTGCCGACGGCGTTCTGCAGGATGGTCGCCGGCGACGCGAGCAGCTGCGCCTGGGTCACCTGGCCGGACAGCGTCTGGTACTGGTCCATCGTCGTCGAGTACTGCGCCTCGAGGAGGCCGTCGACCGGGTCGAACTGCGCGTTCGGGTTCGCGTTGGCCGAGGCGGCCGCGGCCGCGCGCCGGGCCTCGGTGATCGCCTTCTGCTGCTGGTCGATGCTCTCGGCGAGCGTGCCGAGGCGCTCCTGCATGGAGGCCACGTCGTCGTCGAACTGCGCCTGCAGCGCCGCGACGTAGGCGCCTGCGACGGCGTTCGCGCGGTCCACCGTGGCGTCGCCGTCCGGGCCGGTCTCCGTGATCAGCACCGCGCTGGCGGTGTCGGACACGTACTCCGCGGTGGAGGACGCGGCCAGGCCGTCGGCGAGCCCGGGGTCGCCCAGCTCCTCGGCCGCCGCGGCCGTCACGGAGTCGCTCGTGACCAGGCTGGGGTCGCTCTCCAGCCGCACGCCGGCCGCGGCCAGCGTCTCGGCGTCGACGATCTGCACGGTCGCGGAGCTCGCGTACTGCGGCTCCTGCCGGGACACGTACAGGTAGGCGCCGCCGATCGCGGCGAGCACGGACACCAGCACCAGCCACTTGCCGAACCACACGGTCCGGAGCATGTCCTGCAGGGTCATCGGGGTCGCCTTTCGGTCGGGACGGGCTCGGGCCGCGGCAGCTCGCCGGACCGCCCGGCCGCGCGCTCCTCGCGCACGACGCGGTGCAGCCGCTCGACGAACCGCTCGGCGGCGAAGTCGTCGGCGTGCGCGGTCAGCACCGTGGGGTCCCACGTGCGGGCCAGCGCGCGCTCGGCGGCCTCGGCCACCAGGTCGGGGTCGGGGGCGTCGAAGAACTCCCCGGTGACGCCGTCGCGGACGGTGTCGAGGTACCCGCCGTCGCGCAGCACGACGGACGGGCGGCCGAAGGCCGCGGCCTCCAGCGGGGACAGGCCGTAGTCCTCGTACGAGGCGGCGACCAGGGCGGCGCTGTTCCGGTACAGCCAGCGCAGGCGGGCGTCGTCGACGCGGCCGGCCAGGACCACGCGCGGCAGGTCGCGCACGCGGTGCTCCAGGGCGGCGCGCTCGGGGCCGTCGCCGACCACGACCAGCCGGGCGCCGGGCGTGCGCCGGACGGCCTCGACCACGACGTCCACGTTCTTGTACGGCAGCAGCCGCGCGACGCACAGCAGGAAGCCGGGCTCGACGCCGTCGACCGGGGTCTCGGGACCGCCGGGCAGCATGGCGGGCGGCGGCGGCACGATCTCCGCCTCGATGCCGTACACCTCGCGGATCGCGCGGGCCGTGACCGTCGAGTTCGCGAGGTAGCGGTCGGCGGTGCCGGCGGCGCGCCGGTCCCAGGCACGCAGCGCGGGCGCCAGCAGCCCGAGTGCGGCGGCCGCCAGCCGGCGCTGCGCCCCGCCGGGGGCGTTCCCGGAGCCGCCCTGGCGGGCGGGGCCGAGGTACCGGTCCGACTGGTACAGCCACCGGGCCGGGGCGTGGCAGTAGACGACCTTGCGGCCCGTGGTCGGGAAGCCGTGCGCCCAGCCGGTCGACGACGCGAGCAGCACGTCCGCCTCGATCGGCGTCGCGCGCACGGCCGGCGCCAGCAGGGGCAGCGCGAGCCGGTGGTGCCGGCGGAGCACGCCGACCCGGTCGAGCGGGCTGGTCCGCACGTCGAGCGGCCCGAACTCCGGGAACGTGCCCTCGGGGTGGTAGAGCGTCGTGTAGAGGGGGGCGCCGGGGAACGCGTCGGCCATCACCAGGGCGACGCGCTCCGCGCCGCCGCGCTGCGTGGCGTAGTCGTGCGCCAGCGCGACCCCGTCACCGACCGCCATGACCGCTCACGACGACGTGCACGGTGCGCCACAGGATCATCAGGTCGAACGCGATCGACCAGTTCTCCACGTACCGCAGGTCCAGCTTCACCGCGTCCTCCCACGCCAGGTCCGCCCGGCCGCTGATCTGCCACAGCCCGGTCAGGCCCGGCTTCACGAGCAGCCGGCGGCGCGCCGACTCCCGGTACTGCGCGACCTCGTACGGCAGCGGCGGGCGCGGGCCGACCAGCGCCATCTCGCCCTTGACGACGTTGATGAGCTGCGGCAGCTCGTCCAGCGAGTGCTTGCGCAGGAAGTGGCCGATCCGGGTGATCCGCGGGTCGCGGTCCATCTTGAACAGCGGGCCGTCGGCCTGGTTCGCGGCGCGCAGCGCGGCGAGCCGCTCCTCGGCGTCCACGACCATGCTCCGGAACTTCAGCATGGAGAACTCGCGGCCCTCCTTGCCCACCCGGGTCTGCTTGAACAGCACCGGGCCGGGGCTGGTCAGCTTCACTGCGAGGGCCGTGACGGCGAGCACCGGCGACAGCGCGAGCAGCGCGCCCAGCGCGAACGTGGTGTCGAAGGCGCGCTTCGCGAGGATCCGGGACCGGCGGGACTCCGCGGCGTTCACGTGGATGAGCGACAGGCCGGCGGTCGGCTCCAGGCTCACGCGGGGCCCGAAGACCTCGACGATCCCCGGCGCGACGACCAGCTCGGTGTTCGTGCGCTGCAGCGCCCACGACAGCCGGCGCAGCGCCTGCCCCGACAGCTCGGAGCCGGTGACGATCACGACGTCGAACTCGCCGTCCACCGCCACCTGCACGACGTCCGACACGGTGCCGAGCACCGGGACGCCGAGCGCGGGCAGCGGCCCGTCGAACGACGGCACGCACACGCCGGCGATGTTGTACCCGTACTGCGGCAGGCCGCTGAGGTCGTCGACCACGTGCGTGATCGACGACGCGTCGCCCACCACCAGCGTGCGGCGCATCGACTCGCCCGTGGCGCGGCGCTTGTGCAGCGACCGGCGGGCCAGGTGGCGCGAGCCGAGCAGCAGCACCGCGACCACCGGCAGCGCGAGGAACACGATCGTCCGCGGCACGTCGACGTCGGCGCCGACGGCGAACACCGCCAGCGCGGCCGCGGTCAGCACGCCGCCGCGGATCACGGCCTCGAACTCCTGGTGCCCGTCGCCGATCACCTGGCGGTCGTACCCGCGCTCCACCGCGACGAACGCGATGTAGACCAGGCCGATCATCAGGCCCCAGGACAGCTGCAGCAGCGAGACGCCGTGCATGAGGAACAGCAGCAGCGTCGGCACGCAGGCCGCGAGGACGACGTCCCGGGCCAGCGTCTCGACCTGGTAGGCGGCGTGCGACCCGCGCCAGCCCGAGGGCTCGGCGTGGCCGAGCGGCTCGTGGAAGGGGCGGTCGGAGGCCCAGGACAGCCGCGGGCCGCGGGCGTCGCGGCGGCGCTCGGCGGCGGACCGGTCGGCGTGGTCCGGGTGGACGCCGCCGCCCGTCTCCGGGGCGGCCGCGGAGGCGCTCGCGCGGCCCTCGGCGGCGGGGCCGTCCGCGGTGCGCTCGGCGGTGTCCGTGGCGGTCTCCGACGGGTCGCCCGCCGGCGCCGCGACGTCGCGCTGCGTGGTGCGCGAGACGTCGTGATCGTCGAGCAGGCTCATGGTGGGTCCCCCCGGGCTTGGTGTGACTTGAGGCTATATCAGCGGGTTTGCCCCAGTCCGCCCGATCTGTCCGTTTTCACCCCTTTCACACCCGTATGGGCGAGCGGCGTCGCCCTGACGTGCGCGGATACCCCCGGACGGCCCTCCCGTGCCCCACCCGCGCAGGGTGCCGCTGACCTGCGCCGACTCCGCTGACCTGCACCGACGCCGACGTCCGCGCGCCGGCCCCGCCGCCGACCGCGAGCGGGCACCCGGCGCGTCGAGCGGCCCTCCTGGTCGGCGCCGGGCGCCGGCTCGGGCGCGGACCGCGAGTGGGCACCGGACACGTCGACCGGGCATCCCCTGGTTGCCCACTCGGCGCGTCCGGTGCCCACTCGCCGCGGGCCCGCGCCGGCCGGCGGCCGTCGCGCGCTCACGCGGGTCGTGCGCGCCGACCGGCGCGCTGCCCGGCGCGCTGCCGGGTGGGCTGCCGGGCGCGGGTCGGCCCGGGGCGGCTCGCGGCCGGCGCCGCCCGTTCGCCGAACGGGTACCCGACACGTCGAGCGAGTACCCGGTGGGTGCTCGTTCGACGTGTCGCGTACTCGCTCGGCGTCGACGTCCGAGCGCCGACCCGGGCGCCGGCGGCGAGTGGGCATCGGACACGTCGACCGGGCATCCCCTGGTTGCCCACTCGGCGCGTCCGGTGCCCACTCGGGGGCCTGGCGCGCTCGGCACCCGGGCGCCCGGACGCGCGCGAGGCCGCCACCCCGCGCGGGGTGACGGCCTCGTGGCGCCGCGGCGGCGCTACGCCGTGCGGGTGTGGAACCGGAGCTGCGCGCGCTCCAGGCCCTCGGTGACGAGCAGCTCCACGGCGTCCGCCGCGTCGTCCAGCAGGAACGGCAGCTCCTTGAGCTCCGGCTTCGCGAAGTCGCGCAGCACGAAGTCGGCGGCGTCCATCCGCCCCGGCGGCCGGCCGACGCCGACCCGCACCCGCAGGTAGTCCTTGGTGCCGAGCGCCTTGGTGGTGTCGCGCAGGCCGTTGTGCCCGCCCTCGCCGCCGCCGAGCTTGAGCCGGATGTCGCCGAACGGGATGTCGAGCTCGTCGTGCACCATGATCACGCGCTCGGGCGGCACGTCGTAGTACCGCGCGAGCGCCGCGACGGGCCCGCCGGACGTGTTCATGTACGTGGTCGGCTTCGCGAGCACCGCGCGGGGCCCGGGCGCGCCGCCGGGCAGCGTGCCGATGCGCACCTCGGCGGTCGCGGCCTGCGGGCGGCGGGACAGCACGCCGCCCTTCGACCCGAACGACGCCTGCGCGCGCCGCGCGAGCTCGTCGAGCACCATCTGCCCGACGTTGTGCCGGTTCCCGGCGTACTGCGGCCCGGGGTTCCCGAGCCCGACCACCAGCCAGCGCCCGTCGCTCATCGCGGCGCCACTCCCTCTGTCGTCCTACCGGCGAACATGCCGGACGCCCGGCACCTCACGGTACCGGGCGTCCCGACGTGGTCGGCGTGCAGCGCGCACGCCGGGCGGATCACTCCGCGGCGGCCTCGGCGGCGGCCTCGGCCTCGGCCTCGTCGGCGGCGAGGTCCTCGGCGGAGACGGTCGGGACCGTGACGGTCACGACGATCTGCTCGGCGTCGCCCTCGAGCACGGAGCCCTTCGGGAGGGTCAGCTCGCCGGCGGTCAGCGCGGTGCCGGACTCGAGGCCCTCGATGGAGACCTCGACGTGCTCGGGCAGGTGCGTGGCCTCGGCCTCGAGGGTCAGCGTCTGGGTCTCGACGATGTGGATGGTGCCGGGGGCCGACTCGCCCACGACCGTGACGGGC
Source organism: Cellulomonas pakistanensis (assembly GCF_016862755.1). Taxonomy (GTDB): domain Bacteria; phylum Actinomycetota; class Actinomycetes; order Actinomycetales; family Cellulomonadaceae; genus Cellulomonas; species Cellulomonas pakistanensis. Next base: position 55,883 of record NZ_BONO01000013.1, on the reverse strand, counting down.
ACCTCGACGGTGACCTTCTCGCCGCGCCGGACGATCAGCAGGTCGACGTGCTCGATGATGTTCTTGACCGGGTCGCGCTGGACGTCCTTGGCGAGGGCCAGGACCGGCTTGCCGTCGAGCTGGATCTCGAACAGCGCGTTCGCGGCGCCCTTGACCGCGAGCATGGTCTCGTGGCCCGGGAGGGCGACGTGGACCGGCTCGGTGCCGTGCCCGTACAGGACGGCCGGGATCTGGTGGGCGCGGCGGAGGCGGCGGGCGGCGCCCTTGCCGAACTCGGTGCGGGCGGTGGCGGCGAGCTTGATCTCGGACACGGTGACTCCTGAGGCGCAGAGAAGGGCGATGGCGAGCGGCGGTGGCCTCGACGCGGGGCGCGGGACGGGCACGCGGAGGCGTTCCACCCTGTCGATCACGGACCGGCGGACCCGGGTCTCTCCGGTGACCGTCCGACATCCCTCGCCGAGGCAACTGGACGATCTTACCCGGGCGCGCGGCCCGCACGAAACCGGGCCCTGACCACGCGCGCGCGGCGCCGGACGCACCGAGGCCCGCTCCCCCGGCGTGGGGGAGCGGGCCTCGGGACGACGAGCGGCGCCGGACGCCGCGCCGGGTCAGGACTGGCCGTCGAACAGGCTGGTCACCGAGCCGTCGTCGAACACCTCGCGGATCGCCCGGGCGATGAGCGGCGCGATGGACAGCACGGTGAGGCCCTCGAACCGGCGCTCCTCGGCGATGGGCAGCGTGTCCGTGATGATGACCTCGCGCGCGCCGGACTGCTGCAGCCGGTCGATCGCCGGGTCGGACAGGACGCCGTGCGTCGCGGCGACGATGACGTCCTTGGCGCCGGCCTCGTGCAGCACCCGCACGGCGCCCGCGATGGTGCCGGCCGTGTCGATGAGGTCGTCGACCAGCACGCAGGTGCGGCCCTCGACGTCGCCGACGACGCGGTTCGCGACGGTCTTGTTCGGCTGCCGGATGTCGCGCGACTTGTGCACGAACGCCAGCGGGCCGCCGCCGAGCTTCTGCGCCCACAGCTCCGCGACGCGGATGCGGCCGGCGTCCGGGGACACCACGGTGACGTTCTGCACGTCGACGCGGGTCCGCACGTACTCGGTGAGGATCGGCATGGCCCACAGGTGGTCCACGGGGCCGTCGAAGAAGCCCTGGATCTGCGCGGCGTGCAGGTCGACGCTCATGAGGCGGTCGGCGCCGGCCGTCTTGAACAGGTCGGCCATGAGGCGGGCCGAGATCGGCTCGCGCCCGCGGTGCTTCTTGTCCTGCCGCGCGTAGCCGTAGAACGGCGCGATCACGGTGATGGTCTTGGCCGAGGCGCGCTTGAGCGCGTCGACCATGAGGAACTGCTCCATCAGCCACTGGTTGATGGGCGCCGCGTGGCTCTGCAGCACGAACACGTCCGCGCCGCGCACCGACTCCGCGAACCGGACGTAGATCTCGCCGTTCGCGAAGTCGTACGCCGTGGTGGGCAGCAGGTCGATGTCGAGGCTCTTGGCGACGGCGGCGGCGAGCTCGGGGTGCGCGCGGCCCGAGACCAGGACGAGCCGCTTCTCACCGTCCTGCGAGACGATCCCGGTCATCGTGCGGTGTCCTCCGTGCTGGGCTGGGCGTCGGGCAGCGGGACCGGGTGGTCCGGCAGGGTGGGCGGTGGCGTGCGGTGCACGCCGGCGTCGGCGCCGTGCTGGCCGGCGCGCTCGCGCTCGGCGCGTGCCTGGGGCGACAGCTCGGCGTCCTCGCCGCGGGCGCGCGCGGCGGCCTCCGCGGCGGGCGTGCCGGGGCGGGACCGGGCGACCCAGCCCTCGATGTTGCGCTGGGCGCCGGCGCTCACGGCCAGGGCGCCCGCGGGCACGTCGTGCCGGATGACCGAGCCGGCGCCGGTGTACGCGCCGTCGCCGACCTCGACCGGGGCCACGAACATGTTGTCCGAGCCGGTGCGGGCGTACGAGCCGATCGTCGTGCGGTGCTTGCGGACACCGTCGTAGTTGACGAACACGCTGGCCGCGCCGATGTTCGTCTCGACGCCGATCGTGGCGTCGCCGACGTAGGACAGGTGCGGCACCTTCGACCCGGCGCCGATCTCGGCGTTCTTGGTCTCCACGAACGTGCCGATCTTGCCGCGCTCGCCGAGCACGGTGCCCGGGCGCAGGTAGGCGAACGGCCCCACCGTGGCGTCCTCGCCGACCACGGCCAGCGAGCCGTGCGTCCGGACGACCGTGGCGCGGGCGTGCACCTCGACGTCCTCGAGCGTGGTGTCCGGGCCGACCGTCGCGCCGGTGGCGACCGAGGTCGCGCCGAGCAGCTGGGTGCCGGGCAGCAGCGTCACGTCCTGCGCGAGCTCGACGTCGACGTCGACCCAGGTGGTCGCCGGGTCGACGACCGTCACGCCCGCGCGCATCCAGCCGTCGAGGATCCGGCGGTTGAGCTCGGCGCGCAGCACCGCGAGCTGGGCGCGGTCGTTCACGCCCTCGACGAGCACCGGGTCGTCGGTGCGCAGCGCGCGCACCCGGCCGCCGTCGCCGCGGGCGATCGCCAGCACGTCGGTCAGGTAGACCTCGCCCTGCGCGTTGTCCCGGCCCAGCCGGCCGAACGCGCCGCGCAGCACCGCGGCGTCGAAGACGTAGACCGAGGAGTTGATCTCGGCGATCGTGCGCTGGGCGTCGGTCGCGTCCTTCTCCTCGACGATGCCGAGCACGTCCCCGGCGTCGGCGGCGTCCGGGCCGGCGCGCAGGATGCGGCCGTAGCCCGTCGGGTCGGCGACCTCGGTGGTCAGCACGGTCACGGCGTTGCCGTCGGCGGCGTGCGCCGCGAGCAGCTCGCCCAGCGTCTCGCCGTCGAGCAGCGGGATGTCGCCGGCGAGCACCACGACCGGTCCCTCGACCAGCACGCCCGAGACGGAGCCGGGCTCGCCCGCCCCGTCGCCGGCGGACGCCGCCTCGGCCTGCGCCGCGGCGTCGAGGACGGAGAGCGCGCACTGCACGGCGCGTCCGGTGCCGGGGACGTCGTCCTGGTCGGCCACCAGCACCTGCGGCATCAGCTCGCGGGCGTGGGCCGCGACGGCCTCGCGCTCGTGCCGGACCACGACCGCGGTGCGCCGCGGCTCGAGGGCCTGGGCGGCCGCGAGCGCGTGCCCGAGCATGGAGCGGCCCGCGAGGGTGTGCAGGACCTTGGGGGTGGCGGATCGCATCCGCGTGCCCTCGCCTGCGGCGAGGACGATGACCGCGGCGGGGCGGGGGGTGGTCACCTGTGGGTGCTCCCTGTGAGAGGTCTGCCCGCGCGCCCGAGAGGGCGAGCCGGGCGGGGACGTCGTGCGCTGACGCACTCTACCGCCGCCGCGGCGCCCGCCGTCGCGGGTCCCGCCGGGCGGCGCCATCATGGGACCGGCGCGGGTGCCGGCCGGGCGCCCGCGCGCCCCGTGAGGAGAGGACCGCCATGACGGACGCGAACGCTCCTGTGACCCCGTTCCCCCGCGTCGTCCAGACCGTGCTGGACACCACCGATCCCCGAGGGCTGGCCGAGTTCTACCGCGAGCTGCTGGGCCTGCGCTACCGGCCGGGCGACGAGCCGCCGGCGCCGGGCGAGCCCGACCCGAACGGCGAGGACTGGCTCGTCCTGACGGGCGACGGGCTGTGGCCGCTGGCCTTCCAGAAGGTGCCGGAGATCACGCCGCCGACCTGGCCGGACCCGGAGGTGCCGCAGCAGCTGCACCTCGACATGACAGTGCCGGACGGCGACGCGCTGGACGCGCAGCGGGAGCGGGCGGAGTCCCTCGGCGCCCGCCTGCTGTTCGACCGGCGGGACGACCCGGACGAGCCGCTGTACGTGTTCGCCGACCCGGCGGGCCACCCGTTCTGCATCTTCGTGGGCTGACCCGCGGCACGCAGCCGGGCGGCGCCCACCGTCTCGCGAACGAGGGGGCCGGCTGTCACCCGACCCGCGCCGCCCGACCGGCGCCCGCGCCGGTCCCCCGCCCGTCGGCCTCGCGCGTCGCGCGCACCGCGACCCCGACCGGCAGCGTCAGCCCGATCAGCGCCACGACCGCGACCAGCCCGCCCGTCACCACCGGGTCGAGGACCGGCACCGGCACCCCGAGCAGCCCCTGCCCGACCCCGAGCAGCGCGGGCAGCACCGCCGCGAGCCCCACGGCCACCGCGGTGCCCGTGATCAGCGCCGACTCGGCGGCCACCATCCGGACCAGCTGCGCCCGGGTCGCCCCGGTGCGGCGCAGCAGCGCGAGCTCCGACCGGCGCGAGCCGACCAGGCTCACCAGGGCGTTGCCCGCGGCGACCGCGACGAACGCGAGCAGCGCCAGCAGCAGCGCGGTCGACAGCCCCTGCTCCCCCGCCGCGGCGTCCCGCACGGACCGGGCGTAGCCGGCGGGGCCGGTGACCTCGAGCCCGGTCGCCGCCACGGCCTCCCGCACCGCGGGCACCGCGGCCGGGTCGTCCGCACGGACGAGCAGCACGCCGCCCTCGGCGCCCGCGGCCACGGCCGACCCGCCGCCGACCAGGTAGTCGCCCAGCCCGAGCCCCCGCTCGTAGACGGCCACGACCGTCAGCGCGACCTCCGCCCCGCCGACCCGCACCTCGACCACGTCGCCGAGCCCCGTGCCGCCGAGCGTCGCCTCGGCGCTCACCGCGACCGTGCCGTCCGCCGCGAGGTCCTCGACCGAGCCCGCCCGCACGTCCGGGTCGAGCAGCGTCGCCGCGGCCGGCACGGTCCGCAGCGACGTCGGCTCCCAGGACAGCCCGTCGAGGAACGGCAGGTCCTCGTCCTCGGCGTCGACCCGTACCTGCGCGGGTACCCCGGCGGTCACGCCCGCGGCGGCGACCCCCGGCAGCGCGGCCACCTCGGCGACCGCGGCCGGCGACACCCCCGCACCCGGCTCCCGCGCGACGACGTCCGCCACCACGCCGTCCCGCACCTGCTCCTCGGCCGCGTCGACGACCGCCCGGTTCACGCCGGACTGCACGGTGCCGAGCGCCAGCAGCAGCGCGAGCGGCACGACCGCCCCGGTGAGCCGGCGGGAGAACCCGCGGGCGTTGGTCAGGGCGAGCGTGGGCACCGCGCGCGACCCGCGGGTCAGCCGCAGACCGCGCTCCGCGCCCCACCGGACCAGCAGCGGGCCCACCAGCGCGGCGGCGACCAGCAGCACGATCGCGGACGTCGTGGCGGCGGCGGCGCCGCCCAGCCCCGGGACGACGAACGGCACCAGCGCGGCGAGCAGCCCGGCGGCGGCGAGCACCACGGCCGTCACCGCCCGCCCGCGCGGGATGCCGCGCGGCTCGACCGCCGACCGCTGCACCGCGCTCGCCGGGCTCAGCCGCGCGCTCTCTCGGCCGGCCAGCCGGGCGCCGAGCAGCGCGGTCGGCACCAGCAGCGCGAGGGCCCCGATCACCGGCCACGGCGACAGCGCCGGCGCGTACCCCGCGGGCACGACGCCGCCGGACGCCAGCACGCCGGACAGCAGCGGCGCGAGCAGCAGGCCGGGCAGCGCGCCCAGCGGGGCGGCGACCGCGAACACCAGCAGCACCTCGGCGGTGACGAGGCGCCGCACCTGCCCGGTGGTGGCGCCGACCGCCCGCAGCAGCGCGAACTCCCGGGCCCGCGGGCGGAGCGCCCCGGCGAACGTCGACGCCACCACCAGCAGCGCGATGAGCACCGCGGTCCCCGCGAACGAGGACGCGACGGTGAGCAGCATCGACGCCGCCGGGTCGTCGGACGCGCCGGCGGCGAGCCGGACCCCCGCCTCCACCCAGACGCCGGTCGCGGTGAGCAGCGCGGCCGCGAGCGCCACGACCAGCGCGCTCCCGGCCAGGCTGCCGCGGTGCACGCGCACGGCGGACCGGGCCATGGTCCCGACGGCGCTCATCGGCCCAGCTCGATCATCCGGGCCGTGACCTGCTCGGTCGTCGGCGCGTCGAGGTGCCCGGCGATCAGCCCGTCGGCGAGGAACAGCACGCGGTCCGCCGCGGCGGCGACGCGCGCGTCGTGCGTCACCAGCACGAGCGTCTGGTGCAGCGTGCGCGCGGTCGAGCGCAGCACCTCGAGCACCTGCTCGCCGGTCTGCGAGTCGAGCGCGCCGGTCGGCTCGTCGGCGAACACCACCGCCGGCCGCGTGATCAGCGCCCGGGCGATCGCGACGCGCTGCGCCTGCCCGCCCGACAGCTCGCCGGGCAGCCGGTCGGCCATGCCCTCCAGCCCGACCGCGGCCATCAGGTAGCGGCGCAGGTGCGCGTCCGGCTCCCGCCCGCCGAGCAGCAGGGGCAGCACGATGTTCTCCGCGACGGTCAGGTGGCCGACCAGGTTGTACGCCTGGAACACGAACCCGATCCGGTCCCGCCGGAGCCGGGTCACCGCGTCGGGCGACATCGCGGTCAGGTCGGCGCCGCCGACGACGACCCGCCCGCCGGACGGCCGGTCCAGGCCCGCCGCGACGTTCAGCAGCGTCGACTTCCCGGACCCGGACGGCCCCATGACCGCCGTGAACGACCCGGGCGCCAGCGCCAGGGTGACGCCCGCGAGCGCCGCGATCGTGCCACCGCCGTTCGGGTAGGAGCGGTGGACGTGGTCGAGCAGCACGGCCGGCTCCGCGGGCGCCGGCGGCGGGGTCGCGGGGCTGGTCGGGGTGGGTGCGGTGGCGCTCATGGCCGGTCTCCTCGTCTGGGGTTCTGCGTCCCCTCGACGCTAGGAACCCGGGACCGGCCCCCTCCAGCCGCCTGCGACGGAACCCGCCGGCCTGCATCCTTCGACGCAACCGCTCCGCCGGGCGGCCGACCGCGCCCGCGGTCAGCCCCCGTCGGGGACCGTCACCACCCGGTTCTGGTACGCCCACACGACCGCCTGCAGCCGCGACCGGACCCCGAGCTTCGGCATCATCCGGGCGAGGTGCGACTTCACCGTCGACACCTCGACGACGAGCTCGGCGGCGATCTCCTCGTTCGACATGCCCTGCGCGAGCAGTCGGAGGATGTCCTGCTCGCGGGCGGTCAGCACGTCCGCGCCGCGCCGCACCGTGACGGGCTGCAGCCGCCGGCGGTCCGCGAACTCGCGCAGCACCCGGTGGGTCAGCGCCTGGTCGAGCGTCCCGCGGCCAGCGGCGACGTGCCGCACCGCCCGGACGATCTCCTCCGGCTCGGCGTCCTTGAGCAGGAACCCCGACGCACCCGCCTCCAGCGCACCGAACACGTACTCGTCGAGGTCGAAGGTCGTCAGCACGAGGACCGGCACCGGCCGCTCGGCCTCGGGCCCGCACAGCTCGCGGGCGACGCCGATCCCGTCCCGGCCGGGCATCCGCACGTCCAGCACCGCGACGTCGGGCTCCGCGCTGCGGGCGAGCGCGACCGCCTCGTCGCCGTCCGCCGCCACGCCGACGACCTCGAGGTCGGGCTCGGCGGCGAGCAGCGCGGACAGGCCGGCGCGGACGAGGGGCTGGTCGTCGGCGATGAGCACCCGGGTCACGGGGCGGCCTCCTGGGTGTCACGCGGCAGGGCGAGGCGGACCTCCCAGCCCCCGTCGGGGGTCGGGCCGTACCGCAGGTCGGCGCCCACCAGCTCGGCACGCTCGCGCATCCCGCGCAGGCCGTGGCCGCCGTGCTCGGACGGTACCGGCTCCTGGTCCGGCGGGCCGTTCCGCACGGTGAGGACCACCGCGTCGGCGGCGCGGGCGTCCACCGTCACCCGGCACGCCGCGCCGGGCGCGTGGGCCCGGGCGTTGGCGAGCGCCTCCTGCACCATCCGGTACCCGGCGATCTGCGCCAGCGGCCCGACGCCGGCGCCCGCGTCGGCGCCCGGGGGCAGGACCTCGAGCACCGCGCCCGCGCCGGCCAGCTCCGGCACGGCGGCGAGCGTCAGCGCCGACGTCTCCGCCCCGTCGTCCTCCCGGAGCAGCCCGACCAGGCGCCGCAGGTCGGCCAGCACCACCCGGCTCTGCTCCCGCACCTCGCGCACGCCCCGCCGCGCCGCCTCCGGGTCGGTGCCGATCTGCCGGTCGATCGCGGAGGCCATCAGCGCGATCCCGGACAGGTGGTGCGCCGCGATGTCGTGCAGCTCCCGCGCCATGGCGGTCCGCTGCGTGGCCAGCGCCGTGGCGACGCGGGCCTCCTGCTCCCCCGCGAGGGCGCGCAGCTCGCGGGCCTCCGCCTCCCGGACGGCCCGGCGCGACGACACCACCAGCGCGGGCACCAGCCCGAGGGCGACGACGGCGAGCGCCTGCGCGGCGGCGCCGAGGACGACGAGCGGGGGCTCCGGCGCGTCCACGGCCGCGGCGCCGGCGATGCCGGACGCGACCGCCAGCAGCACGACCGCGGCGGCGAGGGCCCACCCGAGCCGGGCCGGCGGCGCGGCGACCACGGCGCGGTAGACGACCACGACGACCGCCAGCGTGAGCAGCCCGGACGCCCCGACGTCGACCCCGCCGAGCGCGACGATCCCGAGCGGGACGGCCGTGACGACGAGCAGGGCGGCGCGGCCGGCGGTGCGCGCGGCGGCGACGGCGGCGGCCTGCACCACGAGCCCGGCGACGACGAGCCACCACCCCGGGGCGCCGACGGGGGCCACCGGCACGGGCTCGACCGGCTCCATCGCGGCGAGCGCCGGCAGCGCGAGCAGCGCGGCGAGCCCGAGCGCGAGCGTCACGGCCGCGGCGACGAAGTCGCCGCGGCGGAGTCCCGGACGGACGGGGGCCTCGGCCGGGGCGGACGCGGCGGTCGGCGGCACGTCGGGCATCGTCGCACGCCTCGACCGTCGCGGCGCTGCTCCGCCCCCAGGATTCGAACCCGGACCTCAAGGCTCCAAAGGCCTGCGTGCTGCCGTTACACCAGGGCGGACCGCGTGCCGTCGAGGCGCGCGTCGGCCGCCAGTCTGCCAGGCCGCGGCCCCGGACTCCGCCCCGCCCGCGGTCACGCCGCGGACGGCCCGCCGTCCTGCCACGCGGTGAGCTCCGCCCGCCCCGACAGCCGGAGCTTGCGCAGCACCCGGCTCACGTGGTTCTCGACGGTGCGGACGCTGATGTGCAGCTGCGCGGCGATCTGCCGGTTCGCGAGCCCGGACCGGACGAGCTGCGCGATCTCCCGCTCGCGGGCGGACAGCGGCTCGGCGGGCGGGGCGGCCCGGCCGTCCGCGCCGACGACCGGCCCGTCGGGCGGGGTGCCGACGCCGAGCACCTCGGCACCGGCGCGCGCCAGGGTCGGCGCGACGACCGGGTCGACGCCGTCCACCGCGCGCCTGCCGGCCTCGACGTCACCGTCCGCGAGCGCGACCTGGAGGGCCAGGTAGGGGTCGAGCACGGGCACCGAGGCCCGCCGCCAGACGGAGCGGACGACGTCCGCGCGCGCCGGGGTGAGGGTCGGCGGGCCGAACCCCCAGGTCAGCAGCGCCGGGTAGACCAGCCCGGCCTCGGCATACCGCAGGCCGGCCTCCCACCCGGCCTCCGCCGCGACGGCCGGCTCCGCGGTGCGGCGGAGCTGCGCGGCACGGGCCAGCTCGTCGAGCGGGCTGATGAGCGACCGGGAGCCTCGCGCGGTGGCGTCGAGCTCGCGGACCAGCGCGGACGACATGCTGGTCTGCCCGGCGTTGACCTGGAGCATGACGCCGATCGTCAGGCCGCGGCGGTAGAAGGTCTCGTCGAGCGGCCCCGCGTGGCCGAGCAGCAGCGACGTGCTGAGCACCCGCCAGGCAGCGGCGAGCTGGCCGCCGAACGTCAGCGCCTCCGCCAGGACGCAGGCGTACAGCCGGATGCCGAGGGTGTCGTAGGCGTCGTAGGCGGCGGACAGGTGGCCGCGGGCGTCCCGCTCGGCCTCGTCGACCCGCCCGAGCACCAGCAGCGCGAGGACCCGGAGGGCGGCCAGGTGGTGCCGGCTCGTCACCGACATGGCGAGGTCGCGGTGCCCGTCGCACAGCGCGAGCGCGATGCCCGGCTGCCCGACCTCGAGCGCGGCGGCCGCGAGCGCCAGCACGCGCCGGCCCTGCACGACCGCGTCCTCGTGCCGCCCCTGCTCGACGGCGAGCACCGCCTCGGCCGGCTCGCCCCGGTGCACGGCGGCGACGGCCCGGTCCTTGAGCCCCTGGACGTCGACGAGCGCGCGGGTCTCGTCGCCCCACCGCGCGGTGGTCGCGCGCAGCGCCTCGTCGTCGACGCCCTGGGCGCTCAGCCAGTAGAGCTGGTACGACCGGAAGGTCAGCCGGTCGGCGGCGGTGTCCTGCGGGGACAGCGCGGTCGCGCTGAACACCGTGTCGATCTGCTCGGTCGCGTACCGGAGCATCAGCAGCGCCAGGTAGGCGTTGGCGTGGCCGACGGAGCTGTCCGCCAGCCAGGCGGCGCGGGCCATGCTCTCGGCGATCTGCTCCTGCTCGTGCACGAGGCCGGCCAGCTCGGTCGACCAGCGCAGGAAGCCCTCCTGCTCGCTGAGGTCGGCGTCGATCAGCGCCGGCAGGTCGTCCTCGCGGAGCAGGACCGGGTCGAGCTGCCGGCCCACGTGGGCGCTGGCCAGGGCCGCGGCCCGCCGGCGCTCGAAGATGCTCACGCCCTGCCGCAGCGCCCGGGCCAGCGCCGGGGGTGCCGCGACGAGGACGTCGCCGGCCGCGGCCACCGGGTGGTTCACCAGCCGCCCCCGGTCGATCAGCTCGTGCAGCACCTGCGGGTCGACGATGCGCATCGCCTCCTCCGCGGCCACCGGACCCACGGCCGCGACCTGGAGCAGCGCCGAGACGAGGTCCTCGCGCAGCCCGCCCAGGAACATGAACGCGAGGGCGTCGGCGGGGACGTCCGTCAGCCGGCCGTCCGCGGTCCAGTGGCCGTCCTCGCGGCGCAGCGCGCCGCCGGCCCGCGCCGCGGCCACCAGGGCGACGATCGCCCCCGGGTTCCCGCCGCTCTGCGCGAGCAGCGCCGTGGTCAGCCCGGCGTCCGCCGGCGCGCCGAGCAGCCGGCCGAGCAGGGTGGCGACGGCGGCGAGGTCGAGCGGCCGGACGCGGACGGCGGCCGGGGCGCGCGCCGCGAGCAGGGACCGGGCCTCCGGTACCTCGATCCGCAGCGGGTTCACGGTCGTGGTCGCGACCAGGGCGGCGCCGGTCCGGCGCAGCGCGCGGTCGACGAGCCGCAGCGACGCGGCGTCCACGTGGTCGAGGTCGTCCAGCATGAGCACGCTGCGCGGCGCGCCCAGCTCCCCCACGAGCCAGGCGAGCAGCTGCCGCTCGGTCGGGTCGGCGTCGTCCCGCGACGGGTGGTCGAGCAGGGTCGCGAGCTCCCCGGGGCCGGCGCCGCGGACGAGGATGCCCGGCCGGCGCCGCCCCGAGAGGTCCGCCCGCAGCCCTCGGAGGGCCGTGCTCTTCCCGGCCCCGTGGTCGCCGCGGAGCACCACGTCCCGCCCGAGCGCCAACCAGCGGCGCAGCTCTGCGCTCGTCGCGACCGCCCCCAGACTGTTCACCGTCTGCCCGATCTCGCTCACCATAGCGGGCAGCCTGCGAGCGCCCCAGGCCCCCCTACGGACGGCCCGGACCACCCAGCGCGGGTCCGCCGCCGTCGCCGGGCGCGTCGCTGGGTGGGGCGGCCCGGGCGCCGTGCGGGCCGGGCGACCGACCCCCTACCCGCGCGGGTCGCCGCACCGGCCGCCCCGCCCGCGCGCGCACCGGCGGCGTGCGCCGTCGCGACCCACGCACGCCCGGACGCGGCGCGGGCTCACAGCAGCCCGGGCACGCCACCCGTCGTGCGCGGCCTCGGCCCTCGGGGGCAGCAGGCCGTCGCACACCGCCGACCAGGGCCGGGACCCCGGCACCGGCGCCTCGGGCCACCGCGCACACGGGCCCCGGGCACCCGGTCCGTGAGGCGCGCGCGGACCCAGCCTCGAGGGGCAACCCCATCCAGGCGCTCCGCACCCGGAGCCCGTCCGCGAAGGATCTCCATGACCACCCAGACCCACGACCGCAAGCGCCGCCGCAAGGGCCTCGTCGCCTGGGGCTCGCTCGCCGGCGTCGCCGCCCTCCTCACCACCGCCGCCTTCACCGACAACGCGTTCCTCAACCTCGGCGGGGCGAACGGCATCGGTGGCGCCGACTCCACCTACAACATCCAGGTCGGTGCGACCGACGCCGAGGGCGTCTTCCTGAACGACGGCACCTGGCAGGAGGCGGACGACCCGATCGGCGTCCCCGTCTTCCTGGACGGCGCCCAGTCGCTGTTCCCGGGCTCGGCCGCCATCGGCGTCGAGATCCCGGTCCGCAACGACTCGGCGCACTTCACGTCGTCGCTCGCGATCAGCCTCGCGCAGCTGCCGGACGCCGGCGACGCCGTGACCGACGCGAACTACCTCGCGAGCCTGCGGTTCGACGTGGCGATGCCGGCCACCGCGCTGGCGCCGGCCGCGACCCACACGGGCCTCACCTACGACGAGGTCCAGGCGCTCGCGCTGAACGACCTGGCCGCCGAGGAGGAGTCGGTCGTCTCGCTGAGCATCCGCCTGCTGTCGCAGTCGGAGTCCGGCGCGGCGTGGGAGGACAACACGCTGTCCGGCAAGGGCGCCTTCGTCCAGGCGGTCCTGGACGGCTCGTCCGTCTGACCCGCGGCGGTGGGGCGGGCCGCGCGCCCGCCCCACCGCGCACCGACCCCGCACGACCACCGAGGAAGGACGGACATGTCCCCGTACCGACGCACCGCCGCGATGGCGGTGCCGCTGGGGCTGCTGGTGGCGCTGACCGCCGCCCAGCTGGTCCACCGCGACGACACGACGGTCGAGCTCGCGGGCGTGACGTTCGACCTCGAGGCCGCCGGCAGCGCGACCCCGGGCTGGGTCCCTGCGGAGGCCGACTGGCACCCGAGCACCCGGCCCGTGCAGGTCGAGGTCCCCGACGACACGCCGGCGCCGGGCGGCACGGTCGACGTGCGGGTGGCCGTGCGCAATGCGTCCGGCGTGCCCGCCGCCGCGGTCGTCGCCCTGGCCGACCCCGACCCGACCGGTCCGGGCGACCTGTTCGACGCGCTGCACGTGCGGATCGCCGAGGACGGCGTGCTGCTCGCCGAGGGCCCCGCCCCCGAGGTGCTCGCCGCGCTGCCGGGCGACCTGCCCGCGGAGCGGCGGGGTCACCGCGTGCTCGACGTGACCGTCCGGACCCCCGCGACGGGCGACGACCGCTGGGCCGGCGTCCGCACCGGCGTGCAGGTCGTGGTCGAGGGGACGAGCCGATGACCCGCCTGCGCCGCGCCGCGGCCGCCGTCCTCGCCCCGCTGCTCGCCCTCGCGGTCGGCCTGGTCTCCGCCGCGCCGGCCGCTGCCGCGCCGGCCGCCGTGCTCGCCACCGCGGCCGAGGCCCCCCTGGTCGAGGGCTCGACCACCACGGCGCACCTGTCCGTCCCGTACCCCGGGCACGCGGTGGCCTTCGACCTGACCGCCCGCGGCCGGGCCGGCTCCACGAGCGACCTGGTCCTGCTGGTCGACGGCGGCACCGGACCGCTCGCCGCCGGGCCGCACGCCCTGGAGCTGACCGTCGCCGACGGCTCCGGCCGGCTCCTGGCGCAGGGCACGGCCGCGGAGCTCGCGGCCGCGCCCGTCGAGCTGGGCGTGCTGAGCGACGACCCGCTGCTGCTGACCGGCACCGCGACGCTGCCCGCCGCCGCCGGCGACGACCTGCAGGGCCAGGGCCTGACGCTGCGGCTCACGCTGGTCGCCTCGCAGGACGTCCCGCCCGCGCCCGGGTCCCCGGCACCCGGGGCATCGGCACCCGGCGCCGCGACCCCGGACCGGGGCGCGCTCGCGATCACGGGCGCCTCGGCCCTGCTGCTCGCGCTCGTCGCCCTCGGCCTGGTCGGCGCCGGCGTGCTCCTGACCCGCCGCCGGGCCGCGTCCGCCGCCCCCACGACACCCCCGACGGAGTGACCATGTCCCGCCTCGCGCCCCTCGCCCGCGCCGCCCGGCGCCTGCCGCGCCGCACCGTCGTCGCCGGCGGGTCGGTGCTGGTCGTCGCCGCGCTGGTCACCACGGCCGCGTTCACCGACTCCACCGTGATCCGCGTCCGCGACGGCCTGCGCACGCCCGAGCAGATGCGCCTCGAGGTCAAGAGCCACAACACCCGCGACCTGTCGGACGACGGCAGCTGGCGGCGGCTCGCCGAGGACGGGGAGGACGGGCCGGTCCAGCCCGCCCCCGGCAGCGGCGCGACCGTGCCGCTCCCGCGCGGCGGCACGCTGAGCCCCGGCGGCGAGCCCGCCGTCGTGCACATCCCGGTCCGCAACACCTCCGGCGCGCTCGACGCGACGGTGCAGGTCGGGCTGCTGGTCCGCGGCGACCTCGAGGACCCGACGCCCTCCGCCTGGGCGGTCCGCCCCGACGGCACCGCCGCGACCGTCGGCGAGGCCAACGCCGCGTACGTCGACGCGCTGCTCGTGGACGTGCTGCTGGACGACGAGCTCGTCGCCGACGACCTGCCGGTGGCCCACGTCCCGACCGTGCTGGGCGCGCTGCCGGCCGGCACGGCCCGCCTGGTCACCGTCGAGGTCCGGCTCCCGGACGACGGCGACCTCGCGCTCGTGAACGGCGGGGTCGCGTCGCTGACCGCGCACCTGACCGCCACCACCTGACCGACCACCTGACCTGGAGGGTCCCCCGTGACACCGCACACCCCGCCCGCACGCCGCCGGCCGCCGCGGCGGCGCCGGGCCCTGCCGCTCGGCGCCGCCGCCGCCCCGGTCGCCGTGGTCGGGCTGCTGGGCCTGGTCGGTGCGACGTCCGCCGCGTTCCGCGACCGGGTCGAGCTGCCGGTCGAGGGCCTCGACGGGACGTTCGCGATCAGCCAGCCCGCCACCGGCGCGGACTGCTCGGCCACTGTGCCCGCCGGCACCCCGGAGGAGGCGCACCTGGTCCTCGACCGCGCCGCCTCCGCGAACATCCGGCGCGTGCCGGTGCCGCTCACCGGGATGCCCACCCGGGCCCCCGCTACCTTCCCGGTCACCGTGTGCCACGACGCCGCGGTGACCGGGGACCTCACCCTGACGCTCCAGGACCGGACGCCGGAGGCGTCGCCGTTCGCCTCGCTGGTGTTCGCGGTCGTCGCGGACGGCGAGGTGCTCACCGGTCCGGTCCCGCTCGACGGTGCCGCGCTGAACGCGCTGAACGACGGCCGGGGCGTGGTCCTGCCCGCCGCGGACGGCGCCCGCACCGCCGAGGTCCGCATCTGGATGCTCCGGTCCGCGCCGACGGAGCACGCGCTGCGCCCCGTCGACATCGGGGTGACGGTCGCGGGCCGCAGCGTCGCCGGCGCCCCCGTCGTGCTCGAAGGAGTCCTGCCATGACCCGCCACTCCCCCGGCCGCCACGCCGCCGCCCTGCGCGCCCGCGCCGCGCGGAGGTCCCCTCGCGGGCTGCTCGCCGCCGGCGGGGTGCTCGCCGCCGCCGTGCTCGTGGTCCCGGCCTCCGCGACCACCGCCTCGTACCGGGACGACGCGTTCCTCGACCTGCAGGACCTGACCAGCGCGTTCCAGATCGGCGCCGTGCACGCCGCGAGCGGCACGGCGCACGCCCTGGGCCCGACCGGCAGCACGCTGCGCCTCGCCGCGCCCGAGTCCGCCCGGGGCCGCTACACGCCGGGCACCACCGCGACGGCGGCGGTCGACGTGTTCAACAACAGCCCCGGCCTGGCCGCGCGGCTCGACCTGACCGTCGCGGCGGACCCCGGCACCGACGAGGCGCTCGCCGGCGCCGTCCGGGTCTCGGCCCGGGCCGTGCACGACGACGGCCACGTCGAGGACCTGCTCGGCACGCCCGCCGACCCGGCCGCCAGCGCGGTGACGCTCGCCGAGGCCACCGCGGTGCTCGACCGGGTGCTCGCGCCGCGCGGCACCACGGCGCTCGGGGACGGCGACGCGTTCACCCCCGGCGCCACCGGCTCCGCGGCGACCGTCGAGGTCTGGCTGCACCTCGTGCCCACCCCGGAGATCGCCGGCCGCCCGGGTGGGTCGCCCGACCTGACCCTCACGATCTCCGGGAGCTCGACATGACCACCGCACCGCGCGCCCGCACCCGCGCCGCCGCCGTCGGCGTCCTCGCGGCGGCCGGCCTCGTCCTCGGGACCGGCGTCACCGCCGCCGACTACACCGACCGCACCCACGCCGTGGCGGAGCTGACCACCGAGACCTGGGCCGCCGTCCAGCCGGAGCTCGTGTGGACGTCGTCCACGTCCGCGTTCATCGCCGAGGGCGTCGTGTACCTCGGCGGGTTCCGCGGCAACGGCGCGTCCGGCACCGGCGTCGCGACGGTGGCCGCCTCGCTGCCGCCGACCCGGGTGGACCTCCCGGTCCCGGTGGTCAAGGTCGTCGGCGGCACGGACAACTTCGACCACGGCGCCGCGGCGTCGACGACGTGGTTCGCCGCGCTCGGCACCGACGGCGTCGTGTACCAGTGGGGCTCGAACTACGCCGGCAGCATCTCCGGCACCGGCAACCGGCCGCGCGCGGTCACGACGTACTCCCCCAGCGGGGGCACCACGGCCACGCACCCGCTGCCGCCGATCGTCGACCTCACGTCGTCGGAGAACCAGATCTACGCGCTCGACGCCGACGGCGTCATGTACGTCTGGGGCTACGCGGGCGAGAACCTGCCGAACCCCGTCGGCGGCAGCACCGCGCGCACCGTGCCGATGCCCGCGACCATCACGGTCGACGTCGCCACCGGCACCAGCAACGTCGGCGTCGTCTCCGGCGGCGAGATCCAGCCGGGCTCGAGCAACGGCGCCCGGCAGGTCGCGTGGCACCGGGTCTACGGCGGGCAGAACTCGTCGTTCGGCGTGACCCGGGAGGGCCTGGTCTACGTGTGGGGCTTCGACGCGCACGCGGGCGTCGCCACCGAGCAGAACACCGTGAACCAGCGCGCGCCGCGCGACGCCCGCGGCGTGAACGCACTGCTGTTCGAGACCTTCCCGGAGACCTACCACGCCGCGGACGGCCGGACGCTGCAGGCCGGGGACCCCGCCTACTGGACGACCTACGACGCCATCTACCAGGACATGAAGGGCCGCGAGGTCTGCACCGGCGACTACGACGTCACCCGGGCGTACGACGGCTCGGGCTGCCCGGTCCGGCAGCTGAACAACGGCGCGCGCACCTTCCGCGTCCTGCTGGCGAACCACCGCATGTACACCTGGGCCGCCTCCACCGGGAACTACGGCTGGCCGAGCCTCGGCCGGTACGTCGCGTCGACCGCCGCGTCCGCGGGCGGGTACGTCCCGAGGCCGATCGAGACGTCGCAGGGCGGCCCGACGCTCTCGGTGCACCACTTCTCCGCGGGCACCGGCGCCGTGCAGGTCGTCACCACCGACGGCCAGGTCTACGGCTGGGGTGCGAACAACTGGTGCCAGGCCATCGGCACCCACTCCACCAACGGCTACGCCGACCCCGACCGCAACGGCGGGAACTGCCACCAGCAGGGCTCGACCGCCACCACCGGGCTGCGGCCCGCCGGCGCCGTCTGGTACCCCACGCGCGTGCACGGCGTGCCGGACGACGCGGTCGTCACCGACCTGGGCGGCACCGCCTGCACCACCTGGATGACCGACGAGGAGGGCACCATGTACGCGTTCGGCGGGAGCACCGTCGTGGGCTCCGACTACCGGAACTGCGTCGTGAACACCGGGCACGGGTTCCGCGTGTACGACTTCAACGACGCGACGCTCGAGTCGCCGTTCGGCTCGGCCGTGAACCAGCAGGGCGTGGCGACCCGGGTGGTGTTCGGCTCATGACAGGGCTGCACACGGCCCCCGCGCCGGCCACGGATCCGGCGACCGCCACGGCGCCCGTGCCCGTCGCGACCCGGCGGGACCGCGGGGCGTCCGGCCCGGGCGCCCGGTCCGGCGGCGCGCGGGCCGGGTCCGGCGGCGCACCGGCCAGGTCCGGCGCCGAGCAGGCCAGGTCCGGCGGCGACCGGGCCCGGGACGCCGCGCGGCTCGCCCAGCGCGGCGTGCTGGACCTGGCCGCGGTGCTCGGCGCGCTGTCGATCGTCGTCAGCGTGCTGTGCCTGCTGCTCGGCATCCGCCCCGCGGTCGTGATCTCGGGCTCGATGGAGCCGGGCATCCCGGTCGGGTCGCTGACCGTGGCGCGCACCGTGCCGGCCGAGCAGGTCGGCGTCGGGGACGTGGTCACCGTGCCGCGCACCGACGGCGACGGCCTGGTCACCCACCGCGTCGTCGGCACCGCCCCGGCGGACGACGGCCGGTCGACGGTCCTCGAGCTGCAGGGCGACGCCAACCGCGACCCCGACCTGCGACCCTACGTCGTCACGGAGGTGGGCCACGTGCTCACCACGGTGCCCGGCGTCGGGACGCTCGTGCAGCTGCTGCAGCAGAACGTGGCGGCGGCGGTGGCGGTGCTCCTCGTGGTGACGGTGCTCGTCACGGCACCGGTCGGCCGCGCGGGAGGGCGCCGGTCGGCCGGGTAGGCAGGTGGGCCACCACGAGGGAGCGGGCGGGCCGGGGGACGACGTCCTCCGGCCCGTCCGCGCGGCCGGGGGCGGCACGGCACTTGCCCCCGCCTGCGAGGATGGGCGGGTGAGTCCCGAGCCCCGCCGCCCGACGCGCGCCCGCATGACCGCGACGCAGCGGCGTGCGCAGCTCCTCGACGTCAGCCGCCGCCTGTTCGCCGAGAAGGGGTTCGAGGGCACCTCCGTCGAGGAGATCGCCGCCCGCGCCGAGGTCTCCAAGCCCGTCGTCTACGAGCACTTCGGCGGCAAGGAGGGGATCTACGCCGTCGTCGTCGACCGGGAGATCCAGGCGCTCACCGGCGCGCTGACCGCGGCGCTCGACGAGGGCGGCCACCCGAAGGTCATGGTCGAGCGGTCCGCGCTGGCCCTGCTCGGCTACATCGAGGAGTCCGAGGACGGGTTCCGGATCCTGGTCCGCGACTCGCCCGTGGCGCAGGCGACCGGCACGTTCTCGAGCCTGATCGGCGACGTGGCGACCCAGGTGGAGCACCTGCTCGCCGAGCAGTTCACCCGCCAGCACCTCGACCCGCGGACGGCACCGATCTACGCGCAGATGCTCGTCGGCATGGTCGCGCTCACCGGCCAGTACTGGCTCGACGCGCGCCTCCCGGAGAAGGCCGACGTCGCCGCCGCGCTCGTGAACCTGGCGTGGAACGGGCTCGCCGGCCTGGAGCGCCGCCCGCAGCTCACCGAAGGCCAGCGGCCCCCGGCGCGCGCGCCGCAGGAGCGGTCGGCCGCGGACGGCGACGCGCCCGCGGACCCCGGGCCGCCGGCCGCCGTCGAGTAACCTCGCCCGCATGTCGGCAGCCGTCACCCCCGGTCAGCCCGGCGCTCCCCGCGACGAGGTCGACCGGATCGTCGAGGCGTGGGCCCGCGAGCGCCCGGACCTCGACGTCGCGCCGCTGTCGGTGCTGTCCCGCGTGACCCGGCTGTCCCGGCACCTCGACCTCGCGCGGCGGCAGGCCTTCGCCCGGCACGGGCTGGAGCCGTGGGAGTTCGACGTGCTGTCCGCGCTGCGCCGCGCGGGCGCGCCGTACCGGATGTCGCCCGGCGCGCTGCTGACCCAGACCCTCGTCACCAGCGGCACGATGACCAACCGGATCGACCGGCTCGCGTCCCGGGCGCTCGTCGAGCGGCTGCCCTCCCCCGACGACCGCCGCGGCGTGCTCGTCAGCCTGACCGACGAGGGCCGCGCCCGGGTGGACGCCGCCATGTCGACGCTGCTCGGCATCGAGCGGGACCTGCTGGCGTCGCTGCCCGCCGCGGAGCGCGACCACCTCGCGGACCTGCTCCGCACCCTGGTCGCCCCGTTCGACACCCCCTGACGGCTCGCCGACCCTCCGCTTCCTGCCTGTGCGCGCGGGCCGCGACACAGGCACGGAGCGGAGAGTCGGCGCATCACCCCGCGCACGCAGACGCGCGCGGCACCCCCCTGCGGGTGCCGCGCGCGTCGTCCGCGGGTCAGGAGGACTTCGACAGCGCCTCCGACAGGGTCACCCGGCGGCCGGTGCGCAGGACCGACCGCGAGTAGATGCGGGCGCCGATCGCGGTGACCAGCAGCGCGGACCCCGCGAGGATCGCCAGCGACAGCAGCGGCTCCCACCAGGCGGCCGTGCCGAGGAACAGCCGGACCGGCATCCCGACGGCCGCGCTGAACGGCACGTACGACATGATCGTCAGCACCAGGTCGTTGTCGTTGAAGAAGATGACCGCGAAGTACGGGATCATCACCAGCATGATCACCGGCATCAGCACGGAGCCGGTGTCCTCGATGCGGGAGACCAGCGACGCGGCCGACGCGAACAGCGCCGCGAGCAGGATGAACCCGACCAGGAAGAACACCACGAACCAGGCGACGGGCGCCCCGACCAGGCCGAGCAGGTCGTCCTGGCCGGTGATGACGAGGCCGATGACCGCCACCGCGGCGATCGCCGCGATCTGACCGACCGCCAGCACCGTGTTGCCGAGGATCTTCCCGGCGAGCAGCGCCCGGGGCGGGACGGTGGACAGCAGGATCTCGACGATGCGGGACTGCTTCTCCTGCACGGTGTTCTGCGCGATCTGGCCGCCGAACGACGACGCGGCGAACAGGAACACGGCGCCGAACAGGATGGACACCAGGTAGCGCACGCCGGCGGAGGTGTCGGCCTCGTCCAGCAGCTCGACCGGCGGCGACACGGACAGCGCGCCGAGCACGCCCTCGGGCGCGGAGTCGAGCCCCACGACGACGAACCCGAGCGGGTTGTCGGCGGCGTCGTCGGGCAGCACCGCCGCGGACACCTCCTCGGACTCCACCAGCTCGCGGGCGGCGTCGGCGTCGGCAGCGTCGACCGCCTCGAGGCCGTCGACGTCCGCCACCACGGCGGCGGTCTCCGGGACGACGGCGACCTTCGTGTCCCCGCCGCCGAGCCGGTCGCCCAGCAGCGAGGTGAGGACGATGCCGCCGAGGACCAGCGCCAGCATGACGACGGTCGAGACGACGAACGACTTGGTCCGCAGCTGCGACAGGATCTCGCGCTCGGCGACCAGCAGGGTCGCCTGCGCGGTGCCCGGGACCGCCGGGCGCGCGGGCCGTGTGGGGGTGGGGGTGCTCATCGCACGGTCTCCTTCGGGGTCGTCGCGGCGGGCTCGTCGTCGTGGCGCTGCTCGTCGGTCACGATGTCGCGGAAGATCTCCGCGAGCCGCGGCCGGACGGGCGCGAACTGGGCCACCGGCGCGGCGTCCAGCGCGGCGCGCAGCACCCGCTGGGCGGTCGCCTCGTCGGCGTCGAACAGGGCGTAGCCGCCGTCGAACTCGACCACCTGCACGCCCGGCTCGGTGCGGAGCCAGCCCATGTCGCCGCCCGAGGTGATCTCGTAGCGCGGCGCGGAGTACTGCCGGCGCAGCGCCTCCTTCTCGCCCGACGCCCGGATCTGGCCGCCGGCGATGACGACCACGTCGTCGCACAGCCGCTCGACGACGTCGAGCTGGTGCGACGAGAACAGCACCGGCACCCCGCGCGAGGCGTACTCCTGGAGCACGCCGAGCACCACGTCGACCGCCATCGGGTCGAGGCCGGAGAACGGCTCGTCGAGGATCAGCACCTCGGGGTCGTGCACCAGCGCCGCGGCGATCTGCGCCCGCTGCTGGTTGCCCAGCGACAGGTCGTCGACCGGGCTGTCCAGCCGCTCGCCGAGGCCCAGCTTCTCCAGCAGGTCCCGCGCCCGCTCGGCCGCGGCCCGGCGGTCGAAGCCGTGCAGCCGCGCCAGGTAGGTGATCTGGTCGAGCACGTGCATCTTGGGGTACAGCCCGCGCTCCTCCGGCATGTAGCCGAACGCGCGCCGCTGGTGGTCGCCGAGGGGCTCGCCGTCGAAGGTGATCGTGCCGGAATCCCGCGTGAGCACCCCGAGGATGATCCGCATCGTCGTGGTCTTGCCGGCGCCGTTGCCGCCGACGAACCCGGTGAGCTTGCCCCGCTCCACCGAGAACCCGACGTCGTCGAGCACCCGCCGGTCCCCGAAGGACCGCGTGATGCCGTCGAGCTGCAGCATGTCGTCTCCCGTTCCTGACCTGTCCGGACCTGTCGTCCGCTGAGGTCAACGCTAGGAGGCGACCCCGCCCCGGCACCTCGGCCGCCGGGCGGAACCTGCTCGGCCGCCGCGCCTCCCCCCCGGGGCGGAGGGGGTCAGTCCGTGAGCCCGTTCTCGAACGCGTACACCACGGCCTGCACCCGGTCGCGCAGGCCCAGCTTGGTGAGCACGTTCGACACGTGCGTCTTGACCGTGGCCCGCCCCAGCACCAGCTCCGCGGCGATCTCGTCGTTGCTCAGGCCGCGCGCGACGAGCCGCAGCACCTCGAGCTCGCGCTCGGTCAGCCCCGTGGCGGAGGGGTCCCCCGCGGCGCGCGCGGCCGGGACCGCGCTCCCCCCGGAGGCGGAGCCGCCGCCGACGACGGCCCGGGCGATCACGGCGCGCGTCACCTCCGGCGACAGCAGCGCGTCCCCGGCGGCGACCGCGCGCACGGCGTCGGCGAGCTGCTCGGGGCGGGAGTTCTTCAGCAGGAACCCCGCGGCGCCGGCCTGCAGCGACTCCAGGAGGTAGTCGTCCCGGTTGAACGTCGTCAGCACGAGCACGCCCGCGGTGATCTCCGGGTCGGCGGTGATGCGGCGCGTGGCCTCCAGGCCGTCGACGCCGGGCATCTGCACGTCCATGCAGACGACGTCCGGCCGCAGCGACCGGGCCAGGGCGACCGCCTCGGCGCCGTCGCCGGCCTGGCCGACGACCTCGAGGTCCGGCTGCGCGCCGAGGATCGTGGCGAGCCCGGCGCGCAGCAGCGCCTGGTCGTCGGCGAGCACGATGCGCACCGGGCGGTCCGGGCCGAAGGCCGGCTCGGGCGCGTCGGACGCGGGCCCCCCGCCGCTCGCGTCGCCGAACCCCGTCGTGCCGTCCCCGCTCATCGTGCCCCTCCGGTCCGCGGCCCGAGCGGCACCCGCGCCCGGACCAGGTACCCGCCGCGCCCGCGCGCGCCGGTCTCCAGCGTGCCGCCGTCGGCGGCGACCCGTTCCCGCATGCCGACCAGGCCGAGCCCGCCGGACGACTGGCGCCGCGCGACCCGGCGCGCGCCGGTGCCGTCGTCGGTGACCTCGAGCTCGACCGCGTCGGGCTCGTACCGCAGCCGGACGTCGACCCGGGCGCCGGTGCCCGCGTGCTTGCGCACGTTGGTCAGCGCCTCCTGGCAGATCCGGTACAGGTTCAGCGAGGTCAGCGGCGGCACGCGCACGGGCTCGCCGATCACCTGGAACTCCGCCGCCAGCCCGGTGTCCGCGGCCTGCTGCACCAGCTCGGGCAGCCGCTCGACGGACAGCGAGCCGACCGCGGACGCCGCGTGCGTCTCGGTGTTCGACTCGCGCAGCGTGCTGAGCAGGCCGTGCAGCTCGTCGACCGCCTCGCGCGCGGAGTCCTCGACCTGCTCCAGCGCCGCGGCGGCCTGCTGCGGGTCGGTCGCCTGCACCGTCCGCGCGGCGGCGGCCTGGACGCCCATCATCGACACGTGGTGCGCGACGGCGTCGTGCAGCTCCCGCGCGAGGCGGAGCCGCTCGATCGCGACGGCCTGCTCCTCGACCCGGCGGCGCTCGCCCGCGAGCAGCCGGCCGCGGTACGCGGTGCGGGCGCGCTCGCGCGCGGCGTTCCACGCGTGCTCGCCGAACCACCAGGCGCCGGCGAAGTACAGGATGTTCGTGAGCAGCTGGATCAGCAGGTAGGCCACCAGCGGGGAGAACGCGCCGGCGTTGGAGAACCCCTCGATCCCCTCCGGGTCGGTGACCGCCTGGAACATCGCGACCAGCAGCCAGACGAACATCGCGACGACGACGGCCGCGCGCACCCAGAACGCCCGCGCCCGGTGCGCGTCCCACGCGCCGACCGTGTACAGCGCCATGAACAGCGCGATGTTGGCGAACAGCGTCTCGGGCACCCGGAGCTCGCCGACCAGGACGAACGCGACCGCCACGACGACCGCCACGGTCGCGGGCCACCGCCGCCGCACGGCGAGCGGCGCCGTCACCGCGAGCACGCACAGCACCGCGACCCAGCCCTCGGCGGGGTCCTCGTACATCCCCGCCGTCCGCCCGAGCGCCAGGCTCAGCACGGCGCCGACGACCAGGCCGGCGGCGAGCAGGACGTCGTACCGGCGCTGGTCCGGGGTGATCGGCGGACGCCGCCAGCCCGGGGCGTCGGGGTCCGCCGGCGGCTCGGCGGGCACGGCGGAGTCGCCGGGGCGGGGGGCGTCGGGGCGGAGGGCGTCGGGACGGGCCGCCTCGGGCACGTCGCCCGTGCCGAGGTCGCGGTCGAGCGGCTGCACGGGTGCCACCGTAGCCGGGACCGTCCGGGACCTGCGGTGACGACCACGGCGTCCACGGTGCCCTCCGGCGGGCCCCGCCGCCGTGCCGGACGTGCGTCCACCGCGTACTCCGGCCGGATCGAATGCCCTCCAGGACGCGGTACTCCGCGCACCCCGGCCCCAGCGGACATCCTCCCGGACGTGCGTACACCGAGTACCCGGCGGACGCGGTGTACCCACGCGTCGACTGAACTCCTCCGGCCTCGGCGCACACCGCGTCCACCTCGTACCCGTGCAGCGCGGACGCCACCGGACCGGGATCCCGCGCGAGGCGGGCACCGCGCTCGCCCTACGCTTGCCCGATGGCCCACCTGCTCGGCGGCGAAGCGCTGCACCTGTCCTTCCCGACCAAGAACGTCTTCGACTCGGTGACCGTGGGCCTGAACGAGGGCGACCGGGTGGGGATCGTCGGCCGCAACGGCGACGGCAAGTCCTCGCTGCTCGCGCTGCTGGCGGGCCGGCTCCAGCCCGACTCCGGCCGCGTCACGGTGCGCGGCGGCGTGCGGATCGGCGTGCTCGACCAGACGGACACCCTGGACCCGGCGCTCACCGTCGGGGCGTCCGTCGTGGGCGACCGGGCCGAGCACGAGTGGGCCGGCGACCCGAAGGTGCGCGACGTGGTCTCAGGGCTGGTCGGCGACCTGCCCTGGGACAAGCTCGTCGGCGACCTGTCCGGCGGGCAGCGGCGCCGCGTGGCGCTGGCCGCCCTGCTGGCCGGCGACGACGACGTGCTCATGCTCGACGAGCCGACCAACCACCTCGACGTCGAGGCGGTCACCTGGCTCGCGCGGCACCTGAACCGCCGCTGGTCGTCGAACGCCGGCGGCCTGCTGGTCGTCACCCACGACCGATGGTTCCTGGACGAGGTGTGCACCGCGACCTGGGAGGTGCACGACGGGATCGTCGAGCCCTTCGAGGGCGGGTACGCCGCGTACGTGCTGCAGCGCGTGGAGCGCGACCGGATGGCCGCCGCGACCGAGGCCAAGCGGCAGAACCTCATGCGCAAGGAGCTCGCCTGGCTGCGCCGCGGCGCCCCCGCCCGCACGTCCAAGCCGAAGTTCCGCATCGAGGCCGCGAACCAGCTGATCGAGGACGTGCCGCCGCCGCGCAACTCCGTCGAGCTGTCCCAGATGGCGACCGCCCGGCTCGGCAAGGACGTCGTCGACATCGAGGACGTCTCGGTGTCGTACGGCGACCACCGGGTGCTGCGCGACGTCACCTGGCGGATCGCGCCGGGCGAGCGCACCGGCGTGCTGGGCGTGAACGGCGCCGGCAAGTCGACGCTGCTGGGCCTGGTGACCGGCGCGGTCGCGCCGACGGCGGGCCGGGTCAAGCGCGGCAAGACGATCAAGGTCGCCACGCTGACCCAGGAGCTGGCCGAGCTCGCGGACATCGCGGACAGCCGCGTGAGCGACGTGATCGCGCGCTACCGGACCTCCTACGTGGCCGGCGGCAAGGAGATGACCCCGGGCCAGCTGCTCGAGCGGCTCGGGTTCACCGCCGTCCAGCTGCAGACGCCGGTCAAGGACCTGTCGGGCGGGCAGCGGCGGCGCCTGCAGCTGCTGCTGATCCTGCTCGACGAGCCGAACGTGCTGGTGCTCGACGAGCCGTCGAACGACCTGGACACCGACATGCTCGCCGCGATGGAGGACCTGCTCGACACCTGGCCGGGCACGCTGCTGGTGGTGTCGCACGACCGGTACCTGCTGGAGCGGGTCACCGACCAGCAGTACGCGGTGCTCGACGGGCACCTCCGGCACGTGCCGGGCGGCGTCGACGAGTACCTGCGGCTGCTGGATCGGTCGCGCTCGGGGGCCGGCGCGGTCGCGACGGGGGCGCCGACCGAGTCGTCGGGCGCGGTGGGCGGCGAGGTCGCGCCGTCGGGCCTGGACGGGGCCGAGCTGCGGGCCGCGAAGAAGGAGCTCGGGGCGCTGGACCGGCGCATCTCGAAGCTCACCGGCCAGATCGAGGCGCTCGAGAAGAAGATGGCCGAGCACGACCCGGCGGACTACGTGGGGCTGACGGCGCTCGGGACGGACAAGGCGGCGCTCGAGGCCGAGATCGGCGAGGTCGAGGAGAAGTGGATGGCGCTGGCGGAGGCCGTCGAGGGCTGACCGCCGCGCCGCCGAGCGGGCGGCGAGTGCCCCACAGGCGGCGGCGTGCGCGGCGTCCCCAGGGCGGCTCGCGGGAGCGGACGGGCAACGCCGTGGTCCGCCTGGCGTCGCCTGCATGACAGGGACCGACTGGCTTGGCGCGCTGTCGCTGCTCGGGCCGGTGGCCACGGGGGCGGCAGCGGTCGTGGCGCTCGTCGTGGGGATCGCGACGGTGCGGCAGCGCGATCGCGCGGACCGGCGCGAGCAGTGGTGGCGCCGGGCCGAGTGGGCGCTGGGGCTGACGCTGTCGGACGACTGGGAGGCCGTCCGGCGAGGGTACGCGGTCCTGGACCACCTCGTGGGTTCCGACCTGGCGACCGCCGACGAGCGCGGGCTGCTGAGAGCGGCGAGCGAGCTGGGGTTGAACGCCGCGCACCCGCCGCCGCAGGATGGCAGAGGGGTACCGGGGGCCGCTGACGAGGGAGGGGTGTCCGGTGGACCGGTACGACCGGGAGATCGAGGAGCAGGTGCGTCGCCGTGACGCGATGTACCGACGGCCGGAGGTGCAGCGAGAGGTCGCCCGGCTCAGGGTCTCGGCAGACGAGCGCCTCGGGCTCGAGACACCGCAGTGGATCCGCGACCTCGCGGAGCGGCCGCTCCCGCCCCGCGGACGCTCGGATGTTCCGGCTCCGTTTCGTGGTCTCGGAATCCGTGGAGACGACCGTGCCACCGGATGACTGGCCAGGGTGCTCCGCGTGAGCGCGGCCCCTTTCGCCCTACGGACGCTGACGCGCGCGTCACCCGATCGGGGGTACGGTCCCGCCCACCCCGAACCGGAAGGACGCCCGTGCCCGAGCCCACCGCGCCGGCCGCCGCCGCACCCGCCCCCGAGGACCACCTCCAGCGCGGCCTCAGCAACCGGCACATCCAGCTCATCGCCATCGGCGGCGCCATCGGCACCGGCCTGTTCCTCGGCTCCGGCCGCACGATCTCCCTGGCCGGCCCCTCGGTGCTGCTGGTCTACGCGGTCATCGGCTTCATGCTGTTCTTCGTCATGCGCGCCATGGGCGAGATGCTGCTGTCGAACCTGGAGTACAAGTCGTTCCGGGACATGGCGGCGGACATCCTCGGGCCGTGGGCCGGGTTCCTCACCGGGTGGACGTACTGGTTCTGCTGGATCGTCACCGGGATCGCCGACGTGGTGGCGGTGTCCGGGTACGTGGCGTTCTGGGCGCCCGACCTGCCGCGCTGGCTGCCCGCGCTGGGCCTGGTCGTGCTGCTGCTCGCGCTCAACCTGGTGGCCGTGCGGCTGTTCGGCGAGCTGGAGTTCTGGTTCGCCATCGTCAAGATCGTCGCCATCGTGGCGCTCATCGCGGTCGGCGTCGTCATGATCTCGATCGGGTTCCAGGGCAGCGACGGGGTGACCGCGTCGCTGAGCCACCTGTACGCCGACGGCGGGTTCTTCCCGCACGGGTTCACCGGGTTCCTCGCGGGGTTCCAGATCGCGATCTTCGCGTTCGTCGGCATCGAGCTGGTCGGCACCACCGCGGCCGAGACGCGCGACCCCGCCCGCACGCTCCCCCGCGCGATCAACGCCATCCCCGTGCGCGTGCTGCTGTTCTACCTGGGCGCGCTCGTCGTCATCATGGCCGTCACGCCGTGGCGGAGCATCGACCCGGGCGAGAGCCCGTTCGTCGCCATGTTCGCCCTCGCGGGCCTGCCCGCGGCCGCGGGCGTCATCAACCTCGTCGTGCTCACCTCGGCCGCGTCGTCGGCGAACAGCGGGATCTTCTCGACGTCCCGGATGCTCTACGGCCTCGCGGAGGACCGGGAGGCGCCGCGGTCGTTCGGCCGGCTGTCGGCCCGGCACGTCCCGGCGCGCGGGCTGGCGTTCTCCTGCGCCTGCCTGCTGCCGGGCGTGGTCCTGCTGTACGCCGGCCGGTCGGTGATCGAGGCGTTCACGCTGGTGACGACGGTCGCCACGCTGCTGTTCATCGTGGTCTGGACCGTCATCCTGGCGTCGTACCTGGTGTACCGCCGCCGGTCGCCCGAGCTGCACGCCGCGTCGGCGTTCCGGATGCCCGGCGGCCGGGTCATGTGCTGGGTGGTGCTGGCGTTCTTCGCGGCGATGGTCGTCGTCCTGGCGCTCGAGCCGGACACCCGGGCGGCGCTGCTCGTCATGCCGGTGTGGTTCGGGGTGCTGGCGGTCGCCTGGGTCGTGCTGCGCCGCCGCGGCGTCGGCGCGCGCCCGGTCGGGGCCTCGGCCGGCGAGACCGGTCGCGAGCCGGTCCGCGCGGCTCACTAGGATCGACGCCATGTCCCGCATCCTCAGCGCTGTCGCCTGGCCCTACGCCAACGGCCCGCGCCACATCGGCCACGTCGCCGGCTTCGGCGTCCCCTCCGACGTGTTCAGCCGCTACATGCGCATGGCGGGCCACGACGTCCTCATGGTGTCCGGCACCGACGAGCACGGGACGCCGATCCTCGTGCAGGCCGAGCAGGAGGGCGTCACGCCCCAGGAGCTCGCCGACCGGTACAACCGCGTCATCGTCGAGGACCTCACCCAGCTCGGCCTGTCGTACGACCTGTTCACCCGCACCACCACCCGCAACCACTACGCGGTGGTGCAGGAGATGTTCCGCACGGTGCACAAGAACGGGTACATGGTCGAGCGGACGACCATGAACGCGATCAGCCCGTCGACCGGCCGCACGCTGCCGGACCGCTACATCGAGGGCACCTGCCCGATCTGCGGCTACGACGGCGCCCGCGGCGACCAGTGCGACAACTGCGGCAACCAGCTGGACGCGATCGACCTCATCAACCCGCACTCGCGCATCAACGGCGAGGTCCCGAAGTTCGTCGAGTCGAACCACTTCTTCCTGGACCTGCCGGCGTTCGTCGACGCGCTGGGCGACTGGCTGCGCACCCGCACCGAGTGGCGCCCGAACGTCCTCAAGTTCTCGCTGAACCTGCTGGACGACGTGCGCCCGCGCGCCATGTCCCGCGACATCGACTGGGGCATCCCGATCCCGCTCGAGGGCTGGGAGGACAACCCGTCCAAGCGGCTCTACGTGTGGTTCGACGCGGTGATCGGCTACCTGTCCGCGTCGATCGAGTGGGCCCGCCGGTCCGGCGACCCGGAGGCGTGGCGGCAGTTCTGGACCGATCCCGAGTCGCTGTCCTACTACTTCATGGGCAAGGACAACATCACCTTCCACTCGCAGATCTGGCCGGCCGAGCTGCTCGGCTACGCCGGGGGCGGGTCGAAGGGCGGCGAGCCCGGCGTCTACGGGAACCTCAATCTGCCGACCGAGGTCGTGTCGTCCGAGTTCCTCACGATGGAGGGCAAGCAGTTCTCCTCCTCGCGCGGCGTGGTCATCTACGTCCGCGACATGCTGAGCCGGTACCAGCCCGACGCGCTGCGGTACTACATCTCCACCGCGGGGCCGGAGAGCCAGGACGCCGACTTCACCTGGGCGGACTTCAAGCGCCGCACCAACGACGAGCTGGTCGCGGGCTGGGGCAACCTGGTCAACCGCACCGCGAGCATGATCCACAAGAACGTCGGCGCCATCCCGGAGCCCGGCCCGCGCACGACGCGCGACGAGGACCTTCTCGCGACGACCACCACCGCGTTCGGCCGGGTCGGCGAGCTCATCGGCACGCACCGGCACCGCGCGGCGATCGGGGAGGCGATGCGGGTGGTCCAGGAGGCCAACCGGTACATCTCCGAGACCGAGCCGTGGAAGCTCAAGAACGACCCGGAGCGCCTCGGCACCGTGCTGCACACCGCGGCGCAGGCCGTGAGCGACTGCAACACGCTGCTGTCGCCGTTCCTGCCGCACTCGGCGCAGGCCGTGCACGAGGCGCTCGGCGGCACCGGGACGTTCTCGCCGCTCCCCCGGATCGAGGAGGTCACCGACCTCGACGACGCCTCGCGGCAGTACCCGGTCATCACGGGCGACTACCGGCTCGGCGAGACCGTGCCCGCCTGGCGGCCGCGCGCCGTCGTGCCCGGCACGCCCGTCGGCAAGCCGACGCCGGTGTTCACCAAGCTCGACGACGACGTGGTCGAGACCGAGCTCGACCGCCTCCGCCAGGGCTGAGGTGGGCCGCAGCCGCAACCGGCCCACCGGCTGGGCACCGTCCCCGGAGCCGCTGCCCGTCGCCGTCGTCGACGACCACACCCACCTCGAGTCGGTGCTGGGCGTCGCCGCGGCGGCGGGCGCGGACGCCGACGAGCCCGCCCCGGCCACCCTCGACGACCACCTGGACCGGGCCGCCGCCGTCGGCGTGCCGCGCATGGTCCAGGTGGGCTGCGACCTCGACGCCGTCGCGTGGACGGACGCGGTGCTGCGGGTCGACGGCGACCCGGCGGCGGACCCGGCGACCGCCCCGGCCCCGCTGCGCCCCGGCCGCCGCGCCCTGCTCGGCGCCGTCGCGATCCACCCGAACGAGGCCGTGCTGCACGCCGGCGTGCACGAGGTGGCGCCCGACGGGCTGGACCCGGACCCGCAGCCGCGGCACGACGCGTCGCTCGACGAGGCCCTCGCCCGGGTCGCCGAGGTCGCCCGCGCCAACGACCGGGTCCGCGCGATCGGCGAGACCGGGCTCGACTTCTTCCGCGCGGGTCCCCTCGGCCGCGCGGTGCAGCGCGAGGCGTTCCGCGCGCACGTCGCCCTGGCCAAGGAGCTCGGCCTGGCGCTGCAGATCCACGACCGCGACGCGCACGACGACGTCGTGGACGTGCTGCTCCGCGACGGCGCCCCCGAGCGCACGGTGTTCCACTGCTTCTCCGGCGGGCCGGCGCTCGCCGAGGTGTGCGCCCGCGAGGGCTGGTACGCGTCGGTCGCCGGCCCGGTCACCTACGGCGCGAACGACGACCTGCGCGCCGCGGTGCGCGCGCTGCCGCTCGAGCTGCTGCTCGTCGAGACGGACGCGCCGTACCTGACCGCGCACCCGCTGCGGGGCCGCCCGAACGCGCCGTACCTGGTCCCGCACACGGTCCGGCGGGTCGCCGCCGAGCGGGACGTGGACCTGGCCGCGCTCTGCCGCACCCTGGCCGCGACGTCGGAGGCCGTCTACGGCTCCTGGTGACGCCGCCGAGGTCGGCACCCGGAGCTGCCGCGCCCGGCACGGGAGTGCCGACGTCGGCGGACCGGGTGATCGCGCGGATCCCGGGTTCCGCTCTCGGTCACGAATCGGTTACGGTCGGGAGGTTGTAGCCGGCGCGGTCCCTCCCCGCGCCGAACCGACCTGCTGGAGCCCCCGCGTGCCTGCGCCCGTGACCCCCGCGCCCTCCGCGCCCCCGACTCCGCCGAGCGCACCCTCGAAGCGCTCGCGCCTGCTCCGGTACGGCGCCCAGGGGCTGGCGCTGGCGCTGGTCGCCGGGGCCACGACCGCCTTCGTGGGCCTGCACAAGACGGTGACCGTCGAGGTCGACGGCGTCGCGGTCGAGGTGAGCGCGTTCGGCCGCACGGTCGGCCAGGTGCTCGCGGCGGGCGACATCGAGGTCGGCGACCGCGACCTGGTGGCGCCCGCGCTGGGCGAGCCGGTCGGCGACGGCGGGCAGATCGTGGTCCGGCACGGCCGGGAGATCGACGTGCAGGTCGACGGCCAGGACCGCACCGTGTGGACGACGGCGCTGACCGTCGGCGAGGCCGTGGAGGGGCTCGGCCTGCGTGACGACGAGACGCTGCTGTCCGCGTCCCGGTCGGCGGACCTGGACCGCGGCGACGTGCTCCGGGTGTCGACGCAGAAGACGGTCCACCTGGCCGTCGACGGCCAGGTCATCGACGGCGTCACCAGCGGCGCGACCGTGCGCGACGCGCTGCGGGACATCGGCCTGGTGCTGAACGAGGGCGACCGGGTGTCGGTGCCGCTCGACGCGACCGCGACCGACGGCCTCGTCGTCCTGGTCACGCGCGCGGCGACCGCCGGCGAGACCGTCACCGAGGCCGTGCCGTTCGAGGAGCAGGAGGTCGAGGACCCCACGCTCGCGAAGGGCACCCGCAAGGTCGAGACCGCGGGCCGCGCCGGCGTGCGCACCACCACGTACAGCACGGCCAGCGTCGGCGGCGCCGTCGTCGACCGGCAGGTCGTGGCCTCCGCGATCACCGTCGAGCCCGTCACCCAGGTCGTCAAGGTCGGCACCATGGAGGTCGCGGCCGGGGTCGACATCACCGTCTCGCCGGGCAGCGCCCAGGAGCTCGGCAAGCAGCTCGCCGCCGAGCGCGGCTGGGGCGACGACCAGTTCGCCTGCCTCCTGCAGCTCTGGAACAAGGAGAGCGGCTGGCGCGTGAACGCCGAGAACGCGTCGTCGGGCGCCTACGGCATCCCGCAGGCCCTGCCGGGGTCGAAGATGGCGACGGTCGCGGCCGACTGGCGGACCAACCCGGCGACCCAGATCACCTGGGGCCTCAACTACATCGGCGGGCGCTACTCCACGCCGTGCGGTGCCTGGTCGGCGTCGCAGGCCAAGGGCTGGTACTGAGTCACGCCCGGCCCCGCGGCGCCCGGCGGCGCTGTGCGCGCCCTGAGCCCTCGCTGAGCCACGGCGGGCCCGGGGCCTGACCTGCGTCGACGCCCCGACCACTTGGCACATGGTCACGAATGGGTTACGGTCGCGTGTCGCTCGTGACAGACCGGGGCCCTCCCCCCTCGAGCGGACCCGCGCCGCAGCGCGCGGGGCATGACCGCCGGATCGGGGATCCGGGAACCGTCGGGCGCGGCACCTCCCTCCAGGTGCCGCCGCCGCTCCGGGCTCAGGCCCGGGCGACCGCCGGGCGCCGTGCGCGGCGCGCCCCGCCCCCCGTGCCCGGGACCGTCGTCGTCTGGAACCACGTGACCTCCCTCCTCCGTCGCGCCCGTACGCGCCTCGCCGCCACGCCCGCCGCCCTGCGCACCCGGGTCGTCCGCAACACCACGGACGCCGGGTCCCCCGGCACCGAGCCCGACGGCGACCGCCGGTCGCGCCGGGGTCGCGTGCGCCTGGTCGGCGCCGCGACCGCCGTGGTCGTGCTCGCCACCGGCGGCGTCGCCGTCGCGGACGCCCACAAGACCGTCACGCTCGACGTGGACGGCGTCACCACCACCGTGTCGACCTTCTCCGGGAGCGTGGACGGCCTGCTGGCCGAGCACGACCTCGAGCTGGGGTCCCGCGACACCGTGTCCCCGACCGGTGCCCTGCAGGACGGCGTCGACGTCGTCGTGCGGCACGCGCACCAGGTGACGATCACCGCCGACGGCGCGGAGCAGACGGTCTGGACGACCGCGCTCACCGCCGACGAGGCGCTGACCATGCTCGCGACCCGCGGCGACGACGTCCGCCTGGTCGCGTCCCGCTCCGCCGAGGGCGGCCGTCCCGACCTGTCGCTCGACCTCACGCTCGACGGCGCCGCCGCCGTGCAGATCGACGGCGCGACGCACCCCGTGCCGGACGGCAGCACCACGGTCGCCGAGGCGCTCGACGCCCTCGGCATCACGCTGCAGCCCCTGGACCGGGTCAGCGTCCAGGACGCCGGCGGCACCGTCACCGTCGTGGTGAACCGCGTCGTCGTGCAGGACGTCACCACCACGCACGAGGTGCCGTTCAACGCGGTCGAGCAGCAGGACGCGTCGCTGTACGAGGGCACCTCGAAGGTCACCACCGCCGGCGTCGTGGGCGTCCGGACCGTCGTCGACCGGGTCACCACCGTCGACGGCCAGGAGACGGCGCGCGAGACGCTGTCCGACTCCGTGACCCAGGCGCCGGTCGACCAGGTGACGAACGTCGGCACCAAGAAGAAGCCGGTCGTCACGAAGCCGAGCACCCCGGCGGCCCCGTCCGCCGGCACCCCGGCGGTCGGCGGCGGCGACGCCGCGGGCCTCAACTGGGCCGCGCTGGCGGCGTGCGAGTCGGGCGGCAACCCGTCCATCGTGTCGGCCTCCGGCAAGTACCACGGGCTGTACCAGTTCTCGGTCGCCACCTGGAACGCCGTCGGCGGCGCCGGGCTGCCCTCGCAGGCCTCGGCCGAGGAGCAGACCGCCCGCGCGCAGATGCTCTACAACCGCTCCGGCGCCGGCCAGTGGCCGCACTGCGGTCCGCGGCTGTTCGGCTGACGCCGCACCCGCGGGCGGCCCGGTAGGCTCGCCCGCATGTCCTCCAGCACCGGCCCCGTCGCACCCGCGGCGGGGCCGTTGCTCGGTCCGGCCGAGATCCGGGCCCTCGCCGAGCGCGCGGGCATCCGGCCGACCAAGACCCTCGGGCAGAACTTCGTGCTCGACGGCGGGACGGTCCGCAAGATCGTCCGCCAGGCCGACGTGGTCGCCGGGGAGCGCGTCGTCGAGGTCGGCCCGGGCCTCGGCTCGCTGACCCTCGGGCTGCTCGAGGCGGGCGCGGACGTGGTCGCGGTCGAGATCGACCCGGTCCTCGCGGGGCTGCTGCCCGACACGGTGCGCCGGCACGTCCCGGGCGCGGTCGTCGACACGGTGGACCTGCCGGACGTGGCGGTGCCCGAGGGCACCCCAGGCGACCCGGACCCCGGCCCGCCGCCGCACCCGTCGCTGACCGTGCTCCGCGGGGACGCGCTCGACGTCCGCGCGCTGCCCGGCCGCGCGCCGACCGCGCTGGTCGCGAACCTGCCGTACAACGTCTCGGTGCCGGTGCTGCTCACGTTCCTCGAGCACGTCCCGACGCTCGAGCGGGTGCTCGTCATGGTGCAGGCCGAGGTCGCCGACCGGGTCGCCGCGCCGCCCGGCAGCCGCACCTACGGCGTGCCGTCGGTGAAGGCCGCCTGGTACGCCTCCGCCCGCCGCACGGCCACGGTCGGCCGCTCGGTGTTCTGGCCGGTGCCGAACGTCGACTCCGCGCTGGTCCGCCTGGACCGCCGGGAGCCGCCCGCCACGACCGCGTCCCGCGAGCAGGTGTTCGCGGTCGTCGACGCCGCCTTCGCCCAGCGCCGCAAGATGATCCGCTCGGCGCTGGCGACCCTGGCCGGCGGCGCCGAGGCGGCGACGCGCGCCATCACGGCCGCCGGGGTCGACCCGCAGGCGCGCGGCGAGGCGCTGGACGTCACCGCGTTCGCGAGGGTCGCCGAGCAGCTGCACGCGCCGACGGCGGGCTGACCTCGCGCGACGCCGCGCGCGCCGGCCCGCGGGCGGCGCCCGGGGCCCCGCAGCCGCCGGGACGCCGGACGCGCCCGGACCTGGCACAGTGGTCCCGTGACCGACCTGCGCCTCGCCCCCCGCACCGGCCGTGAGGTCCGCGTCCGGGCGCCCGGCAAGGTCAACCTCTCGCTGCGCGTCGGCCCCCGCCGGCCCGACGGCTACCACCCGCTCGCGACGGTGTTCCAGGCCGTGTCCGTCTACGAGGACGTGGTGGCCTCCGCCTCGGCCGACCTGCGCGTGACCGTGTCCGGCCCGCAGGCCGACCGCGTCCCCACGGACGCCAGCAACCTGGCGCTGCGCGCCGCCCGGGCGCTCGCCGCGCGCACCGGGATCGACGAGGGCGTGCACCTGCACCTGCACAAGGGCGTCCCCGTCGCCGGCGGCATGGCCGGCGGCTCGGCCGACGCCGCCGCCGCGCTGATCGCGTGCGACGCGTTCTGGGGCACCGCGCTCAGCCGCGAGGAGCTGCACGAGGTCGCTTCCGAGCTCGGCTCCGACGTGCCGTTCCTGCTCATGGGCCAGACGGCCGTCGGGTCCGGCCGCGGCGACCTGCTCACCGCCGCGCTCAGCCGCGGCGAGTACCACTGGGCGTTCGGCGTCCGGGACGAGGGCCTCGCGACGCCGGCGGTGTTCGAGGAGTTCGACCGGCTCGCGGCCGGCCGCGAGGCCCTGGACGCGGGCGGCGACGTCGCGCTGCTGCAGGCGCTGCGGGCCGGGGACGCCCCTGCGCTCGGCGCGCTGCTGCACAACGACCTGCAGGACGCCGCCCTCGAGCTCGTCCCGGACCTGGTGGAGACCCTGGCCGTCGCCGAGGACGCGGGCGCGCTCGGCGTCGTCGTGTCCGGGTCGGGCCCGACCGTCGCCGCGCTGGCGCGCAGCCGGCAGCACGCGCTCGTGATCGCGGCCGCGATGACGGCCGCGGGCGTGGCGGACGCGGTGCTGACCGCGTCCGGCCCCGTGCCGGGCGCGCGGGTGGTCGCGGGCTCGGACGTCCTCTGACGCGCGCCGCCGGCGGTCACCCCCGCCGCAGGTGCAGCAGCGGGTACGGCCGTCCCTGGCCGTCGACCGCCGAACGGCCCACCGGACGGAACCCCCGGCGCGCGTAGAAGGCGCGCGCGCCCTGGTTCTGCTCGTTCACGTCGACCTCCACCGCCGGCAGCCCCGTCACCGCGCGCTCCAGCAGGGCGGAGCCCACCCCCGCGCCGTGCGCGTCCGGGTCGACGAACAGCATCTCGACCCGTGCGCCGTCGACGCCGGCGAAGCCGACCACCCGGCCGGACCGCTCCGCGACCGTCACGGTCAGCAGCGGGAGCGCGGCGCGGACGACGGCCTCGTAGCGGTCGACGTCACCG
The DNA here is from genome assembly GCF_016862755.1 of Cellulomonas pakistanensis. Taxonomy (GTDB): domain Bacteria; phylum Actinomycetota; class Actinomycetes; order Actinomycetales; family Cellulomonadaceae; genus Cellulomonas; species Cellulomonas pakistanensis. The sequence goes on along the minus strand of NZ_BONO01000013.1, from coordinate 18,950 downwards.
GGCCCGAGGAAGTCGTGCGTCGAGAGGACGGCACGCCGCCAGACGTCGACCAGGGTCTTCCGGTCCTCCGGCGTGGCCGGGCGGAGCGCGGTGCCGCCGCCGGTCACGCCAGGTCCACGTAGACGTCCAGCGCCGCCACCTCGGCGAACCCGAGCCGGCCGTAGCCGCGTGCCGCGCCGTCGGTGTCGGGCTCGGTGTGCGCCACGCGCGCGCCGGCGGCGAACGCCCCCGCCAGGAGCCAGGACGCGACGGCCGCCGCCACGCCGCGCCGGCGCGCGGCCGGCAGCACCCCGACGCCGCCGAGCCCGACGGCCGGGCCCGCGCTGCCGTGCGACCGCACGACGTAGGCCGTGCCCACCGGGACGCCGCCCAGCTCCGCGAGCGCCACGGTCGCCTCCGGGGCCCGCAGGAGCGGCTCGAGCCACGCCCGGGACGCCCGCGGGTCGCCCCCGAACGCCGCGACGTCGACCGCGAGCACCGCGTCCAGGTCGGCGGCCCCCGCCCGCCGCACGCGCAGGCCCGGGACCACCGGGGCGGGCACGAGCCGGTCGGCCGCGAGCAGCATGAGCCGCTTGCGGAACAGGTGCCGCCCGTGCGGCCACGGCGTCCCGGCAGGGACCCGCACGCCCCACGGCACGTCCCGGGGCGCGTACCACTCACGGACCGCCGCGACGTCGACGCGGTCGGGGTCGAGGACGTCGACGTTGTTCCACTGCGGGTACGGCAGGCCGCTGGCCATCAGCCGGGCGCCCGGGAGCGCCGCCACGGCGCCGCCCCGTCCGGCGCGGATCCGGCCGTGCACCTGCCACGTCTCGGCGTGCGCGGCGCGCGCCAGCGCGGCGGGCCCGGGCCTGTCCGCGGCGGTGCCCAGCGCGTGCTCGAGGACCAGGTGCGGGAGGACCCAGAGCAGCGCTCCGCCGACGCCGGGCACCACGCGCCGCGCAGCGCCCGGGATCCGCGACGCGAGGGTCCGGCCGAGGTCCGGCGAGTGGACCCGGTCGAGCGCCCCGACGAGCAGCGTGGTGGGCACCCCCACCGCACCGAGGTCGACCTCCCACCGCCGCATGGCGAGCAGCGTGTCGGTCACGTAGCCGGCCCCGCCCCCGGCGAAGCCCTCGGCGAGCGCGGCGCGGTACCGCGCCAGGAACGCCGGGTCGTCGTACACCGCGCGGTCCTCGGCGACCGCCCCGTCGCGCACCATCGCCTCCATCGTCCCCGCCGTGACGCGGCCGAGGACGGCACGGGCTCCCTCCGGGTCCGTCGCCGCGAGCCCGGCCAGGCCGCGCGCGTGCTCCGGGAGCAGCGGGGCGATGGTCGGGTGCGCCACCTCGTCGGCGGGCGAGACCAGCACGAGCGCCGACGCGCCGCCCACGGCCGCGAGCGCCAGACCGAACAGCGCGCCCTGCGAGCTGGTCACCACCGGCAGCGGCGCCGACGACCCGAGGACCCCGGCGGCGAAGGCCGCGTAGTCGCGGGCGGTGGACGCGGCGTCGCGCGCCGGGTCCGGCGTCGAGCCGCCCATGCCCGGGCGGTCCATCGTGAGCAGCCGGACCCCGCGGGCCGCCAGCAGGTCCTCGCCGAACGCCAGCGCCGATCCCGTGCCCGCCCCGGCCACCAGGAGCACGGGCCGGCCCCCGTGCGGCCCCCAGCTCCGGCCCACGAGGGTGCGGCCGTCCGGCAGCCGCACCTCGTGGACGGTCGACTCCGCCGCGCTCATGGGTCCTCCTCCCGCCGCGCCGACCCTAGCCAGGGGCACGGCGGCGGGCGTCCTCTTTATCGGTCCGGCCGCCCGGCGCCGAGTGACCAGAACCGCGAGGACGAACCCGTGGGAACCGGGCGAGTTCCTGGACACTCGGCGACGCCGAGCCGGCGCGCGGTCCTCCCGCGGCACCGTGCCGGAGCCGTCGACCGAGCGGACGAGGGAGCGCTCGGCGTGGACGTGTCCGACTCGGGCCCGACCGTCGCCGCGTTGGCGCGCAGCCGGCAGCACGCGCTCGTGATCGCGGCCGCGATGACGGCCGCGGGCGTGGCCGACGCGGTGCTGAGCGCCTCCGGCCCCGTGCCGGGCGCGCGGGTGGTCGGGGGTTCGGACGTGCTCCAGGGGTTCCGCGGCGCCGGGCGTGCTGTGGCACGATCGTGAGCATGACGGACCTCGCCGCACGGCTGCACGGGTGGGGCTACGAGGGCCGGACCGTCGACGACTTGATCGAGTTCGCTCACGCCACCGCGTCGACGGTGGTGGTCGACGTCCGCCTCACCCCGATCTCACGACGGCCCGGTTTCTCGAAGCGGCGCCTCGCCGCCGCTCTGGACGAGGCGGGGCTCGGGTACCTCCACCTGCGTGCGCTCGGCAACCCGCGCGACAACAGGCCGGGGTTCGCGGAGCCCGCCACCCCGGCCGGTGCCGCTGCGCACCGTCGGTTCGCGTCGGAGGTCCTGACGACCGAGGGCGCTCGCGCCGCGGTAGACCGCCTCGTCGAGCTCGCGGGGGTCACCGATCTGGTCGTCGTGTGCTTCGAGGCCGACCAGACCACCTGCCACCGCCGTCTCGTCATCGAGGCGGTGGCGAGCCACCAGCTCGTCGCCGCCTAGACGTCGAGCGCGAACGTCGGCTGCACGTGACCGCGCGGCCAGAACAGCCCCAGCACCAGGAACGACGCCGGGTGCTGGTGCTGGTTTCCGACGTAGAAGTGGGTGTCTCGTCCGGGCGCGCACATCTCGTCCAGGAACCTCCGGCGGTGCGCCTCTCGAGCGGCCTCTCGACCCATGGATGCGATGTTGGACCGTGCGAGCTGGCCGGACTCCCGGTCCACGACGCTCTGCCGGTGGCCGCGGCAGTCCGGGTCGTCAGCGCAGATGTAGTGGTACGTCGCGACGAACGGCGTCTTCTCGAGCACCTCTCGCTCCTCGCCGAACAGGTCCGCGTCGACCCGTGGTGCGCCGCCAGGGCGGTATTCCGGGTTGTCCCGGATCACGAGATCGTGGACCCGTGGACGCACGAGGCCGAGTGACGGCGCGTCCTGGCCGGCGGCACGCGCGCGCCGGGCGAGCTCGCACGTCGTGGTGGCGCCCCGGAGCCCACCGAGCAGCTCGGCTCTGCTCTGCCAGGTCCCCCCGTCGGTGTCCACGTGCGGTCCGAGCTCCAAAGAGTCCAGATCCGGCCGGAACGTCTCCGGCCGGCGATCGTTCCCGCCCTGCCGGCGTGCTCGCAACCGGATCACGTCGTACTTGCGGAACTGCCGGGCGCGCGGCAGCTCTCGGAAGCCGACGGGGAACAGGCGGACCCACTCCGGCACCGGCTCGTCGAGCCGGGTCCCGGCGACGCAGACCGACTCCCCGGTCCTGCTCCCGATGACCGGATACGCCTTGACCGCGACGAGCACGGTGATGGTCTCCCACCCGGGCCGTGACATCACGGATGGCGTGTCCGCGAGCAGGGCGGTCCGCCGGTCGTACGCGGCTGTCGTCGCAGGCGTGGCGCCCACCGTCGGGTCGTGCACGCTCACATGCTGCCGGGTGTCGAGCACCCATCGTGGTCATCCGGTCACCACTCACCCGAGCGGCCGCAGCCGCGGCGCCGCGCGCCGAGCTCATCGCTCGGAACGAGCACGTCCGAACTGGTCGGGTCCCCGGGGCATCCGACCGCGCGGGTCAGTCCTCCCGGACCACGTCGCCCGACCCGTCGACCTCGCTGGTCACCTCGGGGTCGCCCGTGTAGGTCACCGAGCCGGAGCCGCCGATCGAGGCCGCCAGGCGTCGCTCGGCGTGCACGGCGATCGACCCCGAGCCGCCGATCGACGCGTCCACCTCGTCCGCGCGCAGGTCCTCCGCGTCGATGTCGCCCGACCCGTCGATGCCGAGCGCGGCGCTCCGCGTCCGCCCGGCGAGCTCGATGCCGCCCGAGCCGTCGATCGCCGCCTGCACCTGCTCGGCGTCGACGCCGTCCAGCTCGATGCTCCCCGAGCCGGAGATGCCGACCTGCAGCCGGTCGCCGGAGACGCCGGACGCGGTGACGTCGCCCGAGCCGCTGATCACGACCCGCTCGAGCTCGCTCACCACCAGCTCGTACTCCACGTCGCCGAGGTCCTGGAACCCGAACGAACCGCGCGCGTCGAGCACCAGCACGCCGTCGCGGACCTCGGACACCAGCCGGACCTGCGTCCCCTCCGGCGCGCGCACCGTGAGCGACGGCGTGTCCCCGCGGCGCACCGTCAGGTCGCCCGACGACGCGAGCTCCACGGCCGTGACGTCCTCGATCTCGACGTCCCGGGACACCGTCGGCCCGCCACCGCCCACGCACCCGGCGAGCCCGAGCACCAGCCCCGCACCGACCGCCCCCGCCGCCGCTGCCGTCGTCGTCCGCCGTGCCATGTCCCGCTCCTCGTGCCGGGCGCAGGGTTGTCCCGCGTCGCGGTCCGAGCCTGCCAGGCCGCTGCGCGCGCCCGGCATCCGGGAGTCCCCTGAACGGACCCTGAGGACCACCCCGGGTCCCCGGGGCGGCGCCGCGGCGGCTCAGTCCTCCAGCCGGGTCAGCCCCCGGCGGAGCCCGCGGACCGCCTGCGCGATCCGCTGCTCGTTCTCGATGAGCGCGAACCGCACGTGCCCGTCGCCGCCGGGGCCGAACCCGACGCCGGGCGACACCGCCACGTCGCAGTCCCGCACCAGCATCTCGGCGAACTCGATCGAGCCCATCTCCCGGTACGGCTCCGGGATCCGCGCCCAGGCGAACATCGTGCCGCGCGGCCGCAGGATGTCCCAGCCGATCCGGGACAGCCCGTCGACCAGCGCGTTCCGCCGGCTCTCGTACACCGCGGACAGCTCGGCCGGGTACTCCGTCGCCTCGTTCAGCGTGACGGTCGCGGCGATCTGGATCGGCTGGAACGTCCCGTAGTCGAGGTACGACTTGAGCTTCGCCAGCGCGCCGACGACGTCCTTCCGCCCGACGAGGAACGCCACCCGCCAGCCGGCCATCGAGTACGACTTCGTCATCGAGTACAGCTCGACCGCGACCTCGGTGGCGCCGGCGCACTGCATGATCGACGGCGGGGTCCAACCGTCGAAGCACATGTCCGCGTACGCCAGGTCGTGCACGAGGACGACGTCGCGCTCCCTCGCCCAGTCGACGAGCCGCTGCAGGTCGTGCAGCTCGACGGTCGTGGTCGTCGGGTTGTGCGGGAAGGACAGCACGACCACGCGCGGCTTCGGCCAGCCGAGGTCCCACGCCTCCATGATTCGGTCGACGTAGCCTGCGCCGTCCGTGCCGTCGCCGATCGGCACCTGCCGCGCGTCGGCCCCGGCGAAGTACGGGCCCCAGATGTGGATCGGGTACGACGGCGTCGGCACCAGCGCAGCGTCGCCGGGCTGCAGCAGCACCCACATGAGGTGGCTGAAGCCCTCCTTGGCGCCGATCGTCGAGATGATCTCGGTGTCCGGGTCGAGCGTGACGCCGAACCGGCGCAGGTAGTGGTCGGCGACCGCCTGGCGGAGCTTCGGGATGCCACGGGACGCGGAGTACCGATGGTTGCGGGTGTTGTGCGCCGCCTCGGCGAGCTTCTCGACCGCGACCTGCGGGCTGGGCAGGTCGGGGTTGCCGAAGCCGAGGTCGACCACGTCGCGGCCGGCGCGCCGCGCGTCGACCTTGAGCGTGTCGATGATCGTGAACACGTACGGCGGCAGGCCGGGGATGCGACGGAACTCCATGGCCCGACGCTAGTGCCGCACGGGCCCGCGCGTCGTGGAGGAACCGCGAAGGTGCTGGTCGGGTCCGCGCCGGGTCCGCCCGCCGGGTCAGCGCCCCCTGGCCGCCAGCGCCGCCGCGTACAGGTCGCGCTTCGGCACGCCGGCGACCTGCGCCACCTCGGCCACCGCGTCCTTGAGCCGCTCGCCGCCGTCGGCCCGCGCCAGCACCTCGGCGACCAGGTCGGCCTCGGACGCGACCTCGCGGGCGGGCGCGCCGGCGACGACGACGGCGATCTCGCCGCGCACCTCGCCCGCCGCGGCCCATGCCGCCAGCGCCCCGAGGCCGTCGCGCACGACCTCCTCGTACGTCTTGGTGAGCTCCCGGCACACCGCGGCGGGCCGGTCGGCGCCGAACGCCGTCGCCATGTCGGCCAGCGTGGCCGCGAGCCGGTGCGGGGCCTCGAAGAACACCATCGTCCGCGGCTCGCGCTCGAGGGCCGTCAGCGCGCGGAGCCGCTCCCCCGGCTTGCGCGGCGGGAACCCCTCGAAGCAGAACCGGTCGGTCGGCAGCCCGGACAGCGCGAGCGCGGTGAGCACGGCGCTCGGGCCCGGCGCGGCCGTCACGGTCAGCCCGGCGTCGACCGCCGCGGACACCACCCGGAAACCCGGGTCGGACACGGCAGGCATCCCGGCGTCGGTCACGACGAGGACGGTCCCGCCGCCGCGGACGACGTCGAGCAGCTCCGGCGTGGTCGCGGCCTCGTTGTGCTCGTGGTGGCTGACCACCCGTCCCCCGACCGTCACGCCCATCCGCGCAGCGAGCGCGCGGAGCCGGCGGGTGTCCTCCGCGGCCACGACGTCGGCCTCCTCGAGCAGTCGGCGCAGCCGGGGCGAGGCGTCCTCCACGTCGCCGATCGGGGTCGCCGCGAGCACGAGCCGGCCGGTGCCGGGAGCCTGGGGGGTCACGCGGGCCAGCCTGCCACCTCCGCGGGGCCGGCCGCGCACGCACCCGCTCCGGTTGCCCCCGGCCGCCCCGGTGGCAGCATCGGTCGGACCGCCGACGAAGGGGAACCGCATGGCCACCGCCCCGCCGCCCGCCGCGGCCGCACCCGCGCCGGCCGCCCCGCACGACCGGCGCGTGCTGGTGTCGGGGTTCCTGTTCGGCTGCGGGGTCGCGGCGTCCGTGATCGACCTGTTCGTGTTCCACCTCGGCCTGCAGTGGCACCACTTCTACGACCTGTCGACGACGCAGGTCGCGCTCACCGCGGACGCGTTCTTCCACGCGGTCGGCTGGGCGGTGACCGTGTGGGGCCTGTTCCTGCTCGCCGACGCCCGCCGCCGGGCGCCGCTGAACTGGGCGCGCTGGGTCGGCGCGGTGCTCGCGGGCGTCGGCGCGTTCCAGCTCCTCGACGGCGTGCTCAACCACAAGGTGCTCGGCATCCACCAGATCCGGTACGGCGTGGACCTGCTGCCGTACGACGTCGCGTGGATCGGGGCGGCCGTGCTGCTGCTGCTCGCAGGGGTGCTGGTCGTCGCGCGCACCCGGCCGGCCGCCGCCGGGCCCGCCGCGCCCACCCGCCCCGCGGGCTGAGCCGCCGTGAGCGGCCACGGGCACGGGACCGCCGCCGCGGGCGCGCCGATGTCGGCGTGGGAGCTGCTCGAGGTCGCCGCCGTGCTGGGGCTCGCCGCCGCCGCGGGCGGGTACCTGGTCGCGGTGCTGCTCGCCCGCGTCCGCACCCCGTGGCCGGCGCGCCGGACGATCGCGTGGCTGACCGGGCTCGCGTGCGCGGCGGTCGCCGTCGCCGGGCCGCTCGCCGCGGCGGCGCGGGCGTCGTTCACCGCGCACACGGCGACGCACCTGCTGCTCGGCATGGTCGCGCCGCTGCTGCTCGTGCTGGGCGCGCCCGTGACCGCGCTGCTGCGGGCGCTGCCGGTCCGCGGCGCGCGCGCCGTCTCCCGCGTCCTGCGCAGCCCGCCCGTCCGGGTCCTCACGCACCCGCTCGCGGCCGCCGCGCTGGTCGGCGGCGGGCTGTGGCTGCTGTACGCCACGCCCCTGCTCGCGCTGAGCCACGCCTCGGCGGCGGTGCACGCCGCCGTGCACGCGCACACGCTGGCCGCCGGGTACGTGCTCACCGCCGCGGTCGTGGGCCGCGACCCCGACCCGCACCGCGCCTCGGCCACCGTGCGCACGGCGGCGGTCGTGCTCGTGTCGGCGACGCACGCGGTGCTCGCGAAGCACCTGTACGGGCACCCGCCCGCCGGGGTGGACACCGCGGACGCGCGCGCCGGCGCGCAGCTCATGTTCTACGGCGGCGACGCGGTCGACCTCGTCCTGCTCGTCCTGGTGGCGGCGGGCTGGTACGCCGCGGCCGGGCGGCGGCTGGTCGCGGCCGCCCCGGCGGCGCCGTCCCCGCAGGTCGCGCCCAGCCGGCGCCCCTACGATGACGAGCGTGCCCCAGCCCGACGACACGCCCGACGCGCCGCCCGGGCCTGAGCGGCCCGCCGAGGACCGGGGCACCCGGTTCCCGCCGGTCGCCGCCGGGCCCGCGCCGGCCCCGGCCGCCGCCGAGGACGGCACCGGGGGCGGCGCCGACGGCGCCGCGGACCGCAGCGCCGGCCGGGTGGCGCACCACGCCCACCCCGGCCACGCGGCCGCCACCCCCGCCGCGGGCACCCTCCTCGTCCGCGGCGGCGCCGACCCCGACCGCCAGGACGACCCGGCCCTGTCCACGCACGACCGGCTGCTCGTCCAGCTGCTCGGCGCCCGGACCCTGCTGCTCGGCGCCGCCCGCCGCGCGCGCGTCGCGGGCTGGTTGTGGCCGCTCGCGGTCACCCTGCTCGGCGGCGTGCTGCGGTTCTGGGACCTGGGCCGGCCGCACGAGCTGGTGTTCGACGAGACCTACTACGTCAAGCAGGCGTACTCGCTGCTGCGGCTGGGCTACGAGGGCTCGTGGGGCGACGACGCGAACACGCTGTTCGCGCAGGGCGACGGCTCGGCGCTGGGCGAGCGGGCGGAGTACGTCGTGCACCCGCCGGTCGGCAAGTGGCTGATCGCGCTCGGGATCCAGCTCGGCGGCGGCATCGGGTCGTCGGCCGCGTGGCGCCTGGCCTCCGCCGTCGCCGGGACGCTCGCGGTTCTGCTGGTCGCCCGGATCGCGCGGCGGCTGCTGGCGTCCACGGCGCTCGGCACCCTGGCCGGCCTGCTCATGGCGGTCGACGGCGAGGCGATCGTGCACTCCCGCACCGGGCTGCTCGACAACTTCGTCATGCTGTTCGCGCTGGCCGCCTTCGGAGCGCTGCTGCTCGACCGGGACCAGGCGCGGCGGAGGCTCGCGGCGCGGACGGCCGCGGTGCTCGACTCCGGGGCTGCGCTGGGCCTCGGCCCGCGGCTCGGGTGGCGGTGGTGGCGGTTCGCGGCCGCGGTGCTGCTCGGGCTGTGCATCGGCACCAAGTGGTCGGGCCTCTACTTCCTGGCCGTGTTCGGGCTGCTGTCGGTCGCCTGGGACGCGACCGCCCGGCGCTCGGTCGGCGTGCGCGCGTGGGTGCCCGCGACGCTGTGGCGGGACGCGATCCCGGCGGGCGTCGTCGTCGTGCTGACCGCGGCCGGCACCTACCTCGGCACCTGGGCGTCCTGGTTCGCGCACCCCGGCGCCTACCTGCGCCAGTGGGCGGCGGAGCACCCCGGCGAGGGCGTGACCTGGCTGCCGGAGAGCCTGCGCTCCCTGTGGCACTTCCACACCCAGATGTTCGACTTCCACACCCACCTGACCGCCGAGCACGCGTACGCGGCGCACCCGCTGGGCTGGATCATCCAGTGGCGGCCGACCTCGTTCTACTACCCGACCGAGGTCTCCGGGCTGACCGGCGACGCTGCCCGGGACCTGTGCGGCGCCGACGCCTGCTCGCAGGCCGTGACGTCGCTCGGCAACCCGGTGATCTGGTGGCTCGGGGCGCTCGCGCTGCTGGTCGCGCTGTACCGCCTGCTCGTGCGCCGCGACTGGCGGGCGGGCGCCGTGCTGTCCGGCGTCGTCGCGGGCTGGCTGCCGTGGTTCACCTACGCGGAGCGGACGATCTTCACGTTCTACTCGATCGCGTTCACGCCGTGGGTCGTGCTCGCTGGTGTCTACGTCCTCGCGCTGCTCGTGCAGAGCCCGGACGCGCGGCAGCGGCGCCGCGGCCTCGTGGTGACGAGCGCGGTCGTGGTGGTCGTGCTCGCCGTGAGCGCGTTCTTCTACCCGGTCTGGACGGCGTGGGTCGTGCCGTACGACGTCTGGCACCTGCACATGTGGCTGCCGTCCTGGATCTGACCCCGGAGCCGGCCCGACCGGGTCAGGACAGGTCGACGTGCCAGTCGACCTGCGGGCTCGGGTACCAGGCCAGGCCCTCGGCGTCCCAGTAGGGGCCGTGCGCCGCGACCCGGGTCGCGAAGTCGTCCCAGTCCCGGCGGTCCGCCGGCGTCCACGCCACCTCGGCGACCGCCGCGAGCCGCGGCAGCAGCATCGTCATGAGGTCGTCCAGGCTGCGGAGCGTCTCCGTCCACACGGTGGCCTCGACGCCGATCACGGACCCCTCGGGCAGCCCCGGCACCAGCGCGGTCGGCTCCCAGGTGTAGGCGTCCCGCAGCTCGATGTGCCCGGCCCACTCCAGGCCCAGCGCGGTGTCGCCGTCGTACTTCATGTCGAGGTAGGCCTGCGAGCCCGGCGACATCAGCAGCCGCGCGCCCGCCTGCGCCGCCGCGACGATCGGCGCCGGGTCCATCCGGGTGTCCCAGTACTGCACCACGGTGCCCGGCTCGAGCGGCGTGGTGGCGATCTCCTGCCAGCCGACGACCTTCTTGCCCGCCGCGCGCACCGCGTCCGACGCCATCCGCACCAGGCGCGCGTACTCCTCGCGCTCCATCGTGTGCACCTCGTCCCCGCCGATGTGCAGGTACTCGCCCGGGGTGACCGCGGCGACGTCGCCGAACACGTCCCGCAGGAACGGCTCGGTCGCCGGCAGGTCCGCCCACAGCCGGCTGAAGCCGACCTCGATGCCGGCGTACTCGTCGGTGGGCTCGCCGTCCGGGTTCAGCTCCCCGTAGGCGTGCAGCGCGGCGTTCACGTGCCCCGGGACGTCGATCTCGGGCACCACGCGCACGCCCCGGGCCGCGGCGTACGCCACGAGCGCCTCGAACTCCTCCGTCGTGAAGTAGCCACCGGGGTCGCCGTCCACGGCCGTGCCGCCCGAGCGCGCCGTCAGGTCGGGGCGCGAGGGCAGGTGCAGCCGCCACCCCTGGTCGTCCGACAGGTGCAGGTGCAGCACGTTGAGCTTGTACCCCGCCATGAGGTCGACCACGACGCGCAGGTCGTCCGGGCCGAAGAAGTGCCGCGCCACGTCGACCGACAGCCCGCGCCAGCCGTGCACGGGCTCGTCCTCGACGCGCACCGGCCACGCCGCGAACGTGCCGTCGTGCGGGCGCAGCACCTGGTGCAGCGTCGCCAGCCCGTGCGTCAGCCCCTCCGGCGTGCCGGCGGTGACCCGGACCAGGTCGGCCGCGACCTCCAGGTGGTACTGCTCGCCGGCCAGCCGGTCGTCCAGCACGAAGGCGACGTCGCCCGGCTGGGTCGGCTCGGCGACGTCCCGGTAGCGGACCTCGACCGTGCTGCCGGAGATCCGGCTCAGCGACTCGGCGGCGAGCACGCCGAGCGCGACCTCCGCGGGGCCCGTCCCCACCGTGACCGTGGTGGCGGCGGAGACGACGAACGGCGCCCCCTCGGCCTCGTGCACCAGGCGCGGGGCCGGGACGATCCGCAGGGGTGAGGTCGGAGCGGGCACGACGGTCCTTCCGGGGCGGCGGAGCTGACGACGGGCGTGCGACGGCCCGGCCCCCGGCACCAGTGTGCCCGCTTCGTCCGGTTCCGTGGGGCGACGCGCGGGACGGGTTCCGCGGGCGGGTAGGTGCTGGGCGCCCGTGGTGCCGCCCACCCGTCCGGGTGAGCGCGGGTCACGGCCCGGACGCGGGCAGGTCACGGCGCGGACGCGGCGGGCGCCGTGCCGCAACGATTCGGCATCCGTGCAGGTGACGGCCCTCCGCGCGCGAGCCGCTGGCCCTAGCGTCCCGGCCATGCGGAGACCAGGGCAGGACGGCGGCCGGAGCACCGGCCGGGCCGGGACGGACGTGACGCGGGCGCTCGGCGGGCTCGCACTGGCGCTGGCGCTGCTCGCCGGCTGCAGCGCCGGGGGCGGCGCGACCGGCGCCGACCAGGCGCAGGGCGGGGCGGACCAGGGGCAGTCGCTCGAGGAGGGGTCGGGGCCTGGTGGCGGGTCGGGCGCGGGCGACGGCGGGTCGGGCGAGGCCGGCGACGCGGGCATGGCCGGCGACCTCACCGCGTCCGGCGGCGAGGTCGCGCAGGACGCCCCCGCCGCCGGCGACGCGGCCGGGGACGTCGCCTCCGGCACCGGCGGCGCGACCGCGGACGCCGGCGGCCGGCAGGTGATCACGACCGGCGAGGTCGGGCTGGTCCACGAGGACCCGCGGGCCGCGGCCGACGCCGTGGTCGCGGAGGTCGAGGGCGCCGGCGGCCGGGTCGACGCGCGCCAGGAGACGGCGGCGCGCGGCGACGTCGGCACCGAGGCGACGGCCGACCTGACCGTCCGGGTCCCCGCCCCGGCGATGACCGGGCTCCTCGAGGCGCTGGACGAGATCGGCGAGGTCGACCACGTCGACCTGGCGTCGGACGACGTCACCGCGGCCGCGCAGGACCTCGACGCCCGGATCCGTGCCATGACGCTGTCCGTCGCGCGGATGGAGGACCTGCTGGCCCGGGCGACCACCCGCGAGGAGATCCTGTCCGCCGAGGACACGCTGACCGAGCGCCAGGCGGCGCTCGAGAGCCTGCAGTCCGAGCGCGGCCGGATGGCCGAGCAGGTGGCGCTGTCCACGCTGCGGGTGTCGATCTGGACGCCGCCGGCGGCCGAGGAGCCGGCGCCGGAGGAGCCCGCGGCGGTCGAGGACGACTCCCCGGCCGGGTTCCTCGGCGGGCTGGCCGCGGGCTGGTCGGCGCTCGTGACCGTGCTGGGCGGGGTCGTCACGGTGCTCGGCGTGCTGCTGCCGTGGCTCGTGCTCGCCGCGGCCGTCGCCTGGGCCGCGCTGCGGGTCCGGCGGGCGCTCCGGCGGCGCGCCGCGGACCGGGAGCCGGCGGGCGGCGGGCCGGGCGGGCCCGGCGGCGCGGGCGGCGGCGGCGGGCAGGGTGACCACGGGCCGGGCGGCCCGGGCGGCGACGGTCCGGGCTCCGGCGGGCCCGGCGGCGGACCGGCTGTCGTGCCCCCGCCCGGTGCACCCGGTCCGGCCGAGCGGCAGCCGGTCGGCGCGGGCTTCCCCCGCCCCTGACCCCCTGGCCGAGTCGAGGTCGAGGTCGACGGTCTCGCCCCTGGGCGCGCGGCGCGGCACGCCGCACGCCCAGGGGCGGAGCCGTCGGCGTCGCGCCCGGGGGGCGTCGGCGCCGCATCAGGCGCGGGGTGACGACCGCGTCAGGCGGGGGGTGCCGACCTCGTCAGGCGGCCGGCGCCGACCGCGTCAGGCGCGGGTGACGACGGCGTCCGGCTCGGGCTCCGTGGCCGCGAGGCGGCGCGCCAGCACGGCGCACGTCGCGAGCTGCAGCTGGTGGAACACGATCACCGGCAGCGCGACGCCCGCGGCGGCGACCGGGCCGAACAGCACGTTCGCCATCGGCAGGCCGGTGGCGAGGCTCTTCTTGGACCCGCACATGAGCAGCGCGATCCGGTCGCCGCGGGACAGCCGCAGCGCCCGCCCGCCGGTCCACGTGATCACCAGCATCGCGGCCAGCAGCAGGGCGCACACCGCGACCAGCACGACCAGGACCCCGACGGTCAGGTCGTCCCACACCCCCGACGCCTCCGCCTCGGACACCGAGCCGTACGCGACCAGCAGGATCGTGCCGCGGTCGGTGACGAGCGTGATCGGCTTGTGCGCGCGGATCCAGGCGCCGATCTTCGGCTGCAGCAGCTGCCCGAGCACGAACGGCAGCAGCAGCTGCAGCAGCGTCGCCCCCGCCGAGCCGCCCACCGGCCCGCCCGCCCGGGACATGAGGATGCCCACCAGCAGCGGGGTCAGCACGATGCCGAGCACGTTCGACACGGTCGCGCCGGTGATGGCGCCGGCCACGTTCCCGCGGGCGATCGAGGTGAACACGACCGACGACTGGATGGTCGACGGCAGCAGCGACAGGTACAGCAGGCCGGTCTTGAGGTCGTCCGGCAGCACCGAGTCCGGCAGCAGCTGCACCGCCAGGCCCAGGACCGGGAACAGCAGGTAGGTCGACGCGAGCATGCCGCCCTGCAGCCGCCAGTTCTTCAGGCCGTCCCAGACCTCGCTGGTCGCCATGCGAGCGCCGTAGAGGAAGAACAGCAGGACGACGGCGCCGGTGGTCACGTGGTCCAGGCCCGTGGCGAACGCGCCGGAGGCCGGGGCGAACAGCCCCAGGAGGAACACCGCGACGATCATGACGACGAGCGGGTCCACCCACGTCTTGGTCGCGGACCAGGCCCGGGACCACCGGCCCGGTCGGGGCGGGATCGCGTCAGGCACCGGGACATTCTGCCACCGCGGCGGGGGCGCCCCGGCGCGCGTCCACGACGGGTCCCCGGCGGCCGCCCGGGAACGACGAAGGCCCGGGATCCGTGGATCCCGGGCCTTGCCCTGCGGTGGAGCTGAGGGGATTCGAACCCCTGACCTTCTCATTGCGAACGAGACGCGCTACCAACTGCGCCACAGCCCCTTGAAGCGGTGATCAGCCTAGCACCCGTCGAGGGGTGCTCACGACACCGCGGTCCGCGGCCTACTCGCCGGCGGCGCGGCGGCGGGCCAGGACCGCGTTCAGGTCGATCGAGCCGGTGGGCTCCTCGGTCGCCGGGGCGGTCGTGCCCGGGGTGCTCGAGGCGGCCGGCGTGGCGGGCGCCTCGGCCGCGGCGGACCCCTCGGCGGCGGGCGCGGCGACGGACCCGGCGGCGGCCGGGGCCTCCGCGGCGGTCGCCGTCGCCTCCTCGGGGACGGCCGTCGTCCGGCGCGCGGCGGGCGCGGCGTGCGTCGACCCCTCGACCTCGCCCAGGGGCGCGGGCTCGCGGCGCGGCGCGGGCGCCTTCATCGCGTACGTGGGCCTCGGCACGGCGACCGGCGACCACGTGTCCCCCTCGCGCCCACCGTCCCGGACCCGGGTCGAGGTACGGACCGGGGCGTCGGCGCGGACGCGCTGGATCGCCTGGGTCTCGGTGAGCGACGGGCGGACGGCGCGGCCCTCGGCGCCCTTGCGGCCCGGGCGCGCGGCCCGCTCCCGCAGCGGCGCGGTGGCCTCGGCGATCCGGCGCTCCCACTCCTCCTCGGCGGCGCGGCCCTGGACGGCGGCGCGGCGGCCGAGCGCGAGCACGCCCGCGAGCAGCACGGTCGGCACCACGCCGGCGAGCACGCCGAGCGCGGTGACGCCCACGACGACCCAGCCGGCCACGGCGGCGACGAGCAGCACGCCGGCGAGCATCCCGCGGCGGCGCGCGGCGGCGCCCCGGCGGGCGGACGCGGCGGCGTGGGCGGCGTGCAGCTGCGCGGCGCGGCGGGCGGCGTCGGCGCCGATCCTGTCCTGGGTCCCGTGCGGTCGGTACACGACCCCTCCCCTCTCGGTCCTCGCGAGCCGGTTGCCCGCCCCGGGGGTCAGCAACCCGACCCGCTTGTCCACCGGGCCGCAGTCCTGCCGGACTCCCCCGGCGACCTCCGCGCGGCGCCGCCGGTCCGACCCCTCCGGGCCGGTCACGGCGAGCACCCGCAGGGCGTCGGAGAACCGGTCGTCGGTCCGCGACTCGAGCAGCTGCTGCCGGTGCCGCAGCTTGTGCGGCACCAGGTACGCGATCCACAGGCCGACCACCACGAGGGCGGCTGGTCCGGCGAATTCGTACACTCCACGACGGTAGGTGCGGCGCGGTCGCCGACCCCGGACCCGTCGCGGCGTGTCGAGCGGCGCGCCGCGTGAAAATCACACCGATGTCATTCGCCGCGCCGGGGCCAGCCTGCCACATCCGGACGAACCCGGACAGACCGGGCCGACGCGCCGCCGCAGGTCAGGCGCCCGGCGCGCGCGCGGCGTGCCAGCGCGCGAGCAGCCCGCGCGGCACGTCCTCGGTCGTCAGGGCGAACGTCCGGTGATCGCACCACGCGCCCTGGATGTGCAGGTACCGCTCGCGCAGCCCCTCGTCGCGGAACCCGAGCTTCTCGACGACCCGCAGGGACGGCCGGTTCTCCGGGCGGATGTTGACCTCGACCCGGTGCAGGCCGAGCGCGGTGAAGCAGTGGTCGGTCGCGAGCGCGACGGCGGTCGGCGTGACCCCGCGGCCGGCGACGTGCTGCGACACCCAGTAGCCGATCGACGCCGAGTACAGCGAGCCGTACGTGATCCCCGAGACCGTCAGCTGGCCGACGAGCTCGCCGGCCAGGTCGATCGCGAACGGCAGCGACGTGCCCGAGCGCGCCTGCTTGTCGAGCGACCGCACGAACTGCGAGAAGGTCGGCCGCCGGCCGGTGACCGGCTCCGGCGACGTCGCGTCCCAGGGCTGCAGCCACGCCGCGTTGACCGCGCGCAGCCGCATCCAGGCGGCCTCGTCCGAGCGACGGAGCGGCCGCAGCCGGACGTCGCCGTCGCTCAGCGCCACGGGCCAGCCGCGCGCCATCAGCCCTCCAGCACCAGGCAGTGCACGACCTGCCCGGCGACGACCGCGGAGTCCTGCTCGCCGACCACCGCCAGCGCGTTCGCGTGCGCGAGCCCCCCGATCGACGGGACCGACGGGTCGCCGACCGGCATGACCCGGTAGCCCTCGCCCGGCGTGCCGACGACGGCGGCGGGGACGAACTGCCGGATGCCCGCCGGGGACGGCCAGCCCACGTCCGCGCGCGCGGTCACGGACGGGCGGAACAGGTCGGTGTGCCCGGCCATCGCGCGCAGCGCGGGGCGGACGAACACCTCGAACGCCACCTGCGACGCCACCGGGTGGCCGGGCAGCGCGAACAGCGGCACGGCGTGCACGCCGTCGCCGACCGTGCCGAACCCGTGCCGGAAGCCCGGCGCCATCGCCACCTGGTCGAACCGCACCGTGCCGAGCGGCGCGAGCACGTCCGCGAGGGTGTCGTGCTGCGACTCGGACAGCCCGCCGGTGGTGACGACGACGTCGGCCCGGACCAGCTGGTCCTCCAGCGACTCGCTCAGCACCGCGCGGTCGTCCGGCACCACGCCGACCCGCACGGGCGTCGCGCCGGTGTCCCTAACCGCCGCCTCCAGGGCGTGGCCCGCCGACTCGTAGACCCCGCCGTCGCGCGGCGGGGTGCCGGGCTCGGCCAGCTCGGACCCGATCGACACGATGACGACGCGCGGCGCGGGGTGCACGCGCAGCCGCCCGCGCCCGGCCGCGGCCGCCGTCGCGAGCTGGCGCGCACCGAGCCGCGTCCCCGCGGCGAGCACGACGGCTCCGCGGGCGGCGTCGGTGCCGGCCGCGCGGACGCCCTCGCCCGGCGCCGGCACGCGGTGCAGGGCCACGCGGACGGAGCCGCGGTCGGTGTCCTCCGCCGGGACGACCGCGTCGGCGCCCGCGGGCACGGGGCCGCCCGACGCGATCCGCACCGCCTGGCCGGGCGCCAGCCGGAGCGCGGTGGGGTCGCCGGCGAGCACGTCGTGCGCCACGGGCAGCGCCACGGGCGAGCCGGGCGCCACCCCGCGCAGGTCGCCGGTGGCCACGGCGTACCCGTCCCGCGCGGCCACGGGCTGCGCCGGGACGTCCGCCGGGGCGACGACGTCCTCCGCGAGGATGCAGCCGGCCGCGTCGGACAGCACGACGTCGAGCGGGGCGACGGGCCCGACCGCGGCCAGCACCGCCGCGAGCTGGTCCTGGACGGATCTCATGCCCGCATCATGCCCGGACGGACCGGCCACCCGCCCACCGGCCGCGCCGCGCAACCCCTTTGGTCCTACCCGGCCCGGGGCGGATTTGCGAGACTGGGGCCATGAGCGCCGCTGCCCAGCCGTACCCGCACGTCTCCGACGGCAGCAGCGTCACCGAGGTGAAGGACGAGTTCCGCGCCGCCGTCCGCGCCGCGCGCCGGGCCCGCTCCCCCCGCCTGCGGGCCGCCGCCGCCGAGGCCCTCGTCGACGTCGTCGAGACCATCCCCGTCGTCGCGGACGCGTCGGTCGTCGCCGCGTACAGCGCCCGGCCGACCGAGCCGGACACCGGCCCGCTGCTCGACGCCCTCGCCGCGCGCGGCGTCCGGGTGCTGCTCCCCGTCCTCGGCGCCGGCCTCCAGCGCGAGTGGGCGTGGTTCGCCGGGCGGCACGACCTGCTGGAGCGCGCACCCGGCCGGCCGCCGGAGCCGTCCGGCCCGTCCCTCGGCGCCGACGCGATCGCCGAGGCCGACGTCGTCCTCGCCCCCGCCCTCGCCGTCGACACCGCGGGCAACCGGCTCGGCCAGGGCGGCGGCTGGTACGACCGCGCGCTCGCCCACGCCCGCCCCGGGACGCCGGTCGTGGCGCTGGTGTTCGCCGAGGAGCTCTACGACGCGGCGACCCGGCCCGTCCCGCACGAGCCGCACGACCGGCGGGTCGACCTGGTGGCGACGCCGGAGCGCTGGGAGCGACTCGGCGACTGACCCGCTGTCACGACGACCGGCGTCCGGCCGCGGCTCGCGCAGCCGGACCCGCGGGCGCGCCCGCGGGAATACCGCGAGGCCGCGTATCATTGGCACTCGGACAGCGGGAGTGCCAGGGACGCCGCCCGGCGACCGGCCCCCGTCCACCCAGGTCACGTCATCCGCGGGAGACAGCAGTGCCCACCTACGCCTACGCCTGCACCGAGTGCGGCCACGCCTTCGACATCCACCAGTCGTTCAGCGACGCGGCGCTCACCGAGTGCCCCGCCTGCGGCGGCAAGCTGCGCAAGGTGTTCTCCTCCGTCGGCGTCGTGTTCAAGGGCTCGGGCTTCTACCGCAACGACTCGCGGTCGACCACCAGCTCCACGACGGGCTCGAGCAGCAGCACGTCGTCGTCGACCTCGTCGGCGAGCACCTCGTCGAGCACGAGCACGACCTCCTCGGCGCCGGCCGCCTCGACGTCGTCGGCGTCGACCTCGTCCGCCGCCGCCAAGCCCGCCGCGGGCTGACGCCGCGGCTCGTCACCCGGGGCCGGCGCGGCCGCTCCCGGGCGCGGGCGCCGAGCCCTCCGCTTCGCGCGCGGGTGCGAGCCCCTAGC
>NZ_BONO01000012.1 GCF_016862755.1 Cellulomonas pakistanensis | reverse complement strand
CGCGGCGCCGGACGGGTATCCACCGTCCGGCCCGCGGCCGCCGCCGTGCCGGGGTGGCGCACCGCCTGCCGGGCGGACCCGCGACCGCGCCGTTGCGCAACCGCCCGGTTGTCAGGGTGCCGGTCGGCGTGGCACGCTGCGGCGGCGCCTCACCCACCCACCCGACCGGAGGACCTCCCGTGGCCGACCCGCTGTCGCAGGTGCTCTCTGCGCTGGCCGACCCGCTCCGCCGGGACCTCGTCACCCGGCTCGCGCAGGGGGACGCCACCGTGGGGGAGCTCGCCGCCCCGTACGCCGTCTCCCCGCAGGCCGTCTCCAAGCACCTGCGGGTGCTCGAGCAGGCCGGGCTGGTCAGCCGGCGGCGCGAGGCGCAGCGGCGTCCGGCGCACCTCGAGACCGAGGTGCTCGACCTCCTGACGATGTGGATCGAGCGGAACCGGCGGCAGGCCGGGTTCCGGTACCGCGCGCTCGACGAGGTGCTGCTGGGGGACGGCGCGGACCGGGCGGACGACGCGCCGACCGCGCCCCCGCCCGCCCCCGCGCCCGCCGTGGCCGGCCGCGCGCCCGCGACCGCCCCCGCGGCCGCCGTCGCGGAGCCGTCGGGCGACCCCGCGCTACTCCCGCGGGTGCGCACCGAGCGCGCGCTGCGGTTCCGGATGGACGGGGAGCGGGTCTTCCAGCCGTGGGACCTCGGCGCGCGCGTGATCGTGCCCGAGGACCCCGCCGAGGACGCCGCCGGCGGCGCGGAGGGCGCGGAGGGCGCGCCCGGCGCCTGAGCCCGTACGGCCGCGTTTGCCCGAATCACCCGGTTCGTCGCGTGCGATCCGCTCACGCGGGTCCCGTGGGCGTCGATGGTTCTCTCGCCAGGGGGTACCGACCCACGAGGAGCCACGTGTTCACCCGCACCCGCCCGCAGCCGCCGACCGCGGTCACCGAGCTCACCGAGTCCCGCGCCAACATCGACGCCGTGACCGCCGTCGTGCACGCGCTCGCCGGCGCCACCACGTCCGAGGAGGCGGTCCGCAAGGCGCTCGACGTCGTGCGCGAGCGCTTCGACTGGGCCTACGGGTCGTACTGGCGCGTCGAGGGCGACCGCTCCCTGCATTTCATCCAGGAGTCGGGGGACGCCGGCGAGGAGTTCCGGCGGGTGACCCGGGCGGCGTCGTTCTCCGAGGGCGTCGGGCTGTCCGGGCGGGCCTGGCGGCACCGCGACCTCGTGTTCGTGGCCGACCTGGGCGAGCTCACCGACTGCGTGCGCGCACCCGCCGCGCAGCGCGCGGGCGTCCGGTCCGGCATCTGCTTCCCGCTGACCGAGAACGGCGTGGTCACGGGGACGATGGACTTCTTCACCACCGAGACCCTGAGCCCGTCCCCGCAGCGGCTCGCGACGTTGCGCAGCATCGGGGTCCTGGTGTCCCAGGCGATCGAGCGCGTCGCGACCGCCGAGCGGCAGACGGAGGCGCTGCAGGACATCGAGGCCGTCAACCGCGTGATCCACGAGGTCACGAGCGCCCCGACCGCCGAGGAGTCCCTCACCCGCGCGCTCGACGCGATCCGCGGCGGCTTCGAGTGGGCCTACGGGTCGTACTGGCGCGTGGACGAGGAGCAGCGCGCCCTGACCTTCGTCCAGGAGTCGGGCGACGCGGGCGCCGAGTTCCGCGAGGTCACCCGGGCGGCCTCGTTCCGCGAGGGCGTCGGCCTGGCCGGGCGCGCCTGGCGGGCGCGCGACCTGGTGTTCGTGGCCGACCTCGGCGAGCTCACGGACTGCGTGCGCGCGCCCGCAGCCCAGCGGGTCGGCGTGAAGTCGGGCGTCTGCCTGCCGATCATCGTGGGTGGCCGCGTCGTCGGCACCATGGACTTCTTCGCCACCCGGACCCTCGAGCTGTCGCAGGGGCGCGCCGACGCGCTGCGGAACACCGCGTTCCTGGTCGCGCAGGCGCTGGAACGGCACGCGGGCGCGGCCCGGCTGCGGACGGCCGGCGAGGAGCTGGTGACCTCGATCCAGGAGGTCGAGCGCAACGTGCTCGCCGCGACGACCGTCGCGACCGACGGGCAGCGGATCGCGCACGAGGCGAACCAGGAGGTCGCCGGGCTCGGGGAGTCCAGCGCCGAGATCGGCCAGGTCGTCACCGTCATCCAGGGCATCGCCGCGCAGACCAACCTGCTCGCGCTCAACGCCACGATCGAGGCGGCGCGCGCGGGCGAGGCGGGACGCGGCTTCGCCGTCGTCGCGCACGAGGTCAAGGAGCTCGCGAACGAGACGGCCGCCGCCACCACGCAGGTCGGGGACAAGGTGCGGACGATCCAGCAGCAGGTCGACGGGGTGATCACGTCGCTCGCGAAGATCGGCGGGGTCGTCGAGCGGATCAACGAGACGCAGCAGACGATCGGCGGGGTGCTCACGGAGCAGGTCGCCGTGACCCGCGCGATCCTCGACTGACGCCCTCGTCCCCGGGTCCTCGTCGAGTGGAAGATCCGGCCGGACACGCGTCGGCGTGTCGGGCCGGATCTTCCACTCGACGGTCGGGTGTCTGGCGGGCGGGCGTCAGCCCTCGTAGGCCCAGTGCCAGGGCTCGCGCGGGGTGTCCTCGACGAAGCCGTACCGGCCGCCGTTCGCGCGCATCCACGACTGCGCCGCGTCGTCCAGGCGCAGGTCGACGGCCATGCCCCAGCCGTGGTCGCTCGTCCCGGGCACGGCCGCCAGCCCGCCCTGGGAGTACAGGCCCTTGCGGGCCGCGACGTCGACCTGCGCCTCGTAGGACCGGTACGAGTCGGTGATGCCGATCGTCACGCCGTCGCGCGCGGCGTCGGCGATGAGCGTCTCGAGCGCGTCGGCCGCGGGGGCCCACAGGCGGTGCCCGGTCGTGCCGACCTCGTGCAGGGCGTCGGCGGGGATCTTCCCGTTGCCGTAGCCGGCGAGCGCGACGGGGACGCCGTCGGCGTTCCGGGCGGTGCTCGCCGGGGCCGCGGCGCCGGCGCCCGACGCGGTCGCGCCGGACGCGGTGCCGGTGCCGTCGACGGCCAGGGCGAGCGCCTGCGCGAACTGCGTCGACGCCGCGGACGTGGTCGTGGACGCCGGCGCGAGCGACCCGATGGTCGCCTGGATGGCGCTGATGCGCTGGTTGATCGACGCGATGCCGTCGAGGCTCATGCGGTGCGGTTCCTCCCCCGGGGGTGCACCGTCCCCCATCGGCCACCGGGCCCGGGTCCTGAGGGGCCGCGCCGCGTGATCCCGCGGGAGTTCGCGACACGCGGGCACCGGAGCGCGGGCGTGTCGGTGGTCGTGCGTACCGTCGTGGCCATGAGCAGTCAGCGGCACGTGTGCATCTGGTTCGACGACGGCGACGGCGTCGAGGTCCTGTGCGCCTGCGGCGCTTGCGCGGTCGCCGTCCTGGACGACGAGACCGGCGAGCTCGTCGTGGTCGCGCTGGCCGAGGAGCCGGCCCCCCTGGCGGTCTCCGCCTGAGACCCGCGCCGCGCCGGGCGGGTCAGCCGACGGCCACGGTGCGGCGCTCGGGCGTGAAGGCGTAGAGCACGCCGTCGCGCTCGCCGACCCACCACGCCCCGCACATGACGGTGGCGTCCTGCTCCGCCTCCGCCGGCCACCAGTCGGCCGCGAGCGTCGAGACGGTGCGGAAGTCCGTCGGGTCGCCCTCCGCCGGCGCGGGGGCCAGCGGCCGGTCCGCGGACACCGGCACGCAGTCGTCCGGCAGGTCCGCGAGCCCCGCGCGCATCGTCACGATCCGCTCCGCGCCGCCGGGGCGCTGCTTGACCCGCACGTCGGTCGCGGCGTCCGGCGCCCACGCGGGCAGGGCCTGCGCCGACTTCGCGTCCGCGCCCGAGGGGTAGGCCGAGGCGCGCGGCTCCGGGCCGCGGCCGAGCGCCTCGGAGACCGCGCCGCCGCACGCGCTCAGCGCCAGCACCGCGGCCGCGGCGATCGTCAGGGCGCCGAGCACGCGGCGCTCCGGGGTCCTGGCGGGGGTGCTGGTGAGCGGGGTCGCGTCCATGCCCTCGACGCTAGGAGCCGGCGCCCGGCGGCCGCGTCGGCTCCCGGGCCGGTCCTCGGCGCCCCGGGGTCATCCCGCGGACGGACGGGGTGTCGTCCCGGGGTCGGGGGCCGGGGCGCCGGCCGGCGCGCGGGTCCGGTGTCAGGGCGGCGGCGCGGGCGGTGGCGCGGGCGGTGGCGCCGCCGGGGGAGCGGCCGGCGCGGGTCCGGCCGAGGGCACCACGGTCACGGTCGACCCGGCGGCGGCCGTCCCGGACGGGCTCTGCCGCAGCACCGTCCCCGGCGCGGCGGGGTCCGGCTCGGCGGGCGCGACCGACACCCGGAACCCGGCGCGCTGCAGCGCGGACTGCGCCGCGCCCACCTCGCGGCCGACGACCCAGGGCACGCCGACCTGCTTCCCGATCACCTCGTCGGGCCCCGGCGCCGCGAACCCGGGCACCGCCTGCCCCTCGAGCGTCCGGATCATGAACGACCGCCAGATCGGCACCGCGACCGACGACCCGAACACGTTGCGGATGTACCGGCCGTTGATCACGATCCGCTGCATCGGCAGCATCCGCTCCGCGAACCCCACCCACACCGCGGTGGCCCGCAGCGGCGTGTACCCGACGAACCAGGTGTGCTCGTTGTGCGACGTCGTCCCGGTCTTGCCGGCCGAGGGGAACGGCGGCGGGTCGGTCGCCGCGGTGCCGCTCCACACGTTCTGAAGCGCGAACGTCACCGCGTTGGCCACGCGCGGCTCCAGCGCGCCCGGGGTGCACGCCGTCGGCGGGACCGGCAGCGGCGCGCCGTCGGTGTCCGTGACCGAGGTGATCGCCACGGGGGTGCAGTAGGTGCCGCCGTTCGCGAACGCGGCGAACGCGGCCGCCATCGCGAGGGGGGACACCGAGTTGGACCCGAGCACGTTCGCCGGGAGCGGGTCGAACGGGCCCTCGCCGGACGACCCGCCCGGCTTGTGGATGCCGAGGGCGCCGGCGGTGTCGAACACGCCGCAGATGTCGATCTGCGAGGCCATCGCCATGTACCCGGAGTTCACGGAGCCCCGGGTCGCGTCCAGCACGGACATCACGCCGCCGGACCGCGGGCCCTCGGCGTTGGCGAACCGGTACTCCGTGCGGCCGTCCAGCTCGGTGCAGGAGGCGGTGAACTCGCTGAACCGGTACGAGAACCGGGTTCCGTTCACCCGCTCCGACAGGCTGTGCCCCTCCTTGAGCCACTGGGCGAGCGTGAACGGCTTGAAGGTCGACCCGGGCGGGAAGCCGCTGCCGCCGCCGTACGCGAAGTCGGTGCCGTAGTTGACCGCCGTCTCGCGGTCGCCGTGGTCCTGGGTGTTGTTGTAGCGCCGGTTCTGCGCCATCGAGGTGATCCTGCCGGTGCCGGGCTCGACGGTCACCAGCGACGTCGCCACGCCGGACGGGTCCGCGGCGGGCACCTCGCCGTGCACGGACTCGTCCGCGATCGTCTGCTCCCGCGGGTCGAGGGTCGTCGTGATCGTCAGGCCGCCCCGGTACAGCCGGTCGATCCGCTCGGTCTCGGTCGCGCCGAACGCCGGGTCGTTCCGGATCACCTTCGTCACGTAGTCGCAGAAGTACCCGGACCCCCGCACCGCCGTCTCCGCCGCCATGCAGCCGACCGGCCGGGTGTCGACGCGCAGGGTCTCCGCCAGCGGCCGCGTCACGCCCGCCGCCAGCTCCTCGGCGGTCAGGTGCCCCTGCTCGTGCATGAGCCGCAGCACGAGGTCGCGGCGCTGCTGCGCCGTCTCGGGGTTCCGCACGGGGTCGAAGGCCGTCGGGCTCTGCGTGATGCCCGCGATCGTCGCGGCCTCCACGGGGTCGACGTCGGAGGCGGGCTTGCCGAACAGCCGCTGCGCCGCGGCCTCGACGCCGTAGGTGTTGACCCCGAACTGCGCGATGTTGAGGTAGGCCTCGAGGATCTGGTCCTTGGTCAGCTCCTTCTCGAGCGCGATCGCGAGCTTCGCCTCGCGCAGCTTCCGGGCGTACCCCTCGGCGCCGTCCGCCTCGCGGGCCGCCTCCGCCGCCGCCCGGTCGCCGGCGCGGACCGCCTGCTCGATCAGGACGTTCTTGATGTACTGCTGCGTCAGCGTCGACGCGCCCTCGGTGCGGTCCGAGGCCTGCAGGTTGCGGACCAGGGCGCGCACCATGCCCTCGGGGTCGATGCCGCCGTGCTGGTAGAACCGCTTGTCCTCGATGGCGATGACCGCCTGCTGGAGCGGCTCGGCGACCGCGGTCAGCGGCACGACGACGCGGTTCTCCGCCCAGAACGTCGCGAGGACCGTGCCGTCCGCCGCGAGGATCGTCGACCGCTCGGACAGCGGCTGCCGCTCGAGCTCGGTCGGCAGGTCCTCGAACGCCTCGACGGCGAAGTCCGTGGTGCCGTCGGCCACGGCGACGGTCGGCAGGACGAGGCCCGCCGTGAGCACCCCGCCGAGCACCGCCGTGAGCACGAACGCCAGCACCAGCGCGACCGCCCGCGTGACGGTCATGCGCCGGGCGGTGCGTCCCGCGCCGGGTGCCATGGCGACACGGTAGGGCGTCCGGGCGCAGGTGGCGCCCGGACGCCCGTGAGGTCACCCGCGGGGGATGAGGGTCAGAAGTCGCCGCCGCCGAAGTCGCCGCCGCCGAAGTCCCCGCCGCCGAAGTCGCCCCAGCCGCCGCCGTCGGCGGACACGTCGCCGCCGCCGTAGTCGCCGCCGGCGTCCGCGCCCGCGTCGCCGCCGTCGGCCGCCGCGTCGGAGCCCGCGTCCCCGGAGTCGCCGAGGTCGAACAGGCTGTCGGCGATCGCCGTGCCGACGAACGCGCCGGCCACGCTGGCGAGCAGCGAGCCGGCGATCATGCCGCCCATCCCCATCCCCATCCCCGGGCCGCCGCCCGCGCCGCCGCGGCCGAACGACCGCTCCAGGGTGCCCGGCTGCCGGAGCTCGGCGCGGGTGGCCATCCGCGCGAGCGAGCGCGGGTCGTCGTCCGCGGCGCGCTCGGCCGGCGGCACCTCCGCGGACAGCCCCTCGAGGACCTGCCGGCGCTGCTCGGGCGTCAGCTGGGCGAACGCCTCGGCGTGCGCCTGCTCGAGGGCCTCCGGAGGCGCGGTGCGGAGCAGGTAGCGGTACCGCTCGATCGCGGCCTGGTCCGGGTCGGCCGGCGGCTGCGCGGCCCGGGGCCGGCCGCCGTACGGCTGCTGGTAGCGCTGCGGCCGGGTCTCGCGCCCCAGCAAGCGGTCCAGGAAGCCCATGGTCGTCACCTCTCGTCGTCGGTACCCGGGTGGAACGGTCCGGCGCGGACTCCGGTTCCCTCGGCCCGTGCCGCCAGCATCGCCGCGCCCCGCCGGCCCCGCCACCGGCGCGGCGAGTGTGCACGCGACACGTCGGGCGAGGGTGCGGCGGATCCTCTCCCGACGTGTCGGGTGTCCGCTCGGCGCGGCATATCGGCGAGCGCGTCCCGCCGCGCCCCGCCTACGCTGCACGCGTGGCTGACGACGACGCCCGCACCGGCGCCCGGCCCGGGGGGCCCGAGCGGTTCCTGGTGCGCGGGCGGCTGGAGAACCTGCCCCGGCGGCGTGCGGACCGCGACCTCGTGCTGCGCTGGGTCGCGCAGGGCACGCTGCCGCTCGAGGAGCCGGTGCCCGAGCGGGACCTGACGGAGCGGCTCGGGGAGCTGGCCCGGGACCCGGTCGGCCTGCGCCGCGAGCTGGTCGACGCGGGGCTGGTGACCCGCACCCGGGACGGCGCGGAGTACTGGCGCACCCGGGTCACGGAGTTCGACCCGCTCTGACCGGCCCCCCCGGCCCCGCCGGTCAGCTCAGCGCGGCGAACGCGTCCGCGACGGTCTCGTGCGGCGGCAGCACCCGGATCATCGTCGTCAGCGTCAGCACGTCGAGCACCTGGCCGGTCGGCCGGGCGATCGTGAGGTCGCCGCCGGCGGTGCGCGTCGCGCGCAGGCCGGCGATGAGGGCGCCGAGCCCCGACGAGTCGAGGAACGTCGTCTCCTCGAGGTCGACGACCACCTTGGTGCGCCCCTGCTCGACGAGGTCGGCCACCACGGCGCGCAGCTCCGGGGCGTCGCCCGACGTCAGGCGTCCCCGGGGTCGCAGGACCACCACCGGCCCGCCGATCCGCTGCACCGCGATCTCCACGTCCGCCGCCCTCCTGCCGCGTGCGGCCGGCGTCCGCCGGCCCGGTGCCCAGCCTAGGCACCCGTGGGCCCGCCCGCCCCGCGCGTCCACGGCGCCGGGACCCGTGCGGCGCCGCGGGTGCCCCGCGCCGGTCGGCTCAGCCCTCCGGCAGCACGTGCGCCGCGTGCCGCGGCAGGTCGTCCTCGCCGAGGTCCGTGCGCCACGCCCCCACCACCCGGAGTCCGGCGACGTCGAGGTGCGGCGCGACGACCTGGGCGAGCGGCGTGGGCCAGTCCGGCGCGCAGAGCCGCTCGCGGCCCAGCGGGACCCCGTCCGCGTCGGCCAGCGTGAGGGTCCACACGAGGTCGCCGTCGCCGGACGGGTCGGGGGAGTGCACGGCCACGGTCCGGGCGCGCGCCAGGGTCGCGTCGTCGAGCGCCGCGAGCCGCGGCGGGTCCTCGTGGTGCGGCACCGTCGCCTCCCCTGACCGATGACGGCATCATGCGCGCGGTCCTCGCGGATCCGCCAGACGCGGGCCGATCTGCGAGCATGGCGGCGGCGGGCGGGGCACGCGTCGCCCGCCCCGCACCGGAGCCACCCTGGGGGAACCGCTTGACCAGCCCTGCCCTGCGCGTCGTCGTGCTGGACGACGACCCCGACGTCGCCGCGTACACCGGGACCGTGCTGGAGCGGCGGGCGGGCTGCGAGGTCGTCGTGCTGCACGACGCCTCGGACATCGCCGCCACGCTCGCGCGGTTCGACCCGGACGTCGTCGTCACGGACATCGAGATGCCCGGCATGTCCGGGCTGGAGCTCGCCGGCGTGCTGAGGGAGCAGGCCCCGGAGGTCGGCGTCGTCGTGATGACCGCGCACGTGTCGGTCGAGTACGCGGTCGGCGCGCTGCGGCAGCGTGCCGACGAGTTCCTCACCAAGCCCGTCGCCGGGGGCCAGCTGGTCGACGTGGTGCGCCGGCTCGGCGAGCGCCGCCGTGCGGCCGTCGCCGCGCGGCCGGTGGTGCTCGCGGTGGGCGCGCACCCCGACGACGTCGAGATCGGCGCGGGCGGGATCCTCGCGGCGCACCGGGCGGCCGGCGACCAGGTCGTGATCCTCACGCTGTCCCGGGGGGCGCGCGGCGGGGACGCCGGCGACCGGGAGGGGGAGTCGCTGGCGGCCGCGGGGCTGATCGGCGCGCGGCTGGTCCTCGAGGACCAGCCGGACACGCAGATCCCGGTCGCGGGCCCGACGCTCGAGATCGTCGAGCGCGTGGTCACCGAGGTCCGTCCGACGGTCGTCTACACCCACAGCGCGAACGACCGGCACCAGGACCACCGCGCGGTGCACGACGCGACGATGGTCGCCACCCGCGGGATCGGCACGGTGGCGTGCTTCCAGAGCCCGTCGGCGACCGTCGACTACCGGCCGAACCGGTTCGTCACCATCGACGGGCACCTGGACACGAAGCTGGCGATGCTCGCGTGCTTCGCGTCCCAGGCCGGCATCCGCGACTACCTGGAGCCGGACTTCGTGCGATCGACGGCGCGGTACTGGTCCCGGTTCGGCACCGGCCGCACGGTCGAGCCGCTGGAGATCGTCCGGGACACCGGCGGCATCGGGGGAGCGCGGGCGACGCCCGCGGCCGGCCCGGGCCCGGCGTGACCGTGGCCGACGCACCCACCGCCGGGGCGCCGGCGGCCCGCGCGGGCCGGCGCGACCGCACGGTCCTGCTCAAGCACGCCCCGACCCTGGCGGCGGTGCTGCTCGGTGGTGCGCTCGCGGCGGCGGCGCCCGGCGCGGTGGTGACCGACGCCGCCGCGGTGCTCGCCGGCGTCGTCGTCCTCGCGGCCGCGACCGCGCTCGCGGTGGTCGCCGCCGCCCGCCCGCCGGCCGCCACCCGCCGGGCCGCGGACGCGTGGGCCGCCGGTGACGGCTGGGTCGTCGTCGTGCCGCTGCTCTCGGTGCTCGCGGTCGGCCTGCTGCGGGCGGGGACGGGTGGCACGGGCTCGCTGTTCGGCGCGGTGCTCGTGCTGCCGGTCATCTGGATCGCGGCGGAGCCGGGCCGGTGGTCGGTCGCGCTCGCCGCGGGCGCGTCCTGCGTCGCGCTCCTGCTGCCCGCCCTGCCCGGCCTCGACGGGCACCCCGACGACCTGGCGTGGTGGCGGGCGGGGTTCGCGCCGGTGGTCTACGCGCTCGCGGCGCTGACCGTGAACGAGCTCGCCCGGCGGCTGCGCCGGCACCTCGCGCGGCTCCGGGACGCCGACCGGCTGACCCGGAGCGTGCTGGACGCCGTCACCGAGCAGGCCGTGGTGGGCACGGGCCCGGACGGCCTGGTCGACGTGTGGAACCCGGGGGCCGAGCGCCTGCTCGGCCGGACCGCGGCCGAGGCGCAGGGGTCGCTGCGGGCCGACGCGCTGGTCTCGGCCCCGGAGCTGCAGGAGCGCTGGCGGCAGGCGGGGACGACGACGCCGTTCGGGGCCCTGGTCGCGGACGTCGCGCCCGGCCGGCCCGAGGTGTCCGAGTGGACCTGGCTGCGCGCGGACGGCGCGCCGGTGCCCGTGCAGGTGTCGACCACCGCGCGGCTCGACGGCGAGGGCCGGCCGATCGGCTACCTGTTCGTCGCGACGGACGCCACGGCCGTGCACGAGGCCGCGCGGCTGCAGGACCAGTTCACGGGGATGATCTCGCACGAGCTGCGCACGCCGGTCAGCGCGATCGTCGGGCACCTGGACCTGCTCCGCGACGACCCGCTGACCCCGGACCAGCGGCGGTCGGTGGAGGTCGCCGAGCGGAACGCGGGCCGGCTGCTCCGCCTGGTCGACGACCTGCTGTTCACCGCGCGGGTGGACGCCGGCCGGTTCCCGCTCGCGCTCGCCGACGTGGACGTGGCGGAGGTCGCGCGGGCGGCGGTGGAGTCGGCGGGCCCGGCGGCGGAGCGGGCCGGTGTCGCGCTCGTGCTGGACGTCCCGGACGAGCCGGTCGTCCTGCGCGCCGACGCCGTCCGGCTGGCCCAGGTCGGGGACAACCTGCTGTCGAACGCGGTGAAGTTCACGCCCGCCGGCGGCACCGTCACCGTGCGGGTGTCGGCGACCGTCGACCACGTGCGGCTGGCCGTCGCCGACACCGGGGCGGGCATCCCCGCCGACGAGGTCGACCGGCTGTTCACCCGGTTCTTCCGGACCACGACCGCGACCCGGAACGCCGTGCCCGGCGTCGGGCTGGGCCTGGCGATCACCCGGTCCGTCGTGGTCGCGCACGGCGGCGTGATGGAGGTCACCAGCACCGAGGGCGCCGGGACGACGTTCACGGCGGTGCTGCCGCGCCGGCGCCGGGACCTCGCGGGCTGAGCGGGACCCCGCGAACGACGAAGCCCCGCGTCGCGCGGGGCGATGCGGGGCTTCCTCGGTGGCTCCGACCGGCGTCGATCCGGTGACCTTTCGATTTTCAGTCGAACGCTCTACCAACTGAGCTACAGAGCCTTGATACGACGACACCGGCCCAGTGGACCGGTGTGATCGAGCGACCCCGACGGGACTTGAACCCGCGACCTCCGCCGTGACAGGGCGGCGCGCTAACCAACTGCGCTACGGGGCCTCGTTGTGAGACCTATTCTTCCACATGCACTGCTCGTACCCCCAACGGGATTCGAACCCGTGCTACCGCCGTGAAAGGGCGGGGTCCTGGGCCGCTAGACGATGGGGGCTCGTCGCCCCTGACGTCGAGGCGTCTTCAGACCGAGGAATACGTTACGGGTAGGTCGGCGGATCCACCAAATCGGCGAGGATGGACCGGTGATCGACATGTCGCGCGAGGACTTCGAGGACGCCGTCCGGGACGGGCTCGACCGCATCCCCGACGAGCTCGCCGCCCGGATGGACAACGTGGTCGTGCTGGTGGAGGACGACGCCCCGGCCGACGACCCCGAGCTGCTGGGGCTGTACGAGGGCGTCCCGCTCACGGAGCGCGGGGAGTTCTGGGCGGCGGGGTCGCTGCCCGACCGGATCACCATCTTCCGCCGGCCGACGCTGGCGATCTGCGAGGACCGGGACGAGGTGGCGGAGGAGGTCGCCGTCACGGTGGTGCACGAGATCGCGCACCACTTCGGCATCGACGACGAGCGGCTGCACGAGCTCGGCTGGGCGTGAGCCGGCGCGAGCCCCGCCGGCCGCGGTGGTGTCACCCCGCGTGGCTACGCTCGGTCCCGTGACCGCCGACACCGCCACCCGCCCCGGACGCCCGCGCCTCGGCGTGGTGCTCCTGCCGCAGCAGCGCTGGCCGGAGGCGCGCGAGCGGTGGCGCCGGGCGGAGGAGCTCGGGTTCGACCACGCGTGGACCTACGACCACCTCGCGTGGCGGTCGCTCGCGGACGAGCCGTGGTTCGCCACCGTGCCGCTGCTGGCCGCGGCCGCCGCGGTCACCGAGCGCATCAGGCTGGGCACCTGGGTGGCGTCGCCGAACTTCCGGCACCCCGTGCCGTTCGCCAAGGACGTCATGGGCCTGGACGACGTCGCGGAGGGCCGGTTCCTGCTCGGGCTCGGCGCGGGCGGGGAGGGGTTCGACGCCGGCGTCCTGGGCCCGGCCCCGACCCGCGGGGAGCGCACGCGCCGGTTCGAGGAGTTCGTCGAGCTGCTCGACCGGCTGCTCACCCACCCCGTGACCGACCACGAGGGCACGTTCTACGAGGCGCACGGCGCCCGGATGCACCCGGGCACGGTCGCCCGCCCGCGGACGCCGTTCGTCGTCGCCGCGGCCGGGCCGCGGACGATGGCGCTCGCCGCCCGGTTCGGGCAGGGCTGGGCCACCTACGGCCCGGTGCTCGACCCCGAGGCGGGGCTGTCCCCGGTCGCGGCCCAGGAGGCCTGGTGGTCCGGGCTGGCCGAGCACGTCGACCAGCTGCGCGAGATCGCCGGCCGGCTGGCCCCGGACGGCCGCGTGCCGGACATGTACCTCAACCTCGACGGGGCCCCGGTGTTCTCGGGGGAGTCCGCGGAGACCCTCGTCGAGGGCGTCGAGCGGGCCGCCGACCTCGGGTTCTCGGACGTGGTCGTGCACTGGCCGCGCGCCGAGGGGATCTACGCCGGGTCCGAGGACGTGCTGGTCGAGGGGCTGTCCCGCCTCGGGCGGTGACGCGGTCCGCGGGCGCGCGAGGGCCGGGGTCGACGCTCTCGTGAGCGCCGACCCCGGCCGCGTCCGCGGCCGCCGTCAGCGGGCCTGGCGCGCCTCCCAGGCGCTCGCGACCATCTCGGTCAGCGTGTGCCGCATGACCCAGTCCAGGTCGCGGGCCGCGGCCCGGCCGGACGCGACGATCCGGTCCGGGTCGCCGGGGCGGCGGGGGGCGACCTCGGGCTCGAACGGGATGCCCGTGCCCTGCGCCATCGCGGTCATGATCTCCCGCACGGAGACGCCGTCGCCGGAGCCGAGGTTGTAGACCCGCTGCAGCTCCCGGCCCTCGGCCAGCGCCCGGGCGGCGGCGACGTGCGAGGTCGCCAGGTCGGCGACGTGCACGTAGTCCCGCACGCAGGTGCCGTCCGGGGTGTCGTAGTCGTCGCCGTTGATCCGCGGGGTGCGGCCCTCGGCGAGCGCGTCGAGCACCAGCGGGAACAGGTTGTGCGGGCTGGTGTCGGACAGCTCCGGCGTGCCCGAGCCGACGACGTTGAAGTACCGCAGCGAGGTGTGTGCGAGGTCGGTCGCCCGGGCCTGGTCGCGGAGCAGCCACTCGCCGATCAGCTTGGACTCGCCGTAGGGCGACTCGGGGGCGGTCGGGGTGTCCTCGGTGACCAGGTCGACGTCGGGGGTGCCGTAGACGGCGGCGCTGGACGAGAACACGATCCGCCGGACGTCCGCGGCGGCCATCGCCTCGAGCAGGTGCGCGGTGCCGGTGACGTTCTGCTCGTAGGTGTGCAGCGGGCGCTGCACCGAGACGCCGGCGTACTTGAACCCCGCCAGGTGCACGACGCCGGTGACGTCGTGCTCGCGGAGCGCCGCGGTCACCAGGTCGGTGTCGAGGATCGAGCCCTGCACGAACGGCACGTCGTCGGGGACGAAGCCCCGGTGCCCCGAGGACAGGTCGTCGAGGACCACGGCCCCGATGCCCACCTGCCCGAACGCCCGCACCACGTGCGAGCCGATGTACCCAGCGCCTCCGGTGACCAGCCACGTCATACGGCCACCCTAGCGCGGATCGCTGGTGCTTTCTGGTCGGATCCGGTGGTTTGTGTGCGGTCCGCGGTGCCGGGACCCCGCGGTGGCGGCGTCGCCCCGCCGGGTCGGCACCGGCGCGCCAGCGGCGCAGTGGTGCGATCGCGTCCTCGATGGGGCAGAGTGCACCGCAGGCCGCCCGACGGCGGTCGCGGTGCCCGGCGCCGTGGCCGGGACCGGTGGCGGCGCGTGAGATGCTCAGTATGCTGAGCATCTCACTCGAGCCCTGGGGAGGACGCGTGCGCAGTGCCCGCACCCGAGCGGACGGGAGCGGCGGTCTCGTGGCCGACGCGCCCGCGCGCGCCCGCGCGGACACGGGCCACCACCCGGACCCGGCCGGCCCGGCCCGCGCCGACGGCCTCGCCGTCCACGTGGAGGACGGACTCGCCGCGGTGCGCCTGCTGCTGGTGGACGACGCCGCCGCGCGCCGCGCCCGCGCCCGCGAGCTGGCCGCCGAGCACGCCGCCCTGTGGCGCGCGGTCGGCGAGCAGGTGGGCGGCGGCCGGCTCATGCGCCCGCGCCTGACCGTCGCCGCGTACCTCGGCCTCGGCGGGACCGACCTCGCCGCGGTCGCGCCCGTCGCCGCCGCGCAGGAGGTCCTGCACACCGCGATGCTCGTGCACGACGACGTCCTCGACCACGACGAGACCCGCCGCGGCCGCCCCAACGTGACGGGGACGGTCCGCCGGCGGCTCGCCGCGCGCGGGGTCGAGGGCCCCGCGGCGGACGGCCCGGTGCTCGCGGCCGGGCTGCTCGGCGGCGATCTCGCGATCGCGGCGGCGTTCGACCTCGTCGCCTCCGCGCCGGTGCCCGCCGCGACCGCCCTGCGCGTCGTCCGCTCCATGGCCCGGGCCGTCGACATGACGGTGGCGGGCGAGCTGCTGGACGTCACCGGTGCCCTGCACGGCCCCACGTCGGTCGACGCGCTGCGCGTCGCCGAGCTCAAGACGTCGGTGTACTCGTGCTGCACGCCGCTGTCCGCCGGGGCGGTGCTCGCGGGCGCCGACGAGGCCGTGTGCGGGGTCCTGGACCGGTTCGGCACGGCCTTCGGCATCGCGTTCCAGCTGCTCGACGACGAGCTCGGCGTGTTCGGCGACCCGGCGGTCACGGGCAAGTCGGTGCTGTCGGACCTGCGCGAGGGCAAGCGCACCGAGCTGCTCCGGCTGGCCTACCTGCGGGCGGACGGTGCCCAGCGCGCCGTGCTGGACGCGCTCGTCGGCCGCCCGGACCTGTCCGAGGACGACGCCGCCCGGGTGCGCGCGGTCATGGAGGACTCGGGCGCCCTGCACGAGGCGCGCCTGGTGCGCGCGGACGCGGTCCGCACCGCCCGGACGACCGCCCGCGAGGGCCTGCCGGACGAGCTCGCCGGCTACCTCACCGGCCTGGTCGACGCGACGGCCGGGGTGGCCGGTTGACCGCGACCCAGAGGCCGGTCCGGGCCGCGTCGGCCGCGCTGTACGACCGCACCGCCGCCCGGGCGAGCCGCGCCGTGCTGGCCGGATACTCGACGTCGTTCGGCCTCGGCACCCGGCTGCTCGGCCCGCGGGCCCGCCGGGACATCGAGGCCGTCTACGCGCTGGTCCGGATCGCCGACGAGGTGGTGGACACCCGCGGCGGGGACGACGCGGCGGCGCTGCTCGACGAGCTCGAGGCGCAGACCGCCCGGGCCATGGCGTCCGGGTACTCGACCAACCTCGTGGTGCACGCGTTCGCCCGCACCGCCCGCCGCACCGGGATCGGCGCGGCCGAGGTCGACCCGTTCTTCGCGTCGATGCGCGCGGACCTCACGGTCCGGGTGCACGATCGCGAGTCCTACCTCCGGTACGTCTACGGGTCGGCGGAGGTCGTCGGCCTCATGTGCCTGCAGGTGTTCCTCAACGCGGACCGCGCGCCCGGCGAGCCGGTGCGCCGGCCCGACGCCGCCACGGTCGACGGGGCGCGGGCGCTGGGCGCCGCGTTCCAGAAGATCAACTTCCTGCGGGACCTGGGCGCCGACGCCGGCGAGCTGGGCCGGCTGTACTTCCCCGGCGTGGGGCCCGAGGGGCCGACCGACGCGCAGCTCGCGGCGATCCTCGACGAGATCGGCGACGACCTGGCCCGGGCGCGGGCGGCGCTGCCGCGGCTGCCCCGGCGGGCGCGCGCGGCGGTCGCGGCGACGCTCGCGCTGTACGACACGCTGCTCGCCGACCTGGCCGCGACGCCCCCGGAGCGGGTGCTGGCCACCCGGGTCCGGGTGAGCACGCCACGGAAGCTCGGGGTGCTGGCGCGCACGCTGGCGGGCGAGGCGGCGGACGCCGCGCGCTCGCGGGGCGGCGCGCGGAGCGGCGGGCACGGGGACGGCGGCGGTCGCGGCGGCGCGACGCGCGCGCAGGACGACGGACGAGACGACGGAGGTGCGGCGTGACGGGTCGGGTGGTCGTGGTCGGCGGCGGGATCGGCGGCCTCGCGACCGCGGCCCTGCTCGCCCGGGGCGGCGCGGAGGTCACGCTGCTCGAGCGGCACGACCGCGTCGGCGGCCGCACCGGGATCTGGGAGCAGGACGGGTTCCGGTTCGACACCGGGCCGTCCTGGTACTTCATGCCCGAGGTGTTCGACCACTTCTTCGCGCTGCTCGGCGAGCGGATCGAGGACCACGTCGACCTGGTCCGGCTCGACCCGGCCTACCGGCTGTTCCCGGAGCCCGACCCGGCCCGCGGGCCCGGCGCGCCGTCGGAGCCGTTCGACGTCGTCGGCGACCCGGAGGCGAACTGGGCGACGTTCGAGTCGATGGAGCCCGGCGCGGGCGAGGCGTTCCGCCGGTACACCGCGGAGTCGACCGACGCGTACCGGACGGCGCTCGACCACTTCCTGTACACGACGTTCGAGCGGCCCGACCGGGCGATCAGCGGCGACGTCGCGCGACGCACCGGCACCCTCGCGTCCCTGCTGACCCGGTCGCTGGCCGACAAGGTGGCCGAGACGACCGACCACCCGGTGCTGCGGCAGGTGCTGGGCTACCACGCCGTGTTCCTCGGCTCCTCGCCGTACCGGGTGCCCGCGCTCTACTCGCTCATGAGCCACCTGGACCTGGTCGACGGCGTCCGGTTCCCGCGCGGCGGGATGTACACGATCATCGAGGCGATCGAGCGGCTCGCCGTCGCCCAGGGCGTGACGATCCGCACCGGGGCCGAGGTCGTCGAGGTCGAGGTGGACGGCGCCGCGCGCTCCGCCCGCCACCCGCGCCGCACCGGCGTGGCCCGCGGCGTCCGGCTCGCGTCCGGCGAGATCGTGCCCGCGGACGTCGTCGTGTCCGGCGCGGACCTCTTCCACACCGAGACCGCCCTGCTCGCGCCCGAGCACCGCACGCTGCCCGAGCCGTGGTGGGACGACCGGGGCCCCGGGATCTCCGCGCTGCTGGTCATGGCCGGCGTGCGCGGCGAGCTGCCCGAGCTCGCGCACCACTCGCTGTTCTTCACGCGGGACTGGCCGGGCAACTTCGACGCGATCCTCGGCGAGGGCCGCTCGTCCCGCCCGGAGGACCTGCGCGTCCCCGGCTCCGCCTCGCTGTACGTGTCGCGCACGACGGCCACCGACCCGTCCGCGGCGCCGGAGGGCCACGAGAACCTGTTCGTGCTCGTGCCGTTCCCCGCCGACCCGTCGATCGGGGCCGGGCCCGCGGGCGCCGCCGAGCTGGACTCGTACGCCGACCGGTACCTCGACCAGGTCGGGCGCTGGGCCGGTGTGCCGGACCTGCGCTCGCGCGTCGTCACCCGCAAGGTCGTCGGGCCCGCCGACTTCGCGCGCGACTTCTTCGCCTGGCGCGGCACCGCGCTCGGCATGGAGCACACGCTGCGGCAGAGCGCGATGTTCCGGCCCGCCGACCGCTCGCCGCGGGTGCCGAACCTGCTGCACGTCGGCGGCGGCACCGTGCCCGGCGTCGGCCTGCCGATGTGCCTGATCAGCGCCGAGCTGGTCGCGAAGCGGCTGCTGGGCGAGACCTCGCCGAGCCCGCTGCCCACGCCGCTGCGGCGCGGGTTCCTCGACGCCGCGCGGCGGCGCGGGGCGTGGACGGAGCACGGCGGCACGGCCGCGGGGACCGGCGCGGTCGCGCGCCCGGCCGCCCCGGGCGCCGGCGCTCCGGACACCGCCGGCCCGGCCGGGACCCGCGACGGCGACGCCCTCGCGGCGGGGGCGCGGTGATCCGGTTCGCCTACCTCGGCGCGCTCCTGCTCGCGCTGGGCGGTCTCGCCATGATCGACCACCGGTGGCGCCTGGCGTTCTGGGACGCCCCGCGCCGCGCCGCGGCGTGCGTCGGGATCGGCGTCGCCGGGTTCCTGCTCTGGGACGTCGCGGGGCTGCTGCTCGGCATCTTCGCGCGCGGCGAGAGCCCGCACATGACCGGGCTGCTGCTCGCGCCGGAGCTGCCCGTCGAGGAGGCGGTGTTCCTCACGCTGCTCTGCTACAACGCGCTGCTCGCGTGGCGCGGGATCGACCGCGCGCTCGTGGCGCGGCGCGCGCGGGCCGGCGGGGCGGTGCACCGGTGACCAACATCGTGCTCAACGTGATCGTGCTGGCCGTGGTCGTCGCGGCGTCCTGGCGGGTGCTGCGCCGGATGCGGCTCGGCCCGGTCGCCGGCGCGGCGCTCGTGCTGTGCGTGCTCACCATGGTGTTCGACACCCTGATGATCGCCGCTGACCTGTACGTCTTCGACGAGGACAAGATCCTCGGCGTCTACCTCTGGGGGGCTCCGCTGGAGGACTTCTTCTACGCCGTCGTCGCGGCGCTGGCGATGCCGGTGCTGTGGACCGTGCTCGAGCGCCGGTCGGGCGCCCGCGCGGCGACCGCACCCGCGGCGCCGGGCGCCGGGACCCCGGGGGGCGACGCGTGAGGCAGGTGCTCGCGGCCTCGCGGCCGTTCTCGTGGATCAACACCGCGTACCCGTTCGCCGCCGGCTACCTCCTGGCGACCGAGGGCCGGGTCGACCTCACGTTCGTCATCGGGACGCTGTTCTTCCTGATCCCGTACAACCTGCTGATGTACGGCGTGAACGACGTGTTCGACTACGCCTCCGACCTGCAGAACCCGCGCAAGGGCGGCATCGAGGGCGCGCTCGCCGACCCGGCCGTCGCGCGCGTCGTGCACCGGCGGATCCTCTGGGCGAGCGCGCTGTCCGTGCTGCCGTTCCTGGTCTACCTGCTGGCGGTGGGCTCGCTCGCGGCGGGGCTGACGCTGCTGCTCGTCGTGTTCCTCGTCGTCGCGTACTCGGCGCCGGTGCTGCGGTTCAAGGAGCGCCCGGTCCTGGACTCCGCGACGTCGGCGATGCACTTCGTCGGCCCGCTGCTGTACGCGCTGGTGCTCGTCGGGGCCGACCTCGGGTCCCGCTCCGTGTGGCCGGTGCTCGTCGCGTTCGTGCTGTGGGGGATGGCGTCGCACGCGTTCGGCGCCGTGCAGGACGTGCGGGCCGACCGCGAGGGCGGGA
The DNA here is from genome assembly GCF_016862755.1 of Cellulomonas pakistanensis. Lineage (GTDB taxonomy): Bacteria > Actinomycetota > Actinomycetes > Actinomycetales > Cellulomonadaceae > Cellulomonas > Cellulomonas pakistanensis. Next base: position 97,450 of record NZ_BONO01000012.1, on the reverse strand, counting down.
TCGGCTCGGTGGCGACCGTGCTCGGGGCGCACGCGACGGTGGTCCTCGCGACCGTCGCGTACGTGCTCGCCGCCGCGGTCCTGCTGGTCCTCCCGTGGCCGGGGTGGCTCGCCGCGGTGCTGCCGCTCGTCTACGCCGCCAGCACCGCGCGGTTCTGGTCGGTGCGGGACGAGGACTGCGAGCGCGCGAACGCCGGGTGGCGGACGTTCCTCTGGCTGAACCTCGTCGTCGGGTTCCTCGTGACGATGCTGCTGATCGCGATCGCCCTCACCACCTGACGCGTGACGGCGCCGCGCGCCGAGCCGGTCGGCGGCCGCCGCCGCGAGGTGTGCAGGTCGTGCGGAGGCTCCGCGGCGCGCCCCGGGCCCGGTGGTGACGCCGTCGCCGGGCGTGTTCGATGGCTCGCGTGATCCGAAGCGCAACGCAGGCCGCCGTGCAGGCGGCGACGACCGAAGAAGCCGTCGACACCGCCCGGGACGTGCTCGTCCCGGTGCTCTGGGTGGCCGGCGCCGTGCTCGTGGCCCTCCTGGTCGCGGTGCTGATCGGCGCCGCCGTCCGGACCGTCGCCAAGAAGTCCGTCCTGGCCGCCGACCTCGCGAAGCGGTCCAGGCGCCCGCTGCGCGCGGTGCTCATCGTCATCGCCGTGTGGGTGGCGCTGGCGATCTCCGTGTCCGACGCGGACTGGGAGACCTCGTGGATGCGCGCCGTCGGCCACGTGCTGCTGATCGCGCTGATCGCCGCGACGACCTGGCTGGTCGGGACCCTCGCGTTCGTGGTCGAGGACCTCGCGCTGTCCCGGTACCGGGTCGACGTCAAGGACAACCGGCACGCCCGCCGGGTCCGGACCCAGGTCCAGCTGCTGCGCCGCATCACCGTCGCCGTGCTGGTGATCGTGGGCGTCGCCGCCGTGCTGCTGACCTTCCCCGGGGTGTCCGCGTTCGGCGCGAGCCTGCTGGCGTCCGCCGGTCTGCTGTCGGTCGTGGCCGGTCTGGCGGCGCAGAGCTCGCTGGCGAACGTGTTCGCCGGGCTGCAGATCGCGTTCACCGACGGCATCCGCGTCGACGACGTCGTGATCGTCGAGGAGGAGTGGGGCCGGATCGAGGAGATCACCCTCACCTACGTCGTCGTGCACATCTGGGACGACCGCCGGCTGATCCTGCCGTCGACCTACTTCACGCAGACGCCGTTCGAGAACTGGACCCGGCGCGCCGCCGAGCTGCTCGGCACCGTCGAGATCGACGTCGACTGGCAGGTGCCGGTGGACGAGCTGCGCGCCGAGCTCAACCGGCTGCTCGCCGACACCGACCTGTGGGACCACCGCGTCGGCATCCTCCAGGTCACCGACGCGGTGAACGGGGTGGTGCGGCTGCGCGCGCTCGCGAGCGCCGTCGACGCCCCGACGCTGTTCGACCTGCGCTGCTACCTGCGCGAGGGCCTGGTGGCGTACCTGCAGCGGAACGCCCCGCAGGGCCTGCCGCGCACGCGCATCGAGACCACGAAGGGCGCGCCGCTGCCGGTCGAGGCCCCCGCGCCGGCGCAGGCCCGGCGGCCGCGCACCGGCGCGCACGCGGTCGTGGAGCCGGCGCCCGAGACCGGCCAGCTCGACGCCCGCCTGTTCACCGGCAGCGTGGAGGCCATGCAGCGCGCCGGGTCGTTCGCGGGCCCGGGCGAGGACGTCATCGCCGAGCGCGAGGAGCACGCGGCGGAGGCCCGGCAGGACGCCGAGACGACGGCCGGGCGGTCGTCGGGCGGGCGCAAGGTGGCCGTGGTGCCGGCGCCCGGGACGGACGCGGTGCCCGTCGCGGTGCGCACGGCCGGGGTGACGGAGGCCGACGCGGTGCCGGTGGCCCCGGCGACCGGGGCGGAGTCGGGCGCGGCGGAGGCCGGTGCGACGGGCGCGGCGCCGGCGTCGATCGCCCCGGCGGAGGGGCCGGACCGCGCGGAGGAGCCGGCCGCCGCGGGGGAGCCTGGTCGCGTGGAGCAGCCGGCCCCGGCGTCGGAGCCCGCTCGCGCGGACGAGCCGGCTCGCGCGGAGGAGCGCGCGGCCGCCGACGATGCCCCGGCGGCCGTACCGACGGGCGCGGCGCGCACCTCGGAGCCGATGGCGGGGCGCGGGGACGAGTCCGGCACGATGGTCCTGCCGGCCTACGCCGACCCCGCGACCGCCGCGATCCCGCCCGTCGCCGGGACCTCCCGGTCGACGGGGGAGACGCAGGTGCAGCCCGCGGTGCGCCCGGACGGCGCCGGCGGGGCGACCGACGACGCCCGGGACGACGCCCCGAGCAACGCCCCGGACGCGGAGGGCACCCCGGCCCCGCCGACGCGCCGCTCGGTCCGCAGCGCGCCGCTCGACCCCCGCGACCGCCCGTCGCGCTGAGGGAGCAGCACCGAGACGCAGCAGGCGTGGGGTTCGTCGCGGGCGAACCCCACGCCTGCTGCGTGCTCGGCGAGGGGCACCGGCCCGACGCGGTGCGCGCGCGGACCGGGGGCGGTCCGCGGGCGGGATCTGGGCCCCAGGGGAGGAGGGTGCGGCGTCGCCGGGGGGCTTGTCCAGCGCGCTCCGCGCAGCGGACACCGGCGGTCTTGCCCAGCGGACCTGCGCTTGCGTCCCCCGGCGGACCCGCCGACGGTGGAGGGGTCCGATGGTCGCGGCGCTCCGGTGCCGACGACCGCCACCGGCCACGAGAGGAGCACCCGTGCTCACCCTGACCGAGAACGCCAGCACCGCCGTCCGCGACCTCACCACCCGCGCGGGGCTCCCCGACTCGGGCGGCCTGCGCATCGCGGAGTCGCAGCAGCAGCTGGGCTCCTTCGAGCTCGCGCTGGTCCCGGAGGCCGTGCCGGGCGACGACGTCATCGACACGGACGGCGCGACCGTGTTCGTGTCCCCGGAGACCTCGACCGCGCTCGCGGACCTCACGCTCGACGCCGATCCGTCGGCGACCGGCGCCCCCGGCTTCACGCTGGCGCCGCAGGGCTGATCGCCCCCGGGGGCGCCGACCCCCGGACACACGGCGAGGGCTCGCGCAGCCGCTGGTGCGGATGTGCGAGCCCTCGTCGTGCCGGGCGGCCCGGGCGGTCTCCCACCGCGCGGGGCCGGTGCCCGGCCCGGGCTCCGGCGACGGTCTCCCACCGTCGCCGGGCCGGATGCTCCTACGTCAGGCGCGGGCGCCCTTGCGGCCGGTGAGGGCCCCGTAGATCAGCAGCACGATGATCGAGCCGGCGATGGCGAGCAGCCACGTCTGGATCGACCAGAACTCCTCGAGCGGGGCGTCCAGCAGCACGCTGCCGAGCCAGCCCCCGAGCAGGGCGCCGACGACACCGAGCAGCAGCGTGATGAACCAGCCACCGCCCTGGCGTCCGGGCAGGATCGCCTTCGCGATAGCCCCCGCGATCAGACCCAGCAGCAGGAAAGCGAAGAATCCCATCTGGCACCTCCAAGAACTCGTTCGGACGGTGAGAACCGTGGCACGGGTGCGGCGGCTCCGCATCCGGAACGCCCGCGGGCCCGCTGCTCAGCGGGTCGTGGGCGGTCGGGTGACGGGTCGGGTCAGCCCTGGACCGCGTTGAACGCGATGGCGCCGAGGACGAAGCCGAGCACCGTGGCGGCCACGGCCACGATCAGCGCGATCTTGCCCAGGCGCTCCTTGCGGACGACGGCGACGATGCCGGTGACGATGCCGGCGAGGCCGAACACGATCGGCAGGAAGAACAGCCCGATCGCGGCCAGCACGAACGTGATGATCGACAGCACCGGGGTGCCGGTGGCGGGCGTCGACACGCCGTAGCCGCCGGGGGCCGCGGGCGCGGCGGGCGGCGGCGTCTGGCCGGCGGGCTGCTGCGGGTTCTGTCCGTACGGGTGGGTCATGGCATTCCCCTGTCTCGTTCTCGGCACCGGTGAGCGCATTCCGACCGCCATCGGGGCGGCACGCCGGAAACTAGGACGAATGCGACATAGCCGCCCGTCGAGCGAGCGCCGGGCGGCCGTTGTCACCCGGACGGGTGGCGGGTCGGGTCCCGGTCAGGCCGCCGGCAGCAGTGCGAAGGCGTTGCCCTCGGGGTCGGTCAGGTTGACCCAGCGCGCGGTGCCGCCGACCGCGCCGACCCGGCGCGCGCCGAGCCGGACGAGCCGCTCGGACTCGGACTCGAGGTCCGTCGTCACGAGGTCGAGGTGCAGGGCGTTGCGGACCACTCCGCCGGACGGGACGCGGTCGAAGACGAGGCGCGGGGCGCCGGTGTGGTCGAGCAGCTCGGCGTGCTCCGGGGTGGCCCCGGGGGCGACGTCGCGGCCGAGCGCGGCGCCCCAGAACCGGGCGACGGCCTGGGCGTCGTAGGCGTCGAACGTCACGCCGTGGAAGGTGCTGGCCATGCGGGCCTCCTGAGGTGGTCGGTGGTGCGGGGTTCGCGGGCCGGCGTCGACGGTGCCCGGTGCTCGGTCGGAGGTGACCGGGCGTCGGAGGCGGCGTACCCTGGAACGGAGGAGCCTCCGTTTCGCTGTCGACTCTAAGCGGAGGACCCTCCGGATCGCAAGAGGAGAGGTGCCGTGACCACCCCGTCGACCCCGTCGACCCCCCTGACCAGGCCGCTGCGCGCGGACGCCGCACGCAACCGCGCCCGGCTGCTGCAGTGCGCCGTCAGCGCGCTCGCCGAGGACGGCGACGCGCCGCTCGAGTCGATCGCGCAGCAGGCGGGCGTGGGCATCGGCACGCTGTACCGGCACTTCCCGGAGCGCAGCGCGCTCGTCGAGGCCGCCTACCGCCAGGAGGTCGCCGAGCTGTGCGACGCCGCGCCCGCGCTGCTCGGCCAGGACCGGCCGGCGGTCGAGGCGCTGCGCGAGTGGATGGGCCGGTTCGTCCGGTACGCGGCCGCCAAGCGGGGGATGGGCGCGGCGCTGCGCACCGCGGTCGGCTCGGACTCGTCGCTGTTCGCCGACACGAAGGCGCGCATCGTCGCGGCGATCGACGTGCTGCTGGCCGCCGGCCGGGAGGACGGCTCGGTGCGCCCGGACGTCGACGGCGAGCAGGTGATGCTCGCGATGGGCGGCGTGTGGAACGTGCCCGACTCCGACCGGTGGGCCGAGCGGGTGCGGGGGCTGCTCGACCTGGTCGTCGACGGGCTGCGCTACGGCGCGGGCGCCGCTCCGCGCTGAGCGGACGAACGGCGACGCGCGCCCCCGGGTTCCGGGAGCGGGCGCCGCGCGGGCCGTCAGGCGGCGGACAGGTACGCCGCGATCCGGTCGAACGCGCCGACCCAGGCCTGCTCGGCGAAGAAGTCCCGGACCTCGGGGGTCGGGAAGCCGCTCTGCACGACGCTCATCAGCGTGCCGCCGTCGACGGCGGCGAACGTGACCTCGACGCGGGTCGTCATCGTCTGGCCGTCCGGGCTGCTGCCGACGGACTCCGTGACCAGGCGGTGCGGCCGGTCGATCTCGAGGAACGTCTGCGTCTCGCGGAACAGCTCGTCGCGGCTGGGCCCCCACACCGCGGTCTGCTGCCCGCCGACCCGCAGGTCGACCTCGATCTCGACGACGCCAGGCTCGGTGTCGAGGATCGCGAACCAGATCCGCTGCTTCTCGGCGTCGGTGTAGGCGTCGAAGACCTCGTCGGGGGTGGCGGGCAGCACGCGCTCGGCGCGCAGCTCGATGTCGGTGGTGCCGGTGGCGTCGGTGCTCATGCGGGTGGTCCTTCCGGGGTGCGCGGGGCGGCGGCCGTCTCACGGCCGCGCTGCAGGGTGAAGAAGGCCTCGAGCCCGTCCAGCCGCCGCTCCCACAGCCGCTGGTAGAACCCGATCCAGGACATCGCGTCGTCCAGGCGCTCGGTGCCGAGGCGGCACTGCCGGGCGCGCCCGACCTTCTCGGTGACGACCAGGCCCGCGTCCTCGAGCACCCGCACGTGCTTCGTCATGCCGGTGAGGGTGATCCCGTACGGCCCGGCGAGCTGCCCGATCGTGGCGGGGCCGTCACCGAGGCGCACGAGGACGTCGCGCCGGGTCGCGTCGGACAGGGCGGCGAACACCTCGTCCAGGCGCTGTTGCTGAACCATGAGGTTCACCATAACGCTGAACCGATCGGTGCACAATCCCCGTGCGATCCCTCGTCGGCGGGCACCGCAGCCGGGCGCCCGACGGGTCGCGGGATCGCCGAGACCCACTGATCCGGTCGAGACCGCCTGAACCGGACGGGGGTCTCGGCCGGATCAGTGGGTCTCGCGGAGCGCGGCGCCTCCGGCGCAGCACGGCGGCGCAGCGCGGCGGCGCAGCACGGCGGCGCAGCAAGGCGGGGCAGCGCGGCGGGGCCCGCGGGGTCAGGAGGCGCGGGCGCGGCGGTACGACGGGAGGCGCAGGCGCGCGGCCCAGCCCGGGACGCGCAGGTCGCCCGGGACGTGCAGCACCGGGTCGAACCGCAGGCCCGGGTCGTCGCGGTCGCCCGGCCGCGCGGGGCACACCAGGCGGCCCAGCCGGTGCCACCGGCCGCCCGGGCGGGCGGACAGCAGCACCAGGTCGACCCCGCCGTCCCGCGGGGCGTCCGGCGCCGGGACCGCGGCGACGAGCAGCGGCCGCCCCTCGGCGTCGAGGAACGGCATCAGCGTGCCGTGCGGCCCGTCGAGCGGCCGGCGGCGCGGGACGAGGACGAACCGGGACAGCCGGCCGAGCCCGGTGCCGGAGAGCAGCAGGTCGTGGGTCAGCCCGCCGACCTGCCAGCGCACCGCGACACCGAACAGGTCGGGCAGCGGCGCGGGCAGCCCGGCCGAGCGGGACACCCGGGCGACCGCCGGGACGACCAGCGGCGCCCCGAGCTCGCGCGCCCCGGGCGCGCCGGCGTCGTCGACCAGCAGGGTGCCGTGCCGGACGACGCCGCGCGGGTGCAGCGGGCGGGGCGCGCGGCGCAGGTGGTCGACCAGGCCGATCAGCGCGCGCAGGACCGCGCCGGCGGCGTCGGCCACCGGCGCGGTCGGTGCGGGACGCGGGGTCCCGGTGCGGGCGCTCAGGCGCGCACCGTCCGGTCGCGGTCGCGGCGCGGCCACAGGGCGATCGCCAGGCCGGCGAGGGCCGAGACGATGTGCAGGCCGTTGTCGGCGCCGTTGATGTTGAGGACGTTCGCGTCGGGGTTGTCCGCGACGATCAGGCCGTACACGAACGTCGCGCCGTAGCCGACGAACAGCAGCCAGCCGTAGGTGCGCGCCCGGCTGGCGGTGGACCACAGCGCGATGCCGGCGAGGCCGATCACGATGTGCACGATGTTGTGCAGCGGGTTGATCGCGAAGCCGAGCAGCGTCTGCGAGTGGTCGTGCTCGGTGAAGCCGTCGAAGCCCGTGACGAGGAAGCCGGCGAGGCCGACCAGCAGGTAGACGACCCCGATGGCCAGCGCGAGGTACTGGTGCGGCTGCCGCGCGGTCGTGCCGGCGGAGCGGGCTGCGGGAGTGGAAGCGGTCATGGCGGGTCCCTCCGGAGTGCGCGGGGTCACCGGGCGACGCGGTCCTGCGGCGGCGGTGCTGCGCGGGGCGGCGCCGTGTGCTGGACGCGGTCCCAGCATGCGTCGGGGCTGGTCGGCCCGCACCCGGGCGGCTCTCGCCGTGCGACGGCGGCCCGCCGGGGCGATGCTCGACGGCAGGACATGTCCGCCTGGCCGACGAGGAGCACGCATGACCGCCGACGAGAGCCCCCTGCTGACCGCGACCCGCCGACTCGAGCGCGCGACCGCCCTCGACGACGCGGTCGACCGCGTGCAGCCCGTCGTCCTCAAGGCCCTGCGGACCAGCCCGAAGCTCGCCTCGCTGCTGCACGGCAAGCCCCTCGGGCACGCGGCGCACCCGCTGCTGACGGACGCGCCGATCGGGTTCTGGGTGAGCTCGACCGTGCTCGACCTGACCCCCGGCGGCGGGGACGGCCGCCGTCGCGCCGCCGACCGGCTGCTCGGCCTCGGCATCCTGTCCGCCGTGCCCGCGGCGGTGACCGGGATGGCCGACTGGGCCGTCTCGGACCGGAAGACCCTGCGGGTCGGCACCGTGCACGGCTTCCTCAACAACGTCGCCCTCGGGCTGTACGGCACCTCGTGGCTGCTGCGCCGCGGCGGGCGCCGGGGGCTGGGCGTCGCCGTGGCGCTCGGCGCGGGCGGCGTGCTCGGCGTGAGCGGCTACCTCGGCGGCCACATGGCGTCCCGGCTCGGCTCGCCGCCCACGTCGGCGTCCGGCCCGGCGGAGCACGAGGGCCGCGAGGGCACGGCGGCCGACCGCGCGGCCTGACCAGCGCTGCTCCGGCGCGCGGGCGGCGACACCTGCTGCGACGATCGGGCGATGGCCCCCGAGCGCATCTCCGACCGGCTGCTGAGCTGGGCGTCGCTCCTGGACCCGCAGACCCGGGAGCAGGCGCTGCGCACCGCGGAGCTCCCGTTCGTGCACCCGCACGTCGCCCTGATGCCCGACGCCCACCTGGTCAAGGGGGCGACGGTCGGCAGCGTGATCCCGACGCTCGGCGCGATCATCCCGGCGGCGGTCGGCGTCGACATCGGCTGCGGCATGATCGCGGTCCGCACGCAGTGGTCGGCGGACGACCTGCGCGCCGCCGGGCCCCTCGCGCGGCTGCGCACCGACGTCGAGCGCCGGGTCCCCCTGTCGGCCGGCGCGTACAACCGCCGCGTCGAGGGCTCGGCCGCCGAGCGCGTCGCGACGCTGGAGACCGCGGCCGAGGCGGCCGGGTTCGACCCGGCGTCCTACGCCCCGACCTGGCGCGTGCAGCTGGGGTCGCTCGGGTCGGGCAACCACTTCATCGAGGTCAGCGCCGACGAGACCGGCCGGGTGTGGCTGTTCCTGCACTCCGGCTCCCGCGGCGTCGGCAACAAGCTCGCCCAGCACCACATCCGCGTCGCCGCGGACCGCTGCCGGGCGGCGGGGGTCGACCTGCCCGACCGCGACCTGGCGTTCCTCGAGGAGGGCACGCCGGAGTTCGACCGCTACATCCGCGAGCTCCGCTGGGCGCAGGACTTCGCCCTGCTGAACCGCGAGGAGATGATGGACCGGGTCGCGGCGGCGGTGGGCGCGTTCGTCGGCGAGGACGTGGTCGAGGCGGAGCGGGTCAACTGCCACCACAACTTCACCGAGCGCGAGGAGCACGCCGGCCGCACGGTCTGGGTGTCCCGCAAGGGCGCCATCCGCGCGCGGGCCGGCGACGCGGGGCTGATCCCGGGGTCGATGGGCACCGCCTCCTACGTGGTCGTCGGCCGCGGCGAGCCGGAGTCGCTGTGCTCCAGCCCGCACGGCGCCGGGCGCGCGTACTCGCGGACGGCCGCGCGGAAGCGGTTCACCCGGGCGCAGCTCCGGGAGGCCATGGCCGGCATCGAGTACCGGGACACCGACGCGTTCCTGGACGAGATCCCGGCCGCGTACAAGGACATCGACGTCGTGATGGCGGACGCCGCCGACCTGGTGGAGGTGCGGCACACGCTGCGCCAGCTCGTGAACGTGAAAGGAGACTGACGTGGCGGTGGTCGTGGACGGGGCGACGGGTGGCGGGATGACGGCGGGTCGGGCGGCGACGTTGCTGGTGCGCGGTCCCGGCGGCGCGGTGCGCGTCCTGGGGCTGGCGAGCGCGGCGGTCGCCGCGGTCGCCCTGGGGCCGGTGGACGCGGCCCTCCTGCTGCTCGTGCTCGCCGGGCTGGTCGTGCCGCTGACGGCGAGGGTCGACCCGCGGCTCGACGCGGCGTACGGGATCGGGCTGCTCGCGTCGGGCTGGGCCGGGGTGCTCGACCTGTACCAGCGGATCTCCTGGCTCGACATCGTCATGCACCTGGTCGTGACCGGGCTCATCGCCGCGGTCGGCCACCTGGTGGTCGCCCGGCTGACGGGAGCGGTCGTCGACCCGGTGGTGCCCGCGCCGCGGCGGGTGCAGGTCGGGTCGGTGGGCTTCACCTGGGCGCTCGGGCTGGCGCTCAGCGTGTTCTGGGAGGTCGGGGAGTACCTCGGGAACACCTACATCGACGCGACGATCCACGTGGCCTACCGCGACACGATCGGCGACATGGTGCTGGGCGGGCTGGGCTCGCTGGTCGCAGGCGTGGCGCTCGTGCGCGCGAGCCGCCGCCGCGCGTAGCGGGGGTCGTCGCGAGGGCCTCGGCCGGCCTGGCAGAGTGGGCCCGGCGCACGCCGTCCGCCATCCCCTCGACGAGGCAGGGAGCCGATGATCCACCATCTGCGCGCCGGGGGCGTCAGCCTCCTGCTCGACGCCCGCGGCACCGGGGTGCCGGCCGTGCTGCACTGGGGCGCCGACCTCGGGCACCTCGACGACGGCGCCCTGGCGGCGCTCGCGGACGCGCTCGTGCCCGCGGTGCCGCCGAGCTCGGTCGACGACCCGCTGCGGCTGACCCTCGTGCCGACCCTGTCGCAGGGGTGGTCGGGGCAGCAGGCGCTCGCGGTGCACCGGGACGGCCGGCTCGACGTCGACCCGGCCCTGCTGTCGGTCGAGCGCGTGAACGTCGACTGGGACGACGTCCTGCTGGTCGACGTCGGCGACGCGGAGGCGGGTCTGGAGGTGCGCACCGAGCTGCGGCTGTCGCCCGAGGGCGTGCTGGCGGTGCGGAACGAGCTGCGGAACGTCGCGGGCACGCCGCTCGGCGTCGGCACCCTCGACGTCGTCCTGCCGGTGCCGGACCGGGCGCGGGAGCTCGCCGACCACACCGGCCTGTGGGCGCACGAGCGGCGGCCGCAGCGGCTGACGCCCGGGCACGGCGTGTGGCTGCGGGAGGCGCGGCACGGCCGGCCCGGTCACGACGACGCGTACCTGCTCGCGGCGGGCACGCCCGGCTTCGGTTTCCGGACCGGCGAGGTGTGGACCGCGCACGTCGCGTGGAGCGGCGACCGCCGGCTGTGGGCCGAGCGCAACCCGCTCGGCCCGGCGGTCGTCGGCGGCGGCGAGCGGCTCGACCCGGGCGAGGTCGTGCTGGGGCCCGGGGAGGTGCTGACCACGCCGTGGCTCGTCGCCACCTGGTCGGACGCGGGGATCGACGGCGCGAGCGACCGGCTGCACCGCCGGCACCGCCGCCGCCGGGGGCCGCTGCGCCCGCGCCCGCTCGTGCTCAACACCTGGGAGGCCGTCTACTTCGACCACGACCTGCCGACCCTCGCGCGCCTGGTCGACGCCGCCGCGGCGGCCGGGGTCGAGCGGTTCGTGCTCGACGACGGCTGGTTCCACGGGCGCCGGGACGACCGCACGTCGCTCGGCGACTGGACCGTCGACGCGGCGGTCTGGCCCGACGGGCTGCACCCGCTCGCGGCGCTGGTCCGGGACGCCGGCATGGAGCTCGGCCTGTGGGTCGAGCCCGAGATGGTCAGCGCCGACTCCGACCTCGCGCGGGCGCACCCCGAGTGGGTGCTCGGCCGGGCGTCGACCCCGGAGTGGCGGCACCAGCGCGTGCTCGACCTCGCCGACCCGGGCGCGTGGGCGCACGTGCACGACGCCCTGGCGGCGCTGCTGCGCGAGTACCCGATCGCCTACCTCAAGTGGGACCACAACCGCGACCTGCTGAGCGGCTCCGCGCACCGGCAGACCGAGGCGCTGTACCGGCTGCTCGACGCCCTGCGGGAGGAGTTCCCGCACGTCGAGATCGAGTCGTGCGCCTCCGGCGGCGGGCGGGTCGACCTCGGGATCGCCGACCGGGTCGACCGGTTCTGGCCGTCCGACACCAACGACCCGCTCGACCGGCAGGAGATCCACCGCTGGACGTCGGTGCTCGTCCCGCCGGAGCACCTGGGCGCGCACCTCGGCGACGCGCGTGCGCACACCACCGGGCGGTCGAGCGACCTCGGCTTCCGGTTCGCGACCGCGCTGTTCGGGCACGCCGGGATCGAGTGGGACCTGACGCGGGCGTCCGACGAGGACCGCGCCGCGGTCGCGACCTGGGCGGCGGCGTACCGGGACCTGCGCGGGCTGCTGCACTCCGGCACGGTCGTGCGGGCCGACGTCGCGGACCCGGCGCTCGCGGTGCACGGGGTCGTCGCGGAGGACCGGTCGGCGGCCGTCGTCGCGCTGGTGGCTCTGTCGGCGCCGGGGGTGTCCCGGCCGGCGCCGGCGCGGGTGCCGGGGCTCGACCCGGACGCGTCGTACCGCGTCGAGGTGGTCGACCTCGGCGCCGGCGCCCCGCGGACGCTCGACGCGGGCGCGCCGGCGTGGTGGACGGCCGTGGCGGGCGGCGGGTCGGTCGTGCTGCCCGAGAGGGCGCTGGGCGAGACCGGGCTCGCGTGGCCGCTGCTGACGCCGCAGCAGGCGGTCGTGCTGCGGCTGACGGCGGTCTGAGCCCGCCGGCGGTCGGCCGTCAGCGCGCGCCGGCCCCCGCGGGGGTCGGCGCGTCCGTGCGGGGGGTGCCCGGGTCGTCCGCGTCGTCGGCGGGGGCCTTGCGGAAGATGATCTTGAGGATCGGGAAGAACACGACGAACGAGATCAGCGCGTTGATGATCATCGTGACCACGTCGGCGCCGGTCTCGCCGGTGCTGTCCCAGCGGTCGATCATCCACCGGTAGATCGGGTCCTTGTAGAACCCCTGCAGCCAGGCGGCGGCGAACGTGATGACGACGTACGCGAACGCGTACCAGGCGGCCGCGCGCCACACGTCGCCGTCCGACTTGAACGTGACGGTGCGCTGCAGGAAGAAGTTGATGATCTGCGCGATCGCCAGCGTGACCTGCACCGCCAGGAAGTACGCCAGGCCGCCGCCGCCCGCGGGCAGCGCGCCCGCCGCGTAGTCGAAGACGAAGAACGTGCTGCCGTCCGCGTTCGTGTTCACGGGCAGCACCTGGAACGCGGTGTCGACCAGCGGGGTCGTCCCGAACACCCACTTGAGCACCGGCATGAGTGCGAGCTGGAGCACGGTCATGCCCTGGCTGATGAGCGTGAACACGACGAACTCGGCCACGGCGGGGCGGCCCTCGGCGAAGCGGCGCCAGGCGTCGCGGGTGCGGCTGAGCATGCGGGTCCTCCTGCGTCGGCACGACCCGGCTCGTCCCGGGGGCCGAGGCCAGGAAAGCCGACCGGCGGTGCGGTCCCGTCCCGTCGGGCACAACCTGTCCGCTGAGGTGCACAGGCTGTCGCGCGGTGCCCTCCGGCGCCCGAACGGTCGAACCGGGAGGTCACGGCTGCGCCGTCCGGGCGCACCGGGTCCCCGTCGCGTCAGGTGATCCGCGAGAATCCTCCCATGACTGATCCGCAGGGGGCCCAGGGCCACGATCGTCCGCAGCCGTCCGACCCCGACGCGACACCCGTACGCGGCGTGCCCGCCGTCCCGCCCGTCCCCGAGGCGCCGCCCGCCGGGGTGCGCGCAGCCGGCAACCCCTTCGCGCCGCCGTCCGCCGGCAGCCCGTCCGCCGTCCGCCCGCCCGCCGCGACGCCGCCCGCGCCCCCCACGGCGTCCCGGCCGCCACGGCGCGCCGTGGCCTGGACGGCCGGCGGCGTGGCCGCCGCGCTCGTCGTCGTCGCCGGCGGACTCGGCGTCGGCCGGCTGGTGCGGGACGACGACCCGGCGCGCCCCGGTACCGCCCCGGCCGACGTCCAGCGGGTCGACCTCGGCGCTGCGGAGTTCGACGACGTGCTCCTCGACGTCGCACCGACCCACGAGTTCTCCCTGCCGATCGAGTGGGCGCTCGAGGACCTGCCGGACGCCCCGACCGACCGGGGCGTCGTCCAGGTGTTCGCCGACCAGCAGCTGACCATCCCCGCCACGGACGCCATCGCCCACGTGAGCTGGGACGGGACGATCTCGGTCAGCCCGCCGAACCACGAGATCCTCGCGTTCGTCCCGGACTTCGAGGAGCAGTTCGGCGACTCCGAGGAGGTGACGCTCAACGCCGCGGGAGAGTGGGGCGTCCACGACCGGTACTTCATCGCCGAGTACCGGGACCGCGCCACCGGCGAGCCCCTGCCGGAGCCGCGCGTGACGGCCTTCACGGTCGACGACGACGAGCAGGCCGTGCAGTCGTCGGTCCGGGTCGACGACGACGGCGTCGCCCACTTCTCCTGGGACGCGGTCGAGGGCGCCGACGAGTACTACATGGTGCGGGCCGACGACATGGGCGTCGACGTCATCGGCACCACCTCGGGGACCACGTGGTCGTCGATCGAGCAGGACGCCGACGTGCAGGCCGCCCTGGCGGCGACGGAGGTCCTGGACCGGGACGTCTACGCGATGAACCAGGCCTTCACGGTCGGCCTCTTCGGGGAGGATGACGCGGTCGACGGCTTCACGGACGACGGCCTCGCGGTCGCGCCCGGGTTCGGCGTCGTCGCCGTCGTCGACGGCGAGGTCGGCCCGCTCGCGGTCCAGGGAGGCGCCGACCTGGTCAGCCGCCTCCCCGCCCAAGAGGCGTTCAACGCCGCCGAGGAGATGGGTGTGACGGGCGCGACCGTCAAGACGCTCGAGCAGCTCCCGACCTCCTACCCGGTGTCCCTGGCCGACGGCTCCACCGTCGTCCGGCCGGTCACCTACGACGCGGACGCCATCACCGAGGCCGAGACCTGGACCGGCACCGAGGACGACGCCGGGAACGTCACGATCACCGGCTCGCGGATCGACTACCGGATCCCCTACCGGGTCGTCGGGACGATGTTCACCGACACCTACACGGTCCGGGCGCCGGACATGGAGGCGGCCCGTGCGGGCGCACGCGCCGCGGACGAACGCGCCGCCGCGGCGCGCGCGCGGACCGGTGACGAGCAGTCCTACGTGTACGTCGAGGCCGGCGCGGGCGACCCGGGCGAGGGCGACGTCGTCAGCCGGGTCGCCCCGGAGGTCCCGTACCAGGTGAACGGCAGCAACCCGCTCACGACGTACCTCGCCGCGAACCTCGTCGCCGGCGAGCGCTACGTCGACGTGAGCGCCTTCGTCGGCAGGGGCTCGGCCATCACCCCGACCGGGGTCTCGCTCTGGGACGCGTTCGACGAGGCGCTCGCGCAGAACCCCATGGCGCTCGCGTACGGGCGGACGAGCGTCGGGTACTCACCGGACCAGCAGCTCCTCAGCATCTCGTACACCGGCTTCGACAGCGAGGCCGCGCGGGTCTCCGAGCAGGAGTCCGTCGCCGCGGCGGTCCAGGACGTCGTGGGCCGGGTCGTCACCGACGGCATGTCGGACCGGGACAAGGCCGTCGCGATCGGCGACTACCTCGCGGCGAACGCGGAGTACGACTACGCGGCCCTGGATGTGGCGCGGCAGAGCACCTTCGCGTCGATCGAAGCGCCGCACGCCTTCGTCGCCACCGGCGTCCTGGTGGACGGCCTCGGGGTCTGCGCGTCGTACGCCCAGGCGTACAAGGCGCTGGCGGACGCGGCGGGCCTGGAGGCCGTGTACGTCACCGGCACGGCGAACGCGTCCGGCGAGGGCCACGCGTGGAACAAGGTGAAGGTCGACGGCGCGTGGCGGGTGGTGGACCCGACGTGGAACGACTCGTCCGACCCGAACCGCTATCTCCTGCAGACGGATGCCGAGGCGGCCGGCGACCGGACCGAGGACACGGACTGGATGCTCGACTCGCGGGTCGCGGAGTACGCGGCGGGCTGACCGGCTCGTGACGTGCGGGGCCGGGAGCGCGCCCCGGTCCCGCACGGCTAACCTGCCCGGGTGACCGCCGCCGACCTGGCCCTGCCCTGGCCGCTCACCACCGACCGCCTGCGGGTGCGCCCGGCCACGCCCGAGGACGCGTCCGTCGTGTGGCGGTACCGCCGGCTTCCCGAGGTCGGCCGCTGGATGACCGGGCTGCCGACCGACGAAGCCGCGTTCGCCGCCCAGTTCGCCGAGCCCGACCGGCTGCGCGTGACGCTGGTGGTCGAGCGGGACGGCGTCGTCGTCGGCGACCTCATGATCCGCGTCGAGGACGGCTGGGGCCAGGCGGAGGTCGCCGAGGACGCGAAGGCCACCCAGGCCGAGATCGGCTGGGCCTTCGACCCGGCCGTCCAGGGGAACGGGCTGGCGACCGAGGCGGTCGAGCGGCTGCTCGAGGCGTGCTTCACCGACCTCGGGCTGCGGCGCGTGACCGCGCTGTGCTTCGCGGACAACGCGCCGTCGTGGCGGCTGATGGAGCGGGTCGGCATGCGCCGCGAGGGCGACTACCGGGCGGACTCGCTGCACCGCGACGGGCGGTGGCTCGACTCGTACGCGTACGCGCTGCTGCGCGAGGAGTGGGCCGCGGGGCGCTGACCGCGGGCCGGCAGGGGCTTGCGCGCGCTCCGGGTGGGTGCGGCAGAGTGTCGGCCATGAGGTTCCTGACGTCCGGCAACGGCTGGTGGTGGCGCTCGCAGGGCGCCGCCTGACCTCATGTCCCCGGCCGCCCACCTCGGGCGGCCGCTCCCGTTCCTCGGCACGGCTCCGGACCCGGCGTGGGTGCGCCATCCCCCCTCGAAGGAGAGCCCCCGTGCCCACGCGTGTCTTCACCGGACTCAAGCCCACCGGCCGCCTGCAGCTCGGCAACCACCTCGGCGCCGTCCGCCCGCTGCTCGACCTGGCCGCCGCCCCCGCCGCCGACGTGCTCGTCTGCGTCGCCGACCTGCACGCCCTCACCGTCGACCACGACCCGGCGCGGCTGCGCGCCCTGACCCGGGAGCTGGCGACGACCCTGCTCGCCTGCGGGCTCGACCCGAGCGCCCGGCTGTTCGTGCAGTCGTCCGTCCCGGCGCACACCGAGCTCGCGTACCTGCTGGAGTGCACCGCGACGCACGGCGAGATGACCCGGATGGTGCAGTTCAAGGAGAAGTCGTCGGGCAGCGACTCGATCCGGCTGTCCCTGCTGACGTACCCGGCCCTCATGGCGGCGGACATCCTCGCCCACGACGCCGAGGTGGTGCCGGTGGGCGAGGACCAGCGGCAGCACCTCGAGCTCACGACGACGCTGGCCCGCCGGTTCAACGCCCGGTACGGCGAGACGTTCGTCGTGCCGCGGGCGACCACCCCGCCGGCGACCGCGCGGCTCAAGGACCTGCGCGACCCCGGCGCCAAGATGGGCAAGACCGGATCGGACGGCTCCGGCGTGGTGTTCCTGCTCGACGACCCGGACACGATCGTGGCGAAGGTCCGGCGTGCCGTGACGGACGCCGAGCCGGCCCTGATCTACGACTCGGCGGAGCGGCCGGGCGTCGCGAACATCGCGGCGCTGCTCGGTGCGCTGACCGGGCGGGAGCCCGCCGCCGCGCTCGACGGGCTGCCGGGTTCCGGGGCGCTCAAGCGGGCGGTCATCGACGCGCTCGTCGCGACGCTCGACCCGGTGCGGCGGCGGTACGCGGAGCTCGCCGCCGAGCCGACGGAGGTGGACCGGGTGCTGGCCGCGGGGCGGGACGCGGTGGCGCCGCCGGCCGCGGCGACGGTGGCCCGGGCGCGCGAGGCGATGGGGCTGCTGCGGGTGGGGTAGCGATGGTCCCGGGGCACGGAACCGTCCACAGGCGGCGGGGCGTGCGTCGTCCCCAGGCGCGGGGCCCGTTTGGCGGGTCGTGTCAGGGGTCGTCGGTAGGGTTTTCTCATGGATGACCTGCAGCGATGCACCGGCGGCGACGCAGTCGCCGACGCTGCGCTGCCGGTCTACGGGCCCGACGGGACGTGCCTGACGGACTACGGTCCGGACCCGGTCGTCGAGGCTGGCGGGGCGCCGCGGACGGGCGAGCAGCGGCAGGTCGAGGCGATCGCGGGGTGCCCGCCCGGGCCGGTGCTGGACGCCTGGCTCCGGGGGTTGGACCTGACCGTGCTGTCGCCGATGATCCTGCTCGAGGTCGTCGCGGCGCGGTCCCGGATGCAGGCGCACCAGCACGCGGGGGCGTTGGAGGCGATCGCGGAGCTGGCCTCGCGCGCGGAGATGAGCCCGGACTGGTCCCCGCTGGCCGGTGCGCCGCCGGTCCAGTCCTCCGTGGCGGGCGACGAGCTGTCCGCCCGGCTGGGGTGGTCGCGGGGTGCCGCGAGCAAGACGGTCCACCGGGCGCTGGTGCTCGACGGGATGCTGACCGCCACCGGCGAGGCGCTGGCCGCGGGCCACGTCGACGCCGCGAAGGCCGAGGTGTTGGCGTCCGGGCTGGCGGACCTGCCGTGGCAGGCGGCGCACGCCGTGGAGGACGCGGTGCTGCCGGACGCCGACCAGTGCTCGGTGGCCGAGTTCCGGCAGCGGGTCGAGCGGGAGATCCGGCTGGTCGACCCCGACGGCGCAGCGGGCCGGCACCAGCGGGCACGCTGCACCCGGCGGGTGACGCACCCGCGGAGCCGGCCGCACGGGATGGCCGCGATGTGGGTCGTCATGGCAGCGGAGGACGCCACCCGCGTCGACGGGGTGCTCGACCACGCGGCGCGGGCCGCCCAGGCCGTCGGTGACGGCAGGACGCTGGACCAGCTGCGCGCCGACGGACTGCGGGACCTGGTGGTCGGGGACGTCCCGCCCGGCGACGGCCCGGCGGTCGAGGTGCGCCTCGACCCGCCCGCGCCGGCGCTGGTGCCGGACCCGCGCGAGCCCCGCCGCGACCTGGAGACCACGGTCCGCCGGAGGCCTGTGAAGCTCGGGCGGACGGAGGCCCGCCCGACCGCCACACTCGTCCCGGTCGACGCGTCCGACCTCGCCGCCTGCGCGCCTGCCGCCGCCGAGTCGGCCGCACACGCTCTCGCGACGTCCACGCCTGCCGCACCCGGGCCCACGGCGCCCGGGCCCGCAGCGCTCGAGCGTGCTGCCGCCGAGCCCACAGCCGCCGAGCCCGCCTCTGCCGGGCCCGCCGCCGAGCCCGCCGTCGCCGGGCCCGCCGCACCCGAGCCCTCCGCGCACCGGCGCCGGGCAGCCGAACCCGTCGCACCTGCGACCGAGACCCCCGACCCCGCTGTCGCCCTCGCACCCGCCGCCCCGCACGACCCGAACCCGTCCCGCGGGCGCTGCGGCTGCGCGCGCCCCGGCGCCGAGGTCCGCGTCACCGTCTCCGCGGCCACGCTGCTCGATGTCGACGACGCCCCGGCGGACCTCGAGGGCTACGGCCCGATCGACGCCGTCCGCGCCCGCGCCCTGGCCGCCGGCGGGGTCTGGCGGCGGATCCTCACCGACCCGGCCACCGACCGCGTCCTGGACGTCGGGCGCCAGCGCTACCGCCCCCCAGCGGCCCTGGCCGAGCACGTCCGGACCCGCGACGGGACCTGCACCTTCCCCGGCTGCACCGTCCCGGCCCGCCGCGCCGACCTCGACCACACCCTCGAGTACCACCCACGCCCCGGCGCGCCCCCGGACGAGCCCCTGGGCCGCACCGACGCCGACAACCTCGGCCCGCTGTGCCACCGCCACCACCGCCTCAAGACCGACGGCGGGTTCCGGCTGCGCCAGATCGAGCCAGGACTGTTCGAGTGGATCACGCCCGCCGGGCACCGCTACCTCGTGCGCCCCGGCACCAGGCAGACCCACGACGCCACCGCCGATCCGTACGACCGCCCACCGCCGTTCTGAGCGTGAGGCTGTCCGGACCCTCGGGTCGTGCGGTCCGGCGCGTGGGTGGGCCCCGTGGGGATCGAACCCACAACCCGCGGATTAAAAGTCCGCTGCTCTGCCAGTTGAGCTAGAGGCCCGGGAGGTGAGGGGATTCATCGGAGGAACCCTCGGGACAACTCCCGTGTCGCCCCGGGTGGTGGGACACCGCTCCGAGGACGACGAAGTCGAAGGTACCGCCTCGCCGGGCAGGCGTGAGACCAGCTGCTGCCGTCCCGGCGACGGACCAGTCATGGGGTCGTCGGTCTTCGTCCTGCGTCCAGCACCCGGCGCCCGCGCTCGGTGAGTCGGTCCACGACACGCGTCACGACCACGACCCCGGTGGCGGTCACGGGCACGGTGGCCCAGCCCTGCTGCCCGGTGACCGCGGACAGGACCACGCCCGCCGCGCAGAACGCGAAGAGGCCTGCCCAGAACGCCACGAGGATGGAGGGGCGGCGACCGTCGTGCTCCGTCACCGCCTGAACCCCACTCGCTCGATCGTCAAGGTGTCGCCCGGCGCCGTGACCATCCTCCAGATCATGGAGAACGGCAGCCTGGTCCTGATCTCGACGCGCTCGCCCGGGACCAGGTCGAGGTCCATCGCCCGGGAGGTCGTCCAGTCCATCGACGCGCGCACGCGGTGCCGCCCCGGCGGCACGTCGACCTCCGCCACGGTGCGGGGCTTCAGGAGTGCCACCGGTTCCCCGTCGACCGTGACGCGGATGCGCCGCAACATGCCGGCTGAGTCGTCGCCACGGGACAGCACGAGGCGCGCGGGCGGACCCGGCACGGTCGGCCCGGCGACACCGCGATCGTCCCGTCCTCCCTGGCGTGCCCGGACGGCGACCGCGGTCCACCCGACGACAAGGACGACGGCAGCACCGAGCGCCGCCGGCAGCGACGGCTCGCCGTCCCCCGCGACCACCACGATCACCACCGCGACCAGCCCGAAGGTGCTCGCCGCCACCATCAACCAGAACGACAGGTCGCGCTTCACGCCGTCACCAGTCCAGGCCGAGGAGAGACAGCACGATCATCACCGCACCGAGCGCCATCCAGCCCACCCCGAGGCGACCCGTGGTCCGCCCGGTGTTCTTCGCGCGGACCCGCCGGACCACGGCGCCGTCGCCGAACGTCTGCTGCTGCATGGCCGACCGCGCGTGCGACCCGCTCCCGGTGCCGGACCAGTGCGGCGCCCGCGAGCAGCACGACCACCCCGGTGAGTGGAGCCGGCCAGAAGACCGTCACGCGATACCCCTTCCCTGCAGCACCGTCATGACGTCAGCGACCGGACTGCGACGAACGCCACCGCCGCGAAGCCCACGACGGCGGCCGTCGCCTGGACCCGTCGGCGCCGCGGCGGGTCGTCGCGGAACCGGAAGAGCAACCACGCCGCCAGCAGGACGAGCGCCACGGCTACCGCCGCCTCGGCCGCCGGGATGCTGCCGCCGCCCGTCCCTGTCACCGGCTCCTCCACGAACCGTGGCCGCGGTCGCCGTCCTGCCTCGCACGGCGCCGCTGCCGATATGACACGACCGCGATCGCCAGCATGAGCACAGTCAGGAGCCCGAGCAGCACGAACAGCCAGGCGGGCGCACCCACGGCGGCACCGGCTGCGATCACGACCACCTCGCAGACCGCGATGGTGGCGTACAGCCCCCAGTGCGGCAGCGGGCCGCGGGCCTTGGTGAGGCCGAGGAACCGCAGGACGTCGCGGGTGGTGGTCATCGCCGCCGCAGACACGTCACGAGCGCGGGAGCGGGCCGACGGGGGACGTCGCCGCTCTCAGCACCCCGCACGCCGTCCGCCCTCCGTCACCGACCCGTGCCTGCACTCTGCATGGTCGGCCGCTACCCGGCCGGACGAACCGGACATTTCACCCGGACGGGCGACCCGTGCGGCGCAGCGAGGAGCAGGAGGTGCCGTCACGACGAACCGGGCCCTGCCCCCGGCGCCAAGCCCGACCCGGACGGCTGGCACCCATCGAGGACGAGAGGATCAGCCGGCGACGAGGTCGGCGGCACCACGTCGGGGGATCGTCACCGCGGAGCGGCCGCCCTCGCCGCCCGGCCTCACGGCGCGGAGGTCGCCACTCCCGCATCGACCTCCGAGCCGGCGCCCGGGCCGAGCTCGGGCAGGTCGACGTCGAGGCACGACATCGCCACCGGGTCCCCGCCGGCCAGCGCCGTGACGCGCGCCGCCGCCTCCGACAGGCGCTCCTCGGGGAGGGTGCCGTCGCGTACCGCCTGGACGAGCCCGTCCCGCATGCGGGCCGCGTGGTTGCCGTCGGTCGTCAGCACCGCGTCGGCGCCGGCGGAGACCGCCTGGACCGCCGCGGCGGGGAAGTCCCAGCGCAGGTTCACCGCCCCCATGCCGACGGAGTCGGTGATCGCGACGCCCTCGAAGCCCATCTCGCGCAGGAGGGCGTACGCGCGCGGGCTCAGCGAAGCCGGCAGGTCCGGGTCGAGCGCGGCGTACTGCAGGTGGTTCAGCATGACGACGGGTGCGCCGGCGTCGACGGCCCGCTGGAACGGCAGCAGGTCGGTCGCCGCCAGCTCGTCGAGGCTCGCCTCGACCAGGGACGACTCCACGTGCGAGTCGACCGCCGAGCGAC
This sequence comes from Cellulomonas pakistanensis, assembly GCF_016862755.1. Lineage (GTDB taxonomy): Bacteria > Actinomycetota > Actinomycetes > Actinomycetales > Cellulomonadaceae > Cellulomonas > Cellulomonas pakistanensis. The sequence goes on along the minus strand of NZ_BONO01000012.1, from coordinate 75,391 downwards.
CGTGACCGGGGAAGTGCTTGACCGCCGAGGTGACGCCCGCGTCGGCGAGCCCGCGCGCGTACGCGAGCCCGTACGCCGCGGCCTCCTCCGGGTCGGCGCTGAAGGAGCGGTCGCCGATCACGCCCCCGGACGGTCCGTCGTCGAGGTCCAGCACCGGTGCCAGGTCGAGGCCGACGCCGACGGCCGACAGCGCCTGCCCGGTGGCGGCGGCCTGCGCGCGGACGTCGTCGGGCGATCCCTGCGCGGCCATCCGACGCGGCGACGGCCCGGGCCCGACGACGTCGCGCATGTGGGCGACCCGCCCGGACTCCTCGTCGGTGGCCACGAGGACCGGGCGGGGCGCCGCCGCGCGCAGCCCCGCGGTGAGCGCCGACACCTGGTCGGCGCCGTACGCGTTCCCGCCGGCGAGGAACACCCCGCCGACGCCGAGCGCGGCGACCTGCTGCGCGAACGGGTCGTCCGCGCGCGTGACCCCGGGCAGCCCGACGACCAGCACGGCCGCCGCCCGCTCCTCGAGGGGGGAGGGAGTGCAGGTCGGCGTGGGCTCGGGGATGGCGGACGGCGCGGCGGTCCGGGCGGGCGCGGACGCCGCCGTGGGCGCGGGTTCCGGTGCGCCGCGCCCGTCCGCCGCCGCCCACGCGAGCGGCACGGCGGCGAGCCCCACCGCGACGAGCGCGGCGGCCGCGGAGCCGCGCGCCCGGCCGGGCCGGGCCGCGCCGCGGGCGTGCCGGGGCGGCGGCCCGGAGGGGCCGGGCGTGGTGGGGGAGCTCACCACGGCAGGCTACGTGCCGCGCCCGGGGCAGCGCCGCCGAGGGCGGGACGGCGCCGTCGCCGCGCTACGCGGTGCGTCGCGGGAGCCGGGCCACGTCGAGGTAGAACCGCCCGATGCGACGCACGGCGCCGCTGAGCTCGTCCCAGTTCAGCGGCTTGGTGACGTACGCGCTGGCGTGCGCGGCGTAGGACCGCAGCACGTCCTCCTCGGCGGCCGACGTGGTGAGCACGATGACGGGGATCGGCGCGAGGTCCGGGTCGGCCTTGATGTGCTCGAGGACCTCCCGGCCGTTGACCTTCGGCAGGTTCAGGTCGAGCAGGATCAGGTCCGGCCGCGGCGCGTCCGCGAACGGACCCCGGCGGTGGAGGAAGTCCAGCGCCTCGACGCCGTCCTCGACGCACCGGAGGTTCCCGGAGGCGCCGTGCTCGTCGAACACCTCCTCGACCAGCAGGCGGTCGCCGGGGTCGTCCTCGACGAGCAGGACACGGGCGTCGTGGGAGGTGAGCACGGCCGAGTGTGACACGATCCGCGGCGCGCGGCGCGGCCGGCGAGGGTCACCTCGCGTCGGCCGTTGCCGGCGTCGTCCGCCGGCTGAGCCGGAGGCAGCGCAGCCCGACCGCCGCCACGACGAGTGCCCCGGCCGCGACCGTCTCGGGGAGCAGCAGGCCCTGGGGCACGGACGCCCACCCGGACGCGAGGTCCGACCCCGTGAGCGCGGAGGTGAGCAGCCGGCCCGGGACGCTCCGGGCGTCGACGGCCCGACGTCGAAGTCGCGCGTGTGGGCCTCCATCGTCTGAGGACGGCATGCTCGCGGGTCCGTGACCAGCGGGAACAGCCCGGGACGGTCACGCGACCGTACCGGCCCGGTCACGGCGTCAGGCGTCCAGCGGGACGGTGCGGCGCAGGACGTGGGAGTGCGCGCGGACCGAGGGCAGCGCGCGCCGGTGCACGACGCGCTCCCGCGCCGCCCGCAGCCGGCGGGTGAGGCCCCAGCCGGTGACCTTGACGAGCGACTCGCGCACGATCGCGCCGCCCATCTTGGACTCCCCGCGCACCCGCTCGGTGAACGTGATCGGCGCCTCGACGACGTCGAGTCCGGCCTGCAGCGCGCGCCAGACCAGGTCCAGCTGGAAGCAGTAGCCGTGGGACTCCACCTGCTCCAGGTCGAGCCGGGCGAGCGCGGTCGAGCGGTAGACGCGGAACCCGCCGGTGGCGTCGCGGACGTCGATGCCGAGCGCGAGGCGTGCGTACAGGTTGCCGCCGCGGCTGAGCACCGTGCGGTGCAGCGGCCAGTTCTCGACGCGGCCGCCGGGCACCCACCGGGAGCCGAGGACGAGGTCGTGCCGCTCGGCGAGCGCGATCATCCCCGGCAGCGCCTCGGGGTGGTGCGATCCGTCGGCGTCCATCTCGACCAGCAGGTCGTAGCCGTGCGCCTGCCCCCAGGCGAACCCGGCGAGGTAGGCGCGCCCGAGACCCTCCTTGCCGGCGCGGTGCAGGACGTGCACCGCGGGGTCCGCCACCGCGAGAGCGTCCGCGAGCTCACCCGTGCCGTCGGGGGAGGAGTCGTCGACGACCAGCAGGTGGGCGGCGGGCACGGCCGCACGCACGCGGCCGACGATCCACTCGAGGTTCTCCAGCTCGTTGTACGTGGGGACGATGACGAGGGTGCGGGCCATGACGGACCTCCGGGTGGTGGCGGGCGTGCGGGTGGGGCGTGATCAGGCGACCTGCGACGCGAACACGACGAGGTTGTCCTCGTAGTGCCCCGTGGCGGGGTCCCAGTCGCCGGCGCAGGTGATGAGCCGGAGCTGCGGGGTGGGGGTGCTGCGGTACACCTCGGACGTCGGGAAGTCGGCCTTCGCCGCGTGCAGCGCGCGGTCGACCGCGAACGTCCGGGTGCTGCCGTCGGACAGGGTCACGACGATCTCGTCCCCCGGGGCGAGGTCGGCGAGGTCCCAGAACACGGCAGGCCCCGTCGGGGAGTCGACGTGCCCGGCGATCACGGCCGGGCCGGTGGCCCCGGGGACGACGCCCCGGTCGTACCAGCCGGCGCTCTGCCAGTCCGACGGGGGCCGGATCCGGCCGTCGTCCTGCAGCCCGAGGTGCTCCAGGCCGGAGTCGACCCCGAGGACCGGGACCGACACCCGGGTGGGCACGACGCCCGCCGCGGGGGCGGACCCCGTCGCGGACGGCGCCGGGTCCTGGAACCCCGGCGCGGCGGCGGACCCCGGGGCGACGGCCTGCGTCGCGGGGGCGGGTCCCGGGGTGGCCGGAGCCCCCGCGGGCCCGCCGGCCGGCGCCGCGCACCCGGCGAGGAGCAGCAGCGAGGCGCACAGCACCTCCGCCCGGGCGCGGCGGCGCGCGCCCGTCACGCGGCGTCCCCGAGCGGGGCGCAGCCCCCGAGCGCGTCGGACTCGAGGAGCGCCCGGCCCAGCGCCGCCCAGGCGGCGCCGTAGTACGTGGGGGCCGCCTGCGCGGCGCGGTCCGCGCGGTCCAGGTCGTCCGCGGCGCCGATCACGTCGCCGTCGGCAGCGCGGGCGGCGGCGCGCCCGACCCAGGCCACCGGGTGCCCGGCCTCGGAGCCCTCGAGGGCGGTGCCCCCGAGGTCCAGCTCGGCAGGCAGGGAGTCGTCCCCGGAGCCCAGGGGGCCGGCGAGGCGCGCGGCGAGCGCGGTGTCCTCCGGCGCGCACGACTCGGCGTACCGGACCGGCAGCCGCGCCGCGTCGTAGCCGTACCGGACCGACTGGCCGGTGCCGGCGGCCCCCGGCATGGCCTCGACCGTGCCGTCACCGTGCACCTGGGCCCAGTCCGGCGGCAACGCGCTGACGTCGAGCAGGGCCGCGGTGGTCGCGGCGGACCCCGACGCGAGCTCCGCCCAGCGGGGGTCGCCCGTCGCGTCGCCGAGCACCGCGTAGGCGGCCGGCGAGGCGTACGAGGGGTTGTAGCCGTAGGGGTCGGCGGCCGTCGCCCACACGCCCGGTGCGAGCACCCGGCCGAGGGCGGTCCCGACGGTCATCCGGTCCGCGACGTCGGCGGCCAGCGAGGTGCCGGCCTCGGTGTACGCGGGCTCGTCCCACGCCGCACCCGCGAGCACCAGGGCCCGGGCCGCGTCGAGGTCGGCGTCGGAGGCCGGCTCCTCGTCGACCACCGCGCCGTCGTCCCACCGCCAGGCGAGGAGGCCGTCGGCGCGCACCAGGTGCTCGGAGGTCCACCCCCAGATCTCGTCGAACGCGGTCCGGTCGTCGGCGACCACCGCGAGCAGCAGGCCGTACGCCTGGCCCTCGGAGACCGTGTCGCCGCCCTGGTCGCGGCGCACCACGCGGCCGTCGTCGACCCAGCTCGCGAGGAACTCGTGCGCGGCCTCGGGCGCGGTGCGCGTCGCAGGGACGGCGGACGGGGCGGACGGGGCGGGCGCGTCGTCCGGGGCGGCGCCCGGCGGCGCGCCGTCCCGCGTCCCGAGCGCCACGGCGGTCCCGACGAGCGCCGCGGCGAGCAGCACGATCACGAGCAGCTGCAGGCGGCGGCTCACCGGCCCGACCCGCCCTTCGCCTCCGCGGCCGCGGTCGCGACCCGGCGGAGGGCGAGCACCACGCCCCCGGCCCCGAGCAGCCCCGCGCAGGCGGTCAGCGCGACGGGGAGCGGGGCGGGGGTGGTGGTCGGCGTCGCGGCGCCCCAGCCGCCTCCCGTGTCGACGCCCTCGGCGGGCGTCGCCCCGGGTGCGGCGGCGTCCAGCACGACCGCGACGGTCTGCGACCGGTCGGCGGTGTCCAGCACGAGCAGCGTGCTCACGGTTCCGCCGGCCAGGTCGACCTGCGCGGTGCCGGAGGCGTCGCCGCCCAGCTCGAGCGTCCACGCCCCCGCGGGCACGGTCGCGTACCCCGTGGCCGCACCGGGCGTGGCGCCCTCGGTGACCACCGTGCCTGTCGACGTCGTGACGTCCACGCTGTCCGCGACCGTCGAGGCCTGGACCACCCGGATCCGGGACTCGCCGTCGGCCGGGTTCGTGAGGTCGTCCTCGTACACCGCGGTGCGCAGGGCGGCGTTCCGGCCGTACGCGGCGACGGTGACCGGTTCGCCGGGCGTCACGGTGAGCGACTGCTCGATGGCCGGGTCGGTGCCCTCCGGCGCGTCGGACGGCACCATCGACACCACGTACGTCCCGGCGGGCAACGTCAGGTAGTCCGAGACCTGGCCGTAGGCGACGTCCTCCAGCTCGTAGAGGACGGCGCCCCCCGCCAGGGCCGTGAGCTCGACGTCGACGGCCTTGGTGTCGGGGGACAGGTGGGCCACCCGCGCCCAGCCGTCGGTCGCGGTGGGCTCGGGGGGCGCGGGGGCGGCCTGCGCCGTGGCGGCGCCGGTCAGGGCGAGGCCGCCGACGAGGACGGCGGCCGCGGCGCCCCCCAGGGTGCGCCGGGTGCGCGGGGCGGGGGCCAGGGCGGTGGGCAGGTGCGTCGAGGTCATGCGGTGTCCTTCCGTGGGGCGGCACGGGTCCGTGCCGTCGGGCGGTCCTGCGGGGTGGTCGGGGACGGGCGGGGCGCTCAGCCGACGCCCGGCAGCAGCCCGGCCGGCTCGGCGACCGAGTAGGTGACGCGCACACCCCCGTCCGCGACGGCCGAGGCGTCGGGCGCGGCCGGGCCGTCGAGGTCGGCGAACCAGGCGGCGGTGGTCGCGCCGGCCGCCGACCCGTCCTCGGCCGTCACCAGGACCTGGCGCCGGACCGCGTCGCCCTCGCCGAGGCTGATCGGGAAGTCGGCGACCGTCACGTCGGCCGTCTGCAGCCGGGACGCCAGCGCGAGCAGGATGCGCGAGTCGACCATCCCCGACTCGAGCAGCGCCCGGGTGTCGCCCTGCAGCGTCAGGCCCGGGTTGCGGGCGAGGTCGGCGCCGGCGCGTGCCCGGGCCTCCCGCGAGGCGGCGGTGGTGGCGTCGGCGCTCGCGAGCCCGGCGGGGTCGACGCGGCGGACGTCGACCTGCGTCGAGCCCTCGCCGAAGCTGGCGACCACCTGCGAGTTCGCGATCGTCTCGCTCACCTGCGGGAACGCGGTGGGGAACGTGCGCATCGAGTCGGTCGTGATCACGTAGTCGACGTCCTGCCAGCCGTTCGGCAGCAGCGCGGCGACGGCCGGGTCCGTGTCGACCTTGTAGTACCAGAGCACGTCGTCCCGGTCGAAGCCCGCGCGCACCAGGTCGACCCACATGGCGTCGTCGACGACCAGGGTGCTGCCGCGCGGCACGTTCGTCTCGACCCAGTCCTGCGCCTGACGCATCGGCTCGTCGAGGTCCGCTCGGAGGAACCCGCGCAGCTGCCCGCCCCACAGCGGGACGGCGACGACGGCCGCGGCGGCCACGCCGGCCACCCACGCCAGCCGCAGGCCGCGGCCGGCGGTCCCGGTGCCCCGGGGGTGCCGCACCCGGCGGACCGCGGCGTCGGTGACGCCCGCGACCAGGAGCGCCGCCAGCGGCAGCAGCACGATCACGTAGGGCACCGGCACGTACCCGCCCGGTCGGAGCAGCACGGCGGTCAGGCCGAGCAGCAGGAGCGCGAACGGGCGCAGCCGGCGCACGGCCAGGGCGGCCACCCCGGAGACCAGCCCGGCGACGATCAGCACGGGGTCGAGCTGCCACCACTGGCCGAGCGTCCGGCTGACCAGGCTCCCGGCGTCGAGCGGCGAGCCGCTCGAGTCCCGGTCGGCCAGCTGGAACATCACGCCGTCGACCAGGCTCACCCGGTCGGCGCCCGGCAGCAGCTCGCCCTTGACCGTGGCGAGCACCAGGTAGGAGGCCCCGATCAGCACGAGCACGCTGCTCGCGACGGTGAGCGTGTACCGGCGGGTGCTCGGGGCGGCGTACCGCCACAGCAGCCACGCCAGCAGCGGCAGCGCCAGCAGGAAGGTCTCCTTGCTGAGCACCGCGACGCCGAACGCGGCCGCGGCGCCGGCGTGCGCGGCCAGCTGGTTGCGCCGGGCCGTCGCCAGCAGGAACGCGCCGAGCAGCCACGGGGTCGCCACGTTGTCCAGGTAGACCGAGCGGTGGAACTGCAGCGCCAGCGGCGACAGCGTGAACACCAGCAGCGCGGCCGTCGCGGCCGGGCGGCCGAGGCCGAGGCGGCGCGCGAGGGCCCACAGCAGCGCGGCGGCCGCGAGCGTGAACGCCACCATCGCCTCGCGCCCGGCCAGCACCGCGACGTCGTACCGGTCGAAGGCGCCGGTCAGCCCGGTCCACCCGGCGATCTGGATCCAGCCGACCGGCGGGTGGTCGTACCAGTAGGTGTAGTGCGCGATCTCGCCGAACGCGCCGATCGCCCAGGCCTGCGCGGTGTAGGTGCCCTCGTCGTCGATCCGCTGCGGGGAGCCCCCGAGGTTGACGAGCTGCACGACCGCCGACAGCACCAGCGCCGGCGCCAGCCAGGCGTAGTTCAGCGCGCGGGCGCGCAGTCGCGCGCGGGTGGCGCGGCGGGGGCGAGGGGCGGGGGCGGCCTCGGGCGGCTCGGGCCGGACCGGGGGTCGTTGCAGCGTGCTGGTCATCGGGCGACCTCCGTGGTCGGGCGGGTCGCACCGGCGGCGACGGCGGCCCGCTCGGAGCGGGTCGGTGCGACCGCGGCGTCGCGGTGCGCGCCGGTGTGCTCGGTCTTCTCCCAGCTGTTCTCGCCCCTGAGCTGGCGGAGGACGGCCCGGACGGCGGCCGCGGCGAGGAACACCTGGAAGGGGAAGGTGCCGAGGACCAGGCGGAGGTAGTCCCGCACCCGCGGTCGGCGGCCGTACAGCCGGCCGAACTCGGTGAGGCCGGCGACCTCGACGGCGACCGTGACGACGGTCGGCACCAGCGGCAGGAACGTGAGCAGCGCGAGCGGAGTGGGCACCTTGACCAGCAGGGCCACGGCGACGGACACCGGGACGAGCAGCCCGGTCGCCGCCTGCAGGAACGGCATCGACAGCAGGTACCGCGCGAAGCCGCGCTGTCGCCACGTCGGCAGCGAGCGCCACTCGCCCTTGGCCAGCACCTGCAGGAAGCCCTGGTTCCACCGGGTGCGCTGCTTGAACAGGCTGACGAACGTCCCCGGGGTCTCCTCGCGGGTCACGACGTCGGGCGAGTAGGCGACGACCACGCGGGCTCCGGCGCTGGACAGCCGGACGCCGAGCTCGCAGTCCTCGGCGAGGCAGGCGTCGTCCCAGCCGTCCGACCAGTCCAGCCACTCCCGGCGCACGAACACCGTGTTGCCGCCGAGCGGGATGAACCGCGAGCGCGCGTGGAAGTGCAGGCGGGACCGGAACCAGAAGTAGTACTCCAGCACGTTGCGCAGCGACCACCAGGTCGACTGGAAGTTCATCAGCTGCACGCCGCCCTGGACCACGTCGGCGCCGGTCTCCTGGAACCGGGTGTCCACGAGCTCGAGCAGGCGCGGGTGCACCTCGTCCTCGGCGTCGAAGACGCCGATCACGTCGCCGGTCGACACGGTGAGCGCCAGGTTCAACGCCTTCGGCTTGTTCTTCGGCACGCTGTCGTCCACGACGACCCGGATCAGTCCGGGGTGCCGGGCGGCGGCCTCCCGGGCGACCAGCTCGGTGCCCGGGTCGTCGTGCCCGACGATCGCGATGATCTCCAGGTCGGGGTGCGACTGCGTCGCCAGGCGGTCGAGCGTCTGGCCCAGCACCTCTTCCTCGTGCCGGGCCGGGACCAGCAGGGTGAACCGGTGGGCCGCGCGGCGCGGGGTCTCGGAGAAGCGGGTGGCGGTGAGCGCCTGCGCGTCGCGCCAGGCGTGCAGCATCCACCACAGCGTGGTGAGCGCGACGGCGGTGAGGGCCAGCGCGACCAGGGCGATCGCGCCGTAGCCGAGCCACTCGCCGGGGGACCACTCGGGGAGGAGCCCGCTCGCCGTCCCGGGCGCCGGCACGGCACCGCTGTCGACGGGTTCGGGCGCGACCGGCGCCGGCGCCGCGGGTTCGGGGGTCAGCAGGGGACCGGGCTCGGCGGCGCCGGGTCGGGCGGTGGTCAGCAGGGGTCCCGCGGTCCGGGTGCTCAGGGTCATCGCGCTCCTCGGGTGGTCCGGTCGGTCGTGATGGCTGGGTCCGGGACACGGTCGCGGGGGCCGTGCCGACGGCGTTCTCAGCGGGGGTTCGGAGCCGGCAGGCGCCCGGATGGGTTATTTGTCGGATTTATTCCGACCGGCGGTCCGCGGAACACGATCGCGCGGTAGCCGACGTACCGGACGACGGTGCCCAGCCCGACTCCGACGACGTTGCCCGCGACGTTGTCCGCGAGCTGCGACGTCAGGCCCAGGACGTAGTGCGAGACGAACAGGCACGCCGCCGAGGCGAGCAGGCCGACGACGTTCGTCGCCGCGAACAGCAGCGCCTCGTGGGCGACGGGGCCGCCGCGACGGTCCCGGAACGCCAGCGTGCGGTTGCCCAGCCAGGCCACGGTGGTCGCGACCGTCACCGAGGCGACCTTCGACCAGATCGGCGACTCCTCCAGCACCGTGGCGCGCAGCAGGTTGTAGACGCCGACGTCGACGACGAAGGCGACGGCGCCCACGCCGCCGAACGCCACGAGGGACCGGAGGGTCGCGCGGCGCCTCGACGCTCGGGTCGCCGGGGGGCGTGCGTCCGTGGCCGAGGTCGTCGCCGAGGGGGTGGTCGCCATGGACGGGGTTCGGAGCGACCGGGGGCGCGGATGGGATCAAACGGACTATTGGGGCGAACCGGCGAGCCCGGCCCCGACGGGACGGGCCCGTCGCCCGGACGAGTGGCGGACGACCCCGCGCGCACGGATCCCGTCAGGACCGCGCCCGTGCCCGTATGGGAACCGTCAGGATCGCCGCCGGCGCTCCCGCCGGGGCGTCAGATGGTCCACGGCCCCCGCCGGACGCGGAGGGCCGCCGCGCCGCCCGACCCGGGCGCTGCGGCTCGTCGCGAAGGGAGCCCCCTCGTGCTGGACCTGGTGTTCGTGGTGACCGTGGTCGCCCTGTTCGCGCTCGTGGGCGCCGTCGCCGCGGGGGTCGAGAAGCTGTGATCGTGCTCGACCTGGTCGCGGCGGCGCTCGGCGTCGCCGCGGTCGGCTACCTGGTGTGGGCGCTCGTGAAGCCGGAGCGGTTCTGATGGCCGCGTGGACGGCCGTCGCGCAGGTCCTGCTCGCGGCCGGGGTCCTGGCGGCCCTGTACCGCCCCCTCGGCGACTACCTGGCGCACGTCTACACGTCCGCGCGGGACCTGCGGGTCGAGCGCGGCCTCTACCGGCTGATCGGCGTGGACTCCCGCTCGGAGCAGTCGTGGCGCTCGTACGTGCGCAGCGTGCTGGCGTTCTCGCTGGTCGGCGTCCTGCTGGTGTACGCGCTGCAGCGGATGCAGGCCTGGCTGCCCTGGGACCTCGGCCTGCCGGCGCCGGGGGAGCACCTGTCGTTCAACACCGCCGTGTCGTTCGTGACCAACACGAACTGGCAGTCGTACTCCCCGGACGTCACGCTCGGCTACGCGGTGCAGGCGCTCGGCCTGGCGGTGCAGAACTTCGTGTCCGCCGCGGTCGGCATGGCCGTCGCGGTGGCGCTGGTGCGCGGGTTCGCCCGCCGCCGCACGGGCACGATCGGCAACTTCTGGGTCGACCTCACCCGCGGCACGCTGCGGGTCCTGCTGCCGGTCTCGGTGCTGGCCGCGGTCGTGCTGATCGCCGGCGGCGTGATCCAGAACTGGGCCGGCTTCACCGACGTCACGACCCTCGCGGGCGGCACGCAGTCGGTGCCCGGCGGGCCGGTCGCCTCGCAGGAGGCCATCAAGCTGCTCGGCACGAACGGCGGCGGCTTCTTCAACGCCAACTCGGCGCACCCGTTCGAGAACCCGAGCGGCTGGACCAGCCTGTTCCAGGTCCTGCTCATGCTCGCGATCCCGTTCTCGCTGCCGCGCACGTTCGGCCGCATGGTCGGCTCGCACAAGCAGGGCTACGCGATCCTCGGCGCGATGGTCACGATCTTCGTGACCAGCCTCGTGCTCCTGACGGTCGTCGAGTCGCGGGGGATGGGCACGGCCCCGGAGCTGGCGGGCGCCGCGATGGAGGGCAAGGAGCAGCGGTTCGGCATCGCCGCCACGACGCTGTTCGGCAGCGTCAGCACGCTGACCTCGACCGGCGCGGTCAACGGCATGCACGACTCGTTCACCGCGCTGGGCGGGCTGTTCCCGATGCTCAACATGATGCTCGGCGAGATCGCCCCCGGCGGCGTCGGCTCCGGCCTGTACGGGATGCTCGTGCTGGCCGTCCTCGCGGTGTTCGTCGGCGGGCTGATGGTCGGCCGGACGCCGGAGTACCTGGGCAAGAAGATCGGCCCGCGCGAGATCAAGCTCGCCTCGCTGTACATCCTCGTGACCCCGACGCTGGTGCTGGCGGGCACGGCCCTGTCGTTCGCGATCCCCGCGGTGCGGGCCGACGTCGAGGCGACGTCGATCTGGAACCCGGGCGTGCACGGCTTCTCCGAGGTGCTCTACGCGTTCACCTCCGCGGCGAACAACAACGGCTCGGCGTTCGCCGGGCTGACCGCGAACACCCCGTGGTTCAACACCGCGCTCGGCGTCGCGATGCTGCTCGGCCGGTTCGTGCCGATCGTGCTGGTGCTCGCGCTGGCCGGCTCGCTCGCCGCGCAGGACAAGGTCCCGGCGACCGCCGGCACGCTGCCCACGCACCGGCCGCTGTTCGTCGGCCTGCTCACGGGCGTCACCGTCGTGGTGACCGCCCTGACCTACTTCCCCGTTCTCGCGCTGGGTCCCCTGGCGGAAGGTCTGTGAACCGCATGTCCACCCTCACCACGCCGGCCGGCCCGACCGCGACCGCCCCGGCTCCCGAGCACGACACCTCCGCGCCGCGGCGCGCGTTCAGCCTCCGCCAGCTCCGCGAGGCGCTGCCCGAGACGTTCCGCAAGCTCGACCCGCGCCTCATGTGGCACAACCCGGTGATGTTCGTCGTCGAGGTCGGCGCCGTGCTCACCACGGTGCTCGCGGTCGCCGAGCCGTTCACGGGCGGCCCCGAGCGGTCCGGCGGGACCGACACCCCCGTGACGTTCACGGCGGGCATCGCCGTGTGGCTCTGGCTCACGGTGCTGTTCGCGAACCTCGCCGAGGCCGTCGCCGAGGGCCGCGGCAAGGCCCAGGCCGACAGCCTGCGCCAGACCCGGTCCAGCACGACGGCCACGGTGGTCGACGGCTACGACCCGGCGCGCGACCCGGGCGCCGAGCGCGCCCGCACCCGGTCGGTGGCCTCGCCGGACCTGACCCTCGGCGACGTGGTGGTCGTGACCGCCGGGGAGCTGATCCCGGGCGACGGCGACATCGTGCACGGCATCGCCTCGGTGGACGAGTCGGCCATCACCGGCGAGTCCGCCCCCGTGGTCCGCGAGTCCGGCGGCGACCGCTCGGCCGTCACCGGCGGCACCCGGGTGCTGTCGGACCGGATCGTCGTGCGGATCACCTCGAAGCCCGGCGAGACGTTCGTGGACCGGATGATCGCCCTGGTCGAGGGCGCCGCGCGGCAGAAGACGCCGAACGAGATCGCGCTCAACATCCTGCTCGCGTCGCTGTCGGTCGTCTTCGTGGTCGTGGCCCTGACGCTCAACCCGATCGCCGGCTACTCCGGCGCCGCGGTGAGCGTGCCGGTGCTCGTCGCGCTGCTGGTCTGCCTCATCCCGACGACGATCGGCGCGCTGCTGTCGGCGATCGGCATCGCCGGCATGGACCGGCTGGTGCAGCGCAACGTGCTGGCGATGTCGGGCCGTGCGGTCGAGGCGGCGGGCGACGTGACGACCCTGCTGCTCGACAAGACCGGCACCATCACCTACGGCAACCGGCGCGCGGTCGCGTTCTTCCCGCTGGCCGGCGTCGACGCCCACGACCTCGTGCGGTCCGCCGCGCAGGCCTCGGCGGCCGACCCGACGCCGGAGGGGAAGTCCATCGTCGACCTCGCGGCGGACCAGGGCGTGGCGGGCGACGCCGCGACCGTGGCGGCCGGCACCGAGGTCGTCCCGTTCACCGCGCAGACCCGGATGAGCGGCGTCGACCTGCCGGACGTCACCCGGATCCGCAAGGGCGCCGGCTCGGCCGTCGTCGCGTGGCTCGAGGAGGAGGGCGCGCTGCCCGGCCCCGTCCGGCGCGAGCTCGACGGGCACGTGGAGCGCATCTCCTCCGAGGGCGGCACCCCGCTGGTCGTCGCCGCGAAGGACTGGTCCGGCCGCGGCCGGGTGCTGGGCGTCGTGCACCTCAAGGACGTCGTCAAGGACGGCCTGTCCGAGCGGTTCGCCGAGCTGCGCGCGATGGGCATCCGCACGGTGATGATCACGGGCGACAACCCGCTCACCGCGAAGGCCATCGCGGCCGAGGCCGGCGTCGACGACTTCCTCGCCGAGGCCACCCCGGAGGACAAGCTCGCGCTCATCAAGCGCGAGCAGGAGGGCGGCAACCTCGTCGCGATGACCGGCGACGGCACCAACGACGCCCCCGCGCTCGCGCAGGCGGACGTCGGCGTCGCGATGAACACCGGCACCTCGGCCGCCAAGGAGGCCGGGAACATGGTCGACCTCGACTCGGACCCGACCAAGCTGATCGACATCGTCCGCATCGGCAAGCAGCTGCTCATCACCCGGGGCGCGCTCACCACGTTCTCCATCGCGAACGACGTCGCCAAGTACTTCGCGATCATCCCGGCGCTGTTCGCCGGGGTGTTCCCCGGGCTCGCGGCGCTCAACGTCATGCAGCTGTCGTCGCCGGCGTCCGCGATCCTCTCGGCGATCGTGTTCAACGCCCTCGTGATCGTCGTGCTGATCCCGCTGTCCCTGCGCGGCGTGACGTACCGCGCCGCGGCCGCCTCGTCGGTCCTCGGGCGCAACCTGCTCGTCTACGGGCTCGGCGGCGTCGTCGCCCCCTTCCTCGGCATCAAGCTGATCGACCTGGTCGTCAGCCTGCTGCCCGGCTTCTGACCGACCCTAGGAGACGGAACCATGAGCTCTCCCCGCACCACCTGGTCGCACCTGGGCGTCGCCCTCCGGGCGATGCTGGTCCTCACCGCGGTCCTCGGGATCGCGTACCCGCTGCTCGTCACCGGGCTCGGGCGGCTGCTGCCGGCCCGCGCCGACGGGTCGCTGGTCACCGGCGCCGACGGCACCGTCGTCGGGTCGTCCCTGATCGGCCAGTCCTTCGCGGACGCCGACGGCGCCGCGCTGCCGGCCTACTTCCAGTCCCGGCCGTCCGCGGCCGGCGACGGGTACGACGCCGCCGCGTCGTCCGGCTCGAACCTGGGCCCGGAGAACGCCGACCTGGTGGCCGCGATCGAGGACCGCCGCGCGGCGGTCGCCGCCCTGGAGGGGGTCGACCCGGCCGCCGTGCCGGCCGACGCCCTCACCGCGTCCGGCTCGGGCCTCGACCCGCACATCAGCCCCGAGTACGCCGACCTGCAGGTGCCGCGCGTCGCCGCCGAGCGCGGGCTGTCCGAGGACGAGGTCCGCGGGCTGGTCGCCGGCGCCACCACCGGCCCGGACCTCGGGTTCCTGGGTCAGGCCGGCGTGAACGTCCTCGAGGTCAACCTCGCGCTCGACCGGCTGGCGGGCTGAGGCGCGTGCACAGGGGCCGGCTGCGCGTCCTGCTCGGCGCCGCCCCGGGCGTCGGGAAGACCTTCGCGATGCTCGAGGCGGGACGGGACATGCGGCGCGACGGCAAGGACGTGGTGGTCGCGGTCGTGGAGACCCACGGCCGCCCCGCCACGGCCGCGCTGCTCGACGGCCTGGAGGTCGTGCCGCGCGCCGAGATCGAGCACCGCGGCGTGCGGCTGTCCGAGATGGACCTGGACGCGGTGCTGGCCCGGCGGCCGACGGTCGCGCTGGTCGACGAGTTCGCGCACACCAACGCGCCCGGCTCCCGGCACGAGAAGCGCTGGCAGGACGTCGCCGAGCTGCTCGACGCCGGCATCCACGTCGTCACGACGGTGAACATCCAGCACATCGAGTCGCTCAACGACGTCGTCCGGACCATCACCGGGGCGCCGCAGCGGGAGACCGTGCCCGACGCGGTCCTGCGCGCCGCCGACGACGTCGAGCTCGTCGACCTGGCGCCGCAGTCGCTGCGGGACCGCCTGGCCGAGGGCAACGTCTACCCCGCCGAGCGGGTGGACGCGGCGCTGTCGAACTACTTCCGGCTGGGCAACCTCACGGCGCTGCGCGAGCTGGCGCTGCTGTGGCTCGCCGACGAGGTCGACTCCGCGCTGCGCACCTACCGCGCGGAGCACGCGATCGAGGCGCCGTGGGAGGCGCGCGAGCGGGTGGTGGTCGCGCTGACCGGCGGGCCCGAGGGGGAGACCCTGCTGCGCCGCGGGGCCCGGATCGCGGCGCGGTCGGCCGGCGGCGAGCTGCTCGCCGTGCACGTCAGCGCCCAGACCGGGCTGCGGGACAGCAACCCGGGGGCGCTCGTCGCGCAGGCCGCGCTGACCGAGCAGCTCGGCGGCACGTTCCACCAGGTCGTCGGCGAGGACGTGCCGGACGCCCTGGTCACCTTCGCGCGCGGGCAGAACGCCAGCCAGCTCGTCATCGGCCTCAGCCGGCGCAGCTGGCTCAAGGCGGCGCTGACCGGCCCCGGCATCGGGCAGACCGTCATCCGGCAGGCCGGCGCCATCGACGTGCACATCGTCAACCACGCCGCCGCCGGCGCCCGACTCGCGCTGCCCCGGCTCACCGGCGCGCTCACCGTCCGGCGCCGGGTGCTGGGGTTCCTCCTGGCGCTGGTCGGCGGTCCGCTGCTGACCTGGGGGCTGGTCGCGGCGCGCAGCGAGCAGTCGCTGGCGAGCGACGTGCTGGCCTACCAGCTGCTGGTCGTCGTCATCGCGCTGGTGGGCGGGCTGTGGCCGGCGCTGTTCACCGCGCTGATGTCGGGGCTCACGCTGAACTACGTGTTCGTCGAGCCGGTGCACACGGTGACCGTCACGGAGCCGGTGCACGTGCTGGCGCTCGCGCTGTACGTGGCCAACGGTGCGCTGGTCAGCCTCGTCGTGGACCAGGCGGCCCGCCGCAGCCGGGTCGCCCGCCGCGCGGCCGCGGAGTCCGAGATGCTCATCGGGATCGCCGGCGGCGTGCTGCGCGGGCAGGACGCGCTCGGCGCGCTGCTCGCCCGCACCCGGGAGGCGTTCGCGCTGGACGCGGTCCGGCTGCGGGTCGGCGACGCGCTGCGGGTGGAGAAGGGCGAGCCCGCGGGGACGCGGCCGCCGACGGTGGTGCCGGTCGCCGACGACGCCGTGCTGGAGCTGCACGGCCCGCCGCTCGACCGGTCCGCGAGCCGGCTGCTCCCGGTGGTGGTCACGCAGGCCGCCGCCGCGCTCGAGCACGAGCGGCTGACCGCGACCGCGAGCGAGATCGCGCCGCTGCTGGAGACCGACCAGGTGCGCAGCGCGCTGCTGTCCGCGGTCAGCCACGACCTGCGCCGGCCGCTCACCGCCGCCGCCACCGCGATCAGCAGCCTCCGCGCGGACGACGTCGAGTGGTCGCCCGCCGACCGCGCGGAGCTGCTCGCCACCGCGGCCGAGAGCGTCGACACGCTCACCGCCCTGGTCACGGACCTGCTCGACGTCAGCAGGGTGCAGGCGGGCGTGCTCGGCGTCTCGTGCACGGCGACCGACGTCGACGAGGTGATCCTGCCCGCGCTCGACGAGCTGCACCTCGGCCCGGACGACGTCGAGCTGGACCTCGACCCCGACCTGCCCCGCGTGGTCGCCGACGCCGCCCTGCTGCGCCGGGTCGTGGTGAACGTGCTCGCCAACGCGGTGCAGCTCAGCCCGGCGGGCTGCCGGCCGCGCCTGACCACCAGCGCGTTCGGCGACCGGGTCGAGATCCGCGTCGTCGACCACGGGCCCGGCGTGGCGGCGGAGCGGTGGCCGGACCTGTTCCTGCCGTTCCAGCGGCTGGGCGACACCGACAACACGACCGGGCTCGGCCTCGGGCTCGCGCTGTCCCGCGGGTTCACCGAGGGGATGGGCGGGACGCTGACGCCCGAGGACACCCCCGGGGGCGGGCTGACGATGGTCGTGAGCCTGCCGACGGCGGGCGCGGGCGCGAGCGCGGGCACGGGCGCGGGGGCGGGCCGGCCGTGAAGATCCTGATCGCCGACGACGACGCCCAGATCCTGCGCGCCCTGCGCATCACCCTGCGCGCCCGCGGGTACACCGTGCTCACCGCGTCCGACGGGGCCGAGGCGATCGCCCAGGCCGCCGCGCACCGGCCCGACCTGTACCTGGTCGACCTCGGGATGCCGCGGGTCGACGGCATCGCCCTGATCCAGTCCCTGCGCGGCTGGACGCAGGCGCCGGTCCTCGTCGTCTCGGGCCGGACGGGGTCGGACGACACGGTGGAGGCGCTCGACGCCGGTGCCGATGACTACGTCACCAAGCCGTTCGACCTCGAGGAGCTGCTCGCGCGGCTGCGGGCCCTCGGCCGGCGCTCGACGCCCGCGGAGGGCGACGAGGGCCCGACGGTGACCTTCGGCGACGTCACGGTCGACCTGGCGCGCCGGCTGGTCACGCGCGCCGGGGCGGGCGCCGTGCACCTGACGCCGACCGAGTGGCAGGTGCTGGAGATCCTGGTGCGGCACCCGGGGCGGCTCGTCACGCGGCAGACGATCCTGTCGGAGATCTGGGGCGCCACGCACGTGACCAGCTCCGGCTACCTGCGGCTGTACCTGTCGCAGCTGCGCAAGAAGCTCGAGCCCGAGCCCGCCCGGCCGCGGTACCTGCTGACCGAGCAGGGGATGGGGTACCGGTTCGACCCGGACGGCAGCGCCGCGGCGGCCGGGGCTCCCGGCTGACGCGGGGCCGCGGCCCGGCGGCGTTCAGTCCCCGGCGACCGCCGGGTCGGCCTCGCGCTCGCGGCGCAGCCGCCGCAGCTTCCGCAGCCGCGCGACCACGAACCACAGGCACGCCGCCGCGATGGCGACGAGGACGGCGTTCGACAGCACGCCGCTCCACTCCGCCAGCACCGGCCGGATCGCGGGGCCGAAGGCGTACCCGAGCCCGATCCAGATGGCGTTCCAGACGGCCGACCCGATCGCGGTGTACGCGGTGAACGCCCAGAACGGCATCCGCTCGATGCCGGCGGGGATGGAGATGAAGCTCCGCACCAGCGGCACGCACCGCCCGACGAGCACCGCGACCGGGCCCCACCGGACGAAGAACCGCTCGGCCTTGTCGAAGTCCTCGGCGTCGAGCAGCGGGATCCGCGCGACCAGGGCGCGCGTGCGGTCCCGGCCGAGCCAGGCGCCGAGGAGCCACCAGATCCAGGCGCCGAGGATCGCGCCGGCGGTGGCGGCGAGGATCGCCCACCACAGGTTCATCCGGCCGTCGTAGGCGAGGAACCCGGCGCCGGGCAGGACCGCCTCGGACGGGATGGGCGGCACGAACGTCTCGATGAAGACGGCCGCGCCGACGCCGACCTCGCCCAGCGTCTCCATGAGGTCGAGGACCCAGCCGATGAAGCCCTCGTACTCGTGGCCGGTCGCCGGGTCGACGGCGGCGGGGGTGCGGGCGGGCGCGAGGGCGGCGGCCGGCAGGGTGGTGCTCACGGCGGTGGACTCCAGGATCGCATCGTCGGGGGACCACGAGCCGGCGGCGCGCGCCGGGGGCGTGCGCGCGGGCGATCCGCGGCTTTCGTCCTGTCTCGAACGCGCGAGCGCCCCGATCGGTTCCGGCGGGCGTCCCGCGCGGGTGCACGAGACACGTCGAGGGTGCCCTCAGTGTGGGCACCCTCGACGTGTCTCGTGCGCCTCGGCCGGCGTCAGCGGTTGATGTCGTCCGGGTCCGGGCCGGGGCTGGTCGGCTGCGTCGTGCCCGTGCCCGTGCCCGTGCCCGCGCCCGTCGCCGCGCCGGTGCCGTGCGTCGGGTGCGCGGCCTCGTCCGGCTGGTTGACGTCGTCCGGGTCGGGGCCCGGGCTCGACGGGCGCGTCGGCGGCTCGCTCGGCGTCCCGGTGTGCTCGTGCCGGGGGTCGGGGGTGGTGGTCATGCCGGTCTCCCTCGATCGAACGGTGACGGCCGCGGGCGACGCGGCCGCGCGTCACCGCCACGCTACGCGCGCGCCACGGGACCGCACGCCGAGCGGGCGCGAGGACGCCCTGTACGTCCGGCGGGCCGCGTGCCACGATCGGCCGCGGGGCAGGCGACGGGCGGAGGGCGCGTGAGCGACGAGGTCGGCGACGTGGCGCAGGCGGTCTCGACCGGGCGGCTGCCCGGCTGGGACCGGGTCGAGGAGCTGGTGCAGGAGGCGCACGCCCGCCACCGCGACCGCGCCGAGGGGGCCGTGGCCGACTACATCCCCGTGCTGGCCGAGGCGGACCCGCGGCTGTTCGGCGTCGTCGTCGCGGAGACCTCGGGCGATCTGCACGCCGCGGGCGATGCGGACGCGGCGTTCACCATCCAGTCGATCTCCAAGGCGTTCGTCTACGCGCTGGTCTGCGAGGCGTACGGGCACGAGGTGGTGCGCGACCGGGTCGGCGTGAACAACACCGGGCTCCCGTTCAACTCGGTCATCGCGGTCGAGCTGAACGACGGGCACCCGATGAACCCGATGGTCAACGCCGGGGCGATCGCCACGACGGCGCTGCTGCCCGGCGGCACGCCCGACGAGCAGTGGGCGCACCTCGCCGCGGGCCTGGCGCGGTTCGCCGGCCGCACGCTCGAGGTCGACCCGGTGGTCTACGAGTCCGAGGCGGCGACCAACCAGCGCAACCGCGCGATCGCCCGGCTGCTGGAGAGCTACGGGCGCATCGACGCCGACCCGCTCGAGGTCGTCGACGTCTACACCCGCCAGTGCGCGATCCGGGTCACCGCGCGCGACCTCGCCGTGATGGGCGCGACGCTCGCGGACGGCGGCGTGCACCCGGTCACCGGCGAGCGCGTCGTCTCCGCGCAGGTCTGCCGCGACACGCTGGCGGTGCTGGCCGCGACCGGCATGTACGAGCGGTCGGGGGAGTGGCTGTTCGAGATCGGGGTCCCGGCCAAGTCCGGCGTCTCGGGCGGGATCGTCGCGATCGCCCCGGGCAAGGGCGCGATCGGCACGTTCTCCCCGCCGATCGACCCGGCCGGGAACAGCGTGCGCGGCCGGCTGGCGACGGCGCACCTCAGCCGCACGCTCGGCCTCAACGTGTTCGCGTCCGCCGCCCACGCCGCCGACCGGAGGACCCCCGCATGACGAGCACCGAGACCCGTGGCGCGACGACGGCCGAGGAGCGCCGGTCCTGGGTGCCGATGGCGAGCCTGTTCCTGGCGCAGGTCCTCATGTCGTTCAACGTCGCCGCCCTGCCCGTCTCCCTGGGCGGCATGGTCGAGGACTTCGGGGTCCCGCCGACCGTCGTCGGCTCGACGATCGTCGTCTACGGCCTGACGGTCGCGGCCCTGGTGATGACCGGCGCGAAGCTCGGGCAGCGCGTCGGCTGGGTGCTGATGTTCCGGGTCATGGTGGCGACGTTCGCGGCGTCGGCGCTGCTGATGATCCTGTCGCCGAGCGTCGGGTGGGCGATCGCCGGGCAGGCGCTCGCGGGTGCGTCCGCGGCGATCATCGTGCCGTCGCTCGTCGCGCTGATCGCCGAGAACTACCGCGGGGCGCAGCAGGCGACCGCGGTCGGCTCCCTCGGGTCGGCCCGGGCGATCTCCGGGGTCACGGCGTTCTTCGTCGGCGGCGCGCTCGGGACGCTCGTGGGCTGGCGGCCGGTGTTCGGGGTGGTGCTGGCGCTCGCGGTCGCCGTGCTGGTGCTGAGCACCCGGCTGCGGTCCGACGGCGGGGACCGCGAGGTGCGGATCGACCTGGTCGCCTCCGTCCTCATCGGCCTGGCGGTCGTGCTGCTCACGCTGGGGTTCAACAACCTCAACGCCTGGGGGCCGCTGGTGGCCACGGACGACGCGCCCTTCAGCGTCGCCGGGGTGTCGCCCGCGCCGCTGCTCGTGGTCACCGGGGTGGTCCTCGGGCAGACGTTCTTCTGGTGGACCCGCCGACGCGCCGCGTCGGGCCGGACGCCGCTGGTCGACCTGCGGGTGCTCGCCCGGCCGAGCGAGCGCGCCGCCGTCTACGCGATGTTCGTGGTGGTCGCGCTGGAGGCCGCGCTCAACTTCACCGTGCCGCTGTACATCCAGATCGTGCAGGGCCGCACGCCGTTCGACACGGCGCTCGCGATGATGCCGTTCAACCTCACGGTGTTCGTCACGGCGACCCTGGTCGTGCGGTTCTACGGCCGGTTCAGCCCGAAGGTGATCGGCGTCTTCGGGTTCACGCTCACCACCGTCGCGCTCGCGTGGCTGTCGCTGGTGGTCACCAACAACTGGGAGACGCTCCCGACGGTCCTCGGGCTCCTCGTGTTCGGCGTCGGGCAGGGCGCGCTCGTGACCCTGGTGTTCAACGTGCTGGTCACCGCCGTCCCGAAGCACCTGGCGGGCGACGTCGGCTCGATCCGCGGGACCACGCAGAACCTGGCCTCGGCGGTCGGCACCGCGCTGGTCGGCGCGCTGCTGGTGACGATCCTGTCGGTGAACGTCGGCCGCGCGGTGGTCGAGCACCCCGAGCTGCCGCCCGGCCTCGTCGCGCAGGTCGACCTGGACGCCGTGAACTTCGTCAGCAACGACGAGCTCCGCGAGGTCCTCGCCGGGACGGACGCCGACCCCGCGCAGGTCGAGGCCGCGGTGGCGCTGAACGAGGAGGCGCGGCTGAACGCCCTGCGGCTCGGGCTGCTCGTGCTCGCCGGGGTCAGCGCGACCGCGGTGCTGCCCGCGAGCCGGCTGCCCCGCTACCGCCCGGGAGAGATCCCGGACCCGTCGCCGGAGCGGGAGGGCTGAGGGCGGGCTCGACGTCCCGCGCTCCCGCGACCTCGGCCAGCCGGCGCGCGAGGTAGCGGCGCTCCGCCTCGTTGCGGACCAGCCCCAGCGCGTCCCGGTACCCGTCCGCGGCCTCCGCGGCCCGGCCCGCCCGGCGCAGCAGGTCCGCCCGCGCCGCCGGGACGTAGTGGCTGCCGGCCAGCCGGGCGTCGCCCGCCACCGCGTCCAGCGCCGCGAGCCCGGCGTCCGGCCCGTCGGCCATCCCGGTGGCCACCGCGCCCGCGAGCCCCGCGAACGGCGACGGCGCGAGCCGCAGCAGCTCGCGGTACGCCGCCGCGATCGCCGCCCAGTCGGTGGCCGCCGCCGACGGCGCCGTGGCGTGCGCGGCCGCGATCCGCGCCTGCACCAGGTACGGCCCGGCCCGGCCGCCCCGGGCCACGAGCCGGTCCCCGGCGGCCAGCGCCGCCAGCCCCTCGGCGGTGGCCGCGGCGTCCCACCGCCCGCGGTCCTGGTCCTCCAGCGGCACCAGGTCGCCGGCGTCGTCCGTCCGGGCGGCCCGCCGCGCGTCCTGCAGGAGCACGAGGGCCAGGCAGCCCCGCACCTCGGGGTCGTCCGGGACCAGGCGCGCGACCAGCCGGGCGAGCCGCACCGCCTCGTCGCACAGCCGCAGCCGCAGCAGGTCGGCCCCGGCGCTCGCGGTGTACCCCTCCGAGAACAGCAGGTAGACCACCGCGAGCACCCCGTCCAGCCGCTCGGGCAGCCGGTCGGCGGGCGGGACCCGGTACGGGATCCGGGCGTCGGCGATCTTCCGGCGACCGCGGACCAACCGCTTGGCGGTCGCCGCCTCCGACGCGCCGAACACCCGCCCGATCTCCGCGACGGTCAGCCCGCACACGGTCCGCAGCGTCAGCGCCACCTGCACCTCCAGCGCGAGGGCCGGGTGGCAGCAGGTCGCGATCAGCGCGAGCCGGTCGTCGGGGAGGTCCCGGGGGTCGCCCGGCTCCGGACCGGGCACCGCGTCGACCGCCACCGCCGCTGCCACCTCCGCCAGCCGCCGCGCCTCGGTGCCCGCCCGGCGCAGCCGGTCCAGGGCGCTGCGGCGCGCCGCCGTCGTGAGCCACGCCCCGGGGCGGTCGGGCACGCCGTCCCGGGGCCAGGTGCGGGTCGCCGCGGCGAACGCGTCCTGGGCGCAGTCCTCCGCGAGCGCCCAGTCGCCCGTCACCCGGATCGTCGTCGCCACGACCCGCCCCCACTCGTCCCGGAACGCGCGGACGAGCGCGTCGTCGACCGCGGTCACGGCTGCCAGAGCGGCCGGACCTCGACGGCGCCGGCCGCGGCGGCCGGGTGCCGGGCCGCGGCGTCGAGCGCGGCGTCCAGGTCCGGCGCGGCGATCATCGCGACCCCGGCCACCTGCTCCGCGACCTCGGCGTAGGGGCCGTGCGCGACGACGGTCCGGCCGTCGCGCACCCGTACCGTCCGGGCCTCGGCGGGCGGGCGCAGCCGGTGGCCGCCCAGGTCGGTGCCGCGGTGCACCCGCGCCCACGCCGTCGGCGGCTCGTCCGGGTGCGGCGACCCGTCGGGCACCTCGCCCATCAGCAGCAGGTAGTGGCCGGCGCCCGCGTCCTCCGGCGCGAGCACGTGCCCGTCCGCCGCGGACCCGTCGAACGGCCACACCTCCCGGACCTCGATCGCGCCGAACCGCGCCGCGGGGTGCTCGGCCGCGAGGGCGACCGCCGCGTCCAGGTCGGGCACGTCGAGCACGTCGAAGCCGCCGACCAGCTCCTTGTACTCCGCGAACGGTCCGTCGGACACGAGCACGCGCCCGTCCCGCACCCGCACCGTCGTGGCGGTGTCCGCCTCGGCCAGGCGGTGCCCCTCCCGCCGGCCGGCGCGGTCCGCCCGCTCGACCCACGCGGCGGGGTCGGCCTCCTCGGCGGTGGGCGCGGCATCGGGTCCCACCCGCACGAACGTCACGAACGTCATGGCTCCTCCTCGGTGTCGTTCTGTCACCAGCACGACGCACCGGCGCGCCCCACGAGGACACCCCGGCATCATCCGGCCCGCGGTGGCCCCCGGTCGAGGGGTGTCCCGCGGCACGGGGCGGTGCGTCGGGCGGGTGCGGGCCGGCGCGACGCCGGTCCGACCGATCCCGAGGAGGCACGCCATGACCTTCGACCAGCCCCAGCTCGCGCTGCTGCTGTCCCGGCGCGCGGTGCTCACCGACGCCCGCAGCGCGCTCCCGGACGCGCCGCAGGTGCCGTCCCGACCGCCCCGAGGCCGTCGCGCCCACCGCGCGTGGACCGCCGTCGTCCGGCGGCGCCGGCGGTGATGCACCGAGTGTCCAGAAACGCCTGGACATCCGGGACTTACCGGTCCGGTTTCTGGACACTCGGTGGCGGGCCCCGCCGCGTGGACGAACGTCAGCGGCCGAGTACGAAGGTCTGGATCGCGATCACCGCGGCACCGCGCGCCCACTCGGTGAACGCCGGCGACTGCAGCGCGACGTCGGGCAGGGCCGCCTCGGGGTCGCGGTCCGCCCGCATCCCCGCGACCAGGGCGTCCCGGGCCACCTCGGCCAGGCGCACGCCCTCGCCGCCGAGCACGACGCGCTCGGGCATCGTGAAGTTCGCGGCGGCCGCGACCAGGCGGCCGAGCGCGCGCCCCGCGTCCTCGACCACCCGCGCCGCCGGCGGGTCGCCCGCGACCGCGAGGTCCAGCACCTCGTCGTAGCCGACCGGCCGCCCGTGGGCGACGGCGACCTGCGCGGTGATCGAGCCGATCGTCAGCATCGCGCCCGCGCACCCGCGGTGGCCGAGCGGGCACAGCGGGCCGGCGGGGTCGAGCGGGTGGTGGCCGATCAGCCCGAGGCTGGCGTCGTCCTCGGTGACCAGCCGGTCGTGCACGACGAGGCCCAGGCCGACGCCCGCGCCGATCGTGACCAGCGCGAACCGGGCGGCGCCGCGGCCCTCGCCGAACCAGTGCGTGGCCTCGGTCAGCGCCGTCACGTCGTTGGCGACCACGACGGGGAGCCCGGTCCGGGCGCGCACCATGTCGGCGAGCGGGACGTCGCGCCAGCCGAGGAACGGCGCGCGCACCACGTCGCTCGCGGCGGCGACGTGCCCGCCGAGGCTCACGCCGACCGCGGTGACGCCCGCGGGCGCCCGCCCGACCAGGTGCTCGGCGAGCTCCCCGACGACGTCCGCCACGGCGGCGGGCCGGTGGTCCGGCAGCCGGCGCTCCGCCACGGCGACGACGCCCGCACGCAGGGTGGTGAGCACGCCGTGCGCGGTGTCCCCGGTGAGCTTGATGCCCACGAAGTGGTGCGCGGCGGCGACCACGTCGAGCGGCTGCGACGGCCGGCCCACCCGCTGGTCCGCGACCGGGGTGTCGACCTCGACGAGCAGGCCGTCGTCGAGGAGCGGCTTCGTGAGCCGGGTCAGGCTGCCGGGGGACAGGTCGACGCGGCGGGCGAGCTCCGCGCGCGACAGCGGCCCGTCGAGCAGCACCTCGAGCGCGATGCGGTGGGCCGCTCCGGTGAGCGGCACCCAGGGTCCCGGCGTCATGCGCCCAGTGTGCCGGATCGAGTTCCGCGTCGGAACAAACAAGCCCGATTAGGTTCCGCACGAGAACTAATCCGGTCAGAAGCGATGGCGGCGCAGGTGAGCCACGCGGTCGAGCGCAGGGGTTGACGGCGAGGTTAATTCCGACGTAGAACTTACCCGTCCCCGACGAAGAGGCCCGCACCATGACGACGACGACGTCCCTGCCGACCCGCGCCGACCGCACCGACGTGACCGGCGACCCGATCCTCCACCTGTCCGCCGACGGCGTGAGCCTGGTGCTCGACCTGTCCGGCGACCGGCTGCCCCGCGTCCTGCACTGGGGCGCCGACCTGGGTGACCCGGGCGCCGACGAGCTCGCGGCGCTGCGCGCGACCAGCATCCCGCCGATCGCCTCCGGCGTCACCGACCTGCCCGTGCCGCTGTCCCTGCTGCCCGAGCAGTCGGTGGGGTGGCTCGGCACGCCGGGCGTCACCGGCCACCGGGACGGCCGCGACTTCTCGACGGCGTTCGTCGTCGACGAGGTGCGCGTCGAGCACGGCACGGACCGCGACGGCGCGCCGGTGGCCCACCGCGTGACGGTCGGCGCCACCGACGCCGTCGCCGGGCTCGCGCTCGTCCTCGAGATCGAGATGCTGCCCGACGGCCTCGTGCGGACCCGCGCCGCAGTGACCAGCACCGCGGGCGGCGTCTTCACGCTCGGCGGCGTCGACCTGGCGCTGCCCGTGCCCCGCGAGGCCGACGAGATCCTCGACTTCACCGGCCGGCACCTGCGCGAGCGGAGCCCGCAGCGGCACCCGTTCGTCGCCGGGACGCACCTGCGCGAGTCCCGCCGCGCCCGGAGCCACGACGGCACGCTGCTGCTGCTCGCCGGGCGCGCCGGGTTCGGCTACCGCTCCGGCGAGGTGTGGGGCGTGCACGTCGCCTGGTCCGGCAACACCCGCACGTTCGCGGAGCAGGCGATGCCGACCGGCGTCCGCGTGCTCGGCGCCGGCGAGCTCCTGCTGGCCGGCGAGGTCCGGCTCGCCGAGGGCGACACGTACGCGACCCCGTGGGTCTACGGCTCCTACGGCGACGGGATCGACGCGCTGTCGCACCGGTTCCACGCGTACCTCCGCTCCCGCCCGCAGCACCCGCGCACCCCGCGGAAGTCGCTGATCAACGTGTGGGAGGCCGTGTACTTCGACCACGACCTGCCGCGCCTCACAGCCCTCGCCGACGCCGCGGCCGCGGCCGGCGTCGAGCGGTACGTCCTGGACGACGGCTGGTTCAAGGGCCGGCGCTCCGACGACGCGGGGCTCGGCGACTGGGTCGTCGACGAGGACGTCTGGCCCGACGGGCTCGGCCCGCTGGTCGACCACGTGACCGGGCTCGGCCTGGAGTTCGGCCTGTGGTTCGAGCCCGAGATGGTGAACCCCGACTCCGACCTCGCCCGCGCGCACCCGGAGTGGATCCTGCAGACGGGCGACCGGCTGCCGCCCGAGGCGCGGCACCAGCAGGTGCTCGACCTCGGCCACCCCGGGGCCTGGGACCACGTCTTCGGCCAGATCGACGCCGTGCTCTCGGCCTACGACATCGGCTACGTGAAGTGGGACCACAACCGCGACCTGATCGACGCGGGACACACGGCCACCGGCGCCGCGGGCGTGCACGCCCAGACGCTCGCCACGTACCGACTGCTCGACGCCCTGCGGGCGAAGCACCCGCACGTGGAGTTCGAGTCCTGCTCGGGAGGCGGCGGCCGCGCGGACCTCGGCATCCTGGAGCGGACGGACCGCATCTGGACGTCCGACTGCATCGACGCGCTCGAGCGCCAGGTCATCGAGGCCGGGACCGGGCTGCTGGTGCCGCCGGAGATGCTCGGCTCGCACATCGGCTCGCCGCACTCGCACACCACGGGGCGCCGGCACGAGCTGGGCTTCCGGGGCGCGACCGCGTTCTTCGGCCACCTCGGGATCGAGTGGGACCTCACCTCCGCGACCGACGACGAGCGCGCGGGGGTGGCCCGCTGGGTCGCCGCCTACGCCGAGCACCGCGACCTGCTGCACCACGGCCGCACCGTCCGCGCGGACGACCCGGACCCCGCCCTGCGGGTGCACGGCGTCGTCAGCGCGGACCGGCGTGAGGCGATCATCGCGGTCGTCCAGGTCGCCACCGGCGTCTGGGCGCCGCCCGGGCGCGTGCGGGTCCCCGGCCTGGACCCGGCCGCGACGTACGAGGTCCGCCCGCTGCCGCCCGGCGACGAGGTCGTCCCCGGCCACGGCGACGCGCTGCCGCGCTGGTGGTCCGAGGGCGCCCGGCTGTCCGGCCGCACCCTCGGGGCCGTCGGCGTCCAGGTGCCGAACCAGTTCCCCGAGCGCACCGTGCTGCTGCACCTCACCGCCCGCTGAGGCACCCGTCCCGTCCGTCCGTCCCAGTCCCGCGAAGGCGCGGGGGAGGAGCACCGACATGGCCATCGCGTCATCACCGGCACGTCCGGCGACCACCAGGAGCCGTCCCGCCCGCCGCGGCGGGCGGGACGGGGGCGGCAGGGGCGACCTGCGCGCCGCGCTCGTCTTCCTGATCCCGGCGAGCATCGGGTTCGTCGTGTTCTACCTCGTGCCCGCCGTGCGCGGCGCCTGGTTCAGCCTCACCGACTACTCGGTGCTGGCCCCCGCGGAGTTCGTCGGCCTGGAGAACTACCGCCGGCTGCTCGACGACCCGCTGTTCTGGAACGCCATGAAGGTCACGGCGTACTACGTGCTGGTCAACATCGTGATCCAGACCGTGGTCGCCATCGCCCTGGCCATGCTGCTGCAGCGGATGACCCGGTCGATCCTCGTCCGCGGGATGGCGCTGCTGCCGTACTTCGTCGCGAACGTGGTCGTCGCCCTGGTCTGGTACTTCATGCTCGACTACCAGATCGGCGTCGTGAACGTCCTGCTCGGGAAGGTCGGCGTCGACCCGCAGGCGTTCTTCGGCGACCCGGCGCTCGCGCTGCCCACGATCGCGCTCATCAACGTCTGGCGGCACATGGGCTACACGGCGCTGCTGCTGTTCGCCGGGCTGCAGACCATCTCGCCGCAGGTCTACGAGGCGGCGTCGCTCGACGGCGCGTCCGCCTGGCGGCAGTTCCGCTCGATCACGCTCCCGCTGCTGCGGCCGGTGCTCGCCCTGGTGCTGGTCGTCACGGTCACCGGGTCGTTCCAGATCTTCGACACGGTCGCCGTCACCACGGGCGGCGGCCCCGTCAACGCCACCCGCGTCATCTACCTCTACATCTACGACCTGGCGTTCGCGCAGCTCGACTTCGGCTACGCCTCGGCGATGTCGGTCGTCCTGTTCGCCGTCCTGCTCGTCGTCGCCCTGGTGCAGCTGAAGCTGACCCGGGCGGACGAGTCGGACAACGCCTGAGGAGGCCACCGTGTCGACGACGACCGCCGAACCCCTCGCCCTGCCCGCCGACCCCGGCCGGGTCCGCCCGCGGCCCGACCGCCGCGCGCGACGGCGCCCCACCTGGGGGCGCGTGCTCGGGTGGGCGACGCTGATCGTGATCCTGCTGATCACGCTGTTCCCGTTCTACTGGATGCTGCGCACCGCGTTCTCCGACAACCGGGCGCTCGCGGCCCAGTCGGACAACCTGCTGCCGGCCGACTTCACCCTGGACGCGTTCCGGCGCGTGTTCGGCCTGACCACCCTGGAGGAGTCGCTCGCGCAGGGCGGCGCCGGCGGCCGGATCAACTTCTGGCTGTACCTGCGCAACTCCGTGGTCGTGGCGACGTCGATCACGCTCGGCCAGGTGTTCTTCTCCGCGATGGCGGCGTACGCGTTCGCGCGGCTGCGCTGGCCGGGCCGCAACACCGTGTTCGCGGTGTTCCTGTCCTCGCTGATGGTCCCGGGCATCTTCACCGCGATCCCGAACTTCGTGCTGATCAAGGAGCTGGGGCTGCTCAACACGTTCCCCGGGCTGATCCTGCCGACGCTGTTCATGACGCCGTTCGCGATCTTCTTCCTGCGGCAGTTCTTCCTCGGCATCCCGCGGGAGCTGGAGGAGGCGGCGATGCTGGACGGCGCGAGCCGGGCGCGGGTGTTCCTCCGGATCATCCTGCCGATGGCCGGGGCGCCGATCACCACGCTCGCCGTGCTGACCTACATCACGGCGTGGAACGAGTACTTCTGGCCCCTGCTCGTCGGGCAGAGCGACGACGTCCGGGTGCTGACCGTCGCGCTCGGCATCTTCCGGTCCCAGACACCGCAGGGCAGCCCCGACTGGGCCGGGCTGATGGCCGCGACGCTGGTCGCCGCGCTGCCGATCGTCCTGCTGTTCATCGCGCTCGGGAAGCGCATCGTCAGCTCCATCGGCTTCTCCGGGATCAAGTGAGGTGCGCCCGATGACCACGACCGACCACCACCGCACCGGCCGCGCCCGGCGCCGGCCCGGCCGCGCCGTCGCCGCCGCGCTCGCCGCGGGCCTGGCCCTGGCGGGCTGCGGGTCCGCCGCCACGGCGGCCGACGACGACCGCGTCGCGCTCACCTACTGGATGTGGGACGCCAACCAGGTGCCCGGGTACCAGCAGTGCGCCACCGACTTCGAGGCCGCCAACCCCGACGTGCTGATCAACATCGAGCAGTACGGCTGGGACGACTACTGGACGCAGCTCACCGCGCGCATGGTCGCCGAGAGCGCGCCGGACGTGTTCGTCGACCACGCCCAGCAGTTCGGCAAGTACGCGAGCTTCGACCAGATCCTCGACGTCTCCGACCGGGTCGAGGAGTCCGGGCTGGACCTCGACCGGTACCAGCCGGGGCTGGTCGACCTCTGGCGCGGCGCCGACGGCGGGCTGTACGGCCTGCCGAAGGACTGGGACGCCGTGGGCCTGTTCTACAACGAGGACCTCGTCGCCGAGGCGGGGCTGACCGCCGAGGACATGGGGGACCTGGAGTGGAACCCGGAGGACGGCGGCTCGTTCGAGCGGCTGCTCGCCCGGCTGACGGTCGACGCGAACGGCGTCCGCGGCGACGAGCCCGGCTTCGACAAGGACGACGTCGCCGTCTACGGCATGGGCTACAACGAGAGCGGCGGCGGCTTCGGCCAGGTGCAGTGGGCGTCGTTCGCGCTGAGCAACGGCTGGACCTACGCCGACCGGAACCCGTGGCCGACGGAGTTCGCCTACGGCGACCCGGCGCTCGCGGAGACGATCGGCTGGTACCGGTCGCTGATCGAGAAGGGCTACCTGCCGCCGCTGGCGGTGGCGACCTCCGGCATCGGCACGATCGAGTCGATGGGCTCCGGCTCGTACGCGCTCCTGATCGAGGGCGCCTGGAACGCCCGCGCGATGTCGGAGCTGCAGGGCGTCGACATCGGCATCGCCCCGACCCCGGTGGGTCCGACCGGCGAGCGGGCGAGCGTCTACAACGGGCTGTCGGACGCGATCTACTCGGGCACGCCGCACCCGGACGAGGCGTGGCGCTGGGTCGAGTACCTCGCCAGCCCCGCGTGCCAGGACGTCGTCGCCGAGCAGGCGCGGGTGTTCCCCGCCCTGACCGCGTCCTCCGAGCGGGCGATCGCGGCGTTCGAGGAGATCGGGATCGACGCGGACGCGTTCGCCGTGCACGTCGAGGACGGCACCGGGACGCTGCCGCCGGTCACCGACCGGTGGGCGGAGATCCAGGCCGTGATGCAGCCGGCGATGGACTCGGTGCTGTCGTTCCAGGCCGAGCCCGACAGCCTGGTGGCGGCGGACGACCGCGTGGACGGGCTGCTGGCGGACGACTGACCGCCGGCGTGCGCGAGGGCCCCCGGCGGCGGTCGCCGGGGGCCCCTCGTCGTCGTGCGGGGCGCGGGTCGTCAGGCGATCGTCGCGACGTCGATGACGAACCGGTACCGCACGTCCGAGCGCAGCACGCGCTCGTACGCCTCGTTGATCGCGTCGGCGCCGATCAGCTCGGTCTCCGGCGCGATGCCGTGCTCGGCGCAGAAGTCGAGCATCTCCTGGGTCTCGGCGATGCTGCCGATGCTCGACCCGGCGAACGAGCGGCGGTTGCCGAACAGCGTGAACACCTGCACGGGCAGCGGCTCGCCCGGGGCGCCGACGTTGACCAGCGTGCCGTCGAGCCGCAGCAGCGACAGGTAGGCGCCCAGGTCGACGACCGCCGACACGGTGTTGACGATGAGGTCGAAGCTGTTCGCCAGCTCGGCGAACGTCGCCGGGTCCTCGGTCGCGTAGTAGTGGTCCGCGCCGAGCTCGAGGCCGTCGGCCTTCTTGCTCAGCGTGCGGGACAGCACCGTGACCTCGGCGCCCATCGCGTGCGCGAGCTTGACGGCCATGTGGCCGAGCCCGCCCATGCCGACGACCGCGACCTTCTTGCCCGGGCCGGCGCCCCAGTGGGCGAGCGGCGAGTACGTGGTGACGCCGGCGCACAGCAGCGGCGCCGCCTTGTCGAACGGGATGGCCTCCGGCACGCGGAGCACGAAGTCCTCGACGACGACCACGTGGGTCGAGTAGCCGCCCTGCGTGATCGTGCCGTCGCGGTCCACCGACGCGTAGGTCTGGGTGTTGCCCTGCAGGCAGTACTGCTCGAGCCCGGCGCGGCAGTTCTCGCACTCGCGGCACGAGTTCACCATGCAGCCGACCCCGACGCGGTCGCCGACGGCGTGCCGGGTGACCTCGGGGCCGACCTCGGCGACGACGCCGACGATCTCGTGCCCGACGACCTGCGGGTACGTGATCGGGCCCCAGTCGCCGCGGACCGTGTGGATGTCGGAGTGGCAGATGCCGGCGTAGTGGATCTCGATCAGCACGTCCGTCGGGCCGAGGTCGCGGCGCTCGATCGTCGTCGGGACGAGCGGCTCGGTGGCGGACGGGGCGGCGTAGGCCTTGACGGTGCGCACGGGTCTCCCGGGTGGTGCGAGGGGGTGGGGGCACCAGTGAACACGACCCGCCCCTCCCCAGGGAGGTCCGCTCACCACGCTGAACCACGCGATGGACCCGGCGCGGCGCGCGGACATGGTGCCGGCGCCCGTCGTGATCGGGAAGCGGGTGTGGGTCGGGGCGTCCGTGACCGTCGTGCCGGGGGTGACGATCGGCGACGGGGCGGTCGTCGCGGCCGGCGCGGTGGTGACGAAGGACGTGCCGCCGGACACGGTCGTCGGCGGCGTGCCGGCGCGGGTGATCCGGCCGACCGGGTACGACTCGGCGGCGCCCTGAGGTCCGCGCGCCGGCGGGAGGGGGGTCCCGACAGGGCCCCTCTCCGGGCGGGCCGCAGGCCCCCGACGCGCCTACTGTCGACGGAGCACCGAGCCCGGGCGGGACCCGGGACCGGCACCCCGTTCCCCCACCTCACGAGGAGCACCACCATGCGTGGAGTCGTCATGCACGCCCCCGGCGACGTCCGTGTCGAGGACCGCGAGGACCCGACCATCGTCGAGCCGACCGACGCGATCCTGCGGCTGACGGCGACCTGCATCTGCGGGTCCGACCTCTGGCCGTACCGCGGCGCCGAGCCCGTGGACCACCAGGTCATGGGGCACGAGTACGTCGGCGTCGTGGAGGCGATCGGCTCCGACGTGCGGAACGTCCAGGTCGGCGATTTCGTCGTCGGCTCGTTCTGGGCCTCGGACAACACCTGCGAGATCTGCGAGGCCGGCTACCAGGCCTACTGCGTGCACCGCGTCCTCATGGGCACGGTCGGCACCCAGGCCGAGAAGGTCCGCGTCCCGCTCGCCGACGGCACGCTCGTCGCGACCCCGGGGCAGCCGGACGCCGACCTGATCCCGTCGCTGCTCGCCGCGTCCGACGTGCTCGGCACCGGCTGGTTCGCCGCCGTGGCCGCCGAGGCGGGCCCGGGCAGGACCGTCGCCGTGGTGGGAGACGGCGCCGTCGGCCTGCTCGCCGTGCTGGCGGCGAAGCAGCTCGGCGCGGAGCGCATCATCGCGATGTCGCGGCACGCCGACCGGCAGGCGCTGGCCCGCGAGTTCGGCGCCACCGACGTCGTCGAGGAGCGCGGCGACGCGGGCGTGGCCCGGATCAAGGAGCTCACCGGCGGGCTGGGCGCGCACAGCGTGGTCGAGGCCGTCGGCACCCAGGAGTCGATGATGCAGGCCATCCGCTCGACCCGTCCCGGCGGGCACGTCGGGTTCGTCGGCGTCTCGCACGACGTGTCGCTGCCCGGCGAGGAGATGTTCGGCGCCGGCATCCACCTGCACGGCGGGCCCGCCCCGGTGCGCCGGTTCCTGCCCGAGCTCGTCCGGCTGATCTGGGACCGGGAGATCGACCCGGGCAAGGTCTTCGACCTGACCCTGCCGCTCGAGGACGCCGCCGCCGGCTACGAGGCCATGGACCAGCGGCGCGCGACCAAGGTGCTGCTCACGCTCTGACCGGCCCGCCGGGCCCGCGTCCCCGTCACGACCAGGAGGAACCACCATGACCACCATCGCCGTCGTGGGCGCAGGCCCCGGCCTGGGCGCCGCCGTCGCCCGCCGGTTCGCCGCCGAGGGGCTGTCCGTCGCCCTCGTCTCCCGCACGCAGGAGCACGTGGCCGACCTGGCCGGCGTGCTCGCCGCCGAGGGCGCGACCGCCCGCGGGTACGCCGCCGACGTCCGGGACCCCGGCGCGCTGGGCGCCGCCCTGGACGCCGCGGCCGCCGATCTCGGCCCGGTCGAGGTGCTGCAGTACAGCCCGCTGCCGGCCCGGGACTACCTCAAGCCGGTCCTCGGCACCACCGCAGAGGACCTGGACCAGGCGCTCGCGTTCTCGCTGCACGGCCTGCGCACGGCCGTCGAGCGGGTGCTGCCCGGCATGCGGGGGCTCGGGCGCGGGTCGGTACTGCTGGCGAACGGCGGCAGCGCGATCCGGCCGAACCCGGAGGTCGCCGGGACGTCGGTCGCGTTCGCCGCGGAGGCCGCGTACGCGCAGATGCTGCACGCCGCGCTCGCGCCCGAGGGCGTGCACGTCGGGCAGCTGATCATCCCCGGCGGGATCGAGCCGGGGCACCCCACGCACGACCCGGCGGTGCTCGCCGGGCGGCTGTGGACCATGCACGCCGACCGCGGGGACTTCCGGGTGCTCGCGGACCGGATGCCGGACTGAGCGGGGTCGCGGACGTGGCGCGGGTCGCCTGACCGCCGGGGTCGCCCGCCTCAGGCGAGGACCCGCAGCTCCGCGACGCTCCACCACGGGTCGGCGTCCGCGGTGAGCCGGACCCGCAGGTACCGGACGGCGCCGCCGTCGAGCCGCGCGGCCGCGACCTGACCGGCGCCCGCTCGCCCGGGGACGACGACGTCCCACGCGTCGCCGTCCGCGCTGGTCAGCACCTCGTAGCCGCGCGGCCAGTCACCGCCGCCGGCGTCGAGGACGACCGACCGCGCCGCGACCGGCGCCCCGAGGTCGACCTCGAGGACGTCGCCGGGCCGCTGCGCCCGGCCGGTCGACCAGCGGGTCGCGAGGTCGCCGTCGACGGCGTGCGCGGCGACGTCGCCGGTGCAGCACGGGTCGCCGGGCGCGGCGGGGTCAGCGGTCACGGCCGCGCCGGACAGGTCGACCTCGGCGGGGAGCGCGGGCGGGTCGTCGGTGGCGGGGCCGGCCCGCTGCGCCTCGTCGCCGATCACCACCGTCGTGAGCGACCGCGTCTCGAGCCGCACCGGGTACCGCGCGCCGCCGTCCTCGACCACCACGTCCGTGCCGTCGCCGTCGTGGTGCGCGAGCAGCACCGTGGCGCCGGCCGGCGTCCGGAACGCCACCTGCGTGGTCGCGTCCCCGGCGGTCGACGACGCCCCGACCCGCACCGAGCCCCGCGGCACGAACCGGGCGGCGTGCGCGAGCACCTCCCGCTCCGCGTTCGGGGTCGCGTCGGCGCCGTCGACGGTCACCACCCCGGTGCAGGTGCCGCAGCCGCCGACGTGCGGCCCGCCGTCCGGGTCGAGCGCGAGGTTCCACGTCAGCACGACGGACGCGCCGTGGGCGAGCGACCCGACCAGCAGGTTGCGGGACTGCCAGCCGAGGGTGTCGGCGAACACGCGGTCCGCCGCGGACCCCTCGGCGTGCGAGCCGGAGCACTCGGTCACCCAGATCGCGGCGTCCGGGAACTCGTCCCGCACCGCGTCCTGCGCCGACGCGTCGCCGGAGTAGCAGTGGAACGCCACGCCGGACACCCAGCGCGCGGCGTCGCTGCGCAGCACGCGGAGCGGGTAGTCGGCCTCGGGGTCGCGACCCTCGGGGGTCGACTCGGCGTCGGCGGGGTGCAGCGCCCAGTTGTGGTCGTAGGCCAGCACGGCGGGGTCGAGGCCGGCCTCCTCGAGCGCTGGGCCGAGCGCCTCGAGCAGCCGGACCTGGTCCGCGACCGGCATGTCGGTGCCCGGGTACCCGTCGGGGTGCCGGGCCTGGGGCTCGTTCTGCACGGTCAGCGCGTCGACCGGCACGCCCGCGGCGGCCCACTCCTGCAGCGCGCGCACCAGGTACGCGGCGTAGTTCGCGTACGCCCGGTCGTCGTCCAGCAGCCGGCCGCCCTCGAGGCTGCCGGAGTCCTTGAGCCACGCCGGCGGGCTCCACGGCGACGCGACGACGACGAGGTCAGGCGCGAGCACCCGGATCTGCCGGAGCAGCGCGCGCACCGGCTCGTCGCCGGCGCTGCTGAACCGCTCCAGGTCCCGGTCGACCTCGCCGGGCGGCAGGTCGTCGTAGGTCGTGGCGGGCTCGGGGACGAAGTCGGAGCCGCCGAGCGCGACGCGCACCACCGACAGCCGCACGGGGCCGGCCGGGTCGAACAGCTCGGTGAGCAGGGCGCGGCGGTCGTCCTCGGGCATGGCGAGCAGCAACGACGCCGACGACAGCGTCAGCGCGGCGCCGAACCCGGTGACCTCCTGGCCGCGGTCGTCGGCGTCGACGGCGAGGACGGCGTCCGGTGCGTCCCCGGCCGAGCCGACGACGGGGTCGGCGGTCGCGGTGCGCGCGACGCGGTGGGTGCCGTCCGCGGTGGTCGTCCACACCTCGGCCCGGCGCGCCTCGGTGACGACGGCGTCGGGGGCGGGGTCGTCGCCGGTCCGGGCGAGCAGGAGGGCCGCGGCGCCGGCGAGGACGACGGCGAGGACGACCGCGAGCACCCACGCACGCCCGCGCCGGGGGCTGCCGCGCCCGGGTGCCTCCCGCCCGGGCTCCGCGAGCCCCGGCACCGCGCGCCCGCGGGCCTCGCGTCCCGCGCTGTCGTCGGACACCACCGCACCCCCTGGCCCGGCCGGGCGGGCGCGCCGCTCCGGACGCCCGCACCTCCGACGCTAGGCCCGGCGCGCGTCCGGCGCCCGGGAGCCGTGGCGCCGGGGTGCAGACGACACGTCCGCGGTGCCTCCGGTGCGGGCACCGCGGACGCGTCCCGGGCACCCTCGCGGGGTCAGGCCAGGCGCTTGGCGTAGCAGCGGGAGGGCAGCGGCATCGCCGCGTCGTACGGCGGGTAGGTCGGGATCCGGGTCCAGCCGAGGGCGACGTAGAGCGCCTCGGCCTCGGGCTGGCGGTCGCCGGTCTGCAGGATGACGCGGTCGGCGCCGGCCGCGCGGGCGACCCGCTCGACCTCGGTCATGATCGCGCGGCCGACCCCGCGACCGCGCTGGCCGGCGCCCACCACCACGCGCTTGACCTCCCACTCGCCGCCGAGGTCCCGCAGCGCCGCGTGCCCGATCGGGGTGCCGTCGTGGTCCACGGCGAGCACGACGTGCCGGACCGTCGCCGGGTCGACGGTCAGCGCGGCCTGCGCGGCCGGGCTCAGCGGGCCGGCCGAGGCGTAGCGCGCGCCCATCTCGGCGTCCATCGCCTCGCGCATCGCGACGGCCCGCGGGTCGGCCCAGTCGACGGACTCGAGCGTGTACGACGCGTCGGACGTGGTGGTCATGCG
Organism: Cellulomonas pakistanensis; assembly: GCF_016862755.1. Lineage (GTDB taxonomy): Bacteria > Actinomycetota > Actinomycetes > Actinomycetales > Cellulomonadaceae > Cellulomonas > Cellulomonas pakistanensis. The sequence goes on along the minus strand of NZ_BONO01000012.1, from coordinate 38,405 downwards.
GCGGGTCCCCTCCGGTCGCGCGCCGCGGGGTGCCGGGCGCGCGGCGCAACGTAGCACGCGGCGGGGCGCGGGTCCGGCGCGGCCCGGGCCGGTCCGAGGGCGGACCGGGCGCGGTCCGGGCCGCCTAGTCGTCGCCCGTGCAGCCGTCGGCGGGGCCGCAGGCCGCGAGCAGGTCGACGACGTCCGGCGCGGCCTGCCGGACGACGGTCAGGGCCGCGTCGCCGAGCGCCGACATCCGCTCGGGCCCGAGCGCGTCGACGACCAGCCGCCGCACCTCGCGCACGTGCCCGGGCGCCGCGCGCCGGAGCTGCTCCTCGCCGCCGGCGGTGAGCCGCGCGCTGGTCCGCTTGCCGGCGGCGACGCACGACCCGCGCGTGACCCAGCCGGCCTGCTCGAGCCGGCCGATCGCGTGCGACAGCCGGGACGGCGAGCTCTGCGTCATCCGGGCGAGGTCGCTCATCGGCAGCTCGCCGTGCGGCCGGTCGGACAGGGCGACGAGCACGTTGTACTCGTACAGATTCATCCCGGAGTCGCGCTTGAGCTGGGCGTCGAGCGCCGCCGGCAGCGTCGTGAGCAGGGCGACGACGGCCTTCCAGTCGTCGATCTGGGCGTCGGACAGCCACGGGGTGGCGTCCTCGACCCGCTGGCTCATGCGGCCAGCGTACCGGACTTGAACATTCAACACTGGCGTGCGTAGGGTCTCTGTTGAACATTCAACACGCGCCGCCCGCGGCGCCGACCCCCCGGGAGTTCCGCATGACCGTGCTGCGCATCGACGCCTCCATCCAGGGCGCCCGCTCGGCGAGCTCCGCGCTCGCCGACCTCGTGACCGCCGAGCTGACCGCCGGCCGCCCCGACGAGGTCGTCGTCCGCCGGCACCTCGGCGAGACCCCGGTCCCCGCCGACGCCTGGGCCACCGCGGTCGGCGCCGGCTGGACCCCGGCGGAGCAGCGCACGCCCGAGCAGGCCGCCGCCGTGGCGCTCGCCGTGGAGATCGCCGACGAGCTGCGCGACGCGGACGCCGCCGTGCTGGCGCTGCCGCTGTACAACTGGGGCGTCTCCCAGCACGTGAAGGCGTGGATCGACCTGGCGATCGCCGGCGGCACCCCCGGCGACGCGTACCTGGCGGGCAAGCCGGTCGTGCTCATCGTGACCCGCGGCGGCGGCTACGGGCCGGGCACGCCGAAGCACGGCTGGGACCACAGCATCGACTACCTGCGCCGGATCGTCGGCGAGGTGTGGGGCGCCGACCTCACGGTGATCGAGCGCGAGCTGACGCTCGTGGGTGTCAACCCGGCGATGGATGCGCTCGCCGAGCCGGCCGAGCTGATGAAGAAGGAGGCCGAGGCGGCCGCGACGGCGGCCGGCCGCGCCCTCGCCGCGCGCTGAGCGCCTCCGCCCTTCTGGGTGCGTCGAGGTTGCACTCGTTGCGGGGTTCAGATCGTCGAACACCGCATCGAGTGCAATCTCGGCGAAGTGACGTCGGCGACGCGTCGCCCGGGTCAGGCCCGGACCGCGTCCAGGCGGAAGCCCTGCTCGCGCAGGCGCTCGACCAGCGCGTCGCCCAGCGCGGTCGCCGGTGTGAGCGAGCCCGCGCGGTCGGGCAGCCGAGCACCGTCGAGCGCCAGCGCCAGCGCCGCCTCGCCCAGCATCACCGCGGTCGCGGCGTAGCCCGGGTCGCCCGACGCCTGCACCCGCGCCGCGTACCGCCGGCTGGAGGCGGTCGTCGCCAGGAACCGGTGCCGGAACCAGCCCGCCTCCCGGGTCGCCGCGTCGGGACCGTCGCCCGCGGCGGGCAGCGCGCGCTCGACGAGGGTCCGGGTCGGCGGGAGCGCGAGTGCGGCGGCGCCCAGCGCGGTCGCCCCGGCCAGGGCGGTCGCGCGCAGCAGCCCGGCCGGCCCGCGCCCGGCGTCCAGGTGCTCGGCGTACCGGAGCCCGCGGCCGTACGCCCAGCCGGTCAGCGCGTTCGACCGGCGGACGACGTGCGCGTCGAACGGCGCCATCACCGAGGGCGCCGCCCACCGCCCGGCGACCCGGTGCGGCGGGGTCATCAGCCGCGGCTGCGGCGTGCCCGGCTCGGCCGCGCGGTCGGGGGACAGGGCGTGGGCGTCGGCGTGCAGCCGCCGGGCGCGCGGGTCGGAGCGCACGGCCTCGACCTCGCCGAGCAGCGACGACACTGTGCCGCCCGAGACCCCGCCGCGCGCCGCGACGAGCGCCTGCACGTCGGCGAGCCCGCCGTCGTCGTCCCCGTCGTCGGCGGCGGCCCGGTGCAGCAGGAGGACGCCCAGGTCGGACGGGATCGAGTCGTAGCCGCACGCGTGCACGAGGCGGGCGCCCGTGGCCCGGGCCCGCGCGTCCGTCGCGTCCGCCGCCGCCCGGACGAACGTCAGCTCGCCGCTCAGGTCCGCGTAGTGCGTGCCCGCGGCGGCGCACGCCTCGACGACCGGCAGCCCGCGGCGCGCGTAGGGCCCGACGGTGGTGACGAGCGCGGTCGTCGACCCCGCGACGCGGCGGAGGGCGGCCGCGTCCTCGACGTCGACCACGACGAGCGGCCAGTCGTGCGCCGCCGCGGGCAGCCCGCGCCGCACCGCGGCGAGCCGCTCGCGGTCCCGGCCCGCCAGCGCGACCCGGGTGCCGGGTGCCGCTGCGCGCGCCAGGTGCTCGGCGGTGAGGGCGCCGACGAAGCTCGTCGCGCCCAGCAGGACCAGGTCGTGCTCGCGGTCGGCCATGCGGGGCACCGTAGGCGCGGACGGGGCCCGGCCGCGCGACGAGCGTGTTCGACAGTACACGTTTCGCTGTACTGTCGTGGCCATGGAGACGGTGACGCTCTCGCACACGGCCGCGCTGGCGCGGCTGGGCCACGCCCTGTCCGACGAGACCCGCGCGCGGATCCTGCTCGCGCTGCGCGAGGCGCCCGCGTACCCCTCCGACCTCGCCGACGCGCTCGGCGTCTCCCGCCAGGTGATGTCCAACCAGCTCGCGTGCCTGCGCGGCTGCGGGCTCGTGGAGGCGATCCCCGACGGGCGCCGGGTCTGGTACCGGCTCGCCGACGGCCACCTGGCGCCCGCGCTCGGCGACCTGCTCTCCCTGGTCGTCGCCGTCGACCCGGGCTGCTGCGGCCCCGACTGCACCTGCGCATGACCGCGCCCGCCCCGCCCCTCGAGCCCGCGCGCCGCGCCGTCCTGCAGCGGCGCGTCCGCCTGGTCGTCGCCGCCACCATCGCCTACAACCTCGTCGAGGCGGTCGTCGCGCTCGCCGCCGGCAGCGCCGCCTCGTCGTCGGCGCTGATCGCGTTCGGGCTCGACTCGGTGGTCGAGGTGCTGTCCGCCGCGGCGGTGGCGTGGCAGTTCGCGGCGCCCGACCCCGAGGTGCGCGAGCGGACCGCGATGCGGGTGATCGCCGTGTCGTTCCTCGGGCTCGCCGCGTTCGTGACCGTCGACGCCGCCCGGGCGCTGCTGGGGGCCGCCGAGCCGGACCACTCGGCCGTCGGGGTCGTCCTGGCAGCGGTCAGCCTGGTGGTGATGCCCGGGCTGTCCTGGTTCGAGCGGCGCACCGGGCGGGAGCTCGGGTCGGCGTCCGCCGTGGCCGACTCGAAGCAGACGCTGATCTGCTCGTACCTGTCGGCGGTGCTGCTGGCCGGGCTGCTGCTGAACGGCGGGCTCGGCTGGTGGTGGGCGGACCCGGTCGCGGCGCTCGTGATCGCGGGGTTCGCGGTACGCGAGGGCATCGAGGCGTGGCGCGGGGACGCCTGCGGCACGCCCCTGGCGGACCTGGTCGGCGGGGACCGCGCGGCCGACCCGCGCGACGGCTGCTGCTGACCCGACCGGGTCGCCGAGCGGTCAGGCCTCGCCGTACGTGCGGCGACGCCGGGCGGCGTGGGCGCGCTGCCGGCGCGTGCGCAGGCGACCGCCGAGCCGTGCGCCGGACACCGCCCCGCCCGCCGCGCCGAGCACGGCCCCGGCCCCGACCAGCACCGGGTACGACGGCGTCTGCTCGCCGCGCCGGACGCTGACGCCGAGGTCCGTGCCCCGGCTCGCCGGTCGCGGGTCGAGGTGCACGACGACCTCGACGCCGCCGCGCCGCGCGCGCACCTCCTGCCCGGGGTCGGCCTCCGGCTCCACCTGTGTGACTTCCCACCCCGCGCCGGTCAGCGAGGCGGCCAGGCCCTCGACGTCCGGGGCCGCGCCGCTCCGGGCGTGGCTGAACACCTGGCCGCGGAAGAACGCCGGCGCCCACGCGCCGTCGACCGTGGGCGGCTCCAGCACGGCGAACCCCTCCGGGACCACCGCGGCCGCCACCGCGCGCAGCTCGTCGTCGCTCGGCTGCACGAGCGTGTAGTGCGCCGCGGCCGCGACGACCCCGCCGAGCGCGGCCGCGGGTAGCGCGAGGGCCACGGCGACGGCGGTCCGGAGGGCGGCGCTCACCGGGCCGACGCTAGCGGGGCGGGTGCCCCTCGCGGGCGGGTTCGGCGGCACGTCCACCCGGCCGGAGGGCGGACGGGTGGCGGCGCGGCCTCAGCCCGCGGCGACGTCGTCCAGCAGCGCCACGCTCGCCGCGACGATCTCCCGCTGGGCGGACTCCCGCGTCGTGGTCGGGGTGCCGTCGCCCGGCTGCGGCCCGTAGTCGGCGAAGAAGGCGTGCACCGCGCCGTCGACCTCGGTGAACGCCGTGCCGGCCGGGAGCTTCGGGCGCGACGCGTCGACGTCCTCGGGCGTGGTCAGCCCGTCCGCGGAGCCGGACACCGACGCGACCACGAGATCCGCGCCGGACAGGTCACCCAGCGGGTAGGACGCGTGCAGCAGCAGACCGTCGACCTCGTCGGCGTGCGACGCCGCGAAGGACGACGCCGCCACCCCGCCGAGCGAGTGCCCGCCGACCGCCCAGCGCTCGATCCCGTCGAACTCCGCCATCGCCGACGCCGACTGGTCCGGCGAGGTCAGCGCGATGCCGAGCGGCTCCTTGAGGGCGACGACCAGGTAGCCGGCCTCCGCGAGCGGCCGCAGGACGGTGGCGGTGGCGCGGACGTCGACCCGGGCGCCGGGGGAGTAGACGAGGCCGGTCGTGGGCTCCGCGCCGCGCGGCACGAACGCGTACCAGCCGGCCGACTCCCGGACCTCGACGGCGTCGTCCGCGCGCAGGGCGTCGAGCGCGACGTCGGTCGCGGGGAACGGACGCAGCCACGCCGTGGCGCCGGCCAGCACGACGAGCAGGGCGAGGCCGACGCCGGCGCCGGTGGCGCGGAGCACCCGGCGCGCCCGCGGCCGGTCCGGGCTCCCGGGCTCGCGGCGGGTGCGCAGCCACGCGACCGCGGTCGTGACGAGCAGGACGACGCCCGCCAGCGCGCCGGCTGCTAGCAGCGCCGCGAGCGTCCCGTGCTGGTGCGGCACCGCGCCGCCCGCCGTCACGAGCACCCACGCCGGGGCGGCGAGCAGCAGGAGCCCGACGAGCGCGCGCAGGGTCAGCCAGGTCGTCCGTCGGGTCATGGAATCAGTCTAGGCGAAAGGTCAGCATGCTGAGGATCTCGCGCGCGAGTGGAGGATCCGGCCGGACACGCCGGGGCGTGTCGGGCCGGATCGTCCACTCGTCGGGGTCCGGCGCGCGGAACCGCCCTGCTACGGACGCGCGGGTCGGTAGCGTCGGCGAGGACCGCGGGCGCCCGGCCCGCGCCAGGGGAGGACGACATGCACCAGCGCGACACGGTCGAGGGCTGGCGCCTGCTCCTGCCCGCGCCGTACGACCTGCTCTGGTCCGCGGCGCTCGTCGTGCTCGTCGGCCTGACCGTCGCCGCGGTGCTGGTCTGGTCCCGCCGCCGCGAGCCGGCGTCCAGCGCGCTCGGCACGCTCGCGCTGATCGTCCTGGTCCCGGTGCTCGGCCCGGCGACGTACCTCGCGGCCGCCGCGCTGGATCGCCGGGCGGAGGACCGCGCAGCCGCGCCGCCGAAGGACTGACCGCCCGCCCCCTGAGCCGGGGACGGGCGGTCGGGGACGCGCGGGATCAGTCCCGGGTGCGCAGGGCGACGACCACCTCGTCGAGCAGGTCGTCGACCGCGCTCTGGTCGTACCCCTCGCGGAACTTCGTCGGCGCGAACCTCGCGTCGAGCACGTCCTCGGGGCGGAACGCCTCGTCGGCCCCGTCCAGGGCGGCAGCGATCCGCACGGCGAGGGCGTCGACCTGGTGGACGTCGTAGCCCTCGCGGAACTTCGTGAGCGGGATCGCCTCGACCCGCGCGAGCAGCTGCTCGCCGGTCAGCCCGGGGCCGTGGTCGCGGGCGCCCGCGGACGGGCCGCCGAGCGTGGCGGTCGCCGCGCCCGTCGGTGCCGAGGGCGCGTCCGGAGAAGCCGTGAGCACGGGGGCGTCGGGGCCGCGGAGCAGGCGCGTCAGCCAGGACACCGCCGCCGCCTCAGTCCGTCGCGCCGTCGACGGCGGCGGCCGCGCTCACGGACGCCGGGGCGACGGGGCGCGGGGGCGTCGAGGTGCCCGCGGAGCCGTCGCCGCCCAGGCCGCGGACCAGGTCGAGCAGGTCGATCCCGGTCTGCGCCTTGAGCATGGTCGCGAGCTCCTGCACGCCCGTCGTCACCTGGCCGGGCAGCCGCGAGGCGCCGTCCTTGTCAATGATCGTGATGTCGTCGATCTTGCCGAGCGCGTCGGCGTACGGCTGGGCCAGCTTCGGCAGCGCGTCGAGCACCATCTGCAGGCGGGCCGACTCGGGGAAGGTCTGGTACGCGTCCGCCTCGGCCTTGATCGCGGCGGCGCGGGCCTCGCCCTGGGCACGCTCGGCGGCGGCCTCCGCCTCACCGCGCGCCTGGATGCCGTCGGCCTCGGCCCGGGCAATCGCCAGGGCACCCTCGGCGCGGCGCTGCTGCTCGACCAGCGCGGCCTCGGCGCGGGCGCGGGCGGCGGACGCCTCGGCGTCGGCCTGCGCGGTCGTGCGCTGCGCCTCGGCCTCGGCCTTGCGGATCGCCGCGGTCTTGAACGCCTCGGCCTCCTGCTCGGCGGCGTACTTGCGGGCGTCGGCCTCCTGCGCGGCCTCGTACTTGCGGGCCTCGGCCGGCTTGCGGACCTCGGTCTGCAGCTCCTGCTCGCGCAGGGCCGCGCGGCGCAGCGCCACCTGCTCCTGCTGGACCAGGACCTCCTGCTGGGCCTCGGCCTGCGCGCGCTCCTGCGCGGCGGCGGCGTCGGCCTGGGCGGTGGCGGTCTCCTGGGCGATCGTCGCGTTGCGCAGCGCGAGCGCCTTGTTCGACTCCGCGATCTGCACGGCGGCCTCGTTCGACCGCTCGGTGCTCTCCTGCCGGGCCTGCGCCTCGGCGATCTCGGCGTCGCGGGCGACGGCGGCGGCGCGCGGGCGGCCGAGGTTGCGGATGTACTCGCCGGTGTCCTCGACGGTCTGGATCTCGAAGTTCTCGAGGATCAGGCCGCGCTCGGCCAGCATCGGCACCGCGATGTCCTTGACCTCCTTCGAGAACTCCTGGCGCTCGTAGAGGATCGACTCGACGGTCAGCGTGCCGGCGATCGTGCGGAGCACGCCGACGAGGACCTCGGAGGTCTGCTGCTCGATGACCTGCTCCTGGCTGCGGCCGGCGAACCGCTGCGCGGCGGCGCGCACCATGCGCTCGGTGCCGCCGACCTTGACGACCGCGATGGACCGCAGCGTCACGCCGACGCCCGACTTCGTGGTGGCGTCCTCGGCGGCGACCGGGAAGCTCTGCGACGCGAGCGACAGCCGGACGACCTGCTCGAAGATCGGCTTCACGAACGTGCCGCCGCCGATCACGACCCGCTGGCCGGACAGGTCGGTGGTCTCGTCGCCCGTCTCCGGGTTGATGACCGGCTTGCCGCTCTTGCGGCCGGTGATGATCAGCGCCTCGTCGGGCGTGGCGATCTTGAACCGGACCTTGGCGTAGATCGATCCGACGACCGCGACCGCGATCACGGCGACGACGACCAGGACGACGATCAGGGCAGTACCTGCGAGCTCCATGGGACTCCTCGGGCGCGGCCGCGTCGCGGCCGGTCGTGTGGGTGGGCTGCCTCGACCCTATGCGGATCCTGTGCCCGCGGGCAGGCCTTTCGTGACGCGTCATCCGGCTGCGCGCCCGCGCGTCCGGGGCGGGGCCCGCTCAGCCCACGCGGACCGGCTCGGCCGGCGCCGGCAGCGTGTGCAGCGCCGTGACCAGCGGCGCCAGCTCCGGCGTCGCCTCCGCGCGCTCCAGCGCCTCCGCGAGCGCCGCGTCGTGGGTCGGCCGCGCGGCGCGCAGCAGCGCCTCGCCGGCAGGGGTCAGCTCGGTGTAGATCCCGCGGCGGTCGTCCTGGCACAGGATCCGGGTGAGCAGGCCGCGGTCCTCCAGGCGCGTCACCAGGCGCGTGGTCGCGCTCGCGCTGAGCGCCGCGGCGCGGGCCAGCTGCTGCATCCGCATGTGCCAGCCGTCCTGCCGGGAGAGCGCGTCGAGCACGGTGAACTCCACGACCGAGAGCTCGTGCGCCCCCTGGAGGGCGCGCTCGAGCGCGGCGTCGAGCGCGCCGTGCAGGGCCGCGAGCGTGCGCCAGCCCTGGGCGCGCACCTCGACGGCGTCGTCGGCGATCCCCATGCTGCCTCCTCGGTGTCGTCCACCCATCCTACGCCGCTTGCGCAGATATGCGGCGCGTGCAAACATCTCCAGCCGTTGCGCCTGCAACTAGTGCAGGCGCGGGATGTTGCATACGCATGGAGGATGTCGTGCCCCTCGCCCTGCTCGCCCTCGCCCTGGGCGGCTTCGGGATCGGACTCACCGAGTTCGTCATCATGGGCCTGCTCCCGGAGGTCGCCGCGTCGTTCGACGTGTCCGAGCCGGTCGCCGGCTACCTGATCTCCGGCTACGCCGTGGCCGTCGCGGTCGGCGCCGTGGCCCTCACCGCCGCGGTGACCCGGCTGGACCGCAAGCGGGTCCTGACCGGGCTCATGGTCCTGTTCATCGCCGGCAACCTGCTGTCGGCCACCGCGCCCACGTACGGCGTGATGCTGACCGGCCGGATCGTCGCCGCCCTGTGCCACGGGGCGTTCTTCGGCATCGGCGCGGTCGTCGCGGCCGGCCTGGTGGCGCCGGAGCGGCGCGCCGGCGCGGTCGCCACCATGTTCGCCGGCCTCACCACCGCGAACGTCCTGGGCGTGCCGTTCGGCACCCTGCTCGGCCAGCAGCTGGGCTGGCGCTCGACGTTCTGGGCCATCACGGCGATCGGCGTGGTGGCGCTCGTGGGGATCCTCGTCCTCGTGCCGGGCGCCCGCGCCCGCGACGGCGCGCCCGCGGCGTCGCTCCGGACCGAGCTGGCGGCGTTCCGCGAGCCGCAGGTCTGGTGGTCCGTCGTCCTGACGGTGCTCGGGTACGGCGGCATGTTCGGCGCGTTCACCTACATCGCGTTCACGCTGACCGACGTCTCCGGCTTCGCCGCCTCGACCGTCCCGTGGCTGCTCGTGGTGTTCGGTGCGGGCATGTTCGCCGGGAACCTGGCCGGCGGCCGCGCCGCGGACCGGTCGGTGACCCGCACGCTCGCCTCGGTGCTGGTGGTCCTGACGGTCGTCCTCGTGGCGTTCGCCCTCACCGCCGGCAGCCGGCCGCTGACCGTCGTCTGGCTGGTGCTCATGGGTGCCGCAGGGTTCGCCACCGTGCCCGCGCTGCAGATGCGGATCATGCGGCACGCGGAGGGGGCGCCCACGCTCGCGTCCGGCGCGAACATCGCGGCGTTCAACATCGGCAACGCGCTCGGCGCGTGGGTCGGCGGCGTCACGATCGGCGCCGGGCTCGGCTACACGTCGCCCATCTGGGCAGGCGCCGCCATCACCGTCCTCGGGCTCGGCGCCCTGCTGGCCGCCACCGCGCACGAGCGCCGGGTCGCCTCGCGCCGACCCGCGCCCGCCGCACCCACCGCCACCGAGGCGCCGGCCCCCGCCGCCGCCTGACCCCCGCGAAGGAGAAACCCGCATGACCACCGTCCCCACCGTCGCCCTGCACACCGGCACCCGCATGCCGCAGGTCGGCTTCGGCGTGTTCCAGGTCCCGGACGCCGAGACCACCGCCGCCGTCGCCACCGCCCTCGAGGCGGGGTACCGCAGCATCGACACCGCCGCCGTCTACGGCAACGAGGCGGGCACCGGCCGCGCGATCGCCGCCGCCGGCCTGCCGCGCGACGAGCTGTTCGTGACGTCCAAACTCTGGGTCGCCGACCTCGAGCACCCGCGCGAGGCGTACCTGCGCACGCTCGACCGCCTCGGCCTGGAGCGCCTCGACCTGTACCTGATCCACTGGCCCGCGCCGGGCCTCGACCGCTACGTGCACGCGTGGGCGGAGCTGGCCGCGATGCGCGAGGAGGGCATCGTGCGCGAGGTCGGCGTGTCCAACTTCCAGCCCGAGCACCTCGACCGGGTCGTCCGGGAGACGGGGGTGACCCCGGTCGTCAACCAGGTCGAGCTGCACCCCGGGCTGCAGCAGCGCGAGCTGCGCGCGCACCACGAGCGCCTGGGCGTCGTGACCGAGGCGTGGAGCCCGCTCGCCCAGGGCGCGGTGCTCGACGACCCGGCGATCACGGGGATCGCCGCCCGGCACGGCGTCTCGCCGGCGCAGGTCGTGCTCCGGTGGCACCTCCAGCGCGGCACGGTCGTCATCCCGAAGTCCGTGACGCCGGCCCGGATCCGGTCCAACCTCGACCTGCTCGGGTTCGCGCTGGACGACGCCGAGCTCGCGGCGGTCGACGCCCTGGACCGCGGCCTGCGCACGGGCCCGCACCCGGACCGCTTCGACGGCTGAGCGGCGCGGTCCCTCGGCCGGACCCGCAGCCCGGCGCTGCGTGATCCGGCCGAGGGACCACGGTGAGTGGGGGGACCGCACCGACGAACCCGGTGGTCAGGCGGTTAGGATCACCGCGGTCGAGAGGGGGCTCCGTGATGGTGGAGGTGGAGACACCGCCCGTGGTCTACCTGGCGTGCCTCGCGCACCACGGGTCGGATCCTCGCGCGATGGTGCTCGGCATGGACGACGGGCGACGTGCGCTGCTCGCGTACAGCAGCCTCGATCGCCTCCAGCGCTACGCGGGACCCGACCAGGCGTGGGCGCTCGTGTCGCGCGACGACCTGGCGACCGTCGCCGCGCACGACGTGCTCCTGCTCGACGCACGGGTCCCCGGACGCGAGCCCGAGCCGCGATCCGCACGCCCGGTGGTGGGCCCGGCGGTGTACCTGCCGGTGCGGATCGATGGCGACTCGGTCGAGGTGCGCACGCTGAAGGACGGGCGGCGTGCGCTGCTCGCCTACTCCGCCCTCGACCGCCTGGCGGAGCACTGCGGGCCGGCTCAGCGCTGGATCCTGGTCGAGACGGCGCAGCTGGGCTTGGTGAAGCAGCGTCAGCCGTTCGACGTCGTGATCACCGACATGCACGTGCCCGAGCAGTACCGCCGCGAGGGGCGGATCGCGTGAGCGGCCTCGACATCGACCGCGCCGCGGCGACCCAGATGGCGCAGAAGTACCGCAACGCGGCGGAGGACCTGGAGTCGGCGCTCGGCGGGCTGCCCGCGTCCGTCGACGGCGGCATCGCCAGTGGCGTGCTGGCCGACATCGTGTCCACGCTGGCGCAGAACGCCGCGGATCTCGCCGTCCTGAGCCGCGTGATGGGCGGCGTCATCGACGCGACGGTGTCCGACGCGACCGCCACCGACGACTCCGTGTCCGAGTCGTTCGGTGGGCTCACGCTTCCGGGCGAGGAGGCTGCGCCGTGATCGACCTCGACGTCCCCGGCAGCCCGTCCTCCGTCCGCGCCGCCGCCGAGTGGCTGTCGCCGGCTCTGCGGGACGCGGTCACCGCCTGGGCGGACACGGCCGCGGACATCCGCACCTCGTCCCACCACTGGCAGGGCGAGTCGGGCGACGCGTACCGCGACACCGCCGCTCGCGCGGTCACAGCGGGGGACGACCAGACGGGCCCGCTGAGCGACGCCGCCGAGAAGCTGCGCGCGTACGCGGGGCAGCTCGAGCGGATGCAGGAGGACTTCGCGGAGCACCTGGCGACGGCCGCCGCGGGGGGCCTGCAGGTCGACGGGACCGTCGTGCATCCGCCCGCCGACGCGGTGTCGCCGGGCCGGGAGCCCGGGGCGGGCGCCCAGGCCAGCGACGTGGCCGCGTGGGAGGCGGCGGAGTCCCGGTACCGCAGCCAGGTCGCGAAGATCGAGCTGTACGAGGAGATCTCGACCGAGGTGGGGACGGCCTGGGGCGAGCTCGAGGCCTGGATCGACGCCAACCTGGTCGCGTTCCGGGACGGCACGCTCGGAGAATCGTTGGCGACCCGGCTGCTCAGCTTCGCGCGCGACGCCAACCGAGGGCTGGTCGACTGGGTGCTCGAGACGCACGACCTGCAGCTCGAGCGTGACATCGCCGAGCTCGGCCGCACCGCGACGACCCAGCGTGCCGAGGCCGAGCTCTTCCGCGACGGTCTCCGATCGGGCAACCCCGCGGTGCGCGCCGCGGCCGAGGCCGCGGATCCGGCAGCGATCCGTCGCGCTGCGAACGCCGCTGAGCTCGCGGCGGATGCGCTGGGTCACACTCCGGTCAGGCACCTGCCCGTCATCGGAACCGCCGTCGGGCTCGGCCTCGCGGGGGCGTCGATCGCTTCGGGTGACTCACCCTCGCGCGTCATCGCTGAAGAGGCGGGCAGCGCGGTCGGTGCCGTCGCAGGTGGCGCGCTCGTCGTGGCTGGCGCGGCGCTGGGTACCGCGACTGCGCCGGTGTGGGCCGTCGGCGCGGGTGTTGTGGTCGGAGGTCTCGCGCTCGGTTACGGCGCGAAGTGGGCGTACGAGAACTGGGTGCCGCAGGACGTTCGAGAGTCGATCGACGCCGGGCTCGAGGACGCGTGGGATGCCACCACCGATTTCGCCCAGGACGCTTGGGAGGACATGTCCAGCGGAGTCTCGGGAGCGTGGAAGTCGGTGTTCGGCTGATGGAACGTGTGGTCGTCCGCATCGTGGAGCCGGCTACTGCCTATCCCCGCGCCACGACCGCGATGCGGCTCCCCGTCGTCGCGGGCCTGCTGCTCGGCGGCGGCGCGTTCGCGCTCGGTGCGGCGGCGTTGGTGGCTGATGGCGGCCTCGTGGGCATCGGGCTCGGAGTTGCGATCGCGCTGCTGCTGCTTCTCGGGCTCGCGACCGTCGGGACGTTCCTCTTCCAGCCACGGCGAGACCGGCTGGAGGTGGTGACGGAGGAGGGAAGGCTCTGGCTACCCGCTGCCAGACCGCTCGGTGTGCTCAATCTTGCCGGACTCGTCGTGTGTGTCACTCTCGGGCTGGTGGTCGTCGCCGGCTACGCGGTGACGCGCGAGTTCGAGGGCCCCGTCGCGGCGTCGGTTGGTGCCGTCGTGCTCGCCGTCGTCTGCGTGCGCGTCCTGGTGGCGACGCTGCGGGGAGACTCGGTGCTGCCGGCCGTCGGCCTCGGCCCGGATGATGTCGTCCGTCGATCAGGGCGGAGCCGACAGGTGCTGCGCTGGGAAGACATCGCTGAGGTGACGCTGGAGACCGACGCCGGTCCCCGCGTCGTCCTCCGCGGGCGGCGTCCGGTCACCACCCGCCTCACCTCTCAGCCCACGCTGGGCGAACGACCGGTCGCCGGATCCTCGACGCGCACAGATCAGATCTCCATCGGAGCCAACCTGCACGGTTCCGATCCGCGGCTGATCGCACGGCTGATCCGTCACTACCAGCGGCATCCCGCCGACCGGATCGAGCTGGGGACCTCCCGAGCTGAGATTCGCCTCAAGGAAGGCGACCTCGATGGAGGCGCGCCCGGGCGGCGAACCGGCGGTAGCGCGAGAGGACGATGAGCCCTGGCGACGGCTCCGTCCCGCGTTCCGCATCGGTTCTCGTGCTCGCCCCCTTTCGGGCGTGCGGACGTCGGTCTCCTGGCCGGGGGTGCAGCGCGGTCGTCGGCGTCGTCGCGCCGAGCGGCAGTGGAGGACGCGTGGGAGAACGTCTCAGGAGGGGTGTCGGCATGGAGGTCGGTGCTCGGATGACAGGTCGGCGGGTGCAGCGACCCGACGTGCTGGTCGCGCGTGGGGTGTCGTCGCTGGTGTTCGGCTGATGGTGCGCCGCGTTCTGCGGCCGTCGGTGGAGACGGGGCCGGCGGTGTCGTCCGCGGCCGCGCTGAGACCGGGTTTCGTCGTGCTGGCGATCGTGATGCTCGCGATCGCGGTGCCCGTGATCGGCCTGTTCGTCACCGAGGGCGGATTCACCGGGCCAGCACTCGGCATCACCTTGTGCCTCCTGGTCCTCGTCGGGGTGTCGTTCTTCGTCGGCCTCCTGGCCCTGCCGAGACGGGTCGGATCGAGGTGGTGACGGATGCGGGTCGTCTGTGGCTGCCCGCTGCGCGTCCGGTCGGACCCCTGGCCCTCTGCGCCATGGTCCTGGCGGTCCTCCTGGGCCTCGTCGTCGTGATCGGGTTCGTCGTCGACGGCGGTTTTCGTGCGTCGAACCTCGCGTCGGTCGGTGCCGTGCTCGTCGCGGCTCTCATGGTGCCGACGTTGATCGGGGCGGTGAGGGGCGCGCTCGTCGCCCCCCGCGTCGGGCTCGGGCGCGACGACATCGTGCGGGAATCCGGGCGGTCCGTCGTGAGCGCGCAGTGGAAGGACGTCCTCAAGGTCGAGCTGGTGACGGACCCGGCTCCGCGCGTCCTCATCACGAGCGCGGCCCCGATCCGCTCGGAGCGACGCTCCCCCGTACCCGCGGGGGAGCTGCCGGTGGGTGGACCGCGCACAGGCGCCCAGCAGCTGGCGATCCCGACGAACATGCACGCCTCGGATGCGCGCCTGGTGGAGCTCCTGATCCGCCACTACGCGAAGCGCGAGCGCGATCGGGCGGAGCTCGGCACCCCCGCGGCGGAGGACCGCATCGCGCGCGGCGACCTCTCCGCCTGAGACCCCGCGCGCCTCAGCCCGGTCCCACGCGCAGCCCCGCGTCCGCGCCGTCCGCCGCCCACTCCTCGTCCGTCAGCAGCCGGCTGCGGATGAGGAACCGCACGCCCTCCGGGGCCTCCAGCGAGAACCCCGCGCCGCGGCCGGGCACGACGTCGATCGTCAGGTGCGTGTGCCGCCAGTACGCGAACTGGCTGCGGCTCATCCACACCGGCACCGCGAACGCCTCGCCGCCCGGGGCGTCGTCGGCGACGACCTGCAGGTCGCCCAGGTGCACGTCGGCGTCTCCGGTGAGGAGCTCGCCCGCGGGGTAGCACATGGGCGACGACCCGTCGCAGCAGCCCCCGGACTGGTGGAACATCAGCTCGCCGTGCTGGTCGCGCAGCGTGCGCAGCAGGTCGGCGGCGGCAGGCGTCAGGTCGACCCGCGAAGGACCGTCCACGTCCACTCCTCCCCGGTGCCGCGGCCGGCCGCCCGCCCTCGCCGGCGGCCGACCGCGGACCTCGTCGGATCAGAAGAACCCGAGCTTCTGGCCCGAGTAGGAGACCAGCAGGTTCTTGGTCTGCTGGTAGTGGTCGAGCATCATCTTGTGGTTCTCGCGGCCGACGCCCGAGCCCTTGTATCCGCCGAACGCCGCCGCGGCGGGGTAGGCGTGGTAGCAGTTCGTCCACACCCGCCCGGCCTCGATGTCGCGGCCCGCGCGGTAGGCGATCGCCGACTCCCGGGACCACACGCCGGCGCCCAGGCCGTACAGCGTGTCGTTGGCCGTGTGGATCGCGTCCGAGTAGTCGGAGAACGACGTCACCGCGACGACCGGCCCGAAGATCTCCTCCTGGAAGATCCGCATCGAGTTCTTGCCCTCGAAGATCGTCGGTGTGACGTAGTACCCGCCGGCCAGGTCGCCGTCGAGCTCGGCGCGGTGGCCGCCGGTCAGCACCTTGGCGCCCTCGGCCTTGCCGATGTCGATGTAGGACAGGATCTTCTCGAGCTGGTCGTTGGACGCCTGCGCGCCGATCATCGTCTCCGTGTCGAGGGGGTTGCCCTGCTTGACCGCCTCGGTGCGGGCGATCGCGTCGCCGAGGAAGCCGTCGTAGATCGACTCCTGGATGAGCGCGCGCGACGGGCAGGTGCACACCTCGCCCTGGTTGAGGGCGAACATCGTGAACCCCTCGAGCGCCTTGTCGTAGTAGTCGTCCTGCTCCCGGGCGACGTCCTCGAAGAAGATGTTCGGGCTCTTGCCACCGAGCTCCAGGGTCACCGGGATGATGTTCTGGCTGGCGTACTGCATGATCAGCCGCCCGGTGGTGGTCTCGCCGGTGAACGCGATCTTCCGGATCCGCGGGCTCGAGGCGAGCGGCTTGCCGGCCTCGACGCCGAAGCCGTTGACCACGTTGACGACGCCCGGCGGCAGCAGGTCGGCGATCAGCTCCATGAGCAGCAGGATCGACGCCGGGGTCTGCTCGGCCGGCTTCATCACGACGGCGTTCCCGGCGGCCAGCGCGGGCGCGAGCTTCCAGGTCGCCATGAGCAGCGGGAAGTTCCACGGGATGATCTGCCCGACGACGCCCAGCGGCTCGTGGAAGTGGTACGCGATGGTGTCGGCGTCGATCTCGGAGATCGAGCCCTCCTGCGCCCGGACGGCGCCGGCGAAGTACCGGAAGTGGTCGACGGCCAGCGGCAGGTCGGCGGCGAGCGTCTCGCGCACGGGCTTGCCGTTCTCCCAGGTCTCGGCCACGGCGAGCATCTCGAGGTTGTCCTCGATGCGGTCGGCGATCTTGTTGAGGATCACGGCCCGCTCCGTCGCGGACGTCCTGCCCCAGGAGCGCGCGGCGCCGTGCGCGGCGTCCAGCGCGCGGTCGATGTCGGCGGCGTCACCGCGCGCCACCTCGGTGAAGGTGCGGCCCGTCACCGGCGACGGGTTCTCGAAGTAGCGGCCGGACGCGGGGGCGACGAACTCGCCGCCGATCCAGTGGTCGTAGCGCTCGCGGTAGGTGGCGGGGCTGCCGGGCTGCCCCGGCGCTGCGTAGACGGTCATGTGCGCCCTCCGTGCAGGCTGACCGGCCGTCCGGGGGTGCGGGGGCGGCCGGGCGCGCCGCCTCGTTGCGGCGCGTGCCCCGGACGCTAGGGCGGGAGGAGTTGCAGGTGCGTTGCACCGCAGGCCGCGCCGCCCGCGGCTCAGTTCGGGACCTCGGTCAGCGCCCGCTCGATCCGCTCCAGCCGGTGCTCGATCGCCTCGAGCCGGACGAGGACCTCGTGCCGCGACGGGCCGGCGTGGATCTCCGCGATCTTGCGGCGGTTCTTCAGCACGCTGTCGGCGACCGACGCCAGGCTGCCGAACACGATCGCGCCCAGCACGATCCACGCGAACCAGGGGATGCTCTCCATGCTCAGGGCCCTTCCTCGGGGTTCTCGGCGATCGCCGCGGCGACGATCGCGGGGGTGACGCGCAGGTCGAACGGGACGACCTCGTAGTGCCGCAGCGCCTTGCCGTCCGGCGAGACGCTGTGGTGGCTGGTGACCAGGCCGGCCTGCTCCAGCTTGGTGAGGTGGCCGTACAGCAGCGGGCGGGACATGCCCACCCGGCGGGCGAGCTCGCTGACGTGCACGCTCTCCTGCCCGAGCTCCGCGAGCACCCGCAGGCGCTGCGGGCTCGCGAGGGCGCCCAGCGCCTGCACCAGCTCGTCCACCGTCACGATCGACCTCCATGTGTTACCTGAAAGTTACACGTGAAAGGTCGCGTGCGTCCACCGGGTCGCGGCGGCGGCCGGCGTCAGCGCCAGGGGTGCGCGGCCGGGCCCGCGCCCAGGCGCCGGACCAGCAGGTCCAGCCGCCCCGCCGCCCGCGCGTGCGACGCCGAGCCCGGCGGCGTCAGCGCCACCACCCGCTCCCACGCCTGCCAGTCCTCCCCGCCCTCGTCGCGGTCGAGCCACCGCTCGAGCACCGCGGGGTCCGTCGCGTGGAGCACCGCGGCCCGGACGTCGGAGGCCAGCGCGTCCCGGACCTGCTCGACGCCGGGCGCCCGGGATCGCGGCAGCACCGGCCCGGGGTAGCGGTCGAGCGCCGCCCGCACGTCGCCCGCCGCCAGCGCCTCCCGCACGGCGGCGACGTCGGTGCCGAGCGCCGCCGCGAGCCGGTACGGCCGGGACTGCGCCACCAGCGGCCCGCCCGCCCGGCGCAGCCGCGACACCTCGGCCCGGACGGCGACGTCGGACATCGCGCCGGGGTGCAGCAGGACGGCCAGCTCGTCGGCGTGCAGGCCGCGCGGGTGCTCGGCGAGCAGGAGCAGCAGCTCGGCGTGCCGCAGGGCGAGCGCCCGGGGCGCGGCGCCCGGGGTGTGCAGCACGCCGGAGCCCGGGCGCAGCACCTCGAGCCGGGCCCGCACCCCGGCGCCCGCCGCGCCGGGGCCCGCCGTGCCGGCGCCCGCCCCGGTCCCGGCCGCCGCCCCGGCCCCGCCGGGCGCTCCCGCGGCGAGCACCCGCGCCCGCAGGTCCGCCTCCACGGCGGCGGCGGTGGCGCGCACGAGCGACAGCATCAGCGCCGAGCCGGCTGCGTCCCGCCCCGTGACGTCCAGCGCCCCGAGCGCCCGGCCGGCGGGGTCGCGCAGCACCGCGGCCGTGCAGCTCCACGGCTGGACGGCGCGCGCGAAGTGCTCGGGGCCCAGCACCTGCACGTCGCGCCCCGTGGCCAGCGCGGTCCCGGGGGCGTTCGTGCCGGCGTGCCGCTCGTCCCACGCGGCGCCCTCGACGAACCCGACGCCCTCGACCGCCCGCCGCACCGCGGGGTCGCCGGCGACCCAGAGCAGCCGCCCGTCGGCGTCGGTGAGCGCGACCAGGAACCCCTCGCCGACCGCGGCGTCGAGCAGCAGCCCGCGCACCAGGGGCAGCGCGTGCCGGAGCGGGTGCTCCGCGCGGTACGCCTGCAGGTCGGCGTCGGCCAGGGCGACCGGGGGAGCGGGGTGGTCGGGGTCGACGCCGCTGCGCAGGCTGCGCCGCCACGAGTCGGCCACGACGTCCCGGACGCCGCGGGCTGACCCGGTGCCGAGGAACCGCTCGTGCGCCGCGAGCACCGCGCGGCCGAACGGCAGGGCGCGGGCGACCGGCCGCAGCAGGTCGCGCTCGGCGTCGGGCACGGTCCACCCCCCTCGACGTCGCTGTCGCGCGGCCAGTGTCGCGCGGCGGGCGCGGCGCGCGCCAGGGGTCGTCCGGGTGAGGGCCGTCGGTCAGGGGAGCAGGCCGAACAGGTCCCACCACCGGGACGGGTCGCCCGAGCGCAGGCCGATCGGGGACGCGGCCAGCTCGTGGTCGTCGTACTCGAGGAACCGGGCCTGTGCCCGCAGCGCGTCGACGACCTCGCGCTCGCCGCGCGTCCCGCCGGCGTCCAGGTCGTCGGCGAGCGCGCGCAGCAGCCCGGACGGCTGGCACGACGCCGTGCGCAGGTCCACCACGGGCACCCGGACCGTCGACCGCGCCGACCGGGACAGCATCAGGTCGACGCCGTGCTCCGTGCTGTGCAGCGACACGGTCGACCCCCGCCCGGCCCGCGCGGGCCGGCGCCGCCACGTGGTGCGCACGGGGACGAGGGTGCGGGCCGCGCGGTCCCAGGTGCCCGCCGGCTGCCCGGCGCCCTCGGGGTCGAGCCGCCGGAAGCTCAGGGTGCCGGACGGTGGTCGATCGGGCACGGCGGCCCTCCTGCCGGGTTCGGGGTCGGGTCTCGGCGCGGCGGCGCCGGTCAGCACGGTACTGCGCCGGCGTCACCCCGCCGCCGCGGCCGCCAGCCGGTCGCCCGCCCGCCGCGCCGCGCCCGTGACCAGCGCCGCCACGGCGGGCACGTCCTCGTCCGGGAACCGCGAGTCCAGGTACGCCACCGACAGCGACCCCAGCGCCCCCCGTCGCGTCGAGGACCGGTGCCGCGATGCTCGACGAGTGCGGCACCCGCTCGGACGAGGTCGACGCCCAGCCGCGCTCCCGGATCCCCCCGAGCCGGTCGCGGATCGCGGCCGGGTCGACGGCGGTGCCGCCTCCGCACCCGGCACGAGCGCGCGTGGCACCCTGGCCGCGTGAGACTCCGCCGCCCCACCGTCGCCGTCGACGTGCCCGCCGGCTTCCACGCCACCGAGGCCCGCGCGCTGCAGGTCGCGCTGGCCGGCGTGCTGACCGCGGCCGAGCGCGCCGCCACCGGCACCCCCGTGCCGGTCGACGCCGTCCTCGAGCCCGGACGCGGCGAGGCGCTGGTGGTCGTCGTCCGGAACCGGGTCGTCGGCTTCGTGCCCGACGCGCACGCCGCGGGACTCCGGCCGCAGCTCGCCGGCGCCGGCCGCCGCGCCCGCGTGGTCGCGCCCGCGCTGGTCGTCCGGGACGGCGAGCTGCTGCGGGTGTGGGTGGGGCCGGCTCCCGACGGCGGCGTGCCGGCGGCGCCGGACGGCACGGACACTCTGCCCGAGCCGCAGCCGACGATCCTCGGCGTGCCGCTGCGCCGCGACGGCGCCTGAGGCCCACCCCGCGCCCGCGCCCGCCGCGTCAGGCGTGCGCGAAGAACCCCCGCGGAGCGAGCCGGTCGGACATCCGGGGCGCGTAGTGGTCGAAGAACACCCGCGCCACCAGCTCGCGGCGGCTGCCGACGCCGGCCTTCTCGAACACCGCCTTGAGGTGGTCCTGCACCGTCCACGGCGACAGGTGCAGAGCACGCCCGATCTCCTGCGTGCTCTCGCCCTGCAGCACGCCCGCGACGACGTCCTGCTCGCGGCCGGTGAGCCCGAACGCCGCGACGACCAGCGGCACGATCTCCGGCGGCCGGGCCTCCTCGATCGTCACCACCACCTGCCGCGGTCGCCCGTCCGGTCCGGCGAGCGGGGCGGCGTGCACCACCAGCCACTCGCCCGCGCGGGTCCGCACGCGCAGCCGGGGGACGGTGCCGAGCCGGCCGTCGGCCAGCGCCCGGGCGGCGGCGGTGATCGCCGCCACCGGCGTGGGCAGCGCGTCCCACCCCCGGCCGCCGAGCTCCGCGACCCGGGCCTCGGCGGCGGGGCTCAGCAGGCTCACCGTGTTGTCGGGCTCGACGACCAGCACCGCCGGTCCCACGGGTGCGGCGCCGGGCGCGCCGACCGCGTCCGTGACCAGGCCCGCGCGCACGCCCACCGCGATCACCGGCGCGACGCGGGCGAGGAAGTCCGCCTCCGCCGGGCTGAACCCGCTGGTGGCGCCGCTGCGGTACACCGCGATGGCCGCCCACGGGGTGCCGTCCGACAGCCCCGAGGCGCGCATCTCGTGGTCCAGGGACCAGTGCGGGACGAACATGTCGCGGTGCCGGCTGCTGCGCCGCGGGTCCCCGGCGGTGTCCTCCGCGAGGATCCCGACCGGGTGCGGACGCCGGGCGAGGGTGCGGAACAGGTTCACCTCGTCGGTGACGTACTCGTGCTGCAGGAACTCGGCGTCCAGCTCGTCGCCGAGGTTCCGCTTCTCGGAGCCGGTGAGCAGCCCCGTGTCCGGGTCGACCGGCCCGATGCAGGCGGCGTCGTGCGGCACGGCCACGGCGAGCAGGTCGGTGGCTGCCTGGACGAAGGCGCGCCAGTCCAGCCCGGCGCGCGCCAGGTTCCCGAGACCGCGCTGCACCGGCTCGGTGCGGAGGGTCGTCACCCTCTGATCGTGCTCCGTCCGGTTCGTCCCGAAAAGACCTATTTCATGGAGGTCGCGGGACCCCAGGTGAGCGGGCCGCGTTTCACCCAGGTTCCTGGGATACCCGCCGCGACGGCGGCCCGCGACGCTCGTCGGCATGGTCACAGAGATCGCGGCTCCCCAGCCGCTCGACACGACGACGCTCGACGAGCTCCGCGCCGCGGTATCCGGCGCCGTGCTCGGTCCCGGCGACCCCGAGTGGGACGCCGCACGCCTGCCCTGGAACCGCCTGGTCGACCAGCAGCCCGCCGCCCTCGTGGTGGCCGCGGACGCCGCCGACGTCGCCGCGACCGTGCGGTGGGCCGCCCGGCACGGCGTCACGGTCAGCGCGCAGCCGAACGGCCACGGTGCCAGCGCGGCGCTCGACGGGACCGTGGTCGTGCGCACCGCGGCGCTCGACGACATCTGGGTCGACACCGACGCCCGGGTCGCGCGGGTCGGCGCGGGGGTGAAGTGGGGCGACCTGCAGACCGCGCTCGACGGCACCGGCCTGACCGGGCTGATCGGCTCGAACCCCGACGTGACGGTCGTGGGGTACAGCCTGAGCGGCGGGCTGTCCTGGTTCAGCCGCGCGTTCGGCCCCGGCGCCGCCTCGATCCGCGCGGCCGAGGTCGTCGACGCCACCGGCGCGCAGCGCTGGGTCCGGTCCGACGAGCCCGCCGACGCCGACCTGCTGTGGGCGCTGCGCGGGGGCGGTGGCGAGTTCGCGCTCGTCACCGCGCTCGAGCTCGACCTGCACCCGGCGCCGCAGATCTACGGCGGCCTGCTCGCGTACCCCGCCGAGGCGGCGGCGCCGGTGCTGCGGGCCTTCCTCGACGTGACCCGGTCCGCGCCCGAGGAGCTGACCGCGTGGTTCACGCTCATGCACCTGCCGGACGCGCCGTTCATCCCGGCCGAGCTGCGCGGCCTGTCGCTGGCCGTCGTCACGGCGACCCACCTGGGCTCCGCGGACGAGGCCGAGCGGCTGCTCGCGCCGCTCCGGACCGCCGGGCCGGTGGTCCGGGACACGCTCCGGCCGGTCGCGCCGGGCGAGGTCGGCCTGCTCGCGGAGGAGCCCGTCGACCCGGTGCCCGCCGTGCTGGCCGGGACCCGGCTGCACGCGTTCGACGACACCGCGGCCGAGGCGCTGCTCGCGCTCGCCGGCGCCGGCAGCGGGACGCCGCTGCTGCAGGTGCAGCTCCGGCACGTCGGCGGGGCACTGGCCCGGGAGCGCGTTCCGGCGGCGGCGGGGACCGCCGACGAGCCGTACCTGCTCACCGGCCTGACGATCGTGCCCAGCCCGGACCTCGCCCCGCTGGTGTCAGCGGCGCTGGACCAGCTGTTCACGACGTTCGCCCCGTGGAGCACCGGCACCGCGCCGCTCACGTTCCTCGATCGCGACGAGTCGATCCGGCGGGCCTACCCGGCGGCGACGATCGACCGGCTGCGCGCGGTCAAGGCCGCGGCCGACCCGGCGGGGCTGTTCCGGGGGAACCGCCCGGTCGACGCCTGACGCGCGCGGACGCGGGCCGGTCCCCGGCAGGGGGAGGGACCGGCCCGCGCACCCGCGCGTGCGGCGAGACCGTCCGGGCCGTGGCACGGGACCGCGAGGTCACCGCCCCGCGGCCCACGCCCAGCGGATCAGCGGCCACTGCAGCGGCAGGCGGGCGAGCGTGACGGCGGCCCGGGTCGCGGCGCCTGGGGATTGGTGGTGCGCCAGGTCGCGGACGCCGTCGACGGCCATCTGCACGTTCGCCGGGAACACCGCGGCGAGCAGCGCGGCGCTCGCGGGTCCGGCCGCGCGCCGGGTCGCCGGCACGACGAGGCCCGCGGCGCACGCCAGCTCGGCGGCGCCCGACAGCAGCACGAGCGCGCGCGGCCGGGGGAGCGCGCGGGGTACGGCAGGCTCGAACACCCGCGGCCGCACGAGGTGGACGACACCGGACACGAGGAACGCGGCGGCGACCGCGCGGGCGCCGGGCCCGAGCGGGCGGACGGGGGCGGGAGGGTGGCGGGTCACCGGACCATCCTCGCCGGGTGCGCGGCGAGGGGCACCCGCGCCACACTGGGGCGATGACCGCGCGACGCTGGGTGGTGCACGGGCAGGTGCAGGGGGTCGGCTACCGGGCATCGATGGCCGCGGAGGCCCGGCGGCTCGGCGTCGCCGGCTGGGTGCGCAACCGCCCGGACGGCACCGTGGAGGCCCAGGCCGAGGGCCCGGACGACGCGCTGGCGGCGCTGGCGTCCTGGGCGCGGAGCGGCCCGCGCTTCGCGGACGTCGAGCGCGTCGACGAGCGCGAGTCGTCGGCGGAGGGCGCCACGGACTTCACGATCGCCGGCTGACGCCCGGGGTGCACGAGACACGTCCGCGGGGCCCTCAGTGTGGGCACCCTGGACGTGTCTCGTGCACCCTCGCGGGTCAGCGGCCCGGGACCACCACGGCGCGGCCGCGGACCTGGCCGGCGTGCAGGCGCTCGTACGCCTCCGTGGCCTGGTCCAGGCCGAACTCCTCGACGTGGATCGTGATGGCGCCGCGCTTCGCGAGCTCCACGACCTCCATGAGCTCCGTGCGCGAGCCCCAGTTGATCGCGCGGCCGTTGACGTCGAGCGGGACCGTGGTCTGGCCGATCCGGACGGCGCCGGACGCGACGCCGACGATCACGACGTCGCCGCCGACGCGCACCATCGAGCCGGCCAGGTCGGCGGTCGGCTGGATGCCGACGAAGTCGAACACGACGTCCGCGCCGAGGCCGCGGGTCAGGCCCTTGACCGACTCGATCGCGTCCGGGTTCGACAGGAACGCGTGGTCGGCGCCGACCTCGCGGGCGAACGCCAGCTTGTCCTCGGCGACGTCGAGCACGACGACGGTGCTCTGGGTCAGCGCCTTGAGGATCTGGATCGCGACGTGGCCGAGGCCGCCCGAGCCGATCACGACGGCGGTCGAGCCGGGCGTGAGGCGGGGGAGCGCGGACTTCACGGCGCGGTACGGGGTGAGGCCGGCGTCGGTCAGCGACACGTTCTGCACCGGGTCCAGGTCGCCGAGCGGCACCAGGTGCCGGGCGTCGTCGACGATCATGTACTCGGCCATGCCGCCGTCGCTGAAGATGCCGGGCGCGCGCATGCCGTGCTCGCAGTTCTGCTCCTCGCCCGACGCGCAGGCGTAGCAGCGGCCGCAGCCCCACGGGCCGTAGACCAGCACGCTCTCGCCGACCTCGACGCCGTGCACGCCCGCGCCGACCTCCTCGACGACGCCCGCGACCTCGTGGCCGAGCGTCAGCGGCACCGGCTTGAAGTAGTAGTCCTCCGCGGAGGTGCCCATGATGAACTCGTCCGAGTGGCAGGCGCCCGCGGCGGTCACGCGCAGCAGCACCTCCGACGGGCCCGGGGTGGGCTTCTCGATCTCGACCAGCTCGGGGCGGGCGCCGATCTCGCGGTACTGCAGGGCCTTCATGGCAGCGACTTCTTCCTCCGGGACGACCCCCGGATCGGTGGTGGACACAGCCACCCTACGCTTGAAGTGTCAACTACCGATTGGTCGGCGTCTGCGTCAGGATCCGCCCGCAGGTCGCCTCCCTTCACGTGTGTCACAGGTCACGTCTACGGTCGGACCATGAACGTCGTCCTCATCCCGGGTTTCTGGCTCGACGCGTCCTCCTGGGCGCCGGTCTCCGCGGCCCTGGAGGCCGCCGGACACACCCCGCACCCCGTCACGCCCCTCGGGGCGGGCGGTCCGGCGGAGGAGGTCGCCGGCATCACGCTGGCCGACCAGGCCGCCGCGGTCGCGGAGCTGATCGACGGCATGGATGGCCCGTTCGTGGTCGTCGGCCACAGCGGCGGCGGCGCGGTGGCGCACGCCGTGGCGGACCTGCGCCCCGACCGGGTCGAGCAGGTGATCTACGTCGACAGCGGCCCGCTGGGCGAGGGCGGGGTCGTCAACGACGAGCTGCCCGTGGTCGACGGCGTCGTCCCCCTGCCGGACTGGGGCGTGTTCGAGGAGGAGGAGCTGGAGGGGCTGACGGACGAGATCCGCGCCGACTTCCGCTCCCGCGCGGTGTCCGTGCCGCCGCTCGTCGCGAACGGCGCGCAGCAGCTGCACGACGAGCGTCGCTACGAGGTCCCCGTCACCCTCATCACGTCGACCATGCCCGAGGCGGTGCTCCGCGACCTCATGGCCAAGGACCACCCGTACGTCCGCGAGCTCGCGCGCATCCGCGACGTGACGATCGTCGAGCTGCCCACCGGGCACTGGCCGCAGCTCAGCCGGCCCGACGACCTCGCGGCGGCCGTCGTCGCCGCGGTGCAGGGCGAGGCGGACGCCGAGGAGGCGATGGCCGTCCCGACCTGAGTTTGCTATGGTCGACTTTAGTAAAGTCAGGCATAGTAAAGTCGACCGTAGTCAGGGGCAGATCATGGGCTTCGTCGGGCGGGCCCGCGAGCTGGGCGAGCTCGAACGCCAGCTCGCGGTCGTCCGGTCCGGCAGCCGGGCCGACGCCGGCGTGGCCGTCCTCGTCCGCGGGCGGCGCCGCGTCGGCAAGTCCCGGCTGGTGGCCGAGCTCGTGGAGCGCTCGGGCCTCCCCTCCGTCACCTTCCAGGCCGCGCGCGGGGCGCCGGTGGCGCAGGAGCTCGCACTGCTCGCGGAGGCGGTCGCCGACTCGGACCTGCCGGGCGCGGATGTCGCGCGCGGATCCACGCCGACCACGCTGACCGCCGCGCTCACCCTGCTCGCCGCCGCTCTGCCCGACGACGCGCCGTCCGTGGTGGTGCTCGACGAGATCCCGTGGCTGCTCGAGCAGGTCGACGGCGGCGCGGGGGAGCTGCAGCGCGTCTGGGACGCGCGCCTGTCCCGCAAACCCGTGCTGCTCCTCCTCGTGGGGTCGGACCTGGCCATGATGGAGCGCCTCACCGCGCCCGACCAGCCGTTCTACGCGCGAGGTACCGAGCTCGTGCTCGACCCGCTCAGCCCCGCCGAGGTCGCGGAGATGACCGGGCTCGGTGGCGGTGCGGCCTTCGACGCGTACCTGATCACCGGCGGCCTCCCGCTCGTCGCGCAGGAGTGGGAGCCCGGGGAGCCGGCGGCCGACTTCCTGCGCGCGTCGCTGGCCTCGTCGACCAGTGCGCTCGTGGTGTCCGGCACCCGCGTGCTCGACGCCGAGTTCGGCGAGGTCTCCCTCGCGCGCCAGGTCCTGACCGCGATCGGCGGGCGCGGCGAGCGCACCTTCAGCGGGATCCAGGGAGCCGCGCGCGGCGGGCCCCTCAACGCGGCCAGCCTGACGGCCACGCTGCGCGCGCTCGTCGACAAGCGCGTGGTGGCCGTGGACGAGCCGCTGTCCTCGACGTCCGCCCCGCGGAACCGGCGGTACCGGATCGCCGACTCCGCGCTCCGGTTCTGGCTCGCGTTCGTCGAGCCGGCGCTCGGCGAGGTGGACCGCGCGCGGCCGGACCTGGCACTGTCCCGCATCGACCGCGGCTTCGCGGCCTGGCGTGGCCGCGCGGTGGAGCCGGTGGTGCGGGCCGCGCTGCACCGGCTGCTCCCCGGTGCGGGCTTCGCCGACGTGTCGGCCGTCGGCGGCTGGTGGACCCGGAGCAACGTGCCGGAGATCGACCTCGTGGGTGCAGCGGGCGCCTCCGGGCCGGTCCGCCTGGTCGGGACCGTGAAGTGGCGGGCCGGCACCCCGCTCCGCGCGACCGAGGTGGACGCCCTCGCCGCCGACGCGGTCGCGGTCCCCGGTGTCACCGCCGCGACCCCGCTGGTCGGCGTGTGCCCCGCGGGCGTCGAGCCGGGGACGCCGCTGGCGGCCTGCTGGACCGCCGACGACCTGCTCGGCGCCTGGAGGGCTTGACCCGCGGCCCGTCCCGTCCTCCTGCCAGCGTGGATGACACGTCAGGCGCCGGTCGCCTAGCATCGGCCGCGACCCGCCGGAGCCGCCGCCGCGACCAGGGGACCGCGGCACCGCACCCGCCGCCCCGGCGCGGACGGACACCGGCCCGCACCCACGCCGCGGGCCACGCAGAGCCCCGGGGAACGTGTGATCAGGATCGGCATCGTCGAGGACGACGCGGCGAGCGCCGCGCTCCTCCTCGACCACCTGCGCCGGTACGAGCGCGAGCACGGCGAGCAGTTCGACGTGACCCGGTTCGCCGACGGCGCCGAGGT
Organism: Cellulomonas pakistanensis; assembly: GCF_016862755.1. Lineage (GTDB taxonomy): Bacteria > Actinomycetota > Actinomycetes > Actinomycetales > Cellulomonadaceae > Cellulomonas > Cellulomonas pakistanensis. The sequence goes on along the minus strand of NZ_BONO01000012.1, from coordinate 10,687 downwards.
CGTGTCCGGGTACCGCCCGGTGTTCGACATCCTGCTGCTCGACGTCGAGATGCCCCGGCTCGACGGGTTCAGCGCCGCCGAGCGGATCCGCCAGGTCGACCGCGACGTCGTCATCGTGTTCATCACCAACATGACGCAGCACGCGATCCGGGGCTACGAGGTCGACGCGCTGAGCTACGTGCTCAAGCCCGTGCCGTACTTCGCGTTCTCGCAGGAGATCAAGCGCTCGGTCGCCCGGCTGCGCCGTCGCTCGGCGGACTACCTGCTGCTCGCCGTCGACGGCGGGCTGGTGCGGGTCGCGACCGACGACATCGTGTTCCTGGAGTCGGCGAAGCACCGCACGACCGTGCACACCGTCGACGGCCGGTACTCCGTGGTCGGGCCGCTCAAGGCGCTGGAGGCGCAGCTCGAGGGCAAGAGCTTCTTCCGCAGCAACAGCGGCTACCTGGTCAACCTGCGGCACGTGCTCGGCGTGCAGGGCAGCAGCGCCCAGCTGGTCGGCGGCCACGACCTGCTGATCAGCCGTCCGCGCAAGAAGGCGTTCCTCGCGGCGCTCACCGACTTCCTGGGGGCGCGGCACACGTGATCATGGAGACCCTCCCCGACATCCCGCGCGTCCTCACGGGCGTCGCGGAGTGGGCCGCCTGCCTGGTGTACGTGCTGCTGCGCCGGCAGCGGCTCGGCGTCCGGCGGCTCGTGCTCGTGGCGGCCGCCGCGCTGGGCGTGCTGGTCGCGGTGCAGGAGCTCGCGGACCGGCTACCGCTGACCCTGTGGTCGCTCGGCATGGCCGCGGCCGTGGCGGCGATGTTCGGCTTCATCGTGACGGCGGCCCGGGTGTCCGCGCGGGACGCCGGGTACTTCGCGGCGCGGGCCCTGGTGCTCGCGGAGCTGGTCGCGGCGCTGCACTGGCAGATGCACTGCTTCTTCTTCCTGCCCGAGGGGCGGCCGGGCGTCGGCTGGCAGGTCGCGTTCGGGGTCGTGCTGTACGTCGTGGCGTTCGGCGGCGCGTACCTGGTCGAGACCCGGCACTTCCGCCCCGCGCAGCCGCTGGAGGTCTCGTCCGGCGAGCTCGCGTCGGCCGTCGCGATCGCCCTGGTCACGTTCTTCATGAGCAACATCAGCTTCCTCAACGCGAACACGCCGTTCAGCGGCCGGCTGGCGCTGGAGATCTTCTACATCCGCACGCTGGTGGACCTGTGCGGCTTCGTCGCCCTCTACGCCCAGCAGGGCCAGCGGCTGCAGCTGCGGGCGCGCGCCGAGGTCAAGGCCGTCGATGACATGCTGCGCCGCCAGCACGAGCAGTACCTGCAGTCCAAGCGCAGCATCGACGTCGTCAACCGGAAGTACCACGACCTCAAGCACCAGATCGCGGTGATCCGGGCGGAGGACGACGAGCACAAGCGGGCGTCCTACCTCGACGACCTGGAGGCGAGCGTCTCGGGCTACGCCGCGCAGGCCGACACCGGCAACGGCGTGCTCGACGTCGTCCTGACGACCAAGAGCCTGGAGTGCGCGGAGAAGGGCGTCGACCTCACGTACGTGGCGGACGGCGCCGCGATCGCCTTCATGTCCGCGATGGACGTGTCCGCGGTGTTCGGCAACGCGCTGGACAACGCGATCGACGCGGTGATGGCGGTCCCGGACCCCGAGCGGCGGCTGATCAAGGTGGCCCTGTACGCCACGGGCGGGTTCGTGCTGGCGACCTTCGAGAACTACTTCGCGGGCGAGCTGCGGCACGAGGACGGTGAGATCGTCACGCGGCGGGCCGACCGGGACCGGCACGGGTACGGGCTGGCGTCGATCCGGTACACCGCGGAGAAGTACGGCGGGTCCGTGACGGTGAACGCCGAGGACAGCTGGTTCGTGCTGCGGATCCTGCTGCCCGTCCCGGCTGCGGGACCGGCGGTCCCGCGCTGACCGCCGCCTCAGGCGGTGGCGAGCCGCGCCGCCAGCGCCGGCGCCGACCGCTCGAGCACCGCGCCCGACGTCCACAGCGACAGCGCGGAGGCGATCGCCATGTGCATGTCCAGGTACAGGTACGACCCGAGCCGCCCGCCGAAGTGCACGTCGGGCTCGTGCTCGGCGAGCGCGCGGTAGGTCCGCAGCCGCTCGCGGTCCTGCGGCGTCGCGACCGGGTAGTACGGCTCGTCGCCGGGCAGCGCGAACCGCGACCGCTCGCGCATGATCACGGTGCGGTCCTGCGCGTGCCGGTCCTCGCGCTCCGGGTGGTAGTGCCGGAACTCGTGCACGCGGGTGTACGGGACGTCGAGGTCGGCGTAGTTCATGACGCTCGTGCCCTGGAAGTCGCGGACCGGCACGGTCTCGGTCTCCAGGTCGAGCGTGCGCCAGCCGAGCGGCCCGGCGTGCTCGTCGAAGTACCGGTCGACCGGTCCGGTGTAGACGACGGGCACCCGGCCCCGCACGGCGCCGCGGCTGAGCGGCTGCGCGTCGTCGAAGAAGTCCGTGCCGAGCCGCACGTCGATCCGCGGGTGCGCGGCCATCGCCTCGAACCAGGGGCCGTACCCGTGCGCGGGCAGGCCCTCGTAGGTGTCGGCGAAGTACCGGTTCTCGTAGGTGTAGCGGACGGGCAGCCGCGCGATGACGGACGCCGGCAGCTCGCGCGGGTCGGTCTGCCACTGCTTCGCGGTGTAGTCGCGGATGAACGCCTCGTACAGCGGGCGCCCGATCAGCGAGATCGCCTTGTCCTCGAGGTTCGTGGGCTCGCCGCCGGCCAGGCCCTCGGCGGCCTGCCCGGCGACGAGCGCGCGGGCGGCCTCCGGGCCCATCGCCGTGCCGAAGAACTGGTTGAGCGTGCCCAGGTTGATCGGCAGCGGGTACACGGTGCCGCCGTGCGTCGAGTAGACGCGGTGCCGGTAGCCGGTGAAGGCCGTGAACCGGCGGACGTAGTCCCAGACCCGCTCGTTCGACGTGTGGAAGATGTGCGACCCGTAGCGGTGCACCTCGATCCCGGTCGCGGCGTCGACGCTGCTCCAGGCGTTGCCGCCGAGGTGGTCGCGCCGGTCGATCACCGTGACGCGCAGGCCGGACTCCGCGGCGCGCTCGGCGATCGTCAGGCCGAACAGGCCGGCGCCGACGACGAGCAGGTCCATGCGGCGTGCCTTCCTGGGGTGGTCTCGGCGCCGAGCGCCGGGCGGGCGGTGCGAGTGTAGGGCGCCGATCCGACCGCCGGGACAACGCCCGACGACCACGACAGAACGTGCGCCGGAACCGACAGATCGTGCCGGAGCACCCGGTGCCGACCGCGTGGCCGGGTTGTCTGGGCTCGGCTCCCGCTGCCCGGCACCGACGTCGTGCGGCGGCCACCCCCACGACAGTGTTCGAAGGAGAGACTCCTCGTGAGCAGCAGAGCGGCGAAGAGGCCGATGTCCAACAAGAAGTTCTTGTCCATCTGGGTCCCGGTGCTGGGGCTCGTGCTGGTGATCGCGGTCGTCGCGAACATCCTGCTCGGTGTCTACTCGAACTGGGTGGCCTCGCAGCTCGGCACCGGCACCTACACGGTCACCAACCCGGACGGCACCGAGGACTGGGACACCGAGTACAACCAGGCGGACTACGCCACGGCCGACGAGGCCGCGGACGCCGCGGACCAGCTCGTGCAGGACATCGCCGCGGAGGGCATCGTCCTGCTGAAGAACGAGGGCGCCGCGCTCCCGCTCACCGGCGACGCCCCGCAGGTCACGCTGCTCGGCCGCACGGCCGCTGACCCGGTGTACGGCGGCTCGGGCTCCGGCTCGACCGACACCAGCACGGCGGTCAACTTCCGCGACGGCCTGGAGAACGCCGGCATCGGCGTCAACGGCACCGTCTACGACGAGCTCGAGACCTTCGCGGCGGACGCCCCGAAGACCAACATCGTCATGGACCTGCCCGGGGACTCCGTGTACAACATCGGCGAGATGCCCGCCGCGGACTACTCCGCGGACGCCACCGCGAGCTTCGCGGACTACGCCGACGCCGCGGTGGTCGTCATCGGCCGCGCCGGCGGCGAGGGCGGCGACCTCGCCACCTCGATGGAGGGCTGGGACGACAACTACGCCGAGGGGCAGCACCAGCTGGAGCTGAACCAGGACGAGAAGGACCTCCTCGCCCTCGCGAAGGACAGCTTCGAGACCGTGGTCGTGGTCGTCAACGCCTCGACGAGCATGGAGCTCGGCCCGGTCCAGGACGACGCGGGCGTCGACGCCGTGCTGCAGATCGGCTCCCCGGGCCAGTCCGGCCTGAACGCCCTCGGCCGCGTGCTCACCGGCGAGGTCAACCCGTCGGGCCGCACCGTCGACCTGTACGCGCGGGACTTCACCGCGGACCCGACGTTCCAGAACTTCGGCTCGTACCAGTACGAGAACATCTCGGGCCTCGGCACCGACGAGGCCAAGGGCGTCGACGGCGGCGCCTACTTCGTCCAGTACGAGGAGGGCATCTACGTCGGCTACCGGTACTACGAGACCGCCGCCGCCGAGGGCTACCTCGACTACGACGAGGCCGTCGTCTACCCGTTCGGGTACGGCCTGAGCTACACCACGTTCTCCCAGGAGGTCACCGGGCAGCAGCTCGGCGCCGTCGACGGCGAGATCGCGGTGGACGTCGAGGTCACCAACACCGGCGACGTCGCGGGCAAGCAGGTCGTGCAGCTCTACTACTCCGCCCCGTACACCCCGGGCGGCATCGAGAAGTCGTCCGTCGTGCTCGGCGCCTTCGCGAAGACCGACGTCATCGAGCCGGGCGCGTCCGAGACCGTCACCCTGACCCTCGCGGTCGAGGACATGGCCTCGTACGACTACCGCGACGCGCAGGCGTACGTGCTGGAGGCCGGCGACTACGCGCTGACCGTCCAGGACGACTCCCACACCGTCACCGCGGGCACCGAGCCGATCACCTACACGGTCGACGAGACGGTCACCTACTCCGGCGAGGACCACCGCGCGTCCGACGAGGCCGCCGTGACCAACGCGTTCGACGACGTGAACGCGGCGTTCGTCGACACCGCCGAGGAGGGCAAGATCCTCAACATGTCCCGCGCGGACTTCGCCGGGACCTTCCCCACGGCGCCCACCGCGGCCGACATGGTCGCCACGGACGAGACCGTCGCGGCGTTCGAGCCGTACGACGCCGCCGCGGCGAACGCGGAGTCCGGCGCCGAGATGCCGACGCAGGGCGCCGAGGGCGACCTCGCGCTGATCGACGTGCGCGGGCTCGACTACGACGACCCGCAGTGGGACGCGCTGCTCGACCAGATCTCCGTGTCGGAGATGACGAGCGTGATCCTCAACGGCGCCTACAACTCCGGGGCGATCAACTCGATCGTCAAGGAGGTCGCGAACGACTACGACGGCCCCGCCGGCTTCAGCTCGTTCATCAACGACGCCATCTCCGGCGTGGCGTACCCGTCCGAGGTCCTGGTCGGCCAGACCTGGAACAAGGAGCTGGCGCACGCCATGGGCGTGTCCATCGGCAACGAGGCGCTCACCCTCGACGCCAACGGCTGGTACGCGCCGGCGGTCAACCTGCACCGCTCGCCGTTCGCGGGCCGCAACTTCGAGTACTACTCGGAGGACCCGCTGCTGTCGGGCGCGCTGGCGACCGAGGTCGTCGAGGGTGCCGCGACCAAGGGCGTCTACACGGCGATGAAGCACTTCGCGCTGAACGACCAGGAGACCAACCGCGTCAACCACGGCGTGGCCACCTGGGCGAACGAGCAGGCGATCCGCGAGATCTACCTCAAGGCGTTCGAGCTGCCCGTGAAGGACGCGGTCGTCGAGATCTCCTCCATCACCGACGACGAGGGCACGGTCGAGACCCGCGAGATGCGCGCCTCCACCGCGATGATGAGCTCGTTCAACCGGATCGGGAACACCTGGGCCGGCGGCTCCGTCGCCCTGATGGACACCGTCCTGCGCGACGAGTGGGGCTTCCGCGGCTTCGCCATCACGGACTTCAACCTGTACGAGTACATGTACCCGGACCAGGCGATCCGTGCCGGCTCCGACCTGATGCTCACCTTCCAGCCGATGAAGCAGCTCGAGGACACCACCTCGGCCGCGGCGGTGAGCAACATCCGGAACGCGACGCACAACATCCTGTACACGGTCGCGAACTCGAACGCGATGAACGGGGTCGCCTCCGGCGCCACGCTCGACTACACGCCGCCGACCTGGCGCTACGTGCAGATCGCGGTCGACGTGGTGCTCGGCGTCCTGCTGGTGATCGGCGTCGTGTGGGTCGTGCGCCGGGTGCGCCGCCGCCGCGAGGTCGAGGCCGCCGAGGCCGCCGCGCCGACGGCGACCGCCGACGAGGCCGCCACCGAGGACACCGCGGGCACGCCGACCCGCTGACCCCTCCCGTGGACCCGGCCGGCTCGCGCACGCGTCGAGCCGGCCGGGCCCGGGGCCGGCACCGCCCCTGCACCACCCCGCGTCACCCCGTACCCCCGCACCGCCGCGCACGTCCGGAAGGCCCCCATGATCGAGAAGCTGACCCTCCTGGAGAAGGCCGCCCTGCTGACCGGCAAGTCGGTGTGGGAGACCCACGACCTGCCGCGGCACGGGGTGCGCTCGGTCTGGCTGGCCGACGGGCCGCACGGCGTGCGCAAGCAGACCGGCGCCGCCGACCACCTGGGCATCGCCGAGTCGCAGCCTGCGACCTGCTTCCCGACCGCCGCCGCCGTGGCGAACACCTGGGACCCCGAGCTGGCCGAGGAGGTCGGGCGCGCGCTCGGCGCCGAGGCCGCGGCCCAGGACGTCGACGTGCTGCTCGGCCCGGGCCTGAACATCAAGCGCTCCCCGTTGGGCGGGCGCAACTTCGAGTACTTCTCCGAGGACCCGCTGCTCGCCGGCCGGATGGCCGCCGGGTACGTCCGGGGCATCCAGTCCGCCGGCGTCGCGGCCTGCCCCAAGCACTACGCCGCGAACTCCCAGGAGCTCCGCCGGATGGCGTCGGACTCCGTGGTCGACGAGCGGACGCTGCGCGAGATCTACCTGACCGCGTTCGGCATCGTCGTCGAGACCGCGCGGCCGCGCACCATCATGTCGTCGTACAACCTGGTCAACGGCACGTACGCGCACGAGGACCCGTTCCTGCTGCAGCAGGTGCTGCGCGACGAGTGGGGCTTCGACGGCGCGGTGGTGTCGGACTGGGGTGGCTCGAACGACGTCGTCGCCGCGGCGGCCGCGGGCGGCACGCTCGAGATGCCCGCGGCCGGGCTGGACTCGGCGCGGCAGCTCGTCGACGCCGTGCGCGCCGGCCGGCTCGCGGAGGCCGACCTCGACGCCCGCGCCGCCGAGGTGCTGCGCCTCGTCGCGGACGCCCGCGAGCCGGGGACCGCCGCGCCGGTGGACGACGCCGCGCACCACGCGCTGGCCCGCCGGGTCGCCGCTCGCTCCGCGGTGCTCCTCAAGAACGACGACGCGCTGCTGCCGCTGGCGGCCGGGACCCGGGTCGCCGTCATCGGCGACTTCGCGCAGATCCCGCGGTACCAGGGCGCCGGGTCCTCGGCCGTGAACCCGACCCGCCTGGACTCGGTGCTGGACGTCATCGGGGACTCGGGGCTGGCGATGACGGCGTTCGCGCCCGGCTTCCGGCGCAACGGCACCCCCGACGCCGCCCTGCGTGCCGAGGCCGTCGAGGCGGCGCGCGGCGCGGACGTCGCCCTGCTGTTCCTCGGGCTGGACGAGATCGCGGAGTCCGAGGGGCTGGACCGCTCGACGCTCGCGCTGCACGCCGCGCAGGTCGAGCTGCTCGAGGCCGTCGCCGCGGTGAACCCGCGCACCGTCGTGGTGCTGTCGGCCGGGGGCGTCGTCGAGATGCCGTGGCTGGCGTCCGCGCGGGCGCTGGTGCACGGGTACCTCGCCGGGCAGGCCGGCGCGGGCGCGCTGCTCGACGTGCTGACCGGTGCCGCCAACCCGGCCGGGCGCCTGGCCGAGACCGTGCCCGTCCGGCTGTCCGACACCCCGACCGCCGACACGTTCCCGGGGCAGCAGCGCACCGCGGAGTACCGCGAGGGCCTGTTCGTCGGGTACCGGTACTACACGACCGCCGGTGTCCCTGTGACGTTCCCGTTCGGGTTCGGGCTGTCCTACACGACGTTCGCGTACTCGTCGCTCGCGGCCACCGCGGAGGCGGCGACGGTGACCGTGACCAACACCGGCGCCGTCGCGGGCGCCGACGTGGTGCAGGTGTACGTGCACCGCGAGACGCCGGGCGTGCACCGGCCCGACCGCACGCTCGCCGGGTTCGCCCGGGTCGAGCTCGCGCCGGGGGAGTCCGCGACCGTGACCGTCCCGCTCGGCGACGCCGCGTTCCGGCACTTCGACGTCGGGACGGGCGCGTGGCAGGTCGAGCGCGGGACGTGGACGGTGCTCGCCGGGGCGAACGTGGCGGACCTGTCGCTGTCGGCTCCCGTCGAGGTCGCCGGGACCGTCGAGCCGGTGGCGGAGGACCCGGTCCCGGCCCGGTACCGCGCCGGGGACGTCCGGCACGTGCCCGACGCCGACTTCGCCGCGCTCCTGGGCCGGCCGGTCCCGCCCGCGTCGTGGTCCGGCCCGCTCGGCGTCAACGACGCGCTCGGCCGGATGTCCGGCGCGCGCTCCCCGCTGGCCCGCCTCGCGTACCGGGTGCTCGCGCTGCTGCGCGACCGCGCGGACCGCAAGGGCAAGCCCGACCTGAACATCCTGTTCCTGCTCAACATGCCGTTCCGTGCCATCGCCAAGATGACCAACGGGATGGTCAGCGCCGAGATGGTCGAGGGCATCGTCACGATCGTCAACGGCCGCTTCTTCGCCGGCGCCGGCGCCGTCGTCCGCGGGTTCCTCCGCAACCGCCGCGCCAACCGCACCACCGCCCGCCAGCTGCGCGGCGACGCCTGACCCGGAAGAGAGACCCGCTCGCATGTTCACCCGTCTCAAGGACGCCTGGGGGCGCTTCGCCACCGCGCGTCCGGGCGTCGCCCAGTTCGTCGTCTTCTTCGTGCTGAGCAACGGCATCACCGTCCTCCAGCTCGCGCTCATGCCGCTCATCAAGTGGCTGTTCGGCATGACGTCGCTGGTCGACACGTCGTTCCAGGTCTGGCCGATCGGCTCCAACCCGGACGGCTCGCAGTACTTCGTGTTCGACTACGCCGCCGGGCCCCTCCCGGTGGGCGGGGGCGGCCTGGCATACTTCCTGGCCGTGCAGATCACCCTGCTGGTCGCGCAGGTGATCAACTTCTTCGCCCAGCGCAGCATCACGTTCAAGTCGAACTCGTCGGTCGCGCGCGCCGCCACCTGGTACGCGATCGCGTACGTCGTGATCACGCTGGTGGCCGCCGCGCTGCAGGGCCTGTACAAGGCGCCGATCTACGACCTGTTCATCGAGACCTGGGGCCTCGGCGGTACCGGCGAGACGCTGGCCGACGTCGTCACGATGATCATCAACGCGGCGATCTCGTTCTGGGTGTTCTTCCCGATCTTCAAGGTCATCTTCAAGCAGGTCCCGGAGGAGGCCGCACCCGCGGCCGCGACCGACGCCACGGGGGTGCGCCCGGCGTGAGCCCCGCGAGCCCCGTCCTGTCGGTCGTCGTCCCCGCGTACAACGCGGAGCCGTACCTCGCGCGCGCCCTCGACTCCGTGGTCGGGGCCGACGGCGTCGAGGTGCTGGTCGTGGACGACGGGTCGACGGACGGGACCGCGGCGCTCGCCCGGCGGTACGAGACCGCGCACCCCGGGGTCGTCCGGCTGATCTCGAAGCCGAACGGCGGGCACGGGTCGGCGATCAACGCCGGGCTCGCCGCCGCGCGCGGGGAGTACCTGAAGGTCGTGGACGCCGACGACTGGCTGGACCGCGGTGCTCTGGAGTCGGTGCTGGCGACGCTGCGCGGGTTCCTCGCCGCGGGGCGGCCGGTCGACCTGCTGGTGTCGAACTTCGTCTACGAGAAGGTCGGCAAGCGGACCAAGACGGTCGTGCGGTACCAGGGCGCGCTGCCCGCCGGGCGGGTGCTGGGCTGGGGGCAGACCCGGCGGTTCGGCAAGCGGCAGTACCTGATGATGCACGCCCTGACCTACCGGACCGCGGTGCTGCGCGCGGCGGGGCTGGTGCTGCCCGAGCACACGTTCTACGTCGACAACCTGTACGCGCTGGTGCCGCTGGCGCACGTCTCGACGCTGTACTACCTGGACGTCGACCTGTACCGGTACTTCATCGGGCGCTCCGACCAGTCGGTGCAGGAGGCCGTGATGATCCGGCGCATCGACCAGCAGCTGCGGGTCAACCGGCTCATGCTCGACCACCTGTCCCGCGTGCGGGTCGCCGACCGCCGGCTGCGGGCGTACCGGCTGCACTACGTCGAGATCATCTGCGCGGTGTCCTCGATCCTGCTGATCCGCGCCGGGACGCGCGCGCACCTCGCCGAGAAGGACCGGCTGTGGTCCGAGCTCCACGCGCAGGACCCGTGGCTGTACCGCAAGGTCCGGTGGTCCGTGCTGGGGCAGATCTCCAACCTGCCCGGACCCGCCGGGCGGCGGGTGTCCGTGCTGGCGTACCGGGTGGCGCAGCGGGCGATCGGGTTCAGCTGACGCGCGCGTCGGGGTGACGTCGGGGGGCGTCCGGGACGATCTCGGGGCACCGGGACGACCACAGGCGTCGGGGGCGTGCCTGGTCCACAGGCGCAGGCTCGCGGGGTGGGTCGTGTCGGTGGTCG
>NZ_BONO01000011.1 GCF_016862755.1 Cellulomonas pakistanensis | reverse complement strand
CCCGCCCCGCCCGCCGCCCCGCCGCCCCGCCCCGCCCCGCCGCCCCGCCCCGCCGCGCGCCCCGCCCCGCCCCGTGCCCCGTCCCGCCCGTCCCGCCCGTCCCGCCCCACCCGCCCCGCCGCTTCGGTGCTTCCGCGCGAGTGCGGTGCGTGCACCCACCGACGTCGCACGGGAGCACCGAAGTCGCCAGGGCACCGGGCCGATCCGCCCGCGCCCCGGGCGGGCGACCTACGATGGGCGCGTGACCGCAGCCACCGAGCCCGGCCCGGCCCCCGCGGGCCGCCGCGTGCTCCTGGCCGCCCCGCGCGGGTACTGCGCCGGCGTGGACCGCGCGGTCGTCGCGGTCGAGCAGGCGCTCGAGCACTACGGCGCCCCGGTGTACGTGCGCAAGGAGATCGTGCACAACCGGCACGTCGTCGACACGCTCGCGGCGCGCGGCGCCGTGTTCGTCGACGAGACCGACGAGGTGCCCGAGGGCGCCCGCGTCGTGTTCTCCGCCCACGGGGTGTCGCCGGCGGTGCGCGCGGCGGCGGAGGCCCGGTCGCTGCGGACCATCGACGCGACCTGCCCGCTGGTCACCAAGGTGCACAAGGAGGCGGTGCGGTTCGCCGCGGCGGACCTCGACATCCTGCTGATCGGGCACACGGGCCACGAGGAGGTCGAGGGCACGCAGGGCGAGGCGCCCGCGCACGTGCAGGTGGTCGACTCCCCGGAGGCCGTGGCCGACGTGGTGGTCCGGGACGAGAGCCGGGTGGTGTGGATCTCGCAGACCACGCTGTCGGTGGACGAGACGATGGAGACCGTGCGGCGGCTGCGCGAGCGGTTCCCGCTGCTGCAGGACCCGCCGAGCGACGACATCTGCTACGCCACCCAGAACCGGCAGGTCGCGGTCAAGAAGCTCGCGCCGGAGTGCGACGTCGTGATCACCGTCGGGTCGGCGAACTCGTCCAACTCCGTCCGGCTGGTCGAGGTGGCCCTCGAGTACGGCGCCCGGGCGTCGTACCGGGTGGACACCGCCGCGCAGGTCGACCCGGCGTGGCTGGCCGGCGCGCGGACCGTCGGCGTGACGTCGGGGGCGTCGGTGCCCGAGATCCTCGTGCGGGACGTGCTCGACCTGCTGGCGGCGCACGGGTTCGGTGACGTCGAGGAGGTGCGGACCGCGACGGAGGACCTCATGTTCTCGCTGCCCCGGGAGCTCCGCGCGGACCTGCGCGCGTCCGGCGGGGACGACCCGCGCCCGCGCCGCGGCGACCGCCCGGACCTGGCCGTCCGCCCGGTCTGACCGCCCCCGGGTGGCCCGGACCCGGCTGCGGTCGCGCCCGACCCGCCCCCGGCTCGGCCGCGCCCGACCCGCCCCTGGCTCCGCCCGAGCCCGGCTCCGCCCGCGCCCGGCTCAGCCCGCGCCCGGCCCCGCCTCCGGCGTCCGGACGTCCCCGAGCACCGCGTCGTCCAGCGCCCCGAGCGCGTCCGCCGCCCGCCGGCCCGTTCCCGGCGCCGGCGTGCCGCTCGCGTCGAGACCCACGACCTGCTCCGTCTCCCACGCCACGAGCTCCGGCGCGGTCACCACGGACAGCCGCCGCTCCACCGACGGCGGGGTCTCCAGGCCGGCGTCCACCACCCGCAGGTCGGCGAACTTCCGGGCGCTCACCAGCACCCGCGACTCGAGCGACGCCACCGACTGGTTGTAGGCCGTCGCGGCGGAGTCGATGGCCCGCCCGACCTTCGTCAGGTGCCCGCCGAGGGTCGCGATCCGGCCGTGCAGCTCCTTGCCGAGGTCCAGCACCGCCTGCGCGTTGCTGGCCAGCGCGTCCTGCCGCCAGGCGTAGGCGACGGTGCGCAGCAGCGCGAGCAGCGTCATCGGGGTGGCGATCACGACGTCCTTCTCGAACGCGCGCTCCACGATCGCCGGGTCCACGTCGATCGCCGCGTGCAGGAACGCCTCGGCCGGCACGAACATGACGACGAACTCCGGAGCCGGGCTGAACTGGTCCCAGTACCGCTTGGCGGCGAGCTGGTCGACGTGCGCCCGCAGGTGGCGGGCGTGCGCGGCCAGCCGGCGCTCGCGCTCGGCGGGGTCGGTCGCCTCGGCCGCCTCGAGGAACCCGAGGAACGGCACCTTGGCGTCGACGACCACGCGTTTGCCGCCCGCCAGGTGCACGACCATGTCGGGCCGGAGCGGGCCGTCGTCGGTGCGGACCTGGTCCTGCTCGGCGAAGTCGACGTGCGGCAGCATCCCCGCGGCCTCGACGACCCGGCGCAGCTGCACCTCGCCCCACCGGCCGCGCACCTGCGACGACCGGAGCGAGGTGACGAGCTGCGCGGTCTGCTCGCGCAGCCGCCCCGCCTCCTCGCGCATCTGCCGCACCTGCTCGCCGAGCGCGGCGTCGTGCTGCGCCCGGGCCTGCTCGGCGGTGCGCAGCTCGGCCCGCACCGCGTCGAGCGTGCGCGCCAGGGGGTCGACCATCGCGCGCACGGCCTGCTCGCGCTGCGCGAGGTCGCCGGACTGCTCCTGGTGCCGCGCCGCGAGGCTCTGGTGCGCGAGCGCGAGGAACTGCTCGCTGCTCTGCGCGAGCGCGTCGGCGGCGAGCGCGCGGAACCGCTCCGCCTGCCGGTCCGCGTCGACGGCCGTCCCGCCGAGCTCGGCGGCCGTGCGCCACCGCGCCGCCTCCACCTCGGCCCGGCGCAGCCGCGCCCCGGAGCGGCCGGCGGCGAGGAGCCAGCCGAGGGCGACCCCCGCGAGGAGGGCCCCGGCGAGGGCGAGCACAGATCCGGTGTCCATGACCTGCAGATTGCCAGGCGCCACCGACACGCCCGCCCCTATGCTGGGGCGATGGAGCCGATGTCCGCTTTGTCCATCCACGGGCTGTGGAAGCGGTTCGGCACGAAGATCGCCGTGGCGGGCGTCGACCTCGAGGTCCCCGCCGGGTCGTTCTACGGGCTCGTCGGCCCGAACGGCGCGGGCAAGACCACGACGCTCTCCATGGCGACCGGCCTGCTGCGGCCGGACTTCGGGAGCGTGCTCGTGCGGGGGCAGGACCTGTGGGCGGACCCGCCCGCGGTGAAGGCGGGCCTGGGCGTGCTGCCCGACGGCGTGCGGCTGTTCGACCGGCTGACCGGCGCCCAGCTCGTCACCTACGCCGGCCTGCTGCGCGGCCTGGACCGGGACACCGTCCGCGACCGCACCGCCGACCTGCTGCGGACGTTCGACCTCTCGGCCGACGCCGACACCCTGGTGGTCGACTACTCGGCGGGCATGACCAAGAAGATCGGGCTGGCCTGCGCGCTCGTGCACGCGCCGCGGGTCCTGGTCCTGGACGAGCCGTTCGAGGCGGTCGACCCGGTGTCGGCGGCGAACATCCGGGACATCCTCGCGGCGTACGTCGCGGGCGGCGGGACGGTCGTCGTCTCCTCGCACGTCATGGACCTCGTGCAGCGCATGTGCGACCACGTCGCGGTGATCGCCGGCGGCCACGTGCTGGCGCAGGGCACCGTCGACGAGGTCCGGGGCGAGGCGTCGCTCGAGGACCGGTTCGTCGAGCTGGTCGGCGGGCGGCGCACGGAGGGGGCGCTCGCGTGGTTGCGCACCTCGTCCGACTGAAGCTGACCCTGCTGCGCAACGGCCTGCGCCGGAGCGTGTGGCGGGTGATCGGCCTGGTGCTGTCGCTGCTGTACGCGCTGTTCCTGCTCGGGCTCGCGGTGGCGGGGCTCGTCGCCCTCGGCGCGCACGACGACCCCGAGCTCTCCCGCACCGTCGTGGTGCTCGGCGGCGCGCTCGTCGTCGCGGGGTGGTGGCTGCTGCCGCTCGTCGCGTTCGGCGTGGACAGCACGCTCGACCCCGAGCGGTTCCAGCTGTTCGCGATCCGCCGCCGGCACCTGCTGACGGGCCTCACGCTCGCCGGCGTCGTGGGCGTCCCCGGCGCGGCGACCGTGGTCCTGGGCGGGGCGACGGCGCTGGCCTGGTGGCGGGACCCGGCCGCGCTGGCGGCGGGCCTGGTCGGCGGCGTGCTCGGGGTGGCCGTGTGCGTGATCGGCTCCCGGGCGATCACCACGATGCTGGCCCCGCTGGTCGGCGGGCGGCGGTTCCGGGAGGTCGCGGCCGTGCTCGCGATCGTCCCGCTCATGCTGCTCGGCCCGATCCTGCTGGGCGCGACCGCGGGCCTGGCGGCGGTCGCGGACGCGCTGCCGACCGTGGGCGTGGTGGTGGGCTGGACGCCGCTGGGCGCGCCGTGGGCGCTCGCCGCCGACGTCCAGGCCGGGGCGTGGCTCGCCGCGGTGGCCAAGCTCGCGGTCACCGGCGCGACGCTCGGCGTCCTGGTGCTGGTCTGGGACCGCGCCCTGTCGGCGGCGCTGGTGCGGTCGCCCGGCGGCGGGCACGTGTCCCGCAGCGCGGGCCTCGGGTTCTTCGCGCGGTTCCCGGCCACGCCGACCGGCGCCGTGGCCGCGCGCAGCCTCACCTACTGGCTGCGCGACCCGCGGTACGCCGCCGCGGTCGCGGTCGTGCCGGTCATGGTGCTGCTGCTGTGGTTCGTCGGCCGGGGCGGCGGCATCGTGCTGGGCGCGGGCGTCGTCGTGGCGTTCGTCATGGGCTGGTCGCTCTCCGCCGACATCTCCTACGACGACACCGCGTTCTGGACGCACGTCGCCGCACCGGTCTCCGGCCGCGTCGACCGGGCCGGGCGGGCGCTCGCGGGCATGGTCGTCGGGGGCGTGGTCGTGCTCGCGACGGACGTGCTGGTGCTCGGCGTCGCGGGGCGCTGGGACGCGACCGTGCCCGTGCTCGGCATGTCGCTCGGCGTGCTGGCCGTCGGCGTCGGGGCGTCGTCGATCTACTCCGCGCGGGTGGTGTACCCCGTGCCGAAGCCGGGGGACAACCCGTTCTCCACCCCGCAGGGCTCGTCGTTCGCCGTGATGCTCACCCAGTCGCTGGGCATGCTGCTGCTGCTCGCGGTCTGCGCGCCGACGGTCGGGCTCGGGATCGCCGCCGTCGTCACCGGGCACCCGGTGCTCCAGGCCCTCACGCTGGTCGTGGGCCTCGGGTCGGGCGCCGCGGCCCTGGTCGCGGGCGTGCGGGTCGGCGGCGGGCTGTACGACCGGCGGGCGCCGGAGCTGCTGCAGACGATCCGCTCGTTCGCCTGAGGGTCGCCCGGCGCACCCGACTGCGTAGGATGGTCGCCCGTGGCACTCACCATCGGCATCGTCGGCCTGCCCAACGTCGGCAAGAGCACCCTCTTCAACGCCCTGACCCGCGCGCAGGTGCTCGCGGCGAACTACCCGTTCGCCACGATCGAGCCGAACGTCGGCATCGTGCCGCTGCCGGACCCGCGCCTGGACACCCTCGCGGAGATCTTCGGCAGCGAGCGGATCCTGCCCGCCACGGTGTCGTTCGTCGACATCGCCGGCATCGTCAAGGGCGCGAGCGAGGGCGAGGGCCTCGGCAACAAGTTCCTCGCGAACATCCGCGAGGCCGACGCGATCTGCCAGGTGACCCGCGCGTTCGCCGACCCCGACGTCGTGCACGTCGACGGCCGCGTCTCGCCCAAGGACGACATCGAGACGATCAACACCGAGCTCGTCCTCGCGGACCTGCAGACGCTCGAGAAGGTCGTCCCGCGCCTGGAGAAGGAGGTCCGCATCAAGAAGGCGGACCCCGCCGAGCTCGCCGCCGCGCAGGCCGCCCAGGCCGTGCTCGAGTCCGGGCAGACGCTGTTCCAGGGCGCGAAGGCCGCGGGGCTCGACCTCGCCGACCTGGCCTCGCTGCAGCTGATGACGGCCAAGCCGTTCATCTACGTGTTCAACACCGACGACGCCGGCCTCGCCGACACCGCGATGCAGGACGAGCTGCGCGCGTACGTCGCGCCGGCCGACGCGATCTTCCTCGACGCGAAGTTCGAGTCCGACCTGGTCGAGCTCGAGCCCGACGAGGCCAAGGAGATGCTCGCCGAGAACGGCCAGGAGGAGGCGGGCCTCGACCAGCTCGCCCGCGTCGGGTTCCACACGCTCGGCCTGCAGACCTACCTGACCGCCGGCCCCAAGGAGTCCCGGGCCTGGACGATCCGCCAGGGGTGGACCGCGCCGCAGGCGGCCGGGGTCATCCACACGGACTTCCAGAAGGGCTTCATCAAGGCCGAGGTCATCTCGTTCGACGACCTGGTCGAGTCCGGCTCGGTCGCCGCCGCCCGGTCCGCCGGCAAGGCGCGCATCGAGGGCAAGGACTACGTGATGGCCGACGGCGACGTGGTGGAGTTCCGCTTCAACGTGTGACCGGCTGGCGCGCCTCAGCGGCTGCTAGCATCTGGGCTAGCACTTCCGAGGGAGAGGTCCCGGCGCCATGTCCACCATCGTCGTCCGCGGGCTCGACGAGTCCGTCAAGCAGCAGCTCGCCGCCCAGGCGAAGCAGCACGGGCGGTCCATGGAGGCCGAGGCGCGCGACATCCTCACGCGCGCTGCCCGGCGACCCCACATCGGCGTGGCCCTGCTCCGGGCGGCGCGCGCGGCCGGCGACGCGGGCCTCGTGGTCCCGGAGCGCACCGACGACGCCAGGTCGGTGGACTTCGGGTGATCGTGCTCGACACGAACGTCGTCTCGGAGATCTTCCGGCCGGAGCCGGCGCCCCGCGTGGTGGCGTGGCTGGAGGACCTGACGGGCGACGTCGCGATCACGGCCGTGACGCTCGCCGAGCTCCTGGCGGGCGTGCGGCGGCTCCCCGACGGGCGGCGCCGCTCCGCGCTCGTCGAGCAGGTCGACCTCGCGCTCGAGCCGTACCGTGCGACCCGGGCGATCCTCCCGTTCGACGTCGCCGCCGCCGAGCAGTACGCGGACGTCCTGGCCGCGCGCGAGCGGGCCGGTCGCCCGATCCACACGGCCGACGCCCAGATCGCGGCGATCTGCCGGGTGCACGGGGCGACGTGCGCGACGCGGAACGTGAAGGACTTCGCGGACACCGGCGTCGAGGTCGTCGACCCGTGGACCGCATGACCGACGACCTGCTCGCCGCCCTGCGCTGCGACCCCGAGATCCCCGCGCCCGACCTGGTCGCGGTCGACGCCGCCGACCGGCTGCTGCTGGACGAGGCGGCGCCGGCCCTGGCGGACGCGGGGCCCGGGACGGTCGTCGTGGTCGGCGACCGGTACGGCGCGGTGACCCTCGGGGCGGTGCACCGGTTCGGGCTCGCCGGCGTCCGCGCGCACACCGACCGCCTGACGGGCGAGCTGGCCCTCGCGGAGAACGCGGAGCGGGTCGGCGGCGCGGAGGCGTTCCGGTCGCTCGACGCGCTGGACCCGGAGCTGGTCGCCGGCGCCCGGGTCGTGCTGCTCCTGCTGCCGCGGTCGCTCGACGCGCTGGACGAGGTCGCCGGGCTCGTGGCGCGGCACGCCGACCCGGCGGTGGTCGTGGTGGCGAGCGGCCGTGAGAAGCACATGTCCCGGGCGATGAACGACGTGCTCGCGCGGCACCTCGGCGAGGTGCGCGCGAGCCGTGGGCGGCAGAAGGCCCGGGTGCTGCACGCCGCCGGGCCGCTCCCCGGCGACGGGGCCGCGTCCCCGTGGCCCGTCACCGAGCGGCACGACGACCTCGGGCTCACGGTCCGCGCCCACGGCGCCGCGTTCGCCGGGGCGCGCGTCGACATCGGCACCCGGTTCCTGGTCGAGCACCTCGCCGACGCGGCCCCGGACGCCGCGCACGCGGTCGACCTGGGTTGCGGCACCGGCGTGCTCGCGTCCGCGCTGGCCGCCGCCCGGCCCGAGATCGAGGTCGTCGCGACCGACGAGTCGGCGGCGGCCGTCGCGTCCGCCCGGGCGACCGTCGCAGCCAACGGCCTGGCGGACCGGGTCCGCGTCCAGCGGGCGCGGGGGACGGCCGGCATCGCGGACGCGAGCGCGGACCTCGTGCTGCTCAACCCGCCGTTCCACGTCGGCGCCGCCGTGCACGACGGCGTCGCCCGCGAGCTGTTCGCCGAGGCCGCGCGGGTGCTCCGGCCGGGCGGCGAGCTGTGGTGCGTGTGGAACTCGGGCCTCGGCTACCGGCCGGCGCTGCAGGCGGCCGTCGGCCCGACCCGGCAGGTCGCGCGGAACCCGAAGTTCACGATCACGGCGTCCCGCCGGGTCTGACCGCGCCCGGCCGCCCGGCGGCTCACAGCAGCGTGGTCAGCACGCCCCCGTCGGCGCGCACCGCGGCCCCGTTCGTCGCCGACGACAGCGGGCTCGCCAGGTACACGGCGAGCCGGGCGATCTCCTCGGGCTCGAGGAACCGCTGCACCAGCGACGTGGTCCGGGCCGCGGCGAGGGTGCCCTTGAGCGCGTCGGCCGGCACGCCCTGCGCCTGCGCGATCCCCTCCACCGCCCGCGCGACCCCGTCGGAGTACGTCGGCCCGCCGAGGATCGTGTTCACCGTGACACCGGTGCCGCGGGTCAGCTTGGCCAGCCCGTTCGCCAGCGCCAGCGCCGCCGCCTTGGACACGCCGTAGTGGACCATGTCCGCCGGGACGTCCACCCCGGACTCGCTGTTCACGAACAGCACCCGGCCCCGCCCGCGGGCGAGCATGGGCCCGAGCAGCCGGCGCGCGAGCCGGACGCCGCTCATCAGGTTGACGTCCAGGTACCGCCGCCAGTCCGCGTCGGTGATCGACTCGAACGGGGCGACCTCGAACAGGCCCGCGTTGTTGACCAGCACGTCGACGTCGCCCAGCTCGTCCAGCAGCCGCTCGACCTGCGCGGCGTCGGCGACGTCGGCGGCGATTGCCGAGACCGCGCCGCCCGGCACGACGGCGCGCAGCCGCGCGACGGCGTCCCGCACGCGGCCCTCGTCGCGCCCGTTCACGACCACCTCGGCGCCCTCGTCCAGCAGCGCCCGCGCGATCGCGAAGCCGATGCCCTGCGTCGAGCCGCTCACGAAGGCCCTCGTCCCGGCCAGCTGCAGATCCACGTCGTCCCTCCCCGTGCCGCCGCGGGGCGCGGCAGGCACTTGCTCAGGAAAGTGAAGCTAGACCGTGGTTGCTTGCCTGAGCAAGTCACGCACTAGGCTGCCGCCATGACCGACACGTCTGCCGACCTCGCCGGCGACGACCTCGCGACCTGGTCCGCCCTCGCGACCGTCCTCGAGTGGCTGCCGCCGGCGCTCGACGCGCAGCTGCAGCGCGACGCGGGGATCACGCACTTCGAGTACGGGGTCCTGTACGCGCTGGGCCGGGCGGAGGGCGGCACGCTGCGGATGAGCGTGCTGGCGGGGTACGCGAACAGCACCCTGTCCCGGCTGTCCCGGGCGGCGGCCCGGCTGGAGTCCCGCGGGTGGCTGCGCCGGGAGCCCGACCCGGCGGACGGGCGCTACACGCTCGCGATGCTCACCGACGCGGGGCGCGCGGCGGTCGCCGGTGCGACCCCGGGGCACGTCGCCGCGGTGCACCGGCTGGTGCTCGACCGGCTCACGCCGGCGCAGGCGCGGCAGCTCCGGGAGATCAGCCTCCGGATCGCCGGCGGCATCCGCGAGGAGGGCGGGTGGCGGCCGGGGAGCGCCCCGGGAGCGGGGGAGCAGGACCCGAGGGCGTGACCCGAGGCGGCGGTGTCGTCCGTGCCCGGCGCGACGTCACCCCTCCCCGGCGGCCCGCCGCACGAGCTCCCGGATCGCCGCCTCCTCGGCCGCGCCCACCCGCGTGAGCGCGTACGCCGTCGGCCACATCGCCCCGTCGTCCAGCCGCGCGTCCTCGTTGAAGCCGAGCGAGGCGTACCGGGACCCGAACTTCGACCCTGGCTGGAAGAACAGCACGGCCTTGGGCGCGCCGTAGGCCGGCATCCCGTACCAGGTGCGGGGCGCCAGGCCGGGCGCGACCTCCCGGACGATCGCGTGGACCCGCTCCGCCATGGCGCGGTCGTCGTCGGGCAGCTCGGCGATCTTGGCGAGGACCTCGGCCTCCGCGTCGGCGCCCTTCCCGCGCTTCCGCGCGGCGCGGACCTCGGCGGCGCGCTCCTGCATCGCGGCGCGCTCCTCGGCGGTGAAGCTCGCGGTGGACTCACGGGTCTCGGTCATGCTCGGCGCCTCCTGCTCGGACGGGTGCGGTCGTGCTCCACCGTAGGAGCGCAGGTCGAGGCGGTGCTTCTCCGATCCTGACCGACCTCCCGGTTCGGAGGGCGGGCCGCTGCGACCGGCCGCCGTACGCTCGCGTCGAGCCGGTCGGCCGACCGTCGGGCGACCCGCCGCGGAGGCGACGATGCTGTCCGACCACCCCGCGATGCCCTGCCTCGCCGTGCGGGACCTGGGGCGCGCGCGCCGGTTCTACGAGCAGACCCTCGGGTTCCGCGCGACGCAGCCACCCGGGTCGCCCGGGGCCGACGACATGGGCGTCGTCTACGCCACCGGGTCCGGCGGGATGCTGGTGTACCCGTCGTCCTACGCGGGCACCAACCGGGCGACAGCGGTCACGTTCCAGGTCGCGGACGAGGCGTTCGACCGCGAGGTCGGGGCGCTGCGGTCGAGCGGCATCGGCTTCGAGACGTTCGAGCTGCCGTCCGGCGAGTGGCGGGACGGCGTGCTCGTGGACGGCGCGATGCGGGCGGTCTGGTTCGAGGACCCGGACGGGAACGTCCTGAACCTCCAGACGGTGGAGGCACCGGCCGGCGCGTGAGGCCGGCGTCGTCGACCGGCGCTTAGCACACCCGCCGCGGGTCCCGCTCGGCGGGCGACCTGTCGCGCCCGGGCGCGAGGCTCCCCGCCCGGACGATCCCGATGTTTCCGGCTCGTTTCCGGCACGTAGCGTCTTGGATGCTGGACACTACTGCTCAGTATCGATCCGGTAACGATCGCCCTCCGCAGGGGTCTGGGTGACAGATGTCGGTTTTGGGGTCACTAGCGTTGCCCCATCCATGGCGGGACCGTGCGTCTGCCGTGCTCGGGACGACCCCTCCGGTCGGCCCGCGCGGCGAGGGACACGCGGGCGCCACCTTCACAGGAGGAACATTGAAGATCAGGCGAATCAGCGCCGCGGTGGCCGCGGTGGCCGCGGGGGCCCTCGTGCTCACCGCGTGCTCCGGCCCCGCGGAGGAGACCGAGATCGAGGGCAGCACCTCGGTCAACGTCGGGTGGAACGAGCCCTTCCGCTCGACCAACAACCTGACGGCCAACGGCAACGCCACGGCGAACGCGAACATCGTCTACTTGACGACCTCGTTCTTCAACTACTACGACGGCGACCTGAACCTCGCGAAGAACGAGGACTTCGGGTCGTACGAGGTCGTCTCCGAGGACCCGCTCACCGTCAAGTACACGGTCAACGAGGGCGTGACCTGGTCCGACGGCGAGCCGGTCGACGCGGCGGACATGATCCTGTTCTGGGGTGCCCAGAACGACAAGTTCGACACGGTCGCCGCCTCCGACGTCGCCGTCGACGACGAGGGCAACTCCGAGGTCGCCGAGGGCGAGGTCTACTTCGACTCGTCGTCGCCGGCGATGAACCAGATCTCGACGTTCCCGGAGATCGGCGACGACGGCCGCTCCGTGACGTTCGTCTACGACACCCCCCGCTCCGACTGGGAGGTGTCGATGAACCAGCCCAGCCCGGTCGCGGCGCACGTGGTCGGTCGGCTGGCGCTGGGCGTCGAGGACCCCACCGAGGCCAAGCAGGCCGTCGAGGACGCGTTCGAGAACAACGACGCCGAGGCGCTCGCGAAGATCGCGGACACCTGGACGAACGCGTTCAACTTCACGTCGCTCCCGGACGACCCGGACCTGTACCTCTCGTACGGCGCCTACGTCATCTCGGACTACGTCGAGAACCAGTACCTCACGCTGACGCGCAACGAGAACTACACGTGGGGCCCGGAGCCGAAGGTCGACTCGATCACGATCCGCTACTCGGAGGACCCGCTGGCCTCGGTCACGGCGCTCCAGAACGGTGAGGTCGACCTCATCGCGCCGCAGTCGTCCGTGGACGTCCTCGCGACGCTCGACGGCATCGACGGCGTCTCGTACACCACGGCGCCCGAGGGCACCTACGAGCACGTCGACCTGACCTTCGACAACGGCGGCCCGTTCGACCCGGCCACCTACGGCGGCGACGCGGAGAAGGCCCGCAAGGTCCGCGAGGCCTTCCTCAAGACGATCCCGCGCCAGGAGATCATCGAGAAGCTGATCACCCCGCTGCAGGAGGACGCCACCACGCGCGACTCCTTCCTGTACGTCCCGGGCTCGCCCAACTACGACACGGTCGTCGCCGAGAACGGCTCCGACGCGTGGACGGACGTCGACATCGAGGGCGCCAAGGCGCTGCTCGCCGAGGCCGGCGTGACCACCCCGGTGGACGTGCGCTTCCTCTACGGCAAGTCGAACGTGCGCCGTGCGAACGAGTTCCAGCTCATCCAGGCGTCCGCCACGCAGGCCGGCTTCAACGTCATCGACAACGGTGACGACACCTGGGGCACCATCCTCGGCACCGGCACCTACGACGCGGCGCTGTTCGGCTGGCAGTCGACCAACACGTTCATCCTGAACGCCGAGGCGAACTACGTCACAGGTGGCCAGAACAACTACGGCGGCTACTCGAACACCGAGGTCGACGCCCTGTGGGCCCAGGTCAGCACCAACACCGACCCGGACCGCGAGGCCGAGCTGGCCGTCCAGATCGAGCAGAAGCTCAACCAGGACGCCTTCGGCGTCAACATCTTCCAGTTCCCGGGCGTGGTCGCGTACCGCGACGTCCTGCAGGGCGTCTCGACCATCGCGTTGTCGCCGACGATCTTCTGGAACTACTGGGAGTGGGAGATCAGCGCCTCCGACAGCCTGGACGCGCCGAGCGCGTCCGAGTCGGAGTGACCTCCGCACCGCTCGCCTGAGCACGCCGGCACGGGGGTACCGCGGCACCGACCGCGGTACCCCCGTTGCCGTGCCACCCAGTACCACAGCCGTACCGGCACTCACGGCCGACCCAGGCCCGGGCGCAGCACACCTATCCGGCGTGCCTACACTTGCGCCTTGCGAGTACCCCTTCCCGTGAGGCAAGGACCCCATGGCCACCTCTGTGACGACCCGTGCCTCCGGCGCGCGCTCCGCGCCCGACGCACCGGTCTCGGCCCGACGCTCCCGCTTGCGGGGCGCCGCGCCCACCCTGACCTTCCTCGGTCGACGCCTCCTGTCGTCCGCGATCGTGCTGCTCGGGGCGACGTTCATCGTCTACATGCTCCTGTCCTACGCGCTCGACCCGCTCGAGGACCTGCGCACCAGCACGGCCCCCAACAAGGAGGCGCTGATCGAGGCGCGCGTGCGCGCCCTCGACCTGAACACCCCTCCGGTGATCCGCTACTTCAAGTGGCTCGGCGGGGTGTTCACCGGTGACCTCGGCACCAGCTGGGTGAGCGGGCAGCCCGTCACCAGCCTGCTGTCCTCGGCCATCCCGAGCACCGTGCAGCTGGTGGCGGCGTCGACGCTCATCGCGATCGGCCTCGGCGTCCTCGTCGGCATCGTGTCGGCACTGCGCCAGTACACGCGCTTCGACTACTCGGTGACGTTCCTGTCGTTCGTGCTCTACTCGCTGCCGTCCTTCTGGGTCGCGGTGCTGCTGAAGCTCTGGGGCGCCATCGGGTTCAACGACTTCCTCGCGGACCCGACCATCCCGCCGGTGTGGATGGCGGTCCTGGCCCTGGCGTCCGGCGTGGTCTGGTCGTCGATCATCGGCGGCAGCCGGCGTGCCCGGTGGATCTCGTTCGCCGCCGCGACCCTGTCGACGGTCGCGGTGCTCGTGTTCGTCACCGGCACGGGCTGGCTGCTCGACCCGAGCCTGGGGATCGTCGGCGTCGTCGCGATCGGCGTGGGCATCGCGTTCGGGGTCGTCGCGCTGACCGCCGGCCTCGGGAACCGCCGCGCGCTCTACGCCTCGCTCACCACCGTCGCCATCGGCGCGGCGCTGTACTACCCGCTCCAGTACGTGTTCGTGAACGCGACCACGCCGCTGATCCTCGGTCTCGGCGTCGTCACGATCGCGGTGGGCGTCGCGGTCGGCTGGGCCTTCGGCGGCTACGACCGGGGCATCTCCATGCGCGCCGCGGCGGTCACGGCGCTCGGCGTCGGCCTCCTGATCTACGTGGACCGCGTCATGCGGGTCTGGGAGAGCTACTCCAACGCCTCGCAGATCAACGGCCGCCCGATCGCGACGATCGGCTCCCAGACCCCCGGCCTGACCGGGAGCTACTGGGTGGAGACGCTCGACCGGTTCACGCACCTCGTGCTGCCGACGATCGCCCTCATCCTGATCTCGTTCGCCAGCTACACCCGGTACTCCCGGGCGAGCCTGCTCGAGGTCATGAACCAGGACTACATCCGCACCGCGCGCGCCAAGGGCCTCTCGGAGCGGGTCGTGACCACGCGGCACGCGTTCCGCAACGCGCTGATCCCCCTGGCCACGATCGTGCCGCTCGACATCGCGGCGCTGTTCGGCGGCGCGATCATCACCGAGCGCATCTTCGCGTGGAGCGGCATGGGCGCCCTGTTCATCAAGTCGCTGCAGGGCAGGGACGCGGACCCGGTCATGGGGTACTTCCTGGTGACCGGCACGCTCCTGGTCCTCGCCAACATCGTGGTCGACTTCGTCTACGCGGCGCTCGACCCCCGGATCCGGGTGAACTCATGAGCATCACTCCTCCCCTCGAGCCGAACGAGGGCATCACCGACCCGAAGGCCCAGGTCGAGAACACCGAGAACGCGATCGAGCTCAAGGAGGTCGAGGGCCTCTCCCAGGGCCGCATCGTCCTGCGGCGGTTCGTGCGGCACCGCGGCGCGATGATCTCCGCCGTCGTGCTCGCGGCGGTCGTGCTCCTCGTGACCACCTCGATCGGCTGGGGCCCGATCCCCGGCTGGTGGCAGTACGGCTACCGCGAGACCAGCGACATCGTCAACGCCGGCGGCGCCCCGACCATGGGGTTCGAGGACGGCGGCTTCACCATCGGCCCGCACCCGTTCGGGCAGGACAACATCGGGCACGACGGGTTCGCGCTCGTCATGCGCGGCACCCAGCAGTCGCTCACCGTCATGTTCGTGATCGGCCTCCTGTCGACCACGATCGGCGTCGTCGTCGGCGCGCTGGCGGGCTTCTTCCGCGGCCGCCTCGACGACCTGCTCATGCGGTTCACCGACATGATCATCACGATCCCGGTCATCATGATCGGCGCCATCCTCGGCGTCCTGGTCGGCGGCGCGAACCCGTGGTCGCTGGCCATCGCCCTGTCGCTGGTGTCGTGGACGAACATGGCCCGCCTCGTGCGCGGCCAGTTCCTCACGCTGCGCGAGCGGGAGTTCGTCGACGCGGCCCGGGTGGCCGGCGCCTCGAACGCCCGGATCATGTTCAAGCACATCCTGCCGAACGCCGTCGGCGTGATCATCGTCAACGCGACGCTGCTCATGGCCTCGGCGATCCTGCTCGAGACCGCGCTGTCCTACCTGGGCTTCGGCATCAGCAGCCCCGAGGTGTCGCTCGGCCAGCTCATCAACGAGTACCAGACCGCCTTCGCCACCCGGCCCTGGCTGTTCTGGTGGCCCGGCCTGTTCATCGTGACGATCGCGCTGTGCGTGAACTTCATCGGCGACGGCCTGCGCGACGCGTTCGACCCGCGGCAGCGGCGCATCCCGACCAAGCGGGCCCTGGCCAAGGCGGACGCCCGCAAGGCTCGCGCGCAGGCCCGGGCCGCGGCGCGAGCCTGACGTGTCAGAGCGCCACGGTCAGCACGCTGGCCGCGATCAGCACCGCGATCGCGGCCAGCGTGCCGGCGTGCCAGCGCACCCGCGGGGTGGCCCGCTCGAGGCGGGGGTCCTCCAGGACGCCCGCGTCGCGCAGCTCCTCCCAGCGGCGGCGCACGATGATGGCCGCCTGGCCGGAGGCGCTCGACGCCAGGTCGCCGGGGCGCACGGTCCCGCCCGGGCCGTAGGTGGAGCCGGGGAGGTCGGCGACGTCGCCCGCGCCGGAGGTCGCCACGCGGCTCCTGCCCGGGGCGGGTGCCGCCCACGCCGCGTAGTCGCCGTAGGCGGTGTGCAGCGTCAGGGCGTAGCGGGTGTCGACCCGCTGGATCGTCGGCCAGGGCAGCTCGATCGTCCGGGTGACGTTGCGGAGCTCGACGCCCGCGGGGCTGACCAGCACGGCGGGGCGCCAGTAGGCGGCCCACACCCACAGCACCACCAGCACCACCGGTGCCACGTAGGGCCACGTCGCCCCCGCGTCGGCCACCAGACCGGTCACGAGGCCCCCGAGCCCCAGGACCGCCACGACCACCGCCAGCACCCGGCCGAAGGCCGGCCTGTACTCCACCACGTCCGCCGAGACCATGCGGCCATCGTCCCAGACCAGCGGACGTCCGCCCCTCTCGACGTCGCGCGGCCCGCCCACATCGGGCCGTCCCACGGAAGGATCTCGTGAACCGTGACCACTGACCACGCCACCGCCCCCGGCGGCCCCAGCGTCGACGCCAAGGAGCCGATCCTCGAGGTCCGCGACCTCACGGTCGAGTTCTTCGTCGACGGCGAGTGGTTCCCGGCCGCCCAGGACGTCAGCTACGACGTCCGCCCGGGCGAGGTCCTCGCGATCGTCGGCGAGTCGGGCTCCGGCAAGACGCAGTCGTCGATGTCGCTGATCGGCCTGCTGCCGCCGAACGGCCGCTCCGAGGGCTCCGCGAAGCTCGCGGGCCGCGAGCTGCTGGGCCTCAACCACAAGCAGCTGAGCAAGGTGCGGGGCAAGGACGTCTCCGTCATCTTCCAGGAGCCGATGACGGCGCTGAACCCGGTCTACACGGTCGGGTTCCAGATCGTCGAGACGCTGCGCGTGCACTTCGACATGACGCCGAAGGACGCGCGCGCCCGCGCGATCGAGCTGCTGCGCCTGGTCGACCTGCCCCGCCCGGAGGAGGCCGTCGACAAGTACCCGCACCAGCTGTCCGGCGGCCAGCGCCAGCGCGCGATGATCGCCCAGGCGCTCGCCTGCGAGCCGAAGCTGCTCATCGCGGACGAGCCGACCACGGCGCTCGACGTCACCGTCCAGGCCGAGATCCTCAAGCTCATGCGCGACCTGCGGCACCGCGTCGACGCCGGCATCATCCTCATCACCCACGACATGGGCGTGGTCGCGGACCTGTCGGACCGCGTCATGGTGATGAAGAACGGGCGCGTCGTGGAGTCCGGCTCCGCCGACGAGGTGTTCAACCGCCCGCAGCACGAGTACACCCGGCAGCTGCTGGACGCCGTGCCGCACCTCGGCTCGGAGTCCTACGCCGCGCAGGGCCTGCACGGCGAGCACCCGGTCGCCCAGGCCGAGGGCACGCTGCACGTCACCGAGCGCGCGGGCGTCGACCCGTTCGGCACCGCCGCCCCGGCGCGCGCCACGAGCTACTCGCTCGAGGCGAAGGACCTGGTCATCGAGTACCCGGGCCGCGGTCGCGTCCCCGCTTTCCGCGCGATCAACGGCATCGACCTGACCATCGGCGCGGGCGAGGTCGTCGGCCTGGTCGGCGAGTCCGGCTCCGGCAAGACCACCGTCGGCCGCGCCGCGGTCGGCCTGCTGCCCGTCGCGGGCGGCTCGCTCAAGGTCAACGGCGTCGAGCTGGCCGGCATCAAGCCGAAGGACCTGCGCGCCGTGCGCCAGGACGTCTCGATCGTGTTCCAGGACCCGGGCTCCTCGCTGAACCCGCGCCTGCCGATCGGCGAGTCCATCGGCGAGCCGCTCAAGCTGCACAAGGTCGCGTCGGGCGCCGACCTGGACCGCCGGGTCGAGTCGCTGCTCGACCGGGTGCACCTGCCCCGCGCCATGCGGAACCGCTACCCGCACGAGCTGTCCGGCGGTCAGCGCCAGCGCGTCGGCATCGCCCGCGCCCTGGCCCTGTCGCCCAAGCTGCTGATCGCCGACGAGCCGACGTCCGCCCTCGACGTGTCGGTGCAGGCGCGCGTGCTGGAGCTGTTCCAGGAGCTGCAGCGCGAGTACGGCTTCGCCTGCCTGTTCATCAGCCACGACCTCGCGGTCGTCGAGATCCTGTCCAACCGGATCGCCGTGATGAGCAAGGGCGACCTGGTCGAGGTGGGCCCGCGCGAGCAGATCCTGCGCTCGCCGCAGCAGGACTACACGCGGCGCCTGCTCGCCGCGGTGCCCGTGCCGAACCCGGCCGAGCAGAAGCTGCGCCGCGAGGAGCGGGACCGGCTGCTCGCCGCGGCCGCGCCCGCCGGCACGTCCGCCGCGGAGCACGCGGTGGCCGACGGGCAGCGCGTCCAGGCGTTCGAGGACGAGCAGGTCACCAACGCGGGCCGGTACGACGGCAACCTCCGCCCGCGCGGCGGCGGCGACGGCTCGGTCTGATCCCGCACTCCCTGCGTCCGCGCCCCGGCACGATCCTCGTGCCGGGGCGCGCGTGCGCGTACACTTGATCGGCGCTCGACGTCGTCGCGCCCCTCTTCCTTCCCTCTCTCGCGGAAACGAGTCCTGACATGACTGCGCCTACTTCGCCCACGGGCACCCTCGTGCGCGGCGACCTGCGCAACGTCGCGATCGTCGCGCACGTCGACCACGGCAAGACCACCCTCGTCGACGCCATGCTCCACCAGTCGGGCGCCTTCGGCGCGCACGCCCACGTGGACGAGCGCGCGATGGACTCCGGCGACCTCGAGCGCGAGAAGGGCATCACCATCCTCGCGAAGAACACCGCGGTCCGGTACGCCGGCCCCGCGGCGGCCGCGGCGGGCGAGCCCGGTGGCATCACGATCAACGTGATCGACACCCCGGGCCACGCCGACTTCGGCGGCGAGGTCGAGCGCGGCCTGTCGATGGTCGACGGCGTCGTGCTGCTCGTCGACGCGTCCGAGGGCCCGCTGCCGCAGACCCGGTTCGTGCTCCGCAAGGCCCTGGCCGCGAAGCTCCCCGTCATCATCGTGGTGAACAAGGTCGACCGCCCCGACTCCCGGATCACCGAGGTCGTCGCCGAGGCGACCGACCTGCTGCTGGGCCTGGCGTCCGACCTGCACGACGAGGTCGAGGACCTGGACCTCGACGCGATCCTCGACGTCCCGGTCGTGTACGCCGCCGCCAAGGCCGGCCGCGCGTCGCTGACCCAGCCCGCCGACGGCAGCCTGCCGGAGGACTCGGACAGCCTGGAGCCGCTGTTCCAGACGATCCTCGAGAAGATCCCGGCCCCGACGTACACCGAGGGCGCGCCGCTGCAGGCGCACGTCACCAACCTCGACGCCTCGCCGTTCCTCGGCCGGCTCGCGCTGCTCCGCATCTTCAACGGCGAGCTGACCAAGGGCCAGACGGTCGCCTGGGCGCGCGCCGACGGCACGATGCAGAACGTCCGCATCACCGAGCTGCTCGAGACCAAGGCGCTCGACCGCGTGCCGACCGAGAAGGCCGGCCCCGGCGACATCGTCGCGGTCGCGGGCATCGCCGACATCACCATCGGCGAGACGCTGACCGACCCCGACGACCCGCGGCCGCTGCCGCTGATCACGGTCGACGACCCGGCGATCTCGATGACCATCGGCATCAACACCTCGCCGCTGGCGGGCAAGGGCGGCAAGGGCCACAAGGTCACGGCCCGCCAGGTCAAGGACCGCCTCGACTCGGAGCTCATCGGCAACGTGTCGCTCCGCGTCGTCCCCACCGACCGCCCCGACGCCTGGGAGGTGCAGGGCCGCGGCGAGCTGGCGCTGGCGATCCTGGTCGAGCAGATGCGCCGCGAGGGCTTCGAGCTCACCGTCGGCAAGCCGCAGGTGGTCACGAAGACCATCGACGGCAAGGTGCACGAGCCGGTCGAGCGCATGACCATCGACGTGCCCGAGGAGTACCTGGGCGCCGTCACGCAGCTGCTCGCGCAGCGCAAGGGCCGCATGGAGACCATGTCGAACCACGGCACCGGCTGGGTCCGCATGGAGTTCCTGGTCCCGTCGCGCGGCCTCATCGGCTTCCGCACCCGGTTCCTCACCGACACCCGCGGCACCGGCATCGCGTCCTCGATCGCCGAGGGCTACGAGCCCTGGGCCGGCCCCATCGAGACCCGCGTCGCGGGCTCGCTGGTCGCCGACCGCGCCGGCTCCGTGACGCCGTTCGCGATGATCAACCTGCAGGAGCGCGGGTCGTTCTTCGTCGACCCGACGCAGGAGGTCTACGAGGGCATGATCGTCGGCGAGAACTCCCGCGCCGAGGACATGGACGTCAACATCACCAAGGAGAAGAAGCTCACCAACATGCGCTCCTCCACCGCCGACAACTTCGAGAACCTGGTGCCGCCGCGGCACCTGACCCTCGAGGAGTCGCTGGAGTTCGCCCGCGAGGACGAGTGCGTCGAGGTGACCCCCGAGGTGGTGCGGATCCGCAAGGTGATCCTGGACCAGACGGAGCGCGCCCGGGCCGCGGCCCGCACCAAGCGCTCCTGACGGCGGGCTGGTCAGGGCGCGCGCATGAGCACGGCGGTGCCGACGACGAGCACGCCGACCCGCACGGGTGGCGTGCTCGCGGTGCACGCGCACCCGGACGACGAGACGCTGTCGACCGGCGCGCTGCTGGCGACGTGGGCGGCGGCCGGCTCGCCCGCGACGGTGGTGACCTGCACGCGCGGCGAGCGCGGCGAGGTGATCGGCGCGCCGCTCGCGGCCCTGGAGGGCGACGGCCCGGCGCTGGCCGCGCACCGCGAGGGCGAGCTGACGGCCGCGGTGGCCGCCCTGGGCGCGACCCAGGTCTTCCTGGACGCCCTGCCGTCGCGCCCGGACCTCGCCGACGGCGCCGATCGCGCCGAGCGGGCAGAGGGTGTCGTCTCCCGCGGGTCCGAGGGGACGTCGTCTGCCCGCTCGGCGCGCGACGCCGCCGCCTGGCGGTACGAGGACTCCGGGATGGCGTGGGTCTCCGTCGGGGCCGCGGGGGCGGCCGCCGAGGTCCCGGCCGCGGCGCTCGTGTCCGTGCCGCTCGACGTCGCCGCCGCGCGGCTCGCCGGGCTGCTGCTCGACCGGCGGCCCGACCTCGTCGCGACCTACGAGCCGGGCGGCGGGTACGGCCACCCGGACCACGTCCGGGCGCACGCGATCACGGCGCGCGCGGTCGAGCTGGCGACCGCGGCCGCCGGCGACGGCTGGGCGCCGGCCGTCGCGTGGGCCGTCGCGCCGGAGGCGGCCCTGCGCGCGGGGTACGCCGCGCTCGCCGACGACCCGGGCGCGCGCGCCGTGCTGGCCGCCGCGGCCGGCGACCGCCGCGCGACCCGCGAGGGGCCGCTCGCGCTGCCCGACCCCGCCGGCCCGCTGCCGTCCGTCGCCACCGACGGCGTCGTGGACCTGACGGTCGACGTGCTGCCGGTCCGGGACCGCGTGCTCGCGGCCCTGCGCGCGCACGCCACCCAGGTGCAGGCCGTGACGGCGCTGGACCACCCGGACGCCGTCGCCTGCTACGCGCTGTCGAACCTCGTGCTGGCGCCGGTGCTGCCGACGGAGTCGTACGCCTGGGCGCCGGGCCGCGCCCCGTCCGCCCCGCTCCCGCGCTGACTCCCGCCCGCCGAGGTCGGCGGTCCCGCGCCGACCTCGGCAGCCACCGGTGCCGATGCCGACCGCGGACCGACGAACCCGGCGCGGTAGCCTGGCGCGCGTGCCGATCGTGACGCCCCGGATGGTCCTCCGCGCCCTCGGCGCCCTGCTGCTCGGCGTCCTCGTGGGCGCCGTCGGCACGGTCATGCACCGGTCCGTGCGGCCCTGGGGGCTCGTCGTCTGCCTGCTGCTCGTGCTGGCCGCCGCCGTGACCGTGCGCGCGTGGGCGGGCTGGACCGGGTCGCTCGGGCTGCTCGTCGGGCTTTTCGGCTCGGTGCAGGTGCTGTCGGGTCTCGGGCCGGGCGGGGACGTGCTGGTGCCGGGCGGGGACGCCGCCCTGGGCTGGGGCTGGGCGCTCGGCGCGCTCGCCGTCGCCCTCGGTGTGGCCCTCGCGCCGCGCCGGTGGTTCGCCGAGGTGCCGCTGCGCCGCCCGAGCGCGCCGTGACCACGGTCGACCCGCTGTACGGGGACGGCGCCGCCGCGACCGGCGCCGCGGCGACCGACGCGTTCCGGTCGGCGATGGGTCGGCTGCCCGCGGGCGTCGTCGTCGTGTCCGTCCGCTGGAAGGGGACGGACCACGCGATGACCGCGTCGGCGCTCACGTCCGTCTCGCTCGAGCCGCCGATGCTGCTGCTCTGCGTGCACCAGGACGCGCGCGTGCGCGACGCGCTGGACGACGTCGACACCTGGGCGGTGAGCGTGCTCGCGGACGACCACGCGCCGGTGGCCGACTGGCTGGCGTCCCCGGGGCGGCCGGCGGTCGGCCAGCTCGCGCGCGTCCCGCACGTCCCCGCGCCCCGGTCGGGCGCGGCGTGGGTCTCCGGCGCGGCCGCGTGGTTCGAGTGCCGCACCGCCCGCATCGTGCCGGCGGGGGACCACGACGTGGTGCTCGCGGACGTCCTCGAGTCGCGTGAGGGGGACCCGGAGGCGGGGTCGCTCGTGCACCTGCGTCGGCGCGTGCGCGGCCTGCGCTGACCGGGGTCCCGGCGGCGTGCCGGGCGCCGTCCCCGGTCGTTGCGAAGTCGTGACCTGCGAACCGCCCCAAATCGGGTCAGCCGCACGGGGCGGGACGGGGTGACGGCCGTAGAATCGGCGGTCGCGGCGCCCGGATCCTGGCGGCGCGCACTCGCGAGGGGGACCGGATGGCGAAGGGCAGCGCGGAGGGCACCGAGCCCGTCGTGGACGGGGACGGCTCCGAGGAGCAGTGGTCCCCGCTCGACGAGTTCGACGCCGACCGCCCGCGGCGCCGGTGGCTGCGCACGCTGCTGGTCGTGGGCGGCGTGGTCGTCGTGCTCGGCGGCGCCTACGTCGGCGCCGCGTACGCGCTGGCCGACCGGGTCCCGCGCGGCACGACGGTCGCCGGGGTCGAGGTCGGCGGTCTCACCGCCGCGGCCGCGCGGGAGCGGCTGACGGGCGAGATCGGTGAGCTCGCGACCCAGGCCGTGCCGGTCGCCGCCCGGGACATCTCCGGCGCCGTCGACCCGGCCGCCGCGGGGCTGACCCTCGACGTCGACGCCACCGTGGACGGGCTGACCGGCGCGGACCTGCGACCCCAGCGGCTGTGGCAGCACCTGGTCGGCGGCGCCGCCGAGGAGCCGGTCACCGTCGTCGACGACGCGCGGCTCGACGCCGCGATCGAGGGACTGGCCGGGACGCTCGCCCTGGCGCCGGTCGACGGCTCGATCGCGTTCGCGGACGGCGAGGCGCACGCGGTCGCCGCCGAGGACGGCTGGGCGCTGGACGCCGACGCCGCCCGCGACACGCTGGTCAGCAGCTGGCTCACCGCCGCGCGGCCGATCGAGCTGGACACGGAGGTCGTCGAGCCGGACATCACGCAGGAGGAGACCGACCGCGCGCTGCAGGAGGTCGCGTCCCGCGTCGCCGCCGCGCCCGTCGCCGTCCAGGTCGCCGGCCAGACGGTCGAGCTGCCGGTCGACGTGCTGACCGCGACCGCCTCGATGGTCCCGGAGGAGTCCGACCTGGTCCTGCGCATGGACGGCGCGGCCCTCGTCGAGGCCGTGCTGGCGCGCTCGACGAACCTGCTGAGCACCGCCTCGGACGCGCGGTTCGAGTTCCAGGACGGCGCGCCGGTGATCGTGCCGGGCACTCCCGGCACGACGCTCGACCCCGCCACGCTCGCGGAGGCGGTCGCCGCGGCGACGCAGGCGGACCAGCGCGACGCGGCGGTCGAGCTCGTCCAGTCCGACCCGGCGCAGACCACCGAGGCGCTCCAGGCGCTCGGCGTCGCCCAGGTGGTCTCCGAGTTCTCGACGCCCCTGACCTCGGAGCCGCGCCGCACCCAGAACATCGCGGCGGGCGCCGCCGCCATCAACGGCACGCTGGTGCGGCCGGGGGAGACGTTCAGCCTCACCGACGCGCTCGGCCCGATCGACGCGGCGCACGGCTTCACCACCGCGGGCGCCATCGTGAACGGCGAGCACACCGACGCCTGGGGCGGCGGTCTGTCCCAGCTGTCCACGACGACCTACAACGCCGCGTACTTCGCCGGCATGGAGGACGTGGAGCACAAGCCGCACTCCGAGTGGTTCACCCGGTACCCGGCCGGCCGCGAGGCGACCCTGTTCACCGGCACGCTCGACATGCGGTGGAAGAACACCACGCCCTACGGCGCGCTCGTCCAGGCGTACACCGCGGGCGGGCAGACCGTGGTCAAGATCTGGAGCACGCCGTACTTCGAGGTCACGACCGAGGCCGGCCCCAAGACCAACGTCGTGCAGCCGACGACGGTGTACTCGCAGACCGCGACGTGCGCGCCGCAGTCCGCGGGCAACCCGGGCTTCCGGATCACGAACACGCGGACGATCAAGCTCAACGGCGAGGTCGTCGCGGTCGAGCCGTCCACCTGGACGTACAAGGCCCAGAACCGCGTGGTGTGCGGCCCGGACCCGGCGGCGGCGCCGGCGGGCTGAGGCCCGGGCCGCGCGGCGAGCCGGCGGAGGTGGCGCGCGCTCAGCGTCGCGGGCGGCGCTCCGGCGCGGGCGGCACCAGCTTGCCGAGCGCGATCTCGTCGCCCGGCACCCGCACGTCCCCGGTGCGGCGGGTGCGGACGGTGACGCCGTCGTCGTCCACGGCCACGAGGTCGCCGAGCACGTCGGTGTAGGGCTGCGGCTCGCCCGCGGGCAGCCGCCGGCGCACGACGGCGCGGGCGCCGACGGGCCAGGCGCGCCAGGGCGGCGCGGGCTCGCCGGGCGGCGGCGCGGCCCCGGCGGGCGGCGGCGTGGCCCCGCCGGGCGGCGGTCCGGGCGGCCGGCTGGCGTCGCTGGTCACTGTGGTCCCCGTCTCGTCGTGGCCTGCTGCGCCGTGCGAGCGCAGGTGAGCGATACTAGGAGCAGCCAGCCCGACCCGACCCGGACCGTGCCCGACCGCCGAGGCCGGGGGCGCGTGGAGGACACCGTGACCTACGTGATCGCCCAGCCCTGCGTGGACGTCAAGGACAAGGCGTGCATCGAGGAGTGCCCCGTCGACTGCATCTACGAGGGCAAGCGGTCGCTCTACATCCACCCCGACGAGTGCGTCGACTGCGGCGCCTGCGAGCCGGTGTGCCCCGTCGAGGCGATCTACTACGAGGACGACGTCCCCGAGCAGTGGAGCGAGTACTACAAGGCCAACGTCGAGTTCTTCGACGACCTGGGCTCGCCCGGCGGCGCCGCCAAGATGGGCGAGATCCCCAAGGACCACCCGATCATCGCGACGCTGCCGCTTCAGGTGCACGGCGAGTAGGCGCGTGGGCCTGCTGACCGGCGCGCTGCCGGACTTCCCCTGGGACACGCTGACCCCGTACGCGGACCGGGCGCGCGCGCACCCCGACGGCATCGTCGACCTGTCGGTGGGCACCCCGGTCGACCCGACCCCCGAGGTCGTGCGGCGCGCGCTGGCCGACGCCGCGGACGCGCCCGGGTACCCGCAGACGTGGGGGACGCCGGCCCTGCGCGAGGCGGTCGTCGCCTGGTTCGCCCGGC
The DNA here is from genome assembly GCF_016862755.1 of Cellulomonas pakistanensis. Classification (GTDB taxonomy): domain Bacteria; phylum Actinomycetota; class Actinomycetes; order Actinomycetales; family Cellulomonadaceae; genus Cellulomonas; species Cellulomonas pakistanensis. The sequence goes on along the minus strand of NZ_BONO01000011.1, from coordinate 97,606 downwards.
GCCGCGGCGTCCCGGGCCTGGACCCCGCGGGCGTGCTGCCGACGGTCGGCTCCAAGGAGCTCGTCGCCCTGCTGCCGTCGCTGCTGCGGCTGGGCGCGGGCGACCTGGTGGCCCACCCCGCCGCCGCCTACCCGACCTACGACGTGGGCGCCCGGCTGGCCGGGGCCGAGCCCGTCGCGACCGACGATCCCGTGGCGCTCCTCGCCGGGCCGGACGGGGACCGGGTGCGCCTCGTCTGGCTGAACTCGCCGGGCAACCCCGACGGCCGCGTGCTCGGCGTCGACGAGCTGCGCGCCGTCGTCGAGGCCGCCCGCGCCGCCGCCGCACGCACCGGCCGCCCCGTCGTGGTCGCGTCGGACGAGTGCTACGCCGAGCTGGCCTGGGACGAGCCGTGGGCCACGAGCGGCGTGCCGAGCGTGCTCGACCCGCGGGTCACCGGCGGCGACGTCACCGGGCTGCTCGCGGTGTACTCGCTGTCCAAGCAGTCGAACCTCGCCGGCTACCGCGCGGCGTTCACGGCGGGCGACCCGGCCCTGGTCGCGGACCTGCTCGCCACCCGCAAGCACATGGGGATGATCGTGCCGGCCCCGGTGCAGGCGGCCACGGCCGTCGCGCTCGGCGACGACGCGCACGTCGCGCAGCAGCGCGAGCGGTACCGCGCGCGGCGCGCGGCGCTCCTCGGGGCGCTCGTCGACGCGGGGCTGGTCGTCGACCGGTCGGCCGCCGGGCTGTACCTGTGGGCGCGCCCGGCGGAGGGCGACGACGACTGCTGGGCCACCGTCGGGCGGCTGGCCGACCGCGGCATCCTGGTCGCGCCGGGGGCGTTCTACGGCGCCCCGCGGCACGTGCGGGTCGCGCTCACGGGCACGGACGAGCGGATCGCGGCGGCGGTCGCGCGGCTCGCGGCGGTCGCGGCGCGCTGACGTCGCGCCGGGTGGTGCGGCGCGGCCGGGCCGCGAGCGGCCGTGTGACCCTCGTCACAGGCCATCTCGCCGCCCCCGGGTGTATCAGCCCCCGGTCGGCACGTAGCCTCGTCGCAGGCCGACGCCACCCCCGTGGCTCGCGCCCGCACCGCAGCGGCCGCCGGCCCCCGTACGACTGCACGACCTCGCGGACCACCGGACCGAGGTCCGGCACCCCGCACACCGCCCGAGGAGGAGCGCCATGTCCGACGTCACCACCGAGCCTGTCCAGCTGGTCGTCGACGGCACCCCGCACGACCTGCCCGTCGTCCGGGCGACCGAGGGCAACGACGGCGTCGTCGTGTCCTCGCTGCTGCGCGAGACCGGCCTGGTCACCGTCGACCCCGGCTTCATGAACACCGCGTCCTGCGAGTCGCAGATCACCTACATCGACGGCGACGCCGGCATCCTGCGCTACCGCGGGTACCCGATCGACCAGCTCGCGGAGCGCTCGTCCTTCCTCGAGGTGGCGTACCTGCTCATCAACGGGGAGCTGCCGACGCCCGACCAGCTGGACGCGTTCGTCGAGCGGATCAACCGGCACACGTTCGTGCACGAGAACTTCCGCACGTTCATGGGGACGTTCCCGTCGGGCGCGCACCCGATGGCGGTCATGTCGTCCGCGATCAACGCGCTGCCGACGTTCTACCCGGAGTCGCTCGACCCGTTCGACCCGGCGACGGTCGAGCTCGCGACCGTGCTGATCCTCGCGAAGACCCGCACGATCACGTCGTACCTGCACCGCACCTCGCGCGGCGAGCCGCTGCTGTACCCGGACTACTCGCGCGGGTACATCGAGGACTTCCTGCGCATGACGTTCGCGGTGCCGTACCAGCAGTACGACGTCGACCCCACCGTGGTGAAGGCGCTCGACAAGCTGCTCATCCTGCACGCGGACCACGAGCAGAACTGCTCGACCTCGACCGTGCGGATCGTCGGCTCCAGCCACGCGAACCTCTACGCCTCGGTCGCGGCCGGCATCAACGCGCTGTCCGGCCCGCTGCACGGCGGCGCCAACGAGGCCGTGCTCAGGATGCTCGCCGAGATCCAGGCGAACGGCGGCGACGCCACCGAGTTCATGCGCCGCGTGAAGAACAAGGAGCAGGGCGTCCGGCTCATGGGCTTCGGGCACCGGGTCTACAAGAACTACGACCCGCGCGCCGCGATCGTCAAGGAGAGCGCCGACGCGGTGCTCGCCGCGCTCGGCAAGGACAACGAGCTGCTGGACATCGCGCGCACCCTCGAGGAGATCGCGCTGTCCGACGAGTACTTCATCTCGCGCAAGCTGTACCCGAACGTCGACTTCTACACCGGCCTGATCTACAAGGCGATGGGCTTCGACGAGCGCATGTTCACGCCGCTGTTCGCGCTCGGCCGCATGCCCGGCTGGATCGCGCAGTGGCGGGAGATGATGACCGACCCGCAGACGAAGATCGGCCGCCCGCGGCAGGTGTACTCGGGCTCGCCCGAGCGCGACTACGTGGACCTCGCCGCGCGCTGACGCCGCGGGCGTGGCGGGTCAGGGCGTCGCGGGGAGCGTGAGGGCGACCGTGCCCGGCGGGACGGCGGCCGCCTCGGCCTCCGCGCCGCCGGCGACCCAGCCGTCGCCGCCGCGGTCCCACCGGCTGTCGCCGACCTCGACCGCCTCGACGCCCAGCGCCTCGGCGGCGGCGACGGCCCACTGACCGACGGCCCAGGACGCCCGCACGGGGTCCCCGCCGGTCACGGCCGCCAGACCGCCGGTGTCGAGCAGCAGGACCGGGCCGGTCGACCCGTCGGCCGAGGCGTCGAGCGCCGTCGAGACGGTCCCGGCGAGGTCGCGCTGGACGCGCGCGGCGACGGCGTCGACGTCGCCCGGGCCCTGCGCGGGGTCCAGGTCGCAGTGCACGGCGGCGGGCGTCCAGCCGGTGAGCGCGGACGCCCACGCGCGGGACCGGGGCTCGTGCTGGGCGTAGGCGTCGGGGAACCCGGAGCGCTGCACGGCCTGCGCCGCCTCGGTCACCGGCAGCTCGGTGTACCCGGGCACCTGGACCAGCCCGTCGTAGAACTTCCCGGTCGAGTAGACGGGGTCCATGATCTGCTCGACGGTGCCCCAGCCCTGCGACGGCCGCTGCTGGAACAGGCCCACCGAGTCGCGGTCCCCGTAGTCGATGTTGATCATCCGCGACTCCTGCAGCGCCGTCGCGAGGCCGATCGTGGCGGCGCGCGCGGGCAGCCCGCGGTGCGCGGCGGTCAGGGCGATGAGCGCCGCGTTGTCCGCCTGGTCCGCCGACAGCGTCCACGCCGTGCCGTCGAGGGTCGCGGTGCACCGCCGGGACGCCTCCGCCGGGCCGGTGCCGCCGAGCGTCCACACGACCGCGCCGACCGCCCCGGCCAGCAGGACCAGGGCGGTCAGCGCCGCGCAGCCGAGGCGCGAGGCCGTGCGGCGGCGGGACATCTCAGTTGGCGTGCAGCGCGGCGTTGAGCGTGATGCCGGTGCCGGTGCGCGCGACGGCCTCGACCCCGCCGGTGAGGGAGTTCCGGCGGAACAGCACGCCGTCGGCGCCGGACAGCTCGCGGGCCTTGACGACGCGCGGGGCGCCGTCCTCGCCGGTCTGCCCGACCAGCGCGACCTTGGTGCCCGCGGTCAGGTAGAGGCCGGCCTCCACGACGCAGTCGTCCCCGAGCGAGACGCCCAGGCCGGCGTTCGCGCCGAGCAGCGACCGCGCGCCGATCGACACCCGCTCGCGCCCGCCGCCGGACAGCGTGCCCATGATGGACGCGCCGCCGCCGATGTCGCTGCCCTCGCCGACCACGACGCCCTGCGAGATGCGGCCCTCGACCATCGACGTGCCGAGCGTGCCGGCGTTGAAGTTCACGAAGCCCTCGTGCATGACGGTCGTGCCGGACGCGAGGTGCGCGCCGAGCCGGACGCGGTCCGCGTCGGCGACCCGCACGCCCGACGGGAGCACGTAGTCGACCATCCGCGGGAACTTGTCGACTCCGTAGACCGTGACCGGGCGGCCGGTGGCCGCGCGCAGCCGGGCGCGGGTGGTCTCGAAGCCCTCGACCGCGCACGGGCCGTGGTCGGTCCACACGACGTTCGGCAGCGCGCCGAACACCCCGTCCAGGTTGATCGTGTTCGGCGCCGCGAGGCGGTGCGACAGCAGGTGCAGGCGCAGGTAGGCGTCGGCGGTGTCGACGGGCTCGGCGTCCAGGTCGACCACGGTCAGCACGGTCTCGGTGCGCACGCCGCGGGCGGGGTCCGTCGTGACGAGAGCCGCGAGCTCCTCGGGGCACTCCGCGGCGGCCGGGACGTCGCCCAGCGCGGGCTGCGGGTACCACGTGTCGAGCACGGATCCGGAGTCGGTCAGGGTGGCCAGGCCCCATGCCCAGGCGGTGCGGTCGGTCATGCCGCTCAGCCTAGGCGCCGCGGACGGGCACGGTTTCGCCCCCGGGTAGGGTCGCGGGCGTGACGACGACCACCCCGCTCGACCTGACCGCCGACCTCACGACGCTGACCGCCGCGATCTGCGACATCCGCTCGGTGAGCGGCGGCGAGCGGGCCCTGGCCGACGCGGTCGAGGCGGCGCTGCGCGGGCACGCGCACCTCGAGGTGCTGCGCGACGGCGACGCGGTGGTGGCCCGGACGCACCTGGGCCGGGCGTCCCGGGTCGTGGTCGCCGGGCACATCGACACGGTGCCGGTGACCGAGGAGCCCGCGAACCTGCCGACCCGGCTCGAGGGCTCGGGCGACGACGCCGTGCTGTGGGGCCGCGGCACCGTCGACATGAAGGGCGGTGTCGCGGTGCAGCTGGCGCTCGCCGCCGCGCTCACCGAGCCCGGCCGCGACGTCACGTGGGTGTTCTACGACCACGAGGAGGTCGAGGCGTCGCTCAACGGCCTGGGCCGGATCGCCCGGGAGCACCCGGACTGGCTGGCCGCCGACTTCGCGGTCCTGTGCGAGCCCACCGACGCGGGCCTGGAGGGCGGCTGCAACGGCACGCTGCGCGCCGAGGTGCGGGTGGCCGGCGTCGCGGCGCACTCGGCGCGGGCCTGGACCGGGGTCAACGCGATCCACGGGGCCGCGCCGGTGCTCGCCCGGCTCGCCGCCTACGAGCCCGCCTCGGTCGAGGTCGACGGCCTGGTGTACCGCGAGGGCCTCAACGCCGTGCTGATCGGCGGCGGCGTCGCGACCAACGTCGTGCCGGACCGGTGCGTCGTCACCGTGAACTACCGGTTCGCCCCGTCCCGGTCGGTCGCCGAGGCGGAGGCGCACGTGCGCGAGCTGTTCGACGGCTTCGAGGTCGTGGTCACCGACGCCGCCGCCGGCGCGCGCCCCGGCCTGGACGACCCGGCCGCCGCCGAGTTCGCCGCCGCCGTGCTCGGCGTCACCGGCGGCGCCCCCGCGCCCAAGTACGGGTGGACCGACGTCGCGCGGTTCTCCGAGCTCGGGGTGCCCGCGGTGAACTTCGGCCCGGGGGACCCGCTGCTCGCGCACAAGGACGACGAGCGGCTGCCGGTCCGGCAGCTGCGGCTGTGCCACGACGCGCTGCGCGCCTGGCTGACGGCCTGACCCGGACGGCCGCCGGGGGTTCACCCCGGCGTCCCCCCGGCGGGCCGTGCGCGCACCGGGACGGACCGTAGAGTCGGGCCCATGAGCGACGACGGCGTTCCCGTCCCCGGCTCGGGCTACCGCAAGGGGCCCGTCCTGCTGCGGCGCGGGCAGATCCCGACCACCACCTCCGACCAGCGGCTGCTCTCCGGCGGCGACGGCGCCGACTGGCTGCACGGCGACCCGTGGCGGGTCATGCGGATCCAGAGCGAGTTCGTCGAGGGCTTCGGGGCGCTCGCGGAGCTCGGGCCCGCGGTCAGCGTCTTCGGCTCGGCGCGCACGGTGCCCGAGCACCCGGACTTCGCGCTGGGCGAGGAGGTCGGCCGGCTGCTCGCCGACGCGGGCTACGCGGTGATCACCGGCGGCGGCCCCGGCATCATGTCGGCCGCCAACAAGGGCGCGTCCGAGGCGGGCGGCCTGTCGGTCGGGCTCGGGATCGAGCTGCCGTTCGAGCAGGGCATGAACCCGTGGGTCGACCTCGGCGTGAACTTCCGCTACTTCTTCGCGCGCAAGACGATGTTCGTGAAGTACGCCGAGGGCTTCATCGTGCTGCCCGGCGGGTTCGGCACGTTCGACGAGCTGTTCGAGGCGCTCACCCTGGTGCAGACGCACAAGGTCACCGAATTCCCGATCGTGCTGGTCGGCACCGACTACTGGCAGGGCATGGTCGACTGGCTGCGCGGCCCGGTGCTCGACCGGGGCATGATCCGCGAGGCCGACCTCGCGCTGCTGCGGCTGGTCGACGACCCGGCGGAGGCCGTGCGGATCGTGCGCGACCGCGGCGACGAGCTGCGGGCCGCCGAGCGCGAGGCCGCGGCGGCGGCGGAGCGGGCGCAGGAGGAGTCCGAGGCGGAGGTGGCCGACGAGGCGGACGAGGTCGCGGGTGGGCGCTGACGCCGGGGGCGCGGCGACGGAGCCGGCGGGCGTGCCGGCGGCGGACCGGGCCGGCGTGCCGGCGGCGGACCCGGCCGGGGTCCCGGCCCCGGGGGCGCCGCTGCTGCTGCGGGGCCGCTGGTTCGGCCCCGGGCGACCCGTCGTCATGGCGGTGGTGAACCGCACGCCCGACTCGTTCTACGCCGCGGCCCGGCACGACGACGCCTCCGCCGACGCGGCGGTGGCCCGCGCCGCGGAGGAGGGCGCGGACCTGGTGGACCTGGGCGGCGTGCGCGCCGGCCGCGGCCCCGCCGTGGACGCGGCGGAGGAGATCGCCCGGGTCGTCCCGCTGGTCGAGCGCGTCCGGCGCCGGCACCCGGACCTGCTGGTGTCCGTCGACACGTGGCGCGCGGAGGTCGCGCGCGCCGCCGCCGACGCGGGTGCCGACCTGCTGAACGACACCTGGGCCGGGCACGACCCGGCGCTGGTCGAGGTCGCCGCCGAGCGCGGGCTCGGCGTGGTGTGCTCGCACACCGGCGGGCTGCCGCCGCGCACCGACCCGCTGCGGGTGTCCTACCCGCTGCCGCCCGACGCCCCCGCCGGCGCCGACCCGCGGGACGGCGTGCTGCTCGACGTGCTGGCGACGCTGCGCGCGTCGGCCGCGCGCGCCGTGGCCCTGGGCGTGCACCCGGCGAGCGTCCTGGTCGACCCGACGCACGACTTCGGCAAGAGCACCTGGCACTCGCTGCACCTCGTGCGGCGCACGGCCGCGCTCACCGCGCTGGGCCACCCCGTGCTGGTCGCGCTGTCCCGGAAGGACTTCGTGGGGGAGACCCTCGACCTGCCGCCCGAGGACCGCCTCGAGGGCACGCTGGCCGCCACCTCCCTCGCGGCGTGGCTGGGCGCGCGCGTGTTCCGCGCGCACGACGTCCGGGCGACCCGGCGGACGGTCGACATGGTGGCGGCGCTGCGCGGCGACGCCCCGCCGGCGCGGGCCGTCCGGGGCCTGGCGTGACGGCCGCCCCGGGCGTCCCCGGGGTGCCGGGCCGGGACGCCGCCGAGCCCGTCCCCGCGCGCCGCGCCCGCGACCCCCGGACCTGGCCGTGGTGGGTGCAGGCGCTCGCGGTCTACGCCGCCGCCCGGGCGTTCTCCGCGGTGGTGCTGCTGGTCGTGGCGTCCCGCCAGGTCGCGAGCGGCTGGACCGGGGCGTCGCCCGGCTACGCGGACTACGCGGGCCTGATGTGGGACGCCACCTGGTACCGGACGATCGCCGAGGGCGGGTACCCCGCGCAGCTGCCGGTGGGCGCCGACGGCGTCGTGCAGCAGAACGCCTGGGCGTTCTTCCCCCTGTACCCGCTGCTCGTGCGCGCCGTCATGGCGGTGACCGGCGGCTCCTGGGCGGTGGTCGCGCCGACGGTGTCGCTGCTGGCGGGCGCGGGGGCGGTGCTGCTGGTCCACCGCACGGTGGTGCGCGGCGCGCCCCGGGCGGTCGCCGCGCGGCCGGGCCTGCCGCTGGCGACGGTGCTGCTGGTCAGCGTGTTCCCGACCTCGGTCGTGCTGCAGGTGGGGTACACGGAGTCGACGGCGCTCCTGCTGGTCGCGGCGTCGCTGCTCGCGATCGTGTCCCGGCGGTACGGCTGGGCGTGCGCCGCGGTGCTGGCGCTCGGGTTCACCCGGGCCGTCGCGCTGCCCATGGCGGTGGTGGTCGCGGTGCACGCGCTGGTGCGCTGGCGCGAGTGGCGGGCGTCCGGGACCCGGCCGCCGGCTCGGGACCTCGCCGGCATCGCGGCCGTCGGGGTGGCGGCGGTGGTGTCGGGGTTCGCCTGGCTCGCGATCTGCGGCTGGGTCACCGGCGTGCCCGACGCCTACCTGCAGACCCAGGAGGCCTGGCGCGGCGCCGCCACCACGGCGCCGTTCGCCGGTTGGGGGTACGTGCCCGCGTTCTGGTTCGGGGACGCGGCGCCCTGGGTGGTGCTCGCGGCGGCCGCGTTCGTGGTCGCGTGCCTGGTCACGCCCTCGGCGTGGCGGCTCGGGCGCGAGCTGCACGCCTGGTCGGCGGCGTACCTGCTGTACCTCGCCGCGGCGGTGGAGCCCGGCAGCAGCCTGGCGCGGTTCCTGCTGCTGGCGTTCCCGCTGGCCGCCGCCACCGCCGGGGTCGTCACCCGGCCGCGCGCGGCGCGGTGGGCGTGGACGGGTGGGGTCGCCGCGCTCATGCTCGTGCTGCAGGTGGTCTGGGTGTGGCAGATCTGGCGGTTCGAGCCGCCCGCGGGGTGGCCGCCGTGACGCCCCGGCCCACCCGCCGGGGCGGGCCCGCCGGAGCCGCGCGGCGACGCCGCAGGGGCCTGACGAGCGCGTTCCCCGCCCCGCCTCGCGCGGACGGCCCCGCCTTGTCGCCCCGGTGAACTAGACTGGGCGCTGGACATCCGGGAGCCGGAGGCCCGCGTTCGCCCGTTCCGCCCCCCGGCGGGCGTGGCAGCCCGGGTGCCCGGGAGCCCAGCTGACGACGCGAAGGAGAGCCACGCATGGCCGCGATGAAGCCGAGGACTGGTGACGGTCCGCTCGAGGTGACCAAGGAGGGCCGCGGCATCGTCATGCGGGTCCCGCTCGAGGGCGGTGGCCGACTCGTCGTCGAGCTCAACGCGACCGAGGCGCAGGAGCTGGGCGAGGCCCTGACCTCCGTCGTCTCCTGACGACCCGGGCGCCGGCGACGACGTGGCTCGTTCCCTGACCCCGTCCGCGGTGCGCGTGGGCCGGACGGTCCCGGCGGTCGGCCTCGCGGCCGGCTCGCTGGCGACCTCCGACCTGCTGCTCGAGCCGGACGTCGACGCGGTGGCCGTCCCGGTCGCCCCGTCGGCGCCGGACGACACCGACCTGCAGCCGCGCCGCGGGACCGCCGACGCGGCCGCGCGCTACGGCATCGACCTGGCGGAGCTCGCCGAGCGGGCCGGCCTCACCGGCGCCGCGGGCGAGGCGTGGACCGCGCTGCTGCCGCGCCCCGTCGGCAGCGCCACCGGGGCCCTGCCCTGGGCGGGCCTGCCGCGGCGGCTCGTGCTGGTCGGCGTCGGGTCCGGCACCCCGGACGAGCTCCGGCGCGCCGGGGCCGCCCTGGCGCGCGCCACCCGCGGCCTGCGCCGGGTGCTCACGACCGTCGCCACCGAGCCGGGGTCCGAGGGCCCCGCCGCGGTGCGCGCGTTCGCCGAGGGCTACCTGCTGGCCGCCTACCGCGTGCAGCGGATCGGCGCGCCGCCGGCCGCCGCCGAGGCGCCGGCCGAGCAGCTCGTCGTCGTCGGCCGGGAGGGCGTCCGCGCCCAGGCCGCGCTCGACGAGGCCGTGCGCGGCGCGACCGCCACGTGGCTCGTCCGCGACCTCGCCAACACCCCGGCCAGCACGAAGGACCCGGCCTGGGTCGCCGACCGCGCGTCCGAGCTGGCGCGCGCCGCCGGCCTGCGCGTCGAGGTGCTCGGCCCGCGCGAGCTCGAGGCGCAGGGCTTCGGCGGCATCCTCGCGGTGGGCGCCGGCTCGGCGTCCCCGCCCCGGCTCGTCACCGTGTCCTACGACCCGGCGGGGCCTGCGGGCGCCGCACCGCGCCGCGCGAAGCACGTGGTGGTCGTCGGCAAGGGCATCACCTACGACACGGGCGGCCTGTCCATCAAGCCGCGCGAGGCGATGGTGCCGATGAAGACCGACATGGCCGGCGCCGCCGTGGCGCTCGCGACCGTGCTCGGCGCCGCCGCGGCCGAGCTGCCGCACCGGGTCACCGCCGTGCTGCCGCTCGCCGAGAACCACGTCGGGGGCGCCTCGTACCGTCCCGGAGACGTCCTGCGGATGTGGGGCGGCCGGACCGTCGAGATCGCCAACACCGACGCCGAGGGCCGCCTGGTGCTCGGCGACGCGCTGGCCTGGGCCGACGCCACGCTCGACCCGGACGTCCTCGTCGACGTCGCGACGCTGACCGGGGCGGCGAGCCTCGGCCTCGGCAAGCAGCACGGCGCGCTGTACGCCACCGACCCGCGGCTGAGCGCCGCGCTCGAGGCGGCGGGCGCCGAGTCCGGCGAGCCCCTGTGGACGATGCCGCTCGTCGAGGACTACGCCGACGCGGTGCGCTCCACGGTCGCGGACCTGCGGCACGTGCCGCAGGACGGGAAGTACGGCGGCGGGTCGATCACGGCCGCGCTGTTCCTCCGCGAGTTCGTGGGTGCCCGGACCTGGGCGCACCTCGACATCGCCGGGCCCGCCCGGTCGACGGCGGACAAGCACGAGGTGACCGAGGGCGCGACGGGCTTCGGGGCGCGGCTGCTGCTGCGCTGGCTCGCGGCGCTGCGCTGAACCGGGGGCCGGGGCCGGGGTCGACCGCGGGCCCGGCCGGCCACCCGGCACGCGAACGGCCCCCACCCGGCGCGCGAGCGGCCGGCCACCCGGCGCGCGAACGGCCGCCCACCCCGCACGCGAACGGCCGCCCACCCCGCACGGGGAGGGCGGCCTTCCGTCGTCCGAGGCGGCGCCGGCGTCAGCGGCGCACGGCCACCAGCAGCCCGTCGCCGACCGGGAGCATCGCGGGGAGCAGCCGGTCGTCCTCGCGGACCAGCCGCCCGGTCTCGCGGACCAGCGTCGTCGCCTCGTCCCGGCGCGCCGGGTCGGCGACCCGGTCGTGCCAGAGCGCGTCGTCCACGGCCAGCACGCCGCCCGGGCGCAGCAGCCGCACCGCGCGCTCGACGTACGCGGGGTAGCTCTCGATGTCGGCGTCCACGAACACCAGGTCGTACGCCCCGTCGGTCAGCCGGGGGAGCACGTCCAGCGCCCGGCCGGAGATCGTCCGGGTGCGCGCCGCGCGGACGCCCTCCTCGGCGAAGGCCTGCTTGGCCGCGCGCTGGTGCTCCACCTCGACGTCGATGGTGGTGAGCACGCCGTCCGTCGGCATCCCGCGCAGCAGGTGCAGCCCGCTGACCCCGGCGCCCGTGCCGACCTCGACCACCGCGCGCGCCCGGCCGGCGGCGGCCAGCACGGTGAGCGCCGCGCCCGTCCCGGGCTGCACCGGCGTGCAGCCGAGCTCGCCGGCGCGGTCGCGCGCGCGCAGCAGGGTGTCGTCCTCGGGGACGAAGCCCTCGGCGTAGACCCAGCTGGCGGCCTTGTCGGTGGCGATGGTGTCCTCCTGGTCGCGGGTGCGCGGCGGGTGGGTCGCGGCGCGGGGGGTGCGGGGTGCGGGTGCGCGGACGTGCGCGGGCGCGCTGGCCAGCCTAGTGCGCGCGGACCGGCGCCCGCCGCGCCGACGGCCGCGACGCGCGGACGTCACCCCGGCGCGCGGGAACGGGGCGGGACCTGTGCGCGTTGTGCGAGGACAGGGGTGGACGGGTTCGCACCCGGGCCCCCGCCCTGGGACACTGGGTCCCCGGGCCGCTCCCGCTGCGGCCCCCGAGATCGAAGGACGTGGATGGCGACCTCGTTGCCCGACCCGGACTGGCAGCCCCCGACCTGGGAGGCGATCGTCCGGGAGCACTCCGCGCGCGTGTACCGCCTGGCCTACCGGCTCACCGGCAACCGGCACGACGCCGAGGACCTCACGCAGGAGGTGTTCGTCCGCGTCTTCCGGTCGCTGTCCACGTACACCCCCGGCACGTTCGAGGGCTGGCTGCACCGGATCACGACCAACCTGTTCCTCGACACGGCCCGCCGCAAGCAGCGCATCCGCATGGACGCCATGGGCGAGGACGGCGACCGCTACCCGGCGACCGGCGCCGGCCCCGAGCGCGCGTTCGAGCACGAGAACCTCGACGTCGACGTGCAGCGCGCGCTCGACGAGCTGCCGCCCGAGTACCGGGCGGCCGTCGTGCTCTGCGACATCGAGGGTCTGTCGTACGAGGAGATCGCCGTGACCCTGGGCATCAAGCTCGGCACGGTGCGCTCGCGCATCCACCGCGCCCGGGCCCGGCTCCGGGTCGCCCTCGAGCACCGCGCGCCCGCCTCGGTCCGCGCCGCGGCCGCGTCCGGCGCGACCCCGTCCGAGGTGACGGCCCCGGCGGGCGCCCGATGAGCGGCCACCTCGGCGACCGCGTGAGCGCGCTCGTCGACGGCCAGCTCGCCCCGGCCGCGGCCGAGCGCGCCCTGGCGCACGTCGCCGGCTGCCCGCGGTGCGCGGCCGACCTCGCCGCCGCCCGGGCGGCGCGCCGGGTCCTGTCCGGCTGCGACGACGTGCGCCCGGCGGGTGACCTGACGGCCCGGCTGCTCGCCCTCGGCGGCGCACCGATCCCGCCCGGGGCGCCCGCGGACCGCACCCGGCACGGCGCGATGGACCCGTTCGTCCCGCCGGGCCCCGTGCACGGCACCGCGGCGTTCCCGAGCACGCCGACCACGCCCGGCTCCGGGATCGGCGGCCTGCTCGGCGGGCGCGGTCCGTTCGGCGAGGGCGTCCTCGGCGGACGGTCCGTGCTCGGCTCGGGCCGCGTCCTCGGCGGCTCACTGCTCGGGTCGCGCCGGGTGCTCGGCGACCGGCCGGTCGTCCCTGGCCCGTCCGGCACCCCCGGGCACGGGCGGCGCGGGCTGCGCGCCGCGGTGGGCTCGCTCACCGGGCTGGGCGTCGTCGCGGTCGGGCTGTTCCTGCTGGGCGACCGGCCGACCGTCGCACCCGCCACCGAGCACACCGAGGCCCTGTCGCTGCTCGGCGACGCGGGCCTCGCCGCCGTGCCGGCCGTCAGCGCCGGCGGGGCGACCGGCCCCGCCGCGGGCTCGTCGACCCAGGACTACCTGGACTGGATGCGCGCCGAGGGCTGGACCTCGCCCGCGCAGGTCCCCGCCGGCTGGTCGGTCACGTCCGTGCACCTGCGCGACGAGGGCCGCACGCTCGAGGTCGACCTGGCCGGGCCGACCGGCGACGTCGTCGTCACCGAGCAGCACGGCCGCCTCGACGTGTCCGCGCTGACCGCGGCCGAGCCGATCGACGTCGAGGGCCGCACCGTGTACCTGCTGTCCGCCGAGCCGTGGCACGCCGCCTGGCAGTCGGGCGACACGGTCGTCGAGGTGGTGTCCTCCCGGACCGGGACGGAGGCCGCGCAGGTCGTGGCGCAGTTCCCCGAGGGCGAGTTCGACTCCGGGCTGCCCGCCCGCCTGACCCGCGGCTGGGACACGTTCGCCGCCGCGGTGCACCTGCCGTGACGGCGCCGGACGACCGCGCCCCGGAGCCGGGCGCCGGGGAGCCGCGGGCCGACGACCGGGCGGGCGAGCAGCCCGCGCCCGCCGCCGACCCGTTCGCGCCGCCGCCGCCCGCCCCGCGCGGCTGGACGGCGCCGCCGTCGTGGACCGGGCCGGCCGGCGCGCCGTCGTCCGGGGTCCCTGGGGCACCGCAGCGGTCGCCGTACGCGGCGCCGCGGCAGCCCGCCCCCTCGCCGTACGCGCCGCCCGCATCCGGCCAGCACCCCGCCGGCGGCCCGCCGCCCGCCGGGGGCCCGCAGCCGTGGGCCGGCGCGGCGCAGCGGCCGGCCACGCCCGCGCAGCCCGGGCCCTCGCCCTGGGGCGCGCCGTCGCCGTGGGGCGCGCCGTCGCCCTGGGGCGCGCCCGCCGGGGCCCCGCGCCCCGCCGGCGCACCGGCCGCCGGACCGCCCGTCGCGCCCGTGCCCGTCACCGACCTGCCGCCGGTCCCGCTGCCCGCGGACCCCGGCGCCGCGCCCGCGCCCGGCCTGCTGCCGCCCGGGGTGCTCCCGATGCCCGACCTCGGCGTCGCGCCCTCCGCCGGGCGCCGCCGCGGCGGCCGGCGCCGGCGCGTGCCGCTGGCGGTCGTCGCGGGCCTCGTGGTCGCGGCGTTCGGCGCGGGCCTGGTCGGCGGCGTCGTCGGCGCGCGCATCGAGCGGGACGACCCGCACCTGGCCGACGCCGGCCTGCCCGCCACCGTGGGCACCGGCACCGGCACCGGCGACCGCGCCCCGGACAGCGTCGCGGGCATCGCCTCCACGGTGCTGCCGTCGGTCGTGTCGATCGAGGTCACCTCGGCCACGGGCGGCTCGACGGGCTCCGGCCTGGTGCTGCGCCAGGACGGCTACATCCTCACGAACCACCACGTCGTCGCGAGTGCCGCCGGCTCGGGCGCCTCGATCGTCGTGCTGTTCGCGGACGGCTCCCAGCTCGCCGCGACGGTCGTCGGCAGCACGTCGGACTACGACCTGGCGGTGCTCAAGGTCGAGGCCGAGGGGCTCACCCCGCTGGTGCTCGGGGACTCGGACGCGGTGCAGGTGGGCGACCCGGTGGTCGCGGTCGGCGCGCCGCTCGGTCTCGCCGGCACCGTCACGACCGGCATCGTCAGCGCGCTCAACCGCCCGGTGGCGGCGGGGGACGGCGCGGAGGAGACCGCGTTCATCAACGCGATCCAGACCGACGCCGCGATCAACCCGGGCAACTCCGGCGGCCCGCTGGTGAACGCCGCCGGCGAGGTGGTCGGCATCAACTCGGCGATCGCCCAGCCGCCCGGCACCGCGGCGACCAGCGGCGGCAGCATCGGGCTCGGGTTCGCCATCCCGTCGAACCAGGCGCGGCGCACCGCCGAGCAGCTCATCGAGTCGGGCGTCGCCACCTACCCGGTGATCGGCGTGCTGCTCGACGGCGCGTACACGGGCGAGGGCGTCCAGGTCGCGACCGAGCCGCAGGGCGGGCAGCAGCCCGTCACGCCGGACGGCCCGGCCGACCGCGCCGGGATCCGGGCGGGCGACGTCATCCTGTCGATCGACGGCCGGCCGGTGACCGCGTCGGACGAGCTCGTCGTCGCGATCCGGGCCCGCACGCCGGGCGAGGCCGTCACCCTGCGGGTGCGGGAGGCCGGCGGCGCCGAGCGCGACGTCCGGGTGGTGCTCGACGAGTCCGCCCCGGGCTGACGCGGGCCGCGCGGGACGGCCGCCGGGTCCCGCGCGAACACCGCTAGGTCCCGCGGTCGCCGGGCGGTAGCCTGGGCGGGTGTTCGGGATCAACGGCGGCGAGCTCCTCGTGATCCTGGTCGTGGCCGTCCTCGTGATCGGCCCGACGCGGCTGCCACGCTACGCCGAGCAGCTGGCCCGGCTGACCAAGCAGGCCCGGCACTTCCTCGCCGACACCCGGCGGCGCGTCGACGACGAGCTGGGCGACGAGGTCAAGGACATCGACTGGGCCGCGCTGGACCCGCGCAAGTACGACCCGCGCCGGATCGTCCGCGACGCGCTGCTCGACCCCGAGCCCGCGCCGGCAGGGGCCCGTACCACCGCCGCCGCGGCCGGTGCCGCGGCGGCCGGGCACGCCTCCCGCGCCGCGCCGGCGACGACGCCGCTGCCGCCGGGCGACCCCGCGCCGTTCGACGACGAGGCCACCTGACCGCGCGCCGCACGCCCCGCCCCGACCCCCTGCACGGGCCACCCGCCCCCGACCGTCAGAATGGACCCATGGTCTCCGGCTCCCCTCGCATCTTCTCCGGGATGCAGCCCACCTCCGACTCCCTCCACCTCGGCAACTACCTCGGCGCGCTGACCCAGTGGGTCGCGCTCCAGGACGCCTACGACGCGCTGTACTGCGTGGTGGACCTGCACGCCCTGACGGTGTCGCCCGACCCCGTGCAGCTGCGCGAGCGCACCCGGCGCACCGCGGCCCAGTACCTGGCGGCCGGCGTGGACCCGGAGCGGTCGATCCTGTTCGTCCAGTCGCACGTCGCGGAGCACGCGGAGCTGTCCTGGCTGCTGTCCTGCCAGACCGGGTTCGGCGAGGCCGGCCGGATGACGCAGTTCAAGGACAAGTCGGCCAAGCACGGCGCCGAGGGCACCACGGTCGGCCTGTTCACGTACCCGATCCTCATGGCGGCGGACATCCTGCTGTACGACACGGCGCTCGTGCCGGTCGGCGAGGACCAGCGCCAGCACCTGGAGCTGACCCGCGACCTGGCCGAGCGGCTGAACAAGCGGTTCGGCGACGGCACCGCGGTCGTGCCGGACGCGCACATCGTCAAGGCGACCGCCAAGATCTACGACCTGCAGGACCCGACCGCCAAGATGAGCAAGTCGGCGGCCAGCCCGAACGGCATCATCGAGCTGCTCGACCCGCCGAAGACCGTCGCCAAGCGGATCCGCTCCGCGGTGACGGACACCGGCTCGGAGATCAGGTTCGACCGGGAGAACCAGCCCGGCATCGCCAACCTGCTGACGATCTACTCGGCGCTCACCGGCCGCGAGGTCGACGCGATCGTCGCGGACTACGCGGGCAAGGGCTACGGGCACCTCAAGGTCGACCTGGCGGACGTCGTGGTCGAGTTCCTCGCCCCGTTCCAGGAGCGCGTCGACGGCTACCTGTCCGACCCGGCCTCGCTCGACGCGGTGCTGGAGGACGGCGCCGAGCGGGCGCGGGCGATCGCGCGGGCCACGCTCGACCGGGTCGCCGACCGCTTCGGGCTCCTGCCGCGCCGCCGGACCGCATGAACCCCACCGGGCCGTTCGCCGACGAGCTCCGGATCGGCGTGGCGGTCTCCGTCCCGGAGCCGTACGCCGCGGAGCTCACGGCGGCACGCGCCCGCGTCGGGGACCCCGCCGCCCACCTGATCCGCCCGCACATCACCCTGCTCGGCCCGACCGTCCTGCCGACCGCGGCGCTGGCGGACGCCGACGCGCACCTGCGGGAGGTCGCCGCGCGGCACCGGCCGTTCGCCGTGCACCTGCGGGGGACGGCGACGTTCCGGCCGGTGTCGCCGGTCGTGTTCGTCGAGGTCGTGGAGGGCATCGCGTCCTGCGAGCTGCTCGAGGTCGACATCCGGTCGGGCGTCCTCGACCAGGAGCTGCGGTTCCACTACCACCCGCACGTCACGATCGCGCACGAGGTGCCCGACGACGCCCTCGACCGCGCGTTCGCCGACATGGCGGGCTACGAGGCGCGGTTCGACGTGACGGAGATCCACGTCTACGAGCACGGCGACGACGGCGCGTGGCGGACGATCGGGTCCTACCCGCTCGCGGGCTGAGGGCGGCGGACCCGGTCCGGTCGCGGCCCTGACCGGCCGGGACGGGTCGCGGCTCCGGATGCCGAGCCGCCGCGCGCTCCCTAGGGTCGTCCGCATGGGAGTGCCGGCAGAACCGCAGGGCGCCGGCCGCGCGCACGCCGCCGCAGCCGCGACCACCGACGACGTCGCCGCGGGGAACCGGCGGGACGTCGGCGCCCGGGTGTACCCCGGCGGGTTCGCCGGGCTGGTCGCCCGGGCCCAGGCGGTGCTGGCGTGGTGGCAGGGCACCCGCGCGGCGCGGGCGAACGCCCGGTTCGGCGAGGGCGGCGGTGGCGTCCTCACCGGCGGCATCGCGTACGCCACGATCTTCTCGGTGTTCGCCGGCCTGACCATCGGGTACACGGTGTTCATGGCCGTGCTCGGCAACAACGACGCCCTGCGGCAGACCGTGCTCGACACCATCGACGCGAACCTGCCGGGGCTGGTGAAGACGGACCCCGACGACAACGGCGTCATCGACCCGGAGTCGCTCCAGCTGAGCACCGGGATCGGGATCGCCGGCGCGGTCGCGTTCGTCGTGCTGCTGGTCAGCGCGATCTCCGCCATGGCCGCGCTGCGCACCGCGGTCCGCGCGATGTTCGCCGCCGACGGGGGCGGCGGCAACATCGTGACCGGCAAGCTGCGCGAGCTCGGCGGGTTCGTCGGCATCGGGCTCGCGATCCTGGCGTCGGCGCTGCTCAGTATCGCGACCACCACCGCGGCGGACTGGGCGCTCGGCGTGCTGGGGCTGGACGACTCGCCGGTCGGCCAGCTCGTGCTGCGCGGCGCGGGCATCGCCGTCGCGTTCGTGGTGGACGCCGGGACGTTCGCGCTCATCGTCCTCGTGCTGGCGGGGCTCCGGCCGCCGTGGCGGGACCTGCGGCAGGGGATGGTGATCGCCGCACTGGGCCTGGGCGTCGTGCGGGTCCTGGGCACGTCGGTGGTGGCGGGGGCCGCGGACCGCAACGCGCTGCTGGCGTCGTTCGCGGTCATCGTGACGCTGCTCATCTGGATCAACCTGATCGCCCGGATCGTCCTCCTGGCCGCCGCCTGGACCGCCGACCCGCCCCCCGCCGAGGCGGACGCCCCCACGTCCCCCGCCGAGGCCTGACCCACCCACCCCTCCCCGTCGAGGCCTGACCCGCACCCCCTCCCCGTCGAGTGGAAGATCTGGCCCGACACGCCGGCGCGTGTCGGGCCAGATCTTCCACTCGAGACCGGCTGGTCGCGGGGACACGCCAGGGGTCGTCCCCAGGGCAGGAGCCGTCGTGGCCGCGGAGGCGCGCGAGCCGACAGGGTGGTGCGCATGGACGTGGCGCACGACGACCTGCCCGCAGTGCTCGCCGCCCGTGACGCGCGGCGTCGCGGCGCTCGGGCGGCGCTGCGCGCGGGGTACGTGCGAGCGGCCTCGGGCGTGCACGTGGTGACGGGGACGGACCTCGACGACCCCGACGTCCGGACCAGGGTCGCGATGGCGGCGGTGCCCGACGAGGTGACGCTGGGCGGGTGGGCGGCCGCGCGGTTGCACGAGCGAGCCGCGCTCGCCGCCGCCCGCGCGGCACGCGGTGGACGCCCGGGCCGACGGCAGGCCGACCCGATGGCCTGGTTCGACGGCCGCGACGACCGGGTGCGCGGCGGGCAGGGTCCGGTGCTGCTGCTCGCCCCGCCCGAGGTGCGGTTGGAACCGGGACCGGGCAGGCGGCTGCTGCGGAGCCGTGTGGCGGCGGGCGAGCGGGTCGTCCTGGAGGGGCTGCCGGCGACGAGCGCGCTGCGGACGGCGTTCGACCTGGCTCGGCTCGGGCCGGAGACCGAGGCCGTGGTGGCCCTGGACCGTCTGCGGGCGCTGGACCTCCTGGACCCGGGCGACCTGGAGGAGCTGATCCGGTCCCGCAGGAGGTGGCGCGGGACGGTCGCGGCGCGCCGTGCGCTGGAGCTGTCCGCAGGCGGGGTGGAGTCGCCGCAGGAGACCCGCCTGCGGATGGTCTGGCTCGCCGCGGGGCTGCCCGCGCCGCTGTGCAACGCCGTCGTGCTCGACCCGGACCACCGGTTCGTGGCACGGGTCGACCTCCTCGACCCGACGAGCGGCCTCGTGGGCGAGTACGACGGCGCGGTGCACGCGGACGCTGACCGACGCAGTTCCGACGCGGGCCGGCAGGAGCGACTCTGCTCACTGGGCATGGAGGTCGTCAGGGCGACGTCGGCCGACCTCGTCAGTGCCACGGCGCGCGCCCGGTGGCAGCACCGTGCCCGGCTCGCCCTGCGGCGAGCGCTCGGGCGCCGGGCGGACGCGCGGTGGCTGCTCGGTGCCGTGGACCGGCACGGACCGCGCTCGGCCGTCTAGCCTGCTCGTCGTGCGAGCGACACCTGACGAGACGAGACCGGGGTCCGGCAGCCTGGGGCGGGAGCTCGCGCGCGGACTCCTCGACGGGCTCCTGGAGATCGTGGTGGTCGCCGCCGTCGTCGCCGTGGTGATCGGCGGTGCCGGGTGCCTGGGCTACGCGATCGGAGACGTCCGAGGAGCGGTCGTCGGGGCGCTCGTCGGTGTCGGGGTCCTCGCGGTCGGGTGGGTGGCGCTCGTGGTCACCGGCACCCGGGACGTGCTCCGCAGGCTCGGCCGGCGCCGCCGCTGACCGTTCCCGAGGCACGAGTGGAAGATCCGGTCCGACACGCCGGGGCGTGTCGGGCCGGATCTTCCACTCGAGGGAGGGGCCGCAGGCCCCCGGGGGTCAGAACGCGCGGGTGATCATCGCGCGCTTGACCTCCTGGATCGCCTTCGTGACCTCGATGCCGCGCGGGCAGGCCTCGGTGCAGTTGAAGGTGGTCCGGCAGCGCCAGACGCCCTCCTTGTCGTTGAGGATCTCGAGGCGCTGCGCGCCGCCCTCGTCGCGGCTGTCGAAGATGAACCGGTGCGCGTTGACGATCGCCGCCGGGCCGAAGTACTGGCCGTCGGTCCAGAACACGGGGCACGAGCTCGTGCACGCGGCGCACAGGATGCACTTGGTGGTGTCGTCGAACCGCGCCCGCTGCTCGGGGGACTGGAGCCGCTCGCGGGACGGCTCGGTGCCGGTCGTGATGAGGAACGGCATGATCTCGCGGTAGGAGGCGAAGAACGGCTCCATGTCGACCACGAGGTCCTTGATCACCGGCAGGCCCTTGATCGGCTCGACGGTGATCGGCTTGTCCGGGTTGAGGTCCTTGAGCAGGGCCTTGCACGCGAGCCGGTTGCGGCCGTTGATCCGCATGGCGTCCGAGCCGCACACGCCGTGGGCGCAGGACCGCCGGAACGTCAGCGAGCCGTCCGACTCCCACTTGATCTTGTGCAGGGCGTCGAGCAGGCGGTCGGTGCCGTGGGCGGTGACCGTGTGCTCCTCCCAGTACGCCTCGTCGCCGTGCGTCTCGGGGGTGTAGCGGCGGATCTTCAGCGTGACCTCGAACGACGGGATCTCGCCGGCCTTGGGCTCGGCGGCGGCCGAGCGCTCTGCGACAGCAGTCATCAGTACTTCCGCTCCATCGGCTGGTACACGGTGGTCACGACGGGCTTGGTGCCCAGGAGCACGACCGGGCGCCCGGGCCCGGGCGGCGGCACCTCCTCGCCCTTCGGCGCGGAGCCGGCGGGGGAGTCGACGGGCACGCCGGGCTGCCGGCGGTACGCCATCGTGTGCTCCATGAAGCTCTCGTCGTCGCGCTTGGGGTAGTCCTCGCGGAAGTGCCCGCCGCGGGACTCGCGCCGGTTGAGCGCCCCGACGACGACCGTCTCGGCGATGTCGAGCAGGAAGCCCAGCTCGATCGCCTCGATGAGGTCGGTGTTGAACATCCGGCCCTTGTCCTGGACCGAGACCCGGGAGTACCGCTCCTGCAGCACCTGGATGTCCTGGAACGCCTGACGCAGCGACTCGGCGGTGCGGAACACCTGCGCGTTGGTGTCCATCGTCTGCTGCAGCTCGCGGCGGACGTCGGACACGCGCTCGCCCTGCGGACGGTCGCGCATCTCCTCGAGCTGGGCGACGACCGCCGCGGCCGGCTCGGCCGGGAGGTCCACCCAGGACGCCCCGGCCGCGTACTCGGCCGCCGAGATGCCGGCGCGCTTGCCGAACACGTTGATGTCCAGGAGCGAGTTGGTGCCGAGCCGGTTGGAGCCGTGCACGGAGACGCACGCGACCTCGCCCGCGGCGTACAGGCCGCGGACGACGTGCGTGGTGTCCCGGAGGACCTCGCCCTCGACGTTCGTCGGCACGCCGCCCATCGCGTAGTGCGCGGTCGGGTAGACCGGCACCGGCTCCGTGTACGGCTCGATGCCGAGGTAGGTGCGCGCGAACTCGGTGATGTCCGGGAGCTTCGCGTCGATGTGCGCGGGGTCCAGGTGGGTCAGGTCGAGCAGGACGTAGTCCTTGTTCGGACCCGCGCCACGGCCCTCGCGCACCTCGTTGGCCATCGACCGGGCGACGATGTCGCGCGGCGCGAGGTCCTTGATGGTGGGGGCGTAGCGCTCCATGAACCGCTCGCCGTCGGCGTTGCGGAGGATGCCGCCCTCGCCGCGCGCGGCCTCGGACAGCAGGATGCCGAGGCCGGCCAGGCCGGTCGGGTGGAACTGGAAGAACTCCATGTCCTCCAGCGGCAGGCCGCGGCGGTAGGCCAGGGCCATGCCGTCGCCGGTCAGGGTGTGCGCGTTCGAGGTGGTCTTGTAGATCTTGCCGGCGCCGCCGGTGGCCAGCACGACCGACTTGGCGCGGAACACGTGCAGCTCGCCGGTGGCCAGCTCGTACGCCACGACGCCGGACACGGCGACGTCCTCGCCGTCCGGGACCTCGCGGCCGGTCAGGTCGTGCGTGAGGATCAGGTCGAGCACGTAGAACTCGTTGAAGAACGCGACCTCGTTCTTCACGCACTGCTGGTAGAGCGTCTGCAGGATCATGTGGCCGGTGCGGTCCGCGGCGTAGCAGGCCCGGCGCACGGCGGCCTCGCCGTGGTTGCGGGTGTGCCCGCCGAACCGGCGCTGGTCGATCCGGCCCTCGGGGGTGCGGTTGAACGGCAGGCCCATGCGCTCCAGGTCGAGCACGGCGTCGATGGCCTCGTTCGCCATGATGGTCGCGGCGTCCTGGTCGACCAGGTAGTCGCCGCCCTTGACGGTGTCGAACGTGTGCCACTCGGGGTTGTCGTCCTCGACGTTGCCGAGCGCGGCGCACATGCCGCCCTGGGCCGCCCCGGTGTGCGAGCGGGTGGGGTACAGCTTCGAGATGACCGCCGTGCGGGTGCGGGCGGACGACTCGAGCGCGGCGCGCATCCCGGCGCCGCCGGCGCCGACGATGACGACGTCGAACTGGTGGGTCTGCATCGGGGTCGATGCCTCCAAGCGAGAAGCGGGGGTGACGAGGGGGCGGGGCGTCAGGCCGTGCAGAACGACGGCAGCAGGTCCGCCGGGCTGTTCGGCGGGCACGGGTCGAACGTGAAGATCACCAGCGTGCCGAGCACGACGACGACCACGAACGACACGTACAGCGCCAGCTTCAGCACCATCCGGGTGCCGTCGCGCTCGGCGTAGTCGTTGATGATCGTCCGGACGCCGTTGGTGCCGTGGATCATCGCGAGCCAGAGCATGAGCAGGTCCCAGACCTGCCAGAACGGGGACGCCCACTTGCCGGCGACGAACCCGAAGTCGATGGCGCTGATGCCGTCGCCGGCGACCAGGTTCACGAACAGGTGGCCGAAGATCAGCACGAGCAGCACGACGCCGGACGCGCGCATGAACACCCAGCCGTACAGCTCCCAGTTGCCGCGGGAGGTGCGCCGGCCGGGGCCGGCGCCGCGGGTGCGCGGAGCGGAGATGGTCGTCATCACTCGCCTCCGAAGACGTGCATGAGGTGCCGCGGCAGGAAGCCCGCCATCGTCACGACGAACAGGCCGAGCACGACCCAGAGCATGACGCGCTGGTACTTCGCGCCCTTCGACCAGAAGTCGACCAGTATGATCCGGATGCCGTTGAAGGCGTGGAACACGATGGCGGCGACGAGGCCGGCCTCGCCGAGGCCCATGATCGGGTTCTTGTAGGTCCCGATCACGGCGTTGTACGCCTCGGGGGAGACCCGCACGAGCGACGTGTCCAGCACGTGCACGAGCAGGAAGAAGAAGATCAGGAACCCAGTGATGCGGTGAGCGACCCAGGACCACATGCCTTCGCGGCCGCGGTAGAGGGTGCCGCCGGGGATCCGCTGCGCCGTGGGGGCGGCGTCGTTGCGCGGTTCGGTCGGCGCAGTGGGCACGGGAGGCCTCCTGGCGAGTCGGGCGGGACTGCTGTGTCCGGTCCGATCACTCTAGTGATCGTGCGCTGGGTCACCCGCCGGGGGAGGCCCGATCCGGGCCTGATGTGACCAAGCGCACACCCGCTCCGGGACCAGAGTCCCTGGTCCGGCGGCACCCGGCGCGGAACCACTCACACGGGTGACGAGCGTCCGGCCCGGGTCGGCTTCGTCCCGATACGCTGCCCCGCATGTCGAGCCCCGCCGCCGCGTCGCCCGCGTCCTCCGCGTCTTCCGCCCCCCGGCCGATCGACGGCTTCCACGCCGTCGTGCCCGCCGGCGGCGCCGGAACCCGGCTGTGGCCGCTGTCCCGGCAGGGGTCGCCGAAGTTCCTGCACGACCTGACCGGCACGGGCCGCACGCTGCTGCAGGGCACGGTCGACCGGCTGCTGCCGCTGACCGGCCGCGACGGCGTGCTCGTCGTGACGGGCGTGCGGCACGCGCAGGCTGTCACCGCGCAGCTGCCCGAGCTCGGCGCGGGCCAGGTCGTGGCCGAGCCGTCGCCGCGCGACTCGATGGCCGCGATCGGCCTCGCCGCCGCGATCCTCGCCGAGCGGCACGGGCCCGACGTGGTGCTCGGCTCGTTCGCGGCCGACCACGTGATCGACGACCTCGACGGGTTCTGGTCGGCGGTCACGGAGGGCGTCGCCGCGGCGCGCGCCGGCTACGTCGTGACGATCGGCATCACCGCGACCGAGCCGTCGACCGCGTTCGGCTACATCCGCGCCGCGGGGCCGCTCGGCGCCGAGGGCGCCCCGAGCGCGCGGCACGTCGCCGGGTTCACCGAGAAGCCGGACGCCGAGACCGCCGCCGGCTACCTCGCGACCGGCGACTACTGGTGGAACGCCGGCATGTTCCTCGTCCAGGCCGGCGTGCTGCTCGACCACCTGGCCCGGCAGCTGCCCCCGCTGGCGGCGGGCCTGCGCGCGATCGCCGCCGCCTGGGACGACGCGGGGCGCCGGGACGCCGTCCTCGCCGAGACGTGGCCGGGGCTGACGAAGATCGCCATCGACCACGCGATCGCCGAGCCGGTGGCCGCCGCCGGCGGGGTCGCGGTGGTGCCGGGCTCGTTCACCTGGGACGACGTCGGCGACTTCGACTCCCTCGCGGCGCTGCTGCCCGCGGTCGGGGTCGAGGGCGGCCGGACGCTCGGCGAGGAGGCGCTGGTGCAGCGGCTGGACGCCGCGGGGTCGGTCGTCGTGCCCGGCGCGGGCCGCGCCGTGACCGTGCTCGGCGTCCGCGACGCGGTCGTGGTCGACACCCCCGACGCCCTGCTCGTCACGACCCGGGCGCACGCGCAGGCCGTGAAGCAGGCGGTCGACGGCTGGCGCGAGCGCGGCCGCGACGACCTGCTGTGACGACCCCGGCGGGGCCTGGCGCGCCGCTGCGGACCTGCCGCCACCTGCGCGGACGGCTAGTGTCGGAAGGGTGATCGTCGACGCCTCCCGGATCAACCAGCTCGTCGCGACCCTCGAGCCGGAGCTGGTCGAGATCCGGCGCGACATCCACGCCCACCCCGAGCTCGGCCGCACCGAGCAGCGCACGACCCGGCTCGTCGCCGACCGGCTCCGGCTCGCCGGGCTCGCCCCGCGGATGTTGCCGGGGACCGGCCTCACGTGCGACATCGGGCCCAGCCCGGTCGAGACGGGCGGTCGGAGGATCGCGCTCCGGGCGGACATCGACGCCCTGCCGGTGCAGGAGACGACGGGCCTGCCCTACGCGTCCACGGTGCACGGCGTCGCGCACGCCTGCGGCCACGACGTGCACACCGCGGCGGTGCTGGGCGCGGGCCTGGTGCTCGCCGAGCTGCACGCCGCGGGCGAGCTCCCGCACGGCGTGCGGCTGATCTTCCAGCCGGCCGAGGAGGTCCAGCCCGGCGGCGCCCTCGACGTGATCGCCGCCGGCGGCCTGGACGGCATCGGCCGGATCTTCGCGCTGCACTGCGACCCGAAGGTCGACGTCGGCGGGATCGGCAGCCGGATCGGCCCGATCACGTCCGCGTCGGACGAGATCACCGTCGTCCTGACCGGTCCGGGCGGGCACACGTCCCGGCCGCACCTCACCGCCGACCTGGTCTACGCGCTGGGGCAGGTCATCACCCAGGTGCCCGCGGTGCTCGGCCGGCGGCTGGACCCGCGGTCCGGCGTCAACCTCACGTGGGGCGCGGTGCAGTCCGGCTCGGCGCACAACGCGATCCCGGCGTCCGGGTCGGTGCGCGGGACGCTGCGCTGCCTGGACGTGCGGGCCTGGGAGAAGGCGTCGCAGGTGCTGCACGACGCCGTCGAGCAGGTCGTCGCCCCGTACGGGGTCGAGGTCGAGGTGCGGCACCAGCGGGGCGTCCCGCCGGTCGAGAACGAGGAGCGGGCGGTGACCGTCCTCGAGGCGGCCGCCCGGGACGTGCTCGGCGAGGAGTCCGTGCACCTCACGGAGCAGTCGCTCGGTGGCGAGGACTTCGCCTGGTACCTGACGCGGGTCCCGGGGGCGATGGCGCGGCTCGGGACGCGGACGCCGGGCGGACGCACCTACGACATCCACCAGGGCGACCTCGTCGTGGACGAGCGCGCGATCGCGGCGGGCGCCGCGCTGCTGGCCCGCGCCGCGCTGCGTGTCGGGGCGACGCCGCGCGGCTGACGGCGCCGGGGGTCGCCCGCGCTGGGCCGGTCGGGTGAGCCGCGGCCCGGACGAATGTTCCAAGTGAGTAACGAAGGGCCCCGGAAGGTGTCCGGTAACACAGCCGACACCTGCGCGTGGCTAGTGTTTCGGCGAACACCGGACGACCCCGGCGGAGCGACGCGCAACGGCGCGCGTCGCGCACCCGGACCTCGCGGACCGGTCGACGACGAGAAGCAGGAGCATCGCGTGAAGAAGATCATCCGTGCGGCCGCCCTCTCCGGGGCTGTCGCGCTCGCCCTCGCCGCCTGCGGCAGCGCCCCGGAGGAGTCCGACGACACCGCCGGCGGCGGCGAGGCCGGCTCCGACTTCAAGGCCTGCATGGTCTCCGACTCGGGCGGCTTCGAGGACAAGTCCTTCAACCAGTCCGGCGCCGAGGGTCTGGACCGCGCGGCCGAGGAGCTGGGCATCGAGGAGGTCAAGGTCGAGTCGACCGCCGAGACCGACTTCACGCCGAACATCGACTCGCTGGTCCAGCAGGACTGCAACCTGATCATCGGCGTCGGCTTCCTCCTCGAGGACCCGATCCAGGCCGCGGCCGAGGCGAACCCCGACGTCGAGTTCGCGCTGATCGACTCCGCGTTCACCGACGAGAACTTCGAGCCGGTCACGCTGGACAACGCCAAGCCGCTGCTGTTCAACACGCAGGAGGCCGCGTACCTGGCCGGCTACGTCGCCGCGGGCACCTCGACCACGGGCACCGTCGCCACCTTCGGCGGCATCCAGCTCCCGTCCGTGTCGATCTTCATGGACGGCTTCGTCGACGGCGTCGCGAAGTACAACGAGGACAACGGCGCGGACGTCCAGGTCCTCGGCTGGGACAAGGAGGCCCAGACGGGTTCCTTCACCGGTGACTTCGAGAACCAGACCAACGGCCAGAACCTCGCGACGGGCTTCATCGACCAGGGCGCGGACGTCATCATGCCGGTCGCCGGCCCGGTCGGCCTGGGTGCCGCCGCGGCGGCGCAGGAGGCCGGCGACGTCTCCATCGTCGGCGTCGACGCCGACTGGTTCGAGACCTCGCCCGACTACTCCTCGATCATCCTGACCTCGGTCATGAAGGAGATCGGCCAGGCCGTGTACGACACGGTCAAGGAGGCCTCGGCGGGCAGCTTCTCCTCCGAGCCGTACGTCGGCACCCTGGAGAACGAGGGCATCGGCATCGCGCCGTTCCACGACTTCGACTCGGTCGTGACCGACGAGGTCAAGACGGCCGTCGAGGACCTCAAGGCCCAGATCGTCTCCGGCGACCTGGTCGTGGAGTCCATCAGCCAGAACTGACGCACCACGCACCTCGGTGGCCCGGGCAGCACGCCTGCCCGGGCCACCGGTGCGTCCACCGGCGCCCGCCGGGCCCCGCGGCTGTCACCGGCCGTCAGGATTGGCCTAGTGTGCGCAGCGACACGAACGATCGAAGGAGCAGGCCCACGTGAAGCTGGAGCTGCGGGGGATCACCAAGCGTTTCGGCGCCCTGGTGGCGAACGACCACATCGACCTGGTGGTCGAGCCCGGCGAGATCCACGCCCTGCTGGGTGAGAACGGCGCGGGCAAGAGCACGCTGATGAACGTGCTCTACGGGTTCTACGACCCGGACGACGGCGAGATCCTCGTCGACGACCGCCCCGTCGAGTTCGCCGGTCCCGGCGACGCGATGGCGGCGGGCATCGGCATGGTGCACCAGCACTTCATGCTGGTCCCGGTCTTCACCGTCGCGGAGAACGTGGTCCTCGGCTACGAGCCGGTCAAGGGCGGCGGACTCATCGACCTCGCCGAGGCGCGGCGCCGCGTCAAGGAGATCTCCGACCGGTTCGGGTTCGACGTCGACCCCGACGCCATGGTCGAGGACCTGCCGGTCGGCGCGCAGCAGCGCGTCGAGATCATCAAGGCGCTGTCCCGGGACGCGCGGGTCCTCATCCTCGACGAGCCGACCGCGGTGCTGACGCCGCAGGAGACCGACGAGCTGATCGCGATCATGCGCCAGCTCAAGGCCGCGGGCACGTCCATCGTCTTCATCACCCACAAGCTCCGCGAGGTCCGCGCCGTCGCCGACCGGATCACCGTCATCCGGCGCGGCAAGGTCGTCGGCAGCGCGTGGCCGGACGCCGCCGAGACCGAGCTCGCCTCGCTCATGGTCGGCCGCTCCGTGTCGCTCGGCGTCGACCGCGCGCCCGCGCAGGCCGGCGAGGTCGCCCTGCGGGTGCGCGACCTGTCCGTGCTCGACGAGGCGGGCGTGCGCCAGGTCGACGACGTGTCGTTCGACGTCGCGCGCGGCGAGATCGTCGCGGTCGCCGGCGTGCAGGGCAACGGGCAGACCGAGCTCACCGAGGTGATCCTGGGCCTGCAGCAGCCGGTCGCCGGGTCGGTCGTGCTGGACGGCACCGAGCTGGTCGGCCGCACCGTCAAGCAGGTGCTCGACGCGGGCGTCGGCTTCGTGCCCGAGGACCGCACGGAGGACGGCGTCGTCGCCGACTTCTCCGTCGCCGAGAATCTCATCCTCGACCTCTACGACCGCGCCCCGTTCGCGCGCGGGATCTCGCTGGACCCGAAGCGGGTCCAGGAGAACGCCGAGCGCCGGACGGTGGAGTTCGACGTCCGCACCCCGTCGGTCGACGCGCACGCCGGCACGCTGTCCGGCGGCAACCAGCAGAAGGTCGTCCTGGCGCGTGAGATGTCCCGCCCGCTGCGGCTGTTCATCGCGTCCCAGCCCACCCGCGGCCTCGACGTCGGGTCCATCGAGTTCGTGCACAAGCGCATCGTGCAGGAGCGGGACTCCGGCACCCCGGTGATCATCGTGTCGACCGAGCTGGACGAGGTGCTCGCCCTGGCCGACCGGATCGTCGTCATGTACCGCGGCCGCATCGTCGGCGTCGTCCCCGGCGGCACCGACCGCGACGTGCTCGGCCTCATGATGGCCGGCGTCCCGCAGGCCGAGGCCGTGCAGCAGGCCGCGACCCACCACACCGTGCTCGGCGAGGCCGACATCGAGGCCTCCGAGGAGGAGAGCAAGTGAGCCAGGCGACCCCCGCCCCCGAGCAGCCGCCGGCCGGGTCGACCGCGCCGGCGCGCCGCGACGACGGCCTCGAGTCCCGCGCCCAGGGCGCGCTGCGCGAGATGCTGACCAGCAGCTGGCTGGTGACGGTCGCGGCGCTCGTCCTCGCGCTCGTCATCTCCGGCGTGCTGATCGCCGCCGCCGACAGCGCCGTGCAGGACGCCGCCGGGTACTTCTTCGCCCGCCCGGCGGACTTCTTCTCCGCCGCGTGGAACGCGGTGTGGGGCGCCTACGTCGCCCTGTTCCAGGGCGCCGTCTTCGACCCGGGCGCGGCCACGTTCGCCCGCGCGATCCGGCCGCTCACCGAGACCATGACCTGGTCCGTGCCGCTGATCCTCGCGGGTCTCGGCCTGGGCATCGGCTTCCGGGCCGGCATGTTCAACATCGGCGCGCAGGGGCAGATCATCCTCGGCGCGATCTTCGCGGGCTACATCGGCTTCGCGTGGGACCTGCCCCCGGTGCTGCACCTGCTGCTCGCCGTGATCGGCGGCGTGATCGGCGGCGGCCTCTGGGCCGGCATCGCCGGCTACCTCAAGGCCCGGACCGGGGCCAACGAGGTCATCGTCACGATCATGCTGAACAACATCGCCATCTACCTGGTGGGCTACCTGCTCACCACGTCGGCGTTCAAGCGGGGCGACAGCAACAACCCGGTGTCCCCGCCGGTCGCCGGGAACGCGCTGTACCCGCAGCTGCTCGGCTCGCAGTTCCGGCTGCACCTCGGGTTCGTGGTCGCGATCCTCGCCGCCGTGTTCGTGTGGTGGCTGATGAACCGGTCGACGCTCGGGTTCGCGTTCCGCGCCGTCGGGTCCAACCCGAACGCCGCGCGCACCGCGGGCATCAACGTCAACCGCATGTACCTGCTCGTGATGCTGGTCGCCGGCGGCCTGGCCGGCATGGCGGGCACCGCGCAGGTGCTCGGCACCGAGAAGGTGCTCACCGCCGGCATCGCGGCCAGCTTCGGGTTCGACGCGATCACCGTGGCGCTGCTGGGCCGGTCCAAGCCGCTCGGCACGTTCTTCGCGGGCCTGCTGTTCGGCGCGCTGCGCGCGGGTGGGTTCGCGATGCAGTCCCGCACCGGCACGCCCATCGACATCGTGCTGGTCGTCCAGTCCCTCGTCGTGCTGTTCATCGCAGCGCCCCCGCTGGTGCGCGCGGTGTTCCGCCTCCCGTCCCCCCGCGGTCCCGGCGCCCAGCCGGCCGAGCTCGCCGCGCCCGTCGTCAAGGAGGCCGCCGCGTGAGCGCCGTCGCCGCCCCCGCCCCCGCGCGCGCCGCGGCGGGCAAGCCGCTCCCGCCGGTCTCGTACAAGGCGCCGATCGCCTACGGAGCGGTCGCCGCCGTGGCGCTGCTGCTGTTCGGGATCCTGCCCGCCTCGGGTCGCGAGACCGCGTTCACCATGTTCGCGCCGGGCGAGAACATCCAGTTCTCCGTCCCGTCCAAGCTCACCGCGATCGTGCTCTGCCTCATCGCCCTCGGGCTCGCGGCGTGGTCCTTCCAAGCCGCCCGGACCCGCCGCAAGGTCGGCGTCTGGCTGCCCGCCGTCTACGCCGTGGTGCTCGTGTTCGCGCTGCTCACCTGGGCCGTCGCCGGCAAGGCGCAGCCGCTGCCGCTGACCAGCCTGCTGCAGGGCTCGCTGTTCCTCGCGGTGCCGCTGGTGTTCGGCGCCCTCGCCGGCCTGGTCAGCGAGCGGTCCGGCATCATCAACATCGCGATCGAGGGCCAGCTGCTCGCCGGCGCGTTCCTCGCCGCGGTCGTCGCGACCATCACGTCCAGCGCCTACGTCGGCCTGATCGCCGCGCCCATCGCCGGCGCCCTGGTCTCGGCCCTGCTGGTGGTGTTCGCCATCAAGTACGTGGTCGACCAGATCATCGTCGGCGTCGTGCTCAACGTGCTCGTCGTCGGCATCACGTCGTACCTGTTCTCGACCGTCCTGCGGGAGAACTCCGCCACCCTGAACGCGCCGGAGCGGCTGCCCACGCTGCCGATCCCGCTGCTCTCGGACATCCCGGTCATCGGCCCGGTGCTGTTCCGGCAGACGATCCTCGTCTACCTGATGTACGTCGTGGTGATCGTCCTCCAGGTGCTGGTGTTCAAGAGCCGCTGGGGCCTGCGCATGCGGGCGGTCGGCGAGCACCCGAAGGCCGCCGACACCGTCGGCATCAAGGTCAACCGCACCCGCGTGTGGAACACCCTGCTGGGCGGCGCCATCGCCGGCCTCGGCGGCGCGTTCTTCACGGTCGCGAACGGACTGGCGTTCGGCAAGGAGATGACCGGCGGCAAGGGCTTCATCGCCCTCGCCGCGATGATCCTCGGCCGGTGGAGCCCGAAGGGCGCGCTCGCCGCGGCCCTGCTGTTCGGCTTCGCCGACAACCTGCAGGTCGTCCTCGGCATCATCGGCACGCCGATCCCCAGCCAGATCATGCTGATGACCCCGTACATCGTGACGATCTTCGCCGTGGCCGGCCTCGTCGGCCGCGTGCGGGCGCCCGCCGCGGAGGGCGTCGCGTACGTCAAGTGAGTCGCGCGCGGCCGTCGACCCCCACCGGGTCGGCGGCCGTTCGTGCTGGTGGGGCGCTGGCCCCGGGAGGAGCTGGAGATGACCACCACCCCTGAGATCGACTGGGACGCCCTGCGCGCCGCCGCCACCGAGGTGATGCACCGCGCGTACGTCCCGTACTCGAAGTTCCCGGTCGGCGTCGCCGCGCTGGTGGACGACGGCCGCGTGGTCGTCGGCTGCAACGTCGAGAACGCCTCCTACGGCCTGACCCTGTGCGCCGAGTGCGCGCTGGTGTCCGGCCTGCACGTGTCCGGCGGCGGGCGCCTCGTGGCGTTCGCCTGCGTGGACGCCCACGGGAACGCCCTGATGCCCTGCGGCCGCTGCCGCCAGCTCCTGTGGGAGCACGGGGGACCCGACCTGCTCGTCGACACGGTGAGCGGGATCAAGCCGATGACCGAGGTGCTGCCCGACGCGTTCGGGAACGCCGACCTGGTCGAGAGGAAGTCCGAGTGAGCACCGAGAAGTTCGACGCCGTCGACGTCATCGTCGCCAAGCGCGACGGTCACCGCCTGACCGACGCGCAGATCGACTGGGTCGTCGACGCGTACACCCGCGGCGTCGTCGCCGAGGAGCAGATGGCCGCCCTCAACATGGCGATCCTGCTCAACGGCATGGACCGCGCCGAGATCTCGCGGTGGACCGCCGCGATGATCGCCTCGGGCGAGCGGATGGACTTCTCCGGCCTGCGCCGGCCCACCGCCGACAAGCACTCGACCGGCGGCGTCGGCGACAAGATCACCCTGCCGCTGGCGCCGCTCGTCGCCGTGTTCGACGTCGCGGTGCCGCAGCTGTCCGGCCGCGGCCTCGGCCACACCGGCGGCACCCTCGACAAGCTCGAGTCCATCCCGGGCTGGCGCGCGGCGCTGTCGAACGACGAGATGATGGCGCAGCTCGACGGCCCCGGCGCCGTCATCTGCCAGGCCGGCTCCGGCCTCGCGCCCGCCGACCGGAAGCTCTACGCGCTGCGCGACGTCACCGGCACCGTGGAGGCGATCCCGCTGATCGCCTCGTCGATCATGAGCAAGAAGATCGCCGAGGGCACCGGCGCGCTGGTGCTCGACGTCAAGGTCGGCTCCGGCGCGTTCATGAAGGACCTGGACCGCGCCCGCGAGCTCGCGCGCACCATGGTCGACCTCGGCACCGACGCGGGCGTGAACACCGTCGCGCTGCTCACCGACATGTCGACGCCGCTCGGCCTCACCGCGGGCAACGCGCTCGAGGTCCGGGAGTCGCTCGAGGTGCTCGCCGGCGGGGGGCCGTCCGACGTGGTCGAGCTGACCGTCGCGCTGGCCGAGGAGATGCTGGCCGCGGCCGGGCGCCCCGGGCACGACGTCCGCGCGGCGCTCACCGACGGGCGGGCGATGGACGTGTGGCGCCGGATGATCGAGGCGCAGGGCGGCGACGCCGACGCGCCGCTGCCGGTCGCGCGGCACACCGAGCAGGTGCTCGCGCCGGCCGACGGCGTGCTCACCCGCCTCGACGCGTACGCGGTGGGCATCGCGGCGTGGCGCCTCGGCGCCGGCCGCGCGCGCAAGGAGGACCCGGTGCAGGCCGGCGCGGGCGTGGAGCTGCACGCCAAGCCGGGCGACGCCGTGCGGGCGGGTCAGCCCCTGCTGACGCTGCACACGGACACCCCGGAGCGGTTCGAGCGCGCCAAGGAGGCCCTGGAGGGCGGCTTCGACGTCGCCGCCGAGGCCGGCACGCCGACCCCGCTGGTCCTGGACCGCATCGCGGCGTCCTGACCCCCGGGCGAGGCCCCGCAGCGCGCGCCGCTGCGGGGCCTCGCCGCGTCCCGGCCCCGCCGAGGGGTCGCGGTCCGGGCGCTTCCCGGCGGTGAACCCGCCATGCTGTGACCTCTCGACGATGTGGAGCGTGTGATGACCTGGCGCACCGGACAGCTGACGACGGTGCTGCGGGCGGTGCGCGGGCGGGTGGTGCCGCCGGCGCCCGCGCCGGTGCCCGCCAACCCGGCAGGCCGCGTCGGCGCTTCGATCGCCGGCGCCGCGCTGCCGGGCCAGCTGCTCGACGGGCTCGACGCCCGCCGCCGCGCGCAGGTGCTCGCGCCGCTCGACGTCCCCGCCGGCCGCGTCCTGCGCTGGGGGACGGCCGCGGCGCGGCAGGTCGACGGCACGACCTGCGGCGCGGCGGTGCTCGGGCTGCTCGCGGCCGCCGGCGACCCGCGCCTGGCGCTCTGGCTTGTGACCGGCCGCCTGCCCGACGGCCCGCCGCCGCCGGAGCTCGCCGGCCTCGACCTGCCCGAGCCCGCGGACCCGCACCACCCCGACGCCCCGACCTGGTTCCGCACGCCGGACGGTCGCGTCGTGCACGCGTCGGCGACCGGCGAGGAGGCCGCGGCGGCCCGCTGGGGCCTGCTCCAGGCGGCGCTGCACCGGCGCAGCACCGCGCGTGCGGTCGCCGGGGTGCTGCCCTGGCCTCGGGCGCTCGGCACACCGCCGTGGGGCGCCGCCCGCCTGGCCCGGTTCCCCGGCGTCCGGTACCGCTCGGTGCTGGTCGACGACACCCGGACCGACGAGGTCGACGACCTGCTCGCCCGCGTCGACGCCGCCCTCGACCGCGGCGTCCCGGTCCCGCTGTACTCCGGGGGCGACCTGTCCGGCGGCGTGGGCGCCGCGGTGCCGCGGCACGTGGTGCTCGCGGTCGGCCGGGCGGGGGACGGGTACTGGGTCTACGAGCCCGGCGCGGGCGCGGTCCTGCCGCTGCCCCGCGCGGCGCTGCGGGAGCCGGCCGGCCCGGTCCCGGCGCTCGGGCACTGGACCCACCTGGCCTGGGCGCTGCTGCCCGCTCGCCCGCGCTGACGCGGTCCGCGTCCTCCGCGTCGACGGGGTTGTGCAACCCGGAGGTTGCGACCAGGCCGATCTGGCGGTCTCGGGGGCGGGGGGTCACGATGGTGCCGTACCCGCCGCCGACCGCCAGGAGTGGACATGAGCACCGTGCCCGGAGACCGGAGCTGGCAGGACGCGGGCCTCGTCGAGCCCGCGCTGACGGACCTCCCCGAGGTCGCGCCGGACGACGACGGCGACGTCCGCGAGGGCGGCTACCAGCCGGACGAGCCGCGCCCCGACCTGGCCGGCGAGGCCGACCCCGCCGACGTCGCGGAGCAGACCGCCGCCCTTCCCGCGGACGAGCGCGACGACTACCCCTGAGCCGCGCTGGGGCCGCGCCAGGACCGCGCCGGAACCGCGCCGGGACCGCCGCCGGGCCCATCCCCGGGCCGCGGCCGCAAGCGGCGCGGTGCCCCCGGCCGCCCCGGTGTCCCGATGCGGGGATCGGGGCGCCCGCCGACTACGGTGGCCCCATGACCGTGACCTTCGAGCAGATCGTCGCGCTGCCCAAGGTCCTCCTGCACGACCACCTCGACGGCGGCGTGCGCCCGCAGACCGTCGTCGAGCTCGCCGCCAAGGTCGGGCACGAGCTGCCCGCCCCGGACCCCGAGGCCCTGGCGGCCTGGTTCCGCGACGCGGCCGACAGCGGCAGCCTCGAGACCTACATCGCCACCTTCAGCCACACGCTGGCCGTCATGCAGCGGCCGAAGGCGCTGCGCCGCGTCGCCCGCGAGGCGGTGCTCGACCTGGCCGCGGACGGCGTCGTGTACGTGGAGGAGCGGTTCGCGCCCGAGCTGCACCAGTCCGGCGGCCTCTCGCTCCAGCAGGCCGTCGACGCCGTGCTGGAGGGCCTGTCCGAGGGCGAGGCCGAGGCGGCGGAGCAGGGCCGGACGATCCGCGCCCGCCTGCTGCTGTGCGCCATGCGCCAATCCGACCGCGCCGACGAGGTCGCCGCCCTCGCCCTGGCGAACCGGGACCGGGGCGTGGTCGGCTTCGACATCGCCGGGCCCGAGGCCGGTTTCCCGGCGAGCGCGCTGGGCGCCGCGTTCGCGCAGCTGCGGACCGCCCGGTTCCCGGTCACCGTGCACGCGGGCGAGGCCGCGGGCCGCGACTCGCTGGACGAGGCCGTCGACGTCGGCGCGCTGCGCCTGGGCCACGGCGTCCGGCTGGTGGACGACATCCACGTCGCGGAGGACCCGGAGCACGGCCCGACCCACCGGCTCGGCCGGTTGGCGCACTGGGTCCGCGACCGCGGCATCGCCCTCGAGGTGTGCCCGACGTCGAACCTGCAGACCGGCGCGGCGGTGTCGATCGCGACGCACCCGGTGACCACGCTGCTGCGGCTCGGCTTCGCCGTCACGGTGAACACCGACAACCGCCTGCAGTCCCGCACCAGCCTGAGCCGCGAGCTGCACCTGCTCGTCACGGAGGCCGGCTGGACCCTCGACGACGTGCGGACGGTCACCGTGACCGCCGCCCGCCACGCGTTCGTGCACGCCGACGAGCGCCAGGACCTCATCGACCGGGTGATCCTCCCCGGCCACGCACCGACCGGAACAGGAAGGCACCGCGCATGACCCAGTCCCTCGACGCCGCCGCGCTGGCGCAGTTCGTCGACCACACGCTCCTCAAGCCCGAGGCGACCCGCGCGGACGTCGAGGCGCTCGTCACCGAGGGCGCGTCGCTCGGCGTGTACTCCGTGTGCGTCTCCCCGTCGTTCCTGCCGCTGGACGCCCAGGGCCTCAAGGTCGCCACCGTGTGCGGCTTCCCGTCCGGCAAGCACCACAGCGACGTCAAGGCCGCCGAGGCCGCCCGCTCCGTCGCCGACGGCGCGGACGAGGTCGACATGGTCATCGACGTCGGCGCCGCCAAGGAGGGCCGGTTCGCCGACGTGCAGGCCGACATCGCCGCCGTGCGCGCCGCGACCCCGGCGCCCGTCGTGCTCAAGGTCATCATCGAGTCGGCCGCGCTGTCCGACCACGAGATCGTCGAGGTCTGCCGCGCCGCCGAAGCCGCGGGCGCCGACTTCGTGAAGACCTCGACCGGCTTCCACCCCGCGGGCGGCGCGACCGTGCACGCCGTCGAGATCATGAACGCCACCGTCGGCGGCCGCCTCGGCATCAAGGCGTCGGGCGGCATCCGCACCACCGCGGACGCGCTCGCGATGATCGAGGCCGGCGCGACTCGCCTGGGCCTGTCCGGCACCGCCGCGGTGCTCGGCGGGTTCGAGGCGGACGGCGGGTACTGACCCGCACCCGTCACCGACGGCCGTCACGGCCCGGCTCCCCGCGCGGGGCCGGGCCGTGATCCGTCCCGGGTCACGGCGTCGCGGCGACCTGCGTGAGCCAGCCCGCCACCGGCAGCACCAGGACGGGCAGCCACGCCGCGCGAGGCCACCGCCGGTGCAGCAGCGTCGCAGCCGCGACCACGGCGGCGTAGACGAGCAGGAGCACCTGCGTGATCCGGGCACCGCGCGCCTGGACCTGGGCCGCGGTGCACCACCACGGCCCCGGGTAGATCGCGGGGCAGACCTCATGGGGGTTCGCGGCGGGCAGCGTGCGGAGCCAGAGCACCGCGAGGGCCGCGACCAGCACCGCGGTCGCGAGGAGCACCGGC
Source organism: Cellulomonas pakistanensis (assembly GCF_016862755.1). Lineage (GTDB taxonomy): Bacteria > Actinomycetota > Actinomycetes > Actinomycetales > Cellulomonadaceae > Cellulomonas > Cellulomonas pakistanensis. Next base: position 60,183 of record NZ_BONO01000011.1, on the reverse strand, counting down.
CCCAGGGCGAGGACGCGGACAGCGGGCGGGCGCCGGGCCCCGGTCGAGGCCACCCCCAGCACGTTAGCGCCCACCGGACGCGGAGCCGGCCCGTCCCCGCGGGTGCGGGGACGGGCCGTCGCCCAGGCCCGTGCGGCCCTTCAGAGCCCCAGCGCCGCCGCCACGTCCGCGCGCACCGCGTCCAGCCGCGCTCGCGCCGCCTTCCGCGCCTCGCCGACGGTCTCGTCGGACGCGTGCTCCTCGACCGGCACGACGACCTCGAGGTAGCACTTCACCTTGGGCTCGGTGCCGGACGGCCGCACGATGACCCGGGTGTCGTCCTGGGTGAGCAGGCGGATGCCGTCGGTCGGCGGGAGCCCGTCGCGGTCGGCGTCCGAGCCGGCGGCCAGGTCCACGAGGGACAGCACCGGCGAGCCCGCGAGGACGACCGGCGGGTGCTCGCGCAGCCGCTGCATGGTCTCCGGGATCTGCGACAGGTCGGTGAACCGGGCCGACAGCTGGTCGGTCAGGTGGAGGCCGTGCCGCCGGGCCAGGTCGTCGAGCACGGCGACCGGTGCGCGGCCCTCCGCCTTGAGCCGCGCGGCCAGGCCGGCGAGGGTGAGGGCGGCGGAGATGCCGTCCTTGTCGCGCACGTGCGCGGGGTCGACGCAGTAGCCCAGCGCCTCCTCGTAGCCGTACACCAGGCCCTCGACGCGGGAGATCCACTTGAAGCCGGTGAGCGTCTGCGCGTGCCGGAGGCCGGCGTGCGCGGCGATCCGGCCGAGCAGCCGGGAGGACACGATGGAGTTGGCGAGCACCGGGGCGTCGTCCTTCGGCAGGGCGCCGGGCGCGCCCGCGCCGAACCGCTCCGCGGCGACGCTGCCGAGCAGCGCGCCGGTCTCGTCGCCGTGGAGCATGCGCCAGCCGTCCGAGCCGGCCGCGCCGGGGCTCATGTGCGTGCGGGCGCGCGGGTCGATCACCGCGGCGCCGCACCGGTCGGCGTCGGGGTCGAGCGCGATGACCAGGTCGGCCCGGACCTCGGCGGCGAGCGCCACGGCCAGGTCGATCGCGCCCGGCTCCTCCGGGTTGGGGAACGCGACGGTCGGGAAGTCGGGGTCGGGCTCGGCCTGCAGCTCGACGACGTGCACGTCGGTGAAGCCCGCCTGGGCGAGCACCCGCCGCGCCGTCCCGCCGCCGACGCCGTGCATCGGGGTGAGCACGACCCGGAGCGCGGCGTTCCGGGCGCGCGCCTCGTCGGACAGGTCCGCGAGCCCGAGCACCTGCGCGACGTACGCGTCGACGATCTCGGGGCCGACCGTCGACCAGCCGGCCGCGGCGCGCGGCACGGCGGCGACGGAGGGCACGCGGCCGATCTCGGCGGCGATGGCGCCGTCCATCGGCGGCACGATCTGCGCGCCCTGGCCGGAGTCGGTGACGACCCGCCCGCCGAGGTAGACCTTGTAGCCGTTGTCCTGCGGCGGGTTGTGGCTCGCGGTGACCATGACGCCGGCGTCGGCGCCGAGGTGCCGGACGGCGAACGCCAGCACGGGCGTCGGCAGGTACGGCGGCAGCATGACGACGTCGATGCCGACCGCGGTCAGCACGGCGGCGGTGTCGCGCGCGAAGTCGAGGGAGCCGTGCCGGGCGTCGTGGCCGACGACGACCTTGGGCGCGGGGGACACGCCCTCGAGCTCGCCGAGCAGGTACGCGCCCAGCCCGGACGCGGCGCGGATCACGACCGCGCGGTTCATCCGGTGCGGGCCGCCCGCGACGGCGCCGCGGAGGCCGGCGGTGCCGAACTGGAGCAGGCCCTGGAACCGGTCGGCGAGCTCCTCGCGGGCGGCGCGGACGTCGGTGGCGCCCTGCTGGTCCTCGGGGGACGCGGCGGGCGCGACCTGGGTGGGGCCGGCCTCGGCCTGCTCGAGCAACCGGGTCAGCTGGTCCGCGGTCGTCGGGTCCGGGTCGTCCGCGATCCACTCCCGGACCTGCGCGGCCAGCGCGGCCCACGCCCCGTCCTGCTCGCGCTCCTGCGTCGGCCCACCGGTCTCGGTGCGCTCGCTCATCGACTGCCGTCCCTCCCGGGGCGCCCCGCCCCGACCGTGGTGCGCGGCGCGAGGCCGCGGTGGTGCCGTGCTGCGCCGCCGCGCCCGGGTGGGTGCGGCGGCGCGCCGATCAGATGCGGCCGACGATGTCCGCCAGCAGGCGGCTGATCCGCGGGCCGGCCGCGGCGCCCGCCTCGAGGACCTCCGCGTGGGACAGCGGCTCGTCGCCGACGCCCGCCGCGAGGTTGGTGACCAGGGAGATGCCGAGCACCTCCATGCCGACGTGCCGCGCCGCGATGGCCTCGATCGTGGTCGACATGCCGACCAGGTCGCCGCCCATGATCCCGGCCATCCGCACCTCGGCCGGGGTCTCGTAGTGCGGGCCGCGGAACTGCACGTAGACGCCCTCGTCCAGCGACGGGTCGACCTCGCGGGCCACGTCGCGGAGCCGGCCGGCGTACAGGTCGGTCAGGTCGACGAACGTCGCGCCCTCGAGCGGCGACACGGTCGTCAGGTTGATGTGGTCGCGGATGAGCACCGGGGTGCCGGGGCCCCACGCGGGGTTCAGGCCGCCGCAGCCGTTGGTCAGCACGACGGTCGAGCAGCCGGCCGCCGCGGCGGTGCGCACGCCGTGCACGACCCGGCGGACGCCCTTGCCCTCGTACAGGTGGGTGCGCGAGCCGAGGACGAGCGCGTGCTTGCCGGTCGCGGCGATCCGGATCGACCGGATGGTGCCGACGTGGCCGACGACGGCCGGCGCGGCGAAGCCCGGGACGTCGGGCGCGGCGATCTCGGCGACGGTCTCGCCCAGCAGGTCGGCCGCGCCGCCCCAGCCGGAGCCGAGCACCAGGGCGACGTCGTGCTTCTCGACCCCGGTCGCCTCGGCGAGGTACGCGGCGGCGTCGGCGGCGACGGCCAGCGGGTCGGTGGTCGGGTCGTCGAGCCGGGCGTCGTCGGCCATGCGGGTGCTCCTCGCGGGTGCGTGCGGCGGTGTCGGTGGCGGCGACCCGGGCGCGCGCGGACGGGCGTGTGGTCGCGACGATCGAGCGTACCGGGCCGTGCCGCCCCGGGGAGCCCCGGAAGGTCCCGGCCCCGCGCGCGGCGCGGGCGTGCGCACCGGCGCCGGTCCGGGAAGATGGACCGCGTGACGCAGCCGACACCCACGCCCGCGCCCGCCGACCCCGCCGCGACCGCCGCGACCGACCCGGCGGCGGCCGAGCCCGCCGCGACCGACGCCCCCGACGCCGCGGCGGCACCGCCGGCGTCCTCGCCGACGAGCGCCGCCGCCCCTTCGCCCGGCGGCCGCGGCGACCGCCCCGCGCCGCGGGTCGTCGTGGTCGGCGGCGGCCCCGGCGGCTACGAGGCCGCCCTCGTCGCCCGCCGCCTGGGCGCCGACGTGACGGTCGTCGAGCGCGCGGGCCTGGGCGGCGCCGCGGTGCTGACCGACGTCGTGCCGTCCAAGACGCTGATCGCCACGGCGGAGTGGATGACGATCGCCGAGCGCGCGCACGACCTGGGCATCCGCCTGGACGTGCCCGCCGGCCAGGGCGACGGGGCCGACCCGGCGCAGGACACCGGCCGGACCCGGCGGCACAGCATCGACATGGCCGCCGTGAACGCCCGGGTGCGGGACCTCGCGCTCGCGCAGTCGGGGGACATCCGGACCCGGCTCGAGCGCGAGGGCGTGCGCGTGGTGATCGGCCACGGGCGGCTCGACGGGCCGGAGCGCGTCGTGGTCACCGGCGACGCCGAGGAGGCGCTCGACGCCGACGTCGTCCTGCTGTCGACCGGCGCGACCCCGCGCACGCTGCCCGACGCGCAGCCCGACGGCGAGCGGATCCTCACCTGGACGCAGCTCTACCACCTGGACGAGCTGCCGGAGCGGCTGATCGTGGTCGGCTCGGGCGTCACCGGCGCCGAGTTCGCCGGCGCGTACGTGTCGCTGGGCTCCCAGGTCGTCCTCGTCTCCAGCCGCGACCGGGTGCTGCCGGGCGAGGACGCCGACGCGGCGACCATGCTGGAGGACGTGTTCCGGACCCGCGGCATGGAGGTCGTCGGGCGCTCGCGCGCCGAGGCCGCCCGGCGGACCGCCGACGGCGTGGTGGTCACCCTCGCGGACGGCCGCGAGATCGAGGGCTCGCACGTGCTGCTGGCGGTCGGCTCGATCCCGAGCACCGAGGGCCTCGGCCTGGCGGAGGCGGGCGTGCGGACGACCCCGTCGGGGCACATCGAGGTCGACAAGGTGTCCCGCACCTCGGCCCGCGGCGTCTACGCGGCGGGCGACGTCACCGGCGTGCTGCCGCTCGCGTCCGTCGCGGCGATGCAGGGGCGGATCGCGATGTCGCACGCGCTCGGGGACGCGGTGGCGCCGCTGAAGCTCCGCGGGGTGGCCGCGAACATCTTCACCGCTCCTGAGATCGCGACGGTGGGCCTGAGCGAGACGGCGCTGGTCGAGCGGGACGCGCACTTCGTCACGCACACGCTGCCGCTGGCCCGGAACCCGCGCGCGAAGATGCTCGGCGTCCGCGACGGGTTCGTGAAGCTGTTCGCGCACTCGACGGCGGGCACGGTGCTCGGCGGCGTCGTGGTGGCCCCGCGGGCGTCGGAGCTGATCTTCCCGATCACGCTGGCCGTGTCGCACAGCCTGACGGTCGACGACGTGGCGAACGCGTTCACGGTGTACCCGTCGCTGTCCGGCAGCATCGCCGAGGTGGCCCGCGTCCTGCACCAGACCGACCAGGGCTGACCGGGCCGGGGCCGGCCCGGGCCGCGTGGCCCGGCGCCGGCGGGGGCGCCCCGCGCGGTGCGCCCCCGCGCCTCAGCCCAGCCGCGCCTCGGTCACGAGAGCCAGGTGGTCCGACGAGTCGTCGGCCAGCACCCGCGCGTCGGCGAACGTGATCCCGCCCCGCCCGAGCACCCAGTCGATCCGGACCTCCGGGTCGTTGCTCGGGTGGGTCAGCACGTCCTGCGCGCCGGCGGTGTCCATCGCGCTCGCCCAGCCGGCCGCGCCGAGGGCGTCGAGCTCGGCCGACCCGGGGCCCGCGTTGAGGTCCCCGGCCAGCACCGACGGGCCGTCGGCGGGCAGCGCGGCCTCGAGCGCGGCGAGCTGGTCCAGCCGGGTCGCGGCGTTGTCGTCGCGGTGCTGCAGGTGCACCGACGTGACGCGCACCGCCTCGCCGCCCGGGCCCGCGACCAGTGCGGTGAGCGCCGACCGCTCCTGCGGCCCCGCGCCGTACGGCAGCGGGACCACCTCGACGTCGGTCAGCTCGGTCCGGGACAGCAGCGCGTTGCCGAACTGCTGGTCGGCGGCGGGCGCGAACGCGACCTGCATGCCGAGCCGGTGGCCGAGCCAGGTGAGCATGTCGGCGCCGCCGCCGAGCACCCAGCCGCGGGACACCTCCTGCAGCGCGACGACGTCCGGGCCCTGCGCCTCGATCGTCCGGGCGATCTGCTCCAGGTCGACGGCGGTGTGCGCGGCGACGCCGTAGTGCAGGTTCCAGTCCAGGACGACGAACGCCTTCGGGTCGCGGTCGACGGCGGGCGCGGGCGCGGCGAGCGCGGCGGACGCCCAGCCGACGAGCAGCAGCGCGACGGACGGCAGCACGAGGAACCGCAGCGCGTTCGCCCGCAGCGGGGGAGCGGGCTCGCGCCCCGTGGCGTCCGCCGCCGGGCTCCGGAACCGCAGCCCGCCGGCGGCCAGGACGGCCGACGCCAGCACGACGACCCACGCGTTGTCGACGCCCAGCGGCACGTCGTAGTCGAGCAGGTAGACCAGCAGGACGACGACGAGCCCCAGGCCGACCGCGGCGGTCGCGAGCGCGGTGCGGCCGATCCCGGGCGGTGCGGGCCGGCGGGTCTTCAGCGCCACCGTGAGCACCACGCCGAGCGCGACCTCCGCCACGAGGACCGCGACCAGCGCGACGACGCCCGTGGTGAGGAACGCGACGGCGGTCGCGACCGGCAGCAGGCCGACGGAGGCCCAGCGCACCGGCCGCGCCATGATCCGCGGCACGAGCAGCAGCCAGGCGGTCAGGGCGGAGGCGAGGACGGTGGCGGTGCCGGCCGCCAGGAGCGGCAGCTCCGACTGCGACGCCGCGAACGCCGGGTTGCCGAGCACCATGACGACCAGCGCCAGCGCCGGCCCGAGCACCCAGGTGCGCCGCGGACGGCCGGACGCGGTCTCGCCCCGGGCGACGGCCGCGACGCCGACGGCGAGGAGCACGAGCGCGACGGCGACGACCGTGCCCAGCACGCCGCCGCGCCACAGCGGGTCCCACGTGCCGAGCGCGAGCTGCAGCGCCGCCGCCAGCCCGGTGCCCAGCGTGATCCCGAGGGCGGCCTGCCGCCCGCCGCCCGCGCGACCGGCCACCAGCGTGGTCGCGAGCACCAGCGCCGTCACGGCCAGCGACGCGGTGACCAGGCCGGCGACGAACCGCGCCTCGTCGTGCACGGCCTGGGTGACCAGCCGGGCGGCGCCGAGGGCCACGACGGCGGCGAGCGCGGTGCGGCCCGAGGCGGTGCCGTCCGCGCGGCGCCCGGTGCCGACGAGCAGGAGCGCCGCGAGCAGGCCGGCGCCGAGGAACGTGAGCAGCGCGGCCCCGGCGACCGCGACCGTGCTGACGGCGAACGCGCGGTCCAGGACCGGGCCGGCGGCGCGCACGGCGTCGACGGCGAGCACGGTGACCAGCGCGACGAGCGCGACCCGGGTCGCGGTGCCGGCGTCCGGCGGGAGCGGGCCCGGACCCGGCGACGACGCGGACGCGGGGGGCACCGACGGCGGTGCGGCTTCGGGGACGCTCACGCCGTCAACGTAGTGGGCCGCGCTGCGCGGGGGCGAACCCCGCGGCGGGCGATCGGGCCGGGCCGCGCCGTGCCGGGCCGGCCCCGTGCGCTCCGCGGGCCCCGTCGGCCGCGCCGGCGGGTCAGCCGCCCTCGACCTCCGGCGGCAGCGCCGCGCGCAGGGCGGGCCAGGCGTCGCCGAACGCGGGCAGCAGCGGCAGGTCGGTCACGTCGTCCAGCGCGACCCACGCGATCGCGAGGCTCTCGTCGTCGGTGGGCCGGGCGTCGACCGGGCCGGACGCGACCGCGACGATCGTCGTGTACGTCCAGTCGACGTGGTCCAGGACGTGCTCGCCGACCACCCGGACGGACGCCGGCTCGATCCCCGCCTCCTCCTCGGACTCGCGCAGCGCGCCGTCGACCGCCGACTCACCGGTGTGCCGGGCGCCGCCGGGCAGGCCCCAGGTGCCGCCCTGGTCGCTCCACGGCGCGCGGTGCTGCAGGACGACGGCCGCGGCGTCCGTGGCCGTCGCCGGGCGCGCGAGCAGCAGGCCCGCCGCGCCGGCGGTGCCCCAGTGCCGGCGGCCGCACCGGCACTCGACCCACCCGTCGCCCGGGTGGTGGGGTCGCCGCGCCACCGGCGTCAGTCGACGATCTCGCAGATGGCGGTGCCCGCCGCGACCATGCCGCCGACGTCGGCGGACAGGGAGGCGATCGTGCCGGCGCGGTGGGCGACCAGCGGCTGCTCCATCTTCATGGCCTCGAGCACGACGACCAGGTCGCCCTCGGCCACGGTGTCGCCCTCGCCGACCGCGACCTTGACGATCGTGCCCTGCATCGGCGACGTGAGGGCGTTGCCCGAGGCGGCGGCGGGGCGGCCCGCGGCGCGGCGCGGCGCGGAGCGGCGGGGACCGGGGCCGGTGGCGCGGCCGCGGCCGGCCCGCAGCGCCAGCGCGGCCGGCAGCACGACCTCGAGCCGCTTGCCGCCGACCTCGACGACCACGCGCTCCAGCTCCGTCGGCTCGCCGTCCTCGTCGGCGCCGGCGGCGGTCACGGCGGGGGTGCCGGTCAGCGCGGGCAGCCGGTCGGCGAACTCGGTCTCGATCCACCGGGTGTGCACCGCGAACGGCTGCGCCGGGTCGGCCGGGACGAACGCGGGCTCGGTCATGACGGCGCGGTGGAACGGCACGACGGTCGGGATGCCGGCGATCTCCAGCTCGGCCAGCGCGCGGCGGGCGCGCTCGGCGGCCTGCTGCCGGGTCGCGCCGGTGACGACCAGCTTGGCGATCATCGAGTCGAACGCGCCGGACACGGTGTCGCCCTCGACGACGCCGGAGTCGACGCGGACGCCCGGGCCTGCCGGGAACCGCAGCGTCGTGATCCTGCCGGGGGCGGGCAGGAACCCGGCGGCCGGGTCCTCGCCGTTGAGCCGGAACTCGAAGGAGTGCCCGCGGGTCTGGACCTCGGTGTAGCCGAGGGGCTCGCCGTCGGCGATGCGGAGCTGCTCGCGCACCAGGTCGATGCCGCTGATCTCCTCGGAGACCGGGTGCTCGACCTGCAGGCGGGTGTTCACCTCGAGGAACGAGATCGTCCCGTCGGCCGCGACGAGGAACTCGCAGGTGCCGGCGCCGACGTAGCCGGCCTCCGTCAGGATCGCGATCGAGGCGTCGACCAGCTGGGCTCGCTGGGCGTCGGAGAGGAACGGCGCGGGCGCCTCCTCGACCAGCTTCTGGTGCCGGCGCTGCAGCGAGCAGTCGCGGGTCGACACGACGACGACCGTGCCGTGCTCGTCCGCGAGGCACTGGGTCTCGACGTGCCGCGGCTTGTCCAGGTACCGCTCGACGAAGCACTCGCCCCGGCCGAACGCCGCGACGGCCTCGCGGACGGCGGAGTCGTACAGCTCGTCGATCTCCTCGGTGGTGCGGGCGACCTTGAGGCCGCGGCCGCCGCCGCCGAACGCCGCCTTGATGGCGACCGGCAGGCCGTGCTCCGCGACGAACGCGTGCACCTCGGCGGCGCCGGAGACCGGGTCGGGGGTGCCCGCGACCAGCGGGGCGCCGGCGCGCTGCGCGATGTGCCGGGCGCTCACCTTGTCGCCGAGGTCCCGGATCGCGGCCGGCGGCGGGCCGACCCAGACCAGGCCGGCGTCGAGGACCGCCTGGGCGAATTCGGCGTTCTCCGACAGGAACCCGTAGCCCGGGTGCACGGCGTCGGCGCCCGAGCGGCGCGCGACGTCGAGCAGCTTGGCGATGTCGAGGTAGGTCTCCGCGGCGCGCGCGCCGTCCAGGGCGTACGCCTCGTCCGCGACGCGCACGTGCAGCGCCTCGCGGTCGGGGTCCGCGTAGACGGCGACGGACGCGAGGCCGGCGTCCCGGCAGGCACGGGCGATGCGGACGGCGATCTCGCCGCGGTTGGCGACGAGGACCTTCGAGATGCGGGGCACGGCTCACCGTAACGCGGGGGGCGTCCGGCGATCACGCCCGCGGGCGCCGCGCCGCGAAGATCGCCGATCCGGCCAACCGGTCCCGCGCGCCGTTGGAGGGTTCCACAGCGGACGCGCGGCGCCGGCGGTGCGGCCCGGCGCGCCCTTGTCCGCCCCCGACAAACCGCGCGGCGCCCGTGAGCCGGCGCCCGCGTCCCCGACCCCGGCGCCGAGTGGGTACCAGACGCGTCGAGCGGGCAACCACGGAGTGCCCACTCGACGTGTCCGGTGCCCACTGGGCGGGTCGAGCCGCGGGGGTGGCGCTCGCCCCACCCGGGGCGCGGGTCAGGCGGGGAGGCGGGTCCAGAGGGTGTGGATCGGCACGCCGCGCGCCGCCAGGAGCCCGCGCAGCAGCGGCAGGCTCAGGCCGACGACGCCGTGGTGGTCGCCCTCGACGCCGGTGACGAACGCGCCCCCGAGCCCGTCGATCGTGAACGCCCCGGCGACCCACAGCGGCTCGCCGGTCGCGACGTAGGCGTCGATCTCGGCGTCGGACACGTCCGCGAAGTGCACGACGGTGGTCGACGTGGCGCCGTCCTCGGCCGACCCTGCCGACCCGGCCGACCCGGCCGACCCGGCCGACGCGGCCGACCCGGCCCCGTCGCGCCCGTCCACCAGCCAGTGCCCCGTGTGCAGCCGCCCGCTGCGCCCGCGCATCGCCCGCCACCGCGCGGCGGCGTCCGCGGCGTCGGCCGGCTTGCCCAGCACCTGCCCGTCGAGCTCCAGCATCGAGTCGCACCCGAGGACGAGCGCCCCCGCGTGCCCCGGCGCGACGTCCCGGGCCTTGGCGCGGGCGAGCAGCAGCACCGCCTCGGCGGGCGGCACGTCCCCGGCGGCGGCGAGCACCGCGGGCTCGTCGACCGCGGACACCGCGACGGTCGGCTCGATGCCGGCGGACCGCAGGGTCGCGAGCCGGGCGGGGGAGGCGGAGGCGAGCACCAGGGTCGTCACCCGGCGAGCGTACGGGCAGGCCGGGGACGTACGTCCTCCGGGGCGGCACCGCGCGCGCGCCGATGATGTCCGGAGAACTCCCAGGAGGGGATGCGACGATGACCGGCGTGACCGAGGACAGCGCGCGGGCAACGCGCCCGCGCGGCGCAGCAGCCGACCCGACCGACCTGCTCGACCACGACCCGGTGGACGACGACCCCGCCTCCCCGGCGCGCGCCGCCTGGCGCCGCCGGACCGCGGTCGAGATGGCGGTGTCCGGGGTCGTCGGGCTGTTCACGTCGTTCGTGCTGTCGATCGAGGCGTGGCGGCTGGCCGCCGACCCCACGGCGACCTTCAGCTGCGACCTCAGCTCGGTGATCTCCTGCAGCACGGTCGCGCGGTCGTGGCAGGCCGACCTGCTGGGGTTCCCGAACGCGTTCCTCGGCATCGCGTTCGAGTCCGTGGTCATCGCGATCTCGGTCGCGGGGATCGCCGGCGTGCGGTTCCCCCGCTGGTACATGCTCGGCACCCAGGCGCTGTACACCGTGGCGCTGGTGTTCGCGTGGTGGCTGTTCCTGCAGTCCTACTTCGTGATCAAGGCCCTGTGCCCCTGGTGCCTGCTCATCACCGTCACCACGACGCTGGTGTGGGCGGGCCTGACGCGGTGGAACGTCCGGGACGGCCACCTGCGGCTGCCCGGCGCGGCCGGGCCGTGGGCGCGCCGGTTCGTGGCGTCGGGCGCCGACTGGTACGTCACCGTGGCCGTGCTCGTGCTGCTCGTCGCGGCGATCCTGCTGCGGTACGGCCCGACGCTGCTGGCGGCCTGAGCCCCGGCGCCGCCACCGCGCGCACCCCCACGCACGAGGGCCCCCGGACCGCGCAGGTCCGGGGGCCCTCGTGCGTCGCGCGCCGGTCAGGCCAGCGCGGTCCGCAGCACGTCGAGCGGCAGCGCGCCCATGCCCAGCGCCCGGGCGTGGAACGCCCGCAGGTCGAACGCCTCGCCGCGCTGCTGTGCGGTCGCCGCGGCGCCGTCCCGGATCTGCTCCCAGATGCGCTGGCCGATCTTGTACGACGGCGCCTGGCCCGGCCAGCCCAGGTAGCGGTTCAGCTCGAACCGGATGAACTGCTCGGGCATGTTGACGTTCGCCCGGAGGAACTCCCACGCCTTGTCGGCGTCCCAGGTGCCGCCGCCCCAGCGCTCCGGCGCCTCGAGGCCGAGGTGCACGCCGAGGTCGAGCACGACGCGGGCGGCGCGCATCCGCTGGCCGTCGAGCATGCCGAGCCGGTCGCCCGGGTCGTCCAGGTGGCCGAGGTCGGCCATGAGCCGCTCGGCGTAGAGCGCCCAGCCCTCGCCGTGGCCCGACACCCAGCACGCCAGCCGGCGCCAGGAGTTGAGCTGCGCGCGGTTGTAGACGGCCTGGCCGACCTGGAGGTGGTGGCCCGGGACGCCCTCGTGGAAGACGGTGGTCTTCTCGCGCCAGGTGTTGAACGTGGTGACCTCCGGCGGCACCGACCACCACATCCGGCCGGGCCGGCTGAAGTCGTCGGACGGGCCGGTGTAGTAGATCCCGCCGTTCTGGGTCGGGGCGATGCGGCACTCCAGGGTGCGGATCGCGTCCGGGATCGTGAAGTGCACGCCGTCGAGCGCGGCGACGGCGGCGTCCGAGGTCTCCTGCATCCAGCGCTGCAGCGCCTCGGTGCCCTCGAGCCGGCGGGACGGGTCGGCGTCCAGCGCGGCGACGGCCTGCTCGACCGTGGCGCCCGGGCCGGCGATCTCGGCGGCCACGGCCTCCTGCTCGGCGACGACGCGCGCGAGCTCCTCGAGGCCCCACTGGTACGTCTCGTCCAGGTCCACGGTCGCGCCGAGGAAGTACCGGGACCACAGCGCGTAGCGCTCGCGGCCTGCGGCGTCGGCCTCGGGCGCCTGCGGGGCGAGCTCGTCGCGCAGGAACGTGACCAGGTCCGCGTACGTCCGGCGGGCGGCCTCGGCGCCGCGCTCCAGGTCGGCGCGCAGCGCGTCGCCGCCCGCCTCGACCGCCGCGGCGGCCTCGGGGCTGGTCACGAACGAGGTGAAGAACGAGGACGACGCGTCGGCGAGCTCCTCGGCCTGGGTGATGGCCTCGCGCACCTGGCGGATCGCCGGGACGCGGCCGCGGGAGGCGGCCAGGCGCAGCGACTCCACGTAGCCGGCGCCGGCCTGCGGCAGCCCGGCGAGGCGCTGGGCGATCGTCGACCAGGCGTCGGCGCCGTCGGTGCCCATGAGGTCGAACACGTCCCGCATGCCCTGGACGGGCGAGGCGATGACGTTGAGGTCGGCGAGCGTCTCGCCGGCCTCGTGCAGCTCGAGGTCCAGGCCGAGGCGCTCGCGCATCGCGGCGAGGGTGATCGTGTCGACCTCGTCCGCCGGGGCCAGGCCGTCGAGCTGCGCCAGCGTCGCGCGGGTCGCGTCGGCGCGGGCCTCGTGGCCGGCGGGGGACAGGTCGGTGACCTCGTGGTCGTGGCCCGGGAGGCCCAGCGCGGTCGCGTCGAACGGGTCCAGGGCGGCGTAGGTCGCGACGTGGGCGTCGGCGACGTCGTCGATGGGGCTGGCGGGGCGCTGCGGCGCCCCGGTGGTCTCGGGTGCAGTGCTCACCCGGCCGACCCTACCCGCGCCGCGGGAGAGCACCCCGGCTTTTCCGTGCAGGCGGGGCGGCCCGACCCGGCGTCCCGGCCCCGCGCGTCAGCGCAGGCTGCTCCGCCAGGCGTCGGGACCGGTGCGCCACGTCGAGCCCGAGCCGGGCAGCACCCGCGCGCGGTCCGACCACGCCGCGGGCGGGGCGGCGTCCTCGACCCCGTCGTCGTCCGCGGGCGCCGAGGCGGCGACGAGCCCCGCGACGAGCGCGGCCAGCTCGACGTCGTCCGGCGTGCCCCGGACGACCTGCACGTGCGGCAGCGCCGCGGCGTCGCCCGCGCTCACGCCTCGTCGTCCTCGTCGTCGTCGAACGACACCGGCGCGCCGCGGGACGCGCCCCAGCCCTCGACGGTGAACCCGCTGTCCAGCAGGCGCTCGACGATCTCCGCGCCGCCGTTGTCCACGATGCCGAGCACGGCGTCGATCGACTGGTCGCCGGTCGCGGCCGGCACGCTCACGACGAAGCCGAGGTGGAACTCGTCGGTGTCCTCGTCCGCGGCCGGGGCCTCGGCGGGGGCGGGCTCCTCCCACGTCATGCCGGTCAGCTCGGAGTGCATGCCGAGGCTCTCGTGCAGCAGGTCGTACAGCCGGGCGTTCAGGCCCGAGACGCGCGACTCGAGCGCGAGCACGCGCGGGTCCTCGTCCGCCTCGGAGGCGCCGAACTCGGCGCGCACGCCCGCGGCGGTGTCGACGTAGTCGTGCAGGGCCGCGGCCAGCGCGTCCACGGCGGCGTGCATCGCGCCGGTGTCGACGCCGGGCAGCGGCTCGGGGCCGTGCGCGCCGCCGGCGTGGCCGTGCGGGTGGTCGTGGCCGCCGTGGTCGTCGTGCTCGTCCGGGCCGGGCAGCAGCGGGTCGCCGGTCACAGCGGGATGTTCCCGTGCTTCTTGGGCGGCAGCGCCGCGCGCTTGGTGCGCAGCACGCGCAGCGCCCGGACGATCTGCGACCGGGTCTCGGCGGGCGCGATCACCGCGTCCACGTAGCCGCGGTCGGCGGCGTCCCACGGGTTCACGATGGCCTCCTCGTACTCGCGGGTGAGCCGGGCGCGCTCGGCCTCGACGTCCCCGCCGGCCTCGGCGACCTGCTTGAGGGCGCCGCGCTGCAGGATGTTCACGGCACCGCCGGCGCCCATGACCGCGATCTGCGCCGTCGGCCAGGCGAGGTTCACGTCGGCGCCGAGCTGCTTCGACCCCATGACGATGTACGCGCCACCGTACGCCTTGCGGGTGATCACGGTGACGAGCGGGACGGTCGCCTCGGCGTAGGCGTAGATGAGCTTCGCGCCGCGGCGGATGATGCCGTTCCACTCCTGGTCGGTGCCCGGCAGGAAGCCGGGGACGTCGACGAACGTGAGCACCGGGATGTTGAACGCGTCGCAGGTCCGCACGAACCGGGCGGCCTTCTCGGCGGCGTCGATGTCGAGCGTGCCGGCCATGGTGAGCGGCTGGTTGGCGACGACGCCGACGGCGTGGCCCTCGACCCGGCCGAAGCCCACCAGCACGTTCCGCGCGAACAGGGGCTGGACCTCGAGCAGGTCGCCGTCGTCCAGCACGTGCTCGACGACCGTGCGCATGTCGTACGGCTGGTTGTCGGAGTCGGGCACGAGCGCGTCGAGCTCGAGGTCGGCGTCGGTCACCTCGAGCTCCGCCTCGTGCGGGTAGGCCGGCGCGTCGGTGAGGTTGTTCTGCGGCAGGTACGACAGCAGCGAGCGCACGTAGTCGAGCGCGTCGTCCTCGTCGGAGGCCAGGTAGTGCGCGACGCCCGAGCGGGTGTTGTGCGTGGTCGCGCCGCCGAGCTCCTCGAAGCCGACGTCCTCGCCGGTGACCGCGCGGATGACGTCCGGGCCGGTGATGAACATGTTCGACGTGCCGTCGGCCATGACGATGAAGTCGGTGAGCGCGGGGGAGTACACCGCGCCGCCCGCCGACGGGCCGAGGATGAGGCTGATCTGCGGGATCACGCCCGACGCGGCGACGTTGCGCCGGAAGATCTCGGCGAACTGGGTCAGCCCGGCGACGCCCTCCTGGATGCGCGCCCCGCCGCCGTCGCTGATGCCGACCAGCGGCATGCCGGTGCGCAGCGCGAGGTCCATGACCTTGGTGATCTTCTGGCCGTGCACCTCGCCGAGGCTGCCGCCGAAGACGGTGAAGTCCTGGGAGTAGACCGCGACCGGGCGGCCGTCGACCGTGCCGTGCCCGACGACGACGCCGTCGCCGGGGACGCGCTTGCGGTCCAGGCCGAAGTTGGTCGAGCGGTGCCGGACGAACGCGTCGAGCTCGGTGAACGAGCCGGGGTCGAGCAGCGCCTCGATGCGCTCGCGGGCGGTGCGCTTGCCGCGGCCGTGCTGCTTCTCGGCCGCGGCCTGCTCGGGCTCGGTGACGGCGGCGCGGTACCGGTCGGCGAGGTCGGCGACCTTCGCGGCGGTCCCGGCGGGCCGGGGCGGGACGGGCGTGGCGGCGGTCGGGTCCGCTGCGGGCAGGTCGGTCACCCGCACGAGGCTAGTGGTCCGCCCCGGCCCGGTGCCTGGGCGACGGGCACGGACCTGCGCGCGCGGGGTCGTGGGGATGCCACAACGCGGGTGCGACGGCGGCGGGCGAGGATGGACGGGTGGACGAGACGGACCGGGACGACCCGGCGCGGGGGCCGCTGCGCGTGGACGAGGTGCGCGCGGCGCTGCTGCACCCGGCGGGACCGCTGCGCCGGTGCGCGGTCCTCCCCGAGGCGGGCTCGACCAGCACGGAGCTGCTCGCGCGCGTCGCCGAGGACCCGGCCTGGGCGGACGCCGGGCTGCTCGTCGCCGAGCACCAGCGGGCCGGCCGCGGCCGCGCCGGCCACACCTGGACCACGCCGCCCGGGGCCGCGCTGACGCTGTCGCTGGCCGTGCGGCCGGGCGTGCCGCGCGACCGGTGGGGCTGGCTGCCGCTGCTGGCCGGCCTGGCCGTGGTCCGCGCGGTGCGCGCCGCGACCGGGCTGGCGGCCGGGCTCAAGTGGCCGAACGACGTGCTGGTCCCGGGGGCGGACGGCGCCGACCTGCCCGGCTGGGGCCGGTACCGCAAGGCCGCGGGCCTGCTGGCCGAGGTCGCGCCCGGCGGCGACGCGGTCGTGCTCGGCATCGGCCTCAACGTGGCGCAGCGCGCGGACGAGCTGCCGGTCGCGAGCGCGACCTCGCTGCGGGCGGCGGGCGCGGCGGGCGTCGACCGGACGGCCCTGCTGGTCGCCGTGGTGCGCGAGGTCGACGGGGTCCTCGCGCCGTGGCGGGACCACGGCGGCGACGTCGCGGCGGCCGGCCTGGACGCCGCCGTGGCGGGGGCCTGCCTGACCCTGGGTGCGGGCGTGCGGGCCACGCTGCCCGACGGGTCGGAGCTGCGCGGCACGGCGGAGCGGATCGACGCCGACGGGGCGCTGGTGCTCCGGGACGCCGCCGGGTCGGAGCGGGTGCTGCTCGCCGGTGACGTGCGTCACGTGCGGCCGGTCGGTGAACTAGGGTCGCTGTCGTGACGGACGAGGTGCAGGACGGGGTGCAGGCCGCCGCGCTGGACGCGGCCCTGCTGGGCGGGCCCCGGACGCTCTCCCTGCGCGACATCGCCGAGCGCTCCGGCATGGACCTCGACCTGGTGCGGCTGTACTGGCGGACGCTCGGCCTGCCGCACCCCGACGCCGACGACGTGGCCTTCACCGCCCGCGACGCCGAGGCGGTCGAGCGGGCCGCGGGCATGCTGCGCGACGGCCACCTGGGCAGCCGCACGATGATCTCGCTGACGCGGGCGCTCGGGCACACCAGCGACCGGCTCGCGCTGTGGCAGGTCGAGGCGCTGGTCGAGGACGTCGCGACCCGGCACGGCCTGGACGACCCGGCGGCCCGCCGCGCGGTGCTCGAGGAGCTGCCGCAGCTCGCACCGGTCCTCGAGGACCAGCTCCTGCACTCCTACCGCCGGCACCTGGCGTCGATCGCGGCGCGGTACGCGGTGGAGTTCGCCGCGGGCGGCGAGGCCGCGGGCGGGACGGGCGCCGACCCGGCCGCGCTGCCGCTCGCGCGGGCCGTCGGGTTCGCGGACATGGTGTCGTTCACCCGCCGCACGGCCGGCCTCGGCTCCACCGACCTGTCCGACTTCGTGCAGCGGTTCGAGACCGCCGCGCGGGACGTCGTCACCCAGTGCGGCGGCCGCGTCGTCAAGACGATCGGCGACGCGGTGCTGTTCGTCGCCGACGACGTGCGGACCGGCGCCCGGGTCGCCCTGGAGCTCGCGCGGGTGCTCGGCGGGGACCTGGACGTCGAGCGGGAGCGCGGGGCCGGCGGGCTCGCCGAGGGCGCGCGCGGCGTCACGCCCGTGCGCGTCGGCGTCGTGTGGGGCCGGGTGCTGTCCCGGTTCGGCGACGTGTTCGGGCCGTCGGTGAACGTCGCCGCCCGGCTGACCGACATCGCCGACCCGAGCACGGTGCTCACCGACCCGCAGACCGCGCGGCTGCTGCTCGACGCCCCGGGCCTGCTGCTGGAGCCGCAGCCCGAGCGGGAGCTCGAGGGGATCGGCTCGTTCGCCCCGGTGCGGATCCGCACGGCCTGACGACCGCCCGGCCGGGGGTTCCGTCGCGGGGCCCCGGCGGCGCAGACTCGGGCGCATGACCGACGCCGACCGCCCCGCGCCCGCCGACCGCCCCGAGGCCGCCGACGCCGCGCGTCCCGTCCGCCAGCTCCGGCTCGTCGTCGAGGCCGAGGACTACGACGCCGCGCTGGCGTTCTACCGTGACGTGCTCGGGCTGGAGCAGCTCGAGGCGTACGAGGGCGGCGACGGTGCGCACGTCGCGATCCTCGACGCCGGCCGGGCGACCCTCGAGCTCGCGAACCCGGCGCAGAAGCGGCTGATCGACGACGTGGAGGTCGGCCGCCCGGTCGCCCGGCACGTGCGGGTGGCGTTCGAGGTCGCCGACGCCGCCGCGACGACGGAGCGGCTCGTGGGCTCCGGCGGCGCGGAGCTCGTCGCGCCGCCGACCGAGACGCCGTGGCGCTCGCTGAACGCGCGGCTGGAGGGGCCGGCCGGGTTGCAGCTGACGGTGTTCCAGGAGCTGGGCCCGGCCACCTGACCCGGCCCTTCGCGCGGGCGGGCCCGAAGCCGGGCCCGCGCCCGGTCGCGGCGCGGGTCGAATCGATTCGCACCGGGTCCGCGCGCGTGGGACCATGGGGCACGAGATGAGCACCGGAGAACCCGTCCCCACCCCTGCCCGACCCTCGACGACCGCGGCGGCGCCGGCGGGCACCCCGGCCCCGGCCGCCGCGCTCCGGCCGAGCGCGAAGTACGTCCTGCTGCTCGGCGTCATGACCGCGCTCCCCGCGATCACCACCGACATCTACCTGCCGTCGCTGCCCGACGTGGCGCGCGACCTGGACACCAGCGCGGCCGCGGCCCAGCTGACGATGACGATGATGCTCGTCGGCGGCGCCGCCGGGCAGCTCGTGATCGGCCCGCTGTCCGACCGGTTCGGGCGCCGGCTGCCCGTGCTGATCGGCGTCGCGCTGCACGTCGTCACCTCGCTGCTGTGTGCGATCGCCCCGGCGATCATCCCGCTCATCGGCCTGCGCATGGTGCAGGGCTTCTTCAACGCGTCGGCGTCCGTCGTGGCGATGGCGGTGATCCGGGACCGGTTCGTCGGGCCCGACGCCTCCCGGCTGCTGTCCCGGCTCATGCTCGTCATCGGCGTGGCCCCGCTGTTCGCGCCGAGCGTCGGCGGGCTCATCGCGGGGCAGTGGGGCTGGCGCGCGGTGTTCGTCGCGCTGGCGCTGTACGGCGCGGCGCTCTGGGTCGTCGTGCTGCTCCGGCTGCCCGAGACGCTGCCGCGCGAGCGGCGGCTCGCCTCGGCGCGCGGCGTGTGGAGCGGGTACCGGGTGCTGATCAGGGACCGGCACTTCGTCGCGCTGGCCCTGCTGCCCGGCCTCGGGCTCGCGGTGCTGATGAGCTACGTCGTCGGCTCGCCGTTCGTGCTGCGCGAGGGGTTCGGCCTCACGTCCGGCCAGTTCGCGCTGGTGTTCGCGATCAACGGCATCGGCCTGGTCGGCGGCGCGCAGGTGAACGCCGCGCTGGTCCGCCGGTACGCGCCGATCCAGATCATCCGGGTCGCGCTGCCGATCTCGTTCGTCCTGGTCCTGGCGCTGCTGGTGCTCGCCCTGACCGGCGCGGGCGGGCTGCCGGCGCTGCTGGTGGTCCTGTTCCTCACCATGTCGCTGGTCAACTTCACGCCGCCGAACGCGTCCGCGATCGCCCTGTCGCGGCACGGCGAGCGCGCCGGCACCGCGGCGGCGTTCATCGGCGCGCTGCAGGCCGGCGTCTCGGGTGTCGTCGCGCCGCTGGTCGGCGTGCTCGGCGAGTCCGCCTGGGCGATGGCGACCGTCATGCTCGCGGGCGCGGGCGGCGCGCTGCTGGTCCTCGCCCTCGCCACCCCGGCGTACCGCCGCGGCGGGTGGACCGAGGGCGGGCTCGGCGGGGCGACCGTCAGCGAGGCGGCCGCCGAGGCCCGCTGAGCCGCGCGGGGCCGGTCGGCTCAGCGGCTCTCGCCGAGCCGGGCCAGCCGCTCGGAGGCCGCGCGGAGCACGGCCTCCTGCTTCACGTAGGTGAAGCGCACGGCGGTGCGCAGCGCGCGGTCGGCCGCGGAGCCGTCGTGCGTGAACGCGCCGACGGGCACGCCGACGACGCCGGCCAGCTCCGGCAGCGCCCGGCACAGGTCGGCGGCGTCGTGCAGGCCGTGCCGCGCGAGGGGCCCGGCCAGCAGCCGCGCCGCGTCGGCGACCACGAAGTACGTGCCCTGCGGCCGCACGACGTCGAACCCCGCGGCGGTGAGCCCCGCGCTCAGCAGGTCCCGGCGGTGGGCGAGCGAGGCGGCAAGCCGGGCGACGTAGCCGGCGTCCGGGCCGTCCGTGGTCTCCAGGGCGAGGGCGTGGGCGATCGCCGGCTGGAACGGCGCCCCCGACACGTAGGTGAGGAACTGCTTCACCGCGCGGACCGCGTCGACCAGCGGCGCCGGGCCGGTGACCCAGCCGATCTTCCACCCGGTGAACGAGAACGTCTTGCCCGCCGACGAGATGGTGAGCGTGCGCCCCGCCGCACCGGGCAGCGTCGCGAACGGCACGTGCGCGACGCCGTCGTAGGTCAGGTGCTCGTAGACCTCGTCGGTGACGACGACGCAGTCGTGCCGCTCGGCGACCTCGAGGACCACCGCCAGCTCCTCGCGGGTGAGCACCGCGCCGGTCGGGTTGTGCGGGGTGTTGAGCAGGACGACCCGGGTGCGGTCGGTGACGGCGGCGCGCAGCGCGTCGGCGTCCAGCCGGAACCCGTCCGGCGTGGCGGCGAGCGGCGCCGTGGTGTGCCGCGCCCCGGCCAGGCCGATCACGGCCGCGTACGAGTCGTAGAACGGCTCGAGCGTGAGGACCTCGTCGCCGGGCTCGGTCAGCGCGAGCAGCGTTGCGGCGAGCGCCTCCGTCGCCCCGGTCGTGACGAGCACCTCGGTGTCCGGGTCGGGCGCGAGCCCGTAGTGCCGCTGCTGGTGCTCGGCGATCGCGACGCGCAGCTCGGGGATCCCGGGGCCCGGCGGGTACTGGTTGGCGCCCGCGGCGATCGCCTCCGCGGCGACCCGCTTGACCGACTCGGGGCCGTCGACGTCCGGGAACCCCTGGCCGAGGTTGATCGCCCCCGTGCCCGCGGCGAGCGCGGACATCTCGGCGAAGATCGTCGGCCGCGGCACGCCGTCGGCGCCGAGCAGCCCGGCGGACCGGGCGACGTCGCGCCACCGGCCGGGCGTGGCGGGACGGGCGGGGGAGGGCGTGGCGGTCATCGCGGTCCTGTCGGTCGGGGACCCGAGGAGGGTAGTCCCGTCGACCGCGCTCGCGCCGGGCGCGCCCGCGGACCGGGCCGCGGTGACGTGCGCGGGGGCGTCAGAGCACGCCGGCGGCCGCCAGGAGGCCCGCGACGACGAGCAGCACCAGCGACCCCCACGCGCACGCGACCCACCACGGCACGAGCTGCCGGGTCCGGGTGCGCGGGTGGTGGTGCGTGGTCATGCCTGTGTGATCGGCACCACGGGCGCCGGCTCAAGTCCTCGCGGCGGATCCGTGCGGGTGACTTCGCGGGGTCAGCCCTGCCCGGCCTGCCGCACCTGCTGCGACAGGTCCTCCACCTGCTGCGCCAGCCGGTCGAGCGCGTCCGCGGTCGTCGCGTCCACCTGCGAGGACGCCGAGTCGAGCGCGCCCCGGGCGGAGTCGAGGGCCGACTGCGCCGAGTCGAGCTGCTCCTGCGCCGCGGCGCTGCCGTCCGCCTGGGCCTCGTCGAGCGCGGCGGTGGCGTCGCCCATGGCGGTCTCGGCCTGGTCGAGCGCGCCCTGGGTCGCCTCGCGGGCGGTCCCGTCGAGGTCCTGCAGCCGGGCGGTCACGTCGTCGACGGTGGCCCGGGCGGACTCCACGCGCTCGCGGGCGGAGTCGGCGAGGTCCTGCAGGTTGCCCGCGGCCTCGCTCGCGGAGTCGGCGACGGACTGCGCCTGGGAGGCGACCTCCTCGACCTGGGAGCACGCGGCGAGCGCGGCGCCGGCGCCGAGCAGCAGCGGCAGGGCCAGCGCGGTGCGGGCGAGCCGGCCGCGTCGGGCGGCGGACCCGTCGGTGGGGCGGGCGGTGCGGCGGGTGGTCATCGGGGGCCTCCTCGTCGGTGGACGGTCCAGTGTGCCAGTCGGACCTCGGAGGACCCTGGACGCCCTGGCGCAGGCGCACGGGAGCGCCCCGCCCGCGAGGGGGTCGCGGGCGGGGCGCTCGGGCGAGCAGCGGGCCTGGTGTCAGGCCGGACGGACGCTCAGGCGTCGGCCTCGGCCGGGGCCCCCGCCCCGGCGGGCGCGTCCACGGCGCCCTGCTGCTCGCGGCGGCCCCGCACCTCCGCCACGGAGGTGCCGTAGTAGGCCGCGGTCATGATGTCCTTCATGTCGGCGCGCATCGGCATCCGGGGGTTCGCCGGGGCGCACTGGTCCTCGTAGGCGCCCATGGCGACCTCGTCGAGCCGGGACAGGAAGTCCTGCTCGTCGACGCCCTGCGCCTGGAAGGACGACGGGATGCCGACCTTCGCGCGCAGCGCCTCGATGGCCAGGGCGTAGGACTCGACGCCCTGCTCCGGGGTCTCCGCCGGCAGGCCCAGCATCCGGGCGATCTGCTGGAACCGCTCCGGGGCGACGTAGTGCTCGTACTTCGGCCAGCTGGTGAGCTTGGTCGGGATCTGGCCGTTGTACCGGATGACGTGCGGCAGCAGCGTGGCGTTCGTCCGGCCGTGCACCAGGTGGAACGTCGAGCCGATGACGTGCGCCATCGCGTGCACGATCCCGAGGAACGCGTTGCCGAACGCCATGCCGGCGATGGTGCCGGCGTTGTGCATCTTCTCCCGGGCGTCCTTGGTGGCCGGGTCGGCCGGGTCGCCGTTCACGGACTGCGCCAGGTTGTCGAAGATCAGGCGGATCGCCTGCAGCGCCATGCCGTCGGTGAAGTCGTTGGCGTACACCGCGACGAACGCCTCGGTGGCGTGGGTCAGGGCGTCGAAGCCGGAGTCGGCGGCCAGCGAGCGCGGCATCTTCGCGGTGAGCACCGGGTCGATGATCGCGACCGTCGGGGTCAGCGCGTAGTCCGCCAGCGGGTACTTCTTGCCGGCGTCGGGGTCGGAGATGACCGCGAACGGCGTGACCTCGGCGCCCGTGCCCGAGGTCGTCGGGATGCAGACCAGCTTGGCCAGCTCGCCGAGCACCGGGAACTTGAACGCGCGCTTGCGGACGTCGAAGAACTTCTGCTTGAGGTCCGAGAACACGATCTCGGGGTGCTCGTAGAGCAGCCACATGACCTTGGCGGCGTCCATCGGCGACCCGCCGCCGAGCGCGATGATCGTGTCGGGGCGGAAGTGCCGCATCTGCGCCGCGCCCGCCTGGACGGTCTTGACGCTGGGCTCCGGCTCGACCTGGTCGATGATCTGCACGGACACGTTGTTGCCGCGGCGGTGCAGGACGTCGAGGACCTTGTCGACGAAGCCGAGCGTGGTCATGGTGGCGTCCGTGACGATCGTGACGCGCTCGACCTCCGGCATGTCGGACAGGTAGCGGATCGCGTTCGGCTCGAAGTACGTCTTGGCCGGGACCTTGAACCACTGCAAGTTGTTGTTCCTCCGGCCCACGCGCTTGATGTTGACGAGGTTGATCGCCGAGACGTTGTTGGACACCGAGTTGTGGCCGTAGGAGCCGCAGCCCAGGGTCAGCGACGGGATGAAGGCGTTGTAGATGTCGCCGATGCCGCCGAGCGACGAGGGGGCGTTCGCGATGACGCGGATCGCCTTGACCCGGTTGCCGTACTCCTCGGTGAGCGCGTCGTCCTGCGTGTGGATCGCGGCCGAGTGGCCGAGGCCGTCGAACTCGACCATCTGCTCGGCGAGCTGGATGCCCTGCTCGGTCGACCCGGCGCGCAGCACGGCGAGGACCGGGCAGAGCTTCTCGCGGGTCAGCGGCTCGTTGGGGCCGACCGAGCCGACCTCGGCCAGGATGATCGAGGTGTCGGCGGGGACGGAGAAGCCGGCCTGCTCGGCGATCCACTGCGGGGACTTGCCGACGACGGTGGGGTTCAGCTTGGCCTCGCCGCAGTTCTTGCCCCTGGCCTCGACGCCGAAGATGAACTTCTCGAGGAGCGCCTTCTCCTTCTTGCTGGCGCGGTAGGCGTGCAGCACGGCGAACTCGGCGAGCGCCGCGTCGTAGATCTCGTCGTCGAGGATGACGGCCTGCTCGGAGGCGCAGATCATGCCGTTGTCGAACGACTTGGACAGCACCACGTCGTTGACGGCCCGCTTGAGCTTGGCGGTCTTCTCGATGTACGCCGGGACGTTGCCCGCGCCGACGCCGAGGGCCGGCTTGCCGCAGGAGTAGGCCGCACGGACCATCGCGTTGCCGCCGGTCGCCAGGATGGTGGAGACGCCGGGGTGGTTCATCAGCAGGCCGGTGGCCTCCATCGAGGGGGTCTCCACCCACTGGATGCAGTGCTCCGGGGCGCCGGCGGCGACGGCCGCGTCGCGCACGACCCGGGCCGCGGCGACCGACGACCGCTGGGCGTTCGGGTGGAACGCGAAGATGATCGGGTTGCGGGTCTTGAGCGCGATGAGCGCCTTGAAGATCGCGGTCGAGGTCGGGTTGGTCACCGGGGTCATCGCGCAGATGACGCCGACCGGCTCCGCGATCTCGGTGATGCCGTTGATCTCGTCGCGGGCGATCACGCCGACGGTCTTGAGCGCCGCCATCGAGTTGGTGACGTGCTCGCAGGCGAAGATGTTCTTGACGGCCTTGTCCTCGAAGACGCCGCGGCCCGTCTCCTCGACGGCCAGCTCGGCGAGCTGCCCGTGCTGGTCGAGCGCCGCGACCGCGGCCTTCTTGACCAGGCGGTCCACGTCCTCCTGGGTGAAGCGGGCGTACTCGGCCAGCGCCTTGGTCGCGCCGGCGACCAGCTGGTCGATGGCCGCGGCGGTTCCGGTGCTCGTCGTCGTGGTGGTCACGGGGACTCTCCCGAGGGTGGTGGGTTGGGGTGCGGAGGGCTCCGTCGACCTCACGTCCACGACGCTATCGAGAAAACTTTCACAAAGTCTGGGACCGGAGTCCCGGGGACCTCGGTCCCGTCCCCGGCGGCCGCCCACCGCTCCGGGAATGACCCAGAAAAAGCCGGAATGGCCCGGTTCGGCGATAATCGAGGCATTTGTCGCCCTGGTCAGAGCGCTGCTGACACGGTCCACGAATGCCGCTAGCGTGCGCATCATCGCGCGGGTGCCGACCCGCACCGTGCCGGCCCCCGCCGTGCGCGACCACCGACCCGCGGCCGGTCACGGCCCGCCGCTGCCGAGGAGGCCCCCGTGCCCACCCTGCAGGACGTCGCCCAGGACCTGATGAAGCTCGACGGCGCGCTGGCGTTCGCGTTCGTCGACCACACGAACGGGCTCATGCTCGCGTCGGCCACCTCCGTGCCGTACGACATCGAGCTCGCCGCCGCCGTCGCCACGGAGTTCGTGAGGGCGAAGCTCCGCGCGGTCGAGCAGATGGGCCGCGGCGGCGCCGTCGAGGACATCCTCGTCACGCTGCACGACGAGCTGCACCTCACGCTGGTCTGCGACCACCCCCGCCTGCAGGGCGTGTTCGGCTACCTGGCGCTGGACCGCAGCCGGGGCAACCTCGCGCTCGCGCGGCGCACGCTGCGCTCGCTCGGCGGGACGGTCGAGGTCTAGCCGCCCGGCGGCCCGCCCCCCGCAATCGCGTTTCGGGGGGCGGCGCCGTGGGATTGGGGTGCCGCGCGCCGGTGGCAGCGTCGCTGGTGTTCCACCCGCACGGACGAGGAGTGACGCATGGTCAGCATGGAGGAAGCCACGGCCCAGGTGATGGCGCTGGACGGCGCGATCGCGCTCGCGGGCGTCGACTGGACGAGCGGCATGACGATCATGTCGACGGTGGTGAAGCCGTTCGACATCGAGCTGGCCGCGGCCGTCGCGACCGAGGTGGTGCGGGCGCAGATGCGCTCGATCGAGCAGCTCGGCGGCGGCCAGGCGATCGACGACATCCTCATCTCCCAGACCGACGAGCTGCACCTCGTGACCCTGAGCGACGACCCGCGGTACGCCGGGCTGTTCTCGTACCTGGTGCTCGACCGGGAGCGCGGCAACCTGGCGCTCGCCCGGCGCCGCCTGCGGGACCTGACGCAGGCCGGCATCGACATCGAGCGCTGACCGACGGGCGCGGCGAGGAGACTGGAGGCGCGACGGTGGACGTCCCGCAGGTGCTCGACACGCTGGTCCGCGCGCTGCCCGCGGGGGCCGCGGCGGCCTGGCTCGCCCCGGACGGCGCCGCCGCCCCCGGCGTGCCCGCGCCGGAGCCGCGGATCGCGGCGCTCGCCACCGCGCTCGCGGCGGCGGTGGCCCGGGACGGCGGGGACCTCGCCGGCGACAGCAGCAGCCTGCTGGTGGAGTCCCCGGCGCGGACCCTGCTCGCCCACCGGCTCGGCGGGCACGGGACGCTGGTCGTCTCGGCCGGGCCGGACCTCAACCTCGCCCTGGTCCGCCGGCTCGTCCGCACGGCGCTGGCCGACGGGGAGCCGCGGGGCCCGTCCGGGCGCACGGCGGACGAGCCCGGGGACGACGCGAGGCCGGCGCCCGCGCTGCCGCGCCGGGCGCCGGCCCCCCGGGCGACCGGCTTCCGCTACGAGCCGGAGGACGCGGAGGTGCTCCGGCAGCTCCGCCAGGCGCTGACGGGATGACCCGCCACCGCCCGGACGGCCCTCAGTCGTGCGTGACGGGCGGCGGCGTGAGCACCGTGGG
Organism: Cellulomonas pakistanensis; assembly: GCF_016862755.1. Classification (GTDB taxonomy): domain Bacteria; phylum Actinomycetota; class Actinomycetes; order Actinomycetales; family Cellulomonadaceae; genus Cellulomonas; species Cellulomonas pakistanensis. The sequence goes on along the minus strand of NZ_BONO01000011.1, from coordinate 33,966 downwards.
GTGGTCCGGCACGCTGGCCGTCATCAGGGTGCCGTCGGCGCGGCGGGTGCCCTCGATGTCCCGGACGGTCGGCGTGCCGATCAGCCGCGGCGCGGGGGCCAGCGGCAGCACGACCGGGTCGCCGGCCGTGACCTTCACGGGCTCGCCGCGCACCACCAGGTCGGCGGCGTCGCCCTCCTCCACCGTGAGCCGCAGCTCGGTGTGCCGGACGTCCACCCGGACCCGGGTGCCGCGCAGCGTGAGCCGGAACGTGAGCCCGTCCCAGACCTCGGGGAGCCGCGGGTCGAGGGACACGACGCCCTCGTGGTCCCGCATGCCGCCGAACCCGCACGCCAGCGCGCTCCACACGCCACCGGCCGACGCGACGTGCACGCCGTCGGCGGTGTTGTGGTGCAGGTCGGCCAGGTCCACGTACAGCGCCGAGGTGAAGTAGCGCAGCGCGAGCTCCTGGTACCCGACCTCGGAGGCCACGATCGACTGCACGACGCCGGACAGCGTCGAGTCGCCGGTGGTCAGCGGGTCGTAGTAGTCGAAGTCGGCCAGCTTCTCCTCGGCGGTGAACTGGTCGCCCTGCAGGAACAGCGCCAGCACGACGTCGGCCTGCTTGAGCACCTGGAACCGGTAGATCACCAGCGGGTGGTAGTAGAGCAGCAGGGGGCGCTTGGCCGGGTCCGTGTTGGCCAGGTCCCACAGCTCCTTCTCGAGGAAGTTCGCGTCCTGCGGGTGGATGCCCAGGCGCTCGTCGTACGGGATGTGCATCCGCTCGGCGGCGTGCGCCCACTCGTCCAGCTCGTCCTGGGTCAGGTGCAGCCGGGCCACCAGCGCGGCGTGCTCGGCGGGGTGCTCGTGCGCCAGGCGGTCGACGGCCTCGACGGCGCCGCGCAGGTTCGCGCGGGCCATGACGTTCGTGAACAGGTTGTCGTTCACGACGGTCGTGTACTCGTCCGGGCCGGTGACGCCGTGGATGTGGAACGACGCGTCGCCGTTCGTCCCGCGCCAGAAGCCGAGGTCGGCCCACATGCGCGCGGTCTCGACCAGGATGTCGACGGCCTCGCGGGCGAGGAAGTCGTCGTCGCCGGTCGCGGCCACGTACTGCCGCACGGCGTGCGCGATGTCGGCGTCGATGTGGTACTGCGCGGTGCCGGCCGCGTAGTACGCGGACGCCTCCTCGCCGTTGATCGTGCGCCACGGGAACAGCGCGCCGTTCTGGTTGAGCTCGGCGGCCCGGCGGCGGGCGGCGTCCAGCATCGTGTACCGGAACCGCAGCGCGTTCCGGGCGATCCGGGGCGACGTGTACGTGAGGAACGGCAGGACGTAGATCTCGGTGTCCCAGAAGTAGTGCCCGCTGTACCCCGAGCCGGTGAGGCCCTTCGCGGCGATGCCGTTGCCCTCGGCGCGGGCGGTCGCCTGCGCGAGCTGGAACAGGTTCCACCGGATGGCCTGCTGCAGGTCGGGCTGCCCGGGCACCTCGACGTCGCTGCGCGCCCAGAAGTCGTCGAGCCAGGCGCGCTGGTCGGCGAACTGCTGCTCGACCCCGGTCGCCTGCACGCGGTCCAGCGTCCGGCGGCACCGGTCGGCGAGCTCGCGCGCGGGCACGCCGCGGGACGAGTGGTAGGTGACGACCTTGGTGATCCGGACGGTCTGGCCGCGCTTGGCGTCGACCCGGTAGACGTGCTTGGCCAGGTCCTCCTCGACGAGCGACAGCTCCTCGTAGGCGTTGTCCGTCTCGATCGCGTGGTCGGCCGCGACGCTGAGGGTCATCCCGGACGCGGCGGCCCGGTAGGACATGACGTACCGCCCGTCGGAGCCCCAGTGCGAGCGCGGCTCCAGGACCCGCGCGGTCAGCGTCTCGGACTTCCGGGGGTCGAACCCCTCGCCCATCGCGGCGGCGCGGACGTGGTACTCGTCCTGGCCGTCCTGGCGGTTGAGGATCTGGCTGCTCAGCACCACCGGGGCGTCGGCGTCGAGCATGGTGAGCTCGTACGTCATGACGGCCAGGTGCCGCTCGGCGAACGACACCATCCGCCGGGTGCGCACCTGCACGCGCTTGCCGGACGGGGTCTGCCACACGAGGTCGCGGGAGAGTACGCCGTCGCGGAAGTCGAGGCTGCGCTCGTAGGAGTGCAGGTCGGCGACGGTCAGCAGCAGCGGCTCGTCGTCCACGTACAGCCGCATGATCTTGGCGTCCGGGACGTTGACGATCGTCTGGCCGACGCGGGCGAAGCCGTACGCCTCCTCGGCGTGCCGGATCGGCCAGGTCTCGTGGAAGCCGTTGATGAAGGTGCCGTGGCTGTGGCTGTCGCGCCCCTCCTCGACGTTGCCGCGCATGCCGAGGTACCCGTTGCCGACGGCGAACAGGGTCTCGGTCCGGCCCAGGTCGGACGCGTCGTGGCGCGTCTCGCGCAGCCGCCACTCGTCCTTCGGGAACCGGTTGCGGTCGAGGGGGTCGGGGGTGAACAGGGAGGTGGGGTTCACGGCTGCGTGCTCTCGTGCTCGTGGGGCTGCGGGTGCTCGGGGGCGCCGGACGTGCCGGCGGGGTCGGACGGGGTGAGGAGCGCGGCGAGGTCGTCGACCACCAGGTCGGCCCCGTGCGCGGTGAGCGCCTCGACGCCGGCGCCGCGGTCCACGCCGACCACGAGCCCGAACGCCCCGGCGCGGCCGGCGGCGACGCCCGACTCGGCGTCCTCGACCACGACGGCGCGTTCGCGCGGCACGCCGAGCTGCTCGGCGGCGTACAGGTAGGTGGCCGGGTCGGGCTTGCCCGCCAGGCCCGTGGCGGCGGCGACGAGGCCGTCGACGACGAGGCCGAACCGGTCCGTCAGGCCGGCGGCGGCCAGCACGGGCACGGCGTTCCGGCTGCTCGACACCACGGCGACCTTCCGGCCCTGCGCAAGCAGCGCGTCGACGAGGCGCACCGACCCCGGGTACGGCGTGACGCCCTCGGTCTCGAGCACCTGGGTGAACACGGCGTTCTTCCGGTTGCCGAGGCCGCAGACCGTCTCGGTGTCGGGGGAGTCCGTCGGGTCGCCCCAGGGCAGCTCGATGCCGCGCGACGCCAGGAGGGACCGCACGCCCTCGTAGCGCGGCTTGCCGTCGATGTGCGCGAAGTAGTCGGCGTCCGTGTACGGGGCCGCGGCGCGCGCGTCGAGCAGGGGCGCGAACAGCCGCGCCCAGGCGTGCATGTGCACGACGGCGGTGGGGGTGAGGACCCCGTCCAGGTCGAACAGGACGGCGTCGAGGCCGTCGAGGACCGCGGTGGGGCGGTCGGGTGCGGTAGCCACGGTGGAGCTCTCCCGGGGGCGTGGTGCGGGCGGTGGGCGGTGCGGGGCGGTGCGGGTGGTGCCGGTGCTGCGGGTCAGGCGGACAGGGCCCGGACGGCGGCCGGTGCCGGCGCGGCGCTGGAGGCCCGGACGACGAGCTCGGGCGGCACCGGACCGGCCGGTGCCGGCGCCCTCCCGAGGTCGACGCCGAGCCGGTCCAGCACCTGCTCGACGAGGGTCTGCGCCACCAGTCTGATCGGTTGCCGCAGGCTCGTCAGCCCGGGGCGCGGCAGGGACGCCAGGTCGGAGTCGTCGAACCCGGTGACCGCGACGTCCCGGCCCGGGACGGCGCCCGCGTCGGCGACCGCGGCCAGCGCCCCGAGGGCGAGCGCGTCGGACGCGCACACGAGCGAGGTCGGCGCCGCGCCGGCGCCCGCCAGCAGCGGGGCGACGGCGCGCGCGGCGGCGGCCGGGTCGTCCGCGGCGGCGGTGGCGTCCGGCCCGGCGAGCGCGCCGGCGGCCTCGCGCCACGCGGCGCGGCGCGCGTCCCCGCCGGCGCCGTCGGCGGGCCAGCCGACGAAGCCGATGCGACGGTGCCCCCGCTCGGCCAGGTGCTCGACCGCCAGGCGGACGCCGAGCGCCCCGTCGACGTCCACCCACGGGTGGGTGGCGTCCGGGTCGCCCCAGGGCCGGCCGTGCGCGACGAACGCCGCCCCGCGCGCCGCGAGCCAGCCCGGCCGCGCGTCGCCCGGGTGGGTGTCCGCCACGACGACGGCGTCCACGTCGCCGGCCGCGAGCAGCTCGGCGTACGCGGCGATCTCGGCGGCGTCGTCCCCGTACGGGGCGTCGAAGGCGAGGAACCGGTACCCGTGCGGGCGGGCCGCGGCGACCAGCTCGTGCAGCAGCCGGTCGGGGTGCGCCGCCGTGCGGTGCGCGGTGGCGCCGACGCGGATGCCGATCAGGCCGGAGCGGCGCGAGGTGAGCGCGCGGGCGGCGCGGTCGGGGCGGTAGCCGAGGGCGGCGACCGACCGGCGCACCCGGTCCAGCGTCGTGGGCGACAGCCGGTCCGGGGCGTTCACCGCGTTGGAGACCGTCTGCCGCGACACGCCCGCGTGCTCGGCGACGGCGCGGATCGTGACCCGCGGGGCGCGCGGGGTCGACGCGCGCGTGTCGTCGGCGGTGGGCATGGGGCGGTCCTCGTGGCGTCCGTGCGGGGTGGGTGGAGGGAGGTCGTGCGGACCGACGGAGCCACTTTGACCGGTCAAATCCGCGACGATCCTGCCCGCGGCGAGGGGGCGGTGTCAAAGGTCCAGGACGACCCGGACGAACCGGGCGCGGGGGTCGCTGCCTGCACGTTCGTGCACATCGCGACCAGGTGGTCGGCCGGCGGCGGCGTGCGCTGCGCGGACGCGGCGGAGGGGCCGCGGGACGTGCGACGCGAGCGGCCCCGGCGGCGCGGGTGGCACGGCCGCGGGTGTGACTAGGGTGACACCCATGACGTGGCTGACGACGCCCGCGCACGCCCGCTGGCTCGAGACCGAGACCGACCGCCTGCTCGCCTTCGGGAAGGCGTCCGCGACGCCGTCCGGCGGGTTCCTGCGCCTGGACGACGTGGGCCGGCCGCTGCCGGGCCCCGCCGAGCTGTGGATCACCTGCCGGATGACGCACGTGTACGCCCTGGGGCACCTGCTGGGCCGGCCGGGCGCCGCCGCGCTGGTCGACCACGGGCTGGCCGCGCTGGACGGGCTGTTCCGGGACGCGGAGCACGGCGGCTGGTACGCGGAGGTGAACGCCGACGGCACGCCCCGCGACGACGCCAAGGCGGCGTACCCGCACGCGTTCGTGATTCTCGCCACGTCCTCCGCGGCCGCCGCGCGCCGCCCGGGCGCCGAGGCGCTGCTCCGGGAGGCGCTCGAGGTCTCGGAGCGGCGGTTCTGGGACGAGGAGGCCGGGATGGCCGTCGAGTCCTGGGACCGGACGTTCACCGAGCTCGACGGGTACCGCGGGGTCAACGCCAACATGCACACCGTGGAGGCGTACCTCGCGGCGCACGGCGTCACCGGCGAGCGGGTGTGGCTCGACCGGGCCGTCCGCATCCTCACCCGGGTCGTGCACGGCTTCGCGCGCGACAACGACTGGCGGATCCCCGAGCACTTCGACGCCCGGTGGCAGGCGGACCTCGAGTACAACGCCGACACCCCGGCGCACCCGTTCCGGCCGTACGGCGCGACGGTCGGCCACTGGCTCGAGTGGGCGCGCCTGACGCTGCACGCCCGCGCCTCGCTGACCGCTGCCGGCGACGTCGCCCCCGTGTGGATGGTCGAGGACGCCACCGCGCTGTTCGACGCGTCGGTCCGCGAGGGCTGGGCCGTCGACGGGGCGCCGGGGTTCGTCTACACGGTCGACTGGGCGGGGGAGCCGGTGGTCCGCGAGCGCATGCACTGGGTCGCCGCCGAGGGCATCGCCGCCGCGGCGGCCCTGCACGCCGCCACGGGCGAGCAGCGGTTCGACGACTGGTACGCGGCCTGGTGGGACTACGCCGAGGAGTTCCTGCTCGACCGGGACGGCGGGTCCTGGTGGCACGAGCTCGGCACCGACAACCGGGTGTCGCGGACGGTGTGGGAGGGCAAGGCCGACCTGTACCACGCGGTGCAGGCGACCCTGGTCCCGCGGCTGCCGCTCGCGCCGGTGATCGCGCCGGCGCTGGCGCAGGGGCTGCTGGACTGACGCGGGTGCGGGCGCCCGGGCCGGGCGCGGGGCCGGCGTCGGTCGGCCCGCCGCGCGGACGCCGCCGCGCGGGGGTGCCGGGCGGACCCTAGAGTTCCGCCGTGCCCAGGCGCCGGCGGTCGGTCCCGTGGTGGGTCGTCGCGCTGGTGCCGGCGGTCGCCGCGGTGCTCTCGGGCGCCCTGCCACGTGCCGACGCGTGGGCGCTCGCGGAGCGGGTCGGGCCGGTGCTGCTGTTCGTGGCGGCGCTGACCGTCGTCGCCGAGCTGTGCGGGGCGGCGGGGCTGTTCGACGTCGCCACCGACGCCGCGGCGCGGGCCGCGCGCGGGCGCCGCTGGCTGCTCTGGCTGCTGCTGGTCGCGATCGCGGTGGCGTCGACGGTGCTGCTGTCGCTCGACACGACGGCGGTGCTGCTGACGCCGCTCGCGATCACGCTCGCCCGGCGGACCCGGACGTCCCCGCTGCTGCTCGTGCTGACGGTCGTCGCGCTGGCCAACACCGCGTCGCTGCTGCTGCCGGTGTCGAACCTGACGAACCTGCTGGCCGACCACCGGTTCGCCGAGCAGGGGGTCGGGTACCTCGGGGTGATGTGGGCGCCGGCGCTCGCGGCGGTGGTCGTGACGGTGGCGGTGCTCGCGGTGCGCGGGCGCGCGGACCTGCGCGGGCGGTTCGAGCCGCCGGAGCGGTACGTGCCGCCGGACCGCGGGCTCCTCGTCGCGACCGGGGTGGTCGTCGCCGTGATGGCCGTCGGGTTCGTCGCGGGCCTGCCGGTGTGGGCCGTGGCGCTCGCGGCGTGCGCGGCGCTGCTCGTCGCCTTCGCCGTCCGGCGGCGGCCGGTGCCCGGGCGGGTCGGGGACCTGGTGCCGTGGCGGATGGTCGTGGTCGTCGGCGCGCTGTTCGTCGTCGTCGAGACCCTGCAGGTGCGCGGCCTGGGCGACGCGGTGCTCGCCGCGGCGCCGGCGGGCGGGGACCTCGGCGCGCTGCTCGGCGTCGCGGGGCTGTCGGCGGCCGTGGCGAACGGCGTGAACAACCTGCCCGCCTACCTGCTGCTGGAGCCGGTCGCCGGCGAGGACGTGCGCCGGCTCGCCGCCGTGCTGATCGGCACCGGGGTGGGCCCGCTGCTGACCCCGTGGGCCTCGCTCGCGACCGTGCTGTGGTGGCGGCGGTGCCGGCAGGCGCTGGTGCACGTCCCGGTGCGGGCGTTCGTGGTCCAGGGGCTGTGGCTGGCGCCGCTGTGCGTGGTGGCGTCGGTGCTGGCGCTCGCGGTGGTGGCCTGACCCCGGCGCCTCAGGACCTGCGGGTCGAGCGGGCCAGGACGTGCATCCGCTCGCCCTGCGGGCCCCAGAGGGACAGCACCTCCGCGGGGCCCGGCCCGGGGTTGGTGAACCAGTGCGGGATCCGGGTGTCGAACTCGACCGCCTCGCCGGGCTCGACCACGAGGTCGTGCTCGCCGAGCACGAGGCGCATCCGCCCGGACAGCACGTACATCCACTCGTAGCCCTCGTGCGTCCGCGGGTCCGGCGGCCCCGGGTGCTGCCCCGGCGGGAAGATCAGCTTGTACGCCTGCATCCCGCCCTGCTTGCGGCTGAGCGGCAGGTACGTGATGCCGTGCCGCACGACCGGCGACAGGTGCACCCGCGGGTCGCCGGTCCCGGGGGCGCCGACGAGCTCGTCGAGCGGGACCTGGTGCGCGCGGGCCAGGGGGAGCAGCAGCTCCAGCGTCGGGCGCCGCTGCCCGGACTCGAGGCGCGACAGCGTGCTGACCGAGATGCCCGTGCTGCGCGACAGGTCCGCGAGCGTGGCGCCGCGGCGCTGGCGGAGGTCGCGCAGCCGGGGGCCGACGGCGTCGAGGACGGGCTCCAGGGAGTCGGACATGCCGCCAGTTTGCCGTTCCGGCAACGGAAGTTGTCAACCCGGGGCGCGTGGCACGACCGTGGACGTCGTGACCCACGAGGAGGACGTGATGGACGAGCGGTACGACGTGCTGGTGGTCGGCGGCGGGGCGGCGGGGCTGAGCGGCGCGCTCACCCTGGCCCGGGCGCGCAAGCGGGTGCTGGTGGTGCACGACGGCGCGCCGCGGAACGCGCCCGCGGCGCACCTGCACGCCTACCTCGGCCTGGACGGGCTGTCGCCGGCCGAGCTGCTCGCGCGCGGCCGGGCCGAGGTCGAGGGTTACGGCGCCGAGGTGGTCGAGGACCGGGTGGTCGACGTCCGGCGCGACGGCGACGGGTTCCGCGCGGCGCTCGCGGGCGGGCGGGTCGTCCGGTCGCGGCGGGTGCTGGTCGCGACCGGCCTGGTGGACGAGCTGCCGGACGTGCCCGGTCTCGCGGAGCGCTGGGGCCGCGACGTGCTGCACTGCCCGTTCTGCCACGGGTACGAGGTGCGGGACCGCGCGGTCGCCGTCCTCGGGTCGGGGCCGGTGGCGGTGCACCAGGCGCAGCTGTGGCGGGGGTGGACGGCCGACGTGACGCTGTTCCTGGGCGCGGGTGCGGGTGCGGAGCCCGCGTCGGGCGCCGACGGGCTGACCGACGCCGACTGGGAGCGGCTCGCCGCGCTCGGGGTGCAGGTCGTCGACTGGCCGGTCGCCGGGCTCGAGGTCGAGGACGACGCCCTCACCGGCGTCCGGCTGACCTCCGGCACGGTGCTGCACCGCGACGCCGTGGTGGTCGCCACCCGGCTGCGGGCCCGGCTCGACGGGCTCGAGGGGCTGGGGCTGCCGACCGAGCCGGTGACGATGGGTGACCGCGTCATCGGGACCCGGGTCGGCGCCGCGCCGGACGGGGCGACGGGCGTGCCGGGCGTGCGGGTCGCGGGGAACGTCACCGACCTGCGGGCGCAGGTGCAGGTCGCCGCGGCGGCCGGGCTCACGGCGGGGGCGGCGCTGGTGGCCGAGCTCGCGGCCGAGGACGCCGACGCCGCGGTGGCGCGGTACCGGGCGGGCCAGGGCGGGCACGGCGGCGACGAGCCCGGCGGCGACGGGTCCGGCGGTGACGCGCACGGGCACGGCCACCGCGGCGACCCGTTCGAGGTGCGGCACGACCGGGAGTTCTGGGAGGACCGGTACCGCTCCGCGCCGCAGGTGTGGAGCGGGCGGCCGAACCCGCAGCTGGTCGACGAGGTGGCGGGCCTGGCGCCGGGGCGCGCGCTGGACGTGGCGTGCGGCGAGGGCGGCGACGCCCTGTGGCTCGCGGGCCGCGGCTGGTCCGTCACCGCGGTCGACCTGGCGCAGACCGCGCTGGACCGGGTCGAGGCGGCGGCCGCGGCGGCCGGGCCGGACGTCGCCGCCCGGGTGCGGACCGAGCGCGTCGACATCGCGGAGCGGGACGCGGGCGACGGCGTGTACGACCTGGTCACCAGCCACTTCCTGCACCTGCCGCCGGAGGTCCGCGCCGTGGCGTTCGCGCGGATGGCGCGGGCGGTGGCCCCGGGCGGGACGCTGCTGGTCGTCGCGCACCACGCGAGCGACCTCGCCACCACGATCGGGCGGCCGGACCTGCCGGAGCTGTTCTTCGAGCCCGCGGACGTCGTGGCGGCGCTGGAGCCCGGCGGATGGGACGTGCCCGTCGCCGAGGCCCGGCCGCGGACCGCGACCGACCCGGACGGCCGGGAGATCACGATCCGGGACACGGTGGTGCGGGCGGTCCGCCGGGGCTGACGGGGGCCACGACTCCGGCGAGGGGCGTCGCGCGCGGCGCCCCTCGCCGCGCGCTCCCGTCGCGCACCGGAGGCGGCGCCGGGGTGGCAGGATCGCGCTCATGAGCGACGACACCGAGGTCCGGGCCCTGATCGCCGACGTCGAGCGGCAGGAGCGCGAGCTGCGCTTCGCGACCTTCACCAACGACGACGCGTGGGAGCTCGGCACGCTGCTGGTCCGGCTGGCCACCGAGCGTGGCCTGCCGGTGACGGTCGACGTCCGGCGGGGCCGGCAGCAGCTCTTCCACGCGGCCCGGCCGGGCACGGTCGCCGACAACGACTCGTGGATCGACCGGAAGGTCCGGGTCGTCGAGCGGTTCGGGACCTCCTCCTACCTGCAGGGCCTGCGGGCGCGAGCGAAGGGCACCACGTTCGGCGCGGTGCACGAGCTGCCGCTGCAGGAGTACGCCGCGCACGGCGGTGCGTTCCCGGTGCACGTCGAGGGCGTGGGCGTCGTCGGCGTGGTGACCGTCTCGGGCCTCCCGCAGGCGGACGACCACGCGCTGGTGACGGAGGCGGTCCGCACCTTCCTGGACGGCTGACCCGCCGACGTCGGCACGCCGGTGCCGAGGCCGGCAGCCCGAGGTGCCGGCCCGGGCCGGGGTTGCCGATCTCGGCGTCAGGGGAGCGGGAGGACCGTGGGCAGCCAGGTCGTCACCGCGGCGGCGACCGACCCGGTGTCCTTCTTCAGGGAGTGGTCGCCCGGCACCGGGACGACCGTGCGGGTCGGCGCCGCCGCCGGGGTGCCGTAGGGGTCCGTGCGGCCCTGGACGACCAGCACCGGGACGCCCGCGGCCTCGAGCTCGGGCAGCCGGCTCGGCGCGTCCGGCCGGCCCGGAGGCTGCGTGGGGAACGCGAGGCACAGCACGCCGACGGCGCCGGTGGCGAGCGCCGTCCGGCAGGCGGTGCGGGCGCCGGCCGACCGGCCGCCGGTGACCAGCGGCGCGTCCAGGGCGTGCGTGCGCAGGTGCGCGACGACGGCGGTCCACGCCTCGTCGAGCGCGGGGCCGCGGGGGCCGACCCGCTTGCCGGCGACGCGGTACGGCTGCTCGACCAGCGCGACCGCCAGCCCGAGCCCGGTGGCCGCCGCGGTCACGGCGAGGAGGTCCGGCGCGCCGACGCCGCCGCCGGCCCCGTGGCCGAGCACGAGCGCGCCCGGGACGCGGGTGCGGCCGTCGGCGCCCGGCGCGACGCCGGCGGGCAGGTGCAGGTGCGCGCGGGCGGGCCCCTGCGGGGTGGCGATGTCGAGGCTGCTCACGCCCGCCACGCTACGCGGGGTGCCGAGCTCGCCGGTGGCGCTCGGCGACGACCTGCTGACGGCACGCCCCGGCGCGTCCGTCCGGGTGGATCCGCTCGGGGCACGGCACCGCGCGGCTCGGGATGCGGCGCGGAGCCGCGCGCGGCATCGTCGGGAGCGTCCGAGGAGTCGATGCGAGGAGGCCGCCATGCCGCGCCGTGACCCGGGTCCGAGCGTGAAGGACAAGGAGCTCTACGAGGAGCTCCGCGACGAGGGCAACAGCAAGGAGAAGTCCGCGCGCATCGCCAACGCGGCTGCGGCGCGCGGGCGGTCGTCCGTCGGGAAGAAGGGCGGCGAGTCCGGCTCGTACGAGGACTGGACCGTGGACGACCTGCGCAAGCGGGCCGCCGAGATCGGCATCGAGGGCCGGTCGTCGATGAACAAGGCCGACCTCGTCGAGGCGCTCCGCTCGCACTGAGCGGAGCGCCCCGCGGGGGTCAGCGGCGGAAGTACCCGAACAGGTCGACGACCATCGCCGTCTGCGCCGAGTCCGACCGGGTCGACAGGGCGCCGCCCGCGCCGAGCCGGACGACCGCGACGTTCGCCTGGTCGCGGCGGGCCACCACGTTCATCGCGGACACCCCCGGCACGACGTCACCGGCGTTCGCCGGGAACAGCCGGATGTTGGAACGCCCGGCCGGCGAGACGGCGGTCGGGTTGAGGACGACCGCGGTGGCCGCGTCCGGGACGCCGGCCCGACCGCGGACCGGGAACGTCGCGACCCGCCCCGGCGTGAGGGCCCCGGTGATCCCGAGGCCGGTGCGCGTGTCCGCCACCCGCGCCGGCGTCACGGGCACGAACCCGTCGGTGCCGGTCGCGGAGAAGTACCCCGCGAGCTCGGCGACGACGTCGGTCGCCGCGGTGTGCGAGAAGAACCGGACGCGCCCGCCGTCGCCGACCGGCACGACGGCCATCGCGGCCTCGTTGTGCCCGGGCAGGAGGTTGATGCTGCGCACGGTCGACGGGACGTGCGGCTCCGACGCGGCGGGGGTCGGGTAGACGCGGATGTTCGTCCGCGCCGCCGCGCCGACGCCGGTCACGTTGAGCACCACGGCCGAGGCGTCGGCGGGGACCCCGTTCTTCCCGGTCACCCGGAGGTCCACCCACCGACCCGCGGCCACGCGGGCCCGCGGCACGCCGCCCGTCCCGGCCCGGGTGTCCAGCACCCGCGCCGGGTCCGTCGGGACGAACGCGGTGGCCCCACCCGCCCGGTAGTAGCCGACGACGTCCGCGGCGACGTGCGACGTGGTGCTGAACGTGGCGAACGTCAGGTCGCCCGAGGCGCCGAGCGCGACGGTCGCGAGGTTGGGCTGGTCCTCGCCGGCCACGACGTTCAGGAGAGAGGCGGTCGGGGCGGCCGCACCCGCGGCGGGCGTCGGGTACACGCGGAGGCTGCCCTTGGCGGTCGGGCTGACGGCGGTCACGTTGAGCACGACCGCGGTCGCGTCCGCGGGGACCGCGACGCCGCCGACCACCAGCCGCACGGGGCTGCCGGGCCGAACGACGCCCGCCCGCACGCCGGTACCCGTGCGCGTGTCCAGGACGCGCCGCGGCTCGACGGGCGTGAACCGGTCGCCGCCGGCGGCGACGGTGAACCACGTCCGCGAGGGGGTCGGCTGCACCGCGCCGGCGGTGTCGGTGAGGCCCCCGACCCAGAGCTGGTAGTGCCGGCCGGCGACCAGGTCGGTCGTCGGGGTGAGCGTGAGCGTGCCGACCCCCCGGTCGACGGCCAGCGTCGCGGGGACGTCCGCGCCCGAGCTGCCGTCGACGAGCCGCACGGTCGCCGCCGACGCCGCGCCGTCCGCCGGCGTCCGGCCGAGGGTCACGGTGAGCGCGGGCCGGACCGCGACCCCCGCCTGGTGGGAGACGAGGGAGGTGCCGAGCACCCACACGTGCTCGCCGGTGCCGGCCAGGGGCTGCGCGCCCGCGGACCTCGTGAGCGTCACGGTGTACCGGTCGCCCCGGGAGCCGTCGACGTTCGCGACGCCCAGCCGGATCGTGCCCGCCGCCGGGACCGGGACCGCGAGCGCGAGCGGGCTGCCCGCGGCGGCGGCCTCGCCGCGCGCCAGCACCTCGCCGGACGCCGACAGGGCGGTGGTCCGGGGGCGCGTCGCCTGCGCGCTGCCGGTCGGGGTGACGGTCGCGGTGTACCAGCCGGCGGTCGTCACCTCGACGGCGTACCAGTCCTCGTCGCCCTCCGGCGACAGCGCACCGGTGACCGTGCGGGCGAGCGGGAGGGCGCGCGCCCGTGCGGGCGTGGAGTCGTCCACGGCGCCGTCGCCGGGCCCCTGCTCGAGCGGCGTCGCGGTGCCCAGGCCGAGCGCGGCGGCCGCGTCGACCGCGCCCGCGCCGTAGAAGGGGTCCCGGCCGCGCGGACCGGCGTCGCGCGCCGTCGTGACCACCGCCTGCTCGACCTGCGCGGGGGTCCGGCCCCGCGACGTGAGGAGCGCTGCGACGCCGCTGACCAGCGGCGTGCTGAACGAGGTGCCGCTCGCGGTCAGGTAGCCGCCGCCGTTGGACGGCGCGACCAGGCCCTTGCCCGGGGCGGCGACCGTGGTGCTGTCGCCCCACGTCGAGAACGGCGTGAGCACGCCGGCGTCGTCGGTGGCACCGACCGAGAGGAGGCCGTCGATCTCGGGTGCGTAGGCCGCGGGGAACTCCGGGACCTGGGTGCCCGAGTTGCCGGCGGCGGCCAGGACGACGACCCCGGCGGCGACCGCGTCCGCGATCGCCGCGCGCAGGACGGGTGAGGCGCCCGGCCCGCCGAGGGAGAGGTTGATGACGTCGGCGCCGTGCTCGACGGCCCACCGGATGCCCTCGGCGACGTCGGAGTCGTAGCCGCTGCCCCGGTGGTCGAGCACCTTGACCGGCATGATCGACGCGCCGTGCGCGGCGCCGGCGGCGCCCCGTCCGTTGCCGCCGATCGCGGCGGCGACCCCCGCCACGGCGGTGCCGTGCCACTGGTCGTCGCTCGGGTCGGCGTCCTCGTTCACGGCGTCGTACCCGGGCACGAGGCGGCCCGCGAGGTCGGGGTGGTCGAGGTCGACCCCGGTGTCGAGGACGGCGATGACCTGGCCGGCCCCCGAGGTGACGTCCCAGGCGCGCGGCAGGCGCAGCAGGTCGAGGTACGGACGTGCGAGCGCCGCCAGCTCGTCGGCAGGTCGGGCCTGGGCGGTCCGGACGACGTCGAGCTGCACCGCGGCGACGCGGGGGTCGGCGTCGAGCGCCTCGACCACGTCGGCCGGGTCGGCGTCGCCGACGGGCACCTCGACGAACCCGGTGGCGGCGACGTCGTCCTCGGCGGCGACGCCCTCGGTCGCGAGCGCCGCGGCCTGCTCGGCCGGGTCCACCCCGGGGGCGAACTGCACGAGCACCTGGTCCGGCGAGGCGGCCGGCAGGCCGGTCTCCTCGGCGGGGTCGGCGGTGGTGGCGGGCGGGGCCTCGGGCAGGACGGACCGGTCGGGTGCGTCCTCGGCGGCGGTGAGCTCCGCGGGGTCGGCGGGCGCCGCGGGGTCGGCGGGCGCCGCGGGGTCGGCGGGCGGCGGGGTCGCGGTCGTGGCCGCGCCGCCGGCGGCGACCGCCGGGACGACGGAGGGCGCCGACGGGTGCGCCGTGGCGACGGGAGCCGCGCCGAGCACGACACCGGCGCTCACGCCGATCGCGGTGACGGTCCGGACGATCTGTCGCACTGCGGCCTCCTCGGTGGCGCACCACCGCGGTGCGAGCCGGGGTTCCGATCGGCCGCGCCCCGCGCCGCGTGAACGCCGCGGCCGCGGATCACCCGCGCGCCGGCGAGCGGGTGATCCGCGGCAGGAGGCCGGTGGGGCTCAGGCCGAGCAGGTCAGCCCGTCGGTCAGCGCCGCGAGGTTGTCCCGCATGACGTCCAGGTAGTCCCGCTCGTCGTCCTCCGCCAGACCCTCCAGCGGGTCGAGCACCGCGGTCGCCACGCCCAGGTCGTCGGCGAGGGTCTGCGTCACCTTGGGGCTGGTCAGCGTCTCGAAGAACAGCGTGCGCACGCCCTCGGCCTCGACGGTCGCGGCGACGTCGCGCAGGCGCGCGGGCGAGGGCTCGACCTCGGGGTCGATCCCGCTGAGGCCGACCTGGTGCAGCCCGTACCGCTGGGCCAGGTAGCCGAACGCCTCGTGCGAGGCGACGAGCGTCGCGCCCCGGCAGGCGGCGAGCCCGGCCTCGAGCTCCGCGTCGAGCGCGTCCAGGTCGGCGACCAGCGCGTCCGCCCCCGCGGCGAAGTCGCCGGCGTGCTCGGGGTCGACCTCGGCGAGCGTGTCGGCGACCTGGTGCGCGACGTCGGCGAGCCGGGTCGGGTCGAGCCAGAAGTGCGGGTCCAGGCTGTCGCCGGTGCCGGGCTCGACGCCGTCGGGCGCGACCTCGAGCGCGGCGGCCTCCGCGGTGTCGACGACGTGGGCGGGCGAGGTGGAGGCGACGGCCTCGTCGGTCGCGGCCTGGAAGCCCGACAGGTACACCACGACGTCGGCGTCGCCGACGCGCGCGACCGAGGCCGGCGACAGCTCCAGGTCGTGCGACTCGCCACCCGGCGGGGTCAGCGAGGTGACGGCGACGTGCTCGCCGCCGACGCGCTCGGCGACGAACTGCAGCGGGTAGAACGCGGCGACGACGTCGTGCGGGGCGTCCGCGTCGTCGCCGGCGGGGGAGCAGGCCGTGAGCGCGGCGCCGGCCAGCCCGAGAGCGAGCGCGGAGGTCAGGGTGCGGGTCGTGCGGGTCGTGCGGGGCACAGCGGTCCTTCCGGGTGGGCGCGAGTGGAGCGTCCTGCCCGGCACGCGCGGCGTGTCCGGGCAGAACGCTCCACTCGAGGAGGTGCGGGGCGGCAGGGCGGGCGTCAGCCCTCGGCGCCCTCGTCCTCGTGCGCGTGCTCGTCCTCGTCGTGGGCGTGCTCGTCCTCCTCGTGGGCGTGCTCGTCCTCGTGGGCGTGCTCGTCCTCGGCGTGGTCGTGGCCGCCGTGCTCGGCGACGGCGCCGGAGACGCCCGTGAGCTCGTTCGGCGTGACCTCGAGGTCGCCGCTCAGCCAGACCTCGCCGGTCTCGACGTCGACCGCGTGCAGCGAGTTGGTGCTCGGGTCGGAGATGTACGCCGAGCCGTCCAGCACGGTGATGGCCGGGCGCGGCTCCTGCCAGACCTCGGACTCCTCCCAGGCGTCGATCACGGGGATCGAGCGGACCAGGGTCGCCGTCTCGGGGTCGATGACGTGCAGCTGGCCGTCGGTGCCGAGCACCAGGGCCTCGCCGGCGTCGCCGCGGGCGAGCGAGCGGAAGGTGTAGGACGACGGCAGGTCGACCAGGCGCATCGACGCGTCGCGGGTGTCGATGATCGAGACGCGGGTCGGGCGCTCGAGGTCCGCGTCCGGGTCGGACTTGTAGTCGCCGAGCACGAACGGGCTGGCCTCGGAGCCGGCCTGGTTGCCGATCCGGCCGTACGCGTCGGGCGCGGTGATCTTGGTCAGCTGGCCGCCGGCGTACACCACGGCGCCGTCCTCGCAGCCGATGACGACGGCCTCGTCGGCGGCCACGGCCTCGCCGTGCACGCCGGGGCAGGTGTCGAGCGCCGCGATCTCGGTGTTCTCGGCGTCGAGGACGCGGACGCCGGTGCGCTCGTCCTCGGTGCCCTCGGAGACGACCAGGGTGCCGTCGGTCAGCTCGACCGCGACGCCGTGGTGCGCCGACGGGGTGGTGTACTCCCGCGCCTCGGCGTCCAGGTCGGTCAGCGCGTCGGAGTCGACGACCGTGATCTGCCCGGTGCCGTCGTCGAACAGGGCGGTGCGGCCCTTGTGCCTCACGACGTGGCCGGGGGTCTCGGCCGGCCACAGCACGTCGGTGAGCACCGGGTCGGACGTGTACGAGTGCGTGTGGTCGCCGTGCGGCTGCGTCCAGGTGCCGGCGTCCAGCACCTGGAACCCGCCCGTGGTCGAGACCATCACGTGCCGGTTGTCGCCGGCCGGGTTGAGCCGGTTGAAGCCCTCCAGCTCGATGTCGGAGACGACCTCGAGGGTGTCGGCGTCGAGCACCTGGATGCCGCCGTCGTAGGCGAGGGCGAGGCGCGGCTTCGCGGTGGCGACCTCGGTGGCCGCGGGGGCGGTCGTGGTCTCCTCGGCGGTGGCGGACGGCTCGGCGGCGGCGTCGCCGGAGGTGCCGCAGGCGGCGAGCAGCGCGGCGGTCAGACCGAGGCCGAGCGCGCCGGAGACGCGGCGGCGGGTGGGGGTGGGAAGGCTCATGCGGGGGTCGGCGGCCGCGGGCGCACTCCTGCCCCGGGCGCCGTCTCCTCTCCGGTCGCGGGTCGGTTGATCAGCACGGTCACGCTAACACAACTGATACCCAGTCTCATTACCGCGTCGGCTTGCACCGGGGCGCACCGCCGCCGCGCCCGCGCGGCCCGGGCCGGCCCGGCTCGGTAGCCTCGGCGGCGGGCGTGCTCCCGCACCGGCGGGCGCGCCGGAGGCACGGAGGGGCGGAGCGCATGGACCTGCTGCTGATCGGGGTGATCGGCGCCGTCGCGGTCGTCGCCGTCACCGCCCTGGCGCCCCGGGTCGGGGTCGCCGCCCCGCTGCTGCTCGTGGCGCTCGGCGTCGGGATCAGCCTGCTGCCGGCCGTGCCGGCGGTCGAGATCGAGCCCGAGTGGATCCTCGGCGGCGTCCTGCCGCCGCTGCTGTACGCCACGTCGGTGTCCGTGCCGACCATGGACTTCCGGCGCGACCTCACGGCGATCAGCGGGCTGTCGGTGCTCCTGGTCGTGGCGACGTCGGTCGTGCTCGGCCTGCTGTTCTCCTGGATCGTCCCCGACATCACGCTGGCGACCGGCATCGCGCTGGGCGCGGTGCTGAGCCCGACCGACGCCGTGGCGACGTCGATCGTCCGCAGGTCCGGCGTCAGCCCGCGCATCGTCACCGTGCTCGAGGGCGAGAGCCTGCTCAACGACGCGTCCGCGCTCGTGCTGCTGCGCTCCGCGATCGTCGCCACGGCGGCCTCCGTGACGCTGTGGGAGGTGGCGACCGACTTCGTGTTCGCGGTCGTGGTGGCCGTGCTGATCGGCGGCCTGGTCGGCAAGGTCAGCCTGTGGGTGCGCACCCGGGTGGCGGACCCGCACCTCACGACGGCGATCTCGTTCATCGTGCCGTTCGTCGCGTACATCCCGGCGGAGCACCTGGGCGCGTCCGGGCTGGTCGCCACGGTGGCGGCGGGCCTGGTCGCGGGATCGGGGAGCGTACGGCTGCGACCGCAGGACCGGATCGCCGAGGCGGCGAACTGGCGGACGCTCGAGCTGCTGCTCGAGGGCGCGGTGTTCCTGGTCATGGGCCTGGAGCTGTACGGCCTGGTCGCCGAGGTGCGGGAGGACCACGGTCACCTGTGGGTGGCGGTCGGGCTCGGGGCGCTCGCGGCCGTGGTGGTGCTCGCGGTGCGCTCGGTCTACGTGGCCTACCTGCTGCACCGCCTGTCCCGGCGCGCGCGGCGCGGTGTGACAGTGCGCGGCTACCTCGCGGCGCTCAACGACCGCGCCGAGCTCGGGTCGCTCACCCGCGAGGACCTGGCCGCGCGCCGCGTCCCGGGCGCCCCGCCGGCGGGCGCCGCCCCGCGGGCGACCACCGCGCCGGTGCCGGCCGCGACGGTGCGCACCACCCTGGGCCGACGCCGGCCCCGCCTCGGCCGGGACGACGCCCCCGAGGCGCGCGGCCGGCGGCTGCGGTACCGGATCACCCGGCGGATCGCGGACATCGACTACCTGCAGGCGGAGCGCCTCGGTCCGCGCGAGGGCGCGGTGCTGGTCTGGGCGGGCATGCGCGGCGTCGTGACGCTGGCCGCCGCGCAGTCGCTCCCGCGGGACACGCCGCACCGGGCGCTGCTCCTGCTGGTCGCCTTCGTGGTGGCGGCGGGCACGCTGCTGGTCCAGGGCGGCACGCTCGGCTGGCTCGTGCGCCGGCTCGGCCTGGCCCGCGACGGGTCCGACGACCGCGCCGAGGTGGACCGGCTCGTGGGGGAGATGGCGACCGCCGCGGCGGCGCTGCTCGGCGACCCGGACCTGCGCCGCCCGGACGGCGGCGCGTACGACCCGGAGGTGCTGGCGAAGGCGCGCCGGATCGCCGAGCGGCAGGGCGGGGAGGTCGACGAGGACGAGGCCGCCGCGGAGGACCGCGCGTCGGCCGCCGCGCAGGTGCGGGAGCTGCGGCTGGCGGTGCTCGACGCGCAGCGCGAGGCACTGCTGCGCGTGCGCGACCTCGGCACGGCGAGCTCGGGGGCGCTCACCGAGGCGCTGCGGGTGCTGGACGCGGACCAGATCAGCCTGGAGCTGCGCGGGCGGGACTAGCCGACCTCCCCGAGCCTGTCGCCCACGCGGGTGCGTCGGTCTCGGCCGTGCTCGCCGAGATGCGCGACGACGAGCGGTACTGAGGGTGGCGTTGTACTACTACGACACCTCGGCGCTGGCGAAGCTGGTCGTCGCCGAGGCGGAGTCCGCCGCGCTCCGGGCGGTCATGCTCGAGGCGGTCAACGTGTCGAGCGACCTGGCGCGGACCGAGCTGGTGCGAGCCGTCCGGCGTGCCGTGCCGGACCGCGTGCCGCTCGCGCACGACGTGCTCACCGCGCTCGATCTCGTCGCGCTCACGCCGGAGGTGATGGACGCGGCGGGGCGGCTCGGGCCGGACGCGCTGCGGTCGCCGGACGCGGTGCACGTCGCCGCCGCCCTGACGCTCGGGGACGAGCTCGACGCCCTGGTCACCTATGACGACCGCATGGCCGAAGCGGCGACGCGCACGGGGCTGCACGTGCTCGCCCCGGGGCGGGACTGAGCGTCCCGCCCGCGGTGCGCCGGCTCAGCCGACCGGGCCGCCCCGCGCGTCCAGCATGTCCTGCAGCGCGGTGAGCTCGCGCTCCTGGGACGTCACGATGTTCCGCGCCAGCGCCACCACCTGCGGGCGCTGCGCGTGCTCGACGGCGTACTCGGCCATCTCCACGCCGCCCCGGTGGTGCGGGATCATCAGCTGCAGGAACAGCCGGTCGGCCTCGGCCCCGGTGGCGTCGGTCAGGCGCGCGAGGTCCGCGCGGGACACCCACCCCGGCATCGCGGCGTAGCCGGCCGCCCCGCCGTCGGCCGACGACGTCGCGGCGCCGTGGGCGTGCTCCGTCCCCACCATCCAGGCCATGGGCGGGCGGGACGCCGCGGCCGGCAGCCCCCACGTCGACAGCCAGCCCGCCATCTGCCCGATCTGGTTCTGCTGGGTCAGCAGGATGTCGAGCGCGACCGTCCGCACCTCCTCGTCCGTGCTCCGGTCCCGGACCAGCACGGCGAGGTCGACCGCCTGCGCGTGGTGCGCCTGCATGTCGCGGGCGAAGCCGGCGTCGACCGATCCGTCGGACGCGGCGGTCAGCACGGGCTGGCGGGCGAGCAGCGCCCCGGCGAGCGCACCGAGCGCGAGCGCCGCGACGACCACCACGGCGAGCACGACGCGCCCGTGGCCCCGGCCCGCGGGTGCGGGACCGGGCGCCACGGGCGCGTCGGCCTGCGGGTCCTGCGACGTCACGCGGGCGTGCCCACGCCGCTCGAGCACGGCGCGCCGACCTCGGCGAGCTCCGGGTTGAGCAGGTACTTCTGGATGAAGATCGGCAGCCGCTCGTCGTCGACCGAGTCGACCTTGAGCTGGTAGCCCCAGGCGCTGACGGCGACGGGGGTGTCGATGCCCTCGTACGGGGAGACGATCACGTACGACTGGTTGTCGGCGAACGCCTCCAGCGCCGCGACGTCCTCGGCGGGCAGCGACGGGTCGTAGGTGACCCACACGGCGCCGTGCTCGAGCGAGTGCACCGCGTTCTCGTTCGGGACCGGCTCGGAGTAGACGCCGCAGTTCAGCCACGCGGCGTTGTGGTCGCCGCCGGCCGGCGGGTCCTGCGCGTAGTCGACGGAGGTGGTGACGTGGTTGAACGTCAGGCCGTCGAACGACTCGACACCGTCGATCTCGGCGTCGGCCTGCGCCTCGAGCGCGGCCTTGTCGCGGCCGGCGTCGACGATCACCCAGGCGCTGACGCCGACGAGGGCGAGCACCAGCACGCCGGCGATCGAGCCGATCCAGAGGGCGCGGCCGCGCTCCTTCTTCTTCTGCTCGGCTCGGACGGCGGCCAGGCGGGCCTGGCGCTCGGCCGCGGTGGGACGGCGGTCGGGCATGGGGGTAGCTCCTCGGGTCGGTCGGCGCGGCCGGGGGCCGGTCGGTCGGTCCGGCGACAATACTTGAAGGGTCTACTAATTGACAGGGGCCACCGCGCGGAGCCGCGCGTCCAGCACCTCCGCCGGGCCCGGGCGACCCAGCGCCCAGCCCTGCGCCGCGTCGCAGCCCAGGCCCCGGAGCAGCGCGAGCGTGCGCTCGTCCTCCACCCCCTCCGCGACGACCCGCATGCCCAGGGCGTGCCCGAGGTCCACGGTCGAGCGGAGGATCTCCGCGCACACGCGGTCCTCGACGGCGGGGGCGACGAACGCGCGGTCCACCTTGAGCACGGAGAACGGCAGGCCCCGCAGGTAGTCCAGCGAGCCGTAGCCGACGCCGTAGTCGTCCACGGCGAGGTGGACGCCGCAGGCGTCGAGCGCGCGCAGGGTGCGCCCGGCCTGGGCGGCGTCGCGCATCGCCATCGTCTCGGTGACCTCCAGGCCGAGCGCGTCGGCCGGCAGCCCGTGCCGACGCAGGGCGTCCCGCACGTCCGCCACCAGCCGCGGGTCGTCCAGATCGTGCGCGGAGACGTTGACGGACACCGCGAACCCCGCCGACCCGGCCGCGCGCCACCGCGCGCACTGCGCCAGCGCGACGTCGAGCACGTGCAGCGTCACGGGTCGGACCAGCCCGGTGCGCTCGGCGGCGGGGACGAACGCGTCCGGCCCCAGCAGCCCGTGCTCGGGGTGCTGCCAGCGGACGAGCGCCTCCGCGCCCTCCACGCGGCCGCCCGCGACGGACACCAGGGGCTGGAAGTGCACGACCAGCTCGCCGTCGGCGGCTGCGGCGGGCAGCCGCCGCAGCAGGTCGGCCTCGCGCGGGCGCGGCGCGGGGGCGCCGGCGCGCGGGCTCGGCACGAGGCCCGGCGCGGCGGACGGCGTCGCGTCGACCGCGACCCGGTCGTCCCGGCGGCGTGCGGCGGCGAGCGCGGCGTCGGCCCGCGCGACCAGCTCGTCCGCTGCGGCCGGGCGGGCCGCCGCCACCGCGACCCCCGCCAGCGGTCGGACGGGCAGGTCGAGGCCTCGCACGGGCACCGGCGCCGCGAGCCCGGCCACGAGCGTCCGCGCCAGCGCCTCCGCGGCGTCCGGACCGGCCACGTCCAGCGCGACCGCGAACACCTCCCGGCCGAGGCGCGCCGGGGTGGCGGCGGGACCCGCCTCGCGCCGGAGCGCGACCCCGACCTCGCGGAGCAGGTCGTCGGACACGACGTGCCCGAGCGTCTCCGCGGCGTCGCGGTAGCCGTCGAGGGCCACCAGCAGCACCGCCGGGACGGTGCCCGCCGGGGCGTCCCCGGGGCCGGCGGCGAGCCGGCGCGCGAGCCCCGTCGCGTTCGCGAGCCCGGTGAGCGGGTCCGTGACGGCGAGGTGCTCCAGGCGGGTGTTCTGCCGCTGCAGCGCTCGCAGCACCCCGATGAACCGCAGCAGGAACGCGGCGATCACGGCGGTGGCGGCGAGGCACACCTCGACGAGGTGGACGGGACCGCCCCCGAGCGTCTCGACGGCGAGGGTCCCGGGCAGCACGCACACCGACACGGCGACCAGCACCAGGTACCGGGTGCTCAGGTCGCCCTCCTCCCGCGGCGGCGCGACCTGCCCGGCCGAGGCGTGCCGCGCCGCCGCCGCCAGCAGCACGTAGCCGGCGAGCCACAGGCTGTCGACCAGGTGGACGCGCTCCTCGAGCGGGGGCCAGCCCGGGGCCAGCAGGAACAGCTCGTCGGCGACGAGGATCGCCAGGACGCCCCAGATCGACAGCCGCAGTGCCGGCGGGCGGGCGCCCGACGCGGTCGCGGCCCGGGCCAGCACCAGCAGCAGCACGGCGTCCCCCGCCGGGTACGCCGCGCCGACCGCCGTGCCGAGCGGGTCGTCGTGCCAGCCGGCGAGCGTGGGCTCCAGGACGAGCACCCACAGGACCAGCAGCGCGCCGCTGGTCACGAGGAACGCGTCGAGCAGCCAGGTGGGACGGCGCCCGCGGGGCGCCGGGAACGCGCGGACGAGACCCACGGCGAGCAGCGGGTACGACGCCACGTACGCGATGTCGGCGACCGAGGGGAACGGCTCGACGCCGAGCCCGCGCTCCAGCACGGTCCACGCCAGGTCGCCCAGCACCCACGCGGCCAGGCCGAGTGCGAGCAGCTGCCACGCGCGCCGCTGCGGCCCCGCGATCCGCGCCGCGGCCCGGGCGGCCCGGGCCGCGCAGACGGCGCCCACCGCCACGTAGAGCACGTCCCGGACCGTCCCCGCGGGCAGCGCGGCGTGCACCAGGAGCGCGGCGACGACGACCGCGAGCCGGACGAGGGAGGCACGCTGGAGCACGAGGTCCTGATCGGCACCCCGTCCCCGTCCTTGACCCGTCAGGGGGGTGGACCTCGCGCGGGGCGCCGCCGGGCGCGTCACCCCGCCTGTGGGTAGGGTCACGGCCCGGGGGGTGAGGCATGGGCGAGACCGCGGGACCGGCGGCGGACGAGGCACGACGCGTGGCGGCGCTGCGCGAGCTCGACGTCCTCGACACGCCCGCCGAGGAGCGGTTCGACCGCGTGACCCGGCTCGCCCAGCAGCTGTTCGGCGTGCAGATGGCGTTCGTCTCGCTCGTCGACACCGACCGGCTGTACCTCAAGTCCCACCAGGGCACGACCCTCACGCAGGCGCCCCGCGACGGGATGTTCTGCGCCGTCGCGATCGAGCGGCCCGAGACCCTGGTGGTCCCGGACGCCGGGCTCGACCCGCGGTTCGCCGGCCGGCCGTTCGTGACGGGCGACCCCAGGATCCGGTTCTACGCCGGCCGGCCGCTGGCGGCGGCGGGCGGCGAGCGGGTCGGCACGCTGTGCCTGATGGACCGGCGGCCGCGCGAGTTCACCGCCGAGGACGAGGCGCTGCTGTCCGACCTCGCGGCGTGGGTCGAGAAGGAGCTCGCGGCGGACGCCGAGCTGGGCCGCGCGGCCGAGGTGCAGCGCGGGCTGCTCCCGCACGCGCCGCCCGACGTGCCCGGCTGGGACCTGGCCGGCGCCTGCCTGCCGGCCCACGGGGTCGGCGGCGACTTCTACGACTGGCAGGCGACGCCCGGCCGCCTCGTCGTCACCCTGGCCGACGTGATGGACCGCGGCCTCGGCGCCGCGATCATCGCCGCCACCGTGCGGTCGGTGCTGCGCGGCGTCGGGCGGCACGAGGACGTGGGGCCCGCCGTGGAGCTCGCCGAGCGCGTGCTCGAGCCGGACCTGGACCGCGCCGGCGCCTTCGTCACGGCGTTCCACGCCGCGCTCGACCCGGCGACCGGCGTGCTCCGGTACACGGACGCCGGGCACGGCCTCGCGGTGGTGCGGTCCGCCGACGGCGCCGTGCGGCGGCTGCCCGCGCAGGGCCCCCCGCTCGGGGTGGTCGTCGGCGTGCCGCGGCTGGCGGCCGAGACGACGCTCGCGCCGGGGGACACGCTGGCGGTCGTCAGCGACGGCCTGCTGGAGCGGGGCGACCGGGCGCTGGACCCGGAGGACGTGCTGGCGGGGCCGCTCGGCGCGGCCACGTCGGCGGCGGACGCCGTGGACCGCGTGCTCGCGGCCGCGGCGGCGACGACGGATCGTGCCGACGACATGACGGTCGTGGTGCTGCGGAGGGGAGACGCATGAGGCAGCAGCTGGTGCTGCGGGTGGTCGTGGTGCTCACGCTGGTGCTGGGCGTGAACTACATCGCCTGGCGGTGGCTCGAGTCGGTCAACTGGTCGGCGTGGTGGATCGCCGTGCCGCTCGTGATCGCCGAGACGTACTCGCTGGTCGACGTCGCGCTGTTCGGCACGACGATGTGGCGGGCACGCCGCCGCGACGACCCGCCGCCGCCCCCGCGGGACCTCACGGTGGACGTGTTCGTCACGACGTACAACGAGCCGGTGGAGCTGGTGATGCGCACCGCCGAGGCCGCGCGGGACATCGCCTACCCGCACCGGACCTGGGTGCTCGACGACGGCTCGCGGCCCGAGCTGGCCGCCGCGGCGCGCGCCGCGGGCGTCGGGTACATCGAGCGGTCGGAGGACTGGACCGACCGGCCCCGGCACGCGAAGGCCGGGAACCTCAACAACGCGCTGTTCGCCACCGAGGGCGAGTTCCTCCTGATCCTCGACGCCGACCAGATCCCCGAGCCGGAGATCCTCGACCGGGTCCTCGGGTACTTCGCCGACCCGGGCGTCGCGCTCGTGCAGACGCCCCAGTTCTTCACCAACGTGACCGGGGCGGACCCGCTCGGCAGCCAGGCGCCGCTGTTCTACGGCCCGATCCAGCAGGGCAAGGACGGCTGGAACGCCGCGTTCTTCTGCGGGTCGAACGCCGTGCTGCGCCGCGACGCCCTGATGCAGCTCGGGCTCGTCGGCTACGTCCGGGAGACCGAGCGCTCCGTGCGCGAGGCGCTGCACGCGTCCCGCCGGCTGCTCGCCCGCGCGCAGCGCTCCGCGCCCGACGCGGAGCAGGCCGCGGTGCTGCACGAGGTGCAGCAGGCCGCCGCGCGGGCGCTCGCGGCCCTGGACGCGGGCGAGCCGCTGTCGGACGTCACCTACGGCTTCCAGCGCGAGGTCGACGCGATCTCGGCGCAGGTCGTCGCCCGGGACGTCGCGAGCATCCAGGACGACCTCGCCGCGATCGCGGCCCTGCCGATCGCCCGGGACGACGAGATCGGCGCCGTCGTGGTCGACGAGCCCGCCCTCGCCCGGCTGGCGGACCGGGAGTGGTCCCCGCTCGGCGCGATCGAGTCCGTGCAGGCCCTGGTGCGCGCCGTCGACGTCGACCGGTCCTCGGAGGCGCAGGCGGTCATGCCGGTGGCCACCCTGTCGGTCACCGAGGACATGGCGACGGCGATGCGGCTGCACGCGCTCGGCTGGCGGACCGTCTACCACCACGAGAGCCTCGCGCACGGGCTCGCGCCCGAGGACCTGGGCACGATGATGACCCAGCGGCTGCGCTGGGCCCAGGGCACCATGCAGGTGATGCTCAAGGAGAACCCGCTGGGCGTGCGGGGCCTGAAGGTCGGGCAGAAGCTCATGTACTTCGCGACGATGTGGTCGTACCTGTCGGGCTTCGCCGCGCTGGTCTACCTGGCCGCCCCGATCATCTTCCTGTGCTTCGGCGTCCTGCCCGTCACGGCCTGGACCGTCGACTTCTTCGCGCGGTTCATCCCGTTCTTCCTGGCCAGCCAGCTGCTGTTCCTGGTGGCGGCCCGGGGCGTGAAGACCTGGCGCGGGCAGCAGTACGCGCTCGCGCTGTTCCCCGTGTGGATCAAGGCCGTGTGGACCGCCGTGGCCAACGTGTGGTTCGGTCGGCCCCTCGGGTTCGCCGTGACGCCGAAGGTGCGGCCGGACGGCTCCCCGAGCCAGTGGCGGCTCGTGTGGCCCCAGCTGCTCGCGATGGGGCTGCTCGTGGTCGCGGCGCTCATCGGCATCGTCCGGCAGTCGATGGGGCTGGCGTGGTGGGTCGGCACGGCGGTCAACCTGGTCTGGGTGGTGTACGACCTGGTGGTGCTGAGCGTCGTGGTCCAGGCGCTGCGCTACCGCGGGTTCACCGGGCCCGAGGCCACCCCGCCCGCGAGCGCACGGCGCCGGGGGATCGCATGACGACGAGGAGGAACCGATGGAGCTGACGACCGACCAGCGCGAGGGCGTGGCGGTGCTGCACGTGACGGGCCGGCTGACGATGGCCGCCGCGGGCGAGCTCAAGGCGGCGGTGGACCGGGAGGTCGCCGCGGGCCGGACGCTCGTGGTGGTCGACCTCGGGGACACCGCGTTCCTCGACTCGTCCGGGCTGGGCGCGCTCGTGGGCGGCCTGCGGTCCGCGCGGGCGGCCGGCGGCGACCTGCGGATCGCCCGGGTGGGCGCGCAGGTCCGCACCGTGCTCGAGCTCACGACGATGGACCGGGTGCTTCGCCCCTACGCCGACGTCGAGGACGCGGTCGGTGACCGCCGCTGAGGGGGCCGTCGAGCTCCGCGTCGACGGCCCCGCGGAGCCCGGGTGGCTCGACGAGGTGCACGGGGCGTTCGAGCGGCTGTGGGGCGCCGCGCCCGGCGTGCCCGAGCTCGACCGGATGCGGTTCGAGACGGCGGTGATCGAGATCGCCACCAACATCGTCCGGCACACCACCCCGGTGGGACCCGGACCGGTGGAGGCGACCGTCCTGCTGCGCGCCCGCGCGCCGCGGCTCGAGGCCGAGCTGTCGGACACCGGTGCGCCGGTGCGCGTCGACCTGGACCCGGCGCCCGTCGACGACCTCGCGGAGAGCGGCCGGGGCATCGCGCTGGTCCTGCGGGCGGTCGACAGCCTGAGCCTGGCGCGCGAGGGCGGCCGGAACACCTGGCGGCTCGCGCGCGACTGGTCCTGACGCGCCCCGGGGCGCGTCCGGGCCGGCCGTGCGCCCTCCGGGGCGGGTGACGTACCGTCGACCCGATGGCCACCGACACCTCGCACCGGGAAGCAGACAGGGTCGCCGCCCTGCACCGCCTCGGCGTGCTCGACACCCCGCCGGAGGACCGGTTCGACCGGGTCGTCCGGCTCGCCCGCCAGCTGTTCGGCGTCTCCACCGCGATCGTCTCGCTCGTCGACCGCGACGTCGTCGTGCACAAGGCGATGGCCGGCTTCGACGAGCCGCGGGTGGCCCGCGAGGACTCGTTCTGCGGCACGACCGTGCTGGCCGACCGGATGATGGTCGTGCCGGACGCGGCCCGCGACGAGCGGTTCCGCGACAAGCCGTTCGTGGTCGGCGACGGCGGGCTCCGGTTCTACGCCGGGCAGCCGCTGGTCGCCCCCGGGGGCTACCGGGTGGGCACCCTGTGCATCGCCGACCAGCAGCCGCGCGACTTCGACGCCGACAGCGCGGCGCTGCTGCGGGACCTGGCCGCGTGGGTCGAGAAGGAGCTCGTGATCGACTCCGAGCTCGAGCGCGCCGCGCAGGTGCAGGCGGGCCTGCTGCCACGGTCCGCCCCGCACGTGCCCGGGTACGAGGTCGCCGGCGCCTGCCTGCCGAGCCGGGCCGTCGGCGGCGACTTCTACGACTGGACGGCCACCGACGGCGGGCTCGTGCTGAGCCTCGTCGACGTGATGGGCAAGGGCGCGGGCGCGGGCATCATGGCCGCGTCGATCCGGGCCGTGCTCCGCGGCTCCGCGCACGGGACCGACGTCGCGCAGTCGCTGCTGTACGCCGGTGCGATCCTGCACTCCGACCTGTCCGGCGCCGGGGTGTTCGCCACCGCGTTCCACGCCGCGCTCGACGCCGCTACCGGGGACCTGCGCTACGCCGACGCCGGCCACGGGCTCACCGTGGTGGTGCGCGCGGACGGCACGGACGAGCGGCTCGAGGCCACCGGCCTGCCGCTGGGCGTGCTCGACGAGGAGGCCCGCGAGGAGCGCACCGTCCGGCTCGGGCCCGGGGACCTCCTGGTGACGTTCTCCGACGGGGTGCTCGACCTGCTCGACGGCACGCTGGCGGGCGTCCGGCCGCTGGTCGAGGCGGTGCGCGGGGCCGGGACGGCCGACGACGCCGTCGAGGCCGTGCTGCGCCTGGCCGCCCGCGTCGCCGAGCGGCCGGACGACATCACGGTCGTGGCGGTGCGCCGGGCGGGCTGACCCCGCCGCGGATCCCGTGCGCGTCAGGCGCGCGGGGGGACCGGGTGCAGCACGACGTCGTGCAGCGCCCCGCCCTCGGCCCGCGCCGTGAGGAAGGTGCCCGTCGGCTGCCGGCGGCGGTCGGTGGGCGAGCCCGGGTTGAGCAGGCGGAGGCCGCCCGGCGCGACCGTGTCCCACGGGATGTGGCTGTGCCCGAAGACCAGCACGTCGGCGTCCGGGTACGCCGCGGCGCAGCGCGCCTCCCGGCCGGTCGCCTGGCCGGTCTCGTGCACCACCGCGAACCGCAGCCCGCCGAGCTCGGCCCGCGCCACCTCGGGCAGCCGGGCGCGCAGGTCGGCGCCGTCGTTGTTCCCCCAGCAGCCCACCACCCGGCGGGCGCGGGCCTCGAGCGCGTCCAGCAGGGCGACGTCCACCCAGTCGCCGGCGTGCAGCACCACGTCGGCGGCGTCGACCGCGTCCCAGACGACCGGCGGCAGGTCGCGGGCGCGGCGGGGGACGTGGGTGTCGGCGAGGAGCAGCAGGTGCACCGGGGCCTCCGGGTGTGGCGCGGGAACGGGTCAGGCGGCGCGGCGGAGCGCGACGACGGTGAGGTCGTCGTCGGCGGGGTGCCGCGGGTCGACGAGCTGCAGCACGGCCTCGGCGGCCTCCTCGGCGGTGTCCGTGCCGCGCAGCGCGCGCCCGACCTGGTCCAGGTCGCCCAGCGAGCCGCCCAGCGCGTCGAGCACGCCGTCCGAGAACGTCACCAGGACGTCGCCGGGGTCCAGGCGGGTGCGGGCGCTGACCCGGGCGGGCCCGGGGGCGATGCCGAGCGGCAGCCCGGTCGCCGACAGGCGCCGCGCCGCGCCGTCGGCGCCGACGATCAGCGACAGGCCGTGGCCGGCGTCGGTGTAGGACACGGTGCCGTCCGCCGCGTCCACGTAGGCCCGGAACATCGTGACGAACGCGCCCGCGTTCGCCAGGTCCGCGGTCATCGCGCGCTCGGTGGCGGCGAGCGTGCCGGCCACGTCGTGCAGCGCGGGCTGCGCGTGCAGCACCGAGCGGGTCGTCGCCGCGAGGATGGCCGCGGCCGGGCCCTTGCCCATCACGTCCGCGAGCGTGAGCACCAGGCCGTCGGCGACCGCCTGCCAGTCGTAGAAGTCGCCGCCCACCGAGCCCGCCGGGACGAACCGCGCCGCGAGGTCGAGCCCGGGCACGTCCAGCGCCAGGGAGGGCAGCAGGCTGGCCTGCACCTGGGCCGCGCGGCGGAGCTCGGTGCGCTCGGCGGTGACGTCCCGCAGCACGGTCACCGCGCCGCCGCCCGACGCGGACGGCAGGGGCGTCGCGGAGAAGGTGACGATCCGGGGCTCCGTGGCGCCGGGCACCCGGACCAGGAGGTCGGCGTCCCGCACCTGCTCGCCCGCGAGCGCCCGGCGGAACGGCAGCTCGGCCTCCGGGACCGCGGTGCCGTCCATCCGCGCGAGGTGCGCCAGGTCCTCGTCGCCCGGACCGGTGTCGGGCCGGCCGGTGAGCAGCAGCCCGGCGGTCGGGTTCCGGACCACGACGCGGCCGGCGCCGTCGACCACCCGGACGCCCTCGGACATCGTGTCCACGACCGTCGTCAGCAGCGTCGCCTGCGCCTGGGCGCGGTCCCGCGCCGCCTGCAGGTCCGCCACGAGGCGGAGCCGCTCGTCCCGGGCGATCGCCAGCGCGAGCCCGATCACCGTGATCAGGCCGACGTAGAGCTGCGCGACGCCGACCTGCGCCGTCGCGTCGGGCAGGTCGGAGAACGGCCCGGTGCCCCCGAGGGTGAGCTGGATGGCGACGTACCCGCAGAGCGTGGTGTGCAGGACGACCGAGCGGCTCGGCAGCCGGGAGCCCGCCCACACCGTCAGCCCGATCAGCGGGAACACCACCGCCACCCAGTCGATCTCCACGAACCACACGACGTACAGCGCCGGGGCGAGCAGCAGGGCCGCGAGGTAGTCGGCGGGCTTGCCGTCGGTCCACCACGCGAGGCGCTCGGGCGCGGTGCGCCGGGACGCGCGCTGGTGCAGCCACGCCCCGATCGTGAAGCCCAGCGTCCCGATGCCGACGATCGACACGGTGTTCCGCGCGCACCAGAGCAGCGCCGTCTCCCAGGTCCACGGGCCGCCGCCGACGACCACCGCGAGCTCCACCAGCGGCGCGGACGCCACCGAGCTGAGGGCGGCGCCCAGCACGAACCACCACAGGTCGGCCACGCGGCGCAGCTGCTGCCGCCCTCGGGCGGCCCACACGTACGGGGCGCGCCGGGCCAGCACCCAGGTGCAGACCACGGCCTGCACGGTCGCCGCGCCGGCGCCGATGACGGCCGTCCAGACCGAGGCGCCGGTGGCCGCGACCACCGCGCCGGTCGACAGGGCGAGCACGAGCGGGTCCAGCCAGGGCCACGGGCGGCGGGCGCGGGCGACCAGCCACAGCACCGACACGCCGGCCGCCGGCCAGACCAGGCTCACGTCGGCGCCGGCGACCAGGGTCGACCTGCCGAGCAGCGACGCGGCGACGTTCAGCGCCGCGAACACGAGGACGACGCGCACGTCGCGCGCCCCCGGCCGCCGCGCGCGGGCGGCCTGCGGCTCCGTCGTCACCCGTCCCCCTCGGCTGTCGGCCCCGTCCTGACCAGCAGGTTACGTGGCCGCGAGCCGCACCGCCCGCCTCGCCGCGCGGCGAGCGGTCCAGGGACCTCGGTCCCGGTGTGACGGGTCAGACACCCCGGGGACACCATCGCCGACCGGTCGGTCGGTGTTGACTCGTCGGGGCCGCGTCGTGCGGCCCGGGAGATCGAGACGAGGAGTGACGCGGTATGGCGCGGTTCGACGGCAAGGTGGCCCTGGTGACGGGTGGCGGCAGCGGGATCGGGGAGGCCGTGGCGCAGCGCCTGGCCGCCGAGGGGGCGTCCGTCGTCGTCACCGACATCCGCCTCGAGGCGGCGCAGCGCGTGGCCGACGAGATCGCCGCCGGCGGCGGCACCGCGGCCGCGTTCCAGCAGGACACCGCCGACGCGGACAGCTCGCGCGCGGCGGTCGACTTCGCGGTCGCGACCTACGGCGCGCTGCACCTCGCGGTGAACAACGCCGGCATCGCCGCCCGGAACCAGCTGCCGACCGGCGAGCTCGACCTCGACGCGGACTGGCGCCGGGTCATCGACATCAACCTCAACGGCGTCCTGTACGGCCTGCACGCCGAGCTGCCCGCCATCGAGGCCGCCGGCGGCGGCGCGGTCGTCAACATGGCGTCGATGCACGCCCTCGTCGCCGCGCCCGGAAACTCCGCGTACGTCGCGTCCAAGCACGCGATCAACGGCCTCACCAAGAACGCCGCCGTCGAGTACGGCACCCGCGGCGTCCGCGTGAACGCCGTCGCGCCCGGCAACATCTGGACGCCGCTGATGGCGCAGCTGCCCCAGGAGCAGGTCGACGCCATCACCGCGAAGCACCCGATCGGGCGGATCGGCCGGCCGGACGAGGTCGCCGCGCTCGTCGCCTTCCTGCTCAGCGACGAGGCGTCGTTCATCACGGGCAGCCTGCACCAGGTGGACGGCGGCTACCCCGCGGTCTGACGCGGTTCCCCCGGGTCCGACGCAGCGACCCCGCGGTCCGACGCGGGTCGCCGCGCCGGTCGCGGCCCCCGGCGGGACCGGGTCACCGGCCGGGGCGGGGTCGCCCGCCGGGTCACCCGGTCCCGACGGGACCTTCGTCCCGGGCATGCCGTAGCGTCGGCGCCGTGGACCCGTCCGTGCAGCGCGCGCTCGTCGTGGGGCGCCTGCTCGGCGTCGCGACGACCGTGCTCGCGCTCGGGTCCGGCGCCCACGTGCTCGCCGGCGGGCACGCGCCGTCCGCGGGGCCGCTCGCGCTGATCGGGGCGCTCGTCCTGGTCGGCGCCGCCGCGCTCGCGCGCCGTCCGCTCACCGCGCGGGTCCTGCTGCCCGCCGCCGTCGCCGGCCAGCTCGGCGTGCACGCCGCGCTCACCTGGCTCGCCCCGGTCGGGGTCGGCCCGGTCGCGAGCGGCGCGCACGCGGGGCACGCGGGCGTGGCGGCACCGGCGGCCGGTGCGGCGGGACCCGTCGAGGCGCTCGCCGGCACCGAGCCGCACGGCCCCGGCGGGCTCATGCTCGCCGCGCACGTCGCCGCGATGGCGGCCACCGTGCTCGTGCTCGCCGCCACCGACCGCGGCGTCCTCGCGCTGGCCCGCCGCTGGTCGGCGCTCCTGCCCGCGCTCGCCGGTGCGCTGCCCGCGCCGGTGGCCGCGCGGCCCCGCCCCGTCGCCCCCGCGGTCGCCGGGCCGCGCCCGCTGCCGGCCCTGCGCGGCGGGGTCGCCCGGCGCGGGCCACCCCTGGGGACCCGCCCCCGCGTGGCCTGAGGCCCCGCACGCCGACCGGCGGCGCGGGGTGGGGCCGCGCGTCCCCGCGCGCCCGGCGCGCCGCCGCGATCGTCCGGCGGTGCCGCGGGCGTGCCCCCACGCACCCCAGGAGAACCACCGTGTCCGCAACCCCCCGCACCCTCGCCCGCGCATCGGCCGGCGCCGCGCTCGCCGCATCGCTCGTCCTCGGCTCCGCCGCCGCGGCGTCCGCGCACGTCCGCGTCGTCCCGGAGACCACCGCCGCCGGCGGCTGGACCGTGCTGACCTTCCGCGTGCCCAACGAGTCGCCCACGTCGGCGACGACCCGGGTGACCGTCGACCTCCCGACGGACACCCCGCTGACGTCCGTCTCCACCCAGCCCGTCCCGGGCTGGACCGCGACCGTCGAGCGCGGCGACCTGCCCGAGCCGGTCGAGGTGGACGGCGCCACGATCACCGAGGCCCCGCTGAGCGTGACCTGGACCGCCGACGGCGCCGGCATCGGCGACGGCGAGTTCCAGCAGTTCGCCCTGTCCGTCGGCCCGCTGCCCGCGGCCGGCACCGAGCTGGTGCTGCCCGCGCACCAGGAGTACGCCGACGGCGAGGTCGTCGACTGGGACCAGGTCGCCGAGGGCGACGCCGAGCCGGACCAGCCGGCGCCGACCTTCACGACGACCGAGGCCGCGGCCGCCGGGCACGGGGCTGCGGCGGACGACGCGGCGGCCGAGGACGTGGCGGCGGACGACGACGTGGCCGCCCCGGCCGGCTCCGACGACGGCGGGGCGCTGCCCGTCGTGCTCGGCGGCCTCGGGCTCGCGGCGGGCGTCGCGGCGCT
>NZ_BONO01000010.1 GCF_016862755.1 Cellulomonas pakistanensis | reverse complement strand
GACGCCTGAGCGAGCCGGGACCGCACACGCACGACCCGCGCGGTCGCGCCCGCCGTCACCCACGACGGCAGCGGCGCGGCCGCGCGGCCATCGCGTCGCAGGGGGCGACGCGCACAGGACAGCACGCGGAGGACGCACGTGGCGGGGGAGCTCGGCTACCACTACGAGGAGCTGCAGGGGAGCGTCGACCGGCTGCTCGCCATGCACGACGAGGTCACGCAGCTCCGGTCGCGCGTGTCCGCGCGCGCGGGTGACGCCGCACCAGGCTCGTGGCCCGACATCCCGTCCGTGCGGGCGTTCGCCGGGCGGTACCACTCGGCCGTGTCCGACGCCGAGGCTGAACTCACCCGCGTCGAGCAGGAGCTGGAGTCCGCGCGGGTGGCGCTGGCCGAGAGCATCCGCGCGATGCAGAACGTCGACGCCGCCCAGCGGGAGACGCTCGACCGCTTCGTCGCCCAGCTCGACGTGGTCGCGCACGTGTCCCCGGCTCCGGTGCCGAGCTCCACGCACGGGTCGATCTCGTGAATCGTCTGCGGCTCCTCGCGCGGCGGCAGGTGGCGGCGGCACTCGCCCTGGTCCCGCTCGCCGTCCTCGCGCCTGCGCAGGCCGGCGCGGCCAGCGACGCGTCCGACGGCGGGCTCTGGTACTACACGCGCGCCGGGCTGGCGGAGCAGCACCAGCGGTCGACGGGCGAAGGCATCAAGATCGCGGTGCTCGATGCGGAGCTGATCCCCGGCTCTCCGGATCTGGCCGGGACGGACGTCACCGCGAGCGGCCCCGGGTACTGCGCTGCCGCACACGCACGTGACGGCGTCCCCAGTGCGCACGGCGTCCACATGGCGGCCCTGATCGCCGGGACCGGTGCGGGTGTGAACGGCGAGCCCGGCACGCTCGGGGTGGCGCCGGGAGCCGAGGTCGAGGTCTTCGGTGTCGGCAAGCAGGACTCGAACGACGACTGCGCGGTGCCCGAGCTGTCGCGGGCGTTCCAGGACGCCGCGACCAGCGGCGCGGACATCCTCAACGTCTCGGGTGCGTACGACCTGACGGGCGAGGACATGCTCGTGGCCCTGCGCGCGGGCGTCATCGTGGTCGGCGCCGGAGGGAACAACGGTGTCGTCGAAGGACTGCCCGCGAGGTTCAACGGCGCGGTCACCGTCGGCACCCTGGCGCCCGACCTCAGCCTCGCCGAGGGCAGCCCCACCGTCGGCGCCGTCGACGTCGTCGCTCCAGGCGCCCAGATCCGGACCATCGACCCCGGGCTGCAGAGGTACGTCTCGACAACCGGCTCGTCCAACGCGACGGCCTTCACCTCTGCCGCGCTCGCCCTCGCGTGGTCGCGCTACCCCGACGCGACCGCGAACCAGATCCTGCAGTCGCTCATCCGCAACACCGGTGGCACGGAGCACGAGCCGGTGATCGAGCACGAGGCGTGGGGCTACGGCACGGTGAACATCCGCCAGATGCTCGACAGCGACCCTCGCTCGTACCCGGACGTCAACCCGTTCATCGAGGAGAGCGAAACCGCCCTCCCCTCGATCAGCGACGTCCGGGAGGCGCTCGGCGAGCCGGATCCGTCGCCGACACCGACGCCGACGTCCCAGGAGGCGCGGGAGACCGCCGCACCTGAGGCGCGCACCCAGGCCGAGGAGTCCTCGTCGACCCTGCCGGTGGTTCTCGGCGCCGCGGGGGTCGTCGTCGCGGTGGTCGTCGCTCTGCTGCTCCTCCTCCGCCGCCGTCGCGGCGCTCCGCACCCGACCGGCACCGACGACACCACCTCGAGGGGACACGATGGGTGAGTACGCAGCGCAGCTCGGCCGCACGCTGGACGCCGACCTCAGCGCGGTGGTGCTGCAGCACGACACGTTCGGGTCCGCCGGCACCGTCACCGGGGACACCGCCGCGCAGCTGAGCGACGTCTCGGCCGGGCTCGAGTACCTGATGCGCGGCGCGGCGGGCGAGGCGGCGCAGTCCACGCTGTCGTCGCTGTCCGGCGACATCGCCGACCTGTCGGCGCAGCTGGCCACGCTGGCGCGCGCGGCGGAGGAGGCCCGCGGCGCGATCGCGGACGCGCAGGAGAGCTACCACACCCTGCCGCGGGGCACCGTGACGCCGGCCGAGCGCCGGGAGCTGGCCCAGGCGAACCTGGGGACGCCAGCGGGCACGGGGACCGGGCTCACCCCCGAGCTGCTCGCCGCCCAGCGCGAGCGGGTCCGCGAGGAGAAGGCGTCGGCCGCGTTGAGCAGCCTCGAGAGCCGGCTGAGCGCGATCACCGTCGTCGACTCGGGGAACGGCAAGCAGTACGAGATCGACGACAGCCCGACGGGTGGCGCCATGCCGGGCGGGCGGACCCCGTCGACAGCGGGCCCGCGCGGCTACGCCGCCCCGGAGGGCGGTGGCCTGTCCGGGGGCACGGTCGGGGGCTACGACGGCGGAGCCGGCGGGTCGGTGTCGCCCACGTGGCAGCAGCCCGGCGGGAGCGGCAGTGGTGTCGGGGTGATCGGTGGGGGTGGCTCCGGTGCGGGCTCCGGCGGGACCGGCGGCGGGGTCGTCGGCCCCGGCTGGTCGGGCGGCTCGGGCAGCGGCCTCGGCGGCGGGCACGTCCCGGGCAGCGGCGACGGCAGCTCGGCGGACGGCAGCGTCGGCGGGGTCGTGCCCGGCGGGTCCGGATCCGGCGCCGGAGCGGGCGGCGGCGGGCAGCTCGGGGGCGGGTCGGGCGGCGCGGGAAGCAGCGGCGGCATCGGCGGCATCGGGGCCGGAGGCCTCACGGGCGGGCTCGCGATCGGTGGCGGGGCGCTCGGTGGCGCCGCACTCAGCCGGCTCGGCGCCGGCGGTGCGGGTGGCGCCGGCGGGCTCGGCGGCGGTGTGGCCGGCGGCGCGTTCGGCGGCGCCGGAGCGGGCGGTGCCGGGGGCCGCTCGGGCGTGGGTGTCGGCGGCGTCAGCGCCGGTGGCGCCGCGGGCGGGGTCGGCGCGTCCGGCTCGTCGCTCGCGGGCTCCACGTCGGCGCTCGGCCAGGGCGCGCAGGCCGGCGCGTCCGGCGGCGCCGCGTCCGGCGCGCGCTCCGGCGGCGGCATGATGGGCGCCCCCATGGGCGGCGGTGCCGGCGCGGGCGGGTCGAAGGACGCCAGGCGGCGCGGCTCGTCGGGGCTGCTGGCGCCGGAGATCGACGTCGAGGAGGGCGCGGCACGGCCGAACCTCGGCGCGGCGGCCGGGGCCGGCGGGCGGGACTCGCTCCCCGCCCCGCGCCCGGTGGACGCGGTCCAGGACGACGACGCGTGGTGACCCCGGCACCGATGCGCCGGCTCCGGTGAGCGACCGGCCCGATCGTGCGGCACGGTGGACGCGGGTCCGGGAGCTCGCCACGGTCACGGGCCTCGTCGCGTTCGGCGCGCTCCTCGTGGTCAACAGCCGGTCCTCGGGGGTCGTGCTGGGCCTCGGGGTCTGGATCATCGCCGTCGGCGTGCTGCTGCAGATCGGCCGGGTGCTGCGGGACCGTGAGCTCCGCGGGACCGGTCGGCGCGGCCGGATCGCCACCCGCACGCTCGACGGCGAGCCCGCCACCGTGCTGCACGAGAGCCCGGTGCGGCACGTGCTCGGCGCCGCGTTCTCGGCGCTCGCCGCCGCGCCCTTCGTGGCGCTCGTCCTCGGCACGGCACCGTGGCGGGCGGACGCCGACCCCGATCAGGTGATCGGCGTCGTCGTGATCCTGGCTGCCCTGCTCGTGCCGGTCAGCATCGTCGTCAGCAGTCAGCTGCGCCGGGCGCTGCGGGCGGGGGTCTGGCTGACGCCGACCGCCCTGGTGGTGCGCGAACGCGACATCGTCAGCCGTGTGCGGTGGGCGGACATCCGCTGGGTCCCCGACGAGCATGACGCCGCGGCCATGGTGTGGGTCATGGTGTGGGACGGGAGCGCCGTCGGCGTCGTCGCTCGCCGGCGCCAGGACCGGAAGTGGCGGGCGGAGCTGCGCGACATCCCCATCCGGACCGGGATGCTCGCGCTGGGCGCCCCCGAGCTCGTCGCGCTGCTGCGCGCCTGCCAGGAGCCGGCCGTCGCCGCCCGGCTCGGGTCGGACGCCGGGCTGGCGCTGGTGCGCGGCGCGCGCCGGTTCGAGCCGGTGATCGCGCCGTGACCGCTCCCGGCGGGGCGCGCCCCTGGACGGCGTCGGACTGGTCCACGCTGGCCGGGCTGGTAGCGGCTCCGGTGGCGGGGATCTGGCTGATCGTCGCCGGACGCGACCACGTGGTGCTGGTCGTGGCCGGGGCGGTGGTGGTCCTGCTGTGGCTGGCCGTCGTCGGCCTGGCGGTGCGGGTGGTGCGCCGGGACGCCGCGGCGGCGGGCAGGACGACGGCGATCCCGCCGACGGTCGCGGCCTCGCCCGCGCCGTCCCCGGCCCGGGCGGCCAGTCCTGCGCCGGACGATCACGGCGACCCGCGGCTCGCCACCATGCTCGCGATCCGCGCCGCCGCCCTCGACGCCGGGTACGAGGAAGGCGTCGACTTCGTCGTCCAGGGCGTGCCGTCCGGTTACCACCTGGAGCCGCTCGGCGTGCTGTGGAACGGCGACCTGCTCGAGCTCGGGTTCTCCGAGAGGGGCAGCTACCGCCCGCTCGCGCGGGTCGCGACCGGCGAGGAGATGCAGCGGGTGCTGCTGCGAGCGCTGGCTCCGCGGCGGCGGCGAGACCCGGACGAGTCGCTCGACGACATCGACGCGCGGTGGAGGCGCGGCACCAGGACCCGGATGCGGCTGGAGGCCGACCCGACGGCGGTCGGAGTCCCGGAGGACCTGTAGCCGTCGCGGCCTCGGGCCTCCGGCCTCCGAACCCCGGACCGCCGGCTACCGGCCCGCGATCTGTGACACGACGGTCGTCGGGTCCGTGTCGAGCGTGGCCGCCAGGTAGACCCGCCGTCGCGCGCCGGGCCGGCGGAGCACGAGGCGGTCACCGACCATCCGTGACGGCTCGATGTCGGCGGTCGTGCCCGCGATCGGCCAGGAGGCCGCGGGGGAGCCGCCCAGGGCGGGGCCGGCGGACGGCACCGGCTCGAACCGGATCTCGTCCGGGGTGATCGCGAACGCCACCGCACCGAGTGCGACGGGCGGCCGGCGGAGCAGGCGCCGACCCCACACCGCCAGGGCGGCCGGCACCGCGAGGAGCCCGAGGAGCGCGAGACCGCGTGGCTCGAACCCCTCGACCGCGGTGACCGCGACCCAGGGGACGAGCACGAGGGCGCCGAGCAGCGCCGCCAGGGCCAGAGCGGCGCGACCGCGGCGCCGGCGTGCGCCGGCCACCCGGCGCTGGTGCTCCCGCCGGGCGTCCGGGCGGAAGCGGACCACGAGCGGCTCGGCACGACGGGCCGTCTGGTGATGCTCCGGGGTGCCTGGCACGCCGCCATCGTAGGGAGTGCCGCGGGGACGGCCGGTCGCCGGACCGTCGCGCCGACCCGACCGGACGCCGGGCACCGGACCGGGCTGGGAGGACGACCCGTGCCCGGGCGCGAGGTGGGGCCGCGCCTGCGGGGTCAGCCCTCCGCCACTCCGCGGTCCACGAGCGTGAACACGCTAGCCGGGCTCGACGGGTCCGGCTCGAGCGCGAGCCCGCCCTCCTGGTCCGCCACGACGACGCCCGCGGCGGACGAGATGTTGACCTGGTCCGGCTGGTCGAGCGTCGCGACGTCGAGCTGCTGGTCCGGGGCGGCCGGGTCGCACGTCGCGACGCTCACGACGTCGTCGCCCGGCAGGCTCAGGCAGGACGGCTGCCCGTCGGTGGTGGCCGTGGTGCGTACCTGGAAGGTCGCGCCGTTCGGCTCGATGACCCACGTGGTGGGGACGCCGCCGGCCTCCGCCGGGTCGGCGACGGTCGTGACGCCGCCCTCGACGGTCGTCGTGACCCACTCGCCGCCGTAGGTCTGGATGTCGACCTGGTTCGTGCCCGCGAGCAGGTCCACCGGGGCGGCGGTCGTCGCGCCGTCGGAGTCGTCGGTCCCGGCGTCCTCCGGCGTCGTCGGGTCGGGCGCGGGCGCCGCGGTGGCGCTGTTCTCGGCCTCCAGCGTGTCGCCGGTGCACGCCGACGTCCCGACGACGAGGGCGCCGGCCGCGAGGGCGTAGGCGATCCGGCGCGGGTCGCGGGCACGGCGGCGGGTGGGGGTCGTGGTCACGGGTCCTCCTGCGGGTCGGCCCGACCGCTGCTCGATCGGTGGTAGCCGTGAGGGGCGCTCGCGCGCCCCTCACCTCGAACGTAACGAGACGGGGCACGGGTGCAACCGGGCTGCGACCGGCCCAGCGGCCACCCGGGGGCGCGCGGTTGCCGACCGCCGCGGCACGCCGGAGGCTGGAGGGACCGGCGCAGCCGCGCCGGTCGACCCCGGGGCGGCAACGCACGCCGGGCGCAGCGACGCGAAGGAGCGAGCATGAGCATCCCGACCAGCGACCAGGGCCCCATCGCCTCCGCCCAGGAGGGAATGCGCGTCGTCGACGCGTCCGGCGACGAGGTCGGCACCGTCCGGGAGGTCTCCTTCGGCGACCCCGGCGCCGTGACGTCCGAGGGCCAGCGGACCGGCGGCACCGGCGGGTTCCTCGCGGACGCCGCGCGCAGCCTCGTCGGCCCGGACGACCTGTCGCCGTCCGACCAGGAGCGGCTCGCGCGCCTCGGGTACGTCCGGATCGACGCCAAGGGCCTGTTCAAAAGCGACCGGTTCGCGGCGGGCGACCAGGTCGCCGCCGTGGAGGGCGACGTCGTGCAGCTGTCGGTGGCGAAGGAGCAGCTGGTCGGCTGACGACGCAGCCCGATCGGCCCTACCGGCGTCGCGCGCCGGAGGCTTCGGGCGGAGGGCCGCAGATCTACCGAGTAGCGATCATCGCGGCGGCGTTGTCGTTGATCGTCGGGGGAACTCTCATCGCCCGTGCGGCCGGGTGCACGAATCCGAGAGGGTGGTCGACGACGACCGCAGCTGTGACACATCTCCCGTTCTGGTGGCTCCCGCGTCAAGAGCGGCGGGTCGCACCGGGATGCACAAGCATTGCCACATCTCTTCCGTCTCCGGTAGACATGTGGGCATGGAGGTGTCCGTCCGCGAGGCAGCCGACGCCATGGGCGTCAGCGACCGCCGCGTGCGTCAGCTCATCGCCGCGGGGCGGATCCGCGCGCGCCGTGTCGGATCGCAGTGGCTCGTCGACGGCGCCTCGCTCCCGGGAGCTCCACGCCGCAGCCGCCCGCTGAGCCCGGCCGAGGCCTGGCTCCTGCTCGCCGTCGACCAGGCGCCGACCGGCCGCCCCGGGCGGTGGCGCGAGCGGCGCGCCCGACTCGAGCGCGACCCGGACCCGGCGTCGCTCCTCGCCTCCTGGGCCGCGGCGCGCGGGGACCGGCTGCTGTTCGCTGCCCGCGAGCCGCGCGGCCTGCTCGCGGATCCGGCCGTCGTCCGGTCCGGCGTCTCCGACCCGCGGTCCGGCATCAGCGCCGTCGACCTCGCCGAGGCGTACGTCCGCCACGACGACCTCGAGGCGGTCCGGCGGCGGCATCTCCTGCGCCCCGCGGTCGGGCGGCCCGACGTCGTCCTGCACGTCGTCGCGGAGCTGCCCGCCGACCCGGTCCCGCCGCTGGTGCTGGCCGCCGACCTCGCCGAGCACGACGGCCCGCGGGAGCTCGCCCGCGCGGGCGAGCTGATCGCCCAGGCGGTGCGCGCGGCGTGACGATCGCGCTGCCGCCCATGACCGACGCCCAGTCGGCCGGGTGGCTCGCGCTCCTCGAGGTCCACGAGCGGCTGCCCGACCACTGGACGCTCGTCGGCGGGCAGATGGTGCACCTGCACTGCGCCGAGCGGGGCGCCGCCCCGCAGCGGCCGACCGACGACCTCGACGCGGTCCTCGACGTCCGCGCCGACGGCCGGATCCTGCACCGGTTCACCAGCGCGCTCGTCGCGCTCGGGTTCACCCCGGCGGGGACGAGCCCGGCCGGGCACCAGCACCGCTGGACGCGAGGCGGCGCCCAGATCGACGTGCTCATCCCGCGCCACGTCGGCGAACGCGCGGCCACGCGTCGCGGCGCGCACGGCGGGACGACGCTGGGGACGCCGGCGGCGCAGCAGGCGCTCGACCGGAGCGCCGCGGTCGAGGTGGCGGTGGCCGGCGTCGTCGGGCGAGTGCGGCGGCCGAGCCTGCTCGGCGCCCTCGTCGCCAAGGCTGCTGAGCACACCGTCGTGCTCGACCCGGCCCGCGGGCGGCACCGGGCCGACTTCGCCGTCCTGACGACGCTGATCGCGCCGTCCGACCGGATCGAGGAGGCGGGGCCGCGGGACCGCCGCTACCTGCGGGGCATGCTGGCCGCGCTCGCGGAGGACCGCCGGACCGTGCTGCGGGTCGACGGCGCCCCGGGCGGCGTGAAGACGCTGCGGGAGATCCTCGGCGCGTGACGCGCGAAGGGGCGGACCCGCACCCGGGCCCGCCCCTCGCGCCGTACCGCCCTACCGACCCCCGGACGCCGTCACTCCTGCGTCAGCGGGAACAGCGTCTCGTCGTCCGCGTACACCTCGGCGGCGTTCTCCTGCGTGACGATCAGCGGCGTCAGCAGGAACGACGGCACGACCTTGACCCCGTTGTCGTAGGACTCGGTGTCGTTGATCTCCGGCTCCTCGCCCTTCTGCAGCGCCTGGATCTCCTTGATCGTCTGCGCGACGAGCTCGCGGGTGTCCTTGTAGATCGTCGAGTACTGCTCGCCGGCGACGATCGACTTCACCGACTCGACCTCGGAGTCCTGGCCGGTGACGACCGGGGTGTCCTTGCCGGCCTGCGCCACCGACGTGAGCGCCGCGCGGCCGAGGGTGTCGTTCGGCGACAGGACGCCGTGCAGCTCGGCCGAGCCGTACGACCCGGACAGGATCGTGTCCATGCGCCGCTGCGCGTTCTCGGCCTTCCAGCCCTGCGTCGCGACCTGCTCGAACGACGTCTGGCCGGAGACGACCACGAGGGTCCCGTCGTCGATCTTCGGCTGCAGGACGCTCATCGCGCCCTCGAAGAACGGCGTCGAGTTGGCGTCGTCCGGCGACCCGGCGATCAGCTCGATGTTGTACGGGCCCTCGCCCTTGCGCTCCGCGAGCCCCTGCAGCAGCGCCTCGCCCTGCAGGACGCCGACCTGGAAGTTGTCGAACGCCACGTACATGTCGACGGCGTCGGTGTTCTTCACCAGCCGGTCGTAGGCGATGACGGACGCGCCGGAGTCGGCCGCCGCCTCGAGCTGGGAGCCCAGCTGCGAGCCGTCGATGGCGCCGACGACGATGACGCTGGCGCCCTGCTCGGTCATGGCCTGGATCTGGTTCTGCTGCTCGGTGACGCCGCTGTTCGCGAACTGCACGATCGGGTTGAACCCCGCCTCGGTCAGCCCGTCGACGAACAGCTGCTCGGCGAGCACCCAGTTCTCCGACGTCTTCTGCGGGAGTGCGACGCCGATGGTGGCGTCGGCCGCGAAGCCGCCGCCGCTCTCGGACGTCCCCGCGGTCTCCTCCGTGGACGATCCGCCACGCTCGGACGAGCAGCCGGACAGGAGCAGCGCTCCGGCGGCCCCGGCGGCGACCAGCGCCGCAGTCAGCTTCTTCATGGGTGGTGTCACTCTTCCTCGGTCGGGCACCCGCCGTTGGGTGCGGTCGAGCGTCGTGCCGGGGGTCGGCACGAGGGAGTACAGGTGCGGGGTGGGCGGCCGCGGCCCGCGGCCCGCGGGCCGCGAGTCAGCTCCGCGCGAGCGTCTCGCCCTGCGTCACCGGCGCGGCGCCGGTGCCCGCGTTGCTGTCGTCGGACCCCGGTCCCTCGGGTCGCCCGCGCCGCGCGCCCTTCATCAGCAGCCCGACGATCGACGGGCGGCCCTGGACCTTGTTGTAGACGTCGAACGCC
Organism: Cellulomonas pakistanensis; assembly: GCF_016862755.1. Lineage (GTDB taxonomy): Bacteria > Actinomycetota > Actinomycetes > Actinomycetales > Cellulomonadaceae > Cellulomonas > Cellulomonas pakistanensis. The sequence continues at coordinate 118,591 of NZ_BONO01000010.1, read as the reverse complement.
ACGGCGGCGAGCAGCACCAGGCCCTTGATCATCTGGGTGCTGTCGGAGCCGACGCCCATGAGCTGCAGGCCGTTGTTCAGCACGGCCATCACCAGGCCGCCGATGAGCGACCCGACGACGGTGCCGACGCCGCCCGACACCGCCGCGCCGCCGATGAACACCGCGGCGATCGCGTCGAGCTCCCAGTTGGTGCCGTCGAACGGGCCGGAGGCGGTGGACCGCCCGATGAACACGATGCCCGCCAGCGCGGCCAGCACCGACATGTTCATCATGACGAAGAAGTTGGTCCGCCGGATGTTGACGCCGGACAGCGCCGCCGCGACCTTGTTGCCGCCCACCGCGTACACGTGCCGGCCGGTGATCGTGCGGCTCGCGATGAAGCCGTAGAGCAGGACGAGCACGCCGAGAATCACGCCTGACACCGGGAACGACGTCCCGACGCGGCCGCTGCCGAACAGCCAGGTGGCGTACGCGATGACCGCGCCCAGCGCGCCGACCCGGACGATCGACACCCACAGCTCGACGGGCGTGCCGCCGAGCTTGCGGGCCGAGCGCCGGCGGCGCAGCTCGCCGTAGACGACGCCGGCGATCGCGAGGATGCCGAGCAGCAGCGTCCAGTTGTTCAGCCCGGTGTTCGGGCCCCACTCGGGCAGGTAGCCGGCGCCGAGCGTCTGGATCTCCTCGGGCACGGGGACGGTGTTCGACTTGCCGATGTACTGGTTGGCGCCGCGGAAGAACATCATCCCGGCGAGCGTGGTGATGAACCCGGGGATGCCGACGTACGCGACCCAGAACCCCTGCCAGGCGCCGATCACCGCGCCGACCGCGAGGCCGAGCAGGATGCCCGCCCACCAGGGGATGCCCCAGTCGCGGATCGCCAGCGCCACGATGATGCCGACCACGGCCGCCACCGACCCCACGGACAGGTCGATGTGCCCGGCGATGATCACCAGCACCATGCCGATCGCCAGGATCAGCACGTACGAGTTCCCGTTGATGATGTTCTGCGCGTTCGTCGGGGTCAGCACCTTCCCGCCGGTGGCGATCTGGAAGATGATCACCAGCGCGATCAGCGCGAACACCATGCCGAACTGGCGGGCTCCGCCGCCGAACAGCTGCTTGAGTGACGTCATCGTCGTCGGTCGTCCTTCGCTGGGGGCTGGGCTAGTTCGTGAGCGCGGGGGCGGTGCCGGTCATCAGCCGCATGAGGGCCTCCTGGTCGGCGTGCTCGCGGTCGAGGACGCCGGTGATCCGGCCCTCGAAGATCGTGTAGATCCGGTCGCACAGGCCGAGCAGCTCGGGCAGCTCGGAGGAGATGACGACGACGCCCTTGCCCGCGTCGGCCAGGCGCTGCACGAGGCCGTAGATCTCGTACTTCGCGCCGACGTCCACGCCGCGGGTGGGCTCGTCGAGGATCAGCAGGTCCGGCTCCGGGAACATCCACTTCCCGATGAGCACCTTCTGCTGGTTGCCGCCGGACAGCTTGACGACGCCCTGGCGCACCGACGGCGTCCGGATGTTCAGCGACTTCCGGTAGTGCTCGGACGCGAGGAACGCCGTGTCGGTGTCGAGCACCCGGCGCTTCGTGATCCGCTTGAGGTCCGCCGACACGATGGTGTCCAGGATGCTGTCCAGCAGGTTGAGGCCCTGGACCTTGCGGTCCTCGGGGACGTAGGCGATGCCGTGGTCGATGGCCTGCTGGACCGTGTGCAGCTCGACCGGCTGGCCGTCGATGAGGATCTGCCCGCCGCGGTACCGCCCGTACGACCGGCCGAACAGCGACCGGGCCAGCTCGGTGCGGCCGGCGCCCATGATCCCGGCGAAGCCGACGATCTCGCCGTGCCGGACCTCGAACGACGACCCCTTGCACACCATCCGGTCGGCGACCTGCGGGTGCTCGACCCACCAGTCCCGGACCTCGAAGAACGTCTCGCCGATCTGCGGGGTGTGGTCGGGGAACCGGTGGTCGAGCGACCGGCCGACCATGCCGCGGATGATCCGGTCCTCGTCGACCTCGCCCGCCGCGGCGTCCAGCGTCTCGACGGTCTTCCCGTCGCGGATGATCGTGATCGAGTCGGCGATGGCGGCGATCTCGTTGAGCTTGTGGCTGATCATGATGCTGGTCAGGCCCTTGGACCGGAGGTCGCGCAGCAGGTCGAGCAGGTGCGCGGAGTCCTCCTCGTTCAGGGCCGACGTGGGCTCGTCGAGGATGAGCAGCCGGACGTCCTTCGACAGGGCCCGGGCGATCTCGACGAGCTGCTGCTGGCCGACGCCGATGTCCTTCACCTGCTCGTCGGGGGAGACGGCCAGGTCCACGCGGGCGAGCAGCTCGGCGGCCTTCACGCGGGTGGCGTCCCAGTCGATGCCGAGCGGCCCGGACACCTCGTTGCCGAGGAAGATGTTCTCCGCGATCGACAGCTCGGGGATGAGCGCCAGCTCCTGGTGGATGATCACGATCCCGGCGCGCTCCGAGGACTTGATGTCCTTGAACCGCACCTCCTCGCCCCGGTAGACGATCTCGCCGTCGTACGTGCCGTGCGGGTAGACGCCCGAGAGGATCTTCATCAGCGTCGACTTGCCGGCGCCGTTCTCGCCGCAGATCGCGTGGATCTCGCCCTCGCGCACGGCCATCCGGACCTGGTCCAGCGCCTTGACGCCGGGGAAGGTCTTGGTGATCGACCTCATGTCGAGGACGACGGGGGTGTCCGTCATGCGGGTGCCCTGCTCTCGGTGTGCTGCGCTGCACGGCCGGCGTCGGTGCCGGTCTTGTCGAGCTCGCGTCGGACGCTAGGACCGCCGCGGGTTTCGCGTCAACCTCTGAAGGCAATCTGCGCCGTGGGTGATGCCGAACCGTGACCGGATGCGGGTCGGGTGGTCGGGATCGGGGCGAATCGGACGGGGTGTGCGGGGTGCCGTCGGCGCATCGGCGGCATTGCCCACAACTTCTGAAGGCAAACGCGGGCGGCGGCGTGGGTCGGTCAGCGCGTGGCCCACGCCGGGCGGATGGGCCGTGTGGCCCCGGCGATGGCGCCGATGATCTCCTCCGGCGCGGCCGTGCCAGCGTCGAACGACCCGTTGTTGCGCCCGTGCCGGAGCACCTCGATCCGGTCGGCGACGGCGCGCAGGTCGGCGAGGTTGTGGCTGATGATCACGACGCCGAGCCCCATCTCGCGGAGCCGCTCGACGAGCATGAGCACTTCGGCCGTCTGCACGACGGACAGCGCGGCGGTGGGCTCGTCGAGCACGAGGATCCGCGGCCGGGTCGTGAGCGTGCGGGCGATCGCGACGGCCTGCCGCTGCCCGCCGGACAGCTCGCGCACCGGCGTCCGCACCGACGGCACGGTGACCGTGAGGTCGCGGAGGATCTGCGCGGACGCCAGCTCCATGCCGTCGATGTCCATCGGGCTGTGCTTGGACGCGCGCAGCTCGCGGCCGAGGAAGATGTTCGCCGCGACGCTGAGGTTCTCGCACAGCGCGAGGTCCTGGAACACGGTGGAGATGCCGAGCACGTGGGCGCCGGCGGGGTTCGGGATGGCGACGGGCTCGCCGTCGATCTCGATCGTGCCGCTGTCGGGCTGGATCACGCCGGAGACGATCTTGGCGAGCGTCGACTTGCCGGCGCCGTTGTCGCCGACGAGCGCGACGACCTCGTGGGCGTGCACGCGCAGGTCGACCTCGGTCAGCGCCTCGACGGCGCCGAACCGCTTGGTGACGCGCCGGAGGTCGAGCAGCGGACCGTTGTCGGCGCGCGGCCGGTCCTGGGTCGTCGTCCACTCCACGTCGAGTGCCACGGTCTCAGTCTCCGTCGGGGCTGGTGCGGGTGGGGAGGGTGCCGCGGGTGTTTTCCAGCGCGAGCAGGACGGCGCCCATCGCCTCCGCGTTCGGGCCGAGCTCCGCGGCGACGACCTCGAGCGGGGCGATGTGGTTGAGCGGCACCCGGCGGCGGATCGCCTCGCGCATGGGGCCGATGAGCAGCTCGCCGGTCTCGGCGAGCTCGCCGCCGACGACCACGCACTGCGGGTTCACGGCGATGGCCAGCCCGGCGACGACCGCGCCGATGGTGGCGCCGGCGTCCTCGACGACCTGGCGGCAGCCCGGGTCGCCGTCGTTGGCGAGGGCGACGATGTCTCTCAGTGTGAGGCTGCCTCGGCTTGCCCTGAGAACTTCGATGAGCGCGGGCGCGCCGACGACGGTGTTGAGGCAGCCGCGGCTCCCGCAGAGGCAGACGTGGCCCTGGGCGTCGACCTGGACGTGGCCGATCTCGCCGGCGGTGCCGGCGAAGCCGCGGTGCAGGTTCCTGTGCAGGGCGATGCCGGCGCCGGTGCCGTGGGACGCGCGGACGTAGACGGAGTCCTGGAAGTGCCGGCTCGCGCCCAGGCGGCTCTCGGCGAGGGCGCCGAGGTTGGCGTCGTTGTCGACGAACACCGGGACGCCGAGCCGCTTCGACATCACCTGGGCGACCGGGGCGTCGTCCCAGCCGCGGAGGATGCCGGGGACCGAGACGGTGCCGGTTGCGGCGTCCACCGGTGCGGGGAGGCCGATGCCGATGCCGAGGAGCTCGTCGAGGCCGGAGCCGACGCGCTCGAGGAGCTCGACCAGGAGGAGGGCGGCGCGGTCGAGGCTCGTGTCGGCGCGGTGCTCGTGGGGGAGGGGGAGGGCCTGCTCGACGAGGACCTGGTGGGCGGAGTCGGTGAGCGTGATGCTCATGTGCCGCGTGCCGACGTGGACGCCGGCCGCGAGGCCCGTGCGGTGGACCATCGCGACGAGCATGGCGCGGCGGCCGTTGTGGATCGTGGCTCTGACGTCGACCTCGCCGGCCTGCTGGAGCTCGCGGACGATGTTGGAGACGGTGGCGGCTGACAGCCCGGTTGTCGCGGCCAGTTCGACCTGGGTGAGGCCGCCGTAGCGGCGGATGGTGTCGACGACGGTGGCGCGGTTGGCCTCGCGCAGGGCGGTCTGGGAGCCGGCCATCTGGTTGGGGCCTCCCGTCCTGCGTGCGCCGTTGCGGTGTGGCTGGCGGACGTTGAGCCGTCCGCGCTGAGACGTCGATCATGCCCCAAAGCGCTGGTAGGGGACCGATGGTCACACCCCGTTGGCGCCCAGTGAAGCATGCCCGAACTCCAATGGAGGTGGAGGTGTCGCCGAGATGTCAGTGTCGGGCCGTAGGTTGTCCCCATGGGTGCGAAGAAGAGTGTTCTAGTGACAGACCTAGATAACACGACTTGGGACTGGTTCGAAGCATGGTTCCGCTCCTTCTCCGCCATGCTAGAGAAACTGTCGAATGATAGCGGAGTACCTCGGTCGCAGCTCGAAGCGGAGATTAGGCCGATCCATCAATTGCGAGGTACAACCGAATACTCGAACCTGCTCAATGAGATACCGTCGCTCCGGGCTGCTGTTCTCCCGCGCGAGCCGGCCGAAGTATTCGACGAGGCTCTCCACGCGCTGCACTCGGAGCGTAGGCGAGCGACGCGGCTCTATCCGAGGGTTCTTGAGACACTCAATCGACTAAAGTCCGAAGGCGTTACCGTCATCGCTTACACCGAGTCGGTTGCATATTGGACCGAGTGGCGAATCAAACATACGGGCCTGGACGGCGTAATTGACATCCTGTACTCGGCGCCCGATCACGACTTGCCGCGCGGGGTCGGCGTCGAGAGCCTGCGGCAACGAGACCCGAGTTCGTACGGGCTCAGGCAGACAGAACACCGGCATGTGGGAAAGGGAGAGTGGAAGCCAAACCCTGAGATCCTGCGAGCGATCCTTCGCGACTGCGGAAAAGCGGCCGAGGACGCGGTGTACATCGGAGACAGTCTGATTAAAGACGTCTCCATGGCACAGTCGGTCGGAGTGCTTGACGCGCACGCCGAGTATGGTCAAGTCCAACACCGAGACGAGTACAATCTACTTCGACGCGTGTCGCACTGGACGGACGCAGACGTGGAGCGCGAGCGAGCGCTGCCGTCCGGAGTGATCGTTCCGACTGTATCGTGCACGTCGTTCGAAAGGGTTCTCGACCTATTTTAAGGTGATCATGTTTGCGCGCAAGAGCAAGTTCAGTCAGACTGATCAAGTCAGCCTCTACGTCGAGATGTGGAAGCAATCCGTCGAAGTTCAGAAACACTTCAATGAGATCGAATGGAGGATCCGTGGACTTGCGCTGACAGTTGCGACCTTCGCTCTCGGGGCTGCTGGGTGGACGGCCAGAGACGGTGCGACTGTCGGACCGTTCAGCCTCGGCGCATTGGTGGTGGTGTTGGGACTTTTGCTCTGGTACGCGTTCTACTTTGTCGATCGAGCGTGGTACCACCCACTCCTGAAGGCGGCAGTGAAGCATGGTGAGGCTCTTGAACAAGAAATCATGAGGTCGCTCCCGGTTGCCGGAATGACTCAGGCAATCACTGCAGGAAGCCCCTACGAGCCTTCGCGGGTCGTCGCTATTCTGAGCGGTAAGCGCACGGGGCCGATGCACTCAGAGGACAAGTTGGTCTGGTTCTATAAGGTAGGTGCGGCCGCCCTAGTTGTTGCTGCGATCGCTTTGCAGTCGGCGACGTCCTTTGCCTTCGCGAGCACGGGGCCGGAGGAGCTGGTGGTGCGCGTAGAGCACGACACGTCTCAGCGAAGCCACGGCGCTCCCGCCGGGAGCGCAGCGCGAGCGCGCTGACCACCGCATCGCGACTAACGCGATCGAGGTCCACTTTCCGCGGCGGTAAAGCCCAGCAAAGGCAAAGGCAGCGGCAAAGTCAGAGCCGGCTAGGCGCAAGGTCAAACAGGTACCCAGGTTCACGACGCTCGACGCGCCTAGAAACGGTTGCTATCTCACGACGGAGTGGCGCGATTCCACTTGCGCTCTTGAAGACGGTCTTCGCGTCGAAGTCGCGCTTCTCTTCCTGCGCCTCCGTAGCAGCGTCAACCACATATCCGTTGATGTTTCCGACAACATCCCGCGCGCGTTCCGAGAGCCATGAGAGGACTTCCTGCTGCTTCGCTGGCAACCACGCGCTGGGATCGGCGAGAAGTTGCGCGCCGCGATCGCTGAGTCTTAGAACGTCGGCGACGAGAGCTGCCACGGTGAACCTGACGGATGCAAATGCTGATTTCAGCTCACCTTCGAGATGTTCCCGCGACACGTTGCAAGCCTCGTTGACAAGCTCAAGCAAGAACAAGACGTGTGCATTGACGTCTGGTGCGAAGATGTTGTGGTAGTCCTGGTCGAACAACCGCACCTTCCTTACCGCAGCCCACGGCTTTTCGCGCAATACCGCGGTGATCAGCTGTGCGGCAAGCGTATTATCAAGGGTTCGAGCAGCCTGCGATGTTTGACCGATCTTGATGACGTACTCGAACTCACCACCAAACTCCTCACGTACCGCGCGATATAGGCCGAGTTGAATCCCATCCGTCGAGCGTTGGTCTCGGATGTTCACAGCGTTCTGGTTGTTCGCACGATAGGTGATCGTATCGCTGATGTAGCTCTGTCGGCTCGGAAGCTCAACTATCTTCACAAGGATCTTCAGCTGTGGAGTCAGGGCACCTCTCCCGCGGTGAAGGGCGAGGAGTGACTGGCACCCGTTGACTACGCTCAGGCCGTTTAGTCGAATATCGGCTTCGCCGATTGTGAGTCCGTTGGTTAGTACGGTTATGCCGTTGTGAGCTGCCGGAAACAGAGCGTGTTCCTTCGGATCGGCGACGGTCGCAGCTAGTTCTTTATTTATACGGGTGTTCCCTGCGGACAGTCGGACATTCCGGGCGAAGAGGGTCAAGTCCTCGATGCCAGGCAGACCGACGAGCTCGTGAGCTCGGACGAGAGCGATCGCCATCTTGGCCTCCCCCTCCAAGTCGACCGCGATCACTGGTGTAGCGGGGCGGATGGACACTGTCTCTTCTCGCAGGTCCGCGCGCCGGACACGCTCCGCGACGGCGACGAGTTTGTCCTGATGCCACACGTCAAGCGTCGGCTCCTGATGTGACACTGCATCGAGAAGACCTTGTGCCGACGCGTCGAGACTTGCGTTGGTCACGAGTACGAGTCGGCGGACTTTATATCCTGAGGCCACTTTCTGAGCGACGTTGTTTCGGGTTAACAAATTGCGGAGCTCGTGGTTCGGCTTGCTGGCGAGCAGGCCTTCGACGGCCTTTTCGTCGACGAAGTAGTTGGCTGCACCGAGTAGATGCCGCAAGTCATTATCACCCTGGGTTTTTGTCGCGCTTTCCATGCGCTTCCCCTGGAATAGGACGATCTCGCTCTGCTCATCGTCAACAATCAGCGCATCGATGCCTTTATCGCCGCGTCCGTCGCAGATGGCATCTGGGACCAGCTCAGGATCCAGGCGCTCAACATGCAGTAGGAACCAGGCGAGCATTGCGGCGCTCGGTGTCCGGTCGCCGGTCAGTTCGGAGTCAAACGCTTCGTCGAGCGTCGTGCGTGAGGTTGTATCCATGCGCTCATGTAACACGTTCTGATGCCGATCCGTCCGAGGTTTGCTGAACGGGTTCGATCGTGACCGAGGCCCGCCCCCCGGCCACTGGAGTCGACGTAAGACGGGCGCGCGTTGACGGTCGGTGTTCCAGCCCATAGCTTCGATCACGACCGCACCGCCCCTCCGGGCCCCCGACCTCGTCCACGTCACGCGCCAGGGTCGCCGCGCCGCGGGACATCGACGTCCTAGGGGCGGCGCCGGCCGACGTGGACAGGGGGAGTCACATGCGCATGCGCCAACTCCGTCGCGGCCTCGTGGGGGTCGTAGCCCCGCTCGCAGTCGCCGCACTGCTCGTCTCGGGCGGACCTGCGGCTCTGGGAGCCGATGACACTACCGACCGCTGGGGTGGTGACAAGGGAGGCGGGCACCACGACAGGGCCACCATCACGTCCGAGCCGTGGGGGACCACCGAGGACGGCGCCGCCGTCGAGCGGTACACCCTCAGCAACCGCGGAATGACCGTCCGGATCCTCACGTACGGCGGCATCATCCAGACGCTCGAGGTGCCGAACGGCCGGAACGACCCGGTGAACGTCGTGCTGGGCTTCAGCGACCTGCAGGGCTACCTCGACAACAACAACCCCGGCCCGTACTTCGGCGCGATCATCGGCCGGTACGGCAATCGCATCGCCAACGGCCAGTTCGAGCTCGACGGCAACACCTACCAGCTGCCGATCAACAACGACCCGAACAGCCTGCACGGCGGCTTCGAGGGCTTCGACACCAAGGTGTGGGACGCGACGCCGAACCAGGGCCACCGCAGCGTCGGGCTGCAGCTGAACTACACCAGCCCCGCCGGCGAAGAGGGCTACCCGGGCACCCTCGACGTGCAGGTCACGTACACGCTGACCCGCGACCAGAAGCTCGAGATCCACTACACCGCGACGACAGACGCGCCGACGGTCGTGAACCTGACGAACCACACGTACTGGAACCTCCAGGGCGAGGGCACGTCCTCGATCCTCGACCACGAGCTCACGCTGCCGGCCAGCCGCTACACGCCGGTCGACTCGACGCTGATCCCGACCGGCGAGCTCGCCGACGTGTCCGGCACGCCGATGGACTTCCGCGAGGCGACGGCGATCGGCGAGCGCATCCGCGAGCCGTTCGAGCAGCTGCTGTTCGGGCAGGGCTACGACCACAACTGGGTGCTCGACCGACCCGACGACGACAGCCTGGAGCTGGCGGCGAAGCTCCGGGACCCGGACTCCGGGCGGACGCTGAAGATGTGGACGACCGAGCCGGGCATCCAGTTCTACTCGGGCAACTTCCTGGACGCGACGCTCGTCGGCACCGGCGGGCACGTGTACCGGCAGTCCGACGGGCTGGCGCTCGAGACGCAGCACTTCCCGGACTCGCCGAACCAGCCGCAGTTCCCGAGCACGACGCTGCGACCGGGGGAGACGTACGACACGACGACGGTGTTCGACCTGTCGCGCGGGCGGCGGTGAGTTGACCCGTGGGCGGCGCGGGCCCTCGTCCCGCGCCGCCCATGCGTACTGCGTGAGTCATCGCCTCGCGGAGCGGTGACTAGGACGCTGCACTCGTCGCTGGGTCGTCTCGCTCGGGGTTCGGCGCACGTCGCAAGTCTCGTGCTTGTTTGTGCAGGTTGACAGGCGTCGCATCCAGGACGTGCTCAACCATCAGAGCGAGGAAACGCGCGGGCGACAGAGCGGCGGGCGTGCGCGAGTGGTCGATCCGCACCTTGGGCAGCCACTTGAGGTCGTTGTCGATCAGAGCGTCAGCAATGACGAGCGGCTCGTCCTCGTCCTCGTCGGCCGGCTCAAGGCCGGCAGACACGGCGCGATCCTCGTCGTCAGCTCCATTGTCGCCAGGGGGGAGAACCTCGTCGCCGTACTCGATCAAGATCACGCACGTAGCGTGATAGGCGTCATCTTCCCGCCCGAGCTTCGCCAAGAGGTCCAGAAGCCAATCCGCGGTGGCGAGCTCTTTGTCGAAAACGTCGTTGCGCAGGCCGAAGACGAATCCGAGTGCGGCCATCGGGTGGCGAAGGCGCAGATTTTTTGCGTCGCCGTAAGATTCCTCGATGCGGTTGGGTGCGTTCTTTCCGTACGACGAATCCATCCGCTTGGTCGAGATCAGGACCTCGGGGCCGGTGTCCCAGTCCGTCAGGATGACGTCGACCTGCTTCAAGTAGTTCTTTCCCAGGATCGACGCATATGAGTGCGTGACTCCCTTGATGTTGCCCTTCTTCTCAAGGCGCGCGAGCAGTTCCGCCTGCATCTTGGCGGGAAGCGCACCCTTCTCCAGCAACTTCGCGACAGGCGCAGGGAGGATCCTCGGATGGGTTGCGCGCGGCCAGACGGCGTTCCTGTCGAAGCCCGCCCGGCGCAGCTCGTAGGCGATCCAGACATCGAGCGCAAGGGCGGGGACGCCGGTCGTGGTGGCGGCGCGGAGGAGGAGCGGGACACCCAAGAGCCTCTCAAGGGTGGCGAAGTCAGGTTCGTATCGGAGGGCGCCGGTCATGTCGATCACCCACGGGTTCGAGTACTCGCTGTCTACAGCCGCCTCGTCGACGATCCTGTCGAACAACACCCACGCGCGCTGCTTGCTCGACGAATCAGCGCCCACTGCTCGCCCTGACCGTGCGGCGACGGGCGAGTTCGGCTCGCGCCTCTCTCACGTGTGACATCTGCTCTCCCGTGACGTGTCCGGCATCGACCAGCAGGACACTATCGACGATGGCGACCGCGTCGAGGAGCTTTCCCGCCTGGAGCTTGCGTGCGACGACGTTGCGGACCGCGCGCAACTCCGGCGCTCGCGCCTCCACGAGGGCGGGTGAGGGCATCGCCCAGACATCAGCTTCCTTGGGCTCAAGTTTGAGGATCCCGCCACCGTACGCTCGGCCGACCATCTCGGCGTTGAGGAGTGTGAGCGAGTTGAGGCTGGCAAGCGGCAAGAGCTCCGAGCCAAGATCGCGATGGGGAGGCGCGAGGTAGACCCCATGAACGGAGTTGAGGTGATGAGCGCCGGCGCGATTGGTCGTGAGACGTGGAGTGTCCGCGTTCATACACGTCAGGAGTAGGTCGGCGGGCTTCACGATCGGAACGCGATACCACGGCTTTCGAACCCGGCACTTGTACGCCTCATCGACAGCCGTCTTCTCTCCAGCTTCGATGTACGCCTGGGCGAAGGGCGACGGCTCGTCGCGGGGGTAGAAGAGGTACGTGGCCTTCCCAGCCTGTCCGAGCCTGGTGAGCTTGCTGCGCGTGAGGTCGAGGCCGCGGAGATGCGAGGAACCCGGTGGAGACAGCCGCAGGAGCTCGCTCCTACGGAGCCCGAGCCGCTTGGCGGCCGCCGGCGAGAGCGTGAAGAAGTGGTTCGCTCCGGTGACGATGCCGAGGGTGGTATCTCCCCAGGTCTCAAGATCGACGAACGCGCCCTCGCTTCGGAGTCGGCGAAGCGGCTCAGTCGCCTGCGGGGCGACGAGAGAGCCCGTCCACTTGTCGGCCGGGTCTATCGGCGCCCACGGCTGGCCGTTACCCAAGCCGGACAGAGCCGCTGCGTTCTTGGCCACACGGATCACGGCATGGTCGGTCGGCCCTGAGCGGTACCCGCTCGCCAGCAGGAGGACGACGTCTGCCTCGGCTTCCGGGAAGACCTGCTCGTCGAACAGCACGAGTTCGACTGACCGAAAGTGCTTGAAGAGGAACTTGCGCACGGGTGCCGCGTAGTTGACTGCCAGCAACTCGGCGGGCAGCACGAGACCGAGGCGTCCGCCCTCTTTCAGGAACGCCGCCGAGTGCACCGTGAACGCTGCCCAGCTCGACGCGAGCCCGGACAGCGCCACCCCCGCGCGAAGTGCCGCCGCGCGCGACCGAGTTCGGGAGTCGCCGGTCCAGTCCTGGTAGCGGACGTACGGGGGGTTACCGATGACGGCGTCGTAGGCCGGAGTCGGTTCGACGAGGAAGAAGTCGGAGACTTTGATCTGTGCTCGACCGCCGGCGTCTCGCACCCGCTCCCGCCCGACACGAGCGGAATAATCGTGGATCTCGACGCCGTCGATCCTCGGCGTGCTCGATGCGTCCGCGGATAGAGCGCGGAGCCGGCGAACCGCGGCCACGAGGAAGGCGGCATCCCCGGCGGACGGCTCCATGACGGCATCGTTTTCGGATCTGATGGCCCACTCGGCGATGAACTGTGTGACGTCGTCCGGGGTGAAGAACGCGCCCCGCGCCTTACGTGCGGCAGGGGTGTCGGACGGGTCTCGGGAAGGAACGGGGGGCACCACGACGCCATCATCGCGCACCCCACCCACACGACGTGCGCCGCGCGGCAGCGGTCACGTCGCCGATTCTTGATCGCTGACTGACGTTGCGTGCGAGCGGCTGAGCACCGCGCACTCCACTAGCCAGCGGCGATCGGCGAGCGCGTCCGCGACCCGTTAGGCCACGAGCGCACCCTCGTGCTCGACCGGCCGATGACTGCAGCCGGCGGCGAGGCTCCGTAACCCGTACTCCGGAAGGACGCTGAGGATGTAAACGATCGCGGAGAGACGTACGACACAACGACGGTGTTCGACCTGTCCGGCGGGCGGCGGTGGCACCGTCGCGTCGTCGGGTGAGTGGCGGTTGGAAGGGGGCGCTGAGTACCGGGACGTCCCTAGAGTTCAGACGTCATCGTCCCCACCCCAGCCGGTCACCCGACCGGCCCAACCTGCGGCCGACACGCTTCACAGGTGAGAGCACCCTGTCGATCCTGACGGGTGACGCCATTAGTGTGCCGACGCGCGATCGGAGCGAGGTCGCGTGACCGTGACGATCTCCGAGACGAGTCCGTGACGACGCGGCCGGTCACCGGACAGGGGAGAGCAGCATGAGTCATGGCGGTGTCGCGGAGGAAGCGGCGTGGAAGGTGTTCCAGACGCTCGCCTCGCAGTCACAGCCGCACGAGGCGATCCAGAACCTGCGTGTGATGGGCATCCCGGAGGACCGCCTCGAGGCCCTGCTCACTCGCCACGACCTCGAGGCGAAGCAGATCGTGCAGCTGCGGGAGCCGCTAGGGCTGTCGCGTGAGGGCCGCGTGCCCTGGTACACCGGACCCCGCCCGGGAGACGTCAACTGGTCGCCTCTCGAGAAGCAGCTCGCCCGGAAGATCGGCGAGGAGGCGGCCGCGAAGATCGACCGGGCGTCGAGCAAGGTCGTCGCCATGCTCGATCACCCCGCGACGCCGGCCTTCTCCTCGAAGGGGCTGGTGGTCGGACACGTGCAGTCGGGGAAGACCTCGAACTTCACCGCCGTGATCTGCAAGGCGGCGGACCGCGGGTACCGGATGTTCATCGTGCTCTCAGGGATCCACAACGCCCTACGCACGCAGACGCAGCTCCGTTTGGTGAACGACATCGTCTCGGCCAACCCCACCGTGTGGCACCAGCTCACGAGCCCCGAGCAGGACTTCGTCCCGCCGCCGTACGCCGCGTCGCTCCTCGCCGGCAACGACCAGGCGCTGCTGCTCGTCGTGAAGAAGAACGCGGTCGTCCTCCGGAAGCTGCGCCGGTGGCTCCGGAGTGCCTCGGAGCACCTCGCGAACGTCCCGACCCTGATCATCGACGACGAGGCCGATCAGGCGACGGTCGCGACCAGGACGATCAACCCGCTGATCGCCGACATCATGGAGAGTCTGCCGAAGGCCTGCTACGTCGGGTACACGGCGACGCCGTTCGCGAATCTCCTGATCGACCCGGCGGACACCAAGGACTTCTACCCGCGCGACTTCATCCTGAGTCTCGAGCGCACGGCCGCGTACCAGGGTCCCGAGACCCTGTTCGGCCGCGACCCCATGGACGGGGAGGACCCGGAGGACGTCCCCGGCGGTCTCGACCTCGTCCGGGACGTCCCGACGGAGGAGCTGCCGGACCTCCGCCCCAAGAACCGGGCCGAGGCGGCGACCTTCGTCCCGGAGGTCACCGGGTCCCTCCGTCGGGCGGTGCTCTGGTTCTGGCTGGCGACGGCGGCGAGGCGGGTGCGAGACGGAGAGGTCCGGCACTCCTCGATGCTGGTCCACGCCCACTCGGACACGCAGGTCCACGACTCCTTCGCCGTGCCGCTGCGAGAGCTGCGGGCAGACACTCTCCGCGCCCTCCGCGCGGGTGGCTCCGACGTGAGGTCCGAGCTGCTCGCCCTGTGGGAGGAGGAGTCCCGGCGCGTCACGGCGGACGACCTGGGCGAGACCCCGATCGCCTTCGCGGAGCTCGAGGCCCACCTGACCTCGGTGGTGACCGACACGACGGTGATCCTGGACCACTACCGCAGCCAGGACCGCCTCAATTACGACAACGGTCCGCAGACGGTGATCGCCGTCGGCGGCAACACCCTGTCGCGTGGGCTCACGCTCGAGGGGCTCGTCGTCAGCTTCTTCGTCCGGTCGGCCGACGTCTACGACACGCTCCTGCAGATGGGGAGGTGGTTCGGCTACCGCCCCGGCTACTCCGACCTGCCGCGGATCTGGATGCCGGCGGAGGTGCGCGAGTGGTTCATGCACCTCGCGACGGTCGAGGCCGAGATGCGCAAGGAGATCGACCGGTACCTGATCGAGCACAAGTCGCCGCTCGACATGGCGGTGCGTATCCGTTCGCACCCCAAGATGAAAGTCACGGCGCCCAGCAAGATGACGAACGCCGTCCGGGCCGCTGCGGCGTACGGCGGACAGCTCGTCGAGTCCCGGTACTTCCCCGTGAAGCCCCGTGAGGACGCCGAGCGGTGGCTCGCCGGGAACGCCGACGCCGTCCGGTCGTTCCTCGAGGAGCTCGGGACCGAGGCGCCCGAGGGCGCCACGGAGTCCGGGAAGCTGCTCTGGAGGGGCGTGCCGTCGAGCACCGTCCTGTCACTGATCCGTGAGTACCGGTTCCACCCGAAGTCGGTCGAGGCGGACCCCGCGCTGATCGAGCAGTACATCCAGGGACGGGTCCGGGCCGGCGGTCTGCGCCGGTGGAACGTCGCGGTGATGGCCAAGCCCGCCGCCGACGCGGACAAGGCGATCGTGCTCCCGGACGGCCGGACCGTCGGCATGGTGCGCCGCTCGCGCCTCGACAACACGAAGGACCTCGACCACGCGGACATCAAGACCCTCAGTGGTTCGCGCGACGAGGCCGTCGACCTGCAGATTCCGACCGGCTGGGACGGCAAGGGCCGGTCCGCATTCTCGCGGCTCCGGCTCGATCAGGCTCCGGAGACGGGTCTCGTCATGCTGTACCCGATCGATCCGGTCTCGGAGCCGACTGCCCAGCACCGCGTGGAGCTGAACGCGCCGGCTGAGGTGGTCTGGGGCGTCGCTCTCGTCTTCCCGCAGCCCTCGGTCGGCGTCGACCTGACCGTCGAGTACGACTTCGTCGCGGCAGACCTGTCCAAGGTGTTCCCGGGCGCCATCGCCGACCCGGACATCGACATCGCCGTGCTCTCCGAGGACCTGGACGCTGTCGAGCTCGGCTCATGACGGGTCGGGGCAGCGTCGAGGCGGAGCTCCGCCGCACCCTGGAGCACTACTGGTCACAGCTCCCCGCCCCGTCCGGACCGAGCATCGCCTCGACCGACCTCGCCATCCCGCTGGGGCCGGGGACGGTCCGTGTCGGCGTCGACTCCGATCGGCACCGACACCTGCTCGTGCCGATCGCCGCCGACGCACCCGAGGTCACGGACCGCAGCGGCAGCGGCGTCCGGCTGACGACACGCGCGTTGACCTCCGGCGAGGGGAGCCTGCGCTATGCGGACCTCGAGTGCGCGCGGCCGGACCTCAGCGGTGTCTTCACGGGCCTCGCGGCGGACGTGTGCCTCGCGCTTCTCTCCGGGCCGGACGACCCGGGGACTGCGGTGTCGACGCACCTCGATGACTGGCGCGCTCTTCTGGGAGCCGGCGTCCGGGTGTGGACGACACCCCGTCTGGGCGGCCTGACCGCTGAGCTCCTCGTGCTCGACCGGCTCCTGGACCTCGACGGGCAGGCGGTGTCCTCGTGGAGCGGGCCGCTGGGGGAAGCCCAGGACTTCCGATCGGCGCGACACGCGATCGAGGTCAAGGCCAGCCTGACCAAGGAAGGGCGGCTGATCCGGATCCACGGCACGGACCAGCTCGAGTCTCCCGTGGGCGGGATGCTCGGCCTGGTGTGGTTCCGACTCCGCACCGCTGATCCGGGAGCCGGCGTCGGTCTGGTCGAGCTGATCGAGCGCTGCCTCGAACGCGGGGGTGCGGCGGCCGTCCTGGACCGGTTGGACCGGCTGGGGCTCCCCGCTCTGTCGGAGCCGGAGATCGCGGCCGCCAGGTTCGAGGTCGTCGAGCAGCGGTGGTACCGGGTCGACGACGACTTTCCGTCGATCCACCCCGGTCGCTTCCGCGAGCAGGCGGTGCCCGCGGGCGTCGGCGCGGTCGAGTACCTCGTGGACCTCGACGTCGTCGCGGCCGAGACCGCGCCCGTCGACGATCTCCTCACAACCTTCCTGGAGCAGCGATGAGCGAGCCCTCGTGGTTCTCCCAGCCGTTCTCACCCGCGGGCGGCATCACCGCGGAGGGACTCCGCAACCAGCTGGGGCGTCCCGAGCTGTCGGTGCTCACCGTCCTGGTGCGCGAGGCGGCGCAGAACTCGTGGGATGCGAAGGAGTCCCGCCGGGTGCGCTTCACGCTCGACCTGCGGGCGGTCGGTCCGTCGCACATGCCCGCGTGGCGCGAACTGCTCAGGGGCGCGCCCCGTGAGTCGGGGGCACTCCAGAGCCTGAACGAGGTGCTCCGTCGTCCGACGATCCGGTACCTGGCCGTCGTCGACCGCGGGACGAGCGGCCTCGGCGGCCCGACGCGGTCGGACCGGTTCGCAGAGCCCGGTCAGCGGGGTTGGCTCTCGTTCGTCCTGAACTCGGGGGAGAAGCAGGACACCGACGGCGGGGGCGGCACCTACGGCTACGGGAAGGGCGCGTTCTTCCTCGCCAGTCGCGTCGGCACCGTGCTCATCCACACCCGGTTCAGGGACGCGGACGGCCGGCTACGCACGCGCCTCATCGGGTCCTCCCTGCTCGCCTCGTACAACGACGAGCAGCGTCCGTTCACGGGCCGCCACTGGTGGGGCGACGCGCAGGAGGACCACTGCGAGCCGCTGATGGACGAGGATGCGACCCGGATGGCCGAGCGGCTCGGCCTGCCCGCGTTCGACGACGGCGCCACCGGGACGACCGTGGTCGTCCTGGACCCCGACCTGCGTGACCCGTCCCACGACGAGGACGTCGCGCCGGATCTCTCGATGCGCGAGGCGGGCGAGTTCCTCGCCGACGCCGCGGCGTGGAACCTGTGGCCCCTGACGCTCGAGGACCGGGCGCCCCGGATGGACGTGACGGTCACGGTGAACGGAGACACCGTAGCCGTGCCCGACGAGTCGACCGACGCGACGCTGGCACACTTCGCCACCGCCTACCGTCGCGCCGCCGGGCACGGTGCCGACACCGAGATCCACTGCAAGAACCCGCGCCGGCTACTGGGTCACTTCGCGGCCGAGACCACTCTCGGCGCGCGCGTGAGGAGCAGAGCCGCCGAGGAGCTGGGTCTGGAGCGCGACACCGCTCCGCACCACGTCGCTCTGATGCGTCGTCCCGATCTGGTGGTCGGGTACTACCAGGGCCAGGCGAAGTCGCACCCGGAGCTCGGGTACGCCGGCGTCTTCAAGGTGGACGACGCCCTGGACACGGTCTTCTCGAGGTCCGAGCCGCCGACCCACGACGCGTGGGTCGACGCCCAGCTCACCGGGTACGAGGCCACGTACGTGCGTGTGGCGCGTCGGAGGCTCTCGGAGCGGTGTGCCGACCTGGCCGGCCCGAAGCACGCTCCGAAGGTCGTCGAGAGCACGCCCGTCGGGGCAGTGTCCCAGCGGCTGGGCTTTCTCCTGGCAGGGGTCGGCACCGGCGCCCCGCTCGAGGGGGACGACGGTGCGGCGTCGCCCCCTACCGCTCCGCCGACACCGGGCGCCGACCGCGCGCGGGGAGACGCGGGCGGTGGCGGCACTGCCGGCGCACCCGGTGGGCGGTCCGGTCGGACCCGTCGGCCGCAGTTGCTCGACCACCCGCGGTTCGAGAACCTCGACGGCACATGGCTGCTGGTCCAGCGGGTCCGGACCGCCGCCCCCGGCCGGGTGCGGGGCCTGATCGGCGTCGTCACCGGTGAGGGCGTGGAGACCTCCGCCCCCGCTTCGGCGGAGCAGCCGCAGGTCGTCGGCTGGCGCCGCGAGGACGGTTCCGTCGTCCATGGCACCGAGGTCGACGTCGCTGCGGAGGAGATCGAGCTCCTCGCGCGACCGGTCGAGGACGCCGCAGTGGAGATCGACGTCGAGTGGGCGGAGAACGTGTCGTGAGGGCGATGCCTTATCCCGTGCCGACCTCGTCGGTCGCGCCCGAGTCGTGGACGCTGAACGGCGCACCGGTCACCACGGTGCTGCCCGGCTGGGACTACGAGTCGCTGCTCCAGTTCGAGCGTCTGGTGCGTGTCGATGTCCTGAAGACGGCCAAGGAGGCTGGCCTCGACGTCGAGGTGCCGCTCGCGCTGCACGTCCGCTACTGGGCCACCGGGTCCTACGTGCGGCACTCCGCGGCTCTCGTGCCGTTGGTTCCCGACGCCACCTCGGGGTGGGCCCAGGCGCTGCTCGTGGCCACCGTCGACGGCCGGCAGCTCGCGGGTGACCTGGTCCTCGAGACCACGCTGGTCCGGATCGACGAGGCGGAAAGCGGTGGGTTCACGGCGCGTCGCGCGGGCAGCGTGCTGTGGAACGACACCGTCAAACTGGCGCTGGAGGGGAGCGGTGGTCTGCTGCCGATCGCTCCCGTCCGTTTCTCCGAGCAGGGTCTGCCGGCGGCCGCGGCGTGGTACGTCAGCCTCGACGGCTCCGACTGGAGAGCTCCGGCGATGGGCAACCTCCTCGTCCTCCTCAACGTCGACAACCGGGCCGTCGCCGACGCACTCGACCCGACCGACTCCGCGGCGGCGGCCCTCTGGGACACCCTGACCGTCGACGTGGTCTGTGATCTGGTCGGGCGAGCGCTCGACGACGAGGAGTACGTGCCGTCGCGGGCCGATGCGGACGAGCTGTCGACCGGCGACCTGGTCACGAACCTCATCCGTTCCTTCCTGAGCCGCCCGGGGGAGGGTGTCGACGAGGCCGTCGCCCGGCTGCGCGATGAGCGGCGCAACGACCCGTCCCTGGTCCGTGCGCAGGCGCAGAGTTCCCTCCGGTTCCCGAGGACGTCATCGTGAGCACCCTGTATCCGCGACTGTTGCCCGCCGAGACCGAGACGCTGTTCGCACGTCTGTCCGACGTCGCGGCCGGAGCCGCGGACCCGTCCGCAGCCATCACCACCGCCCGAGCGGTCTATGCCGCGTCCGGCGGGATGCGCGTACACCGCGACCAGCTCATCGGCCTGCGCGAGGAGGTGCGCCGAGCCGCGGTCGACCACGGCTACCCCGCACGTCCGGGCGTCGAGGCCCGCAACGGATTCGACCGCCGCGTCGCCCGGATCCTGCACGCGAGCATGGGTCTGACCGCCGGAGAGGCGTCCCAGCGCCAGGTGTGGGCGTACCTCGCCCTCGTGCTCCTCCCGGACGTGTGCGCGTGGCGTTTCCCGGCGAACGACGCCGGAAAGTTCGTGGCGGACCGGTTCAAGGGGACCGACCTCACCCGACACACGCTTGCGCGACTGTGGTGGCGTGCTCAGGTCCTGCGCGACGAGACGCGGGTCGACGACCCGTACTGGATGCTCGAGGCCCTGGGAGAGGCCGACCTGGACCAGGTGATGGCGCGCCGGCGATCCGTGGCGGCGACGCCGTCGCTCGTCCGGATGGTCGTGCGCGTGACGGCCGAGTCGACGGACGCCACCGGCAGGGATGTCCTGCGGGACCTGCTGAAGCGGCTGCTCCGGCTCACCGCGTTCCTCGACCTCGATTGGCTCGACGAGGCGGAACTCAGGTCGCTGGTTCTCCGGGAGCGGGCCGTGTCGATGGCGAACCTGACGAGCTGAGTCCCGCGCGACGCCGCCGCCAGGCGTCCTCGACGAGTCCGGCGGCGGCGCGCATGTCGGCGTGTTCCCAGAAGCGCAGCACCTCCCACCCCTGCGCGGTCAGGCGGGCGTCGGTGTCCCGGTCGCGGGCGACGTTCGTCGCCAGCTTCTCGCGCCACCACGCGGCGTTGGAGGCGGGCTGGGTGGCGTGGTCGGGGCACGCGTGCCAGAAGCACCCGTCGACGAACACGGCGAGGCGCGCCGCGGTGAACACGACGTCCGCTCGCCGTCGGGGCATACCGGGTAGCGCCCGATCCACGCGGTATCGGAGTCCGAGCCGGTGCAGCTCGCGTCGGAGGGCGAGCTCGGGTGCGGTGTCGCGACGGCCCTGACGGGCCATGCGGGCGGAGACCGCGGGTGAGCTGGGGGCCGCGACGTGGCGGGGTGGTGTCGGTAGTCCCTCCGGGTGTGCCGCGGTCACGCGCACTGACCTCCCCGTTCGCCCGCTCGAGCCGGCGAGTCGGTCGGCCGTGTCGGTGGTGCAAACGTATCCTTCGTCCATGACTGTCGTGCAGGATCGCGACGATTCGGTCCTGCCTGGGGACCGTACGCGCGAGTTGACCGTGCTGGACCTCTTCGCAGGCGCCGGGGGCATCACCACCGGGCTCCACGAGGTCGGTGGCTTCACCACGATCGCGGCGGTCGAGATGGACCCGGCCGCGGCGGCCACCTATGCGGTGAACCACCCGGAGACCCGCGTCCACGTCAAGGCCATCCAGGACTGGGTCCAGGATGAGGGCGTCCCCGAGGTCGACGTAATTGTCGGCGGTCCCCCCTGCCAGGGCTTCTCGACCCTCGGCAAGCAGGACATCGAGGACGACCGCAACGCACTGTGGCTGGAGTACGCGCGGACGATCGTCAAGGCGCGGCCGAAGTACTTCGTCGTCGAGAACGTCGCCGCGTTCATGAAGTCGCCCCAGTACGCGCAGTTCGTCGCCGCGTGTGCCCCGGGCGGCATGCTCGAGGGCTACCGCTTCCAGGCGCAGGTGCTCAATGCGGCCGACTACGGCGCGTTCCAGTCCCGCAAGCGTGCGGTCCTGATCGGGCACCGTGCTGAGCTGGACTTCCCGGGGTGGCCCGAGCCGACGCACGTCGGGAACCACCGCACGGTCGCCCAGGCGTTCGCCGACGTCGAGGGCGAGCCGCAGTCGAACGATCTGCCGGCACGAACCACGCTGACCGCGGTCGGCGCGGCGATGCCCGGTCCGTTCGCGTCGACGGAGTTGCACATCGGACGCGACTACCGACCGATCTCGCTCAAGCGGTTCGCGGCGATCCCGCCGGGTGGTAACCGGTTCAACCTCCCGGACGATCTGAAGGCCAGGTGCTGGATCGGACACACCTCGGGGTCGGGCGACGTCATGGGCAGGCTCCACTGGGACCGGCCCGCAGTGACCATCCGCACCGAGTTCTTCAAGCCCGAGAAGGGGCGGTACCTCCACCCCGTCCGCCCTCGCGCGATCACGCACTTCGAAGCTGCGATCCTGCAAGGGTTCCCGAAGGACTACCGCTGGGTCGGGTCCAAGACCGCGATCGCCCGGCAGATCGGCAACGCCGTGCCGATCCCGCTCGCGGCAGCGATCGGGCGCCGGCTCCTGCAGGCTGGCGGGCTCGGAACCTGATCGACGGGACGGCACGTCGCGGCGCCCCGGAACGGAGCCCGTCGCGTCTACGATCGCCGGGTGCATAACACGCCCCCGACCCCGGCGGATGACAGGTCGTCGGGCGACAAGATCGGGGTCCTCGACCTGTTCGCCGGGGCAGGAGGGCTGAGCCTGGGCTTCCAACAGGGCAGCAACCGCTACGCGACGGTACGCGCGGTCGAGATGGACGTGGCCGCGGCTGCCACGTACGCGCAGAACTTCGGCCCCGTCGTCTACGCGGGGGACATCCGGCGGTGGCTCCAGGACGAGCCCACCCCCTGCGCGGAGGTGGTGCTGGGCGGCCCGCCCTGCCAGGGGTTCTCGACACTCGGAAAGCAGGACCCCGAAGACCTCCGCAACACCCTGTGGCGCCCGTACGCCGAGGTCGTCCGTCGCGCGATGCCCCGCGCCTTCGTCATGGAGAACGTTCCGGCCTTCCTGAAGTCGGGCGAGTACTCGGCGTTCCTGGAGGCGTTCGCGGGCGGTGAGCTCGCCGACTACGACATCCGCGCCGAAATCTTGAACGCGGCTGACTTCGGCGCTCCGCAGGTTCGCAAGAGGGTGATCGTTATCGGCGTGCGGCGGGACATCGACCACCCTGGTCACCCGACGGCGACCGCGGGTGAGCGCACAACAGTCCGCGAGGCCCTCCAGGGCATTCGGCCGTTCACCGGCGATTTGTCCCTCCCGCCGCGCCGGACCCCGTTCGGGCGCGCGTGGCTGCCAGGTCCGTTCAAGGGCCCGGACCTGCACATCACGCGTGACTGGAGCCCGCTCTACCAGCAGCGGTTCCGGGCGGTGCCCTACGGGGGGAGCCGGCTCGACCTGCCCGACGAGCTCAGCATGGACTGCTGGCGGAACAACCCGCGCAGCGCGAGCGACGTAATGGGCCGGCTCGAGTGGGAACGGCCGTCGGTCACCATCCGCACCGAGTTCTTCAAACCCGAGAAGGGTCGCTTCCTGCACCCGACGCAGCACCGGGCCATCACCCACTGGGAGGCGGCTCGGCTGCAGGGGTTCCCGGACGACTACCGGTGGGTGGGGGACCGCGCGCAGATCGCGCGGCAGATTGGGAATGCGGTGCCGATCAGACTCGGCGAGGCATTGGGTTCGCACCTCGCAAAAGCGCTCTGACGCCGAGGGCTCGGTCGGCTCCCACTGGACAGATCGCAGAGCATATCAAAGCAACTCTCACCCGCTTTCTCTCGCGCGCGGTGACGTGATAAGCAGCATCGACGTGTTTCCTGCGCCGGTCGTGAAGCGAGCGGGGTCGAACTCATCCGGGCGCACGTACCACGCTTGTGAAAACTTGAGCGCGGTGCTGGCGGCGGCGAGAGCAACAGTATGAAGTTTCGATCCCGTGAGCCCCACCTCGAAGTTGAAATTGGCGCGCTTGTAGAACTCTTCGTAGGTTGCTCGCGCAACTGCAAGTACATCCGTGGCGCTACTCGAACCGACCTGGCGAAACCGCGACGAGTGAAAATCCTTGGCCGCGACGCGCGCAGCTAGCCGGGCCAAATCTTTACGAGGGGACGAACCTTCAGGGATCAGGATCTCAACGTGGTCGTAATCCCGCTCCTCCAACAGAGAGAACAGGCGCTCATGCTTAGCGGAACTTGAAGCGAGGAGCACCCTACGCCGGCCGTCGTCGACGTCTGCGCTATGCATGGAGACAAAATGATAGGGCCGCTTCTCGCCTGTGAGGATATCTCCGCAGGCCTCTAGCCGCGCGTAATCGTCGTCGGGAGCGAGGGAGAGGCGAGCCCCCACGTCTTCGTTGAGCGGGTAGTACTCCTCCGCTTCGGTGTGAACCACGACCACTGCGCCATCGCGGCTGAGGAGCGAGCGGACGGCATGATAGATATGAGGCTTAGTCATGCCGGTCGTGTCGATCGCGGAAAGTGATGGCAGCGAACTCGGAGCAAAGTCGATAGGGCTATCCGCGTCTACGTAAGACACTTCCGCCCCGCTGCGATCCAGGGCGTTCTCAAAATCGATTCCTCCTGGGCCTGACGGATACGTTATAGCCACGACGCGGTTGGGCGTGAGGGCGCTGAGCGCACGCTGCGTGGAAATCAAGGCGCGATCCTCGAACCCGAGGGCCGTCACCAGAGTGTTGACGTGAAGGTCGGCAAGTTTGGTGTTGTCGACGTTTATGATGTCCGGATAGGGGACCGTCTCCAACGGCGCGCTATTCGCCGTAATCGCAGCCGGAGGAGATTCGACGCCTCGCGTGGTTGCGACGCTCTCGAATAAAGTCTGCGGTGCAGCAGCGGCGCGCGTTGCTGTCGGGCTCGAACTCTTGATCTCGTCGAGCCTTGGCGCTGGCCCAGGCGCGGACACGAACGTTGCAGTCCCTGAGCGGCCCGCTGCCAAGTTCTTCTTCAGAATTTCCCGCGAGTTTTCCGGCGATTCGAGAAAATCGATCAGATTCTGGCCCGACAGCTCGAACCGGTCGCGCTGAGTCAGGCCGATCGCGTTGGAAAGCCCGAGTAGCTTTCGGAATGTGAGCGTATATTGCGCGATGGGGTCCGAGTCTCGCGTCTTGGTTCGCGGAGCGTCGGGACCGCCCGTTAAAACAAACACGCCCGCGTCCATGAGCTCCCGCAGTTGTAGTAATTGACCGTCGATGTCGCCCGACGTTACCCTGACGTAGATGCTCGCATAGTCTCGTATCCGAGATCCATCGTTCCGGCGCGCCGATTGAACGAGGAGATCGTGTGAAGCCTTCGCGAAACCGTCCGCGATGAGTTTTAGCCTCCCCTTCCTGCGGCTCAACTGGTAGAGGCGTCGCGAGCAGAACTCCTGAAATGCGCCAGATTGATGAGCAGGAGCGATCGGGATCGCGGTTGATCCTCCAGCACGAGCGAGGATCAACTCATAGATAGAGATCACGTCGCCGATGTCACCGACGCAGACGGCGGCCAGCGCGCTCATCCCAAAATATACGTCTTTGCGAGCGGAGGATGTCTCCGTACTGCTCGCGATCTGCCTCGAAATCTCGATGAGCGGCCGGTCGCCGAGCAGTTCGCGTGGCGACCGCTCGGGATGAGTCGCTGTCAAGTCCGCCCGCTGTTGGAGCACATTTGCCACGAAGTCTCGTCCCGCGCGGCCGTTATTGTCGCGCAACTTCGAGTAAATCGCCGACGCCAGATCGAAAGTCTCATAGTCACGACCGATCCTCGCTGTCTCAACGAGACCAGGGGACTTCAAGACGAGTTCAAGCGTCTGCGCTTCCGTCGTCACCTTGAAGGCGCAGGTCTCGCTCGGGAACATCAAGCTTGACAGGAGGGCTTGAATCGATTCCTCATTGAGATGCCGCGTCGAGACGTCGTCGAGCAGGAACAAGACGCGCGCGCCGCTCCAAACGTCGGTGCACTCGGTGATCGCCGTAGCAAGTGCTGGCATGGCGATCGCGGGATGAGATTCGAGCCGATGCACGGCGGCTCCGCTCTCCAAAGATCGGAGCATTTTGAGGATCTTGCGTTCCAGCACGTGAATATCATCGCCCGCTTTGATATCCGATCCTGTGACGTGCAGCGAGATCACCGACGCGATGGGCAATGGCGCGGCGGGACTAACGGACGACCGACCCGCAATATCAGTCAAATGACGGAGCGCCTGCAGAGCTTCCCGCGCATAGCAGAGAAAAAGGCGCGTGTGCGGCTCGTGCAGGGGGCCGTCCGGTTTACCAAGACCGTCGAGTAGGCGATTGCACGACACGTAGAGGCCGACGTATCCATCCTGGCGCAGACGGATGGCGGCGTCAGTGCTCATTTCGGTCGAACTTGAGTCTGATGCTCCCACACTCGCCCGCGCATGGAATTGAAGCGCGCGCAAGAGCATCGTCTTGCCGCAGCCTCGCATGCCCGTGATGACCATTGGACCAGGAGACTCGATGCGGCGCTGCCACTCTCCGTCCGGATCCACCAATAGTCGAGGAACAAACCACGGGCGCATTGTCTGCGCGTTGAATGAATCGCCAAAGCGACTCAGGCCGGCAGGCGGCGTCATCCAAGGAGACGATGCTGTGATGAAAGCCGAATGAATGTTGGTGATCAAGTCCGTGTAGTTCGGCGCTCTTTGAGCTAGGTTATCGGGTCGCAGCAGGTCCGCGATCTCGTTCAGTGCTAGAGCAAGTCGGAATTCCAGGTCTGGCGCGGAAGCGGGATCCGGCGTTGCTTGGAGCGCCAGGCGCATCAGGTGGGTGGTTACCTGGTGGTTGTCGGCCACCTGCGTGCTCTCGTCGCTCCGGCTTGCGTCCAGAACAGAACCGAGATCAACCGCGACGGCCTTTGTGTACGAGTCGATCGCGTCTCCGCCGCGTTGTGCTTCGGAGGGCAACGTCTGTACAAGAATGTTGCCCGCATGTAGGTCGTTGTGGTAGACCTGCTTGTTTTCGAGTTCTTGTAGCAGCCGCAGGAGGTCGACAGCGATCTGTGCGATCGCAGTGGCGGCGAGATCCGGTTGCTCCAATTTGGCTCGCAGAGATTCGCCTTGCACGTAGTCCAGTACAGCGATGTGGCAAGGCATAGACTCGCTGTCACCGCTAAAGGTGACATCGAAATCGAAAGCGTCCCTAATATTTACTAGGTGCTGTGTTCCTTCGGCGATGCTTGCGTGAAGCACGCTCTCCTTGCGGAAGTCTTTGCCGCGAAGCGCATATATGGCCTTCGGGATTACCTTCAGGCACACCATTTGGCCCAGGGGGCCGCGCGCAGCAAACGTGGCGCTGTAGTATCCTCGGTCGATCGCCGAAACGACCTCATAGTCGCGAATGCTCTCGACGGGCAAGTGTGTGAGTGGATGCCGCATCTCCCGTCCGCAGTCTTCGCAGCGATCGTCGAGGGAGAGGTCGAAGTATCCGAGTTTCGGATGCCAAAAGCACGTCAGATTAGTCATTCGCCATGATCCCTAGAATCGTATTCGATCGACGCGATGCTTCTGCCGACATTTCGTACAACTGGGCAGCGTTGATCAGGCTCGCTTCGAGACCGCGAAGCCTAAGTACGGGCTCGCCCTCCTGGACACGGCGCCAAGGAGGCTGCAACAGTCGGACTCCCGCTGGGTCCGGGTACCTGCCGGGAAAAGGGTTGGTGCCTGTGCTGTTGCCCGCTTTCGACAGCGCTGACCGTATCGCCGCGAGGTCATAGCGGACGAAGCCGCTGCCAGCGGCGCGAACCACGAAGGATGGTTGGCTCTTCACCGCTGCAACTCGATTGCGAAAGGCGCCGATCGAGGCCCCTTGCGCCTCGAGGTGCGCAGCCAAGAGGGCGAAGTACGAGGTGGCGGGGTGAGCGGGGGTGGCGGGGCGCGCTGAGGTGCCGACACGAGCGGCAACAATATCAACGATGCGTCGGCACATTTGTGCATGTTCGTGCAGCCATGGGTCGCCTTGATTCGCGCTTATCACGTCGTCGAGCGCGGAAAGGGCCTCGCCTCGGCCGATATTTGGCTGATAGGGTGTTGCGGCATCGGTCATTATCACGATCGCCTGCAGGCCCAGCAGCTTCGCCACTGCACAGTAGGTCTCGGCGCTGTGTTTGGCCTCGCCTACCGTGGCGCCGAAGTTCCCATGTGGAGCTACTCGTGCCTCGAGTGCTGCGATTCCGACCCCCGCGGCAAGTTTCTTAGACAGAAGGCTGGCTGCGGCCAACGCGGGTACCGCCTGAGTGCCCTCCTTCTGGCGGAGTGCAAATAGCGCGGCGTCTGCGGGCGCCCAATGGCTGCCGGCGGCGAAATGGGCATATCCGGATTTGGCGATGGCCCGATCGACTTCAGGCGGGGTGAGTTTAGTTCGATAGCCTCGGATTGTTCCGAGAACGTCGATGCCTCCAGCGGGTCGTCCAGGAACGCCCAACTTTGCCACCGTGAATCCCAGAGCGCGCAGCCCAAGCGGGCACAAGAGTGTCGTCAAAGAACTCGGTCCGCCGGTGGATGCGACGTCGGCGCAAGAGTGATCGATCGGCCGGTTGGATCCGGACTCAGCCAAGTGAATGGCCAGTTCGGCGATCGCGGAGGTGTCGGATGGGTGGCTTGTCACGTGCCTGTAGAGGCGTTCGACTGCTAGCGGAAGTTCTCTCTGCTGCATCGATGCAGACTCCATCCCACACGGGTGCGAAGTTCGCGGGGCCAGGCGCTGGACACTGCGCTACAGGCTAGACGCCGTGGGGTGGTGGAGGTGGGCGAAATCGTGCTCCATCCGCCGGCTTCTCGCCGCGCGCAGAGGCTCGATGGTTGGTCCATGGGGCTGGCAGGTGGTTCAGCAGCAAACTCCCGGTGCGCACCGGCAGGGCAGCTCGCCCGTCTGTGGCTGCCCGCGCTGGTGGTGCCCGCCGCACACGTGAAGGTCTGGCTACGGCTCGAGCGGCGTGTGCTGGTGGTCCTCCAGTCCCGACCTGTGCTCGGGTCTGAACTTTCCCACCGACCGCCGGTGCCTCCCGCATCAGCCCGACCAGGTGCGCCACCACCCGCGTCGCCAGCTCCTCCACGCGCAGCCGCACCGAGGTCGGCCCGATCAGGTCCAACCCCGGCAGCACCCCGTCGCACCCGGTCACCGACACGTCCCTGGGCACCGACAGCCCCAGCCCCCGCGCCGCCCGCAGCACCTCCAGCGCCCGCGGGTCCGTCGGGCACAGGACCGCCCACACCTCGCCGGCCTCGACCAGCCCGAGCGCCTCGGCGATCCCGTCCGAGTTCCGGTGCACCGATACGGCCGACACCGATGCCCCGCCGGCCAGCGCGAGCCGCGCCGACGCCGTGGACCGCACGGACTCCCGCAGCGACACCTGCCGCGACGGCGTCGGCACCGCCACGCTGCGGTCCTCCGCCCGAGCACGTGCGAGACGACGAGCGCCGCGTGGTGCTCCTCGTCAGGTGACGGAGTTGCCATGTGCGCGGAGTTCGCGGCGACGGCCTGCTCCTACTCACTTGGTGGCTCAACGTTGGTCACTCCGAACCTGGTTCAGGAGCGGTGTCTTCTGCAGCGACATGTCGCGGGGCCCCATAGCGATCGCCGCCTCGGTCGCGAGCCTCGCCTCGAGCTGCTCCGGCTACGTCCTCGCGTACGGGTCTTGCCGCCGCGGCTGGGGCCGCGCCGGGATGCGGGGGCGCTACGCCAGTACCCGGGCCTTAGTGAGCCATCGTCTGTAGGCTCCGAGGCCATGACCAACCTTCCGAACCTGCCGCACGGCTCGAGCATCCCCGACGGCACCATCGCGCTCACCGACAGCAACGGAAACTTCGTGATGATCCGGCGCTGCGATGTGTGCTTCGCTGCGGTCATCGAGGCGCATGACGCTGACTACCAGGAGCACATCGAGTGGCATGAGCGGACGGATACCAACATCCCGCCCACCGCCTAGCTGTACTGACCCGTTGCGTTGTTGACGCGGTCGATGGGTGTGAGTCCGCCGATGCCGAGGTGGGGTCGTTCCAGGTTGTAGTGCTGGAGCCAGGCGGGCAAGGCTGCGGCGCGGTCGGCGTTGGATGACCAGATGCGGGAGTAGGCCCACTCGGTGGCCAGGGTGCGGTTCAGCCGTTCGACCTTGCCGTTGGTCCAGGGGCAGTGCGGGCGGATGAACTTCTGCACGATCCCCAGGTCGGCTGCGGTGGCGTGGAAGACGCGGGAGTTGCGGTAGGCGAACGCGTTGTCGCTGATGACCCGCTCGATTCGGATGCCATGCCCGGCATAGAACGCCGCGGCGCGCGCCAAGAACCCCGCGGCGGTCGTGCCCTTCTCGTCGGTGTGGATCTCGGCGTAGGCCAGGCGGGAGTGGTCGTCGATCGCGGTGTGGACGTAGTCGTAGCCGATCCCGCGGCCGCGGACCTGCTCGGAGCGTCCGTGCGCGCGCCAGCCACCGCCGTCGGGGATCCGCCCGAGCTTCTTGACGTCGATGTGGACCAGCGACCCCGGGTGGGGGTGCTCGTAACGGTTCGCCGAGCGGCGGGTCGCGCGGATGACGTGGCCGGTGAGCGGGTCGCAGTCCGCCAGGCGCGGGACCCGGTGGCGGTGCAGGACACGACCGACGGTCGAGGCCGGCAACCCGACCAGCCGCCCGATCGAGACCGGCCCGCGACGGGTGAGCATCCGGGCGATCCGCACCCGGGTCTCGACACACGCCGCGGTCCGCCGCGGGTGGCTGTGAGCCACGCTCGACCGGTCGACCAGGCCCGCCGGCCCCTCGGCCTGGAACCGGCGCCACCACCGCCACGCGGTCGTGCGGGAGACCCCCATCTCCGCGGCGACATGCGCGACCGGACGGCCCGCAGCGATCCGCTGAACCATGGTCAACCTGCCGGCAGGGGTCAGCCGGGCGTTAGCGTGGGACACGAGAGACCTCCGTTGGTCAGAGTCGGTTCCTAGACAGCTCCAACTCGACCCGGAGGTCTCTCTTCACGTCAACAACGGTCTTGGTGAGTACACCTAGCGCGCGTCTCGGGGAGGTACCAGGCGATCGGGACCGCCCTCGAGCGGGTGGCGCCGCCCGGCTGGGTCGCCGTTGACCTCACAGTCGTGTGCGTCGGGCCGGAGACCCGCAGCCGGCTCGGGGTGCGCATGCCGGACGGCAGCGTGGTCAAGGTGACCGGTCCGGTCCCCCGCGAGGGGACACGGCTGCTCCGTGAGTTCCGTCGCGCGGTCTACCGGCCCCGGCTCGGCACCTGGTTCACCGCGCGTGTCGCGGTTGAGGCGGCTGGGCGGATCAGCATCGAGGTCGACTATGAGAACGCGCCCCTGATGGAGTTCGCGCCGGAGGCCTGGCGGGAGGACCTGCGCCGGTTCCCGCGGGATCCGGAGCACCTGCCCGACTGGCTCCGCGGGCGTGCGACGCCGCCGGCGCACCGGACATCCGGCGGTGCTCGGTGAGGCGTAGCTCCCGATGACCGACGTCGCGGGCCTAAGACGCGCCCCGCCCGGGCCCGGCGGCTCCGCTCGGATTCCAGCCTGCGCACACACCGCGTACGCACGTTCAGGACGTCGTCCGCCTCCGCCGAGGAAGGCCGCGTCCCAAGATCCGCCCCTCGTCTACGCGCTCGCTGCCCGGCTGCCGCGCCGTGAGAGCCACACGGTCATCAGCGTGACGCTCGCGATCGAACCGGCCAGGGAGATCAGTGCCGCGGGCCACACGATGGCTCCTGCGGGGCCCGGGTCCTGCCCCGCATCGCCACGATCGAAAGCGATCGAGAACGACACGGTGTACCCGATCACCGCTGCCAGCGTCGCAGCCGCTGCGACGACGAACCACCGCTTCACACGACCTTCTGCCATCGTTGCCCCCTCGGCTGCGAATGTAGCCGGGCGGCCGTGCGCGCGCGGCAGTTCGCGCGAGGCCTCCACAACGAGGTCGCGGCGTCCTCAGGCTCCACGTGTCCGCCCCCGGAAGTGACGGCCCCGCGGCGGCCTGGCCGGCGGCTCCACCGCGTACGCATGCGGGATGTCGTTCGACTTCGACGAGGTACGCGGCTTACTCCGGCTCAGTACACGACCCGCCCCGACGCGTCCTTGACCCCGGACTTCCGCCAGAAGTAGCTCCGCACCTGGTCCCGCCACTCCACGGCCGACGCCCGCTGCCCGTCCAGCCGCTCCCGCACCCGCGCGTCGAACGCCACCGGCACCGCCGAGCCCACGAGGTCCGCCAGCGACTCCCACGCCGCCTCGACCCCGCCGAGCCCCTCCACCGCGTCGGCGCGCGAGTCGTAGATGTGCTGGACCACGGTCTTCCCCGACCCCAGCACGTGCGAGTACGGGACGTGGTGGAAGAACAGCAGCAGCTCGTCCGGGCACGTCTCGACCGACTCGTACGTCTCCCGCCACGGCGACGGGAACTGCCCCGCGAACCCCGTCCCGGTGGCCGACGACCGGTCGACCCCGATCCCGTCCCGGTCGGCGAAGTGGTACGTCCCCCACGGCGAGTACTCGTACCCGTCGACCGACGGCCCGCCGTGCGTCCCCGGCGTCACCATGAACCCGACGCCCAGCGGTGCGGTGTACCCCTCGTACCGCTGGCACGAGCCGTCCATCACCTCGTGCAGGGCCGGACGGACCCGCGCCAGGTCCGGCCCCGCCGCACCGGCGAACGTCAGCGCGATCCACTCGTCCAGCACATCCTCGGCCGTCAGCGTCGAGTCCCACGCCAGCCGCCCGAACGCGTACAGGTTCGCCTGCGCCAGCGGGTGCCCGGTCCAGAACTCGTCGTCCCCGACGTTCGACACCGCCGCCACGCCGCCCGCCGGCGCGCCACCGCCGCCGGCACCGGCGACGATCGACGCCACCGACCGCGCACCGTCCAGCCGGAACCCCAGGTACTCCCGCCAGGCGGGCGCGAGGTAGCAGACGTGCCGCTGCTGCCCGGTGTACTCCTGCGTCACCTGCAGCTCGAGCGCCAGCCGCGTCCGCGGCATCGCCGCCAGCACGGGGGAGAGCGGCTCCCGCACCTGGAAGTCCATCGGCCCGTGCTTGACCTGCAGCACCACGTTGTCGTCGAACGTCCCGTCCAGCGGCGCGAAGTGGTCGTACGCGGCCCGCGCGCGATCCGTCCGACGATCCCGCCAGTCCTGCCGGTGGTTGTAGACGAACGCCCGCCACAGCACGGTGCCGCCGTGCGGGCGCAGCGCTGCGGCGAGCATGTTCGCGCCGTCGGCGTGGCTGCGGCCGTACGCGAACGGGCCGGGCTGGCCCTCGGAGTCGGCCTTGACCAGGAAGCCGCCGAAGTCCGGCACCGCGGCGTACACCCGGTCCGCCGCCGACGCCCACCAGGCCGCCACGTCCGGGTCCAGCGGGTCCGCGGAGTCGAGCCCCCCGAGCAACCGAGGCGAGGCGAACGACACCGACAGGAAGATCCGGATGCCGTACCCCCGGAACACGTCGGCGATCCGCGCGACGTCACCGAGCCCGTCCGTCAGCAACCGGGCCTCGCGGGCGTGCACGTTGACGTTGTTGATCCCCACCGCCTCGACGCCGGTCGCGGCGAGCAGCCGGGCGTAGTCCCGGACCCGGGTCAGGTCGGCTCGGACCTCGCCGTCGGCGTAGAAGATCGAGCCGCCCGAGTACCCGCGCTCCACCTGGCCCATCACCGGGTGGACGGCGACGTTGTCCCAGTGGTCGAGCATCCGCAGCGGCTGCTCCGGCGCGCTGAGCACCGTGCCCGGACCCGGGGCGACCCCCGACAGCCGCGCCACCGCCACCTCCCGCACCACCGCGTACAGCCCGCGCAGCGCCGCCGGCCCGTCGGCGCCCAGCACCACCGTGCGGTCCGCGGTCCGGACGATCGCGTGGCCCCCGGCCGGGACCTCGGGCAGCTGTGTCAGCCCGACAGACGCCGGCGACCCGACATCCGACACCGCGGCGACGACCAGCGCGGCATCGGCGGTGGACGCGGACGGCGACGCGCCCAGCTCGGCGCGGGCGGTGTCCAGGCACGGCCCCGAGCCGAGGACGGCGGACGGCAGCTCCCGCAGCGGGGCCAGGGCCGCGTCAGGCAGCCAGGCGGGGTGGACGGTGACGGCGACGGCGTTGTCGTGGGTCATGGCTCCGGTGGTGGGTCGGTGGATCAGGACGGTCCCCGCGCCGGCGCAGCGACCAGCGGCGGGACGAGCAGGGTGGCGAGCGTCGGCTGCCACAGCGGCGCGGTGTGCCAGCGGGCGGACAGACCGCCGTCGGCGGCGCGGGTCAGCAGGAGGCGGTGCGGGGAGGCGGTCGCGACGACGTGCGCGCGCACCGACCCGTCGGGCAGCCGCTCGGCGCGCGCGGCGACCGGCACGACGCCGTACGGGACGGGGTCGCTCGGCGCGCCCGACGCCGCGTCGCCGGAACCCAGCGCCAGCGATCCCCGCGTCCACGCGTCGGGGTGCAGCTCGACGACGCCGCCGGGCTGACCGTCCGCGGCCGGCACCACGAGCCGCCACCCGGCGTCCTCGGCGTCGGCGAGCGTCCACCCCGCCACGTCGAGCGCGGGCGCGTCCGACGCGACGTACCGGTCCCGCGTGGCCCACGAGTCCCGCTCGACGACCGACGCCCCCGCGTCCGACGCGTCCGACGGGTCCGACGACCCGGCCGCCGCCACCAGCCCCCACAGCACGTCGAGCACCCGCTGCGTGTCCGTCGCCGCGCCCTGGTACGCCACGACGACCCCGGTCTCCGGCACGACGAGCGTGAACTGCCCGTACGCCCCGTCCATCCGGTACCCGTGCCGGCTGCGCCAGACCCCGTACCCGTACCCGAGCGCCCAGTCGTCGTCGGCGGTGTCCGGCTCGGCGCCCTCGTGGTCCGCGACGAAGGTCCCAGCGGTCGGCACGAACCCCGACGCCAGAGCCTCGACCACGGACACCGGCAGCACCCGCGTCCCGTCCGACGCCAACCCGCCCGCCGCCAGCGCCATCCCGAGCCGCGCCTGGTCGTCGACCGTCAGGTGCAGCCCGGAGAACCCCTGCTCCACCTCGTCCAGGGCCCGCCACCACCGCGCCCCGATGCCGAGCGGCTCGAGCAGCCGCGGCCGCAGGTACTCGGTCGGCTGCGCCCCGGCGACGGCGTGCACGACGCGGCCGAGCGTGCACGTCGCGGGGGAGGAGTACGCGAACCGCGACCCGACGGGGAACGCCGGCGTCGTCGTCAGCAGCACCGCCGGGTCGACCGGCATCACGGACGTCTGCTCCCGGCTGTGCCCGGTGGTCATCGTGAGCAGGTGCCGCAGCGTGATGCCGTGCGGGTTCGGCAGGTCCAGGTGCCGGTCGACCGGGTCGGCCAGCGACAGCCGCCCCTCGGACTCCAGCAGCAGCACGGCCAGCGCGGTCACGGACTTCGACACCGAGTAGACGAGCGCCGCGCGCGACGCGTCGTACGGCGCCCACGTCGCGCGGGCCAGGACGGTGCCGTGGCGCGCGACGACCAGCGCGTGCGGGTCGAGCCCCTCCAGCGCGTCGAGGACCCCGTCCAGCACCCCCGCGCCCAACCCCCCGCTCACGCCGAGACCACCCCAGCAGGCGGCGCCGTCGACGACCGGATCACCAGCTCCGTCACCAGCTCCACCTGCATCGACGGCGGCTGCCCGCCGGCGGACAGCGTGAGCAGCATCCGGGTCGCCAGCGACGCCATCTCCCGCAGCGGCTGGTGCACGGTCGTCAGCCCGGGGTCGAGCCACTGGCTGATCGGCAGGTCGTCGTACCCGACCACCGACACGTCCTGGGGGACGCGCAACCCGAGCTCCCGGGCCGCGCGCAGCACGCCGAGCGCCTGGTAGTCCGACCCGGCGAACACGGCGGTCGGCCGATCCGGCCGGTCGAGCAGGTCGCGCCCGTGCCGGTACCCGCTGGCGGCGTCGAACGCGCCCCACCGGATCAGCGCCGGGTCCCACGGCACGCCGAGCTCGTCGTGCGCGCTGCGGAAGCCGTCGACCCGGGCGCGGGAGCACAGCATGTCGTCCGGGCCCGAGATCACGCCGAGCCGGCGGTGCCCGAGCGCGAGCAGGTGGCGGGTCGCGGACAGCCCGCCGTTCCAGTTGTTCGAGCCGACGGTCGGCACGCCCGCGGGTGGGGCGCCCTGGGTGTCGACCACGGCGAACGGGATGGTGCGGGACTCGAGCTGGTGCCGCTGCTTGGCGTCGAGGTCGGACAGCACGAGCAGCACGCCCAGGGGGCGGCGCGCCATGACGTCGTCGATCCACTCCTGCCGCGGGCGGTGCTCGCCGCCGAGCTCCGACAGCACCACGCCCACCCGCTCGGGGCCGCAGACCTGCTCGACGCCCTTGATGATCTCCTGCGCCCACAGGTTGTCGGCGGCGTGGAACACCAGGTCGAGCAGTCGGACGCCGGCGCCGCCGGCGCGCGTGGCGACGGGCTTGCGGTAGTCGTGCCGCTCGAGCGCGGCCTCGACGCGGGCACGGGTCGCCTCGGAGACGTCGGCGCGGCCGTTCAGGACCTTCGACACGGTCGGGATCGAGACGCCCACCTCGCTGGCGATGTCGGCGATCGTCGTGCGGCCTCTCGGCATGGTTCCCCTTCGAAACTGTCGCTGACGAGCAGCGGATCCCGACTGTAGCGCACGCTCCTGCTCAGCGGCAGAGGCATCGCGACGGTTGACGGACGTCGGCGGTCACGCCTACGGTGCGGGTGAAACAGTATCGGTGGCTGCAACGCAAGTTTCGAAACGGCGGCCCGCCGGACCCACGACGAAGTGGACTTCACATGAGCGACGCAGCACCTCCCGTCTGGCGCGATGTGCGCCGGCCGGTGGCCGAGCGGGCCGAGGCCCTCGTGGCCGCGATGACCCTCCGGGAGAAGACCAGCCAGCTCGTCGGGCTGTGGGTCGGCGCGGACGCCTCGGGCGGCGACGTGGCGCCGCACCAGGGCGACATGACGCAGCACGGCCCGGCGTTCGTGGACGTGATCGCCGACGGCCTGGGCCAGCTGACCCGGCCGTTCGGCACCGCGCCCGTCGACCCCGCGCAGGGCGCGCGCTCGCTCGCCCGGGCCCAGCGCGCGGTCGTCGCCGCGAACCGGTTCGGCATCCCGGCCCAGGTGCACGAGGAGTGCCTCGCCGGGTTCGCCGCCTGGGGCGCGACCGCGTACCCGGTGCCGCTGTCCTGGGGCGCGACGTTCGACCCGGAGCTCGTGCAGGAGATGGCGGCGCAGATCGGCGGGTCGATGCGGTCCGTCGGCGTGCACCAGGGCCTGGCGCCGGTGCTCGACGTCGTCCGCGACTACCGGTGGGGCCGCGTCGAGGAGACGATCGGCGAGGACCCGTACCTGGTCGGCACGGTCGGGGCCGCCTACGTGCGCGGCCTGGAGAGCGCCGGCACGGTCGCGACGCTCAAGCACTTCGCCGGGTACTCCGCGTCGCGGGCCGCCCGGAACCACGCGCCGGTGTCGGCGGGGCCGCGCGAGATGGCCGACGTGTTCTACCCACCGTTCGAGATGGCGCTCCGCGAGGGCGGCGCCCGGTCAGTGATGAACTCCTACGCCGAGGTGGACGGGGTGCCCGCCGCCGCGGACCGGCGCCTGCTCACCGGCCTGCTGCGCGACGCGTGGGAGTTCGACGGCGTGGTCGTCGCCGACTACTTCGCCGTCGCGTTCCTCCGGACGCTGCAGCGGGTCGCCGCGACGGACGGCGAGGCCGCGGGCCGCGCTCTGGCCGCCGGGATCGACGTCGAGCTGCCCTCGGTGCACGCGTACGGCGAGCCGCTGGTCGCGGCCGTCGAGGCGGGCCACGTCCCGGAGGCGCTCGTCGACCGGGCGCTGCGCCGGGTGCTGACCCAGAAGATCGAGCTGGGACTGCTCGACCCGGGCTGGAGCCCGGACGCCCCTGCGGCGACCGGCGCCGTCGCCCTCGACGGCGAGGACCAGCGGGCCACGGCCCTGCGCCTCGCCCAGGAGGCCGTGGTCCTGCTGGAGAACGCCGGCGGCACGCTGCCGCTGGCGCCCGCCGCCCGCGTCGCCGTCGTCGGGCCGCTCGCGGACGACCCGTACGCGATGCTCGGCTGCTACTCGTTCCCCGCGCACGTCGGCGTGCACCACCCCGACCACGCGATGGGCATCGAGATCCCGACGGTGCTCGACGCACTGCGCGCCGCGCACGGCGTCGAGGTCGCGCACGCCCGCGGCTGCGAGGTCGAGGCTCCCGGCCGGGACGGCTTCGCCGAGGCGGTGGCGCTCGCGGCCGAGGCCGAGGTGGCGGTCGTCGTGGTCGGCGACCAGGCCGGGCTGTTCGGCCGAGGCACCTCGGGGGAGGGGAACGACGCGCCGGACCTCCGGCTGCCGGGCGAGCAGCACGCCCTGGTCGAGGCCGTGCTCGCCACCGGCACACCGGTCGTCGTGCTGGTGCTGTCCGGTCGCCCGTACGCGCTCGGCGCCTTCGTCGGCCGGGCGGGCGCGCTCGTGCAGACGTTCTTCCCGGGGCAGCAGGGCGGGCCGGCGATCGCCGGGGTGCTGACCGGCGCCGTCGACCCGTCGGGCCACCTGCCCGTCGGCATCCCGCGGGACCCCGGCTCGCAGCCCTCGACGTACCTCGCCCCGCCGCTCGGGCGGAGGACGCAGGTGTCGAGCCTGGACCCGACGCCGCTGTTCCCGTTCGGCCACGGCGCGTCCTACGCCGACCTCGAGTGGGGCGACGTCACGTGCGAGGCCGAGCACTGGCCGGTCGACGGCGAGGTCCGCGTCGACGTCGTGCTGCGCAACCCCGAGGACCGGCCGCTCGCGGACGTCGTCCAGGTGTACCTGCACGACCCGGTCGCCGAGGTGACCCGGCCCGAGGCGTTCCTGGTGGCCTACCGCCGGGTCGAGCTGGCACCGGGCGCTGAGGCGACCGTGACCTTCACGCTGCACGCGGACCTCACCGCGTTCGCCGGGGTGGACGGCGGCCTCGTCGTCGAGCCCGGCGAGGTGGAGCTGCGGGTCGCCCGGTCGAGCGCCGACGTGCACCACACCGTGCCGCTGGTCCTGGTCGGCGACCGCCGCGCCGTGGGCCACGACCGGCAGCTGGTCGCGACGACCGCGGTGCGCGTCGGCGAGGCGGTGCGGGCATGACCGTCCAGGGCCCCGAGATCGCCACGCCGGCGCCCGTCCCGGCGGGCCCGGCCGGACCGGCGGCGGAGATCACGCCGGCCGCGGATCCCGGGCGCCGTCGGCGCCGCCCCGCCCGACCGCGCGGCCGGGCGGCCGGCAAGGTGCCGTGGCGGACCGCGCTGCGCCGGGACTGGCAGCTCTACTCGCTCGCCCTGCTGCCGCTCATCTTCTTCGCGGTGTTCCGGTACACGCCGATGCTCGGCAACGTCATCGCGTTCCGGAAGTTCCGCGCCGGCGGCAACATCTTCGGCGAGGAGTGGGTCGGCTTCCGCTACGTCGAGATGTTCCTGTCCGACCCGACCTTCTGGATGGTCTTCCGGAACACGCTGGTCATCGGGACACTGACGCTGCTGTTCTGCTTCCCGCTGCCGATCGTCCTGGCCCTGCTGCTCAACGAGCTGCGCTCGCGGGTATTCAAGCGGTTCGTGCAGTCGGTGTCGTACCTGCCGCACTTCCTGTCGATCGTCATCATCGCCGGCATGCTGTTCCAGCTGCTCTCGCTGGAGGGCACGGTGAACCAGGTCGTCACGGCGCTCGGCGGGGACGCGGTGCCGTTCCTGCAGCAGCCCGAGTGGTTCCGCGCGATCTACGTGTCGAGCGAGGTCTGGCAGACCGTCGGCTGGGGCACGATCCTCTACCTCGCCGCGCTGACCACGGTGGACGAGAGCCTCTACGAGGCCGCGCGCATCGACGGTGCGAACCGGTGGAAGCAGACCTGGCACGTCACCCTGCCGGGCATCCGCCCGACGATGGTCACGCTGCTCATCCTCAACATCGGCACGTTCATGGCGGTCGGGTTCGAGAAGGTCCTGCTGCTGTACAACCCGCTGACCTACCCGACGGCGGACGTCATCTCGACGTACCTGTACCGGGTCGGCCTGGTGTCCAACAACTTCTCGTACGCGGCGGCCATCGGGCTGTTCGAGTCGATCATCGGCCTGACGCTGATCCTCTCCGCGAACGCGATCTCGAAGCGAGCGGTGGGAGCGAGCCTGTGGTGACGACCGTCGAGACCGCCGCCGGCCCCCTGCCGGCGCGCAAGGGCTCCCTGATGAAGGACTCCCGCGGGTACCGGGTGTTCAAGGTCTTCAACGTGGTGGCGATGCTCGGTGTCGTCGCCGTGACCCTCTACCCGTTCCTCATGATCATCGCGCGGTCGTTCAGCTCGGACACCGCGATCCGGTCCGGGCAGGTCAACATCTGGCCGGTCGGGTTCAACCTGACGACGTACGAGCTCGTCATGAGCGACGCGATGTTCTGGACCAACTACAAGAACACCGTGATCTACACGGTGGTCGCGACGGCCATCGCCCTCGTGCTCACCACCTGCTATGCGTACGTCATCTCGAAGCACCACCTGCGCGGGCGCACGGTCCTGATCGGGATCGCCGTGTTCACGATGTTCTTCAACGGCGGCCTCATCCCGAATTACGTGCTCATCACGAGCCTCGGGCTGAAGAACTCGCTGTGGGCGATCGTCCTGCCGAACGCGATCAGCGTGTTCAACCTGCTGGTGATGAAGGCGTTCTTCGAGAACCTGCCGGCGGAGCTCGAGGAGGCCGCGCAGATCGACGGCCTGGGCACCTACCGGATCCTGTGGAAGATCGTCATCCCGCTGTCGAAGGCGGTCATCGCCACGATGCTGCTGTTCTACGCGGTGAGCTTCTGGAACTCGTGGTTCGCGGCGTTCCTCTACATGGACAAGTCCGAGCTGTTCCCGGTCACCGTCTACCTGCGCAACCTGATCGCCGGGTCGTCGACCGCCCAGTCCACGGGCGCCGCGGCCGCCGACGTCGCGCAGGTCTCGGCCAACATCCAGTCCGTGACGATGGTGCTCACCGTCCTCCCGATCCTCTGCGTCTACCCGTTCGTCCAGAGGTACTTCGTCTCGGGGGTGATGCTCGGCTCCGTCAAGGGCTGACCCCCGCTGCTCTCCCCTCCCGCGACAAACGACGATGTTCGTCACGAAAGGAACACCCATGTCCCAGCGCACGCGGGCGCGCGGCCTCGCCGCCGTCGCCGCCCTCGCCCTGGCCCTGACCGCCTGCTCCGGCGGGTCCGAGGGCGACGAGGAGACCTCGGGCCTCGACAACCGGACCGGCGCGATGGAGGACTACGCCGCCGGCGACCAGTTCACCGCCACCGAGCCGCTCTCCTTCTCGCTGCTGTTCTCCGACCACCCCAACTACCCGTCGCAGGACGACTGGCTCCTGTGGTCCGAGATCACCGCGCGCACCGACGTCACGCTCGACCCGACGCTCGTCCCGATGAGCGACTACGAGCAGAAGCGCAGCCTGCTGATCGGCGCGGGCGACGCCCCGGACATCATCGCCAAGACGTACCCGGGCCAGGAGGACGCGTTCGTGTCGTCCGGCGCGATCCTCCCCGTGTCCGACTACGTCGACCTCATGCCGAACTTCCAGCAGAAGGTCGCCGACTGGGGGCTCGAGGCGAACATCGACCAGCTCCGCCAGGCGGACGGCAAGTTCTACGTGCTGCCCGGCCTGCACGAGGCGCCGTGGCAGGACTACTCGATCGCGCTGCGCACCGACGTGCTGGACGAGCTAGGCCTCGACGTGCCGACCTCGTGGGACGAGTTCCGCACCACGCTCGAGGCCATCAAGGAGGCGAACCCGGACGAGTACCCGTTCTCCGACCGGTTCTCCGAGACCTACCCGGGCGGCAACCTGCTGAACATCGCGGCGCTCGGGTTCGGCACCGCCGGCGGGTGGGGCTACAACAACGCCACCTGGGACGGCGACGCCGACGAGTTCGTGGCCACCGCCGCCATGCCGGAGTACAAGGCCATGGTCGAGTACTTCCACGGCCTGGTGGCGGACGGCCTGATGGACCCGGAGAGCTTCACGCAGGACGACGACTCCGCGATCCAGAAGTTCGTCACCGGGAAGTCGGTGGCGATCGGCGCCAACGCGCAGAGCATCGTCAACGAGTACGAGCCCGGTCTCGCGTCGAACGCGCCCGAGGCCACGGTCGCGAAGATGCCGTTCCCGTGCGGGGACGCCGGCTGCGTGCTGAACCCCGTCTCCCAGACGGAGAACGGCATCATGATCAACGCGGACGCGGCGGACTCGCCGAACTTCGTCGCGATGATGCAGTTCATCGACTGGCTGTTCTACTCGGACGAGGGCCAGGAGTTCACCAAGTGGGGCGTCGAGGGCACGACCTTCGAGAAGGCCGCCGACGGCACCCGCACCCTCGCCGCCGACGTCGACTACGTCGGGCTGAACCCGTCGGGCACGAAGCACCTGCAGAAGGACTTCGGCTTCGCGGGCGGCAACTTCGCCTACGGCGGGGCCACCGAGCTGCTGTGGTCGACGTTCTCCGAGGACGAGATCGCGTTCCAGGAGTCCGTCGCCGACTACGACATGATCGACCTCGCCCCGCCGGCCCCGCTGGACGAGACCGAGAGCGAGCAGCTCGCGCTGATCGACACGACGCTGCGGGACGCCGTCTCGCAGGCGACCGTCCAGTTCATCCTCGGCCAGCGCGACCTGTCCGAGTGGGACGCGTTCGTCGCCGACTACGAGGCCAAGGGCGCGACGCAGTACGTCGACATCGTCAACGGCGCGCGCGAGCGCTACGTGGCGGACAACGGCTGACCCCGGCTCCGTCGCCCCGGGGCGCGCACTGCCCTCGCGCGCCCCGGGGCGGCGGCCGCTCCCGCTCGCACCACCCGAGAGGCCCCGCATGTCCAGCACCACCCCGGCCGGTGCCGCGCCGGTCGTCGTCCCGTCCCAGCCCGTCGCCGCCCTGCCGGACGCCTGGCGCGCCTGCGTCGGCACCGGCCGCACCCGCGAGGTGCTGCACGCCGACTACCGCGACTCGCTCGCCGTCGTGCAGGACGAGATCGGGTTCCGCGCCACCCGCGCGCACGGCCTGCTGCACGACGACATGGGCCTGGTCCGGCCGTGGTCGCACGACGGCCGCGCCGGCACCCGGTACGGGTTCGCCTACGTCGACCAGGTGGTCGACACCTGGCTGGAGGCCGGGGTGGCGCCGTTCGTCGAGCTCGGCTTCATGCCCGCCGCGCTGGCGTCCGGGGACCAGACGCAGTTCTGGTGGCGCGGGAACGTGACGCCGCCGCGGGACCACGACGCGTGGGCCGAGCTGGTCCGCGCGCTCCTGACTCACCTGGTCGACCGGTACGGGATCGAGCAGGTGCGCACCTGGCCGGTCGAGGTGTGGAACGAGCCGAACCTCCCGGTGTTCTGGGAGGGCGCCGACGAGGCGGCGTACCACCGCCTGTACGCCGCCAGCGCCCGCGCCGTGAAGGACGTGGACGCCGACATCCCCGTCGGCGGCCCCGCGGTGTCGCCCGGCGCCGACGACTGGCTGCCGCGGTTCGCCGACCTCGTCGAGCGCGAGGGCCTGCCGTGCGACTTCGTCAGCAAGCACGCGTACACGTCCGGCCCCGCGCAGCACGTGCCGTTCGGGACCTACCAGACGCTGCGGCCGCCGCAGGACCTGCTCGCGCAGCTCGCGACGCCGCGGGCGCTGCTGGCGGGGACCGCGCTCGACGGGCTGCCGGTG
Source organism: Cellulomonas pakistanensis (assembly GCF_016862755.1). Classification (GTDB taxonomy): domain Bacteria; phylum Actinomycetota; class Actinomycetes; order Actinomycetales; family Cellulomonadaceae; genus Cellulomonas; species Cellulomonas pakistanensis. The sequence continues at coordinate 75,328 of NZ_BONO01000010.1, read as the reverse complement.
CACATCACCGAGTTCTCCTCGTCCTACCGGCCGGACAACCCGATCCACGACACCGCGTACCAGGCGGCGTACCTCGCGCCGGTGCTGGCGGGCGGCGGCGACCTGGTCGACTCGTTCTCCTACTGGACGCTGTGCGACGTGTTCGAGGAGGAGGGCGTCCCGACCGCGCCGCTGCACGGCGGGTTCGGCCTGCTCGGCCACCGCCAGCTGCGCAAGCCGGCGTTCCACCTCTACGCGTTCATGGCGCGGCTCGGGCCCGCGGTGCTGGCCCGCGGGGACGACCACCTGGTGACGCGGCACCCCGACGGCCGGATCTCGGCGCTGCTGTGGCAGCCGCTCGACGGCGCGCGGGTGGCGGAGGCGGGGCACCGGGTGCGGCTCGACCTGCCCGGCGCGGGCCCGGCTGTGGTCACCGAGCGGCACGTCGACGCGGAGCGAGGCAACGTCCGCGCCGCGTGGCAGGCGATGGGCAGCCCGCTCGCGCCGGACCGCCGGGCGCTCGCGGACCTGCACGACGCGTCGGCGCCGTCCCTGACCGTGCGCCGGGTGTCGGCGTCGGCGGGGCGGTGGGCGGTCGACGTCGCGCTCGGGCGGCACGGGATCGCGCTGGTCGAGGTCGCCGGGGCGCCGGACGAGGCGCCGGCGTGGACGGACGACGGGCGGCTGCTGGGGGCCGGTGCGCCGGACGCGGCCGGGGGTGCCCGGTGAGCGGCGCGCGCGCCTGGAACGACGGCGAGGTCGGCCCCGGCGCGCTGTCCCGCGGGACCGCCGCGCTCTACCGGGTCCTGGTGCTGGAGGCGCTGCTCGTCCTCACCACGCTGCCGACCGCCGTCCTGGTCGTGCTGCTCGACCGCTCCGCCGCCAACCTGCCGCTGTACGCCGTCGCGCTGCTGCCGGTCGGGCCCGCGCTGGTCGCTGGGCTCGCCGCGGCCCGGTCGTGGGAGGTCGACCAGGACCTGTCCCCGTCGCGCGGGTTCTGGCGCGCGTACCGCCGGGACGCGCTCGGGACCCTCGCCTGGTGGGCGCCGCTGCTGGCCGTGCTGACGGTGCTCGCGCTCAACGCCGCGCACGCCGAGCTGGTGCCGGGCGGGGCGGCGCTCCGCCCGGCGGGCCTCGTGCTCGCGGCGCTGCTGTCCGTCGTCGGCGGGCACCTGGCCGTGCTGCAGGCGCGGTTCGCCTTCCGGCTGCGGGACGCGGTGCGGATCGCGCTCGCGCAGGTGGTGCCGCAGTGGCGGTTCAGCCTCGGCGTGCTGAGCCTGCTGCTGGTCGGCGCGACCGTGACCGCGCTCGCGTTCGACGTGGTCACCCTGCTGCTCGCCTGGGCCGGCGTGCTGCTGCTGCACGTGATGGCCCGCCCGCTCGTCGCCGACGTCACCGAGAGGTTCACCGTCCATGACTGACGCCCAGCCGCTGCGCACCGGCGTGCCCGAGCGGACCCCGGCGCGGCTGCCGCGCACGGACTCGATCGCCTACGGCGGCGACTACAACCCCGAGCAGTGGGGCAAGGACGTCTGGGACGCGGACTACGCCGCCTTCGACGCCGCCCGGATCACCACGGTGACGCTCGGCGTGTTCAGCTGGTCGCTCACCCAGCCCGCCGAGGAAACGTTCGACTTCACGGTCCTGGACGAGATCGTGCAGCGCGCGGCCGACGAGGGCCGCCAGGTCTGCCTCGCCACCGGCACCGGCGCGCTGTCCCCGTGGATCGCCCACGCGTACCCGGAGGTGACGCGCGTCGACTTCGAGGGGCGCAAGCACCGGTACGGCCAGCGGCACAACGCGTGCTGGTCGTCCCCGGCGTTCCGCCGCCTGGCCGCGGGCATCGCCGGTCGCATCGCCGAGCGGTACGCCGACCACCCGGCGGTGATCGCGTGGCACATCGGCAACGAGTACGGCGGCGACGGCGGAGCCTGCTACTGCGACCTGTGCGCGGCGGAGTTCCGGGTCTGGCTGCGCGCCCGGTACGGCACGCTCGACGCGCTGAACGAGGCGTGGAACGCGACGTTCTGGTCGCACCGGTTCACCGACTGGGACGAGATCGAGCCGCCGAGCGCCCTCACCGAGCACTGGAAGGGCCGCGGGTACACCGCGTTCCAGGGCATCACGCTCGACTACTACCGGTTCAGCACCGACAACGCGATCCGCCAGTTCTGCGAGGAGAAGGCGGCGATCCGCGCGCACTCCGACCTGCCGGTGACGACCAACTTCATGGGGTTCTTCCAGCCGCTCGACTACCACCGCTGGGCGCCGCACCTCGACTTCGCGTCGTGGGACAACTACCCGCCGCGCAGCGACGAGCCGTGGCGCACCGCGCTGACCCATGACCTCATGCGCGGTCTCAAGGACGGCGCGCCGTTCTGGCTCATGGAGCAGACTCCGACCGTCACGGCGTCCCGCGACGTCAACCCGGTGCGCCGGCCGGGGATCGTGCGGCTGTGGTCCTGGCAGGCCGTCGCCCACGGGGCGGACTCGGTCCTGTTCTTCCAGATGCGCGCCTCCCGAGGTGCCTGCGAGATGACGCACGGCGCGGTGCTCGACCACTCCGGCCGGCTCGACACCCGCGCGTTCCGGGAGGTCGCCGGGCTGGGGGCCGAGCTGTCGCGGGTCGGGGACGTGCTGCTCGGCGCCCGGACGCCGGCCCGGACGGCGCTGCTGGTCGACTGGGACTCGTGGTGGGCGGTCGAGATGGCGGACGGCCCGAATCGGCTGGTCCGCTACCTGCCGACGCTGCTCGAGTGGGGCCGGGCGTTCTGGGACGCCGGCGCGCAGGTCGACGTCGTCCCGGTGACCGCGGACCTGTCGGGCTACGACGTGGTCGCGGCGCCGCTGCTGCACATGGTGAAGGGCGACCTGGCGTCGCGGCTGGGCGAGGTCGCGGGTCGTGGCGGAACCGTGCTGACCGGGTACCTGTCGGGGCGCGTCGACGAGGACGACCGGCGGTTCCTCGCCGACGTGCCCGGGCCGCTCGCGGGGCTGGCCGGCGTGCGGGTGGCGGAGACGGACGCGGCGGAGCCCGCGGTGGCCAACCCGGTGGCGTTCGCGGGCGCCGGGGCGCCGACCGTCGACGGGCGCATGGTCTTCGAGATCCTGGTCCCCGAGGGCGCCGAGGTGATGGCGCGGTACGGCGCAGACTTCTACGCCGGCGAGCCCGCGGTCACGCGGAACGTCGTGCCCGGCGCGGACGGCGGCCCGGAGGGGCACGTCTGGTACCTCGGGACCGAGCTGGCGCAGGCGGGGCTGGCGCACGTCGTCCGAACGGCGCTCGGACGGCACGACCTGCTCGGCCCGTACGCGGACGTGCCCGGGCTGGAGCTCGCGACCCGGGTGACGACGGCGGGCGACCGGGTCGACCTGGTGCTGCACCACGGGACGGAGCCGGTGACGGTGCCGGCGCACGCGGAGGGGGTGGACCTGCTGACGGACGCGCGCTGGACGCGCGGCGAGCCGATCACGCTGGGCCCGGCGGAGGTGGTGGTCCTCCGCCGCTGACCGTCGGCTCGCCCGCGGCGCCGGGCGCGCGCTGGTCGGCGCCGCCGCGCTCGCGCGCCGACGTCCGCCCGCCATCGCGCGTCGAGCTTGCAGTAGCTGCGGGGTTCTCACGCCTGAACCCCGCAGTTACTGCAAGCTCGACGGCGATCGGTGATCGACGATCGGTGACCGGTGACCGGTGACCGGTGACCGGTGACCGGTGACCGGTGACCGGTGAGCGCGGGCGCGTGGGCGGCGCGGCGCGGGCGGCACGGGCGGGGCGGCGCGGCGCGGCGCGGGTCAGGCGGCGAGGGCCTCCAGCGTCCGCGCGCGGTCGAGGACCGCCGCGACCAGCGGCTCGTGCGCGCCCATGCCCGGCGCCAGGCGGCCGAGCACCGCGCGCACCGCGTCGGCCAGCGAGCCGTCCGCCAGCCCGGCCACGCGCTCCGGCCGCGCCTCCGACACCGGCGCCCCGTGGCCGCGGAGGCGCAGCACCCACGCGGCGACCGTGGTGCACGCACCGAGCGGCAGGCGACCGGCCTCGCACTCGGCGCGCAGCACCGGAGCCACGCGCACCGGCAGCTTCTCCGAGCCGTCCGCGGCGATCTGCGCGAGCAGGTGCTGGATCCGCGGGTTGGCGAACCGGTCGAGCAGCGCCCGGCGGTACGCGGTGATCTCGTCCGGCGGCAGCGCCAGGTGGCGGCTCGCCTCGTCCCACCACGCCTCGACCCAGCCGAGCACCCGGTGGTCGGCGATCGCGTCCGCCACCGTCCGGTGCCCGAGCGCACCGCCCGCGTAGGCGAGCAGCGAGTGCGCGCCGTTGAGCAGCCAGAGCTTGCGCCGCTCGAAGGGCAGCACGTCGTCGACGAGCTGGGCGCCGACCTCGTCCCACGCCGGCCGGCCGGCGGGGAAGTCGCCGGCGACGACCCACTCCGAGAACGGCTCGGTGGCCACCGGCGCGGCGTCGGCGAGCCCGGTCGCGGCGCGCACCGCCTCCCGGGCGCCGTCCGTCGTGGCGGGGGTGATCCGGTCGACCATCGTGGTGCCGAACGCGACGTGCCCGACGATCCACTCGGCCAGCCCGGGGTCGACCAGGTCGGCGAGCTCGAGCACTACCCGCTCCAGCGCGCGGCCGTTGTCCGGCAGGTTGTCGCAGGGCAGCAGGGTCATCGGTCCGGCGCCGGTGGCGCGGCGCAGGCGCAGGCCGGCCACGACCCGCCCGGGTGCCGTGCGCACGCGCGCGTGCCGGTCGGCGCGCAGCGCGGCGATGTCCGCCCGCACGTCCTCGCGGTCGGTGTCGAGCCCTCCGCCGGCCGCCCGGACGTACCCGGCCTCGGTCACGGTGAACGTCGCGACGGCCACGGCCCGGTCGGCCCAGTAGCCCAGCCACGCGTCGTGCTCGTCGCCGCCGTGCACCGCGGACAGGCTCGACACGACGCGCAGCCGCTCGCCGTCGGGTGCCCGCGTGACCAGCGTGTACAGGCCGTCCTGGGGCGCGAGCGCCTCGACGAGCGCGCGGGAGCGCCCCGTGAAGGCCGCGATGCCCCAGCCGGCGGCGTCGGGCGCGTTGTCGGTGTACCAGGCCTGGTGCGCCCGGACGAACCCGCCGAGGCCCAGGTGCACGACCCGCACGGGGGCCGCGGGACGTCCGTGCCCGGCGGCGCGGGAGAGGCGCAGGCCCGTCCGGACCTGCGGGCGGAGCTGGGGGAGGGTGATCACAGCCGGAACGCCTCTCTCGGGATGGTGGTGACGAGGTCGCGCGCGGTCTCGTGCGCCTCGTCGAGGGTCAGCCGGTGGTCGGCCACGAGCCGCGCCAGGTAGGCGGCGTCCGCGCGGCGGCTGGCGTCGTGCCGGGCGGGGATCGACAGGTACGCCCGGGTGTCGTCGACGAAGCCGGACGTCTTGGCGAACCCCGCGGTCTCCGTCACGGCGGCCCGGTACCGGTCCATCGCGTCGGGGGCGTCGAGGAACCACCACGGGGCGCCGACGTAGAGGGACGGGTAGAACCCGGCGAGCGGCGCCAGCTCCCGGGAGAACGTCGTCTCGTCGATCGTGAACACGACGAGCCGGAACCGCGGGTGCGTGCCGAACGCGTGCAGCACCGGGCGCAGCGCCTCGGTGAACTCCGCGGCGACGGGGATGTCCGCGCCGATGTCGGTGCCGAGGCGCTCGCGGGAGGGGGCGTGGTGGTCGCGGCTGACGCCGGGGTGCAGCGTCATCACCAGGCCGTCGTCGGCGGACATGCGCGCCATCTCGAACAGCAGCCCGCGGCGCAGGGTCTCGGCCTCGGCGGGGGTGGCGTGCCCGGCGCGAGCCCGGGCGTACAGCCGCTCGCCCTCCGCGGCGTCCAGCGGGGCCATCACCGCGTCGCGGTGCCCGTGGTCGGCGGAGACCGCGCCGTGCTCCGCGAAGTGCGCCCGGCGGCGCTCCATCGCGTCGACCCAGCCGGCGAGGCTGCCGGTGTCGACGCCGGCGGCCTCACCCAGCGCGTCGACGCGGTCGGCCCAGCCGGGGAGCCCGGCCTCGAGGTAGCGGTCGGGGCGGAACGTCGGGACGACGCGGCCGTGCCAGCCGGGGTCGTCGCGCAGGGCGGCGTGGTGCGCCAGGTCGTCGCACGGGTCGTCGGTGGTCGCCAGCACGTCGATCCCGAACCGGTCGTACAGCGCCCGGGGCCGGAACCCGCGGTCGGCGACCCGCTCGGCGATGGCGTCGTACAGGTCGTCGGCGGTGTCGTCGGACGGCACCAGATCGACGCCGAGCACCTCCACCAGCACCTGCTCCAGCCACAGCTTGACCGGTGTGCCCCGGAACACCGGCCAGTGCCGGCACAGCAGCCGGAACGCGGCCCGGGACTGCGCGGACGTCGGGTCGGCCACGCCGACGCCCAGGTCGGCGAGCGGGACGCCCCGCGCGTGCAGGAGGCGGGTCAGGTAGTGGTCCGGCGTGATGAGGAGCGCGGTCGGGTCGGGGAACGGGACGTCGTCGGCCAGCCACTGCGCGGGCACGTGCCCGTGCGGCGACACGATGGGCAGGTCCCGCACCGCGGCGTACAGCTCGCGCGCGATGCCCCGGGTCGCCGGCTCGGCGGGCAGCAGCCGGTCGCGGTGCAGCGCGATCCGGGGCGGGGCGGGCGTCGACGTCGTCGTCATGGCGGCCATGGTTCGAGGCGCGCGCGGTGCGCTGCAAGCGGTTGCCACCTGTTGCCGCGGGCCCTCCACCGAGGGCGCACGAGACACCGCGAGGGCGCATGCGATGCCGTGCGCCCTCGGTGTCTCCGCCGCCCTGGGCGTCAGGCGGGCTGGCGCGCGGTGCCGGACGACTCGCGGGGGAGCAGACGTGCGGGCACCACGACCGGCTCGCCGCGGGAGCGTGCGCCGTTCACCACAGCGAGCAGGTTGCGCAGCCCCGTCGCGCCCATGGCCTGAAGCGGCGTCGAGACGGTCGTCAGCGCGGGGGAGACGATCTGCCCGATCAGCACGTCGTCGAACCCCACGACGCTCACGTCCTCCGGCACGCGGAGCCCGGCCTGCTGCAGCCCGCGGATCACGCCGACCGCCATGAGCGCGTTGAACACCAGCACACCGGACGCGCGCGCCCCGCCCAGGGCGAGGGCAGCCTCGAACCCGCCCGCGAAGGTGGGCTCGAACGGCCCGATGCGGCGCCCCGCAAGGTCGAGCTCGTGGCACGCGTCGCTGAACGCCCGCCACCGCGCGCCGTTCGGCCACGAGGCGTCCGGGCCCGCGACGTAGACGAGGTCGCGATGCCCGGCCTCGCCGAGGTGCTCCACCGCGCGCCGCGTCCCCCGCTGCTCGTCCGCGACGACGCACGGCACGTCGGCGAGCCCCCGGTTGATCACCACGACCGGGCGCTGCTTGGCGATGCTCCGGATCGCGGCGTCCGACATGCGCGACGACGCGAGCAGCACGCCCTCCACCATCGGCAGGATGCGCTCGGCGGTCTCCCGCTCGACCACCGCGTCCTCGCGGGTGTCCTCGACGAGCACGCCGTAGCCCGCGGCCGACGCCGCGACCTGCGCGCCGCGGAGCAGCTCGGCGTAGATCGGGTTGGCCAGGTCGGACACCAGCACGGCGATCATCCGGGTGCGGGCGGTGGACAGGGCCTGCGCGACCGGGTTCGCCCGGTAGCCGATCGCGGCGGCCGCGGCCCGGACGCGCTCGGCGGTCTGCGAGTTGACCCGGCCGGGCCGGGCGAACGTCCGGGACACCGTCGACGCCGCGACGCCGGCGGCCTCCGCCACGTCGTAGATCGTGGGCGCGCGGGTCGTCGTCGGCTCGCTGCCGCCCTCGGCCTCCATGCCGCGATCGTACGGGCGCGCTCAGGCCGCCGGGACCAGCCGCCGCACCGCCTGCTCCACGCCGCGCAGCTCCGCGAGGCCCTTGAGCCGCCCGATCAGCGAGTAGCCCGGGTACGACTCCCGGAACTGGTCGTCCAGCATCCGCTGGCCGTGGTCGGGTCGCATGGGCAGCCGGGGGCCGCCCTCGCGCTCGCGCCGGCGCTCCTCGGCGACGAGCGCCGCGATCACGGCGACCATGTCCGCGTCGCCGGCGATGTGCGGGGCCTCGTAGAAGCTCCGGCCACCGTCCTGCAGCCGGACGGAGCGCAGGTGCGCGAAGTAGATCCGCTGCGCGAACCGCTCCGTCATCGCGACGACGTCGTTGTCCGCCCGCGACCCGTACGACCCGACGCACATGGTCAGCCCGTTGGCGGGGGACGGCGCGGCGTCGAGCAGGTGCTGCGCGTCCTCGGCGGTGGACACCACGCGCGGCAGCCCGAACAGCGGGCGCGGCGGGTCGTCGGGGTGGATCGCGAGCCGTAGGCCGACCTCCTCGGCGACGGGCACGACCTCCCGCAGGAACGACGTCAGGTTCCCGCGCAGCGCGTCGGCATCGACGTCGTCGTAGGTGGCGAGGGCGTCGCGGAACTCGCCGAGCGTGTACCGCTCCTCCGACCCGGGCAGGCCGAGGAGGATCGTGTCGACGAGCCGCTCACGCGCCGCGTCGTCCAAGGCGTCGAGCACCGCGCGTGCCCGGGCGGTCTGCTCCTGGTCGTACTCGGCCGCCGCGCCGGGGCGGCGGAGCAGGAACAGGTCGAACGCCGCCAGCTGGTCGGCGTCGAACCGCAGCGCCCAGGTGCCGTCGTCGAGCGGGTAGCCGAGGTCCGTGCGCGACCAGTCCAGGACGGGCATGAAGTTGTAGCAGACCAGGTCGACGCCGCAGGCCGCGAGGTTGCGGATCGTCTGCTGGTACGCGGCCACCGCGCGGTCACGGAGCGGGCCGCCGCGCTTGATGTCCTCGTGGACGGGCACGCTCTCGACGACGGACCACACCAGGCCGGCCGCCTCGATCTGCTCGCGGCGGGCCTCGATCGCCCCGACCGGCCAGACCTCGCCGTTCGGGATGTCGTGCAGGGCGGTGACGACGCCGGTGGCACCGGTCTGGCGCACCTGGGCCAGGGTGATCGGGTCGCGGTCGCCGAACCAGCGCCAGGTGTGCTCCATGGCCGTCCCTCCCGGAGTGTGGGCGGCGTCGGTGCCGCCCGGGTGGTCAGCAGCGTGGTGCGGGGCAGCGGTGGGGGACAACCGGTTGCCAGAAGTTGCTCGAAGCTGCCCCGGGGCCGGCGCCGGTGCGAGTTGCTGGCGGAGCTGCTGTCGTCGAGGAGCCTGCTGAGGGAGGCGCTGCGGCGGCTGGACACTCGGGCGCGAAGGACGAGCTGGTCGAGGTCGATGGCCGTCGGACCGTGGTGGACGATCGCCGGATCGCGTACCTGAACGACCGCCTGGTGCAGGTGGGGGAGATCACGCCCGACTCCCGAGTTCCGCACCCGTGGAAGCGCCGCGCTTCTCCGCGATCGGCCGGGCCGCGCGTGACCCGAACGGGTCTGCCGGGGTCGCCGACTGAGTCGTTACGTTCGCGTCTGCCCCAACTGGAAGGACGACTCATGACCACCACCGCGCACCCTCTGGAGACCGACGACACGCCGAAGGCGGGTGGCGAGGAGTCGAGAACCGCCGAGGCTGCTCAGGCCGTCGTGCAGAAGATCCTCTCCTGGGGCGTCGACGGCGTCGGGCCGATCAAAGGTGCGGAGCAGATCGCGGCGGAGCACCTCGAGTCTCATGGCGACCCGGAGCGCGCCATCGCGCGGTTGATCGCGACGCACACCCGGATCGTCGCGGCCACGGGCTTCGCCACCGGGTTCGGGGGCTTCACCGTCGCCGCCGTCACGCTGCCCGCGGACGTGACCGCGCTGTACGCGAGTGCGGCACGGTGCGCAGGCGCGATCGCGGTGCTGCGCGGGTACGACGTGCGCTCGGACGAGGTGCGGTCCGTCATCGTCCTGACACTGATCGGATCCGCCGGTGCGGCGGTGGTGGCGGACATCGGAGCGCAGCTCGGCACGAAGAGCGCGCTCGCGGTGCTGAAGAAGCTGCCGGGGAAGGTGCTGATCGAGATCAACAAGAAGGTCGGCTTCAGGCTTCTCACCAAGTTCGGCACCAAGGGCGTCATCAACCTGGGGAAGTTCGTTCCCGTGGCCGGCGGTGTGCTCGGCGCGGGGGTCAACATCGCGACGATCCGTGGCGTGAGCCAGTTCGCGAAGCACAACTTCCCTGCCTTCGAGGAAGAGGAGGCCCCCACGGCGCACGGCGTCGGCCTCGTCTGATCACCACCCGGGTGATCATCGTGCGCTCGGTCGGAGGGGCGGGCGCCACCGGGGGCGCGTCGCCGCCGCGAACACGAGCGGGGTCGGGCCCCGAGGACGCACTGCTGCTCGGAGGCACGCTGGCTCCCGGTCACGAGGTCGGTGGCCTTCGTCCGGGCCGCCCGGCGGAGAGCGCCGAGGTGATCGCGGGACGAACCCGTGCCTCGACGGTGCGGCAGTTCGGGCTGCGTCCGTTCGATGCCGGCTTCTACGCCCTGGACGGCGAGGGTCTGATCCTCGAACGCACCGATCCCCTCGCCGGGCGCGAGCGGGCGTTCACGCTCGCGCAGGCGCGCGGAGACGAACCCGTCGACTGGTAGCAGGGCGGTCGTCAGGTCGACGGCGACGCGGGGAAGTCCGTCGGGCCGTCGACGGGCGCTGATGCGGACACGGTTTCCACCTGGCCACCCTCGTCCACGACGTACACCGTGACGCGCAGCAGTCGCCGCGTCGCCTCGGGGACGCGCAGCGCGGCAGCGCGCGCCTCTGTCGGCACGACGACGCCGAACCGTGCCGACCCGGTGTCGTGCAGGGGCACGCGCCGCAGCAGCTGCCCGTACAACGTGTCGACGTCGAGCCCGATCGCGGCCGTGCGGCCCTTGGCCTCCGCGTACAACGTCTCATCGTCCCGACGAGCCACCACGTCGCAGAAGTCGACCTCGCGCTGCACGGCCCAGCCCTGACCGTCCAGCCAGCGGCAGAACGCCGAGACCACGCGCTCCTCGTCACCTCGCATGCGGGTGACGCTAGCTGGTCGCGCGTACTTAGATCCGGCCTGCGCGCGCATCCGCTGCGACGCGAGCGGCCAACCGCTCGAGCATCGTCAACCCCGCCAGCCAGTACTCGTACACGTTGGGCCACTCCCCGAGCAGCTCGTCGGAGAGCCAGAACACCGGCTGGCCGCCGTCGGTGACGGGACCGGACCTGTCGATCACGAAGACGGCGTTGTCGGCCACGTGGATCGGGTAGACGCGATCACGCGGCGGGAAACCGGTGGCCGGCCCGTCGTCGTAGTAGCTCGCGAGCAGAGCGTCTGCGCGCTTCCACCGAGGCCCGGCGCCCAGGTCCGACGTGGCGAGGACGTCTCCGTACGCGAAGACGTCCGCCCATCCGTTGCCCTCCCTGAGCACCGCCTCGTGCTGCGGATCGAGATCGAACCCGAGGCGATCGCTCGCCTCAGCGATGTCGGCATCGGTCGCGCGCACACCGGGGAGCGTCTCGGGGAACATGGCGGGGGCGATCTGGGAGATCGACAGCCGCCGCGCGAGCATCTCGCCGACGAGCACTCCCCACGACAGGGTCTGGGTCATTGCGGGCTCCAATCCCAGCTTCCCCGGATGAGGGTCCCGTCCGGTAGTCGCCCCTCGAAGATCGTCGGCGTGGACCCGAGCGGGAATCCTCGGGCCTGGGCTCCGAACGACGAGTTTACCGACGAGTCCTGACGCTGCCAGAACGGCGGTTCCGGTTGACCGGTCCACGTAGTGTCGGGGCCGTGACCCGCCACCTGGTCGCCGTAGGGATCACCGGCGCGTTCAGCGCGGAGTCGTTCCTGGCGCGCGGCGTAGTCGGCCGCGTCGCGGAGCTCTCCGGCCGTCGAGACGCGGCCGTCGGGCGCGAGCTCACCGCGCAGACGCGCGGCGTTGGCAAGATCGAGGTGCTCAGAGGCATTTCGTAGCTGGTCTGTGCTCCAGGTGTCCTTGAACTGGAAGGACATCGGGCCGTCCCCGGGAGTCGGGGTCATGAGTTCGTCGGCCGTGTACCCCGTGCGTCCGACCGTGACGCGTTCGGTGACCACCATGGATTCCTCGATGCGGTGCCCGGCGCGAGCCCCGGACGCCACGCGAGCAGCGACGCCCGCTCCGCCTACAGCGGTCAGGGCGATGTCGGGGGCGAGCTGCCCCCACCACCGTGCGGGGTCGTCCCGGCGGGTCTGCCCGTCGGCCAGGACGTCGACGGAGCCGATGGGGTCCTCGGTGATCAGTCGATACGCACCGGTCGCCGAGTCCCAGACCGCGACAGCGCTCGTCGCCGCACCATCAGGATCGACGACGACACGGACGAGGCTGAAGTCCCACGCCATGGAGACGATGCCTTTCAACCAGGACCAGACGCCACCGGCGAACGATGACGCGTGCCACTTCCCGTCCGGGAGTCCCTCGCTCAACTGGGAAAGGACGGCGGCTGTCGCATCACCAGCGGCGGCGACGACCGATCGGGCGTCCGTGAGCACGGCTTGGGCCTGCTGCTTGACCGCAAGCCCTGGGTCCGAGGCGCTCGTCGGCGGCATGGCGTTACCCACGACGCGGTCACCGAGGACGACTCGGCCCGGCTGACGCGCCGCCTCCAAGGACTGCCGGGCCCCGCGATCCCAGAGCTCGACCGCGTACGCCGCTCGCCCTTGGCCCCAAGCAAGCACGTCGGCGTAGGACGAGAGTGCGTCCGCTGCGAATCGGTACACCTGGCCGACGGCGCTGAGCCGTCGGGCCAGCTCGTCGCGCCGATCGGCGTATCCGTCGGCGGCCGTGCCCTCCCACTGCGCCACGGTGCGCGAACCGATGGACGTACCGGTCGACTCGATCGACTCCGCCTGCCGAACGAGATCATCGGCGTCGCGCTGGACGGTCGCCACTGACCCGAGGACGAGCTCCTCCGGGTTCGACGTTTGACCCAGTGATGCCGCGATCACCCGGTGTGGCCCATCTCGTCGAACTGGTCGGCGACCGTCGTGTCCATGTATTCGTAGGCCTGCGCTGTCCCGCGCAGGCTTCGGCCGGCCTCGTCAGTGTCCTCAGCAAGCTGCCGGAGCGCGTACGAGAACCGATCCGAGAACTGCCTCGCCGCCGTGCTCAGGGCTCCGGAGCCGTATGAGGACGAGCCGGCCATGTGGACATGGTGGCTCGCCGTCTCGATGAAGTCAGAATCACCGAGCGTCGCGTTCCCTGCCCGGCGAAGCTCGTCTGTGTCGACCAGCAAGTGAGCGGGTGCGCCGCCGTTCTCGTCGCTCATGATGTCCCCCTGCGGTTGTTTCCGGCGCGAAACTAGCAAGGATCTGTGCTGGATGTACGCCACGTTGCCGCAATGACAACCGCTCTGACGTGGAGGTCTTGTTCCTACACCGCTGGAGTGACATGACGTCGTACGAGCTCGAGCCCGAGGTCGCCGGAGGCCTCGGACCCGGAACGGAATGGGGCCCCGGTCGTCGTGAGATCACCCGCCTCGACTACGAGTTCGACGACTGGCTCGGCGACGACCTGGTCACGTCCACCCCGGTCACCCTGGCCACCGCCCGTGTGCGTGACGCGATCGTCGACGCCGGGCTGACGGGCGTGGCGTTCGCGCCCGTCATCGTGAGCCGCTCGGACCTGTTCGCCGAGCTCAACGACCGAGAGCTGCCCGAGTGGGCCTGGTTGAGGGCGGTCGGTCACGCCGGCCGGGACGACGCGTGGTCGGGACGCCGCGGCACGCTCACGGTCAGCGATCGAGCACTGGCGCTGCTGCAGCAGTTCACGCTCGACCGCTGCGTCGTCACCCCGATCGCCGACTGATGCGGGATCGACCCGGCGCAGCCCGGCGGCGAGTGACCCCGGCCCGGCCGGGACGGCGTGCCGCCCGGGCATGGCCGTGGGCTGTCGGCTCGGCCGCCATCACCCTGGCCGCGCTGGTCGGGTGGGGCGTCCTAGTGCTGCGCGGAGGGCCGGCTCCGCGACTCGACGCTCTTGAGCGGGAGCCGGTCCTGGAAGCACCCGTCCCGGCCACCCCGCTCGGCACCGCGACCCGTGAGTCCGAGTGGGGGCTCGGCTTCGGCCCGGACGTCGCCGCGTACGTTGCCGCCGTCTCCGAGGTCGACCTGGCTCCGCAGGAGGCGCTCGACGCGTGGTTCTCGGCATACGGCGACCGGTACGGCTCGCCGTACGACAACGGTGCGGAGGTCGCGCCGCTCATCTGGCGGGCGGACGACCGGATCGTCACGGTGCACGCCTCCGAGAAGATCGAGAGCGCGATCGCGGGGGAGCAGCTCCCTGCTCCCACCCCCGGAGCCACGGTTGTCACGGTCACCGTCAGCGGTGCTGAGTAGCGCGAAAGCGCCCATCGTCACTTGCGCCTGCCCGGGGCCGGTGAGCAGCTGTGCGTCCGTCTCGGAACCGACGCCGGCCGTCGGGGTCACCAACTGTCGTAGCCGGAGGCCGGGGCCTCGGGAAGCCCCGACGACTCGACGGGCACGACGCGGCACTGAGCTAGCGGGAACCGCTGCAGCACCGCGAGCATCCGCTCGCTCACCGTCAGGAGCTGCCTGGCGCCGATCCAGGCGTCGTCGCGGGCAGGCGCACCGATGACCTGCATCCACACCCATTCCGGCAGGTCGCCACGGTGGAGCTCGTCGAACCGCTCGCTCCGGGAGACCGCCACCGGGGCGAACCGGATTCCCGTGAGGCCCGCGTCCACCACTGCGTCGCGGACCCGCGCCGTCACCAGGTGCACGGTGATGAACTCGACGAGCTCGTCGCCCAGCCAGCCGTCGAACTCGTACTCCAGCCGCGTGACGAGGTTCGGGGTCATCGATGTGTCGATGACCGTCGCGTCACCGAATCCGCCGGCGACCTCCGGCTCGAGCTGGTACGCGGTCGGCCTCACTCCACCGAGGGTAGGTGAGCGACCTGCTGGTCGGCCGCGCCTCGACGCGGGCGTCGACCATCGGAGCGATGCCGGCTCGGGCGCGGTTTCAGCCGAGCCCCTGGCCGGTCAGCTCGAGGACGTGCGCGAGCGAGCGCTCCTGCAGGACGAGCATCCGGAGCCACCACTCGTAGACGTTGGGCCACCGGTCGATGACCTCGCCGGCGAAGTACAGGACCGGGTGCCCGCCCTCGGTGACGGGGCCGCCCAGCCACACCGCCACGACGTCGGAGTCGTACGGCGAGGCGTGGATCGGCACGAGCCCGGCGCGCGGCGGCCACCCGGCCGTATCTCCTTCCGCGTAGAACATGTCGAGCGACGCGTTCGCGTCCTCCCACAGCGCACCCTGACCGAGCTCGGGGGTGCCGAGCACGGAGCCGCTGAGGAACGCCAGCTCCCACCCGTTCGCCAGCCGGAGCAGCGCCTCGTGCTGGCCATCGAGGGGGTGCCCGAGCCGCTCCACTGCGGCGGCGATGCTCTCGTCGTCGGCACCGAGGCGCGGCACGGACAGGGGGAACGCATCGGGGGCCACCTGCGTCAGCCTCGTCGACGCCTTGACCATCTCGCCGATGAGCGCCTCCCACCACGGGGAGCCGTCGGGCGGTCTCACGGGACGCCTCCATCGACGATCTCGGGGGAGATCCGACCGTCGGGTGCCGACCCGCCGCCCTTGGATGAACGGTGGAACCCGACGTCGTGCGGCGCGGGCGTGCTCGCCCTGCTCTCGCCCGACCCGAGCACCGGTTTCGCCTGCGGCGAGGTCGCACGCCGCCAGTGCTCCTGGGGGGACGGCGACCGCACCGAGGGAAGCGATCCGCGCAGGGCGTACCGGGGTACCGGTCATGGCACCGAGCCTAGGGGGCGCCCGGCCGGGTGCGGAGGGGGAACGGCTCTCATCACCCGTCGGGCCACGAGTTCGCCGACGTCCTTCGGGGCCGTCAGCGCGCCGGGTAAGCCGGCCCGACCGGCGCCGGGACGCCGACGCGCTCCCGGAAGGTGTCGCCCGGGCCGGACGCCGAGGGCGGGCGCGTCCGAACGGGCGACCCGGGACGGAAGCCCTTGTCCCCGCCCACCACCGTCCCGATAGCCTCCGGCGACGACCGACCCGGATCGAGGACGACGCATGGGCATGTGGGACTGGCTGCGGCCACGGAAGCGGACGAGCGCCCCCACGGCGGCGCAGCTGCTCGACCGGACCCGGCCGCCCGTGCCGCCGGCACCGGCACCGGCACCGGCGCCGGCCGCCCCCGCGCCCGTCGCCCCCGCGCCCCGGGCGGTGTTCGCCGTCCTGGACGTCGAGACCACCGGCCTCGCCGCCGCCCGCGACCGCGTCCTCGAGCTGAGCGTCATCCGCTGCGACGCGTCCGGGCGTCCCATCGACGAGTGGTCGTCCCGGTTCAACCCCCAGGGGCCCGTCGGCGCGACGCACATCCACGGCATCACCGCGGCCGACGTGGCGGACGCGCCGCTGTTCGCGGCCGAGGTCGCGGCGGTGGCGAGCCGGCTCTCCGGCCTGGTGCTGGTCGCGCACAACGCCCGGTTCGACCTCGCGTTCCTGCGCGCCGAGTTCGCCCGCGCCGGGTGGGCGATGCCCTGGGCGCCCGCGCTCTGCACGCTCGAGGAGAGCCGTCGGCACCTCCCCTCGCTGGCGCGTCGCCGACTCCCGGACTGCTGCGCGGCCGCGGGCGTGCGGCACCAGGGTGCGCACTCGGCGCTCGGCGACGCCCGCGCGGCCGCCGGCCTCCTGGCGGCGTACCTGGGTGCGCGACGCGGAGGCACCGGGCTCTACGACGCGCTGGTCGCGGAGGCGGCGGGCGTGGCGTGGCCGGAACGCTCGTCCGGCACGGTCCTGCCCGTCGCACCGGTCGGCGTCGTCCCCGAGGCCCGCCGGATCCGCGAGCAGCCTCGCGAGCACCGCCGCCTCGTGCAGCTGCTCGACGACCTCGCGGTGGCGGACGTCGTCCCCGAGGGGGCGCCGGAGGGCACGGCGTCCTACGTCGAGCTGCTGGCGGAGGTCCTGGAGGACGGGGTCCTCACCGACGACGAGGTGGGCGCGCTGGCGGACGTCGCGCAGCTGTGGGAGCTGCCGCAGGACGCCGTGGCGATCGCGCACGAGGCGTTCCTGCTCGCGCTCGCGGACAAGGCGGTCGCCGACGCCCGGGTGACGCAGGCGGAGCGCGCCGAGCTGTACGAGGTGGCCGAGCTGCTCGGCGTGGAGCGGGGCCGGGTGCTCGCCGCGCTCGACGCCGCCGCGGGTCGCCGCGACGCCCGGCAGAGCGAGGGGCTGACGCCGCTGCCCGAGGGCTGGGCACACGGCGAGCCCCTGCGCGTCGGGCAGTCGGTCGTGTTCACGGGCTGCGACGAGGACGTCCGGACGGCGCTCGAGGCCCGGGCGAAGGCTGCGGGCATCCGAGTCTCGGCCAAGGTGTCCGGTCGCACCGCCATGCTCGTCACCGACGGCAGCTTCGCCGGCACCAAGCTCGCGGACGCTCAGCGCCTCGGTACCCGCATCGTCGGGCCGGGGCTGTTCGGCGTCCTGCTCGACCACGTTCAGCCCGCGGCGGCGCGGACGGTCACCGCGACGAAGCACGGGCGGGCGACCTCGGCGGCGCCCGCGCCCGCGGTCGAGCGCGTCGTGGCGGCGCGCGCGGACGTCGCGCCGGCGGTGATCCGCGAGTGGGCGCGGAGCCAGGGGATCGCGGTGAGCGACCGCGGCCGGCTGGCCGCCGACGTCGTCGCCCGGTACCACGACGCGCAGCAGGCTGCGCCGGGCCGGTGATCCGCCGCCGACGCCGCCATCCGCACGCCGACCTCCTCCTCGAGGGCCGCTGGCTGCCGGTCACGCGGTCGATGTCCTTCATCCGGGCCGACCCGCAGACCTGCATCGACGTGTTCGAGAAGCGCACCGGGCACGTGGTGCTGGAGCGCTTCGGCAGCCCGAGGCGCGTGCGGGAGGTCGCGGGCGACGGGATCGAGCAGCTGCTCGCCGCCCTGCTCCCGCTGGACGACGAGGGCCACCGGCACCTGCTCGTGCGGACCGCGAACCCGGACTGGACCGCGGTGTTCACGAACCACTGGCGCGGCGGGCGTTCGCACCTGGCGGCGCAGATGGGGATGGGCGGGCTGCGGGTGGTGACGGCCACCGACGTGCCGCACACGATCAACCTGCTGCGCACGCGCGGTGACTGGGGCGACCGGAGCCTGGTGCTGTGGGAGCCCTGGCCCGAGCGGCAGGTGCGGCACGGCACGGTCGACTGGATGCTCCACCACGTGCAGGCGGGCGTCGGCGACCGCGGGTGGTTCTTCCACGCCGGCTCCGGCTACACGGACGAGCGCCTCGACATCCCCTTCCCGCTCGGAAGGGTCTGGGACGAGCGGGCGCTGCGCGCGGTGCACAAGTTCGACCACGACCACCTCGTCGAGGCCTGCCGGATGCTCGGGCTGCGGCCGTTCGACGCCGACTTCTACGCTCCGGACGCGGCTGGGCTGATCCTGGAGCGCAGCGACCTGCCGGCGCCGGACGAGCGGTCGTACACGCTGGCGCAGGCCCGCGGCGAGGAGCGGGTGGACCGGTGACCGCACGGAAGCACCGGCGGGCCGGCCCGCGCGCCCGAGCCACGGGGGTGAGCGCGTGCGCCCTCGCGGTGGCGCTGCTGGCCGGATGCGTGATCGACCACCCGCGTCCCCGGCTCACCTACGTGAACGACTCCGGCACGACCGTCCTCGTGACCGTGCAGATGGCGGGCGGGGAGCTGACGCGGGAGCAGGAGGTGCCGGCGGGGGACGCGACCGACCTGTCGCTGGCCGAGTGCGAGGACGAGTCCGGTCTGAGCGTCGCGACGCCGGACGGGGCGGTCGTCGGGACGATCGACGGACCGCTCTGCCCCGGCGGCGTCCTGTTCGTCACGGACGGGATGACGCTGGAGTACGACCCGGACGCGCAGAACAGGACGGAGCGTCAGTGATGTCAGCGTCCCGTCCACCAGGAGCCTCTCGGCCCAGGAGACCACGCTCGACTCAACCCTGTCGGTGCGTGCGGGCTGCCACCTCTGGGAGCGACTGCAGGCCGAGGACGAGGGCCGCCCCTCGCCGCTGGACGGCTGAGGCGAACTCGCGTCGTTCCGCCCGGAAGACGTCCCCGGCACGGTCGCCGTCCCGCTGACCTGCAGATCATCGAGCGACGAACCCGGCCGGGTCGGCGACGAGACGACCCACGCGCCGCGACACCCGACTCGCCCTAGAGTGACGCCGTGACCGACCCGCAGGACCCCCTCGCGCAGGCCCCGCTGCTGCGCGTCGTCCACGAGCGTCATCCCGACGTCGACGTCGTCGTCCTGCCGCCCGAGGCGCCGGCGCCCGACCCCGCCGACGCGCCGGTCCCCGTCACCGACGCCGCGCTGGACGCCGAGCGCTCCCGGGTCGAGGCCGTTGCCGCCGGCCTGCTCGCCGCGGCAGCGCCCGCCGCCCCCGTCCCCGCCCCCGACGCCCACCCGGCCCCGCGCACCACCTGGCGCAGCGCCCCGGCGTCCCACGTCGTCCCGGTCGCCGAGGTGCGCCTGCCCATCGACGGCCCCGAGGCCGGCATCGCGGTCGGCCGCGCCTTGTCCGCAAGCCTGCGCGCCGACGGCTGGGACGGCCGCCTCGACCGCGCGGGCGTCACCCCGCTGCTGCTCGCCACGCTCGACGACCGCTCCGTGCGCGTGGCGTGGCTCGACGACGCCGTCCTGGTGACCGTGCGCGGCCGGGACCTCCCCGTCGCGACGGCGACCGCCCGGGCGCTGGTCTCCGGGGCGGAGGACGCCCGGTGAGCGACGACCTGCAGGTCGACCCGTACACCCTCGGGCTGTCCGCCGACGACTGGACCGACCAGGGCTCCCGGGTGCGCACCGCGCGCGACCGGGTCGCCGACGCCACCACCTCCGGCTTCACCCCGGCCGTCGCCGGCGCGGCCGCGTCGTGGACCTCGGCGTGGGGGACCGTCCTCGGCGACGTCGCCGACCGCTCCGAGGAGATCGGCACCCGGCTCCGCGACGCGCAGCAGGCCTACGCCGTCACGGACGTCGCGGCCCAGGACACGTTCCAGAGCTGGCTGGGGGGCACCCCGTGACCACGGTGACCATCGACATCCCGGCCGCGATCGACGCGATCCCCGCCGTGGAGGGCGACCCCGCCGTCGTGGCCGCGTTCGCCCAGGACCTGCTCGCCAGCGCGGTCAACCTGGACGACCTCGACGCGTTCGCGTTGGACTCCTCGACCCTCGACGGCTGGACCGGCGACGCCGCGACCGCCTACGGCCGGCACGTCCGGGCCGCCGGCGCCGACGCCCAGGCGATGGGGGTCGCCCTGCGCCAGGTCTCGCGCGCGGCCGACGACCACGCCGACGCGCTCACCGACCTGCTCCGGAGGCGCACCGACCTCGTCGAGGCCCGGTCGTCGTACCACGAGGCCCGCGAGGACCTGGACGCCGACATCCGGTCCGCGGGGGAGGTCGACGACGCCGCGATCGCGGAGCTGCAGGCGCGGGCGGCGGCGCTCGCCACCCGGCGGGACGGCGTGGTCGCCGACGTCGACGCGCTGGTGCGCGACCTCGGGACCGCCGAGCGCGCGATGCTCGACGCGTTCTCCTCCTACTCGACGCTCGCGCAGGCGCGCGCCGCGGTGTCCGGGCAGATCGACCTCGCCGACGACGCGCTCGGCCGGCCGGGGTCGCCGTCGCAGGGCGGCACCCCGGAGCAGGTCGCCGCGTGGTGGGACTCGCTGACCGAGGAGGAGCAGTACGCCGTCTTCGCGGCCCGCCCCGAGCTCGTCGGCAACACCGACGGCATCCCGGCGCTCGCCCGGGACCAGGCCAACCGCCTGCTGCTCGAGACCGACCTCGAGGCGATGGAGCTCCGCGAGCAGCGCGGCGAGCGGCTGTTCGAGGACTACCAGGCCCTCGACAACGCGCGCGCCGCGCAAGCAGCGCTGGACGAGGGCGCGCAGAGGGTCGACCCGGTCACCGGCGAGCCGCTGGTGCCCCTGCTGCACCTGTACGACGCCACCGCGTTCGGCGGCGACGGGAAGGTCGCCATCGCGTTCGGCGACCCCGACACCGCCGACCACGTGTCCGTGATGGTCCCCGGCCTGACCAGCCGCGGCACCGAGGCCGGCGGGAACGCCGACGCCGCCTACAACATCTACGAGTCCGCCCGGCTCTCGGACCCGCACTCGACCGCCTCGTCGATCATGTGGATCGGCTACGACGCCCCCAGCGACTGGGACTCCGCCACCGTCGCCGGCGAAGGGCGCGCGGAGGAGGGCGGCGAGCTGCTGTCGCGGTACATCGACGGCCTGCGCGCGTCGCGCGACGGCAGCCCCGCGCACCTCACGGTCATCGGGCACAGCTACGGCTCGACCACCACCGCGCACGGCGCGACCGACCACGGTCTCGCCGCCGACGACATCGTGCTGGTCGGCAGCCCGGGTGCCGGCGGCGGCGTCGAGCACGCCTCCGAGCTCGGCGTCGGCGCCGACCACGTGTGGGCGGGCAACAACAGCCGCGACCTGGTCGCCGCCCTCGCCGACGACGGCTGGGTCGGCGGCTGGATGCTCGGCGGCGCCGGCCTCGGCAACGACATCGTCGAGGACGACTTCGGCGCCAACCGGTTCCAGGCCGAGTCGACCACCCGCGCGGACGTGATGCGCAACTTCGGCGACCACACCAAGTACTTCGACCCGGACACCGAGTCCCTGTACAACATCGGGCAGATCGTCGTCGGCGACTACGACGAGGTCCTCGCGGCCGAGCACTCGTACGACCCCTGGTACGACGGCCCCGTCGACCCGGAGGCGACCCGCGACCCGCGGGCGCTCGACGACAGGAGGCCGGAGTGGTGAGCCGTCGCGTGCAGGTGGCCGCGGCGGTCGCCGCGCTGTCCGCCCTCGCCCTGTCCGGCTGCGGAGGTGGGGGAGGGGCGTCCGCGGACGACCTCGACGCCAGCCGCGACGAGGTGCTCGACGCCGCGCGGCAGGTGCTGCCCGGCGTCCTCGACGCGCTCGGCGCGGAGGTCCAGGACTCCTACGGCGAGTTCGATGCGGGCGGCGACGGCATCGTCGACCGCCGGCGCTACAGCGTCACCGTGATCGCCGTCGGTGCGCAGGGGGACACCGACGACCTCGTCGCCGCCCTCGAGGACGCCGGCGTCACCGACGTCCAGGTGAACCCGATCGGCGGCGCCGCCGGCCAGCGGGACGGCCTCGACGTCTCCGGCTCCGACCCGAGCGGCCGGGACATGAGCGTGAGCGTCAGCGGCCCGTACCTCGAGGTCGCCGACGGCGTGCCGCGCGACGCGGCCCGCGAGGACGTCGACCTGGGCTGACGGGCGCCCGCCCCGCCCACCCGGAAGGAGCTCCCGTGCCCCCCGTGCAGATCCGGCCCTCGACCGGGCCCGCGGAGTACCCCGCGCTCGTGGCGATCTGGCGCAGCGCCGTCGACGCGACGCACGACTTCCTCGCCCCGGCGCACCGGGACGCGATCGAGGCCGCCCTGGCGTCCGACTACCTCCCGGCGGTGCTGCTCACGGTCGCGGAGGTCGACGGTCGACCCGCGGGGTTCTCGGGCGTCCTCGACGGGACGCTGGAGATGCTGTTCGTGGACGCGGCGCGACGGGGGAGCGGGATCGGCTCGGCGCTCCTCGAGCACGCGGTCGAGGAGCACGGCGTCACCGCCGTCGACGTGAACGAGCAGAACGTCGGGGCCGCGGGCTTCTACGCCCGCCACGGGTTCGAGGTCGTGGGCCGGAGCGAGACCGACGAGGCCGGGCGTCCGTACCCGGTGCTCCACCTCAGGCTCCGCGGGGCGGACGCGACCTAGCCGCCGACGAGGCCCCGCACCACGCGGCTCACCGGGATCGCCCGCGCCCCGAGCACCACCTGGAACTGCCCGGCCTGCGTCGCCACCATGACCACGCCGGGCACGCCCCGGACGCCCGGCTCGTCCACGACCGCGGCGTCCCGCAGCACGAACCGCGGCCGCACCGCGCACGCCGTCACCGCCGCCACACTGGCCCCGGCGACCGCCTGCTGCTGCCGGACGACTGGTACGCCGAGGTGATCCGGACGAACGGCAGCAACGTGGCGGGGTAGGCGCCCTCGTCGCGGGAGGCCGGGCCGTCGGGACGACCGGCCCGGCCTCGGCCTCCACGGTAAGTGCGCGATCGTGAGCGAAAACAGCAGATCGCGTCAGATCCTTGCATCAAGCCGCCCCGCGCCACGAGGATGGCCGCATGACTCGCATCACGTTCCTCGGCGCCGGATCCGCCGTGTTCACCCGCCAGCTGCTCGTCGACATCCTGCGCTACGACGACCTCCCCGAGCTCGAGATCGCCCTGCAGGACATCGACCCCGACCGCCTGGAGATCGCCCGCGGCACCGCGGAGCACGTCGCGCAGCGCCTGGGCAAGCCGGTGCGGGTGACGGCCTCGCGGGACCGCCGCGAGATGCTCGCGGGCGCGACGGCGGTCGTGATCATGATCCAGGTCGGCGGCGTGGATGGGACGCGCAAGGACCTGGAGATCCCCGCGCGGCACGGCCTGCGCCAGACCATCGGGGACACGACCGGCGTCGGCGGTGTGTTCCGCGGGCTGCGGACCTTCCCGGTCATCTCCGAGATCGCCCGCGACGTGCGCGAGGTATGCCCCGACGCGTGGGTGCTGAACTACACGAACCCGATGACGCTGAACGTGTGGTGGTGGTCCGTCGTCGCCCCGGAGGTCAAGGTCGTCGGGCTGTGCCACTCCGTCTACTGGACGGCGAACGACCTGTCGGAGCTGGTCGGCGTCCCGTTCGACGAGGTCCAGTACGCCGCGGCGGGCGTGAACCACCAGGCGTGGCTGACCGAGTGGTCGCGCGACGGCGAGAGCCTGTACCCGCTGCTCGAGGCGAAGCTCGCGGAGGACCCCGAGCTGCTGCGCCGGGTGCGCGTCGAGATGTACCGCCGGATCGGGTACTACCCCACGGAGACCTCGGAGCACTCCTCGGAGTACCTGCCCTGGTTCCTGCGCTCCGACGAGCAGGTGGCGAGGTACCGGCTGGAGCCGCTCGTGTACCTCGACATCTCGGAGAAGAACCTCGCCGAGGTGGAGCAGGTGCGGCGGCAGCTGGCCGCCGGCGAGCCGCTCGACCTGCCCGACGAGGGCGCCGCGGAGTACGCGCCGCAGATCATCCACTCCCTGCTCACTGGCACCGAGCGGAGGATCCACGTCAACGTGCCGAACGCGGGCTACATCGACAACCTCCCGCAGGGCGCGGTCGTCGAGGTGCCGGCCGTCGTCGACGGGGACGGGGTGCGCCCCGTCGCGGTGGGGTCGATCCCGACCGCCGGCGCGGCGCTCAACCGGACGATGCTGTCCGTCGCCGAGCTGACCGTGCAGGCGGCGCTCACCGGCGACCCGCGCGCGGTGCGGCAGGCCGTCCTGGTGGACGGCAACGCGTCGGCGACCCTCACACCGGAGCAGATCTGGGCGTTGTGCGACGAGCTGACCGAGGCGCACCGCGCGTACCTGCCGCGCGCCCTCGGCGGCGAGGTCGACCTCGTCCTGCCGTAGCCCCGACGCCCCGGCCGGATCGACGACGGCGCCGCCCACCCGGGCGGCGCCGTCGTCGCGTGTGCCCCCGCGGCACGCCCCCGCCCAGGGGTGTTCCCTTCCGGCCTTCCTTCTGCCTACACTCACATCATGAGCGAAACACCGGTGATTCGATCAGAAGTGAGCATCGGCAGCGGATCGCAGGGTCTGCGGGTCGCCGTGATCGGCGTGGGCGCTCGCTCCTCGATCGCGCACCACGTCGGCACCGTCCGCCCCGGCTCGGTCGTCGTCGCCGCGGCCGACACCCACCCCGCGGGCCGCGAGCGCGCCCGGGCCTCGTTCGGCGACGTCGCCGTCTACGACGACCCGGCGCGGCTCATCGAGGCCGGCGGGTTCGACATCGCGATCGTGACGTCGCCCGACGACACGCACGCCGCGATCGCCGTGCAGCTGCTGCGCGCCGGGATCCCCGCGTACATCGAGAAGCCGCTCGCCATCACCGTCGAGGACGCGGACGCCGTGCTCGCGGCCGCCGCCGAGACCGGGACCCCGCTCTACATCGGGCACAACCTGCGGCACGCGGCCTTCGTCAAGGTGATGCGGGGCGTCATCGAGCGGGGCGAGATCGGCGAGGTCAAGTCGATCTGGGTGCGCCACTTCGTGGGCAACGGCGGCGACTACTACTTCAAGGACTGGCACGCCGACCGCTCGCGGGCGAACACCCTGCTGCTGCAGAAGGCCAGCCACGACATCGACATCGTCCACTACCTCGCGCACGGGTACACCCGGCGGGTCGTGGGGATGGGCGACCTCATGGTCTACGGCGACGTCACCGACCGCCGGGACCGCTCGGGCGAGCTCATGCCCGACTGGTTCTCCCTGGACAACTGGCCGCCGGCGGCGGCGACGGGGCTCAACCCCGTGGTCGACGTCGAGGACGTCTCGATGATGATGATGACCCTCGACAACGGGGTCATGGCCAGCTACCAGCAGTGCCACTTCACGCCGGACTACTGGCGGAACTACACGGTGATCGGCACCGAGGGCCGGCTGGAGAACTTCGGGGACACCGGCGACGCGGTCGTCCGGGTGTGGAACCGCCGGCACGAGTGGCAGCTCGCCGGCGACGCGGAGTACCCGGTCGGCGGCGTCGACAGCGGGCACGCGGACGCCGACCTGGAGTCGATGCGCGAGTTCCTCGACCACGTCCTCGACGGCGCGCCGACGGTCGTCTCGCCGCTGGCCGCCCGCGAGGCCGTCGCCGCCGGGGCGCTCGCGGCCGCGTCGCTCCGGGACGGCTCGCGCCCGGTCGACGTGCCCGAGCTCCCCGCCCACGTCGTCGACCACTTCCGCCGCCTCGCCGCGCCGGGCGCCTGACTCCCCAGCCCCGATCGAAGGAACAGCACTGATGAGCCTGAAGCTGCTCGACATGGTTCGAGCCCACAAGTCCGGCACCCCGGTGGGGATCGCCGCGGTGTGCTCGGCGCACCCGCTGGTGCTCCGCGCCGCGATCGCCCAGGCGGTGGCGGACGGGACGCCGGTCCTGATCGAGGCCACGAGCAACCAGGTCGACCAGTTCGGCGGGTACACCGGGATGCGGCCGGCGGACTTCCGCGAGCTCTGCCTCGCGATCGCCGCCGAGGAGGGGCTGCCGGCCGACCGGCTCATCCTCGGCGGGGACCACCTGGGCCCGAACCGGTGGCAGTCCGAGCCCGCCGAGCAGGCGATGGCGAAGGCGCTCGACCTGGTCGCCGCCTACGTCGCCGCCGGCTACGAGAAGATCCACCTCGACTGCTCGATGGCCTGCGCCGACGACACCCTGCCGCTGTCGGACGAGGTGGTCGCGGAGCGCGCCGCGCGGATGCTCGCGGTCGCCGAGCGCACGGCGGCCGAGGCAGGCCTGGCGCACCGCCCGGTCTACGTCATCGGCACCGAGGTGCCGGTGCCCGGCGGCGCGCACGAGGAGCTCGCCGAGCTCACGGCCACCTCGCCGGAGGCGGCCCGCGCGACGATCGCCGCCCACCGGAGCGCGTTCGCGGAGCACGGGGTGCTCGACGCGTGGGACCGGGTGATCGCGCTCGTGGTCCAGCCCGGCGTCGAGTTCGACCACCTGCGCGTGATCCCGTACGACCGCAGCAAGACCGTCGCGCTGCGCACCGTGCTGGACGACGAGCCGACGATGCTGTTCGAGGCGCACTCGACGGACTACCAGCTCCCGGAGCACCTGCGCGAGCTGGTCGAGGACCACTGGTTCGTGATCAAGGTCGGGCCCGGCCTGACGTTCAACCTCCGCGAGGGGCTGTTCGCGCTGTCCCACATCGAGGACGAGCTGGTCCCCGCCGAGCGGCGGTCCGGCCTGCGCGCCGTGATCGAGTCGACGATGGTCGCGGACCCGGGCCGGTGGAGCGCGTACTACGAGGGCGACGAGAGCGCGCAGCGCATCCAGCGCCGCTACTCCTACTCCGACCGCCTGCGCTACTACCTGCCCGACGCGGCCGTCGAGGCCGCCCAGGAGCGGCTGCTCGACAACCTCGCGCAGATCGAGATCCCGCTGCCGCTCATCAGCCAGTACCTGCCCGCGCAGTACGACCGGGTGCTGCGGGGGGAGCTCGCGAGCGACCCCCGCGCGCTCGTGATGGACCGGGTGAAGGACGCCCTCCGCCCGTACGCATTCGCCTGCAACCCCCAGGAGGTCGGTGCATGACCGCGCCGTTCACCGAGCTGTTCGCCCCGCTCGACGTGGAGGGATCCGCCCACACGGCCCGCGAGATCGCGCAGCAGCCGGCCGTGTGGCGCAAGGTCGCCGACGTCATCAGCTCCGCCCGCGCCGAGATCGACGCGAAGATCGCCCCGCTGCTCGCGCGGGAGGACCTGCGCATCGTGTTCACCGGGGCCGGCACGTCCGCCTACGTGGGCGACACGATCGCCCCCGCGCTCGGCGAGCTCCGCGGCCTGGTCGCGGACGCCGTGCCGACCACGGACATCGTGTCGAACCCGCGGGCCGCCTTCGTGGGGGACCGGCCGACGCTCCTCGTGTCGTTCGCGCGCTCCGGCAACAGCCCGGAGTCGGTGGCGGCGACGGAGCTCGCCGACCGGTTCCTCACGGAGGTGCACCACCTGATCATCACGTGCAACGCCGAGGGCGGCCTCGCCGTCGCGCACGCGGACCGGGAGCGCTCGACGGTCCTCCTGCTGCCGCCCGAGACGAACGACCAGTCGTTCGCGATGACCTCGAGCTTCTCGTCGATGCTGCTGTCCGGGTGGCTCATCACCTCCGGGGCCGACGACGCGGAGGTGCGGGCCACGTGCGCGCAGGTGGCCGCGGCGGGCGAGGCGCTGCTCGCGGAGCGGGTGGGCGAGATCGAGAAGCTCGCGTTCAACGCGCCGGGGCGGATCGTCTACCTCGGCTCGGGCCCGCTCGCGGGCGCCGCGAACGAGGCCGGCCTGAAGATCCTCGAGCTCACGGCGGGCAAGGTCGTCCCGTGGTCGGACTCGTCGCTCGGGTTCCGGCACGGGCCGAAGGCGGTGCTCGACCCGACGACGCTCGCGGTCGTCCTGGTCTCCGGCGACCCCTACACCCGCCGGTACGACCTGGACATCGCGCGCGAGCTGGCCGCCGCCGTCCCGGACGGGCGGCTGCTGGTCCTGTCGGCCGACCCGGTCGAGCTCGCCGGGGTCGTGAGCTGGTCCTTCCCGGAGCTCGCCGGCGCGGGTGACGTGGCCACGGCGCTGGTGGCGGTGCTGGTCGCGCAGATCGTCGCGCTGTTCTCGTCGGTCGGCGTCGGCTGCACCCCCGACAACCCGTTCCCCGGCGGCAGCGTCAACCGGGTGGTCCAGGGCGTCGTCATCCACCCGCTGGAGGGCTGACCGGTGCCGGCCGCGGCCGCCCCGGTGACGCTCGTCGCCGACGGCGTCGTGCGGGGCGCGTCCGTGGCGGGCCCCGGCTGGGTCCGCGTGGTCGACGGCCGGATCGCGGCGACCGGCGACGGCCCGCCGCCGTCGGACCTGCCCGGCGCGCCGGGGGAGCAGGTGCGGGTCGCCGGCGTGCTCGCCCCGGGGTTCGTCGACATCCACCACCACGGCGCGCTCGGGCACGACTACGGCTCGGCGTCGGCCGAGGACGCCGTCGCCGCGGCGGACCACCACCGCCGCCGCGGGTCGACGACGCTCTGCGCCTCGGTCGCCACGGCCCCGCTCGCGGTGCTGGAGGAGCGAGTCGACCTGCTGAGCGGGCTGGTGGCCGACGGCGTGTTCGCCGGGATCCACCTGGAGGGCCCGTACCTCGACGCCGGCCACCGGGGGTGCCACGCGCCCGACCTGCTGCGCCCGCCGTCGGTCGCCGAGCTGCGCCGGCTGGTCGGCGCCGCGCGGGGCGCGCTGCGCATGGTGACGCTCGCCCCGGAGCTCCCGGGCGCCGGCGACGCCATCCGGTACCTGGTGGCCGAGGGCGTCACGGTGGCCGTCGGCCACACGTCGTGCACCGCGGGCCAGGCCCGGGCGGCGTTCGACGCCGGCGCGACCGTGCTCACCCACGCGTTCAACGGGATGCCGCCGCTGCACCACCGCGAGCCGGGCCCGCTCGGCGCGGCGCTGTTCGACGAGCGGGTGACGATCGAGCTCATCCTCGACGGGCACCACGTCGCGCCCGAGCCCGCGCGGGTGCTCGCCGCCGTGGCGCCGGGACGGCTCGCGCTGATCTCGGACGCGATGGCGGCCACCGGCCTGGGTGACGGCGCGTACGCGATCGGCGGCAGCGACGTCGTGGTCACGGGCTCCGTGGCCCGCGCGACCTCGAACGGGTCGCTGGCCGGCAGCACGATCGCCGTCGCGGACGCGTTCGCCGCGGCGGTCGGGGTGCTCGGCCTGGACGTGGCCGCCGCCGTGGCCTGCGCGTCCGCGACGCCCGCGCGGGCGCTGGGCCTGGCGGAGCCCCGGATCGCCGCCGGCGCGCCGGCCGACCTGGTGGCGGTCGAGGGTGGCCGGGTCACGCGGGTGCTGCGCGCGGGCCGGTTCGTCGCGTGACCGGGACCCGCCCGGCCGCCGGGCCCGCCGCGCCCGCCGACGCCCCCGCCGCCGGCGCCGACGCCGTCACCCTCGCCGTCGTCGCGACGCCCGAGCTGCCGACCCGCGAGCTCCCCGCGGTCGCCGAGGCGGCCGAGGCCTCGGGGCTGGCGGAGCTGTGGCTGTGGGAGGACGTCTACCGGCAGTCCGCGGTCGCCCAGGCGGGCGCGGTGCTGGGCGCGACCGAGCGCCTGCGGGTCGGCCTGGGCGTGCTGCCCGTGCCGCTGCGCAACGCGGTGCTCGCGGCGATGGACGTCGCCACGCTGGCGGAGCTGTTCCCCGGGCGCCTGACCCCCGGGATCGGCCACGGCGTCCAGACCTGGATGGGCGAGGTCGGCGCGCGGGTCGCCTCGCCGCTCACCCTGCTGCGGGAGCACGCCGCGGTGCTGCGCCCGCTGCTGCACGGGGAGCCGGTGTCGGTCGAGGGCCGCTACGTCGCGGTCCAGGACGCCCGGCTCGTCTGGCCGCCGGCGGCTGCACCGCCGCTGTACGTCGGGGCGCACGGCCCGCGGACCCTGCGCCTGGCCGGCGAGGTCGGCGACGGCGTGATCCTGCAGCTGGGCGTCTCGCCCGACGACACGCGCGCGGCGCTGGGCACCGTCGCCGAGGGGCACGCGGCGCGCGACCACCGCGGGTGGTTCGGCGCCTGCGTGTACGTCGGCGTCGACGCCGCCCTGCGCGCCGCGGGCCCCGAGCGGGTCGCCGCGCACCTGCGGCGGTGGGTCGACGCCGGGGCGACGACGGTCGCGGTCGTCCCCGTGCTCCCCGACGGCACCCCCGACATGGCCGACGCCGCGGGCGCGGCGGCCTGGCTCGGGTCGGAGGTCCGGCCGCTGCTGGCCGCCGGACCGGGCGACTCCGCCCGGGGTCGGCCGTGAGGGTCGCCCAGGACCTGGACTACACCGAGGACCCGGTCGACGTCCCCAACCCCGACCGCGGGGCGTACCGCGGCCGCTGGCAGTGGGTGCCGACGCGGTTCGGGGCGACGCCCGAGGTGGACCGCCGGGTGCCGCGCGCGCCCCGCACCGGCGGCTACCAGGGCGCGACGCTCGTGGCGCCCGGCGTCGTGGGGGTCGTCGACGGCGACGACCTCGAGCCCACCGAGTTCTTCGACGGCACCGACCGCAGCCCGCACTACGTCGGCGGCACCGGCGTCGTCGCCGAGCCGGCCGTCGCGTTCCTGGGCTTCGACCTGTGCGAGTTCTCGTCGAACGCGTTCCTGACCCGCGCGGGCGGGCGGGCGTTCGACGCCGAGCGGGCCGCCGCCGGCGGCGTGGCCACGCCGGAGATGTTCCGCGGCCGGACCGGGCGGACCGGCCCGCTGACGTCGTACGCCCTCGACGTGGTCCGCGGCGCCCTGCGGCGCGTGCGCGAGGGCGAGGGCACCGCGCTGGTGAAGTTCTCCTACGACGGCAACGGCTTCGCGTTCCTCGAGGGCGGGCCGGACGAGCACCTGATCTGGGCTCCCGAGCCCACGCAGGTCACGGCGAACAACCCCTCGGCGGCCTGCGACGTCCCGGGGCACACCGAGAAGTCCTGGATCGAGTACCACCTCTGGCAGCTGGCGCCGGTGCTGCACGAGTTCGAGGACGTGATCACCTGCGTCAAGACGGGGATGCTCGGTCCCTGGGGCGAGCAGCACTCCTCGCCGCAGGCGCAGGACCCCGCCGCGTACGTCGCGCTGCTCGACGCCTGCCTCGCGGCGGTCCCGGCGAGCCGGCCGCTGCTCACCCACGTCGGTGGCTACCTGGCCTGGCACAACGCG
This sequence comes from Cellulomonas pakistanensis, assembly GCF_016862755.1. Taxonomy (GTDB): domain Bacteria; phylum Actinomycetota; class Actinomycetes; order Actinomycetales; family Cellulomonadaceae; genus Cellulomonas; species Cellulomonas pakistanensis. The sequence continues at coordinate 44,083 of NZ_BONO01000010.1, read as the reverse complement.
ACCCACGGCACGCGGCTCACGTTCGGCCACCTGGACGCCCTCCCGGCGCCGGCGCCCGGCACCCCGGAGGCGCGGTTCGGCTTCTTCCACGACAGCTACGCGGCCGGCTGGTCCGAGGACGGCTGGACCGACCACGGCTCGCTCGCCGAGGGGAGCGGGATGCTGGTCGCGCCCGGGGCCCCGACCGGCTTCGACCGCGACTCCGTCACCGCCTGGGTGGGGCGGCAGGGGAGCGTCGTCCAGGGCGAGGGCGGCCTCGCCCCGAACGTGTGCTCGCGGCTGCCCGGCGCGATCCTGGAGGCGCAGCGCCTCGGGACCACCCTGCTCAACCTGCGGCACGGCGACTACCGGACGTGGAACGACGTGCGGTACACCGAGGACCTGGTCACCGCGCCCGTGACGCTGCCCGGCCCGGGCGACGGCGCCGATCCGCCGTACACCGGGCGCACGGCGCGGGCCGTCTTCGACCCGGTGTACGCGGGGCGGACCGGGCTGGAGTACCTGCGCGACCGCCTCGGCTACCGGCTGCTGCTGCGCTCGTCCGAGGTGTCCGACGTCGTCGACGCCCGGACGGGCGTCCTCGCGCTCGCCGGCCACGTGCAGAACGTCGGCTTCGGCCCGGTGGTCAACGCCAAGCAGGTGCGGGTGCTGCTCCGCGCGGTCGGCGGGGCGGCCCGGTTCGCGGCGCCGACCGACCTGGACGTGCGGGCCTGGCGCCCGGCGGCGGACGGCGACAACCGGCCGGGCAACACCACCGCCTGGCACGCGTTCGCGGTCGAGGTCCCGATGTCCGGCTTCGGCGAGGTCCCGGCGGGGAAGTACGACGTGCTGCTGCGGATCGCGGACCCGAAGGAGACCAGCGACCGCCGCCGCGGCGTCCGGTTCGCGAACCGCGGGACGTGGGTCGCCGAGCTCGGCGCCAACCGCGTCGGGCGGGTCGTGGTCCGCTGATGGCGCAGGACACGACCGACGTCGCCTACGGCGGCCCGGGTGCGGTGCGGCGCAACGCGCTGCTGTTCTTCCTGGACGGGGTGACCTTCCAGCCGTCGGTCGCGCTGCTGTCGATGACCGCCGTCATCCCGCTGCTCCTGGAGCACCTGCGGGCGTCCACCACGCAGTTCGCGATCGCCACGAGCGTCGTGTCGCTGGGCACGTTCGTCTCGCAGCCGTACTTCGTGTCGCTGTGCTCGCGGTCGCGGCGGATGGCGCGGACGTTCGCGGTCGTCCTGCTGGTCCAGCGCGGGCTGTTCCTGGCGTTCGTCCTCGCGATGCCGCTGCTCGCCGACCACGCCGGCCTGATGACGTGGCTGTTCCTCGCGTCCTGGACGGTGTTCAACGTGCTCGCCGGGTCCGGCACGCTGTTCAACGTGCCGCTGGTGCTCAAGCTGCTGCCGCCGACGCGGCGCGCGGGGCTGCGCGGCGTGGGCGTGGCGGTCGGGAGCGTGATCGCGCTCGGGGCGGCGGCCCTGATCCCCGTCGTGATCGAGCGGGTCGCCTACCCGTGGAGCTACATGGTGCTGTTCGGCGTCGGGCTCGCGTTCCTGTTCGCCAACGCGGCGGGGTTCTGGTTCATGCGCGAGCACGACGACCCGGAGCCGCGGGTGCCGATGCGGGTCACCGAGTACCTCCGGGACGTGCCGCGCACGCTGAGCCGGGACGCGACGTTCCGCGCCATGGTGACGTCGTGCGTGTTCCTGGTGGTGGCGAACTCGCTGCTGCCCTTCTACACGCTGCACGCCATCCGGACGTTCGGGGCGAGCGAGGAGCACGTCGCGCTGCTCGCGTCGCTGGCGATCGTCACCGGGGTCGCCGTGAACCTGGGGTTCGGCTTCGTCATCGACCGCCGCGGCGCGGTGGCGCTGTCGCCGGTGGCCGCCGCCGCGGCGACCGCGGCCGGGGTGGTGGGGCTGGTCAGCGGCTCGCTCGGCGGCCTGACCGTCGCGTGGGTGCTCGCCAACGTCGGCGCCACCTGCTACCTGAAGACCACGATGCTCATGCTCGGCGACGTGAGCCCGAGCGGCCGGGCGCCGTCCTACGTCGGGACCCTGTTCGCGATCTCGATGCTGGTGTCGTCCGTCGCGGTGCTCGCGCTCGCGCCGCTGCTCGACGCCCTCGGGTTCACGGCGCTGTTCGTCCTCGCCGGCGGCTGCGGGGCGGCCGGGTGGTACGTCAACGTGCGGGTGTTCCAGCCGCGGCTGGCGGCGTCCCGGGCGGAGCGGCTGCGGCCCTGACGGCCCCGGCGCGCGCCGCCCCGCCGCCCGCCGCCCCGCCGGCGCCGCGGCCGCGTCGCGGCTCAGCGCGCTGCTGTCGCCAGCGCCGGGATCAGCCGCCGGGCGTTGTCCCCGGCGACCGCTGCCACGTGCTCGGGCGGCAGGTCGAGCGCCGAGATGCGCCACCGCCCCGTGCCGGGCGGGTCCTCCGGCCCGTAGGGGACGTGCTCGTCGGCGGTCGCCAGGAACCGGTAGTACGTCGCGTACGCGTCGGCGCTGGGCGGCGCGACGTCCGTGCCCAGCAGGATCCGGTCCGGGTGGTCCGCGATCAGCCGCCGCGCCCGGCGCGGCTGGCGCCCCAGCTCGGCGATGCGGGCGGCGATGTCGCAGGCGAAGTTCGGGTAGGCGCGGAGCATCCGGTCGACGCGGTCGAGGTCCTCGGCGCAGCAGCCGACGTGGGCGCCGATCACCGTGACGTCGGGGTGGGCCGCGACGGCGGCCTCGAGCGCGTCGAGCAGGCGCTCGAACGACGGGAACCCCGGCCCCCCGACGTGCCACTCGGGGTGCTCCAGCAGCTCCTCGACGCGCTCGTTGTGCCGGTCGAGCGGCGCGAAGAACGCCGCGGGGTCGGCGGTGTGCACGGTGACCGGCAGGCCCGCCTCCGCAGCGGCGCGCCACATCCCGTCCAGGCGGGGGTCGTCCAGGAAGAGCCGCCGGCCGCGCTCGTCCTCGAGGCCGAGGCCGAGGTCCTTCCACAGCTTCAGCCCGGTGGCGCCGCGGGCCGCGGAGTCCGCGACGGAGGCCGCGATCCGGTCCGGCCACCCGGGCGTGGCCGTCTCGCCCCAGTCGACGCGGCAGAACGTGGCGAACCGGCCGGGGTGCGCCCGGTCGTACCGGTCGAGGTTGCGCTCGATCTCGTCGGCCCAGCAGCCGTCGAGGTTGACGATCGCGGCGACGTTCCGCTCGTCCATCTGGGCGACGAGCGCGGGCACGTCGTCGACCCGCCACTCGCCGGTGTGCCAGCGGCCCAGGTGGTTGTGGGCGTCGACGGCCGGGGTGGGCAGGCGCAGCACCTCGGTCTCGGCCACCCGGAGCATCGGCCGCGGCGCGAAGTCCCGCAGCCGGAGGTCGGCGAGGTCGTCGGTGGTCATCGCGTTCCCCTCCGTCGGGGCCGGGGGTCAGACGAGGATGACGGGGCAGCCCGCGTCGCGCAGCCGGGCCACCGCGTCGGCGTCGGCGTCGGCGTCCGTGATGACGCCCGTGACGTCCGTGGGCTCGCAGATCAGCGCGAACGCGGTGCTGGCGAACTTGGTGTGGTCCGCCACGACGTAGGACTGCACCGCCTTCTCGAGGATCGCGGCGCTGATCTCCGCCTCGGACTCGAACTCGGTGAAGAAGCCGCGCGCCGGGTTGATGGCGTTGACCCCGAGGAAGAGCACGTCGACGTTGATGAGGGGGAGGGCCGCCTTCGCCAGCGGGCCGACGAGCTCGTAGGACCGCGCGATGGCGGCGCCGCCGGTGAGGACGACGCGCAGCTCGGGCCGCACGATGAGGTCGTTCGCGATGTTGATCGCGTTGGTGACGACCGTGGTCAGCTTCTCGCCGAACTCGGGGTCGGCGGAGGCGCGGACGCCCAGCTCCTGGGCGATCTGGGTCGTGGTGGTGCCGCCGCTGAACGCGACGGTCTGCCCGGGCTGCACCATGGCGGCCGCGGCGCGCGCGATCTGGAGCTTCTCGTTGCCCATCAGGGCCGCGCGGTAGCGGAGCGGGAGGTCGCCGGAGATCGCCGCGGCGCGGGCGCCGCCGCGGGTGCGGATGACGATCATCTGCTGGCCGAGCGCGTCCAGGTCGCGGCGTGCCGTGGCCGGCGAGACGCCGAACTGCTCGATGACCTCCTCGACGCTGATGGTCCCGTGCTGGGCCACCCACGAGGCGATCGCCAGGTGTCGGTCCTCGATCTTCATCGCCCCTGCACCTGCTCGCTGACTGTCGTTCCCGATGGATGCACGATCGTGCGCCAGCCGCCCGGCCCGCGGTCGAGCACGGCGATGGCACCGTTGGGCAGGCTACCGGGATCCTCGCCGGTCAGGTGGCCCACCACCAGGCGCAACGTCGTCCCGTGCGTGACGAGGACGCCGTCGAGCCCGTCGTGCGCCGCCGCCACCGCGTCCAGCCCGCGGAGCGCCCGCTCGAGCACCGCCTCGGTGGTCTCCCCGCCCGGGTAGTCGCGGGCCGGCCACCGGGTCCGGGCCTCCTCGATGAGCATCCCCTCGGCGATGCCGAAGCCGCGCTCGCGCAGGTCCTCGAACTGCAGGTCGCCGGGGACCAGGGGGAGCCGGTCGCCGATGATCTGCGCGGTCTGCATAGCCCGCGGCGACGTCGACGAGCTCAGCCACCGCCACTGCGCCCCGAGGTCCGCGCCGATCCCGAGCAGGCGCTCGGCGGCGTCGACGGCCTGGGAGCGGCCGGTCTCGTTCAGGTCGAGCCCCTCCCAGCCCTGGTACCGCCGCTGGATGTTCCAGTCGGTCTGGCCGTGCCGGACCAGCGCGAGCTTCATCGGTGGTGCGTCCCTCGGTCGTCGGTGCTGCGGTCGTCGGTGCGGTCGAGGGCTCGGCGCGCGAGCAGCGCCGACCCCAGCAACCCCGCATTCTCCCCGGCGCGCGCCTTCACCAGGGGCGGGACGGGCACGTAGGTGAGCAGCGACGCGAGGCGCGCGCGCAGCGGCCCGAACAGGTGGTCGCCGGCCTCCGCCAGCCCGCCCCCGAGCACGATCACCTCGGGCTGGATCAGGCTCGCCACGTGCGACAGGCCGAGGGCCAGGCCCTCGACCGCGGTGTCCCAGACCGCCGCGGCGATCGTGTCGCCCGCGGCCATGGCCTCGACCACCTCGCGCGCCCCGGCGACCTCGCGGCCGGACATCCGGGAGTAGCGGCGGGCGACGGCGGCCGCCGAGGAGACCGCCTCGAGGCAGCCCTGGTTCCCGCACACGCAGGCCTCGCCGCGCGGGATCACGACGGCGTGGCCGATCTCGCCCGCGTAGCCGCGCGCGACCACGGGCCGCCCGTCGACGAACACCGCGGCGGAGACGCCGGTGCCGAGCACGACCACGACGGCCGTCCGGTGCCCGCGGCCGGCGCCGAGCTCCATCTCCGCGGTGCCCCCGGAGCGCACGTCGTGCCCGATCGCCACCGGCAGCGCGAGCCGCGAGCGGCACAGCGCGGCGAAGTCGACGTCGCGCCAGCCGAGGTTCTCGGAGTAGGTGGCGAACCCGGTCTCGTCGTCGACGATGCCCGGCAGGGTGAGGCCGAGCGCCCGCGGCGCGGCGCCGGGCGGCGTGAGGCGGCCGGCGAGCTCGGCGACCGCGTCGACCACCGCGACCGCGCTGGACGGGCCGAAGGCGGGGGAGGGCGTGCGGAGGATCGTCCCGGGCACCCCGTCGGCGTCGACGTACGCGGCCTTGATCGTGGTCCCGCCGACGTCGAACGCCAGGACGGGCGCGCCGGGGCCGATCGCGGTGGTGGCGGTGTCGGCGGCGGTGCCCGCCGGGCGGACGGTCGTGTCAGTCATCTGCGCTGTCTCTCGGTCGGTGGCGGGCGGCCCGGCGCGGTGGCGCCGTGCCGGCGGGCAGCGGCGGGACGTCCAGCGGGACGCAGCCGTGGCGCAGCGACTCGGCACCGAGCGAGCCTACGGCGACGGCCTGCCGGGCATCGACGGGCGAGCCGGCGGTCGGGGCGCCGTGCAGGACGTGGGCGAAGAACTCGGTCAGCATCGCGGTGTCCGCGGCGCGGTGGCCGCCCGCGATGTCGCGCACCGGGTGCTCGACGTGGCCGGTCGGGGACCACCCCAGGCGCCGGTTCCAGACCCGGACGACCGCGCCGCCCGTGTCGCCTGCGTTCTCCAGCCGCCCCTCGGTGCCGATCACGGTGTAGCTGCGCCAGTAGTCGGGCGTGAAGTGGCACTGCTGGTAGCTGGCGAGCACGCCGTTCTCCAGCCGCATCATCAGCATCGACAGGTCCTCGACGTCGACCACGGGGTTCAGCCCGGTGAGCGCGCGCGGCGGCCAGTGCGCGTGGCTGGTCCAGTCCGGCGCGATCTCGCCGGGGCGCTCGCGGCGGTCCGTGATGTCGCCGTAGACCATGAGGTCGCCCATGCCCACGACGCGGGACGTGTACGCGCCGGCGAGGTGGTGCACGACGTCGATGTCGTGGCTCGCCTTCTGCGTGAGCAGCGAGCCGCTGCGCCGCCGGTCGGCGTGCCAGTCCTTGAAGAAGTAGTCGCCGCCGTTGCCGACGAAGTGCCGGACCCAGACGGCCCTGACCTCGCCGATCTCGCCGCGCGCGATGGCGTCGTGCATCACGCGGACGACCTCCCAGTGCCGCAGGTTGTGGCCCACGTACAGGGGGGTGCCGGTCTCCCGCGCGGCCACGAGGACGGCGTCGGCGTCCGCGGTGGTGGTGGCGAGCGGCTTGTCGACGAGGACCGCGACGCCGGCGCGCAGCAGCTGGATCGCGAGGCGGGCGTGGGTGTCGTCCGGCGTGGTCACCAGCGCCGCGTCGACGCCGCCGGCCGCGACGAGCGCGGCGACGTCCGCGTGCACCGCGGTGCCGGCGCCGAACAGCGAGCGGGCCCGCGCGCGCCCGTGGTGGTCGGGGTCGACCGCGGCCACCACGGCCGCGCCCGGCCACGCCTCGGGGACCTGCTGCCCGAGGTGGGCGCGGTTGCCGACCCCGACCACCGCGACGCGGGGGCCTGCGCTCATCGCGGCGCGGTGCCCGCGGCCGCGCGCGTGAGGCGCGGCAGGGTCGTGAGGCCGACCGGCACCTCGACGGTGGCGGGACCCTCGTGCGCGGTGCCGTCCGGCGCGTGCCACGTCCCCGGGGGGACCTGGAGCGCGCGGGTGGTGGCGCCCCGCTCGAGCACGGGGGCGACGAGCACGTCGGGGCCGAGGAAGAACTGGTCGGTGACGGACTCGTACCCCGCCTCGTGGTAGCTCATCGGCCGCACGACGGGCTCGCCCGTCACCGCGGCCTCGTCCACGAGCGCGAGGATGCGCGGCAGGTGCTCCGCCCGCACCGCGAGGGCGTCCTTCACCGCGGCGAGGTGCTCGGCGTCGAGGGCGCGGGCGGGGTTGACCGAGAACTGGATCATCGGGGACAGCGCGGCGATCTGCGCGTACCGCACGAAGAACTCCTGGTCGGCGGCCTGGCGGTCGCCCATCGCGCCCATCGCGCCCACCTCGCCGCCGCCCACCATGTCCGGGCAGACGTACGGGTGGCCCAGCAGGCCCTGCGCGAGCATCTCGGGGACGAGCGAGCCGAGGCCGGCGTCGTCCCAGGTCGGGGGCTTGTCGCGCAGCCGCTGGCCGAGCGGCTGCCCGCCCATCCGCCAGCAGGCGCGGTACTCGTTGTGCGCGTAGCGCAGCCCGAGCCGCGCCCAGGCCTCGCTCATGTCGACCGGCTCGCACGGCTCGGCGACGCGGTCGTCCGCCCGGTAGTCGCGCACGTCGCCGGCGTCGAACTTGAAGCCCGCGACGCCGATCTCGACGAGCGCGTCGAGCTGCCGGGTGAACCAGTCCACGGCCGCGGGGTTGCTCAGGTCGAGGAGGGCGCTGAACCCGTTCCACCACCGGCGGACCGCGGTGCGGCCGTCGGCGTCCCGGACGAGCAGGCCGTCGCGCTCGCACTCCCGGAACGCGGCGGAGTCGGGGCTGATGAACGGGACGACCCACAGCATCACGTCGAAGCCCCAGTCGGCCAGCGTCGCGATCAGCCGCCGGGGGTCCGGGAACCGCCCGCGGTCGAAGTGCCAGGTGCCGAAGTCGGGCGCCCAGTTGTCGTCGATGAAGATCGTGCCCGGCTCCAGCCCCGCGTCCAGGATCCGGCGCGCGTAGGCGAGCACCGACTCCTCGGAGGGGACGAGCGGTGTCTCGATCCAGGTGTTGTACTGCGGCGCGGCGAACAGGCGCCGCGCGGGGGTCCGGCCGGCGGGCGGGAAGAGCCGCGCGGAGGCGGCCCGGAAGCCGTCGCGCAGCGTGCTCCCGCCGCGGAGCACGGCGACGTCGGTGCCGTCGACCTCGAGCCGGCCCTCGGCGAACCGGAAGGCGAACGGCCGCGGCGAGGCGACGACCCGGCCGTGCGTGGAGACGAGGAGCGGCGCCGCCTGGCTGGAGTCCTCGGCGCTGTCCCACGCGGGGTCGTGCCGCGGGACGGCGAGGTCGACGCCGTACGCGCTCGTCGCCCCGAACGGCATCTGCACGGCGTCCTTGACCGTGCCGCCCCACCAGTGCTCGCCCGGCTCCAGCTCGAGGACGAGCGGGGCGCCGGCCTCGGCGGCGGCTGCGTCGGCGGCTGCGTCGGCGGCCAGGGGGGCGGCGGCGGGGGCGTGGTTCACGGGGGCTCGATTCCGTTCGGAGCGGGTGGGGTGGTGCGTCGGGCGGGGGCGGGTGCCGCCCCCGCCCGACGTCAGGACGGTCAGTCGACCAGGGCCTGCGCCGCCTCGTTGGCGGTGGCGAGGGTCGACTCGACGTCGGCGCCCGCGGCGATCGCCCAGATGGCGTCCTGGATCACCGTGCGGACCTCCGCGTTGCGGGTGAAGGACGGCAGCTGGAACGTCTCGCCGGCGGAGGCCATCTCCGCGAACTCGGGCACGCCCGCGCCGTTGGTCTCGTTCGCCTCGACGGCGATGTCGGTGCCGCTCTGGACCGCGGGGAAGACGATGCCGTACTCACCCGTGGCCTCCTGGCACTCGGGGGACCCGAGGTACTTGACCCACTCGGCCGCGGCCTCCTTGTTCGGCGAGCCGTTCCACACGACGCCGGCCAGGGAGTTCGTCGCGGCGAACCGGCCCGCGGGGCCCTCGGGGACCTTGGCCCAGGCGAAGTCGATCTCCTGGGTGTCGGCGAGGTAGTTCGACGCGTTCCACGAGCCGGCCAGGGTCGTGCCCGCGAGGCCCGCCTCCATGGTCGGGTGCTGGCCGAGGGTCGAGGTCTCGTCGAACGTCTGCATCACGCCGAGGTCGATCATGTCCTGGTACCACTCGAGCGTCGTGACGAGCTCGGGGGCGTCGAAGTTCAGGCTGCCGTCCTCGGCGAAGAACTCCCACCCGAGCGCGTACGCGAGGTTGCCCCAGCCGTTCTGGCCGGTGAAGCCGTCGGCCCACTCGGGCAGCATCCCGAACCGCACCACGTTGCCCGCGTCGAACTCCGGGCTGAGCGCGTTGTTGCCGTTCCCGTCGAGGGCCATGGCCTTGATGAACTCGGTGAACGAGTCCTGGCCGGTGCCGTCGAACTCGAGCGCGTTGATGTCCTCGTGCGTGTAGCCCGCCTCCGTGGCGGCCGTCTCGTCGTAGACCATCCCGACGATGTCCCAATCGAGCGGGAGGCCCACGCGGGTGTCGTCGACGAGGTAGTTCTCCGCGGTGCCGGCGACGTAGGAGTCGAAGTCGACGCCCTCGGTCGCGCCGATCTCGTCGAGGTCGGCGAGCTGGCCGAGGCTGCTGTACTCGCGGACGTACTGGACCGTCATGGTGAACGTGTCCGGGCCGGTGCCCGACGCGAAGTTCGTCGTCAGGTTCTGCCAGTACTGCGCCCAGGCGGTCTGGGTGATGTTGACGGTGATGTCCTCGTTCGCCTCGGAGAACGCCGTGGCGCACGCCTCGTACATGGGGCGCTGGAGGTCGTCCCAGAGCCAGTGCTCGATCGTGACGGGGCCGCCGGCGCTGCCGCCGTCGCCGTCTCCGCCCGAGCTGCAGGCGGTCAGCGCGAGGACGGAGGCGGCCGAGATCGCCGCCACCTTCAGTCCGGTCGTGGGTGCGAAACGCAGCATGGCAGTTCCTTCCAGTGGGTTCCGGGGCAGGCTCTGGCCCGACCGGACGGGGGAGGGGGGTGGAACGGGCGGGTGCGGCGCCGGCGGCTACTTGCCGCCGGAGAAGTTGAGCGACTGGACCAGCTGCCGCCCGAGCAGCACGAGCAGGATGAAGACGGGGATGACCGTCACGGTCGAGGCCGCCATCAGGCCGGTCCAGTCCGGTGAGGTGTTCGGCGACTGCGCCTGGAACCGCTGCAGCGCGACGGTCAGGACGCGGGTCCCGTCGGAGTTCGCGGCCACCAGCGGCCACATGAACTCCTTCCACACCCCGACGACGGTGATGAGCATCATCGTGGCGACGGGGCCGCGGCTCATGGGCAGCGTCATCCGGAAGAAGCGGCCGAAGACGCCCACGCCGTCGATCGCCGCGGCCTCCTCGACCTCCTTCGGCAGCGACAGGAAGAACTGCCGGAGGAAGAAGATCGCGAACGGGCTCACCAGGATCGCGGGGGCGATGAGCCCCTGGAACGTGTTGAGCCAGCCCAGCGAGCGGATCAGCGCGAAGTTCGGCAGCAGCGTGAAGATGCCGGGGATGAGCAGGCCCGACAGGAACAGCCCGAACAGGGCGCTGTTCCCCCGGAACCGGAGGCGGGCGAACGAGTACGCCGCCATGGCGCACGCCAGGGTCTGCACGATCGCGATCGAGCCGGCGTAGAACAGCGTGTTCGCCGTGTAGCGGAGGAAGTCGAGCGTCGCGCCGGTGCCGCCGGCGGCGACGGACTCCTCCATCGAGGTGAGCCCGAGCACGCGGGCGAAGTTGATCCACGTCGGGTTCGACGGGACCAGCCGGCTCGAGTCGCCGATGAGCTCGGCCGCGGGCGTGAAGGCCGTGCGGACCATCCAGTAGAACGGGAACACCGAGACGAGCACCAGCAGGCCGACGACGGTCCAGGCGACCGCCTTGCCCGGGGTCACCCGGCGGGCGCCGCGGGCGATCGAGCGGCGCGGGCGGGCGGGGGAGCCCGTCGGCGCGCTCTTCTTCGACGGGGCGAGGTCGGGGACGGGGGTGCTGATCACGAGAGGTCCGATCGGTTGGCGCGCATCGCCCGCATCTGGATGGCCGTCAGGGCGCCGAGGATGACGGCGAGGACCAGCGCGATCGCGCTGCCGTAGCCCATCCGGAAGAAGGCGAACGACTGCTGGTAGATGTAGAAGAAGATCGTCCGGACGGCCGGGATGGGGTTGCCGCCGTACCCGATCAGCACGAGGTCGAACACCTGGAACGAGCCGATCGCCGACATCACCACGACGAGCGCGATCACCGGCCGGATCAGCGGCAGCGTGATCTGGAAGAACATCCGCTTCTCGGTGGCCCCGTCGATCGCGCCGGCCTCGTACATCTCGTTCGGCACCTGGGTCATCCCCGCGTAGAACAGCAGCGCGGTGTACCCGAGGCCCGACCAGATCCCGATGGCGATGATGATCGGCATGGCCTGGCTCGCGTTGTAGAACGAGACGCCCGGCAGGCCGACGGCGTGCAGCAGGTGGTTCAGGTAGCCCAGCTGGCCGTCGAGCAGCCACGCCCAGATCAGCGCGATGGCCACGTTCGGGACGAGCCAGGGGAGCAGCAGGATCGAGCGCACCCAGGTCTTCAGGCGCAGCCGCTGCATGAGGGCGGCGGTCAGCAGCGCGAGGACCGTGCCGAGGACGACGCTGGCGACGACGAACTGGATCGTCACGACCAGCGAGCTGCGCGCGACGTCGTCGCCGAGGAGCTCGCGGTAGTTGTCCAGGCCGATGAACTGCGGCTCGTTGAGCAGGTCGAAGTCCGTCAGCGAGTACCAGATGCTGCGACCGCTGGGCAGGATCCAGAACACGATGAACCCGACCAGCGCCGGCACGAGCAGGACGAGCGCCGCCCACTTCTCCCGGTGGTGGATCGGTCGACGGGCGCGGGCCTCGCCCTCCGCTTCGGCCGGGGAGGACTCGCCTCGTTCCCGGGTGGCTGAGCTGGACATCACACACCTCTCGTCCTGGCGTGCCGGGGGCGACTGTGCCCTCGGCGCTGCGTGAAAACGAGCGTAAGCGCTCCTAGCAATCAGAATCAAGCATGTAACGCATCGTTTACGCGCGGGCGGGAGGAGTCCGCGGATCGGTGCCGACAGGGTCGTGGGGTCCGCCCGGGGCCCCACTCCTGCGCACGGCCGCCGACACCGTCGTGCCAGACTTCCGCGCGTGAGCCGACCCGCCGTCCCCGTCCTCGTCCTCGCGTCCGCGCTGCTCACCGCGGGCTGCTCCCTCTCGGTGGGGACGTCGGTGCGGGTCGACCCGGACGACCTCGCGTCCCGGGTCGGCGACGTGCTGACCGAGACCGTGGGGCGGGCACCCGACGCCGTCGACTGCCCCGACCCGCTCGCGGGCGAGGTGGGTGCGGAGACGCGCTGCACGCTCGACGACGGCGACCTGCGGTACGGCCTGACCGTCGTCGCCACCGAGGTGCGGGGCACCGACGTGCGCATCGAGGTGGAGGTCGACGAGGAGCCGCTCGGCGCCGGCGAGAGGGCGTGACGGCACGGCGCGGGGCCGGCTGGTCCACGACGCCCCGCTCCGCCCGGCGGTCCGGGTGGAGCCGTGCCTCGCGAACGCGGGGAGGCGATCGCCGGACCGGGGTGCCGCTGCTTGCCGGTCCCGGCCGTCGGGCAGCGCCTGTCGATCTCCTCCAGGTGACGCGCATCTGCACCCCAATCTGCTGGTGACGCGCTGGAAACCCGCACCGTGGCGGTGGGGAGTGGGCGACCACGCTGCCGTGCACGGGCCGAGGCGTCCTCCCTTGGTCGACTGCGTTCGGGTGACGGTTGCCTAGCACCACCCAGGGGACCGCTAACGTGGCTGCTGGAAGGGGGTCTCACGTGAGTTTCCATGTCGACGAGACCGCATTGGACGACGCTGCGGTGAAGCTCGACCAGTCGATACCGTCCATCGGTGCCGCAGAGTCCTACGTGGCGTCCCACGTGAAGCTGAACGGCTTGGGCGACAGCGGCTTGTTCGTCACCGCGATCGGGGTGCTGGACGGGATCCGCAGCGCGCTCGAGTCGGAGCTCGCACACCTCCGAACGGTCGTCGAGGCCTCCGCGCAGGAGGTGCGGGCGACGGCCGTCAGCTATCGGGCTACCGACGATGCGACCGCGGCGACGATGGACCGCCTGTACCACTACGTGCCGACCACGATGTACGGAAACGGCCGTCAGGAGCCCCGATGAGCGACCCCTCGCGCGAGCTCGTCACGCCGACGCCGTCCTCGCCGATCCCCGACTTCGTGGACGAAGTGCTGAGCTTCCCGGACCTCGTGAGCCCGAGCTACTGGCTCCTCCTGATCATCGAGCAGGTGTGTGGGACGAACCCCGTGGAGTGGGTCACCGAGCACTTCTCAGGAGACTGGGAGCGGATGTCGACAGCCTCGTCCGCCTTGGAGCACCTGGCTGACTACCACGAGGCCATGGCGGTGGAACTCCGCCATGCCCGTGAGACGTACGAGGCCGGGTGGACCGGGGAAGCCGCGGCGGCGGCCTCTGCTTACTTCGTCCGACTCGAGGACGCCGTGAACGCGCAGGCCGGACCGCTGCGCGACATCGCGCGCGAGGTCGACAACGTGGCTCAAGGGATGAAGTCGACTCAGGCCACGCTCGACTCCCTGATCGGGATGATGCTCGACTGGGCCATCGCCGCTGCGGTGGCGGCGGCTGCCGCGGCCGCCTCGTCCTGGACCGTTGTCGGCGGTCTCGTCGGCGGGGGATCCGCTGCGTTCTCGATCGCTCAGGCGGGACGCGTGTGGATGCAGGTGGTCCAGGTCCACGGCAACGCTGTCTCCATGATGAACGCTGTCGTCGGGCTCAGCGCGGGGTTCCTCGGTTCCATCCACGGCTTCTCGACCCAACCGTTGCCCTCGGGCTCATACACGAACCGGCAGCTGCCATGACCGACGCACCTGACACTCCCACTCCGTTGCTGGGCATCACTGCCGGCAACCCCGGTTTCGACCGTCAGCTCCGGGCGCAGCTCACCGTGCTTCGCGACCGTTCCGCCGGCACGGAGCTGGGGTCGGTGCTCGACGACGTCCTGGCGGGGCGCCGGAGTCTGCGGGACGCCGCACGGACGACGGCCTTCGCGGGGGCCGTGGAGCCGGCGGTCGCCGAGTCGACGGCAGCATGGGCGCGCATGACGTCAGAGCAGCGTTCAGAGCTCGCTGCTGAGGGGGAGCGGGAGATGCAGGCGCCGCCGAGCGACCTGGAGCGCTGACCCGACAGCGAGGGGTCGTCAGATCGGCGCGATGCTGAGCAGCCAGCCGCCGAGCGCGAGCAGCGCGATGACGAGCACGGGCGGAACCGCGCTGCGCAGGTAGGTGGACGCGCGGACACCGGGGGCGAACGGCGCCAGCCAGCGGCGAAGGCCGAACCAGAGGATCACAGGGCACGGGACGACGCAGAGTGTGGCCAGCGCAAGCTGCCAGCTGGGATACGTCACCAGAGCGAAAACCGTCCCGACGGCGACAAGACTCAAGATGCCGACGGAGATGAGCCGTGCAGCACGGAGGCGCGAACCGGTGAGGAGCTGTGCTTCGGTCATGTGCTGAACCCTAGCGACGCACGGCGCTTGAACGCGTCGTCCGCGTGCGTTCAGTCGTTCCACTGCCGTCGGCGCGTCAGCTCGCCGATGCGCGTCAACGACACCCTCAGCCGCGGGTGCGTCGCTTCATGCCGTGTAGGCCACGACGGGCTGGGCGGACCTCGTCGAGCACGCCGGTCGCCTGCAGGAAGATGCCGCTGAGGATCACGTGCTCGTTCACGTACGACTAACAGCGCGCACGAGGTCGACAGCTGCGTCCTCACCCAGGTGTAGGTGCTGATCACGAGCACGAGTGACGACGCGTCACGAGTAAGCCGGACGCTACGGTGCCCGCGTGGACGAGGTGCGCATGCTGACCGGGACCCGACTGCTCACGTCGAGGATCGTGTTTGTCGGCTTCCTCGGGGCGATAGCGATCGGCGCGCTCGTCGCGTTCGTCCTGCATCCGAGCTGGCAGACGGCCGTCTCGGCTCTGTGCCTCATCGGGTCCGCCGCGCTGCTCTGGGTGGTGCTCGGCAGGTGGCTCCTTTCCGGTGCCCAGGGAGTGTCGCTCCAGGAACGCGCGGTCGTGCTCGGGTACATGGTCGCGATGCTCGTCCTGTTCTCGTTCGGCGCGTGGACGTTCTCGCTGGCGTCCATGTGATCGGTGCCGGCGGCGTGGACGGTCGACGCTCGTGAGGACTGCCTTGAAGAGCCGGTTGAGTTGGTTCGAGGATGCCTGGGATGCCATCTCCTGATCCTCAGCGCGTGACGGGCCGGAGCGCGGTGCTGTCGTGGTTCACCGTGGTCGTCAACGGGGTGCTGGCCGTCGGTCTCTTGGCGCTCTCCCTCGCGATGCTGGCCGAGCCTGCCGCGGAGCGGAGCTGGAGCACCACCGCCTGCGTCGCTGCGGCGACGGGCGGTGCGGTGTGGCTGCTCGTGGCCGCGAGCTACCACCGGAACTACCTGCACGTCCCGCCCGCGGATCCCGCGAGCGTCGGGGTCCAGAACGCCGACGGCGAGCGCGCGGTCGTGATGACGTGGCGCCGCACGTTCCAGCGTCAGCCGCTGTTCGTCGCCGTGGTCGTGCTGCTGGTCGCGCTGGGCGGCACCGTCACGCTCGCGGCAGCCGACGACGCCGGCTGGTGGCTGCCTCTGGTCGTGGTGCTGCTCGTCGGCCCGTGGGTCCCTGAGCGCATCGTCGAGGCGGCGCGGCCGTCCCGGCTCGTGCTGTCCCCGCGTGGCATCGCGGTCGCGGGGCCGGCGGGTGACGGCTGGTTGGACTGGGACGACGTCCGGGGGATCGCTGTCGAGCGGGAGAACCAGTGGTCGGTCGTCCGCATCGTCGGTGTGGCCGGCGCGGCGTCGTGGCGGTTCCGTCGGCGTCGTCGGTTCGTGTGGGTCAGGGCGCCGTCGAGGCCGTGGCTCGACGTGCCCGGCCCGGCGTTCACCGTCGAGCCGCAGCACGTGATCGAGGCGATCGCCCACTACCGGCGGGTTCCTGCGGCTCGTGGCGAGCTCGCCAGCGAGGCGGGGCGGCGGCGCGTGCTCGGGCCTCTCGGTCTGTGATTCGCATGCGCAGTTCGCGACGCGCGGGTACGGATCGGGTACCCAGCACCAGCGAGCGTTCACGAGGCGTGAGCTTCCGACTCGGCGATGACCTCGGGTCCGGTCGGCTTCGCCACGTGGATGGCATCACACCGTGGGTGTGACACGGTGTGCTCACGCCCGAACGCACCTCCGTCTCCGGCCGCGTACACCTGGTACACCTCGGTGATGGTCTCGCCATGTCGTCGCCTCCCGGTGCCTGGCGGCTGTCCACAGGAACGGAGTGTCGTGAAGTCGCTGGTGCGCAAGAGGTGGTTCTGGCCGGTCGTGACGTCGCCGTTGGCCGTCTTCGGCATCGCGGCGTTGTCGGGCAGGCGTGCGTCGGGAGTGGTGTCGGGCCTCGGGCTGCTGGGGTGCTGGGCGCTGTCGTTCATGCTGAGCCGCGCGGACGCCCGGGCAGCCGCCGACCCCAGCCCGAAGCGTCAGCTGGCGGTTGCCGGGTGGGCCGCCCTCGCCGTGGCGATCGCGCTCGGAGGGCTGTACTGGGGCGTGTCGCTCGACCCGGCGCGCTGAGTCGGCGGCGAGCTCGATCAGGTATCCGACCTGAGGGACTTGGTGCGGGACGAGCTAGAGGAGGCGCCGTGAGCGAGCCGATGGAACCGGTCGGACCCGAGTACCGGGCGCTCAGCCCGGAGGAGAAGATCCGGGTGTTCTCCGCGTGGGCGGTGCGGCGCGAGGCCGAGCTGGAAGCCGAGAACGGACCCGTGACCGACGACGGCCTCGGCCTGCGCAAGGCACGGGTACCCGTCTCGAGCGAGGTGACGTGGCGCCTGCGTCCTGACGGGACACAGAAGGCGCACGGTACTGATCGGCTCATGATCAATCTGCACGACGAGGCGGTTGCTCTGGGATACCGGAACGGCCAGGACTTCGCGGTGCGGGGGATCCCCGCGGAGCTGAGCAGCGAGGTGGTCGAGCTCGGCAAGCAGGAGGGCGTCTACCACGTCTGGCACCGCGACATGGGCCGGCGGTACGACGTCGCGAGCTCGTCCTCGCCGGCTGACGTGCGCCGGGAGTTCCTGCTGGAGCTGGGTCGGCTCGCGGGGCCGCGGGGTCGAGGGCCCTACGCGAGCGAGCCCGCGCCGCAGCGAGGCGAAGATCTGACGCGCGAGCAGCTCATCGAGCAGATCCTCCGGCGGCCCAAGGACGTCGAGGGCTGAGGCTCGCCTCGCGCCCGTCCATAGGCGTCGGCTGACAACCGCCCGCGCCCCGGCCCCCTTGATACCGTGCACGGCAGCCCAGCCGCCGTCCCCGGGGGAGTCCGCACGTGAGCAGCACCGCACCGCAGAGCGGCGGCGTCGTCGCCGTCCGCGCGCTCGACCCGGCGCAGAACGGCGCCGTCGTCGCCCGCCTCGACCGCGGCACCGGCGTGCTCGACCCCGAACGCCGCACCCTGCGCACGAAGCCGCTGACCGTGGACCGGAAGGCGCTCGTCGCCCTGACGTCCAGCAAGAAGCGCACCGGGCTCATGGTGGAGCGCGGCTGGCGCCGCGTGTTCCTCGCGCTGATCGAGGTGCACGGCGGTGCCGTCCTCGGCATCCCGGCCGACGTGGCGCGCGCGCTCGCCGACGAGCTCGAGTCCCGCGGCGCCCGCGAGACGACCGCCGTGATCGCCCCGCTGCGGGCGCACGCCGACCACCTCGAGGCCGGCGGTCCGGTGGCGTCGTCGCCGCTGGGGCGGTACATGGGACTGGGCGGCGGTGGGGTCCTGAGCTCGCTCGGCGACCTCTGACCCGCCCGACGACTTCTGACCGCAGGCACGACAGCACCACCCCGGGGGTACCGAACGCATGAGTGTGGACGTCTCGATCGCGGCGCTGGACACCGCCGCGACGGAGCTGGAGACGGTGGCGACGGAGCTGCAGGCGATCGACGTCGCCGGCGCGTTCACCGGGATCGAGGCGGCGCTGCCCGGCTCGGCCGTGCCCGACGCCGCCGTCTGGGTGTCGACCCGGGTGGCCGCCGCGGTGCAGGTGCTCGGCGAGAACATCCGCGGGATGTCGGCGAGCGCGTCCGGGTCCGCCGAGGGCTACCGCGCGGCGGACGGCTCCGTGCAGACCCGGTTCGGCGCGATGGGCGCGTTCTGATGGCCGCGCTCACGCTCGAGGTCGTCCGGAGCTGGCGACCGGAGGCGTTGTCGGACGCCGCGACCGGTGTCGGCACCGCGCAGGAGGCGGTCGACGCGCAGGTGCGCGCGGCCAAGGCCGCGATGACGCGCCTCGGCGACCACTGGCAGGGCGACGCCGCCCAGGCTGCGGCGCAGCGGATGGCGACCGAGGCGACGACCGGCTTCGCGCTCGCGGACGCGCTCGAGTCGGCGAAGACGGCGCTGTCCTCGGGCGCGACGGACCTCGGCCGTGCCAAGTCAGCGGTGCTGTCGACGGTCGACGCGGCGACCGCGGCCGGGTTCACCGTCGCGGGCGACGGCCGGGTCACTGCGCCGACGCTGCCGCCGGTGATGACCGCGGCGGGCGACCCCGACGGCGCGGGCGCGGCGCGCGCCGCGCAGCAGCGGGCCCTCAACGAGGACGCCCAGGTGCACGCCGACGCGATCTCGACGGCGCTGGGCGACGTGGCGACGACCGACCAGCAGGTCGCGGACCGGCTGGCGAAGGTCGAGGTCCCGCAGTCGCTGGTCTCGGCCGTCGACGCCTACCTCCAGCGCGCGTTCTCGAGCGGGGACTTCATCGGCGCGCTCGGCTCCGTGGGGGCGGGCGCGGTCGCCCTGGCCCAGGTGATCAAGGGCGTGATGAAGTCGGTCACCAAGGGCAAGGCGTACCTGGACTTCCTCAAGGCGTCGTCGGCGCCGATCACGCACTACGCGGCGATGGTCGAGAACTTCAAGAAGGCCGACGCCGCGATGGACGTGTTCCGGAACGGCAAGCCCGCCGCCGAGTGGATGACCAAGCTCCTCGGCCAGCAGGGCGCCGGGGCGATGCGGACCCTCGGCAAGGCGTTCCTGCCGCTGACGGTCGTCACCGGTCTCGCCGACACGGTGACCGGCGGCGGCTACGACGGCGCGCGCGGCTGGGCGACCCGCGGCTTCGGCCTCGCGGGCGCGGCGGGCGCCGGCACGCTGATCGCGGTGGGCACGGGTGCGCTGGCCCTCGGGCCGGTGGGCCTGGCGGTCGCCGGCGGCGCCGTGCTCGCCTACGGCGCGTGGAGCGTCGGCAACCTGATCTGGGACAACCGCGAGGCGATCGGCGACTTCTTCCAGTCGGCCGGCGGCGTGATCGCGGACGGGTGGAACGCGACGACGGGCGCGGTGTCGAACGCGGTGTCCGACGCCGCCGACTGGGCAGGAGACCAGGTGGACAAGGCCAAGGATGCGGTCGCCGACTTCGGCAAGGGCGCGCTGAACGTGCTGTCGGGCGGGCTCTGGTGAGCGCCGCGGACGAGACCCCGGTGGCGGCGCTCGCGGACCCCGCGGCGCCCGTGCCCGTCGAGGTGCTGACCGACGAGGAGCTCGCGGTCCTCGCCGGTCCTGGCGGCCTGGTCGTCAACCCGTACCTCGCCGAGCTGCCCGAGGCCGAGCGCGAGGTCGCCCTGCGCACCGCGTACCGCGGGCTGCTGGCGCGCGGGATCGTCGACCCGCCGACGCCCGAGGCGCTCGCAGCCGCCGTCGGGGAGCCGACCGTCGAGCTGCAGGTCCGCCAGGACGTCCTGTCGGTCGTCACGCTGCGCCGTGGCGCCGGGGCCACGGTGTGCGTCGCCCGGTCGACGGTCCTCGGCCAGGACTACTGGTACGCCCACGTGGTCCGCGACGTCGTGCTGATCGAGCAGGTGTCGACCGACGGGCAGCACCGGTTCGCGCTCGCGGCCGCCGACACCCTGGGCGACCTGCTGCTCGCCGCGGCCGTGCACGAGGGGACGACCGATGGCACCGGCCCGGAGGTCGAGCTGACCGACCCGGCCGAGCCGCCGACCGAGGTCGTCGAGCGGCTCGGTTCCGCGCTGGTCCGCACCGACGTGGTCGTCCGGACGGTCGACGACCGGGAGCCGGAGCTGCTCGGGCTGTTCACCGGTCCGGGCGGTGCGTGGACGCTGTCGGCACAGGCCGGGTCGGGCGGGCCGGTGACGGCGCGGCCGCTGACGCGCGCGGAGCTCGACGCGACGGTGCGGGACGTGGCCGAGCGGGCCGCGTCGACGGCCGCGGCGCTGGCGTCCGCGGCGGCCGGGGCGCGATGACCGGTGGGCGGGTCCGGGTCCCGAAGCTGACGTCGCGCTCGGGGTGGCGCTGGACCATCGCGACGGCCGTCGCCGTGGTGGCGATCGGTGTGTACATCGGGATCACCCAGCCCGAGAACCGGATCTTCGTGGTGACGGCGTTTCCCGCGTTCTTCCTGTTCTTCGCCGTCCTGATGTGGTTCTCGGAGTGGCTGGACCCGACTGCGGGCACGCTGGTGCGGATCCGGTGCCGGCTCTGGCGGACGACCGTGCGGCTCGAGCCGGCGACCTCGGTCTCGCTGGTGTCGAACCGCGGCGGGACGCTGCTGCTCCGGGCACGCCCGGCGCAGGGGCGCGGGCTGCACGTCCCCGTCGTCGCGCGGACCGACTACGTGGAGAAGTCCCAGCCGCCCGCCCTGCTGCGGCAGATCGCCGACGCGCTGGAGCAGCACCGCGCGGGCGGCGGACGCCCGGTCGCCGTGGCGCTGCGGAAGCAGGCCGACCACCTGGAGGCGGGCGGGACGGTCGCGAGCTCCCCGCTGGCCGGCCTCATCACGACCGGGATGCTGACGGCGGCCAAGGCCGGAGGTGCGGGCGCGATCGGCGGGCACCTGGGCTGAGGCCCCCCACTCGGCGCCGGAGTTCAGGGCACGGGCACGGCGGCGGCGTCGCGCTCGCGCTGCCGCCGGGACAGCCAGGCGTGGAGCAGCGGCAGCGCCACGACGAGCCCGGTCACCGCGACGAGCGCGGCCGGCCCGGCGAGCACCCCGGGGACCCCGGTGTCGCGGCCGGCGTCGGCGCGGTCGAACGCGATCGAGAACGCGACCGCGTAGAGGGCCGCGGCCGCCAGTGTCACGGTGGCTGCCAGGACGAACCACGTCCTCAGCCGACCGGCTGTCCTCATCGCGCCCCCTCCGTCGCTCGCGAACCTAGCGCGTCCAGCTGCCCGGCGGCCCGTTCGCCGGACCTCCACAGGTGCGACGCCGGCCCTAGAGTTCCGGCGTGAGCTCCCGCCCCGTCTGGTCCTTCCGCCTCCCGCTCCGCCCCGACGTCCACCCCGCGACGCTGCGCGTCCTGGAGGCCGTCGCGCGGGACACGCCCCCGGACCCGGCCGACCTCGCGACGCTGCACCCCGTGGTCGCGCACTACCTGGGCGACTGGACCCGGATGCTCACGAACGAGGAGCCGCCGCACGTCGGCCCGCCGGTGCGGCTGTCCGGGCTCGGGGGCGCGACGCCGCTGCTCACCATCGAGTTCACCCAGCACGACGACGAGTTCGCGAACGGCGGCTGGGTCATGTTCCTGTGGGCGTACCAGCTCACCGCGCGCCCGGCCCGCGGGCGGGTGCTGATCGGGCACCACGCGCCCGCCGACCGGGAGTCCACCGGCTGGCAGGAGGTCGTCGCCGACGCGACCGGGGTCGCCTCGGGGGAGGTCGTCGTGGGCTGGGACGAGATCACGGGGGAGTGGCAGCGGCTGCTCGACGACCCGGCGTGGGCGGGCTGGTCCTGATTCCCGTGGTGCCACCTCTCGGGCACGCTCAGCAGCTGCCCCAGAGCCCGGCACCGCCGTCGCGCGCGGCGACCTCCGCTGCCTCGAGCTCCGCGTGGTGCACGCCGGGGGAGTCGTACGTGTATTCGGACGCGTAGCCCTCGGAGACGAGCACGCGGTTCACCAGCGTCGTCTCGTCGAGCCACACGTACGCGAGGGTGCGCCCGTACCGGTCGACGGCGTCCTGCGTGGGGTCGCCCTCCAGCCAGACCGACCGGCCGGACAGCAGCTCGCCGGTGCGGGCGGACGCCTCGGGGCCGAAGCACTCGACGGGGCTGTCCGGTTGGACGCTCTCCGGCGTGTCGATGCCGAGGAGTCGCACCCGCTCCTCGGCGCCGTCGCGGAGCACGATGATCGTGTCGCCGTCGACGACCCGCTGCACGGGGAGCGGGCCGACCGCGGAGGCGGGCCGGACCTCGGTGTCTGATCCGGGGGCCGCGGCGGGCGGGGTGTCTCTCCCGGCCCCGCCGCCGACGAACCACCAGACCGCGGCCGCCGCCGCGACGAGCAGCAGCAGGAGCGGGAGTCGTCGTCTCCGTGCCATGCCCGTCGTCTCCTCTCGGTCGGCCATCAGGGCGAATGTCGCCGCAACCGGATCGCCGGGACCGAGCCGCACCCTACGGTCGGGCGGGACCGGCATCGCGTCGAGCGGTCCGGCGACCACCGGGTACCGGCCGCCGCTCGTGATCACCGGAGGGCCGACGCCAGCACCTCCCGCGCCGTGTCCCGCGCCCGCGCGAACGGCCGGTCGAACGTCCCCATGCCGACGGTCACGATCGCCCCCTCGTAGAGCAGCATCAGCATCCGCGCCACGTCCTCCGGGCCGCGTGCCCCGGCCTCCCGGCACAGGTCGACGAGCAGGCCGAGCTGCCACGCCTTCTCCCGCTCGACCTCCGTCAGCACCGCGCCGTCGGTCGTCTCCGCGCGGGCGTTCACCGCGCTGCACCCGCGTGGGCTGTTCGCCGTGGACCACGCCTCGGCCGCGTCGAACACCGTCAGCACCCGCTCGACGCCCGGGTCGGGGCGCTCGGCGAGCGCGGCCAGCAGGTGCTCCCGCCACCGCGCCTCGCGCCCTTGGAGGTACGCGAGGACCAACGCCTCCTTCGACCCGAACCGGTCGTACAGCGTCTTCTTCGTGACGCCCGCGGCCTCGGCGATCGCGTCGACGCCGACCGCGTGGATCCCGCGCTCGTAGAACAGCTCGGACGCGGCGTCGAGCACCCGGCGGGCGCCGGGGGTCAGCGGCGCGGGCTCGGTGGTGGCCATGCGGACGAGTATACCGCTCTGTATAGTCGCGATCATGAGTAAACAGGTCGGTCTACTCGGACCCGCGCTGACCGCCGCGGCGGGAGTTGGGTTCGTGGCGAGCTGGAGCTCGGGCTTCGTGGTCGCGAAGGTCGCCACCGTCGACGTCGCGCCGCTGACGCTCCTGGTGTGGCGGTTCCTGCCGGTCGCGGTCGGGCTGGCGGCGGTCACCCTCGCGACGAGGGCGGCGCGCGCGGTCCCGCGGCGCGACCTCGGCCGGCAGGCGGTGATCGGGCTGTTCGCGCAGCTCGGCTACGTCGTGTGCGTGTACGCGGCGATCGCCGCGGGCGTGGCGACCGGGACGACCGCGCTCATCGACGCGGTGCAGCCGCTGGTGGTCGCGACGCTGGTCGGCCCGCTGCTCGGGCTGCGGGTGCGCGGGGCGCAGTGGGCCGGGCTGGCCGTCGGGGCGGTCGGCGTGCTGCTGGTCGTGCAGTCCCAGCTCGGCGGGTCGGACGCGCCCGCGGTGGCCTACCTGCTGCCGCTCGCCGCGATGGCGTGCCTGGTGGCCGGGACGTTCCTCGAGCGTCGGTCGGCCGCCCGCCCGCCGGTGCTCGTCGTGCTGACGGTGCAGGTCGTGGTGACCGCGGCGGTCCTGCTGGTCGCAGCGGCGGTGACCGGGGCGCTCGTCCCGCCGGCGACCGCGTCGTTCTGGCTGGCGACGGCGCTCGCGGCCGCGTTCCCGACGCTGGCGGCGTACGGGCTCTACTGGTGGCTGCTCCGCCGCGTGGGGGTGACGGCGCTGAACGCGCTGCTGTTCCTGGTCGCGCCCGCGACGGCCGCGGCGGGGGCGGTCTGGCTGGGGGAGCCGCTGACCGCGGTGACGCTCGCCGGGTTCGCGCTCTGCGGGGCCGGGGTGGCGGTGGTGCTGGCGGTCGAGGCGCGGATGGCGCGCGCGGCCGCGGCGGCGGACCGGGGCGGAGCGGTCGCCGAGCCGGTGTGACCGCGGGGCTCGGCGGGCTACCGGCGCCGGCGCGCCCGGACCCAGGACGCGACCGACCCGACCACCACCGTCGCGAGCACCAGCGGGACCCGGTGCTCCGGGAACCAGGCGGACGCCACGAGCCCGATCAGGACCCCCAGCGCGACGGGCAGCCAGCGCCGGGCCGCTCCCGGTCCGGGGTCGACCGCGGGATCGCGGTGGGCCGCGGCGTCGACCGGCCGCGGCGTCGGGACGTCACCCATGCTCACCTCGCACGACGGGGCGCCCGCACCGGGCACGCATCTCCGCCGATGCTAGGTGCCGCGTCACCGCCTCCGGGCGCGTCCCGCGCCGAGCGGCCCGCCGAACACGATCGAGATCCCCAGCACGAACCCGACGTCGTACCAGTTCCCCGAGTTGAACACCTCGTACGGCGAGACGGTCCGGGTGAACAGCGACACGATCCACGTCACCGGCAGGATGAACCCGTGCCAGAGTCCGAGCCAGAACCCGGCGGGTTCCTCGGCCCCGGGCGGCGCGGTGCCGACGTCCGGGTTGACGCCCGCCGCGCAGGCGGCGAGCAGCAGCACGGTCGCGGCCGCGATCCCGACGGCGGCGACGACCCGGGTCCAGGGGCGGCGCGTGTCCATGGCGGTCATCGTGGCAGCGGTGCTCGCAGCGGCGGGGTGTCCGGTCGCCGGGGTTCGCGCGGCGCGGCGAAAAGCGCGTGCGCCCGCCGCTGACCTCGACCTACGCTCGCCCACGCTCCTGGTCAGCAGCCGGACGGCGTCGCCGTCGCGGGTCCTGCGCGTCACGGCCGGCGAGCACCTGCCTCCGGAGCAGCGCTGTCCACGCTCGGGTTCGACTCCCGGCCGGCCGGCGCGCGGTCGACGGGGCGGGCTGCGGTCTGCGACCCCGGGTGCGCCCGGACGTCCCCCGCGTCCCGCCCGACCGCGCGTCGGCCGGATCAGCGCTGCCGGGAGCAGGCGGTACCGGCCGAGGGACGGCAGGACCGACGACCGGGAGGAGGGTCGAGCGATGCGGATCGTGGTGCAGGAGTGGCAGCGGGTCCTGGTGTACAAGGACGGGCGGTTCGAGCGCGAGGTCGGCCCCGGCCGGTACCGGCTGCCGCGGCGTCACCGGAGGCGGGTGCGCGTGGAGGTGCGGCCGCGGCTCGTCGTCGTGCCCGTCCAGGAGGTGCTCACCCGGGACGGCCTCGCGGTCAAGGTCAGCCTGACGATGCAGGTCCGGGTGGCTGATGCCCGGACGTGGCACGAGGCGTTCGCCGATCCCGAGGACGTCATGTACGCCGCGGTCCAGGTCGCGCTCCGCGAGGAGGTCGCCGCGCGGACGCTCGACGAGCTGCTCGCCGACCGTGCGGAGGTCCCCGAGCGGATGGGCGTCGCCGCGGCCCCGGCGGTCGCCACGGCGGGTCTCGCGGTCGACGCGCTCGCGCTGCGCGACGTCATCGTGCCGGCCGAGATCCGGCGCGCCGCGGCCGCGGTCGTGACCGCGCGGTCCGAGGGCCTCGCGGCGCTCGAGCGGGCGCGGTCGGAGGTCGCTGCCACGCGGGCGCTCGCCAACGCGGCGCGGATGGTCGCGGACCACCCGGGGCTGCTCCAGCTCCGGACGCTCCAGGCGGTCGAGGCCGGCGGGGCGACCGTGGTGCTGTCCGCGGACCCGGGCGCGGCGGCGGCGCGGGCGACGTCCTGAGGCGGTGGGCGGGGCAGGCGACGGCCCCGCCCACCGCGGACGGATCTGCCGCGCCTCGCCGCGGCGGGGGTACACCGCGTCCACAGGCGCCGAAGGCAGTTCGCGTCGGCCGGGCGCCACGGTGTACACATGGCCCCATGAGCGGGGTCCTGGTCTACGCCGACAAGATCGACGAGAACGCGGCGGAGGTCCGGTACGAGGTCCGCCGCGACCGGCCGGACGGCGACGTCGACGGCGTCCTGGTGATCGAGACCGCCGGCCCGCGGAACGCCTGGCACGTCGAGGGTCCCGACGCGTCCAGCGCGCTCGCCGGTCTCGTGGTCGGGCGCGCGGTGCGCCACCGCGGCGAGCAGGGCGCCTGGCCGGACCGCGTCGCCCAGCAGTAGCAGCCCCGCGTCGCCGTCCTAGTCCTGAGCGGCCGCCAGCTCGTCCCACACCGGCCCGTACCCGAGCCGCGCCTGCTCCATCGCCACCACCTCGCGGGCCAGGCCCGCCTCGGTCACGTCGACCGCCGCCACCGCCGCGGCGGCGACCGACGACTCCCGCACGTAGGCGTCGAACACCCGCCGCTTGCCGGCCAGCAGCTCGACGACCCGCTCGTCCACGCCGTCCTCGGCGAGCAGCCGGTGCGCCACGACCGCCCGCACCTGGCCCATCCGGTGCAGCCGCGCCACGGCCTGCGCCTCCGCGGCGGGCGTCAGCTGCGGCTCGCACAGCACCGCGACCGAGGCGGCCTGCAGGTTCAGCCCCACGCCGCCGACCGTGATCTGCGCGACCAGCACCCCGTCCCGCGGGCCCGCCGCGAACGCGTCGATCTCCGCCTGCCGCTCGTCGCCCGGGACGTCGCCGGTCAGCGGCCCGAACACGGGCGGCCCGCCCGGGTGGAACAGCGCGGTGGCCACCACGTCGAGCACGTCCCGGAAGTACGAGAACACCACCGTGCGCTGCCCGTTCTCGGCCGCCTCGGCGACGATCTCCCGCAGCCGCCCGAGCTTGGTCGAGTCGGCCGGGTCCGGGGTCAGCCAGGCCGCGCGGCGCATCGCCATGAAGTTCCCGCTCGCGACCGCCTCGCGGTAGACGCGCTCGCCGGCGGGGGAGAGGTCCTCCCACTCGTCGACCAGCACCAGGTCCGGCAGCTCGACCAGCACGTCCGCCTGGTTCCTGCGCAGGTAGACCGGCGCCACGTCGCGGCGGAACGTGTCGGCGCCGACCAGCCCCAGGTGCGGGGGCAGCGACGCCGCCAGGTCCGCGTCGAGCAGCCGGACCAGCGCGACGAAGTCCTCGATCCGGTTGTCCATCGGCGTGCCCGTCAGCAGCAGCACCCGCCACACCGCCGACGACCAGGCCGCCACGGCCCGCGACCGCTGCGCCTCGGGGTTCTTCACGTAGTGCGCCTCGTCGACGACGAGCAGCGCCACCCCCGCGGTGTCGAGCGGCACGTGCGGCAGCCCCTCGAACGTCGTCACCGCGACGCCGCCCTCGGCCCGCCACCGCGCGAGCGCCGCGTCCCGCCCCGGGCCGTGCAGCCGGTGCGCCGCCAGCGACGTCCTCGCCTCGACCTCGCGCAGCCAGTTGACGAGCACGCCCGCGGGGCAGACGACGAGGAAGCGGGAGTTGCCGCCCGCCGCCAGGTGCGCCATCACCGCCAGTGCCTGCACCGTCTTGCCCAGGCCCATCTCGTCCCCGAGCAGCGCCCGGCCCTGGTTGAGCGCGAACCGCGCGCCGAACTCCTGGTACCCGCGCAGCGGCACCCGCATCGCCGTCAGGTCGAGCGGGTGGGCGGCGACGCGCTCCGCGAGCTCGGCCGTGAGCATGCCCCGGGCGGCCAGCACGTCCTGCGCCAGCGGCACGATGCCGCCGAGCACGGTGTAGAGCTCGGCGGAGCGGCGCTCGAACGCGTCCCACAGCGCGGGGGCGTCGGCGTCCGGGACGGCGCACGCGGCGGCCAGCCGGTCGATCGTCGCGCCGAGCCCGGCCGTGCCGGCCGCGTCGCCCGCGCCGGACGCGTCGCCCGCGAGCGTCGCGTCCCAGCCCGCCAGCGCCGCCAGCGCCCGCCGCGCCCGGTCCTTCGTCGCCCGCCGGGACAGGGCGAACCGCAGCCGCCCTGTCGCCGGCTCCGCCGACGCCGCGTGCACCGCGACCGCCGACGCGTACCCGGCGAGCGCCTCGCGGTGCGGTTCCACGACCGGGCGCAGCCGCAGCAGCCGGTCGAGCAGCCGCAGCACCTCGACGGTCGTGGCCGTGTCGGGCCGCCCCGACCGGTCGATCTCGAGCCGCACCGGCACGCCGGCGCGCACGGCTCCGGCGAGCTGCTCGACGGCGGCGACGACGGTCCGCGCGGTCTGCGTGCCGACGCCGGGCACCGCGTCCAGGGTCGCCGCCGGCACGCCGAGCAGGTCGGCCGCCGTCGCGTAGCCCGCCTCGGCGAGCGCGCGCAGGCGCAGGTTCCGGTCGGTCATCGCCCCGAGCTGCTCGACCGGCACGACGCCGAGCTCCGCGCGGACCCGCGCGTCCCGGTCGGCCTCGACGAGCGACGCGACCCGGACCGTCGCCTCGTCCACGTGGTCGAGCACCGCGCGGGCACGCGCGGCCAGGGTGCGGTGCCGGTCGAGCAGCGCGCGGGCCTCGGCGCCGGGGGCGACGGTGCCGGCCTCGGCGGGCGTCCTGCTGCTCATCGGTCGCGATGCTACGGCGCGCGGACCGGGACCGCGCCGGTCAGCCCGCGGTCGTCGCGGCCGCGGTCGGCACCGGCGTCGCGGCCGCCTCCGTCACCCGCACCGTCAGCACCGCGCACTGCACCGGGAACGACTCGGCGCACCCGCTGTCCGGCACCAGCCACACCTCGACGGCGTCGCCGTCGTGCAGGTCCGCGACCGTCGCCTGCGCGCCGTCCGCCGCGAGCACCGACGGCTCGCCGGCCGTCCCGACGAGCGCCATGCCCTCGTAGGACGGGTCGGACGCCTGCGTGAGCGCGCCGCCGACGACCACCCCCGTCACGTCCGGCGTCGGCTGCCCGCCCAGGTGCTCGGACGCGGACGGCACGGGCGTCGCGGGCGACCCGGCGGGGCCGCAGGCGGCGAGCGCGGCGAGCAGCGCGGCGCCGAGCAGGGCGGCGGCGGGGCGAGGGGCGGGCACGCGCCGATCGTGCCACCGATCCGCCTGTCGCGGACCCCGGTCCGGCCCTGGAGCGCCCCCCAGATGCGACATCGCCGCGGGTTCCGCACGCTGGGGTGATCGAATCGCGAGAGGGGAACGTCGATGCGCGCCATGGTCTACCGCGGGCCGTACAAGGTCCGCGTGGAGGAGAAGGACGTCCCGAGGATCGAGCATCCCAACGACGCGATCGTGAAGGTGGTGCGGGCCGCCATCTGCGGCTCCGACCTGCACCTGTACCACGGGATGATGCCGGACACCCGGATCGGGCACACGTTCGGGCACGAGTTCATCGGGGTCGTCGAGCAGGTCGGCTCCTCGGTGCAGAACCTGCAGGTCGGTGACCGGGTGATGGTCCCCTTCAACATCTACTGCGGCACCTGCTTCTTCTGCGCCCGAGGCCTGTACTCGAACTGCCACAACGTGAACCCGAACGCGACCGCCGTCGGCGGGATCTACGGGTACTCGCACACGACGGGCGGGTACGACGGCGGTCAGGCGCAGTACGTGCGGGTGCCGTTCGCCGATGTCGGCCCGCAGAAGATCCCGGACTGGCTGGACGACGAGGACGCGCTGCTGATGACCGACGCGCTGTCCACCGGCTACTTCGGCGCGCAGCTCGCGGACATCCGCGAGGGCGACACGGTCGCGGTGCTGGGCGCGGGCCCGGTCGGGCTGTTCGCGGCGCGGTCGGCCTGGCTCATGGGCGCGGGCCGGGTCGTCGTCATCGACCAGCTCGACTACCGGCTGGAGAAGGCGAAGGAGTTCGCCTACGCCGAGACCCGGAACTACGCCGAGTACGACGACATCGTGGTCGAGATGAAGTACGCCACGGACGGCCTGGGCTTCGACCGGGTGATCGAGGCGGTCGGCGCGGAGGCGGACGGCAACCTGATCCAGCACGTGACGGCGGCCAAGCTCAAGCTGCAGGGCGGGTCGCCGGTCGCGCTGAACTGGGCGATCGACGGGGTCCGCAAAGGCGGCACGGTGTCGGTGATGGGCGCCTACGGCCCGATCTTCTCCGCCGTGAAGTTCGGCGACGCGATGAACAAGGGCCTGACGCTGCGGATGAACCAGGCGCCGGTGGCCCGGCAGTGGCCGCGTCTGCTCGAGCACATCCGGAACGGCTACCTGAAGCCGTCGGACATCGTCACGCACCGCATCCCGCTCGAGCACATCGCCGAGGGCTACCACATGATGTCGTCGAAGCTCGACGGCATGATCAAGCCGGTCATCATCCCGGACGAGGACTGAGGGGAGCACGACCATGCCGTACCGCGCCGAGAAGCCGCCGCTCGCGGAGACGCCGGAGCAGCTGCGCGCCCGCATCCCGGGCTGGGGTGCCGACCTCGACCCCGCCGACCGCCCGTCCTACCCGCGCGAGCGGACCGACCTCCCGACCGGTGCCCACTGGGACTTTCCGGAGCGCCAGCCGGAGCCGTACCCGCGCGAGCGGTCCATCGAGCACACGCAGCTGCCGCCGGTGTTCGGCACCGCGCAGCCGCTGCAGGGCGCCGCCGGGGCGATCCGGAGGTACGCCTACGACCGGTTCAGTGAGGGTCGCGCGGCGCACTGGCTCCTGCTGATCGCCGCCGACCGCGTGGAGTCGACGACCGAGCACCTCAAGTCGTTCGCGACGACCCGGCCGGACAACCCGATCACCGAGACCGGGATCCTGTCCGAGCCGCGGCGGCACCCGATCGCCTCGCGCAGGGGCCGGGTCGACGTGCGGCACCAGGTGCTGGACCCGCTGATCGTGGCGGGCCCGTGGATCGCCGGCGGCCTCGCCGCCGTGGCCGTGCTGCGCCGGGTGCTCCGGTAGCACCCAGCTGAGCCCCACGGCCACCACGCCGCACTGGCGATGGTGGCCGTGGATGGCGCACGGGTATTGATCGCCGAACACGATCGACGGGCCGGTCCCTTGCTCGGACGCCACCCTGTCCGCGGGCGTGCCCGCAGCCCGCGCGTGGCGGACTGGTGGAGCGCGGTTCGCGCGAGGATGGAGGACTGATGGGTGTTGCGGCGTATGGCCTGAAGATCGCCGAGGACGCGAACGAGGTCCGTTACGAAGTCAGGATGACCCCGGACGGACACGTGAACGGGGTCCTCGTGATCGACAAGGACAACCCGACCGAGCGGTGGCGCGTGGACGGGGCTGGTGCGTCCCGAGGGCTTGCTGCGCGTGTGGCCGCTCGGGCGTACAGGCGGTTCAAGGACACAGGGGCCTGGCCGGAGCGGGCGGCGCACCAGTCGTAGCGGTGCGTCGCGGTGACGACCGATTTCGCCGACGCGGGCCCGAGGGACCGGTCTCGTCCGTCGGGTCGGCGCTGAGCTCGGGACGTCGACGTGCTCGCCAAGCCCCGCGGCCCGCAGCCGAACTGCGTGCGGGCTCACGGCGGGATCGGGCGGCGCGCCCCGGCCCGGGCGAGCGCTGAAACTAGGCTGCCGTGCATGACCAACCTGGAGGCCGTCGCCACCGAGCGTGTGTGCACCCCGGGCGGCGAGTCCGCGGCCGGCCTCCCCACCGGGTTCGAGCTGCTCGAGCCGCGGGACGTGCCGCTCGGCGGCATCCGCGCGATGTCGGTCCGCCGCACGCTGCCCCAGCGCGCCCGGTCGTTCGTCGGCGCCTGGTGCTTCCTCGACCACTACGGGCCCGACGACGTCGCGGTGACCGGCGGCATGCGCGTCCCGCCGCACCCGCACACCGGGCTGCAGACCGTGTCCTGGCTGTTCTCCGGCGAGATCGAGCACCGCGACAGCCTCGGCACGCACTGCCTGGTCCGGCCGGGCGAGATGAACCTCATGACGGCGGGCCGCGGCATCAGCCACTCCGAGGACTCGACCGCCGCGACGACCGTCCTGCACGGCGTGCAGCTGTGGACGGTGCTGCCCGAGGCCGACCGCGGTGCGGCGCCGGCGTTCGAGCACCACGTCCCGCCGGTGGTCCCGCTCGACGGCGGCGAGGCGCGGGTGTTCCTGGGCACGCTCGCCGGGTCGACGTCGCCGGTGCGGACGTTCAGCCCGCTGGTCGGCGCCGAGGTCCGGCTGCGGCCCGGCGCGTCGCACGCGTTCCCCGTGGACCCGGCGTTCGAGCACGCGGTGCTGGTCGACTCCGGGGCGCTGACGGTCGACGGGGTGGACGCCCCGGTGTCGCACCTGCTGTACCGGGAGCCGGGCGCGACGTCGCTCACCCTGACGGTGACCGGCGACGTCGAGGCGCGGGTGCTGCTGATCGGCGGGCTGCCGCTGGGCGAGCAGATCGTCATGTGGTGGAACTTCATCGGGCGGGACCACGACGAGGTCGTCGCGGCGCGCGCCCGGTGGCAGGCCGAGATCGGCGACCCGGACGCGCCGGCTCCGGGCTTCGGTCGCGTCGAGGGGCACCCGGCGGCGCCGCTTCCGGCACCGCCGATGCCGGAGCTGCGGCTGCGGCCGCGCGCGTAGGGCCGGGGGCGACCCGGCCGGCCGGGCTCGGCCTGCCCGCCCGCACCCGGCCCGGAGCGGCCGGCTCAGGCGACCGGCATCGCCTCCGGGTCGCCGATGTGCCCGGGCGCGTTCGCGGCGAGCACCCGCTGCACGAACGCGCAGTACTCCTCCATGTAGTGCCGGAGGAACTGGGCGAGCGAGTCGTCGAGCAGCGTGCCGTCCTCGGCGAACGTGCCCGGCTCGACCCGCACGTACACCTCGGGGGCGTTGAGCTGCGGCGCGTCGAGGAAGCTCAGCACGCCGCGCATGGACGACTGCATGACCGCGGTGCCGATCGCCCCGATCGAGGCGCCGGCGATCCCGGTGGGCTTGCGGGCGAACGAGTTGGTGCCCCACGGCCGGGAGCCCCAGTCGATCGCGTTCTTCAGCGCGCCGGGGATCGACCGGTTGTACTCGGGCGACACGAACAGGATGCCGTCCGACTCCTCGATCGCCCGCTTGAGCACCCGCGCCTCCGCCGGGTAGTCGGCGTCGTGGTCGGGGCTGTAGAGCGGGAGGCCGCCGATCGGGATCTCGCGGAACTCGAGCTGGTCCGGCGCCAGGGAGATCATCGCGTCGGCGAGCGTGCGGTTGATCGACGCGCTCGACAGGCTGCCGACGAAGTAGCCGATGGTGTACGACATCGCGTCCTCCGGTCCGTGGGCGGCGGGGCCCGGCCGGCACCCGCACGGCCCTCCCAGCGTGGCACCGGTCCTCCCCCGATGCGCGGCGACGGCGCCCGCCCCGGTCCGACCTGGGTAGGGGGATCCCGTGCGGGCGCCGGGCGCGCCCCGGGGCCGGGCGCGCTCGCGCTCCCGAGACGTGCGTAGGTGGTCCCGGCTCGTCCGTTGAGTGGTGGCTGCCGCGCCAGAGTGCGTAGCCGGGAGCGCGACGCACACGGAGGGCTGGCGGTGGAGGCTGAGGGGTTCGGGCTGACGGTGGCGGCGGCGCAGCGGTGGTTGCCGCTCGGACGCGATGTCCTGGTGCGGGGCGACCGCGGGGCGGGCAAGTCGACCGTGCTGGAGGGCCTGCTGGCGGACGCGTCCCGTCGCGGCGTCACCGGCATCCTGGTGCGCGCGGGCGGGTCGCGGGCGCTGTCGGCGCTGCTCGACCACGCCTCGTCGTCGGTGCGGGTGCCGGACGAGGCGGCGCTCGCGGACTGGCTGACGGAGGAGCTGCGCGCCCGGCGCAGCGTGCTGCTGGTCGACGACGCCGACCGGATGGACGACCCCAGCCTGGCGGTGGTGCGCCGGGTGCTCGGGCGCACGGGCTCGCTGCTGGTGGCGTCCTGCACCGCGGACCCGCTGCGCGCCGCGGGCCCCGGGATCCGTGACCTGCTGCTGGGCCGCGCCCCCGCCGAGGTGCGGGTGCAGCCGTTCGGGTTCCGCGCGGTGTCGGCGCTGCTGGAGTCGGTGCTGGGCGCGCCCGCGGACACGGGGCTGACCGCGTCCGTGATGGCCGAGACCGGCGGCAACCCGCGCGCGGTCGTGGCGCTCGCGGACGCCGCGCGGGCCGGCGGCGCGCTGCGCCGGGTCGACGGGCTGTGGGTCGAGGACGGCGCGCTCGGCGAGGTCGCGGCCGACGCCGTGGCCTACGTGTTCCTCACGGGGCTGGGGCCCGGGTGCGTGGACACGCTGGAGACGCTGGCGTGCGCCGGGCCGGTGCCCGCCGACGTCGCGGCGCGGCTCGTCGACCCGGTGGCGCTGGCGACGCTCGCGGACCACGGGCGGGTGGTCGGCCACGAGCTCGTGGGCTCGGGCGAGGTGCTCGCGGTGTCCCCGCCCCTGCTGGCCCGGGCGCTGCGCGAGCGGGTGTCCCCGTTCCGCCGCCGGCAGCTCGCGGAGCGGGTGGCGGCCGAGGGCGGGGCCGTGGCCGCGTCCTCCGCGGTCGACGACGTCACGACGGTGCTCCTGGCCGCGCCGTCCGGCGAGGGCGGCGCCCCCGCGTGGGTCGCGCAGGTGGCCGGCCTGGTGCACGAGCGGGCGACCGCGGAGGAGGGCGCGCGCCGCGCGGAGTGGCTCGCCGGGCCCACCCTCGCGACCGCGAACGCGTACCTCGCGGCGCTCATGCGGCGCCCGGCGCCCGACCCGCTCGCGGAGGTGTTCGCGCGCGTGACGCCCACGGCGTGCGACGACCCGGGGGAGCGGGCGGCGTTCGCGTTCTACCGCTGGCGGTGGTCCGCCTGGTCGGGCGTGGCGGCGGGCTCGGCCGCGTGCGCGACCGGGGGCACGGGCGACGCCGACGACGGTGCGGGGCGCGGGGGTGAGGCGGCGGACCCGCCCGCGCACCCCGACCTGGCCCCCGTGGCCGCGCTCGGCGACCTGAAGCCGCGCCTCCTGCGCGAGCTGGCCGCCGGGCGCCCGGCGGGCGAGGTCGCCGCGGAGGCGGACCCGGAGCCCGGCGCGCCGTTCGCCCGCGGCTGGCCCGCGGTGCTGCGCGCCGCCGCGCTGCTGGAGGGCGGCTGGCCCGAGGCCGCGCTCGACGCGCTCGACCGCGCGGAGGCGGGGGACGCGGGCCCGGAGACGCGGCACTACCTCGCGGCGCTCCGCGGGCAGGCGCTGCTGCTCGCCGGTCGGCTGGTGGAGGCGGAGCAGTGGCAGCGCCGGATGCTCGACGCGGCGTACGACGCTGTCGACGACCTGGCCATCCGGGTGCACGCCAGCATGCTCGCCGAGGTGCTCTACATGTCCTCGCAGACGGCGGCGGCCTGGCGGGCCGTGAGCACGGCGCTGCGGCTCGGCGCGCCCGGCCCGATCGGCACGACGTTCTACCGGCGAGGGCTGACCGTCGGCGCGGTCATCCAGGCGCACGCGGGCAACCTCACGCTCGCTCAGGTGCTGGTGCGAGAGCTCGACCGGACGCCGACCGCGCACCGGCCGCTGCTGCGCTCGCTGCGCCCGCTCGCGCACGCGGCGCTGGCCGGCGCGACCGGCGAGCCGTCCGAGGCCGCCTGGATCGCGCGCACGGCGGCCCGGCGGTACGCCGACGAGGGGCTGCTGCACCCGGCGCTGCTGTGCTGGACCCTCGGCGGCGGCGAGCTCGACGCCGAGCGCGCGGACGCCGTCGTCGACCTCGAGGAGCGCACCCGGGTGCCGCTGCTCGAGCCGTACGCCCGCCTGGTGGTCGGGCTGGTGGCCGACGACCACGAGGAGATCGCCGCGGCCGTGCCGGGGACCAGCGCGGACGCGGCGCCGGCGCTGGCCCGCGCCGCGGAGGCCGTGCTCGGCGTCCGCGAGGGGACGCCGCGGCCGACCCGCGCGCCGGTGTCCCGGCTCGGCGGGGTCCGGGCGGAGCCGCTGTCGGCGCGGGAGCAGGAGGTCGCCGTGCTCGCGCGCGAGGGCCTGAGCAACCGGCAGATCGCGGACCAGCTGTACCTGAGCGTGCGCACGGTGGAGAACCACATGAGCCGGGCGCTGCGGAAGCTCGGGCTGGTGGGGCGCAGCGAGCTCGCGGACTGGGGCGGCTGAGCGGCGGGGGACGGGCGGCGCCGGGTCCGGTCGAGCCAGGCGCGGCGGCGGTTCGGGCCGAGCCCTGGCGCGGCGCCCGGTCAGCCGGCGTCGTCCGCAGGCCGCGCCCTCGTGACCGGCGCCCCCTGGCGGAGCGCCCGCGGGATCTCGGCCACCTCGTCGACGACCTCCAGCAGCAGCGCCACGTCCCC
This sequence comes from Cellulomonas pakistanensis, assembly GCF_016862755.1. Classification (GTDB taxonomy): domain Bacteria; phylum Actinomycetota; class Actinomycetes; order Actinomycetales; family Cellulomonadaceae; genus Cellulomonas; species Cellulomonas pakistanensis. The sequence goes on along the minus strand of NZ_BONO01000010.1, from coordinate 7,924 downwards.
GTCCGGCGCCCGGGTGTCGACCCGCACCTCGTAGACGACGCCGGTCGACGCCCACGTCCCCGGCGCGAACCCGCCCCGTGCGGTCACGGCGACGCCGTCGAGCTCCAGCCCGCGCGCGTGCGCCTCCCGGTACAGGTCGTTGAGCACGCAGCCGGCGACCGCGAGGTGCAGCAGGTGCGCCCCGGTGAACGCGAACGTCGCGCGCACGCCCGCCGGCGTCCAGCGGTGGGGGAGGGCGACCGCGTCGCCGTCGGCGGGGGCCAGGGTGCCGGCGCCGGCCGTCACGGCGAAGTCCTCGGGCACGGGCGTCCTCCCTTCGGCGGGCGGTTCTCGGCAGCGTAGCCCCGGGCGGTCGGGCGGGCGCGGCGCCCGTGGCACTCAACCGACCGGTGCCTGCCGCTCACCGACGACCCGACGACCCCTCAGTCCGCCCGACGACGGCACTCAACGCGCCACCGTGCGTCCCCTCAGGCGGCTGAGGGGTCGCTGCGCACGCCTTGAATGGACGACGTCGGAGGGCCTGCAGCGGCTGACAGGCCCTCCGACGCCGAGGTCTCCGGCGCCCGGCACCGCCCCCGCCGGGCGCCGGGCACCTCGGGCGACGACGGCCCGCCCCGCGCCGGGCCGTCCCCGCCACCGGGACCGGACGACCCGTCCCGGGGCGGGTGATCTCCGTCACCGCCGCGAGAGGCGACCTGCGGCGATGCCCCCGGTCTGTGCGCGACCTGTGTGAGCGTTCACCCGAGGGAACGCCAGGTTGTTGACCGCTGCACTTCTCAGGGCCATAGTTCATTCCCGACGGTGCGCATCGCCTGCCCCCTGCGCGGTGCGCACCGTTCACGAACTCCCTGGTCGCCCCACCCGTCGAGCCCCCGCTCCGGACCGGCGTCCCACCCCCTCCCGGTCGGCGAGTTCCGCGTCATCACCCGGGTCCGCGGCGTGGCACCACGCCGCCGGCGGCCGGTCGCGGTTAGCGTTCTGCGGGTGAAGGTCCCCGCGCGCCGCTCCGCGACCGGGCCGACGTCCGCCTCCGCCGAGGCCACGCCGGCACCGCCGTCGACCCCCTCGGCGACCGCCGGGCCCGAGGGTCCCGCGGCCGGCCGGTCCGCCGAGCCGTCGACCCCCGGCACCGGGACCGACGGCCCCGCGCCGCGCCGCGACGCCGCCCACGACGGGGAGGTCTCCGTGCCCGACGCCGCAGCCGGACCCGTCCTGGTCGAGCCGCCGTCGGCCGCCGAGCTCGTCGCCGGCGCCACCGGCACCTGGCGCGCCGCGCTCGTCGAGGCCGCGGGCGGCTCCACGCTCGCCGACGTCGAGCTGCTCGGGGACGCCGCGCTCGACCTGTCCGCCGCGCACCCGTCCGGTATCGCACAGCTGTTCGCCGGCCGGGAGACCCGGCTGTCGAACCTGGTCCGGGAGGGCGCCGCGCTCGGCACCGCCCGCCGCCGCGCCCGCGCCGTCGCCGCCCGGGCCGGGACGTACGCGCAGCAGTACGGCATCGCGCCGACCTACCTGGCCATCGGCGTGGCGTCGTGGACCGAGCACAGCACGCCCGACGTCGCGACGGACGACGTGGCGGCGATCGCCACGGCGACCCGGGAGTCCGCCGGCCGCGGCGAGGACGGCGACGGCGACCCGGCGGACGGCGACGCGCCCGCGCCCGCGACGCGCTCGGTCCGCGCGCCCGTGCTGCTCCGGCCGGTGTCCCTGACCGCCCGCGGCACCGCCGAGAGCGACTACGAGCTCACGCTCGAGCCGTCGCTGGAGGTCAACCCGGTCCTCGCCCGCGCCCTGCGGTCCCGGGGCGCGCTGCTCGACCCCGGCGCGGTCGCCCGGAGCGCGTTCACCGGCTCGGGGTTCGACCCGCGGGACGCCATCACGCGACTCACCTCGCTCGGCACCGCGGTGCTGGACGACTTCCAGCTGGTCGACCGGATCGTCGTCGGCACGTTCGTGCACCCGGGGCAGGTGCTGGTCGACGACCTCGACCGGCTCGCGCCCGCGCTGGAGCGGCACGAGGTGGTCGCGGCGCTGGCCGGCGTCGCCGAGGCGGCCGACGGCCTGCAGGTCACCCTGCCCGAGCCGGTGCGCGGGGACCGCGACCCCGCCCTCGAGCGCGGGGTGGGCGACCTGGACCCGGCGCAGCAGCACGTCCTCGACGTGGTGGCCGGGGGCGCGCACGTGTTCGTGGACGCGCCCGCCGACAGCGACGTGACCGGCACGCTCGCCGCGCTGGTCGCCGACGCGGCCGCCGAGGGCCGGACCGTCCTCTACGTGCCCGGGCACCGCCGCGCCGCCGTCGCGCTGCGGGAGCGCCTGGAGCGGCTCGGCGTCGGCGAGGTGCTGCTCGACGTGGCTCCCGACGCCGCGTGGCGGGCCGCGTCCGCGCGCCGGCTGATGGGCGCGATGACGCTCGACGTCGACCCCGGCGACCCGGCCGCGACCGCGGAGCTGCGCCGCGCGCTGGTCGAGCGCCGCGAGCGGCTGCGCGGCTACGTCGACGGCCTGCACCTGGTGCGCGAGCCGTGGGGCGCGTCCGCGTACGACGGCTTCCAGGCGCTGGCCCGGCTCACCGCCGCCCGCCCGGCGCCGCGCACGACCGTCCGGCTGCCGGCGGAGGTCGCCCGCGCGCTCGACGCCGAGCGGCGCGCGGCCGTGGCGGCCGAGCTGACCGAGGCGGCGGAGGCGGGCGCGTTCACGCTCCGCCCGGTCGACACCCCCTGGTACGGCGCGGCGCTGCTGGGCGACGCCGAGGCCGCCGACGCGCTGCGCCGGGCCGAGCGCCTGGCCGGCGAGACGGGTCTCCCCGCCGTGCAGGCCCGGATCGCCGAGGTCGCGGAGGTCACCGGGTTCACCCCCGCGACGACGCTCGCCACCTGGGCCGAGCAGCTCGAGGTGCTGGGCGGCGTCCGCGGCGCGCTCGACGTGTTCCAGCCGATCGTCTTCGAGCGCAGCCCGGCCGACATGGTCGCCGCGACCGCGTCGAAGGCCTGGCGCGCGGAGCACGGCACGCCGATGGGCTTCTGGCTGCGCCGCCGGCTGAAGAAGCAGGCCAAGGACCTGCTGCGCCCCGGCCGCCCGGTCGCGGACCTGCACGCCGCGCTGCTCGACGTGCAGCGGCAGCGCGCCATCTGGGCGGAGCACTGCCCCGCCGGCGGCTGGCCGCGGCTGCCCGAGGGGCTCGGCGAGATCGAGGCCGAGCACCGCGAGGTGCGCGCGGACGTCGAGGCGCTGGCCGCCGTGCTCGCCGGGACGCCGGAGGGCGCCGACCTGCTCGGCCGCCCGATCCCGGAGGTCCTGGAGCGCGTCCGCCGCCTGGTCGACGCCGGCGCGACGCTCGAGCGGCTGCCCGAGCGGACCCGCCTGCTGCGCTCGCTGCGCGCCGCCGGGCTGGACGACCTGCTCGACGACCTGGCCGACCGCCGGGTCGCCGCGTCGCTGGTCGGCGCCGAGCTCGAGCTCGCCTGGTGGAGCACCGTGTTCGAGCAGGTGCTCGCCGCCGACCCCGCGCTGGCCGGGTACGACGGCCGGACGCTCGGCCGGCTGGCCGCGGAGTACCGCGAGCTCGACGTCGCGCACACCGCCGCGCTCGCCGGCCCGGTCCGCGCCCGCGCCGCGGCGCACGTGCGGAACACCATGGCCGCGCACACCGAGCAGACCGAGGCGCTGTTCGCCGAGCTGGTCGAGGAGCGGCTGACCGGCCTCCGCGAGACCTTCGAGCGGTACCCGGACGTCGCGCGCCGGCTCCGGCCGGTGCTCGCCGCCGCGCCGATGCTGGTCCCGCAGATCCTGCCCGCCGCGCGCACGGTCGACCTCGTCGTGCTCGACGCCGCCGCGCACCTGCCGGTCGAGGTCGCGCTGCCCGCGATCGCCCGCGGCCGCCAGGTCGTCGTGGTCGGCGACCGGCGCTGCGCCTCCGGCACCGCGGTGCGGGAGCTCGCCGACGTGCTGCCGACGGTGCCGCTGCGCGCCGACGCGTCCCGTCGCGACCCGTACCTCACGGCGTTCCTCGCCGCGCACGGCTACGCCGACGTGCTGTCCCCGACCCCGCTGCCCACCAGCGGGGCGACCGTCGGGCACCACCTCGTCGACGGCACCGGCATGCCCGACGGCTCCGGCGCGGTGCAGAGCACCCGCGCGGACGTCGACCGCGTCGTCGAGCTCGTCATCGAGCACGCCCTGACCCGCCCGGCGGAGTCGCTGGCCGTCGTCACGGCCTCGCCGCTGCACACCGCGCAGATCCGCGAGTCGGTGCTGGCGCAGGTCCGGGACTCGCCGTCGCTGGCCGCGTGCCTCGACGGGTCGCGGCCCGAGCCGTTCGTCGTCACCGACCTCACCAACGTCGCCGGCCTGCGCCGGGACGCGCTGATCCTGTCGCTCGGCTTCGGCCGGACCCCGCACGGGCGGGTGCTGCACCGGTTCGGGCCGATCAGCGGGCCCGGCGGGGACGCGCTGCTGCTCGCGGCGCTCGGCGTCACCCGGCACCGGCTCGACGTCGTGTCCTGCTTCGCGATCGCCGAGGTCGACCCGGAGCGGCTGCGCGGCCCCGGGCCGCGGCTGCTGGCCGACCTGCTGCGGTTCGCCGAGCTGCGGTCGGCGGGCGAGACCGACCTGGCGGTCGCGGCCCCGGTCGCGGAGGAGCCGGTCGCCGACGGGGCGCCCGGCGACGCGGCCGCCGACGTGCCCGCCGCCGAGGAGGTCGCGGCTCCCGTCGTCGCGGAGGAGGTCAAGGCGCCCGCCGAGGCGCACGCGCCGGACCGGCTCGTCGTCGACCTGGCCGAGCGGCTCTGGCGGCACGGGCTCGTCGTCGAGCTCGACCACGGCCTGCCCGGCGGGCTGCACCTGCCCCTCGCGGTCGGCCACCCGGACCTGCCGGGCGAGCTGCTCGTCGCCGTGCTGACCGACGACGACGCCTACCTGCACGAGCCGAGCGTCCGGGTCCGGGACCGCCAGGTCGCCGAGCGGCTGGAGCGGCTCGGCTGGAGCGTGCTGCGCGTCTGGTCGGCCGCCGCGTTCCTCGACCCCGAGGCCGAGGTCGACCGCATCCGCCGCGCCCTGCACGCGGTCGCCGACCGGCGCATCGCCGAGGCCGAGGCGGACCGGGCGCGCGCCCGGCTGATCGTCCCGGCGCCGCTGCTCGACGACGACGGCTCCGGCCCCGCGCCGACCCTCACCGGGTTCGCCGTCGTGCCGGGCGCCGACCTGCCCACCGGCGGCGGCGCGCGGCCGGGCGAGCGGCGCGTGCTCGACGCGACCGGGGCGATCACGGTCGTGCCGGACGAGTCGGCCGACCGCGAGGACGAGGCGCCGGCGCCCGTCGCCGAGGCCGCGGGTCCGTGGTCGCCGCCGGCGGCGCCGGGCGGTGCGGCCGGTGCCGGTGGCTCGACCCCGGCCGGCGCGGGTGCGCCGGACGCCGTGGCTCCGCCGTCGTCGCCGATCCCGGCCGTGGCGGCGCAGATCCCCGGCGTCATGGAGGCGTCCGCGCCGATGACGGGCGCCGTGCGGGCCGTGCAGCCCACGCTCGCGGTGCCGGGCGGCCCGCGACCGGACGTGCGGCCGGGCCTGCCGATCAGCGCCTACTCCGACGACCAGCTGGACGACCTCGTCGCCTGGCTCGTCTCGGACGGCAGCGAGCGGACGCCCGAGGAGCTCGCCGCCGCCCTGCGCGCGGAGCTCGGCATCACGCGCCGCGGCGCGCGGGTCGACTCGGTGGTCGCGGCGGCCGTGGCCCGCGCCACCCGCTGACCCCGGCGCGGGGGCGGCCGCCCGCGGCGCCGCGCGGCGCCCGCGCGGCGGTGGCGCGGCGGTGGAGCCCGCGCGCCGGGCGGCCGGGCGCGGTGCAGCCCCGTGCCACCGAGGTAGGGCTATCCCGCCGAGGTAGGACCGTCTACGGCCCTACCTCGGCGCAGAGGTCCTATCTCGGCGCACGACGGGGTGCGCCGCGGGGCGCGGGGTGCGCGCCGCGGGGTGCGCGGCGGCCGGTCGAGCCGCGCTGGTCACCCGCGCAGGCGGCCGGTCAGGCCGGGTTCGTCGCCCGCGGAGGCGGCGGTCAGGCCGGGTTCGTCACCCGCGGAGGCGGCGGTCAGGCCGCGTAGGTCACCAGTGCGGGGGGACGTCGCGGCGGAGGCGGTCGTCGTTCGAGTCGCCGCGGTCGTCGCCCCAGCCGGTGTCGGAGTCGTCGGCGCTGCGGCTCGGGATCAGCGGGCTGTCGTCGACCGGCCGGCGGGGCCGGTCCGCGGGCTCGGGGCGCGGCTCGGTCGGGGGAGTGGTCACCCGTCGATCATCCCACCGTCGGCGCGGCGCGACCTCCGCCACGGCAACCGTTCCGCGCGGGCGTCGAGGGCGCTGCGCGGCTCGCGGTCGCCCCCTGCGCAGAAGAGCCTGCCCGCCGCTCCGGCGTGCGGTGCCCGGGCGGTCAGGCGAGCGGCGGGTGGCCGGGCCGACCCGTGCCGCCGGCGTGGCCGGTGACGCCCGGCCCTTCGGCGCCGGGGGCCGTTGTCGGCGCACCCGGGGCGCCGGCGTCCTGCTGCAGCGCGGGGCTGGACTGCGCGGCGAGCAGGTCGCGGATCTCCTGGAGCAGGAGGATGTCCTCGGACGGGCGCGCGGGCTCGGCCTCGACGCCGCGCTTCCGGCGCTCCGCGAGCTTGTTGAGCGGCAGCACGATGACGAAGTAGATCGCCGCGGCGGTGATGAGGAACTGCAGCAGCGCGTTGAGGATCAGCCCCATGTTGATCGTCGCGTCGTTGATCGGGCCGATGACCCAGATCTGCGAGATGTCCGGCTTGCCGAAGATCATCGCGATCAGCGGCGAGATCAGGCCCTCCTGGAGCGCCGTGATGACGCCCCCGAACGCCGCGCCGATGACGACGCCGACGGCCAGCTCGATCGCGTTCCCGCGGGAGATGAAGTCCTTGAACCCCTGCAGGACCTTGCCGGCGCCCCTGGCGCCCTCGGTCGCGCTGCGCAGGCCCTTGCTCAGTGCGTCGCTCATGCCGTGAGTTCCCCCGGTGTGCTGCGGCGATGTGCCCGCATCATCCCACGATGACCGCGCTGAGCACCCGGGACGCGGCCGCGCCGCTGAGCGCCACCGACTCGTCCGGGTCGACCGCGAGCAGCACCGGGGAGCTCTCGCCCGTGGTCGTGCCGCCGCCCAGCAGCCCGCTCCCCGACCCCGACGTGCCGCCGTCGTCCGCGTCGCCGGGCTGCGCCAGCACGACCGCCGCCTCGGCGAGCCGGAGGGCCTCGTCGCCGTCGTGCAGCGCCGCGGCGACCACGTCGACCCGCATCCCCGGGCGGAGCACGTCGGCCACGCCGGCGTCGGCGAACCGGACCGGCACCACGACCGACCCGGGCGGGCCGGTGCCGCTCTCGTCGACGAGCAGCTCGGCGACCAGCGGCAGCCCGGCCGGCACCGGGACGGCGAGCCGGCGCCCGACGAAGTCGTCCTCCGCGGCGTCGAGGTCTCCCGCCGTCGGGGTGGCCACTAGCAGCGTCGTCGGCAGCAGCGCCACCGGCACGTCGGCGAGCGACACGTCCGCGACCGCGAGCACCGCGCCGACCGCGAGGGCGCGCGCCGCCACGGGGACGCGCGCGGTGGGCGGGTCGGCCGGCCGGAGGAGGCCGACGGCGATCACGGCGGCGAGGCCCGCGCACAGCGCGGCGAGCGGCCGGCGCGCGCGCCAGGCGACGACGCGCAGCCGGCGGCGGACGGGCTCGGGGAGCGGGTCGGTCAGGGGCACGCGGCCGACGCTAGGCGGCCGGCCGCGACCGCCCGGCGGCACGGCGGCGCGGGCCTGGGGACGACGCGGGTCCCCACGGCTGTGGAGGGCTCGGTGCCCGCGCGCGGAGTGGCGAGCCGGACGGCCGGGCGCGGAGCGATGTCGGCACCCGCGGGGACGGGGAGGCTCGGCACCAGCGCGCGGTG
>NZ_BONO01000009.1 GCF_016862755.1 Cellulomonas pakistanensis | reverse complement strand
CGACCACCGACACGACCCGCCCCGCACCCCCGAGCCTGGGGACCACGCACACCACCTGCGCCTGTGGTCGGTTCGGTCCTCCGTGATGGCCGGGGGCGAGCACCCGCGTCCGCCGCCGCAGCGCCGGCGAGCCGGCCCGCTCGCGGCGATCCAGTGGCCCACACGGCGAGCCAGCGCCCTCCGCGGCGACCCAGCACCTCGCACGGCGCCCCAGCGGCCCGCACGGCGACTCGACGCCCCGCGCAGCGACCCGACGCCCCCGCCCGGCGGCCTGGCGACCCGCGCCGCGCGCTAGCGCCCCTCGCGGCGCCAGGCCGCCCGGCGCGCCAGCACGTGCCCCAGGGACCCGCCCCACGCCGCGCACCCGGCTCCGAGCGCCACGATCCCCGCCCACGAGGGACGCGCCGGGACGTAGGTCGCGTCGCTCAGCGGCGCGTAGGCGAACCACGCCCCCTGCGGCCGGGTCAGCAGCCACACGCCGAGGGCGGTCAGCACGAGGCCCGCGGCGGCGACCAGCCACGGCCAGGGCACCCGAGGGACGCGGGACGGGTGGGCGCCGGCGGGCGCGGCGGGGTCGGCCATGCGGTGATCCTCTCCGACGGTCAGCGCACCGCGACGGAGACGCGCAGCGACACCTGGTCCCCCAGCCCGACCCCCTCGGCCCGCCGCACCGCGTCCTTGATCGGCACGAGGTAGCCGCCGTCCTTCGGGAACAGCGAGGTCGACCACCGGGTGCCGCCGAGCGTCACCGTGACCGGGATGACGCCCCAGCCGTACGACACCAGGGACGACGCGGCGCGGAGCTCGTCGGCCTCCGGGTCCGGGACGGCGACGTAGTGGTACGGCGACGGCCCCCGCCAGTGGATGATCTCGCCGCGGAACCGCAGGTCCATCGCGCCAGCGTACGGACGCACGACCGCGGGCGGGCAGCCCCGGCCGTGATCCGCGCCCGGAAACCCCTTGCTGCCGCACCACGACCGGGAGAACGCTGGGAGGCGTCTCAGCCGCCGCACCAGCCGCCGCGCGAAGGAGCGCCCGCATGACCGCCTCCGTGAGCACCCCGGACGTCGACGACCTGCGGACCCGGTTCTCGGGCCGCCTCGTCCTGCCCGACGACCCCGACTACGACGCCCTCCGGGTCGTCGTCCTCGGCGGCGTCGACCCCCGCCCCGCCGTGATCGCCCGCCCTCGTGACGACGCGGACGTGGCCGCCGCGGTCGTGTTCGCCCGCGACGCGGGCCTGCCGCTCGCGGTGCGCAGCGGCGGGCACAGCGGGGCCGGGTACGGCACCGTCGACGACGGGCTGGTGATCGACCTCCGCGACATGCGCGCGGTCGACGTCGATCCCGCGGACCGCACCGCGTGGGTCCAGGCGGGGGCGACCGCCGGCGAGACCACGGCCGCCACCGCGGCGCACGGGCTCGCGGTCGGGTTCGGCGACACGGGCTCGGTCGGTGTCTCGGGCATCACGCTGGGCGGCGGCGTCGGGTTCCTGTCCCGGTCGCACGGCCTCACCGTCGACAACCTGCTGGCCGCCGAGGTGGTCCTGGCGGACGGGCGCGTGGTCCGCGCGGACGCCGAGCAGCACCCCGACCTGTTCTGGGCGCTGCGCGGCGGCGGGGGCAACCTCGGCGTCGTGACGCGCCTGCGGTTCCGGCTGCACCCGCTCGACGGCGTGACCGGCGGGATGCTGCTGCTCCCCGCGACGCCCGCGGTGCTCGCCGGGTTCGTGGCGGCGCTCCAGGACGGGCCGGACGAGCTCACGGCGATCGTCAACGTGATGCCGTGCCCGCCGCTGCCGTTCGTGCCCGCGGAGCGGCACGGCGTCCTGTCGGTGATGGCACTCGTGTGCTGGTCCGGACCTTCGGAGGCGGCGGACGCCGCGCTCGCGCCGATCCGCGCGCTCGCCGAGCCGATCGCCGACCTGGTCCGGCCGGTCGCCTACCCCGAGCTGTTCCCGCCGGGCGACCCGGAGTACCACCCGACCGCCGTCGCCCGCACGCTGCTGCTGGACGACGTCGACCTGCCGCTCGCCGAGGCCGTCGTCGAGCGGCTCGGGCAGCTCGACGGGATGCGCGTCGTCCAGCTGCGGGCGCTGGGCGGGGCGATCGGGCGGGTGCCGGCCGACGCCACCGCGTTCGCGCACCGGTCGAGCCGGCTGATGGGCAACGTCGCCGCGTTCGTCACCGGGCCGGACGACCGCGCGGAGCGCACCGCGTGGGTCGAGGGCACGGTCGCGCTGCTCGACCAGGGCGACGCCGGTGCGTACGTGAACTTCCTCGGCGACGAGGGGCCGGACCGCGTGCGCGCGGCCTACCCCGGCGCGACCTGGGACCGGCTGGCCGCGGTCAAGGCGGTGTACGACCCCGGGAACCTGTTCCGCCGGAACCAGAACGTGCCGCCGGCGGGGTGAGCGCGCCCCTGCCGGGCGCCGGCGCCGCGCGGCACGATGCCGGGGTGACGACGACGCTCTCGTTGCGCACGCTCAACCGCACCCTGCTGCGCCGCCAGCTGCTCGACGCGCGCGCCGACGTCCCCGTCGCCGAGGCCGTCGCGCGCCTGCTGGCGGTGCAGGCGCAGGAGCCGAACTGGGTGTTCGCCGCGCTGTGGTCGCGGGTCGCCGGGCTCGCACGCACCGACCTCGAGGCCGCGGTCGAGGCGCGCGCCCTGGTGCGCGGGCCGCTGCTCCGGGGCACCCAGCACCTGGTCACGGCCGACGACTACCGGTGGCTGCGTCCGACGGTCGCGCCGGTGCTCGACCGCCTCTCCCGGTCGACCTACTACCGCGAGCAGACCGGTGGGATCGAGCCGGCCGCGCTGGTCGCGCTCGCCCGGGAGGTGCTGGGCGACGACCTCGTGCCGCGCCGCGACCTCGGGGCGGCGCTCGCCGCGCGCTGGCCGGGGCGGCGGGCCGCGGTGCTCGCGGCGGCGGTCGAGGCGTTGACCCCCGTGGTGCACGGGCCGGCGACGTCGGCGTTCGGGTCCTGGTGGAGCCGGCGGTCCATCCGGGTCGCGGACGCGGCGTCCTGGCTGGGCGCGCCGATGCGGGAGCCGGACCTCCCCGCGCTGGTGCACCGCTACCTCGCGGCGTTCGGGCCGGCGTCGGTCATGGACCTGCAGACCTTCACCGGCCTGACCCGGCTGCGGCCGGTGGTCGACGACCTGCGCGGCGGGCTGCGGACGTACCGCGGCCCGGACGGCGCCGAGCTGCTCGACGTCCCGGACGGCGCGCTCGTGGGCGAGGACGCGCCGGCGCCCGTGCGGTTCCTCGGGGCGTTCGACAACGCGGTCCTCGGGCACCGCGACCGGACCCGGCTGCTGCCGGAGCCGTTCCGGACGACGGTCATGCCCGGTTACTCGATGGTGCACGCGACGGTGCTCGTGGACGGGTTCGTCGCCGCGACCTGGACCGTGGACGACGGCGTGCTCGCCGTGCACCCGCTCGCGCCGCTGCCCGCCGGAGCGGAGGAGGAGGTGCTCGCCGAGGGCGCGCGGATGGCGGCGTTCCTGGACCTGGACCCGGCGGGCGTGACGATCAGCCGGTGACGGGCGGCGGCCGCACCGCGGGGTGCGCGGGCGGTGGTGGCGCGACGACGTACCCGGCGTCCGCGGACCCGTAGACGACCAGCGCGCCCGGCCGGTGGTGCCACAGCCACGCGAGGTGCGCGCAGAGCACGGCGTCGAGCTCGTCCTCCACGCGGTCGAGGTCACCCGGTCCGGGGTCGGCCACGATCGCGCGCATGCGCGTCCACCGCGGGCTGTCGGCCAGCCGCAGCTCCGGCACCGACTCGAGGTGCCCGACGAGCGCGGCGAACCCGACCTGCCGCTGCGAGCGCGGCCCCTTCTTGTAGTCGAGCCGGTACGGCAGCCCGAACAGCGCGACCAGCGCCGGGTGCGGGTACACCTCGAGGCACACCGGACGACCGGCGCCGACCGGCGTCGCCGGGTCGACCGCCCAGCCGAACCGCTCGGCCAGCCGCCACGCGCGCGGGTCCGCTCCCCCGAAGGTGCCCCGGTTCGCGGTGTGCGCGGACGCGCCGTAGGCGCCGAACGCCCGCCCGATCGCCCGCTCGGCCTCACGCTGCCCCGTCGCGTTCGGCACGACCAGCGGCGCGTCGACGCCGACCACCGTGACCGGGCCGCCGAGCCGGGCGAGCCACGCCGCGATCTCGTCGTCGGTCCGGCACGAGCCGGAGTCGAGCAGCCGGCCCGAGCCGTCGACGACGGCGAGCCCGGTGACGCCGGTGGACCAGGCGAGGTCGAGGCCGACGTGCAGCGCGGTGGACACGCCGCCAGTCTGCCCGCCGCGGCGTTGACCTGGGAGGTTGACGTGACAGGCTCAGGTAAGGATAGGTTGCCCTTACTTCGGCCGCCGATCCCCGTCACCGACTCCTGAGGAGCCACACCCATGCCCACGCGCACGAGCCACCGCCGGCTCGCCGCCGTCCTCACGGCCGCCCCGCTCGCCCTCGCCCTCGCGGCCTGCGGCGGGAGCGCCGACGCGGGCACCGGCACCGAGGCGGCCGAGACCACCTCCGCGGCCACCACCGTCACGATCGAGGACAACCACGGCAGCGTCGAGGTCCCCGTGAACCCGGAGCGCGTCGTCGCGCTCGACAACCACGTGTTCGAGACACTGTCGGCCTGGGACGTCCCGCTGGTCGCCGCGCCGAAGGGGATCATGGGCGACGGCCTGTGGCCCGCGTACACCGAGGACGAGTCGGTGCTGGACGTCGGCACGCACCGCGAGCCGAACCTCGAGTCGATCGTCGCCGCGGAGCCGGACCTGATCATCGGCGGCTACCGGTTCTCGGACAGCTACGACGACATCAAGGCTCAGAATCCCGACGCGGTCGTGATCGAGCTGCACCCGCGCGAGGGCGAGGAGCAGTCCGACGAGCTCGTCCGCCAGGTCGAGGCGCTCGGCCAGATCTTCGGCCGAGAGGACGAGGCGGCGCAGATCGTCGCGGACTACGACCAGGCCGTCGCCGACGCGACCGACGCCTACGACGGCGAGAGCACCGTCGTCGGCCTCATCACCTCGGGCGGCGAGATCTCGTACAGCGCCCCGGTCACCGGGCGCAGCATCGGCACCCTGTTCCCGACCCTCGGCCTGCAGCCGGCGATCGAGCAGGAGGCCGAGGACACCTCGCACGGCGACGACATCAGCGTCGAGGCGATCGCCGCGGCGAACCCCGACTGGATCATCGTGCTCGACCGGGACGGCGCGGGCGTCGGCGAGGGCGAGTACCGCCCCGCGGCCGAGCTCATCGGTGGGTCCGAGGCGCTGCAGAGCGTGACCGCCGTGGCGCAGGACCAGGTGGTCTACCTGGACCCGGACTTCTACCTGACCGAGGACATCCAGGCCTACACCGCGCTGTACGAGCAGGTGGCCCAGGCGTTCGCCGACGCCGCGTGACCCTCGCGACCGACGCCGCGACCGTCGCCCCGGGCACCCGCCCGGGGCGACGGCCCGTCGTGCCGCTCGCCCTCGCGGGCCTGCTGACGCTGGCGCTCGTCGTGGCGTCGCTGTTCGTCGGCGTCTACGACCTGCGGGCGGACGGCGGCGGTGACATGTTCCTCATCACCCGCGTCCCGCGCACGCTCGCGCTGGTGCTGGCCGGCAGCGCGATGGCCGTCAGCGGCCTCGTGCTCCAGCAGCTGACGCAGAACCGGTTCGTCGAGCCGACCACCAGCGGCACCAGCGAGTGGGCCGCGCTCGGCCTGCTGCTCTCGGTGATCCTGCTGCCGTCGGCGGGCATCGCGACCCGGATGGTGATCGCCAGCCTCGCCGCGTTCGCCGGGACCATGGTGTTCATGGCGGTGCTGCGCCGGGTGCAGGTGCGGTCCACGCTCGTCGTGCCGGTCGTCGGGATCATGCTCGGCGCCGTGGTCAGCTCGCTGACGACGCTCCTCGCGATCTCGACGAACTACCTGCAGCTGCTCGGCACCTGGTTCATGGGCAGCTTCACCGGCGTCGTCCGCGGGCAGTACGAGGTGCTGTGGGTGGTCGCCGCCGTGTGCGCGGCGACCTTCGTCCTCGCCGACCGGCTGACCGTCGCCGGCCTCGGCCGCGACGTCGCCACCAACCTCGGCCTCGGCTACGACCGGCTGGTCCTGCTCGGCACCGCGCTGGTCGCCGTCGCGTCCGGGGTCACGACCGTCGTCGTCGGCTTCCTGCCGTTCCTCGGGCTGGTCGTGCCGAACGTGGTCGCGCTGCTCCGGGGCGACGACCTGCGCTCGAACCTGCCGTGGGTGTGCCTCGGCGGCGTCGCGCTCGTCACCGCGTGCGACCTCGTCGGCCGGACCGTGCGGATGCCGTTCGAGGTGCCCGTCGCGATGGTGCTCGGCCTGGTCGGCGCCGCCGCGTTCGTCGCCCTCGTCCTGCGGGTGCAGCGCCGTGGCTGAGGTCGCGACCACGTCCCCGCCCACGGCCCCGGCGACCCCGGCGGGGCGTCCGGCGCCCGGCGGCACCCGGCTGCGCGCCGTGACCGGCTCGTACGGCTTCCGGCTCGCGGTCGTCGCGCTCGTCGCCGTCGCGGCGGCCGTCGGCGTGCTCACCTACGGCAACCCCGCTCCCCCGGGCTCGTCGGGCTTCTGGGTGATCGTCCGGAGCCGGTTCACCTCGGTCGGCACGATCCTCGTCGTCGCGTTCTGCCAGGGCGTCGCGACGGTCGTGTTCCACACCGTGACGAACAACCGGATCCTCACGCCGTCGATCCTGGGGTTCGACGCGATGTACCGCGTCATCCAGACCGCGCTGGTGTTCCTGTTCGGCGCCGGCACGCTGGCGGCCACCGACGGGCTCGGCAAGATCGCGCTGCAGAGCCTGCTCATGGTCGGCGTCGCGTCCCTGCTGTACGGCTGGCTGTTCACCGGCACGCGCGCGAACCTGCACCTCCTGCTGCTGGTCGGCGTCGTGCTGGGCATGGGGTTCGGCTCGCTGTCGACGTTCATGCAGCGGCTGCTGACGCCGAGCGAGTTCGACATCCTCTCGGCCCGGCTGTTCGGCAACATCAGCGTCTCGGACGCGTCCTACCTGCCGTGGGGCGCGCTGGTCTGCGTCGTCGTCGGCACGGTGCTGTGGCGGCGCCGGCACGTGCTCGACGTCGTGGCGCTCGGCCGGGAGACCGCGACCAGCCTCGGCGTGCGGCACCAGCGCGAGGTGCTGCTGACGCTGGTCCTGGTCGCGGTGCTCATCTCGGTGTCGACGTCGATGGTCGGCCCGATGACGTTCTTCGGGTTCGTCGTCGCGATGCTGACCTACCAGGTCGTCGGCACGAGCCGGCACGCCCGGACGCTGCCGATGGTCGTCGCCGTCGCGTCCGCCACGCTCCTGCTCGCCTACTTCGTGCTCCGGCACGTGTTCTACGCCGGCGGCCTCGTCTCCGTCATCATCGAGCTCGGCGGCGGACTCGTGTTCCTCGTCCACCTGCTCCGGAAGGGCCTGCGGTGATCACCCTCGACGGCGTCGCCAAGACCTACGGGGACGTCCACGCCCTCGGGCCGGTCGACCTCGAGATCCCCACGGGCGGCGTGACCGCCCTCGTCGGCCCGAACGGCGCCGGCAAGTCCACCATGCTGACGATCGTCGGGCGGCTGCTCGGCGCCGACGCCGGCCGGGTGACGGTCGGCGGCCTCGACGTCGTGACCGCGCGCCCGCGGGAGCTCGCGAAGCGGCTGGCGATCCTGCGCCAGGAGAACCACTTCGTCGCCCGGCTGACCGTGCGGCAGCTCGTGCAGCTCGGCCGGTTCCCGCACTCGCAGGGCCGGATCACCCGCGACGACGAGGCGGCCGTCGACACGGCGCTCGGGTTCCTCGACCTCGTGGACCTGCAGCACCGGTTCCTCGACGAGCTGTCCGGCGGCCAGCGGCAGCGCGCCTACGTCGCGATGGTGCTCGCCCAGGACACCGAGTACGTCCTGCTCGACGAGCCGCTGAACAACCTCGACATGCAGCACGCCGTGTCGATGATGGCCCGGCTGCGCCGCGCCGCCGACGAGCTCGGCAAGACCGTGGTGCTGGTCGTGCACGACATCAACTTCGCGTCCGCGTACGCCGACCAGGTCGTCGCGATGACCGAGGGGCGGGTCCGGTACGTCGGGACGCCGCGCGAGGTGATGACGGACGCGGTGCTGTCGGACGTGTTCGCGACGCCGGTGACGGTCGTCGAGGGCCCGGGGTACCCGCTGGCGGTGTACTACCGGGCCTGAGGCCGGCCGCCTGCGACACTCCTCCGCATGACCGACCTCGTGCCCGACGCCCTCGCCGACCTGGTCGCGGACCGGCCCTGGCTGCTGGTGCTCGCGGCCGGCGCGGTGCTGCTCGTGCTCCGGCTGCTCGGACGCGCGGGGGCGCCGCGGGCCCGGCGCGGCGACGTGTGGTTCGCGATGGTGCCGTACCGCGACGGGACCGGCGCCAAGGACCGGCCGGTCGTCGTGCTGTCGTCGCGAGGGCGGCGGTGCACCGTGGTCCGGCTGACCTCGAAGGACCAGGACGGTCGGGACGGCTACGCGCGGTCGCCCGAGGCGCTGCCGGGGCTGTCGACGCGGGGCTGGGTGGACCTGCGGCCGATGGTGCTGCGCCGGACCGCGCTGCGCCGGCGGACCGGGGACGCCGGGTCGGCGTGGCTGCGGTGGTACGACGACGCGGCGCGCGGGGTGCGCTGACGCCGGACGCACGAGAGGCCCGCCCCCTGGTGGGGACGGGCCTCTCGGTGGTGGAGGTGGCGGGAATCGAACCCGCGTCCGATGACGTGGAACCAGGACTTCTCCGGGCGCAGTCTGCTGCGCTTTTCTCGGCCCCCACCATCACGCAGACGAGTGGTGGACAGGCTCAGTCACCTGAAAGTCCCCGCAGCCCCGGTGACGAGGACTGCGAGCAGTGGCTCCCTAGATGACGCCAGGATCTGAGACGGGAGCTAGCTCAGGCTGACGGACTTCGAGGCTCGCTCAGGCGGCGAGGGCGAAGTCGGTGCGCTTGTTATCGGCACCTATGGGTTTACACGGAGCGTTAGCGAGATAACCGTGTGTCCTCGGCCCGCTTCTCCTGGCTCGACGATCACCGTCGAAACCGATCACCCCCATGTGGAGTTGTCAAACACCGCGGCCCCTCGTCCGAGCCCCCTCGCGAGGGTCCGGCCGCCGAGCGCAGCAGGTCCAGCATACGTGCCCAACGCCGCCGCCCGCATCGTCATTCCCGACTCCGCGCGCCGACGCCCCGGCGCGCTGACCAGCGCGCTGCGACCGCGCGCGGCACCATACGGGCCTGACGCCGCCGCCCCCGAGCGGCACCGGACGAAGGACCGACGACGATGTCGCAGCCGCAGAGCACCACCCCGCACCCCGCCCCGCGCCACAGCGCCGCTCGACCCGAGGACCACGACGCCGACCCCCGTGACGCCGACCCCCACGACGGCCGGAACGAGACGGCGACCGAGCGGATGGACCGGAACTGGAACGAGCTGCTCCAGGAGCTGCGCGTGGCGCAGACCGGCGTCCAGATCCTCACGGGCTTCCTGCTGACGGTGCCGTTCCAGCAGCGCTTCCTGGACCTCGACGCCCACCAGAAGACCGTCTACCTGGCCCTCGTCGTGCTCGCGGTGGCCGCGACCGGGTTCATCGTCGCGCCCGTGTCGCTGCACCGGATCCTGTTCCGCCGGCACCTCAAGCGGGAGCTCGTGGACTCCGCCGACCGGATGGCGCAGGCCGGGCTGGCGACGCTCGCGCTGGTGCTCGCCGGTTCCGCGCTGCTGCTGTTCGACGTCGTGGTCGGCCGGTCGGCGGGCTGGGTGGCCGGCGCGGTCGCGCTGGTGGGGCTGACGGTGGTGTGGGTCGTCCTGCCGCTCCGGCTCTCGCACCGCGCCCGGGGCGAGGCGGACTGAGGCGTCAGCCGCGCAGCAGCCGGGCGATGACGCGCGCGCCGGCCTCGGGCGACGCGTGGGGCGACCCGGTCACGGAGCCGAGCAGCAGGGCGATGTTCGACACGCTGACGACCGCGAGCGCGGTGTCCCAGTCGGCCTCGGCGGGCTCCGGCGCGTCGGGGTGCCGGCGGCGGCCGACCTGCTCCGCCAGCTCGGCGAACCCCTCCTCGTGCACCGCGCCGATCTCGGCACGCGCCTCGGGGTGCCGCACGGCGAAGGACAGGATCTCGAGCGACAGCAGCAGCCGGTCCTCGTCGACGAGGCCGCCGAGCACGGCCGCGAGCTCGTGCTCGAGGTCGTCGTCACCCAGGTCGGGCAGCCCGGATCCGACCGGCGCGGAGGCGAAGAAACGGCGCGCGACCTCCACGAACAGCTCGTGCTTCGACCCGAAGTGGGCGTACACCGCGCCCTTCGTGTACCCGGCGTCGGCCGCGATGTCCCCGAGCGAGGCCCCCTCGTAGCCGTGCCGCGCGAACGCCCGCGCCGCGGCGTCGAGCAGCTCGGCGCGGGTGCGGTGCGCGCGCTCCGTGCGGCGCTCGTCGGCGCGCGAGCCCCCGGCGCGCCGCCCCACGCTCTCCGACGCGTCCGCCAGCCCCCGCGACGCCTCGCGCAGGCTGGCCGCGACCGCGTCCGAGACCTCCGGGACCACCGACTGCACCTGCTTCCCGATCAGGCGGGTCAGCGCGGCGGTGGCGTCGGCGAGCGCGCGGGTGGCGGCGCCGATCGAGTCGTCGCCGGGCGCGGTGCCGTCGTCGGGGGTGCGGTCGTCCTGCCTGCGTGCCATGCCGCCCAGCCTACCCGACCGGCGTACCGACCGGTATGTCGGCCGCCCGGCCGGCCGCGGCCCGCCGTCCACCAGCGCGGACACGCCGCATCGGCGCGAAATACCGACTGGTACTCGACGCACACATCCTGCTACGTTCCCGGATGTACCGATCGGTATCCCACCGGTCGGCGTCCGGCTGACGAGGGAGCACGAGATGAGCGAGGCGGCGGTCCTGACCGTCCGCGGGCTGCGCAAGCGGTACCGGGGACGCAACGGAGTGCAGGCGAACGACGGCATCGACCTGGACGTCGCGGCCGGGCAGGTCGTCGGCCTGCTCGGCCACAACGGCGCGGGCAAGACGACGCTGGTCAACCAGGTCGTGGGGCTCGTCCTCCCCGACGCCGGCACCATCGCGCTGGAGGGCGTCGACGCCGTCGCCCGGCCCGACGAGGCCCGGCGCCGCACGTCGATCCAGGCGCAGGCGAACGTGCCGATCACCGGCCTGACGCCGCGCCGCGCGATCGAGCTGGTCGGCCGGATCCGGGGCGCGGACCGGGCCGCCGTGCGGACGCGGACCGGCGAGCTGCTGGACGCCCTCGACCTCGGCCCGTGGGCCGACACCCCGGCCGAGAAGGTGTCGGGCGGCATCGCCCGGCTCACCGCGTTCGCGATGACCGTCGTCGCCCCGGGGCGGCTGGTGGTGCTCGACGAGCCGACCAACGACGTCGACCCGGTCCGGCGCCGGCTGCTGTGGCAGCAGATCCGGTCGCTCGCCGACGACGGCCGCGCCGTGCTCCTCGTGACGCACAACGTGCGGGAGGCCGAGCGGGTCGTCGACCGGCTCGCCGTCCTGGACCACGGGCGCGTCGTCGCCGACGACACCCCGGCGGGCCTCACCGCGCACCTGCAGGGCACGCTCACGGTCGAGGCCGACCTGTCCCCCGGCGCCGTCGACGCCGGCTGGCGCTGGCACCCGGCCGTCCGGGAGGTGTCGCGCGGGCGGAACCGCGAGGTCGGCACCGTGCGCGCCGAGGACGCCGCCGAGGTCGTCCGCTGGGCGCAGGGCGAGGTCGCCGGGCGCCGCCTCGAGCGGTACGCGCTGACCCCCGCGTCCCTGGAGGACGTGTACGTGGAGCTCGTCGGCGACGAGCACCGCGCCGCGCAGGGCCGGACGGCGGAGGTGGCGGCGTGACCACGGTCCAGCAGACGCTCCTGCTCACCCAGTGGCAGTTCCGGCGGCAGGCCACGATGCTCCCGCTGCTCGTGCTCGTGCAGGTGTTCCTCGCGATCGCGACGATCCTCGGCTTCGGACTGGTCATCGGCGACCCGCCGCCCGACCAGGCGCTCTACCTCGCGACCGGGGCGCCGACGATCACGCTCGTCATGGTGGGCCTGGTCATGACGCCGCAGATGCTGTCGCAGTCCCGCACCGAGGGCAGCCTCGACTGGATGCGCACGCTGCCGGTGCCGCGCGGGCTGTTCCTCGTGAGCGACCTGCTCGTGTGGACGCTCATCGCGCTGCCCGGCATGGTGCTCGGCATCGTCACCGGCGTGCTGCGGTTCGACGTCGACCTCTCGCCCGCGCCCTGGCTGGTGCCCGCGACGCTGCTGGTCTCGCTGACCGCCGCGGCGGTCGGCTACGGCATGGCGTCCCTGCTCAAGCCGACGCTGGCGATGCTGATGACGCAGGTGCTGGTGTTCGTGATCCTGCTGTTCACCCCGGTCAGCTACCCGGCGGACCGCATGCCCGCCTGGCTGCAGGCGGCGCACGAGTGGCTGCCGTTCGAGCCCATGGCCCAGCTGATCCGGTCCGGGCTCGCGAGCGACGCGTTCTCGATGCCCGGCCGCTCACTCGTCGTGCTGCTCGCCTGGTGCGCCGCGTCCGTGGCCGGCGCGACCTGGGCGCTGCGCCGGCGGGCGTGAGCCGCGCGGCCCCGGTGCCCCGGGCAGGGGTGCCGGGGCCGCGCCTAGGATCGCGGGCATGCCCTTCCTCGCGACCACCGGGGCCGAGCCCGGCCCGGCCAGCACGCTCGACGACGGGGCCGCGCCCGACGGCACGACCACGCTGTACCTCGTCCGGCACGGCCGCACCGAGTTCAACACCGCGCGGAGGCTGCAGGGCTGGACGGACTCCCCGCTCACCGAGGAGGGCCTGACCGGCGTGCGCGCCACGGCCCGGGTGCTGGCGGACCGGACGTTCGCCGCCGCCTACGCCAGCCCCGCGGGGCGCACGGTCGCCACCGCGCGCGAGCTGCTCACCGAGCACCCGGGCGTCGGGCTGACGACGGACCCGGGGCTGCGGGAGATGCACTTCGGCGACCTGGAGGCCCGCCCCGAGGCCGAGCTGCTCGCGCTGGGCGACCCGGTCGAGCTGTTCGGCGGCATCCTCACCGGCACCTACCCCGGCCTCCCGGGCGCCGAGCGCACCAGCGACTACCTGGAGCGCGTCGCCGGCGCGTTCGGCCGGATCGAGCAGGAGCACGCGGGCGGCGGCGACGTCCTCGTGGTGAGCCACGGCGTCACGCTCCTGGCCTACCTGGCGATGGTCGGGACCGTGCCGATGGACCCGCTGGCGAACGCGAGCGTGTCGACGGTCCGGATCGGGCCCGACGGCTCGCGCGAGGTGCACACCTTCGGGTTCGACCCGGCGGCCCAGGGCGCGCCGGGCCTGCCGGTGCCGGGCACGGAGCAGCCGGTGCGCTCGCCGGAGCGCCCGGACGCGGGCTGACCGGGACCACGACGCGCCGCAGCCCTGGCCGGGCGCGGCGTCCGCCAGCAGGATGGGCCGCATGGACCTGCCCGTGATGCCGCCCGTGTCCCCGATGCTGGCCAAGGCCGTGCCCGAGATCCCCGACCTCGGGCACACGGAGCCCAAGTGGGACGGGTTCCGCACGATCGTGTTCCGGGACGGCGACGACGTCGTGCTGGGCAGCCGCAACGAGAAGCCGATGACCCGGTACTTCCCGGAGCTGGTCGAGTCGATCAAGGCGTCGACCCCGGAGCGGTGCGTGCTCGACGGCGAGATCGTCGTGGTGTCCGGCGACCGGCTCGACTTCGACGCCCTCCAGCAGCGGATCCACCCCGCGGAGAGCCGGGTCCGGCTGCTCGCCGGGCAGACGCCCGCGTCGTTCGTGGCGTTCGACGCGCTGGCGCTCGGCGACGAGGACCTCATGCGCACCCCGTTCGGCGACCGGCGCGCGCGGCTGGTGGACGCGCTCGGCGCCACGGTCACGGGCGACGACCCCCGCGTGCACCTCACGCCCGCCACCGGCGACCTCGCCGAGGCGCAGCGGTGGTTCGAGCAGTTCGAGGGAGCGGGCCTCGACGGCGTCGTCGCCAAGCCGCTCGACGGCACGTACCAGCCGGACAAGCGCACCATGTTCAAGGTCAAGCACGCCCGCACCGCCGACTGCGTGGTCGCCGGGTTCCGCTGGCACAAGTCCGGCGACGTGCTCGGGTCCCTCCTGCTGGGTCTGTGGACCGACGACGGCCGGCTGCAGCACGTCGGCGTCGCCGCGTCGTTCCCCATGGCCCGCCGCAAGGCGCTCGTCGAGGAGCTGGCGCCGCTGCGGGCCGACGACCTGTCGCAGCACCCCTGGGGCGACTGGGCGGACCAGTCCGCGCACGAGGGGAAGCGGATGCCGGGCGCGGTCAGCCGGTGGAACGCGAGCAAGGACCTGTCGTTCGTCCCGCTGCGCCCCGAGCTGGTGGTGGAGGTCGCCTACGACCACATGGAGGGCGACCGGTTCCGGCACACCGCGCAGTTCAAGCGGTGGCGCCCCGACCGCGACCCCGCGACCTGCACCTACGCCCAGCTCGAGGAGCCGGTGGGCTTCCGGCTGTCCGAGATCCTCGCGCCGCCGGCCTGACGCGCGGGCGGCCACGCGGGGCGCCCCGGCGCTCGGCGCGCGCGCTCCCCGGGCCGCTCGTAGGGTCGGACGAGTCCTCGAGACCCGACCGCGGAAGGACCCCCCATGAGCACTGGCGTCCCCTCACGCACGCCCGGCAAGCCGCACGACGTCGTGGTGATCGGCTCGGGGTTCGGCGGGTTGTTCGCGACCAAGGCCCTCGCCGACGAGCCGGTCCGGATCACCGTCATCGACGGCACCGCCACCCACCTGTTCCAGCCGCTGC
This sequence comes from Cellulomonas pakistanensis, assembly GCF_016862755.1. Lineage (GTDB taxonomy): Bacteria > Actinomycetota > Actinomycetes > Actinomycetales > Cellulomonadaceae > Cellulomonas > Cellulomonas pakistanensis. The sequence goes on along the minus strand of NZ_BONO01000009.1, from coordinate 117,518 downwards.
TCTACCAGGTGGCGACCGGCGTGCTGTCCGTCGGCGAGATCTCCCCCGCGACGCGCGACGTGCTCAGGAGCCAGCGGAACGCCCGGGTGCTGCTCGGCGTGGTGACCTCGATCGACCTGGAGCGGCGCGAGGTCGTGTCGTCCTCGCCGCTCGGCGAGACGCGCACCCCGTACGACAGCCTGATCGTCGCGGCCGGCTCCGGGCAGTCCTACTTCGGCAACGACCAGTTCGCCGACTTCGCGCCGGGGCTCAAGAGCATCGACGACGCGCTGGAGATCCGCGGCCGGGTGTTCGGCGCGTTCGAGCTCGCCGAGCTGTCGAAGGACCCGGCCGAGCGCGCGCGCCTCACGACGTTCGTCGTCGTCGGCGCCGGCCCGACAGGCGTCGAGATGGCCGGCCAGCTCGCCGAGCTCGCGCACCGGTCGCTCCGCGGGTCGTTCCGCAACCTCGACCCGACGCAGTCGCGGATCCTGCTGATCGACCCGGTGCCGAAGGTGCTGCCCGGCAACCCCGAGGACCTGCAGGACGCCGCCGCCGGGGTCCTCGAGGGCCTGGGCGTGGAGCTGCTCATGGGTCACAAGGTGGTCGACGTGGACGACGAGTCGGTCACGGTCGAGGACGGCGACGGCAACCGGACCCGGATCGAGGCGCAGACCAAGGTGTGGGCCGCCGGCGTGCAGGCGTCCCCGCTCGGCCGGCAGCTCGGCGAGGCCACCGGCGCCGAGGTCGACCGCGCCGGCCGCGTCCGGGTCGAGCCGAACGGCTCCCTGCCGGGGCACCCCGAGGTGTTCGTGGTCGGCGACATGGCGCTGCGCCCCGGGGTCCCGGGCGTCGCGCCCGCCGCCATGCAGACCGGACGGTACGCCGCGCAGGAGATCGCCCGCCAGGTGCACGGGCAGCCGAGCGCCGGGCCGTTCCGGTACAAGGACAAGGGGTCGCTCGCGACCGTGTCCCGGTTCCAGGCGGTCGCGAAGATCGGGCCGGTGAAGACGGCCGGGTTCGGCGCGTGGCTGCTCTGGCTCGGCGTGCACCTGTTCTACCTGGTCGGGTTCAAGAACCGGATCACCACGCTGCTGCACTGGGCGGTGAGTTTCATCGGCCGCGGGCGGTCCGAGCGCACCGCGACCTGGCAGCAGGTGGTCGGCCGCGGGGCGCTGCGCAGCCGCGGCGTCGACAAGCCGACGGTGCCCACCCGGACGGTGCTGGGCGACTGACCCCCGCCGCGGCGGGGTCAGCCCGCCGCGGCGAACCGGGCCAGCTCGCGCAGCAGCAGCGGGACCAGCTCCGGGTCCGCGAGCGACCGGAAGTGCCCCGGGGTCGCCAGACGGACGTTCCGCGCGCCCGGGAGCTCGCTGCCGTTCGGGATGTGCGGGTCGAAGCACGTCGCGACCGACACGATCCGCGCGTCGTCCGCGCGCCGGGCCGCGAGCGCCGTCAGCACCTCGTCGTCCGGCAGGAACGCCCGGATCGACCGCACCGGCAGCAGCCGCGCGTACGGCGAGCCCGAGAACGGCGTGTTGATCGCGACCATGCCGAGCACGCGGTCGCCGACGTCGGTCCGGCCCATCACGCTCTTGCCGATCAGCCCGCCCTTGGAGTGCGCGACGATGACGACGCCCCGCAGGTCGGCGTCCCGGAGCTGCGCGGCCGCGAGCTCGGCCATGTCGGGCACGCTCCCCCGGTTCAGCCCGAACGGCGCGACGACGTGCACCGGGTGCCCGTGCGCGAACAGGGCCCGCGCGAGCGGCTCGAGGAACCGCCAGGTCTCCCACACGCCGGGCAGCAGCAGGACGGGCGGGCGCCGCGCCGGGTCGGGCCGGGTGTACGAGTCGGGCGACGTCCGGGACAGCAGGCCGCGCGCCTGCCGCCAGCCGGCGTAGGCGTAGTCCTGGCCCCACCACACGCCCCGGCGGGCCGTGTCCAGCGCCGTCAGCACGGCGGCTCCCGGACCCACCCAGCGACCAGCGGGGCGTGGCTCGCCATCGCGACGTGCCCCGCGCCCGGCACCTCCCGCACCTCGGCCCGCGGCGCGAGCACCGCCAGCCGGCGCGCCCAGGCGCGGGACGACACCGGGTCGTGCTCCCCGCGCACGACGAGGGCCGGCCCGGGCAGCCGGGACACGGCGGCGGCGGTGTCGTACGCGAACATGTGCGGCAGCACCGCCGAGTACCAGAACGGGCCGGTGCGCAGGTAGTCCGTGGCCACGATCGCGTTGACCCCGGCCGGCTCGTGCAGCCCGTCCCGCGCGAGCCGCAGCGCCTGCCGCACGACCGACGGCGCGGCGGGGTCGACGACCGTGCCGATCAGCACGACGCGCTCCACCACGTCCGGGGCGCGCAGCATCGCCTCGGCGACGACCTGCGAGCCCATCGAGTGCCCGACGAGCGTCGCCCGCTCGATCCCCCGGTGCCGGAGCACGGCGAGCACCACGTCCGCGAGGTCCTCGACCGTCGGCACCCGGGACGGGCGGGGGCTGCGACCGAACCCCGGCAGGTCCGGCGCCAGCACGCGCCGGTCGGACGCCAGCTCGCGCGCGAGGCCGCGGTAGTACCGCTCGGAGACGCCGATGCCGTGCACCAGCACGACCGCCGGGTCGTCGGGGCGCCCGACGTCGGTCACGACCACCCCGGCCGCCGGGTCGAGCCCGCGCGGCCGCGCGCCGCCGACGGTTCGCGCGAGGGTCCGGCCGGCACCCCGGCCCCTCCGGGTCGCCTGGTCGGGGGCGGTGCGGGACGGCGACGGCACGGACGAGCTCCTTCGGACGAGGGGTGGGTCCCGACTCTGGCGGACTCCGTGCACCTCGGCCAGTCGGGCGGCCACCGCGGTCGCGGGCGGCGCTGCCCGGCGCGAGAGTGGACGCATGCCCAACCGCCTCGCCCGCAGCACCAGCCCCTACCTGCGCCAGCACGCCGACAACCCCGTCGACTGGTACGAATGGGGCGAGGAGGCGTTCGCCGAGGCGCGGCGTCGGGACGTGCCGCTGCTGGTGTCCATCGGGTACGCGGCGTGCCACTGGTGCCACGTGATGGCGCACGAGTCGTTCGAGGACGAGCGGGTCGCCGCCGTCATGAACAGCCGGTTCGTCAACGTGAAGGTCGACCGCGAGGAGCGGCCCGACCTGGACGCGGCGTACATGGCGGCGACCCAGGCGATGACCGGGCAGGGCGGCTGGCCGATGACGGTGTTCGCGACGCCGGAGGGCGACCCGTTCTTCTGCGGCACGTACTTCCCGCCGGTGCCCGTCGCCGGGCGGCCGGCGTTCGGGCAGGTCCTGGAGGCGCTGTCGCGGGCGTGGCGGGAGCGGCGGGACGAGGTGCGCGGCGGGGCGGCGGAGCTGCTGGCGCACCTGGGCGGGGGCGCCGCGGCGCCGGCGGCCGGCCAGGCCGGCGCGGAGGACGGCCCGGGCGCCGAGGAGGACGACGCCGCGGCCCTCGACCTGGCGGCCGTCGCCCGGGTGTCCGACCTCGCCGTCGAGGCGCTCGCCCCGGCGTACGATGCCGAGCACGGCGGGTTCGGCGGCGCCCCGAAGTTCCCGCCGTCGACCACGCTGGAGTGGCTGCTGCGCCGGCACGCGCGCACCGGCGACGACCGCGCGCTGGCGATGGCCGAGGGCACGCTCGAGGCGATGGCCCGCGGCGGCATGGCGGACCAGGTCGGCGGCGGGTTCGCCCGGTACGCGGTGGACGCGACGTGGACCGTGCCGCACTTCGAGAAGATGCTCGAGGACAACGCGATCCTGCTGCGGGTGTACGCGCACTGGTGGCGCAGCACCGGGTCCGACCTGGCCCGCCGGGTCGTCGAGGGCACGGCCGACTGGCTGCTGCGCGACCTGCGCACCCCGGAGGGCGCGTTCGCGTCCTCGCTCGACGCGGACACCGACGGCGTCGAGGGCGCGACGTACGTCTGGGACCGCGAGACCCTGGACGAGGCGCTCGGCGCCGAGGACGGCGCGTGGGCCGCGGAGCTGCTCGGGGTGACCGCGGAGGGCACGTTCGAGGCCGGGACCTCGGTGCTGCAGCTGCGCCAGGACCCGGCGCCCGGGGACGAGGTGCGGTTCGCGCGCGTCCGCCGGGCGCTGCTCCGGGCCCGCGGCGAGCGGCCGCAGCCGGCGCGGGACGACAAGGTCGTGGCGACCTGGAACGGGCTCGCGATCGCCGCGCTCGCCGAGGCCGGCGCGATGCTCGAGCGGCGCGAGTGGGTGGCGGCCGCGGTGGACGCGGCGCGGGTGCTCGACACCGTGCACACGCTCGAGGGCGGCGACGGCCTGCTGCGGCTGGCGCGCACCTCGCGGGACGGGGCGGTCGGCACCGCGCCCGGGGTGCTCACGGACTACGCGGCCGTGGCGGAGGGGTTCCTCGTCCTCGCCGGCGTGACCGGGGACCCGCACTGGTCCACCCGGGCGTCCGCGCTGCTCGACACGGTGCTCGCGCGGTTCCGCGCACCCGGCCACGGGTTCCGGGACACCGCCGACGACCAGACCGACCCGGTCGTCGCGCGCCTCGCCACCCGGCCCGACGTGGCGGACGGCCCCTCGGCGGCGGGCCGGTCGGCCGCCGCGGGCGCGCTGCTGGCGCGGGCGGCGCTCACCGGCTCGGCGACGGACCGGCGGGCCGCGGAGCTCGCGCTCGCCGGGCCGCTGTCGATCGCGCACCAGCACCCGCGCGCCGTGGCCTGGGCGCTCGCGACCGCCGAGGCCGTGCTGGACGGGCCGCGCGAGGTCGCCGTGCTCGGCCGGGCCGACGACCCGGGGCGGGTGGCGCTGGCCCGCGCGGCGGTCCGCTCCCCCGCGCCGGGGCTGGTGCTCGCGCAGGGCGACCCCGACGAGGTGGCCGAGGACCCCGCGGCCGTGGGGCTGCTGCGGGACCGGCCGCTGGTCGGCGGGCGCGCGGCGGCGTACGTGTGCCGGGGGTTCGTCTGCGACCGCCCGACGACGGACCCGGGGGCCCTGCGCGTGTCGCTCGCCTGACGCCTCCGCCGAGCCTGCACCCCGCGCCTGTGCCGCGCCGCCCGCATACAGGCGCGGGTTGGAGACTCGCCGAGATGGCACTTCTCGGCTGTCGTCCGGGGGCCGCTCGCAGCCGAGATGTGCCATCTCGGCGGATGCGGCGAGCGCGCGGCGACGCAGCGCGCCGCCCGCGGGGCGCTGCCCGCGCGGTCAGCGGTCGCGCTTCTCCCGCATGGCGCGGACGGCCTCGAGGTTGTCCTGCCGCTCGCGCAGCGCCTGGCGCTTGTCGTACTCGCGCTTGCCTCGCGCCAGCGCGATCTCGACCTTGGCGCGCCCGTCGAGGAAGTACAGGGACAGCGGGACGATCGTCTGCCCCTTCTCGCGGGTCTTGGCCTCCAGCCGGTCGATCTCCTCGCGGTGCAGCAGCAGCTTGCGCTTGCGGCGCGGGGCGTGGTTCGTCCAGGTGCCCTGCGAGTACTCGGGGATGTGCACGCCCTCGAGCCACGCCTCGCCACCGTCGACGGAGCACCAGCCGTCGACGAGCGACGCCCGGCCGGCGCGCAGCGCCTTGACCTCGGTGCCGCTCAGCACGACGCCCGCCTCGAAGACGTCCTCGATGAGGTAGTCGTGGCGCGCCTTGCGGTTGGACGCGACGAGCGACCGTCCGCTCTGCTTGGCCATGACTGCCCTCCTGGGGTCGTGCGGGCGCCCCGCGGGTGCGAGGGGCGACGCAGCAGCCTATCCGGCCGCGCCCGTGCCGTCGCGCGGATTCCGCTACAGGCCGAGCAGCGGCCGCGGGTTGGTCGTCGCGCCGTTGACGTACACCTCGAAGTGCAGGTGGCACGCCGCCGACGTCCCGGTGTTGCCGGAGTAGCCGAGCAGCTGCCCCTGGGACACGTGCTGCCCGCCGCCGACCACGAAGCTCGTCATGTGGTTGTACGAGGTCATGAGCGAGCTGCCGTTGTACAGCCCGTGGTCGACCATCACCTGGTTGCCGAACCCGCTGCGCCACCGCGCCCACTGCACGGTGCCCTCCCGGGCCGCGTAGATCGGGGTGCCGCAGTACGTGCGCAGGTCGATGCCCGCGTGCAGGCGGTAGTACCCGAGGATCGGGTGCAGGCGCATGCCGTACTCGCTGGTGACGTAGATCGGGTTGATCGACGTCGGGTTGCCGAACACCGAGCCGGTGACCGGGCCGGGTGCGGGCGCGGGCTGACCCGCCGCCGCGGCCGCGGCCGCCGCACGCGCGCGCTGCTCGTTCGCCACCCGGGTGATCTCGTTCTCGATCGCCTTCTTCTCGGCGTCGATCTTCGCGACCTCGGCCTCGGCGGACGCCTTCTGGCCCTCGAGCTGCCGCTTCTTGGCCGTCTCCTGCGCGATGAGGTCCTCGACCTCGGCCTTGCGGTCGGCGGCCTCCTGGCGCGCCTCCTCCGCCTCGGCGACCTTGGCGTCGGCCTCGGCCTTGAGCTCGGTGATCCGCTCGCGCACCGCCGTCAGGCGGGCCTGGCTCTGCTTGTTCGCCGCGGCGATGTCGGCGAGCTCGTCGAGCACCTCGCTCTGCGCGCGCTGCGCGGCGGTGGCCAGCCCGTACTGCTCGGTGAACTCCTCGACGCTCTGCGCGCCGACGACGATCCCGATCCCCGACAGCTCCGGCCCGCCCTGGTACGCCTGGCGCGCCATCTGCCCGACCTGCGCCCGGATCTCGTCCGCGCGCGCCGTGTCGGTGTCGATCGTGGCGCTGATCGACGTCTCCTGGTCCTGCGCGTCCTGCAGCCGGGCGGCGATGAGCTCGGCCTCGCGCTCGTAGCCGGCCAGGGCCTCCTGCGCGGCGGTCAGCGCCGCCTGCGCCGGCGCGAGCTGCTGCTGCACGGCCAGCAAATCCTGCGCGGTCTGCGCGTACTGCTCGCTGAGCCCCTCCAGCGCGGCCTCCGCGTCGGCCCGCTGCTGCTCGTTCGTGCGCTGCTGCTGCTCGAGCGCGGACTTGCGGTCGTCGAGGTCGTCGCCGACCGCCGGCCCGGCGGCGGTGACGCCGACCAGCACGGTCAGCACGCCGGCGAGCGAGCCGGCGAGGGCCCGAACGCCGCGGGCGCGGCGGGGACTGCGGGTGCGCGTGCTCGCCATGTCAGACCTTCGTGTAGCGGCTGAGGGTGACCAGGGACGAGATCGCGGCGAGCAGGATCGCGGCCGCCACCAGGAACGGCGCCACCTGCCAGACCTCGTTGGTGGTGACGTACGGGATCCACGCGACCTGGCCGCCGAGCCAGTCGGTCACCAGGTAGCGGACGCCCGCCCACAGCCCGACGACGGACAGCACCGCGCCGATCGTGGCGGCGATCGCGCCCTCGAGCATGAACGGCAGCTGGATGAACAGGTTCGACGCGCCGACCATCCGCATGATGCCGGTCTCCCGGCGGCGGCTCAGCGCGGACAGCCGGATGGTCGTCGTGATGAGCAGCACCGCCGCCAGCAGCATGACGCCGGCGAGGCCGAGCGACAGCAGCGTCGCGGAGTTCAGGACCCGGAACAGCGTGTTGTAGAGCTCGCGCTGGTCCTGCACGTTCTCGACGCCCTGGCGCCCCTGCAGCACGTCGGCGACGACCTCGAACTTCTCGGGGTCGGTCAGCTTGATGCGCAACGACTCGTTCATGTCGTCGACCGTGGTGACCTGCGCCCAGTACTGGCCCTCGAACTGCCGCTGGAAGGTGGCGAACGCCTCCTCCTTCGACTCGGAGGTGACGCTCTCGATGTACGGGGCCACGTCCGGCGCGTCCAGGGCGTCGAGGACGGCCTCCTTCTGCTCTTCGGTGACCTCGCCGCCGGCGCACGTCGGCTCCGGGGAGGTGCCGGCCGGGCAGAGGTACACGGCGACCTCGACCTTGCCGTAGAAGTCGTCCTGCATCTTGCTGATCTGCATCTGCAGCAGCGCGGCGGAGCCGACGAAGGTGAGGGACACGAAGGTCACGAGGATGACCGACACGGTCATGGAGAGGTTCCGGCGCAGGCCGATGCCGATCTCCGAGAGGATGAACTGCAGTCGCACGTCGATCCTCCCCTCAGCGGTCCGAGCCGTAGACGCCGCGCGACTGGTCGCGCACCATCTCGCCGCCGGACAGCTCGACCACGCGCTTGCGCATCTGGTCGACGATCTCGTCGTCGTGCGTCGCCATCACGACCGTCGTCCCCGTGCGGTTGATCCGGTCGAGCAGGCGCATGATCCCCAGGGAGGTCGTCGGGTCGAGGTTGCCGGTCGGCTCGTCCGCCAGCAGGATCGCGGGCCGGTTCACGAACGCGCGCGCGATGGCCACGCGCTGCTGCTCGCCACCGGACAGCTCGTGCGGGCGGCGCTTCTCCTTGCCCGCGAGCCCGACCATCTCCAGCACGTCCGGGACCGTCGTCAGGATGTGGTGCCGCGGCTTGCCGATCACCTGCAGCGCGAACGCCACGTTCTCGAACACCGTCTTGTTGTTCAGCAGGCGGAAGTCCTGGAACACCGCGCCGATCTGGCGGCGCAGGTGCGGGACCTTCCACGACGACAGCGTGGTGAGGTCCTTGCCCGCCACGAAGACCTTGCCGGCGGACGGCCGCTCCTCGCGCAGCGCGAGCCGCAGGAAGGTCGACTTCCCGGAGCCGGACGCGCCGACGAGGAACACGAACTCGCCGCGCTCGACCTCGAGGCTGATGTGGTCCAGCGCGGGGCGTGCGCCGCGCGCGTAGACCTTGGTGACGTTCTCGAATCTGATCACGGGGGCTGCGGCCGGTCGGTCGGGGACGAGAGGGCGTGCGGAGGGTGGTGCGGGACCTGGCCGCGTCGAGCGTAGGCAGCGGCCCGTCGTGACCCGTCCGTGACACGCCGCGCGGGAACCTGTGAGTCGCCCCACCGGGCCCCGCGCCGGGCGTTATGCCCGATTCACGCCCTCGCCCGCCCCGATCGGGCGCGGATCAGGCCTCGACGGCCGCCTGCCGGCGCCACCGGATGCCCGACTCGATGAACCCGTCGATGTCGCCGTCGAACACCGCGGACGTGTTGCCGACCTCGTGCTCCGTCCGCAGGTCCTTGACCATCTGGTACGGGTGCAGCACGTACGAGCGCATCTGGTCGCCCCAGGACGCCTTGATGTCGCCGGCGAGCTCCTTCTTCTTCGCGTCCTCCTCGGCCTTGCGGACCAGGAGCAGGCGGGACTGGAGCACGCGCAGCGCGGCGGCGCGGTTCTGGATCTGCGACTTCTCGTTCTGCATCGACACGACGATGCCGGTCGGGAGGTGGGTCATGCGGACCGCGGAGTCGGTCGTGTTGACCGACTGGCCGCCCGGGCCGGACGAGCGGAACACGTCGACCTTGATCTCCGACTCGGGGATCTCGATGTTGTCGTCGCTCTGCTCGATGAGCGGGATGACCTCGACCGCGGCGAACGACGTCTGCCGGCGGCCCTGGTTGTCGAACGGCGAGATGCGCACGAGGCGGTGCGTGCCGGCCTCGACGGACAGGTGGCCGAACGCGTACGGCGCCTTCACCTCGAACGTGGCGGACTTGAGGCCCGCCTCCTCCGCGTACGAGGTGTCGAGCACCGTCGTCGGGTAGCCGTGCCGCTCCGCCCAGCGCAGGTACATCCGCATGAGCATCTCGGCGAAGTCCGCCGCGTCGACGCCGCCGGCGCCCGCGCGGATCGTCACGACCGCCTCGCGCTGGTCGTACTCGCCGTTCAGCAGGGTGCGGACCTCGAGCTCGCCCAGGTCCTTGCGGATGCCGACGAGCTCGGCCTCGGCCTCGGCGAGGGTCTCGGCGTCGCCGCCGTCCTCCGTCGCCATCTCAACCAGGGTCTCCAGGTCGTCGATCCGGCCGTCGAGCGTGTCGACGCGGTCCAGCTCGGACTGCGCGGCGCTCAGCGCGCTGGTGACCTTCTGCGCCGACTCGGGGTCGTCCCACAGGTCGGGGGCCGACGCCTGCTCGGAGAGGTCGGCGATCTTGGCGCGGAGGGCCGTGGGGTCGGACACCGCCTGGATCGACTGCAGGGTGCTGCGCAGGTCGCGGATCTCGGCGGGGAAGTCGGTGGCTGCCACGACGGTCCAGGCTACCCGCTGCCGGGCGGGGTCGTGCGCGGGGCGGACCGGCTCGGAAGCTCGGGACGTCGGTCCCGGCTCCTGGGACGCGCCGTTCCGACAGGGTGGACGGCGTGGGGAACCGATGACCTGACGTCGGGCCACAGCCGCTCGCTCCTCTCCCGATGACGAGGAGTGCGCGCATGCCCGCGACGAGGCGGCGGATGGCAGCGACAGGACTGGCCCTGGTCCTGGCCGTGACGGCGGTGGCCCCGGTGGCGGCCGCGGAAGACCCCGGGGGCACCACCGCCGCCGGGTCGTCCGGCGAGACGGCGACGATCGAGGTCGGCGCACAGGCAAGAGCGGCGCTGACGGACGACGTGGACCTGACCGAGACGATCACCTTCTCGGAGTTCCGGATCGGCACGGCGATCACGACGCAGTACCAGCCGCGCGGGATCGTCTTCGGCGGGGACTCCCCCTTCATCACGACCGACGGTTCCAACCCCACCAGTCCGGTGCTGTCGGGCACTCCCACGTTCCTGGGGGCGATCGAGGGGCGGTTCGTCCGCGAGGACGGCTCGACCCGCACGGTCAACCACGTGGAGCTCGACGTGGGCTACATCGACGCAGCGAAAAGCGTCCGCGTCATCGTCCGCGACCCCGACGGCTCGGCGCTGCTGGACGTCCCGCTCGACGCGCGTGGCATCGTCACGGTAAAGATCACACAGGCGCGGATGGCGTCGTTCCGCGTGGAGGCGGTCGCGAACGAGCCGAACGGGTTCGCGATCGACAACGTCACGTACCTATCACCCCTCGCGCCGGACGTGGTGCACGTCGACACCTACGTGGCGATGGGCGACTCGTTCCAGTCGGGCGAGGGAGTCGGCAACTACGTGCCGGGCACGGACAAGGACGGCAACGCCTGCCGGCGCTCGTACGACGCGTACCCGCACCTGCTCGTGCGACGCGGGGCCGTCCGGCTCGACCTGGACTTCCAGGCGTGCTCCGGAGCCGTGATGCGGGACTTCTACCGGTCGCAGAAGGCGGACCAAGGACCGCAGCTCGACGCGCTGGGATCGGACACCCGGCTGGTCACCGTCGGGATCGGCGGGAACGATCTGGACTTCGCCGGGATCCTGAAAGCCTGCATCGGTACGCACCTGGCTGGAAACGGCATCTCACCGGTCGGCACCTGGTGGCGGAGCTGCGCTCGGAACCTGGGACCGTCGGTCGACTCCAAGATCGCGGCCCTTCGCGACGGCGGGCTCGCCGACGAGCTGCAGGAGCTCTACCGGGACATTCGGCGGCGCGCTCCCCATGCCCGAGTCGTCGTCGTCGACTACCCGCAGTTCTTCCCGGCCGATGGGTTCGGCGGGTACGCCGGCTGCCACGGCTTCCGGTCGTCGGACCAGGTCTGGGTGAACGAGAAGATCCGCCAAGCGAACGGGGCGATCGGGCGGATCGCGACGCGGATTGGCTTCGAGCGCGTCTCGATGACGGACGTCCTCGCAGGGCACCACCTGTGCACGCACATCCCCGGGATCAACGGCGTGACGATCAGCGACGGGTCGGCTTCGTTCCACCCGAATGCTCTCGGCCACGGACTGATGGCTGATCGGCTGGTCGCCGCGATGAGCGCCCCGGTTCGGCCCACGTTCGTTGCGCGGTCGTTGCAGACCGTCACGACCCACGTCGACGTCGAGGGGACCGCGCTCGACGTGGGCACCCTGTGGCCGATCGTGTCTGCGGCCCCCGCCCGGGCCGGCGGCGTGTCGCCTCTGAACGAGCTGGAGCTCGGACCGGCCATCACCGACGTGGTCACGTCGCTCATCTCCCCGTCCGGCATCCGCTACACGCGCGACGATCCCCGGGACGCCGAGCACGAGGCCGGTCCCACCTACGAGTTCTGGACGATCGCCGACCCCGAGCCGGGGACGTGGACTGTCGAGACCTTCGGCGCCGACGTCCCCGCCGACGGTCTGGGCGTGCTCCTCACGGTCGCCGACGCCCTCCCCGAGAACGAGCCCCCGACCGCCGTCGTCACCACGACCCGGCACGACACGACCCTCGTGCCGACCGGCATCACGAGCAGCAACACGTTCACCTTCGACGCGTCCGGTTCGTCCGACCCCGACGGTCGCATCGTCGACTACGCGTGGGAGTTTGGCGACGGCGCGACCGCGACCGGACCGGTCGTGACCCACACCTTCGCCCCGGGCATCCACGAGGTGACGCTCGTGACGACGGACGACGAGGGCGCGAAGGGCTTCGGGTTCGCCGACGAGATCAGCGTGGTGATCGGCCCGATGCTTCCTGGAGGGCCCGGTGGGCTTCTGCCGTCGGCTCCGACGGTGTCATGACGATCGATCGAGGTCCCGAGGACGACCCCACGGACCCGGCCCGGCTGTCGTGGTTCTGGCGATCGTGCGGGCTGCAGCTCGGCATCCTGGTCGGCTGGCTGTGGGGTGTGCTCTTCACGGTGATGGCCTGGATGGTCCTCGGCGGCTTCGACGGGCGGGGCCTGGCCGGCGCTCGACCGGATCCGGCGCTGGGTTCGATGCTGTGGGTCCTCTCCACTCTCTCGGTGATCGGCCTGCCGTGCGTCGCCAGCCACGGGCTCTGGCCGCTCCGACGACGGCTGGCGGTCGCGGTGCCGCTAGCGGTCGCCTGGTTCGTCGTCGGGCGGTTCGTGCTGCCCGCGCCGGAGGTCCCGGGATCGCTCCGCAGAGCGGCCGAGACGATCGCGGTCCTCTCCCTGTGACGACACGGCTTCTCGATGAGAACTGACGAGCACGACCGTCGAACACATGAGGGCCCCACCGGTTCGTGGTTCTGGCGCTCGTGCGGGCTGCAGATCGGTGTCGTCGTCGGGTGGTTCTGGGGCGTCCTGATGGCGTACATGGGATGGGTCACCCTCGGCGCCTCCCACGGGCGCAGCGTCGCTGGCGCTCCGCCGGACCCGGTGCTCGGTTCAATGCTGTGGGCCGCCTCCGCCCTGTCGATGTTCGGCCTGCCGTGCGTCGCGAGCCACGGGCTCTGGCCGCTCAGGCGACGGCTGGCGGTCGCGGTGCCGCTGGCGGTCGCCTGGTTCGTCGTCGGACGGTTCGTGCTGCCCGCGCCCGAGGTCCCGGGGGCGCTCCGCAGCGTGGCCGAGGCGATCGCGGTCCGGCCCGCTGAGGGGATGGCGGGACTCGTGCGATGACGGAGAACGTTCATGCGTCACCGGAACGTGCGACCGAGTCGTGGTTCTGGCGGTCCTGCGGACCGTTGATCGGAATGGTCATCGGCTGGATGGCGGCCGGACCCCTGGCCTTCTCGGGCTGGTTGGTGCTCGACGCTGCCGCGGGGCGTCGAGGCGACGACCTGCGCTCGCTCCTCCTTCTCGGCTCCCTCCTGTGGGCCGCCTCCGCCCTGTCGATGTTCGGCCTGCCGTGGGTCGCCAGCCACGGGCTCTGGCCGCTCAGGCTACGGCTGGCGGTCGCGGTGCCGCTGGCGGTCACCTGGTTCGTCGTCGGACGGTTCGTGCTGCCCGCCCCGAGGTCCCGGGCTCGCTCCGCAGCGTGGCCGAGGCGATCTCGGGACTCTCCAGCACTCTCCATCTGCGACAGGGGTGACGTGTGAGCCGAGACCGTCGGGCCGAGCGCGACCGGCCCGCGCTCTCGTGGTGGTGGCGCTGGGGCGAGCCGCTCGCTGCGACCCTCGTCGGGTGGACGTGGGCCGCCACCATGGCCGCGCTCGGCTGGCTGGCGCTGGGCGGCACCCACGGGGTCGGGATCGCGGGCGCGCAGCCCGACCCTGGTCAGGGCAGCGTCGCCTGGGCCGCATCAGCCATCGCTCTCGTCGCGCCGGCGTGCGCCCTGACCCACCGCAGGTGGCCGCTCCGCGCCCGCCTAGCGGTCGCGGTGCCGGTCGGCGTCGTCTGGTTCGTCGTCGGGCGGATCGTCCTGCCCGCAACGGAGGCCTCCTGGCCGCTGTGGTGACGCCCGGGACCCACGGCGCACCGTGCTCCGGGGATCCCCCGCTACGGTGTGAGCGTGAACACGCCCGCACCCTCCGGACAGCAGCACCCCCTCGCCCACGGCGCCCACCGCGCCGTCGTCGCCGAGGTCGGCGCCAGCGTCCGCGCCTACAGCGTCGGCGGCCGCGACGTCGTGCTGCCGTTCGACGAGACCGACCTCGCGCCCGCCTTCTCCGGCGCCGTCCTCGCCCCGTGGCCGAACCGGCTGCGCGACGGCCGGTACACCTGGGACGGCACGGAGTACCAGGTCGCCGTCACCGAGCCCGACCGGATGACCGCCCTGCACGGCCTGGTGGCCCAGGTCCGGTTCGCGAAGGTCGCCTCGGAGTCCGGCCCCGACGGCGACACGTCCGTCACGCTGCGCCACGACCTGGTCCCGACGCCGGGCTACCCGTGGTCGCTGCGCGTCGACGTCACCTACTCGCTGTCCGACGCCGGGCTGCGGGTGCACGTCGCCGCGACCAACCTCGACGCGACCGCGGCGCCGTACGGCATCGGCTTCCACCCGTGGCTCTCCCCCGGCGACGCCGCCGTGGACGACTGCACGCTGCGGGTCGACGCCACGTCCCAGGTGACGGTCGACGACCGCCTGCTGCCGACCGGCACGCGCCCGCTGTCCAGCGCCGAGGACCGCACCACCCCGCAGCCGCTGGCCGGCGTGGCGCTGGACGACGCGTTCGTGGACGTCACCCGGGACGCCGACGGCCTGTCCTGGATCGTGCTGGGGTCGACGGACGGCCACGGCGCCGCCATGTGGATGGACGGCTCGATGGACACCTGGCAGGTGTGCACCGGCAACGGGATCCCGAAGATCGACCGTCGCGGCGTCGCCGCGGAGCCGATGAGCTGCATCGCGGACGCGTTCCGCACCGGCGAGCGCCTGGTCCGCCTGGAGCCGGGCGCCACGCACGAGGTCACCTGGGGCATGACGCTGGTCTGAGCCAGCGCCGCCGCGGGCGCGGCCGTCGCCGCTGCGCCGAGGTAGTGCCGTCGCGCCGAGGTAGAGGGAGCGATGGCACTACCTCGCGCGGATCGCACTACCTCGCGCGGAACCACCGGCCCGAGGACGCGAGAAGGCCCCCGGTCCTGTGCGGACCGGGGGCCTTCGTCGTGCGTGAGGGTCGGCGTCAGCCGTAGTACTCGCCGTCGGCCATGACGCCCTTGGTGTACTCCCAGTGCCAGCGCTCGTACGGGCCCGAGCCGCCGGGCCGCGCCCACGCGGGGTTCTCCCAGCCGAACACCGGGGCGTTCTCGTTGAGCCACTCCCACTGCGCGCCGGTGGTCTGCGAGGTGCACAGGTCGACCGCCAGGCCCCACCCGTGGTTGCTGCGGCCGGCGGGCGCGGCGAGCGAGCCCTTGGCCGCCTTGACCGCGCGCTGCTCGGCGAGGGTCCGGTAGCCGGAGGACAGGCACAGGTCGGTGCCCCAGCGGGTGACCCACATGGCGTTGAGCTCGGCGAGCGCCTCGGCGGCGTCCGCGCGGAGCTGGGTCCCGCCGTCCCAGAGGTAGCAGAGGTCGTCCTGCGGGAGCTGGCCGTTGGCGCTGGTGCTGACGGCCTCGCCGTCGCAGCCGGGAAGCACCTCGCGCTCCTGGCTGCGGCTGACGTCGACCTGGGCGCGCAGCGCGGTCGCGTCGCTGGACAGCAGCGACGCCGGCGGCAGGACGGACGACGCCGAGGAGGTCAGCGCCTCGACGGTGGTGGGCAGCGTGGCGTCGGCCTGCGCGTCGGTGAACCCGTCCTCGCTGTGCGCGGACTGCTGCGACAGCGGGATCGCGACGGTCACGGCGGCGAGGGTGACGAGGACGCCGGCGCGGGTGCCCCAGCGGGCCAGCGGGCTGGTCCGCCGGGCGCGGTCCGGGGCGTCGATCGTGGCGACCAGCGCGGCCGTCGTGGCCGCGGCGCGCGGACGGGTGCCCTCGCGGAGCTGCCGACGGGTGGGGGTACCGGCGTCGGCGGGCTGCACGCGGTGCGACGCCACGGGACCTCCGAGCTCAGGGCAGGCGACGAGTCGCCACGGACGAGGGGCGGCCACCCGGGGATGGCAGCGCGGCTGCGCGGCTGCCGGGGGGATCCGGGTGAACGATCACGAAACCATAACGGCAGTGACCCGCCGGTTCCAAGCCCCCGACCGGGGGGTAGCTGACGGATCATCGGCGTGTCGCACGAGATCACCCACCGGTGTCACCCGTGCGTGTGACGAAGGTCCTACGAACGGCCCAGCGCGGACGCCGACGGCCCCGCGCTCAGGCCCCCGTCCGGTGCCGGAACGCGCCACGCTGCATCGCGTCGCGCACCTCGCCCACGAGCTCCTCGAGGATGTCCTCCAGGAACACGACGCCGACGGCGCGGCCGTCCTGCTGCACCCGCGCGAGGTGCACGCCGGAGCGCTGCATCGCGGCGAGCGCCTCCTCCACCTCGTCGCCGGGCGCCACGACCGCGAGCGCGCGGACCCGCCAGGCCGGCACCGGCAGCCGCCGGGAGGCGTCGTCGGCGTACAGGACGTCCTTCACGTGCAGGTAGCCGGTCGGGCCGCCGTCCCGGCCGGGGACCGGGAACCGGCTGTAGCCGGTGCGCGCGACCAGCTTCTCGACCTCGTCCGGCGTCACGTCGACCGGCACGGACACCAGGTCGTCGAGCGGCACCATCACGTCGGCCGCGGTGCGGTCGGAGAACTCCAGCGCCCCGGACAGCAGGCCCTGCTCGTCGTCCAGCAGGCCCTCGGCCTGCGACTGCTCGACGATCGACTGCACCTCCTGCGCCGTGAACGCCGAGGCGACCTCGTCGCGCGGGTCCACCCGGAACAGCCGGAGCACGTGGTTCGCGATCCAGTTGAGCGCGGCGATGACGGGGCGGACGACCCGGCCCAGCCACACCAGCGGCGGGCCGAAGATCAGCACCGCCCGGTCCGGGCCGGACACGGCCAGGTTCTTCGGCACCATCTCGCCGAGCACGACGTGCAGGTAGACGACGACCAGCAGCGCCACCACGAACGCGATCGGGTGCGCCAGGCTCGTGCTGACGCCCAGCGCGTGCAGCGGGTCCTCGACGAGGTGCGCGATCGCCGGCTCGGCGACCAGGCCGAGGCTGGTGGAGCAGACGGTGACGCCGAGCTGCGCGCAGGCGAGCATGAGCGACACGTGCTCCATCGCCCACAGCACGGTCGTCGCCCGCCGGTCGCCGGCGGCGGCCAGCGGCTCGATCGCGGAGCGGCGCGCGGAGATGATCGCGAACTCCGCCGCGACGAAGAACGCGTTCCCGGCCAGCAGCGCGACCGCGAGCGCCAGGGCGACCCCGGGGCTCACCGGGCCGCCCCCTCGGCGTCGGCGGCCGGTCGCGTCGGCTGCACCACCACGCGCTCGACCCGGCGGCGGGCCATCGTGTCGACGCGCAGCAGGACGTCGCCGGCGACGACCTCGTCGCCCGCCTCCGGCACGCGGCCGAGCGCCGCCATGACCAGGCCGCCGAGCGTCTCGTACGGCCCGTCCTCCGGCACGACCAGGCCGGTCGTCTCCGTCAGCTCGTCGGGGCGCAGCAGCCCGGACACCACCCAGGCGCCGTCCGCGCGCCGGGACGCGGCGGTCCGCCGGCGGTCGTGCTCGTCCGCGACGTCGCCCACCAGCTCCTCGACGACGTCCTCGAGCGTCACGACCCCCGACGTGCCGCCGTACTCGTCCACGACGACCGCCATCTGCATGCCGTGCTCGCGCAGCTCGACCAGCAGCGGGCCCAGGTGCACGGTCTCCGGCACCCGCGGCGCGTCGATCATCAGCGCGGCCGCGGGCACCTCGTGCCGACGCTCGTACGGCACGCCGATCGCCCGGCGCAGGTGCACCAGGCCGACGATGTCGTCGGAGTCGTCGCCGATCACCGGGAACCGGGAGTGCCCCGTCTCGCGCGACAGCCGGACGACGTCGGCCGCGGTGTCCGCCCGGCGCAGCGTCACCACGCGCTGCCGGTCGGTCATCACGTCGACCGCGGTGAGGTCGGTGAAGTCGATCGAGTTGGTGAGCAGCGTCGCCGTGGACTCGTCGAGCGTGCCCTGCTGCGCGGACCGCTTGACCAGCGCCGCGAGCTCCTGCGGCGACCGGCCGCCGGACAGCTCCTCGCGCGGCTCGACGCCCATCCGGCGGAGCAGCGCGTTCGCGCTCGAGTTGAACAGCGTGATGAGCGGTCGCAGCGCGGACGTGAAGCCGGCCTGCAGCGGCGCCACCCACCGGGCGGTGCCCAGCGGGCGGCTGATCGCGAAGTTCTTCGGCACCAGCTCGCCGAACAGCATGGAGAAGCCGTTGACCAGCACCAGCGTCACGACCAGCGCCACCGCCCCGCCGACCGCCGGGCCGAGGACGGTCCCGCGCAGCGGCTCGGCCAGCAGCGCGTTCACCGCGGGCTGGGTGGTGTAGCCGAGCAGCACCGTGGTGACCGTGATGCCGACCTGCGCTCCGGACAGCTCCGTCGACAGCCGGCGCAGCGCCTTGAGCACGCTCTGGCCCCGGCGGTCGTCGGGCCGGGTCTGGCCCTCGACCACGCCGGGGTCGAGCGTGACGAGGGAGAACTCGCTCGCGACGAACACCGCGGTGCCGGCGGTCAGCACGACGCCGAGGGCGACGAGCAGCCAGTCGGTCAGCACGGGCTCCCCCCGGTGCCGTGCACGACGCCGCGCCCGGCCGGGCCGGCCGGGACGCGCGCGGGGAGGGTCAGGAGGCAGGAAGGGCCGGCATGGTCCCCCCCGGGCACGTCGGCCCGGGAGTGACGCCGGCAGCGACTTGAGCTGCTCATGGTGGCAGGATCATACGAAACCTCCACACGCGCGCTCTACGCTGGCGGGATGACGTCAGCATCCCGCCCCGGCGCTGCGGCCGGCTCCCCCGCGGGCGCCCCGGGCGCCGCCTCCACGTCGGTCCTCGTCGTCGAGGACGAGCCGGCCATCGCCACCGCCGTCGCGCGGCGGCTGTCCGCCGAGGGCTACCAGGTCGAGACCGTCGGCGACGGCCTGCAGGCGGTCGACGCCGCGGCCCGGCTGAACCCCGACGTGGTCGTGCTCGACGTGATGCTGCCGGGCATCGACGGGCTCGAGGTGTGCCGCCGGATCCAGGCGGACCGCCCGGTGCCCGTCCTCATGCTCACGGCGCGGGACGACGAGACCGACATGCTGATCGGGCTGGGCGTCGGCGCCGACGACTACATGACCAAGCCGTTCTCCATGCGCGAGCTCGTCGCCCGGGTCAAGGCGCTGCTGCGCCGCCAGCAGCGCGCCGCCCTGGCCGCCGAGCTGGCCTCCGCCGGCTCCGAGGGCGCCGAGCCGCCGGTCGCCGTGGGCGACGTGGTGATCGACCGCGCCCAGCGCCGCGTGCACCGCGCCGGCGAGGAGGTGCACCTCACGCCGACCGAGTTCGACCTGCTGCTCGCGCTCGCCGCGAGCCCCCGCACGGTGCTCACCCGCGAGCGCCTGCTGGCCGAGGTCTGGGACTGGGTGGACGCCTCCGGCACCCGCACGGTCGACTCGCATGTGAAGGCCCTGCGCAGGAAGCTGGGCGCCGACCTCATCCGCACGGTGCACGGCGTGGGTTACGCCCTCGAGCCGGCGGGGAGCGCGGGAGGCGGCCCGGCGTGACGGTGCCGACCCCGCCCCGGCACCAGCGCCCGCGGCTGCCCGACGTCCGCCCGCTCGACCGGCTGCGGTCGATCAAGATCAAGCTCGGCGTCCTGGTGGCCGCCGCGGTGTTCGTCGCGGCCCTGCTCACCTGGATCGGCCTGAACAACGCGCTCGGCCCGACGCGGACCTTCCCGATCGTCATCGTCATCGCCCTGGTGATGACCCAGGTGCTCGCCCGAGGCATGACGTCGCCGCTGCGCGAGATGACGTCCGCGGCGCGCGCGATGGCCGCCGGCGACTACAGCCGGCGGGTCCGCGCCACGAGCCGCGACGAGGTCGGCGAGCTCGCGACCGCGTTCAACCGCATGGCCGACGACCTCGAGCAGGCCGACTCGCTGCGCCGCGAGATGGTCGCCAACGTCTCGCACGAGCTGCGCACCCCGGTGACCGCGCTGCAGGCGCAGCTCGAGAACATCGTCGACGGCGTCGAGGACCCGGACCCCGAGGCGATGCGCGCCGCGCTCGCCCAGACGCAGCGGCTGAGCCGCCTGGTGGCGACGCTGCTCGACCTGTCCCGCCTGGAGGCCGGCGCCGTCGACCTGCAGGTGTCCGACGTGCCGGTGCAGCAGTTCCTGGAGGAGGCGGCGCAGGAGGGCCGGCTCGTCGGGGCGTCCAAGGACCTGACGTTCCCGGTCCGGGTCGACCCGCCGGAGCTGACGCTGCCCGCCGACCGCGAGCGGCTGCACCAGGTCGTCGCCAACCTCGTGCAGAACGCGGTCCGGCACTCCCCCCGCGGCGCGCCGGTGCGGCTCGAGGCGCACCGGGCGGGTGGCTGGGTGCAGATCGACGTGATCGACGAGGGCCCCGGGATCGCCGCCGACCAGCGGCAGCGGGTGTTCGAGCGGTTCGCCCGCGGCAACACCCCCGCGATCACCGGCCAGATCTCGACCGGCGGGACGGGGCTGGGCCTGTCGATCGTCCGCTGGGCGGTGACGCTGCACGGCGGCACCGTCGAGGTCGCCGACACGGACACCGGCTGCACGATGCGGGTGATGATGCCGTCCCGGCGGACCTCGCGGCCGGCGACCGCGGCGTTCTGAGCCCCCGCCCCCGCCGCGGCGGTCTCCTCCGGACGGCGGAGCGCCGGCCCGCGGCGGTTCCTCCTCGCGGCTGATCCGCCCGGCCGTCGGGCGTCCCTAGGGTCGAGGCATGCCACCCGACGCGACGCACGCCATCGAGGTCTCCCACCTCACGAAGACGTTCGGCCAGGTCCGGGCCGTGGACGACCTGAGCTTCACGGTCCGCCCCGGGCGGGTCACCGGGTTCCTCGGCCCCAACGGCGCCGGCAAGACCACCACGCTGCGGATGCTGCTCGGGCTCGTGCAGCCGACCGCCGGCACCGCGACGATCGGCGGCCGCCGGTACACCGACCTCGACCGCCCGATGCAGACCGTCGGCGCGGCGCTGGAGGCCGCGGACTTCCACCCCGGCCGCACGGCGCTGGACCACCTGCGGGTGTTCGCGCCGCAGGCCGGCGTGCCGGACCGCCGCGCGCACGAGGTGCTCGACCTCGTCGGGCTGTCCGGCGCCGCGAAGCGCCGGGTCGGCGGGTTCTCGCTCGGCATGCGGCAGCGGCTCGCGCTGGCGACGACGCTGCTGGGCGACCCGCCGGTCCTGCTGCTCGACGAGCCCGCGAACGGGCTCGACCCCGAGGGCATCCGCTGGCTGCGGGACCTGCTGCGCGCGCTGGCGGCGCAGGGCCGCACCGTCCTGGTGTCGTCGCACGTGCTGTCCGAGGTCCAGCAGACCGTGGACGACGTCGTGATCATCGCCGGCGGCCGCCTGGTGCACGCCTCCACGCTCGCCGAGCTGAGCGGGCTCGCCGAGCCGCGGGTGCGCGTCGCCTCCCCCGACGCCGCCGCGCTCGACGCCCTGGTGGCGCGGGCGGGCTGGCAGCGGGCCGCCGACGGGACGGCCGGCGGGGCCGGCGGGGTCGGCGGGGTCGGTGGTGTCGCCGAGCTGGTCGGCACCGACGTCGCCACGGTCGGGCATGCCGCGTTCGCCGCGGGCCTGGAGCTGCACGAGCTCGCCACGCACGGCGTGGGCCTGGAGGACGTCTTCCTCCGCCTGACCGCCCCCGCCCCCGCGCGCGGCGCCCACGCCGGCGCCCCTGCCGCCGCCCCGACCGCCGCCGGAGGTGCGCGATGAAGGACTCCCTGGTCTCCGAGTACCGCAAGATCGTCACCACCCGGACCTGGTGGGTGCTGCTGATCGTCATGGTCGGCTACATGGCGTTCATGGGCGCCGCGATGGCGTTCGCGTTCAGCTTCGACGGTGCCGAGGTCACCGGCGCGTCCGGCGAGGCGGTCCCGATGGACACCACCACGGCGGCGACCACCGTGTACACGCTGCCCTCGACGTTCGGCTACGCGCTGCCGCTGCTCGTCGGCCTGCTGTCCGTGACGTCGGAGTTCCGGCACCGCACGCTGACGCCGACGCTGCTGGCCCAGCCGGACCGGAACCGGTTCGTCGTGTCCAAGCTCGTCGCGTCGATCCCGATGGGCGTGCTGTACGGCGTGCTGGGCACGCTCGCCACGGTGGGCGCGGGCGCGCTCGCGTTCGTGGTCAACGACACGGCGACCGGCCTGGACGACGGCGCGGTCTGGGGCGTCATCGCCCGCACCGCGCTCGCGCTCACCGTCTGGTGCGTCGTCGGCGTCGGCCTCGGGTTCGCGATGCCGAACCAGGTGGTGGCGATCGTCGTGGTGCTCGCGTTCACGCAGTTCGTCGAGCCGATCGCGCGGCTGGTGCTCGGCCTCAACGACGCGCTCGCGCCGGCCGGCAAGTTCCTGCCGGGCGCCGCGGGCGAGGCGATCAGCGGCGGCTCGTTCTACTCCGCCACCGGCGCGGGCGACCTGCTCGGCCCGGCCGCGGGCGCGGCGGTGCTCGTCGGGTACGCGGTGGTGCTGGCGCTGCTGGGCCGGTTCACGACCCTGAAGCGCGACATCACCTGACGCGCCCGCGCGCTCCCCGCGTCGAGTGGAAGATCCGGCCGGACACGCACCGGCGTGTCGGGCCGGATCTTCCACTCGTGCGACGCACCCGGCCGCGCCGCGCCCCCGCGACGGCGGTCACATGACCGAGTTGGCACGCCCTCGACCCGGTGCAGACCCGCAGATGGGACGCCTGGTACCCCCGCCGGACCCGCCGTGTGACAGCCGTGTGAACCGTCCGCGCGCCGCGCCTCCCAAGGGGAGATGACGCCCGGTCAGGACGTAGGGTGGTCACGAACTGATCCGGCGATGACGCGGTCCGTGCCGCGGAGGAAGTGGGCGATCCTCGCGTGTCCCAGCATGCGGAGCCAGACGTGAACCGGGCCGACTTCGGCGCGAACACGTGGCTGGTCGACGAGCTGTACGAGCAGTACCTCCAGGACAAGACCGCGGTCGACCCCGCGTGGTGGGACTTCTTCGAGGGCTACAAGCCCTCGGCGCCCGCCGCGACGACGTCGGGCGCGGCCGGGGACGGCGCGGGGAGCACGGGGACGAACGGCGCGGTCGACGCCGCCGCCCCCGCGAGCAGCCCCGCCCCGGCGACGGGCGCCGCGGCGCCCGCGCAGGCCCCGGCGTCCGGCGCGGCACCGGGCACGGCGCCCACCCCGCAGCAGGCCGCCGAGCGGCCCGCCCCGGGCGCCCCCGCCGGCGAGCGCCCCGGCACCGTCGCCGCGCCCGAGGCCGAGCGCCCCGCGCACACCGGCGACGACACCCCGGTCCCGCCCGCCCCCGCCCCGGCGGCGACGCGCCCGCAGGAGCAGCCCGCGCCGCGCGACCCCGAGCAGGCACCGGCCAGCTCCCCGGTGGCCACGGCGCAGCCGGCGACCGCGCCCTACGCGCCCGCCGCCAAGGCCGCGCGCGAGGCGGAGCAGGAGGCCCCCGCGGCCTCCGACGAGACGCAGCGCCTGCGCGGCCCCGCCGCCCGGGTGGTCACCAACATGGAGGCCAGCCTGGAGGTGCCCACCGCGACGTCGGTGCGCGCCATCCCGGCCAAGCTCCTGGTCGACAACCGGATCGTCATCAACAACCACCTCGCCCGCGGGCGCGGCGGGAAGATCTCGTTCACGCACCTCATCGGCTTCGCGCTGGTGGAGGCGGTCGGCGAGATGCCGGCGATGAACACCGCGTACACGCTGGTCGACGGCAAGCCGGGCTACCTCACGCCCGCGCACGTGAACCTGGGCCTCGCGATCGACCTGGCCAAGCCGGACGGCACCCGCCAGCTGCTGGTGCCGAGCATCAAGCAGGCCGAGACGCTCGACTTCGCGCAGTTCTGGAACGCGTACGAGGACGTCGTGCGCCGGGCCCGCGGCGGCAAGCTCGGGGTCGACGACTTCGCGGGCACCACGATCTCCCTGACCAACCCGGGCACCATCGGCACCGTGCACTCCGTGCCGCGGCTCATGCAGGGCCAGGGCACGATCATCGGCGTCGGCGCGATGGACTACCCCGCCGAGTTCCAGGGCACCTCCGACGAGCAGCTCAACAGGATGGGCGTGTCGAAGGTGCTGACGGTGACGTCCACCTACGACCACCGCGTCATCCAGGGCGCCCAGTCCGGCGACTTCCTGCGCATCCTGCACCGGAAGCTGCTCGGCGAGGACGGCTTCTACGACCGGGTGTTCGCGTCGCTGCGCGTGCCCTACGAGCCGATCCGCTGGGTCAAGGAGGCGGCCGACCCCGACGCCGAGGCCATCAAGCCGGCCCGGATCGCCGAGCTCATCCACTCCTACCGGTCGCGCGGCCACCTGATGGCGGACACCGACCCGCTGGCCTACCGCCTGCGCAAGCACCCGGACCTGGACGTGCAGACGCACGGCCTGTCGCTGTGGGACCTGGACCGGACCTTCCCGACCGGCGGGTTCACCGGCAAGCCCCGCGCCACGCTGCGCCAGGTGCTCGGCCTGCTCCGCGACTCGTACTGCCGCACCACCGGCTTCGAGTACATGCACCTGCAGGACCCCCGCCAGCGCCGCTGGCTGCAGGAGCGCCTGGAGGCGGGCTACGCCCCCACGCCGCGCGAGGACCAGCTCCGCATCCTGCGCCGCCTGAACGCCGCCGAGGCGTTCGAGACGTTCCTGCAGACCAAGTACGTCGGGCAGAAGCGGTTCTCCCTGGAGGGCGGCGAGTCCGTCATCCCGCTGCTCGACGCCGTGCTGTCCCGCGCCGCCGAGGGCGGGCTGGACGAGGTGGCCATCGGCATGGCGCACCGCGGCCGGCTCAACGTGCTCGCGAACATCGCCGGCAAGTCCTACGGCCAGATCTTCAGCGAGTTCGAGGGCAACCAGGACCCGAAGTCCGTGCAGGGCTCCGGCGACGTGAAGTACCACCTCGGCACCGAGGGCGTGTTCCAGGCCGAGTCCGGGGCGTCGACCCGCGTGTACCTGGCCGCGAACCCGTCGCACCTCGAGGCGGTGGACCCGGTGCTCGAGGGCATCGTCCGCGCCAAGCAGGACCGGATCGACCTGGGCGGCGACGGGTTCTCCGTGCTGCCGATCCTCATCCACGGCGACGCGGCGTTCGCCGGCCAGGGCGTGGTCTTCGAGACCCTCAACCTCGCCCAGCTGCGCGGCTACCGGACCGGCGGCACGATCCACGTCGTCATCAACAACCAGGTCGGCTTCACCACCGGCCCGTCGTCCTCGCGCTCCTCGCAGTACGCCACCGACGTGGCCAAGGGCCTGCAGGTCCCGATCTTCCACGTCAACGGCGACGACCCCGAGGCGTGCGTCCGGGTCGCCGAGCTCGCCTTCGAGTACCGCGAGCAGTTCGACCGCGACGTGATCATCGACATGGTCTGCTACCGCCGCCGCGGCCACAACGAGGGCGACGACCCCTCGATGACCCAGCCGCTCATGTACAACCTCATCGAGGCCAAGCGCTCGGTGCGCAAGCTCTACACCGAGGCCCTGGTGTCCCGCGGGGACATCACGCTCGAGGAGGCCGAGCACGTGCTGCGCGACTACCAGGCGCAGCTCGAGCGGGTGTTCGCGGAGACCCGCGAGGAGGGCTGGACCCCGCCGTCGCCCGACGCCGAGCCGGTGGCCGGCCTGGAGCGCCCGGAGTCCCAGCGCGAGGACGCCGGCGTCATCATCGGCTGGCAGACCGCCACGCCCGCCAAGGTGCTCGAGCGGATCGGCGCCGCGCACGTCCGGGCGCCGGAGGGCTTCACGGTCCACCCGAAGCTCGCGCAGCTGCTCGCCAAGCGGGAGCAGATGTCCCGCGAGGGCGGCATCGACTGGGGCTTCGGCGAGATCCTCGCGTTCGGCTCGCT
The DNA here is from genome assembly GCF_016862755.1 of Cellulomonas pakistanensis. Lineage (GTDB taxonomy): Bacteria > Actinomycetota > Actinomycetes > Actinomycetales > Cellulomonadaceae > Cellulomonas > Cellulomonas pakistanensis. Next base: position 91,594 of record NZ_BONO01000009.1, on the reverse strand, counting down.
GCTCATCGAGGGCACCCCGGTGCGCCTCGCCGGGCAGGACTCCCGCCGCGGCACCTTCGTGCAGCGGCACGCCGTCCTGCACGACCGGGAGACCGGCGCCGAGTGGACCCCGCTGCTCTACCTGTCGGCGGACCAGGCCAAGTTCTGGATCTACGACTCGTCGCTGTCGGAGTACGCGGCGCTCGGGTTCGAGTACGGCTACTCCGTCGAGCGCCCGGACGCCCTGGTGCTCTGGGAGGCGCAGTTCGGCGACTTCGTCAACGGCGCGCAGACCGTCATCGACGAGTTCATCTCCTCCGCCGAGCAGAAGTGGGGCCAGCACTCGTCCGTCGTGCTGCTGCTCCCCCACGGCTACGAGGGCCAGGGGCCGGACCACTCGTCGGCCCGCATCGAGCGGTTCCTGCAGCTGTGCGCCGAGGGCAACATGACCGTCGCGCAGCCGACCACGCCGGCGTCGTACTTCCACCTGCTGCGCCGCCAGGCCTACGCCCGGCCGCGCCGCCCGCTCGTCGTCTTCACCCCGAAGTCGATGCTGCGGCTCAAGGCGGGCGCGTCGCGGGTCGAGGACTTCACGTCCGGCACGTTCCGACCGGTCATCGGCGACGAGCGCGCCGCGGCCTCGGCCGCCCGGGTCGACCGCGTCCTGCTCTGCTCCGGCAAGCTCTACTGGGACCTCGTGGCCCAGCGGGAGAAGCTGAACGACGAGCGCACCGCGATCGTCCGGCTCGAGCAGCTGTACCCGCTCGACCACGAGGGCATCCGCGCGGCGCTCGCGCCGTTCGACGGGGCCGAGCTGGTCTGGGTCCAGGACGAGCCGCGGAACCAGGGCCCGTGGTCGTACGTGTCGCTCGCGCTGCCGCAGGTCGTCGGCGCGCCGGTCCGGGCCGTGTCCCGCCCGGCGTCCGCGTCCACCGCGGCCGGCTCGGCGAAGGCGCACCAGGCCGAGCAGGCGGAGATCCTGCGGGCGGCGTTCGAGCGCTGACCCGCGCCGCACGCCGGAGGCCGGCCACCCGCTGCGGGTGGCCGGCCTCCGGCGCGTCCGGGGTCGCGGGTCAGGCGACCGACATGCGGTCGGCCGCCGACTCGGCCTCGTCGGTGCACGCGAACTGGCGGCGGTACGCCTGCGGGCTCGTGCCCAGCACCCGCGCGAAGTGGTGCCGCAGGATCGCGGCGCTGCCGAACCCGCTCGCGCGGGCGACCTCGTCCACCCCGGCCGACGTGCGCTCGAGCATCTCCTGCGCCCGGACCAGCCGCTGCCGGGTCACCCAGGCCGCCGGCGTGGTGCCGGTCTCGGCGCGGAACCGGCGGGCGAACGTCCGCTCGGACATGAGCGCCCGCGCGGCGAGGTCCGGCACCGTGAGCTCGGCGTCCAGGTGCTCGGTCATCCAGGCGAGCAGCGGCGCGAGGGTGTCGGCGTCGCACGGCAGCGGGGTGTCGACGTACTGGGCCTGCCCGCCGTCGCGGTGCGGCGGGACGACCATCCGCCGGGCGACGAGCGCGGCCTGCTGCGCGCCCAGCTCACGCCGGATCAGGTGCAGGCACGCGTCGATGCCCGCGGCGGTGCCCGCGCTGCTGATGACGCGGCCGTCCTCGACGTAGAGGACCGCCGGGTCGACCTCGGCCGTGGGGTACCGGCGCTGCAGGTCGTCGGCGTACATCCAGTGGGTGGTGCACCGGCGGCCGTCGAGCAGCCCGGCCTCCCCGAGCGCGAACGTGCCGGAGCAGATGCTCATCACCCAGGCGCCGCGGTCGTGCGCGGCGCGGATGGCGTCGCGCGCCGCCTCGGGCAGCCCGTACGGCGCCTTGTACGGCAGCACCACGACGAGGTCGGCGTCCTCGGTGGCGTCGAGACCGGTCGGCACCTCGACCGCCAGCGCGGGCTCCATCGGCACCCGGCCCGGCTCCGGGGTGCACAGCGTGAAGTCGAAGGTCGGGCCGCCGGTGTCGGACCGGTCGATGCCGAACACCTCGCAGACGAGCCCGAGCTCGAACGTGGACACCCCCGGGACCGCGATCGCGGCGACTCGCTGCAGCATGCGCCGAGCCTGCCACGGAACTGGCGGGAAGTCGATGGGTCTCGGCAGTCCTGCCACTCGTGGCGGAAATGACCCGGCGGCAGGCTTTCTGCCATGACCACTCTCCTGATCGCCCTGGCCCTGATCACCCTGACCGCCTGGCTCGGCGCGCGGCTCTACGACTGGATCCGCACCGACGGGCTCGGCCACCGCGCGCCGCCGCGCTCGCACCGCGACTGGACCGAGGGCGCGGACGGCTACCTGCGCTGACCGCGCCCCTCGCTCCGCCGAGACGGCACCTCTCGGCTGTCCGCGGACCCGGGTACACAGCCGAGGAGTGCCATCTCGGCGAGGGCCGCGCGTCGGCGGGCGTCCCGGCCGGTCCGGCTGCGACACTGGGGCGTCCCGCGGCCGCGGGACGTGCGGGTCGAGCGGGAGGACGGGACGTGGGCGAGCTGCCGGTGCGCCTGGTGGTGATCGGGGACGAGCTGGCCGCGGGCGCCGGCGACCCCCGGGCGCTGGGCTGGGTCGGCCGGGTCGCCGCGCGGACCACGACCCCTGTGCCGCCGACGGTCCTCACCCTCGCGGTGCCCGGCGAGACCACCTCGGGCCTCTCCGCGCGCTGGGAGGAGGAGGTCGGCCGCCGCGCCTCCGCCGAGGCCGACACCCGGCTGGTCGTGTCGCTCGGCCGCGCGGACGCCCTCGCGGGCCTGTCGCTCGCGCGCAGCCGGCTCAACCTCGCGAACATCCTCGACGCCGCGGAGCAACGCCGGATGCCGGCGTTCGTGGTCGGCCCGCCGCCCGGCGCCGGCGTCGACCCCACCACGCTCGCCGACCTGTCGGCCGCGTTCGCCGACGTCACCACCCGCCGCCGCGTGCCGTACGTCGACACGTTCACCCCGCTCGCGGGGCACGAGCAGTGGCTCGCCGATCTCGCCGCGGGCGACGGGTCGCTGCCCGGCCAGGCCGGCTACGGCCTGATGGCCTGGCTCGTGCTGCACTCGCACTGGAACGCCTGGCTCGGCCTCCCGGAGGACGTGGTCTGACGCACGAGACGCGTCGGGGGTGCCCTCACCGGGGGCACCCCCGACGCGTCTCGTGCACCCCCGGGAGTCAGCCGGGCGGGAGCGTCGCGGCGATCGCGGCGCGGGCGCTCGCCAGCACGGTCCGCACCGTGTCCGCCGTGAGCGGGGTCGGGCCGCCCGCCGCCTCCGAGCGGCGCACCGCGTCCCGGACCTCCGCGCGGAACGCGGCCAGCTCGGCCTCGATCGCCGCGCGGCGGGCCCGGGCGGCGCGGCGCTCCCCCGGGCCGTCGAACGGCACGCCCGGCGTCGGCACCCGTGGGACGCCACCGGGGCCGCCGCCGGCCGGAGCCACGCCGCTCGGCACGCCGTCACCGGTGACGCCCCCGGCCGGCGCGCTGCCCCCCGCCCCGGGGCCGCCCGCGCCCGGCGCGCCCGGCGCCGCGGCGCCGTCCCACCCGGCGCGCACCGCCGCCGCCCGCGCCTGCTGCGCCGCCGCGGCGACGTCCGCGCGCATCCCCGCCATCGACCCCGCGACCTCCGCGCGCACCCGCGCCGCGAGGTCGCGGACGACGCCGGCCAGCTCGTGCTCCAGCGCGGCGAGCTCGGCGCGGTGCGCGTCGACCTCCGCCCGGCCCCGATCGGTGAGCGTGTAGAGCGTCTTGCGGCCGGCCGCGGACCGCTCGACCAGGCCCTCCTCCTCGAGCCGGGCCAGCCGGGGGTACACCGTGCCCGCGCTCGGGCGGTAGGTGCCGCCGAACCGGTCGGACAGGGCCCTGATCAGCTCGTAGCCGTGCCGCGGGCCCACCTCGAGCAGCGAGAGCAGGTAGAGCCGGAGCTGCCCGTGCCCGAAGACGGCCATCAGGCGCCGCCGGCGTCCACCACCGGCTCGGCGAGCGGGGCGCCGTGCAGCACCGTGAGGTGGCCGGACACCGTCTGCGAGTACACGTAGCAGGTGGCGCGGTCGTCGCGGAGGTCGACGGTCGTGCGGCCCGGCCGCCGGTCGCCGCGCTCCACCCCGTCGATCACGACGCGCCCCGACACGCTGCGCGCCTCCACGCCGACGCCGTGGCCGGCGGGCAGCCGCACCGCGACGTCGCCCGACACCGTCCGCACGTGGCACACCGACGTCGGCGCCAGGCAGTCGAGCGTGACCTCGCCGGAGACGGTCGTGACCGTGACGCGGTGCAGCGCGCCGGACGCCGTGGCCGCGCCGGACACGGTGCCGACCGACAGGTCGCCGAGGTGGTCCCGGACCACGACGTCGGACGACACGCTCTTCACCGACAGCGCCCCGCGGGTCCCGTCGACGACCACGCCGCCGCCGACCGTCGACACCGTCGCGTCCTGCTCGACGCCCGCCAGCAGCAGGTCGGCGTTGACCGACGCCACCGAGGCGACGACGTGCGCCGGCACCGCCAGGTGCACCTCCACGCGGTCGCGCTGGCCCGGGCCGCGCAGGCGGTCGAGGAACCCGTCGATGCCGGTGACGGAGCGGACCCCCGCCCAGAGCGCGCCGTCGGCGTAGGTGACCTCGAGCGGCGAGCCGTCGACGCGGTGCACCTCCAGCCGCGCGCCGGTGAGCGCGGGGTCCTCGTGCGCCACCACGTCGACCCGGCCGCCGCTGACCTGGACGCGCAGCGAGCGCACGTCCTCGACCTCGATGATCTGCGGGCCGATGACGACCCAGGACTCCGTGGCCATGACGCTGCTCCCTCGCATCGAGATATATCGCGTCTACCCCACGGTAGAGGGCGCGCGGGAGCCCGGCAAGGGCGTTCCCGGGGCGGGCGGGTCGCGGCGGCGCGCCGGGTCGGCGGGTCGGCGGACCGGCCCCGCCTCGTCAGGCGATCAGGCCCACCGAGCGCAGCTCGACCGTGAGGTCCTGCGGGTTCGACGCGACGCCGAGGGCCTCGTCGTACGTGACGGTGCCGTCCGCGACCAGGCGCACCAGGTGCTGGTCGAAGGTCTGCATCTTGTAGTAGTCGCCCTGCTTGATCAGGTCCAGCAGCGGCTCGCTGCTCGCAGGGTCCACGATCGCCTCCGCGGTGCGGCCGGTGTTGACCAGGACCTCGACGACCGCGGTGCGCCCGCCGCCGTCGGCCTTGCGCACCAGGCGCTGCGACACGATGCCCCGCAGCGACTGCGCCAGCGCGACCCGGATCTGCTGCTGCTCGTGCGGCGGGAAGAAGTCGACGATGCGGTTGACCGACTCGGCCGCGTCGATGGTGTGCAGGGTGGACAGCACCAGGTGGCCGGTCTCCGCGGCGGACAGCGCCGCGCGCACCGTCTCCACGTCGCGCATCTCGCCGACGAAGATGACGTCGGGGTCCTGCCGCATGGCGGCGCGCAGCGCGACGGTGAAGTCGGCGGTGTCCTGCCGGATCTCGCGCTGGGAGATGATGCCGCGCTTGTCCGGGTGCAGGACCTCGATCGGGTCCTCGATCGTCACGATGTTGGCCTCGCGCACCGTGTTGATCAGGTCGATCATCGACGCCAGCGTCGTGGTCTTGCCCGAGCCGGTGGGGCCGGTGACGAGCACCAGGCCGCGCGGCTCGAGGGCGAGCTCGCCCAGCACGTCCGGCAGGCCGAGCTCCGACAGCGACTGCGCGCCCATCGCGACGAGGCGGAACACCATGCCGTAGGTGCCGCGCGCCTGGTACGCGTTGACGCGGAACCGGCCGACGCCGGACAGCGAGAACGCGAAGTCGGCCTCGTGGGTGCGGCCGAAGGTCTCCGTCAGGTCGTCCGGCAGCACCTCGCCGAGCATGTGCTCGGTGTCGCGCGGCTTGAGGGCCGGCACCTGCAGCCGGCGCAGCCGGCCGTCGACGCGCACGCGCGGCTCGGAGCCCACCTTGACGTGCAGGTCGGAGCCGCCGGCCTGGGCCAGGGCGTGCAGGAGGGGGACGACGGACTGCGGCTGCTCGCTCACACCTCCTCTGATCGGCCGGTTCCCCCCGGTCCTTGAACCATCGGTGCGAAACGCGCGTGCCGGGTGTGGGACCATGGGGGGTCCCCGGGCGGCTGCACCGCCGCACCGGTCAGCCTCACCAGGGAGAAGTTCCATGAGCAAGCGTGGTCGCAAGCGCCGTTCCCGCGCCGGGAACGGCGCCAACCACGGCAAGCGCCCCAACGCCTGAGCGTCGGGCGGCGCAGCCGCACAGCACGAGGGCCCGGTGCGATCGCACCGGGCCCTTCGTCGTGCTCGGAGGGGCCGGTCCGGCCCCCGCGCGGTCCTAGACGGTCCGCGTCACGCGCAGCGTGGTGAGCTGCGCGTGGATCTTCACGCGCAGGTCCGCCGGCGCCTTGTCCTGGCAGCACCGCTTGACGAGCTCCTTGAGCATCGTCTCCACGGCGATCTCGTCCAGGCACGGGCGGCAGTCCTCGATGTGCTGCCGCACCTGCTCGGCGTCGACCGGCTCCAGCTCCCGGTCCACGTACGCGAACAGCCGGCCCAGCGCCTGCTCGCACTCGGGGCCGCAGCCCCCCGCCGTCTGCTCCGGCGTCGCCCCCGCGGCGTCCCAGCCCGTCATCGTGCCCTCCTCGACGATCCCGCGCCGTCCCCGCCCTCGGCGGTCGACGACCCCCCTGCCGGCACCAGACCGCGGTCGCGCGCGTAGTCGGCCAGCATGTCGCGCAGCTGCCCGCGCCCGCGGTGCAGCCGCGACATCACGGTGCCGATCGGCGTGCCCATGATCTCGGCGATCTCCTTGTAGGCGAACCCCTCGACGTCCGCCAGGTACACGGCGATCCGGAAGTCCTCCGGCAGCCGCGCGAGCGCGTCCTTCACGTCCGAGTCGGGCAGGTGGTCGAGCGCCTCGGCCTCGGCGGAGCGCAGTCCCGTCGACGAGTGCGACTCCGCCCGCGCGATCTGCCAGTCCTCGATCTCGTCGGCCTGGGACTGCCGCGGCTCGCGCTGCTTCTTGCGGTACGTGTTGATGAACGTGTTGGTGAGGATCCGGTACAGCCACGCCTTGAGGTTCGTCCCGGGCCGGTACTGGTGGAAGGCGGCGAACGCCTTGGCGAACGTCTCCTGGACCAGGTCCTCGGCGTCGGACGGGTTCCGGGTCATGCGCAGGGCGGCGCCGTACAGCTGGTCCAGGTAGACCAGCGCCTCGGCCTCGAACCGCTCGCTGCGCGCCGCGTCGTCCTCGGACTCGGGGGCGCGTGTGGTGTCCTCGCTCATCAGGGCCGAGCCTAGTGCGCGCGCGGGCGCCGGGCCGCCCGGGCGGGGCAGCAGGGCGACGCCGCCGGTCACGGCGGCCGGCCGGTCGAGGGTGGAACAGCTCATGGACGGCACAACGCAGCCCGGTCCCCGGAGCATTCCCGGGGGCGGCGAGCAGGGCGCGCCGCTAGGTTGGTGGTCAGGCGTCCGTGCGTGGCGGACGGCCCGGAGGAGGACGTCATGCTGCTGCGCCGCATCGCCCGACCGCTGTTCGCGTCGTGGTTCCTGAGCGAGGGGGTCGACGCGCTGCGCCGCCCGGCCGCGCACGTCGCGGTGGCGCGGGGCGCGGTGGAGCGGCTGGACGCGTCCGTCCCCCGCGGCGCCCTCGGCGGCGCCCTGGACGCCTACCGGCACCCGTCCGACGCGCAGCTCGCCACCGTGGTGCGGGTGCACGGCGGCGCCACCGCGCTCGCCGCGCTGCTGCTGGCGACCGGGCGCGCCCCGCGCGTCGCGGCGCTGACGCTGGCCGCCCTCACGCTGCCGCTCGCCGCCGCCGACGCCCCGGCCTCGCGCAAGGAGCGCCGCGCGCTCTCCGAGCAGGACAAGCAGGAGCGGAGGACCCGGTTCCTGCGCGGGCTGACGCTCACCGGCGGGGCACTGATCGCCGCCGCCGACACCGCGGGCCGCCCGTCCGTGCGCTGGCGCGTCGAGCACGCCCGCGCCACCCGGGCCGCCACCGCGAAGGCGGCCGCCGCCGCCGCCACCGCCGCGGCCTCGAAGAAGGCCGCGTCGAAGAAGATCGCGGACGCGGTGCACTGAGCCGCCCGGCGCCCGGCCGCGTGACCTCGCGCCCGGATCAGGCGCTCGCCGGCCTGCCCCGCAGGCCTCCGGCGCAGCCCGCGCGGCGGGCCGGGTGGCGGACGGCGGCGCCGAGGCGACGGCGAGCCCCGATAGCCTGGCCGGCATGAGCTCCGAGGTCGCCCCCACCACCGCGCCCGACTGGCCCGCCCCCGTGGCGCCCGGCCCGCTGGACGCGACGGTCGAGGTGCCCGGGTCCAAGTCGCTGACCAACCGCTACCTGGTGCTCGCGGCCCTCGCCGACGGCCCCGGCCGGCTGCGCGGCGCGCTCCGTTCCCGCGACACCCTGCTGATGGCGCAGGCGCTGCGCGACCTCGGCACCACGATCGAGGACGACCCGGAGGCGCCCGGGGACTGGGTGGTCACCCCCGGGGCGTTCCGCGGGCCGCGCGCGGTCGACTGCGGCCTGGCCGGCACCGTCATGCGGTTCCTGCCCGCGGTCGCCGCGCTGGCCGACGGCGAGGTCCGGTTCGACGGCGACGCCGGCGCGCGGCTGCGGCCGATGGGCCCGGTGCTCGCGGCGCTGCGGGCGCTCGGCGTCGGCGTGACCGAGCACGGCGAGCCCGGCCACCTGCCGTTCACGGTCACGGGCACCGGGTCGGTCGAGGGCGGCGTCGTCGACGTCGACGCGTCGGGCTCGTCGCAGTTCGTGTCCGGCCTGCTGCTCACCGCACCGCGGTTCGCGCGCGGCCTCACCGTCCGGCACACCGGCCCGACGCTGCCGAGCCTGCCGCACATCGAGATGACCGTCGCCGTGCTGCGCGCCGCGGGCGTGGCCGTCGACGACTCGGTGCCCACCGTCTGGCAGGTCGAGCCGGGGCCGGTCGCCGCCCGGGACGTCCGGGTCGAGCCGGACCTGTCGAACGCCGCGCCGTTCCTCTGCGCCGCGCTGGTCGCCGGCGGCACCGTGCGGGTGCCGGGCTGGCCCGCCGCCACCACCCAGCCCGGGGGCCTGCTGCCGGGGATCCTCGAGCAGATGGGCGCGACGACCCGGCTCGACGGCGACGTGCTGGCGGTGACCGGCACGGGCCGGGTCCGCGGCGTCGACCTCGACCTGCACGCCGCGGGCGAGATCGCCCCCACCATCGCCGCGCTCGCCGCGCTCGCCGACTCCCCCACCCGGCTGCGCGGCATCGCGCACCTGCGCGGGCACGAGACCGACCGGCTGGCCGCGCTGTCCGCCGAGATCACCCGGCTGGGCGGCCAGGCGGAGCAGACCGCCGACGGCCTGGTCGTCACGCCGCGCCCGCTGCACGGCGGCACCGTGCGCACCTACGCCGACCACCGGATGGCGACGTTCGGCGCGCTGCTCGGGCTCGCGGTCCCGGGGGTCGAGGTGCAGGACGTCGCCACGACCGCGAAGACCATCCCGGACTTCGTGGGCCTGTGGGACGGGATGCTGGCGTGACCGGCCGGCGCGACGCGGCCGGGGGCCGCTGACCGTGGCCCGCCGCGCGCTCGACGAGTCGGACGTCCGCGTCCGGCCCAGCCGCCGGGGCACCCGCCCCCGTACCAAGACCCGCCCGGAGCACGCCGACGCCGACCGCGCGCTGGTCACCGGCGTGGACCGCGGCCGGTACACCGTGCTGGTCGACGCCGACGGCCCCGACGAGCGGGTCGCCGTGGCCATGAAGGCGCGTGAGCTCGGCCGCGAGCGGGTCGTCCCCGGCGACCGGGTGGACCTGGTCGGCGACACCTCCGGGTCCGAGGGCTCGCTCGCCCGGATCGTGCGGATCGTCGAGCGCAGCACGGTGCTCCGCCGCACCGCCGACGACACCGACCCGGTCGAGCGCGTCATCGTCGCGAACGCCGACCAGCTCGTGGTCGTGACCGCGCTCGCCGACCCCGAGCCGCGGACCCGGATGATCGACCGGTGCGTCGTCGCCGCCTACGACGCGGGCATGGACGTGCTGCTGGCCCTGACCAAGGCCGACCTCGCGGACCCGGCGCCGCTGCGCGCGCTGTACGAGCCGATCGGGGTGCGGGTGGTCGTGAGCTCGCGCACCGACGAGGCCGCGATCGAGGGGCTCGACGAGGTGCGCGAGGCGCTCGCCGGGCGGATGTCCGTGCTCGTCGGGCACTCGGGCGTCGGCAAGTCGACCCTGGTCAACGCGCTGGTCCCCGACGCCCTGCGGGCCGTCGGCGTGGTCAACGACGTCACCGGCCGCGGGCGGCACACCTCGACCTCGGCCGTGGCGCTGCGCGTGCCCGGGGAGCCCGGGACCTGGGTGATCGACACGCCCGGCGTGCGGTCGTTCGGCCTGGCGCACGTCGACCCGGACCACCTGCTCGGCGCGTTCGCCGACCTCGCCGAGGTCGCCGAGGACTGCCCGCGCGGCTGCACGCACGCCGCCGACGCCCCGGACTGCGCCCTGGACGAGTGGGTCGAGGCGTCGCCGGACGACGAGGCGCGCGCGGCCCGGACCGCGCGGGTCGACTCGTTCCGGCGGTTGCTCGTCAGCCGGTCGGGCTCCCCCGAGGCGGGCTGAGGGCCCGGGGGCCCGCGGCACGCAGCCCCGCCGCGCTCCTGCGCACCTGCCCCCTGCGCCCGCCGGCCCGCTGCGCCCGCCGGCCCGCTGCGCCGCTGCGCCGCTGCGCCGCTGCGCCGAACTTGCAGCAGATGCGGGGTTCCGCCACCCGGAACCCCGCATCTACTGCACGCTCGGCGTCCCGACGCCGGGCCGGTGACGTGGCCGTGCGCGGCGTCACGCGTCCGCGGCCGGATAGGTTGGCCCCCATGACCCGGTACGACGACGACCTGCGCCTCGCCCACGTGATCGCCGACCAGGTGGACGCGCTCACGATGTCGCGGTTCAAGGCGCTGGACCTCCGGGTCGAGACCAAGCCCGACCTCACCCCCGTCTCCGACGCCGACCGCGCCGCCGAGGAGCTGATCCGGGCGCAGCTGTCCCGCGCCCGCCCGCGCGACGCGGTGCACGGCGAGGAGCTCCCCGACACCGGCCACGGCCCGCGACGCTGGGTGGTCGACCCGATCGACGGCACCAAGAACTTCGTGCGCGGCGTGCCCGTCTGGGCCACCTTGATCGCGCTGCTCGACGGGGACGAGGTCGTGGTCGGCCTGGTGAGCGCGCCCGCGCTCGGCCGGCGCTGGTGGGCCGCCGTCGGGTCCGGCGCCTGGACCGGCCGGTCGCTGGCCGCGGCGACCCGGCTGCACGTGTCGGAGGTCGGGCGGCTGCAGGACGCGTCGCTGTCCTACTCCAGCCTGAGCGGCTGGGAGGAGCAGGACCGGCTCGGGCACTTCCTCGACCTGACCCGGAAGGTGTGGCGGACCCGCGCGTACGGCGACTTCTGGTCGCACGTGCTCGTCGCCGAGGGCGCCGTGGACCTGTCCTGCGAGCCCGAGCTCGCGCTGCACGACATGGCCGCGCTCGTGCCGATCGTCACCGAGGCCGGCGGGCGGTTCACGTCGGTGCAGGGCGTCGACGGGCCGTTCGGCGGCAGCGCGCTGGTGTCGAACGGCCGGCTGCACGGCGCGGCGCTCCAGGTGCTGGACCCGCTGATCGAGCACTGAGCGGCCGGCCGGGACCGGGGCGTCCGGAGGTCAGCGCGGGATGCGCGTGAGCTCCGTCGCGTCGTACCAGAGCAGGTCCCGCTCGGCGAGGGAGTCGAGGGCGTCGTCGTCGCCGTCCAGGGCGCGGGCCACCTCGGCCTTCGCCGCGGGCTCGTCGACGTGCACGCACACGACGTCGTCCAGGGTCGCGGGCGCGGTGAGGGTGACCAGGCTGGCGGCCTCGTCGTCCACGCCGGCGGACGCGTCCGGCGCGCCCTCCCGCACGGCGTCGTCCGGCACCTCGACGGTCACGACCAGGCGCAGGCCGGGGGCGTCGGGCCGCGACGCCAGCAGCACCAGCGCGTCGTCCGCAGCCATCAGCTGCGCCGCGAACTCGACGCCCTCCTCGTCCTCGTCGGGCAGCAGCGCGGTCAGCGCGGGCGTGACCGCGTGCGCGCGGCGCGGGGCCGCGAGCGGGGTGCTGTTCCGGAGCAGGTCGTCGAGCTCGTCCAGGGTGGCAGGCAGGTAGAGGCGCACGGGTCCAGTGTGCCCGGTCAGCGACGCCGCGCGGCGCAACGCGGACGAACCGGGGCGAGCCCGGGCACGCCGGGCGCGACCCGCCGGGAGTTGTCCCCAGGCTCGCAGGACGTCCTTGGCGGGCCGCCGGGCGGCGCGGTACATCTGTGCCGCTGCTGCGCGGGCCGACCGACCACGGAGGACACCATGAGCTCACCCCGACCGGACCCCACCACGACGGAGCTGCCGTGAGCACCGCCGTCGACGTGCGCCTCGTCCCCGCTCCCCCGCCGCTGCCACCGCCGGCCGTCGCGGACGGGGGCCCGGTGGCGCCGCCCGCCGCGGCGGCGTCCGTCGGCCCGGCTGCGGCGATCGCCGGCCCGGCTGCGGCGCCGGTCGCACCCGAGGGGCCGCCCGGCACCCTTGTGGCGCGGGCCCCTGCGGCGCCGGCTCCGCCCGCGCCACCCGCACCGCCGCGCGAGGTCACCCCGCGCGTCGTCGGCACGGCGCGCACGCGGTCGACGCCCGTCCCGCCGGCCCGGGCCGCCGGGACCCGCGGGCGCGAGCAGCCGACGAGGGCGGCGCGCGGGGTGCCGGTCGGGGCGGGCGGTGGGGCGCCCGGGCTCGACCCGCGGCAGGCGAGCTGCATGGTCGCGCTCGCCGCCGTGGAGGTGCTCGACGGGAGCCGTCCGCTCGCCCAGCTCGCGCGCTGGCTCACCCCTGAGGTGTACGACGCCCTCGCGCGTCGCGCCGCGCTCACCGCGCCGGCGGGCCGGGTGCTGGACGCCGCCGCGTCCACCCGGGACCTCGCGACGGACCAGGGATCCGCGCCCGCAGGGGTGGCACGGCGCCCGTTCGTCCGCCGGGTCCGGGTGCACCGGGTCGACGACGCGACGCTGGAGGCGACGGTGGTCGTCGCGCACGCCGACCGGGTGCGCGCGGTCGCGCTGCGGCTGACCCGATCGACAGGCCGCTGGCGCGCGGCGGCACTGGTCGTGGGCTGACCCCGGCCGTCGGTGCCGGACCGCGCGGTCCGGCACCGACGGCACGGTCCCCGACCGCGACGACGCCGCCCGCCCTCCGGTGCGGGAGGGCGGGCGGCGTGGTCCGTGCGGTGGCCCCGAGCGGTGCCGTGCCGGGGATCAGCCCCGGCGGCGCTGCTGCTTCGCCGCCTTCCGGCGCGCCTCGCGGTTGCCCGCGGCGTCGTCGCCCTCGGCGGTGCCGTCGCCGGCCGTCGCGCCCGGCGCGGCCGGAGCCGACGTGGCCGGGCCGGCGGCGCGACGGCCGCGGGTCACGGTGGTCCCGCTGTCGCCGTCGACGCTCGGCGCCGAGTACTGCAGCGGCACCTGGCGCTCCGGGCCGTCGATGCCCTTGGCCACCAGCACGGGCTCGGCCGTACCGCCGGCGGCACCCGCGGCCGGCGCACCGTCGGCCGCCACGTCGTCCTTGGAGGTGGCCGCCTGCGCGGGTGCCTCGGCCACCTTGACCTCGAGGTTGAACAGGTACCCGACGGCCTCCTCCTTGATGGAGTCGGTCATCGCCTGGAACAGCTGGTAGCCCTCGCGCTGGTACTCGATCAGCGGGTCGCGCTGGGCCATCGCGCGCAGCCCGATGCCCTCCTTGAGGTAGTCCATCTCGTAGAGGTGCTCGCGCCACTTGCGGTCCAGGACCGAGAGCACGACGCGTCGCTCGAGCTGGCGCATGTTCGGCTCCCCGAGCGACGTCTCCCGCTCCTGGTACGCGATCCGGGCGTCGGACAGCAGCTCGGTCTTGAGCAGCTCGGGGGTGACCCGGCCGAGGCCGCCGGCCTGCTCGACGACCTCGTCGACCTCGATCGACACCGGGTACACGGCCTTGAGCGTGGTCCAGAGCTGGTCGAGGTCCCAGTCCTCCGGGTGGCCCTCGGCGGTCGCCGCGGTCACGTAGTCGTCCAGGACGTCCTCGAGGAAGTGCTGCACCTGGTCCTGCATGTTCTCGCCCTCGAGCACGCGGCGGCGCTGCTCGTAGATGACCTCGCGCTGCCGGGACAGCACGTCGTCGTACTTGAGGACGTTCTTGCGGATCTCGAAGTTGCGGGCCTCGACCTGGGACTGCGCGGAGCGGATGCCGCGGGTCACGATCTTCGACTCCAGCGGCAGGTCGTCGGGGAACCCGGCGCGCGTCATCATCGACTCGGCCATGCCCGAGTTGAACAGCCGCATGAGGTCGTCCTGCAGCGACAGGTAGAACCGGGACTCGCCCGGGTCGCCCTGCCGGCCGGAACGGCCGCGGAGCTGGTTGTCGATGCGGCGGGACTCGTGGCGCTCGGTGCCGAGCACGTACAGGCCGCCGAGCTCGACGACCTCGTCGTGCTCCGCGGCGACCGCGGACTTGGCCTTCTCGAGGGCGTCGGGCCAGGCGGCCTCGTACTCCTCCGGGCTCTCGTTCGGGTCGAGCCCGCGCGCGGCGAGGTCGGCGACCGCCATGAACTCCGCGTTGCCGCCGAGCATGATGTCGGTGCCGCGGCCGGCCATGTTGGTGGCGACCGTGACGGCGCCCTTGCGGCCGGCCTGCGCGACGATCGAGGCCTCGCGGGCGTGCTGCTTCGCGTTCAGCACCTCGTGCGGGACGCCCGCCTTGCGGAGCTTCTTCGACAGGATCTCGGACTTCTCGACGCTCGTGGTGCCGACGAGGACGGGCTGGCCGTTCGCGTGCCGCTCGACGATGTCCGCGACGACGGCGTCGTACTTGCCCTCCTCCGCCTTGTAGACGAGGTCGGGCTGGTCGATGCGCTGCATGCCCCGGTTGGTCGGGATCGGCACCACGCCCAGCTTGTACGTGCCCTGGAACTCCGCCGCCTCGGTCTCGGCGGTACCGGTCATGCCGGCGAGCTTGTCGTACAGCCGGAAGTAGTTCTGCAGCGTGATCGTGGCGAGCGTCTGGTTCTCCGCCTTGATCGGCACGCCCTCCTTGGCCTCGATGGCCTGGTGCATGCCCTCGTTGTACCGGCGGCCGGGCAGGACGCGGCCGGTGTGCTCGTCGACGATGAGCACCTCGCCCTTGTCGACGATGTAGTCCTTGTCGCGCTTGAACAGCTCCTTCGCCTTGATGGCGTTGTTGAGGAAGCCGATCAGCGGCGTGTTGAGGGACTCGTAGAGGTTGTCGATGCCGAGGTAGTCCTCGACGCGCTCGATGCCCGGCTCCAGGACGCCGACGGTGCGCTTCTTCTCGTCGACCTCGTAGTCGCGCTCGGGCTGCAGCCGGCGGACGACCTTCGCGAACTCGGCGTACCAGCGGTTGACGTCGCCCGACGCGGGGCCGGAGATGATGAGCGGGGTCCGCGCCTCGTCGATGAGGATCGAGTCGACCTCGTCGACGATCGCGAAGTGGTGGCCGCGCTGCACGAGCTCCTCGGAGCTCCAGGCCATGTTGTCGCGCAGGAAGTCGAAGCCGAACTCGTTGTTCGTGCCGTAGGTGATGTCGGCGGCGTACTGCACGCGGCGCTCGGCCGGGGTCTGGCCGGCGACGATGACGCCCGTGGTGAGGCCGAGGAACCGGTAGACCCGGCCCATCAGGTCGGCCTGGTAGCTCGCCAGGTAGTCGTTGACCGTGACGACGTGCACGCCCTTGCCGGTGAGCGCGTTGAGATAGGCCGGCGCGGTCGCCACGAGGGTCTTGCCCTCACCGGTCTTCATCTCGGCGATGTTGCCCCAGTGCAGCGCGGCGCCGCCCTGCAGCTGGACGTCGAAGTGCCGCTGCCCGAGCGTGCGGCGCGCGGCCTCGCGCACCGCGGCGAACGCCTCGGCCATGAGGTCGTCGAGCTTCTCGCCCTCGGCCAGCCGCGCCTTGAACCGGTCGGTCTCCTCGCGGAGCTCCGCGTCCGACAGGGACGTGAAGCTGTCCTCCAGCGCGTTGACCTGCTGGGCCACGCCCGACAGCTTCTTGAGGATCCGTCCCTCGCCCAGGCGGAGGACCTTCTCGAGGATCGCAGGCACGTGCACTCCCGACTCGCTGCGCCGCACGTGGCCACGTGCGGCGTCCCGGCGTCCCGACCGCACAGCCGGGCCCCGACCATCGTAGGTGAGGCGCGGCGACGTGCAGCAACCCGGCCACCCGCGCGGCGGACGGCTCCGAGCGCGCAGTCGCGGGGGCGAGCGGATCCCCGCGGTGGGCGCGCATCGGCACGCGGCGGCCCGCACGCGGGCGGGCGGGGCGTCAGCCCGCGGCCAGCGCCCCGGCCAGCACCGGGGCCAGCGTGCCGCGCGGCGTGCCGTCCCGGTCCCCCACCACGACGTCGTCCAGCCCGAGCCACGCCGCGAGCAGCCGCAGCTCGGCCGCCAGGTCCTCCGCCACCGCGCCGGGCGACGCGTCCGGATCCGCGCCCGGCACCGCCCCGGCGGGCTCGGCGGGGTGCGCGGCGTGCACCCGCAGCAGCCCGGCCCGGCGGTCGGCCTTGAGGTCCACGAGCGCCGCGAGCCGCTCGCCGCGCAGGAACGGCAGCACGTAGTACCCGTGCACGCGCTGCGCCTCGGGCACGTAGATCTCGATGCGGTACCGCAGGCCGAACAGCTCCTCGAGCCGGCGGCGCTCGAACACCAGCGGGTCGAACGGGCTGAGCAGCGCGCGGCCGGTGGCGCGGCGGGGCAGGTCGGCGTCCGCGTGCAGGTACGTCGGCCGGTCCCAGCCGGCGACCCGCACCGGCACGAGCGTGCCCTCCTCGACCAGGTCGCGGACGGCGGCGCGGGCGCGCGGGCCCCGGATGCGGAAGTAGTCGAGCAGGCACCGCTCGGAGGCGACGCCGTGCGCGCGGGCGGCGATCCGCAGCAGCGCCCGCACCGCCTCGTCGTCGTCCGGCTCGGGCGCGGCCAGCACCTCGGGCGGCAGCACCCGGTCGGTCAGGTCGTAGCAGCGCTCGAACTGCGCGTTGCGTCGGGCCGACGCCACCTGGCCGGTGAAGAACAGGTACTCGAGCACGCGCTTGGCGGCCGTCCAGTTCCAGCCCCACTCGGTCCGGTCGCGCGGCGCGGGCCCCTCGACGCGCGCGTGCACCTCGCTCGCGGTGAGCGGCCCGTCCGCGGCGATCATCGCCAGCACGTCCTCGACCAGGGGCGAGTGGTCGAGCGGGACGTCCTTGATCGAGCCCCAGGCGTACGTCAGGTAGGCGCGGCGGCGCCAGCCGAGCAGCGCGTAGGTCTCCGGCGGCACGTACGAGGCCTCGTGCGCCCACGTCTCCACGAGCCGCCGCGGCGCCCGGCCCGCCGCCCGGTCGAGCAGCGCGGTGTCGTACGGGCCGACGCGGGAGAACGTCGGCACCAGGTGCGCCCGGGCGACGACGTTGACCGAGTCGATCTGCAGCAGGCCCAGCCGGTCGACGACCTGCTGGAGCTGGCGCATCGTGGCCGGGCCGGTGCGCTCGGCGCGCGGGCGGTCGAGGCCCTGGGCGCGCAGCGCGACGCGGCGGGCCTGGGACAGCGACAGGGACCCCGAGGGCCGGTGGGCCGATCCGGTCGGGCCCCGGCGCGCGGCGGCGAGCCGGCGCCCGGGGGCGGCGGGCGCGGGCGCGGAGTCCTGGGCGGGGACCGGCGCGGCGTCGGTGCTGGTGGCCATCGCCCCATCGTGCCGCCGACCACCGACACCCGCCCCGCGGCGCCGCGCGTCCCGCGCGCCGCACGTCCCGCGCCGCACAGCTCGCCGAGTCTGCATCTCCTGCGTGTACCGACGCGTCGATCCGCAATCCGGAGGTGGAGACTCGGCAAGGGCGGCGGTCGGCGGCACCGCGACCGCGGCGCGCGGGTCCTGGCCTCGCGCCGCGGCGCCGCGGCGCCCTGCCCCGGGCACGACCGCGCCCGCCGACCGGAGGGTCGTCGGCGGGCGCGGTGCCTGGTGCGGGCGGCCTGCGGTCAGCGCTGGGCCACGGCGGCCGCCGGGGTGGCGACCCCGCCCGCCTGCGTCGCGGCGGCCTCGCCCGATCCCATGCTCGTCACGGCGGCGTCCAGCTTGATGACGCCGTAGCTCCAGCCGCGCCGGCGGTACGCCACGGACGGCTGGGCCGTCTCGGCGTCGACGAACAGGAAGAAGTCGTGCCCGACCAGCTCCATCTCGTAGAGCGCGTCGTCGATCGTCATCGGCTGGGCGGCGTGCACCTTCTCGCGGATGACCACCGGCGAGTCGCCGAGCGTCGTCTCGACCACGCCGTCCTCGGAGGGCTGCGGCGCGGCGGCCTCGGGCTCCGGCTCCAGCTCGTCGAGCGACGGCAGCGGGTCGCTGACCGGCGTGGGGACCTTGCCGCGGTGGCTCTTGCGCCGGTCGCGCGCCCGGCGGAGGCGCTCCGCGAGCTTGTCGATCGCCAGGTCGAAGGCGCCGTACCGGTCGTCCGCGCAGGCCTCCGCGCGGATCACCGGTCCCTTGCCCACCACGGTCAGCTCGACCCGCTCGGCGGCCGCGGCCTGCCGGGGGTTGGGCTCGTGGGTCACCTCGACGTCGATGCGCTGCGCGCGGGGCGCGAGCTGCTCGAGCCTGGCGAGCTTGTCCGTCACGTGTTGACGGAACCGCTCGGGGACGTCGGTGTGACGGCCGGCGACGACGATCTCCATGGGGTACCTCCGGGAGGTCCGGGGGCGGGTGCGCGACCCGCCCGGCAGCGTGCTCGGTGCGCCCTCGCGGGGCGCTGGTCTGCGGCACCACCTCCTCGTGCGGGGCGTGCCCGTCGAGTCCCGGTACCGGGCGACGGCGATGCCGCCCGGTGCTGTTGGGGGTCCACGCTAGCCCGGGTCCGGCGAGGCTTCCAACCAGGCGGTCGGGGAACCCGGCGGACGGGTGACCGCGAGCACCAGCGCGCCCGCGACCTGCACGTCCGCGGACTCCAGCGCCGCGCGGCACGCCGCCAGCGTGGCCCCGGTGGTGAGCACGTCGTCCACGAGCAGCACCCGGGAGCCGGCCAGCGCGGCGCGCGCCCGGGGGCGGACCCGGACCCGGCCGGCGAGGTTCGCCGCGCGGCCCCGGACGCCGAGCCCGACCTGGTCGCGCCCGCCGCCGGCGAGGCGCAGGGCGGGCACCGCGGCGGCGGGCGGGAGGGCCGCGGCCACCGCCGCCGCGAGCGCCCCGACGAGGTCCTCGCCGCGCCGCGCCCGCCCCCGCGGGGACGGCGGGGCGCCGACCACGAGCAGCGGCCGGGCGCCGCCGTCCCCTGCGCGCCGAGGCCCCGGCGCGTCCGGCTCGCCCGCCAGGTCCAGCGCCGGCGCGGCGCGGGCCAGCACCGCGGCGAACCACGGCGTCACGTCCGCGCGCCCGCCGTCCTTCCACGCCACGACCGCGCGCCGCACCGGACCGTCGTTCGCCGCCGGCGCCCAGACCGGGAGCACCGTGCCGTCCATCCGGTCGAGCCGCCCGGCGGCGCGCTCGCACCGGCGCGGCGGTCCGGCGAACCGGTGCAGGCACGCGGCGCACAGCGCCCGGCCGGGGGCGCCGCAGCCGGCGCAGGTCACGGGCAGCACGAGGTCGAGCAGCTCGCGGGCGACGGCCCGCGCGGTCGTCGCGGTCACGGCACCAGGCTCCCGGCGCGGCCGGCCGGCCGAGCCGCGCGTCCCCAGGCCACCGGGGTACCGGCGCGCCCGCGGACCCTGTGGTCGTCCCGGTCGTCCCCTCCCGCGCGTCAGCCCGCGAAGGCCGGGTCCCGCACGCCCTCGCCCACGGACGCCCAGCTCGAGCCCGCCCGGGCGAACAGCTCGCCCTCCGCCGTCGCGAGGTACAGGGCGCTGTCGCCCTTCCCGCCGGCGATGTCGACCGCGTCCGCGAGCGCCGGGCGCGTCTGCACCTCGCCGGACAGCGGCACCAGGTGGTAGACGGCGGTGGTCGTGCTCCCCGACCGCCCGAGCACGCCGAGCGTCCCCTCGTCGACCCACACGACCCGCGTGGCGTCCGTCAGCGTCACGCCGGTGCGCCACGCCTCGCCGAGGACCTGCGGCGTGCCGGAGTCGTCGCGCACGATCGACGCGACGTCGACCCGCACCCCGTCCGCGCCCTCGGAGACGACGGCGACCCGGGTGGCGTCCCGCGCGACCCGCAGCGAGCGCACGGTGCGGTCGGCCAGCCACTCCGCGTCGACGTCGACCACGCCGCCGCGGTCGTCGACCGCCAGGAGCGCGCCGGGCTCCGCGCGGGAGGCGGTCCACACCCAGCCGAGCCGGTCGACGGACGGGCCGACCAGGTCGGTGCCGCTGAGCAGCTGCGCCGGCCCGTCGTCGGCCGTCGGGACCGTCACCAGGCGATCGGGCCCGGAGAGCATGACCCGCAGGTCCCCCGACCCGTCCCGTGCCGGGTCCCGGGCGTCCAGGCCGGCGAGCGACCCGACGCCCTCGACGGGCTCGAGCTCGCCGGCCGACATCTGCACGAGCGCGCCGTCCTGCACCGCCTCGAGCGACCCGCCCCAGTCCTGGCCGCGCTCGAGCTCGGCCGCCTCGGCGTCCATCTCGACGCCGCCCGCGCTCACGTCCACGGTGCGCACCCGCGCGATCCGCAGCGACGCCTCGAGCTGGGCCTGCATCAGGGCGCGGTCCTCGGGCTCGGCGGGCAGGCCGCCGGCCGCGAGGCTGACGGTCGCCACGCCCTCGTCGTCGACCGAGACCGCGTCCGGCTGCAGCACCGCGCCCTCCGGCACGGC
This sequence comes from Cellulomonas pakistanensis, assembly GCF_016862755.1. GTDB lineage: Bacteria > Actinomycetota > Actinomycetes > Actinomycetales > Cellulomonadaceae > Cellulomonas > Cellulomonas pakistanensis. Next base: position 70,869 of record NZ_BONO01000009.1, on the reverse strand, counting down.
GCTGCGCACCGCGTCCCTGAGCCACCCGGAGGGGCCGGCGATGAGCGAGCGCACCACGGACGTGGCGAGGTTGCGCACCGGGAACCACCGGGTCTCGGGCACCAGGAACTGCTGGTCCTGCGACAGGAAGTACAGCGTCGCGGAGCGGTAGATCGCCTCGAAGTTCGGCTCGGACAGCACCACGCCGTCCTCCAGGCCGGAGATGCGCCACTGGCCCTCGCTGTCCTGCACGAGGTCGAAGGTCAGCGACTCCCGCGCGTCGGGCCCGCCCTGCGCGTACCGGCCGTCGGCGTCGATCCGCGCGGCGACCCGCACGTCGACCCGTACCTGGGACTCGCCGCGGAGCTGGATGTCGGGGCTCGACGCCGTGGCGTACACGAGCACCTGCTCACGCGGGTTCCAGGACCGCCGGGTCTCCCCCGACAGGTACTCGCGGGCGTTGCGGAAGTCGTCGGCCGCGTCCGAGGACGCCGACTCGCGGCTGAAGCCCGCGGCGCTCGCGCCGAGGAACCCGCGGACGATGTCCTCGGGCGTGCCGTCCTGCGGCGGCGGGTCGCCCAGCAGCTCGACGACGCCCTGCTCGCTCACGCCCTCGACCCCCACGCCGACGGGGCCGGAGGTCGGGATGCCGACGCAGGCGGACAGGGTCGCGAGGAGCACCGCCAGGGCCGCGGCGGTGACGGCGCGGCGGGTCGTCGCCGGGGCCGGGGCACGGGCGGTCATCGGGTCTCCCCCGGTCGGTCGGGGCCGCCGCGGCGGGCGGGCTCGGGGTCGGGCCGCGCGGCCGCGGTGGCGTCGGGCGCGGTGGCGCCGGCCGCGGCGGCGTCGCGCGCGGCCGCCTCCTGCTCGCGCCGCCGCTCGACCGCCCGCTGCGCCTCCCTCGCCCGCTCGACCACGTCGAACGAGCCGGTGGTCGGCGGCAGGTCGGGCAGGGCGGCGGGGTCGGGCCGGTCGGCGTCGAGCTCGCGGTGCTGGGCGCGCTCGGCCTCCGCGGGCGGCTCCAGCGGCAGCGGGGAGGACTCCAGCGTGATCCCGGCCCGCCGCGGCAGCGTCAGGCGGAAGCACGCGCCCTGCCGGGGGCGGCCCCACGCCTCGAGCCACCCGCCGTGCAGGTGCGCGTCCTCGAGCGAGATCGCGAGCCCGAGGCCCGTGCCGCCGGTCGTCCGGGCGCGCGCGGGGTCGGCCCGCCAGAACCGGTCGAAGACGTGCGCGGCCTCGTCGCGGGTCATGCCCACGCCGCGGTCGCGCACGGTCACGGCCACGGCGCGGTCGTCGGCGCCCACCGTCACCTCGACGTCGCTGCCCTCGGCGTGCTCGATCGCGTTGACGAGCAGGTTCCGCAGCACCCGCTCCACCCGGCGCGGGTCCACGTCGGCGAGGCACGGCCCCTCGGGCTGCGTGATCGACAGCCACGACCCCTTGGCGGCGGCCAGCGGCACGGCCTGGTCGACCGCCGCGCCGACGACGTCCCGGACGTCCCGCGCCTCCGCGTCCAGCACCGCGGCCCCCGCGTCGAACCGGCTGATCTCCAGCAGGTCGCCCAGCAGGTCCTCGAACCGGTCCAGCTGCTGCTGCAGCAGCTCGGCCGAGCGGCGCACGACCGGGTCGAAGTCGTCGCGGGACTCGTAGATCATCTCGCCGGCCATCCGCACGGTGGTCAGCGGCGTGCGGAGCTCGTGGGACACGTCGGAGACGAACCGGCGCTGCATCGCCGACAGGTGCTCCATGCGGTCGATCTGGTCCTGGAGGCTCTCGGCCATCTCGTTGAACGACCGGCCCAGCCGCGCCATCTCGTCCTCGCCCCGCACGGGCATCCGCTCGGTGAGGCTGCCGTCGGCGATCCGCTCGGCCACGTGCGCCGCCTGCCGCACGGGATGCACCACCTGCCGGGTGACCAGCCAGGTCATCGACACCAGCAGGGCCACGAGGGCGACGGCCCCGATGCCCAGCACGCTCTGCAGGAACTCGAGCCGCTCCTGCTCGGCCTGCAGCGAGTACAGGAAGTACAGCTCGTACGACCCGGCGGCCGGGACCGTCACCACCTGCCCGACCACGACGCCCGGCTCGACGCGCCCGGTCCCGGAGGCCGACGCCGGCCACGCGACGGACTCCCAGCGCTGCCCGTCGCCGCCCGCCGTCGCCGTGCGCAGGTCGTCCGACACCAGGCCGACCAGCGACGAGTCCGTGACCGCGCTGCTCACGAGGATCGGCTGCTGCTGCCCGCGGATGCGGAGCATGAAGACCTCGCGGTCCCCGGAGCCGCCCGAGCGCAGGGCCGTGACGAGGTCGTTCAGGAGCAGCTGCACCTCGGGGGCCGTGGTCGCCGTCGACGCGTCGAAGGTCTGCTGCGCCTGGGACGCCGCGCGCGCCGACTCGGCGAGCACCTGGTCGACCCGCTGGGTGAACAGGCCGTCGCGCACGCTCACGGAGAGGTAGCCGCCGAGCACGGCGAGCGCCAGCAGGCCCGCCGCGAGCGTGAGCGTGATGACCCGCGCCTGCAGCGAGCCGCGCCAGGCGCGGACCAGGCGGCGCGACCGGACCCCGGAGCGCACCGTGGCGAGCCGCCACGCGCGCGCCGCCCGGCCGGCGACGCCGCCGCGGGGGCCGGTGCTCACGGCGAGGTCGCGCCCGCCTTGTAGCCGACGCCGCGCACCGTCACGACGATCTCGGGGCGCTCCGGGTCGGCCTCGATCTTGGAGCGCAGCCGCTGGACGTGCACGTTCACCAGCCGGGTGTCGGCGGCGTGCCGGTAGCCCCACACGCGCTCGAGCAGCACCTCGCGGGTGAACACCTGCCACGGCTTGCGGGCCAGCGCGACCAGCAGGTCGAACTCGAGCGGCGTCAGGGAGATGACCTGGCCGTCCCGGGTGACCCGGTGGCCGGTCACGTCGATCGACAGGTCGCCGATCCGCAGGTGCTCGGGCGCGGGCTCGTCGCTGCGGCGCAGCCGGGCGCGCACCCGGGCGATCAGCTCCTTGGGCTTGAACGGCTTGGCGATGTAGTCGTCCGCGCCGGACTCCAGGCCCAGGACCACGTCGACGGTGTCGGCCTTGGCGGTCAGCATGACGATCGGCACGCCCGACTCGGCGCGGATCAGCCGGCAGACCTCGGTGCCGTCCTTGCCCGGCAGCATGAGGTCGAGCAGCACGAGGTCCGGCTGCGACGCCCGGAACGTGTCCAGGGCCTCGTCCCCGTCCGCGCAGAACACCGGCTCGAACCCCTCGGAGCGGAGCACGATGCCGATCATCTCGGACAGGGCGGTGTCGTCGTCGACCACGAGAACGCGTCCCTTCATCTCCCCATGATCGCAGAACGGCGGCCCGGACCGGGCGACCGGCGCCGCACGGCGCCCGGACGGAGCAGCACCCCCGCACCGGGACCTGACGTGGCACGATGGCCGTCAGCCACGCCGGGCGGCCCCGCAGGGGCGGTCCGGCGCACCCCCGCGCGACCACCAGGGAGCACCCGATGAGCTCACCCCACGACGAGGGCCGCCCCGAGGACGCCCCGCGCCCGGGCGACGAGCAGCGCCCCGCGCCGCGGTACGGGCAGTACGCCCCCGCGGGGTGGCAGGCGCCGGGCGCCCCCGCCGCCGGGCAGCCGGCGAACCCGTGGGGCGACCCCGCCACCCAGCCGGGCGGCGGCCGTCCGGGTGACGCGGGCACGGCGCCCGGCGCCCCCGGCGCGGCGCCTCAGCCGGGGTACGGGCAGCAGCTCGGCTACGGGCAGCCGGGCTACCCGACGGCGCCCGGGCAGCAGCCCGGCGCGCCCGGGTACGGGCAGCCGGGCTACCCGACGGCGCCCGGGTACGGGCAGCAGCCGGGGTACGGCCAGCAGCCCGGCCACCCCGCCGCGCCCGGCTACGGCCAGCCGCAGGGCTACGGCCAGCCCCAGGCCTACGGCCAGCAGCCCGGCGGCTGGGGCGCCACGCCCTACGCCCCGCCGGCCGCGCAGCCCGGGATCGTCCCGCTGCGCCCGCTGAGCATCTGGGAGATCTTCGACGGCGCGTTCCGCGCGATCCGGCACAACCCCGCGACCATGTTCGGCCTGACCGCCGTGGTCGTCGCGGTGGTCACCGCGATCGGCGCGCTGGTCCAGTGGTACCTGGCCGGCATCTTCGCGGGCGCCGTGAACGACGTGTTCACCGACAGCTCGGGCCTGACCACGGCCGACAGCCAGCTCCTGGGCGACAGCTTCGGCACCTCGCTGGCGAGCGTCGCGAGCATCCCGCTGACCGCGCTGGCGACCACGGTGCTCACCGGCCTGCTGATCCTGTCGGTCAGCCGCTCCGTGATCGGGCAGCGGGTCTCCGCGCGCGAGGTCGTGCACGGGCAGGGCAAGCGGATCCTCTGGGTCGTCGGCTTCAGCCTGCTGCTCGGCCTGGTCACCTCCGTCGGCGTCGCCGCGCTGGTCGGCCTGGTCGTGCTGGTCGGCACCGGCGTCGACAGCGTCGGGCTCACGGTGCTGGTCGCGCTCGCGGCGATCGCGGTGATGATCGTCGGCGGGTTCTGGATCACGATCCGCACGCTGCTCGTGCCCGCCGCGATCATGCTCGAGGGCGGCGGCTTCCGGGCGTCGATCGCCCGCGCGTGGCGGCTGACCCGCGGCAGCTTCTGGCGGCTGCTCGGGCTCTACCTGCTGGTGACGATCCTCGTCGGGATCATCGCGCAGATCATCGTGTTCCCCGTGACGCTCATCGCCCAGCTCGTCCTCAACGACCCGCTGATGACCAGCGGCCCGACCATCGCGCTGACCGCGGTCGGCACCGCCGTCGCCACCACGATCACCACGGTGTTCATGGCCGGGGTCGTCGCGCTCGCCTACATCGACGTGCGGATGCGCCGCGAGGGCCTCGACGTCGAGCTGGCGCGGGCCGCGGAGACCAGCGCCCGGTGACGCACGCCGCCCTCGAGGTGACCGGGCTGCTCGGCGCCGTGCCCGGCGTGGTCGCGGCCGCCGGCCGGGCCACCGAGGTGCCCGTCGTGCCCGACGCCGAGCAGGCCCGCGGCTGGCTCGAGCGCGAGCTGGCCGACCCGGTCTACCACGAGCAGCCGAGCCTGCTGCAGCGGCTGCTGGACTGGCTCGGCCGGCTGTTCGAGGGCGCGGACGGCATCCCGGTCGGGAACGTCGGCACGCTGCTCGCCGTCCTCGGCGGGATCGCCCTGCTGGTGCTGATCGCGTTCCTGGTGACCGGTCCCGTGCGGCGCAACCGGCGCGTCGCCGGCACGGGGACCGTGCTGGACTCGGACGACCGGCGCACCGCCGCCGAGCTCCGGGCCGCCGCCGACGCCGCGGCCGCACGCGGGGACTGGGACGCAGCCGCGGCCGACCGGTTCCGCGCGGTCGTCCGGGCGCTGGAGGAGCGCGCCGTGCTGGACGAGCGCCCGGGACGCACCGCGCACGAGGCCGTCGAGGCCGCCGGGGTGCGGCTGCCGGCGCACGCGGTCGACCTCCGCGCGGCCGGCCGGCTGTTCGACGACGTGGTGTACGGCGAGCGCGCGGCGAGCGCCGCGGACGACGCCGGCCTGCGCGAGCTCGACGCGCGCGTCGCGGCGACCCGGCCGACCCTGCCCGCCGGGCTCGCGGGGGTGGACGCGTGACCGCGCCCTCGACGACCCGCCCGCCGCGCCCCGCCGCGCCGGGCACGCCGCCCGGCGCCGACGGCGTCGTGCTCGGCGACGGCACGACCGCCCGCAGCCGGGCCGGCGCCCGCTGGCGCCGGGTGCGCTGGCTGGTCGTCGTGGCCGTCGTGCTCGGCATCGGCGCGCTCGCCGCGATCCTCCCCGCGCCGACGCGCTCGAGCACCGCGCTCGCGCCGGACAACCCGCGCGGCAACGGCGCGATGGCGCTCGCGCAGGTCCTCGGCGACCAGGGGGTGCGGGTCGACTACGTGCGCACCGCCGGCGCCGCGGTCGAGGCCGCCGAGGCGGGCCGGACCCTCCTCGTCACCTCCGACTGGTTCCTCACCGACGAGCAGATGGACGCGGTCGCCGGCACCCGGGCGGACCTGGTGCTGCTCGACCCGTACCTGCTGCTCGACCGCGTCGTCCCGGGCCTGACGACCGGCTGGTCCGGCGGCCAGCAGCCCGGCGCGCTCGACGCGTCGTGCACCGACCCCGACGCCGAGGCGGCCGGGTCGATCTCCGCGACCGGCGCCGGCGTCACCCCGACCGGCGCGGAGCCGCCGGCCGGGACCACGCTGTGCTTCCCGCTGCCCGGCAGCTCCCCGCAGGCGTACCTGTTCTCGGTGTCCGAGGTCGACGACCGCCGCGTCACCGTCGTCGGCGACGCGGGTCTGATCACCAACGACCGGATCACCGACGCCGGCAACGCCGCGCTCGCGCTGCGCGCCCTCGGCCGCACCCCCGACCTGGTCTGGTACGTGCCGTCGGCCGACGACCTCGCGCTGGACGCGGGGACCGGCCCCGGGCTGGGCGACCTGCTGCCGCCGACGGCGCGGGCGCTGCTGCTGCAGGCCCTCGTCGTCGTGCTCGCGCTGGCCGTCTGGCGCGCACGCCGGCTCGGCCGCGTGGTCGCCGAGCGGCTGCCCGTCGTCGTGCGGCCCGCCGAGACGACCCGCGGCAGGGCGCGGCTGTACCGGACGTCCCGGTCGTACGGGCACGCGGCCGCGGCGCTGCGCGCGGGCACCGCGGCGCGCCTCGCCCGCCGCCTGGGCGTCCCGGCCTCCGCCGGTGCGCCCGAGGTCGTCGCCGCCGTCGCCCGCGCGGGCCGGCGGGACGAGACCGACGTCCGCGACCTGCTGTACGGACCACCCCCCACGTCAGACGCGGGCCTGGAGCACCTGGCCCGCCGGCTCGACCAGCTCGAGAGCGAGGTTCACCCCACGTGACCGACCACCCCGCCCCGAACCCGTGGCCGCAGGGCGGCACGCCCGCGCCGCAGCACGCCGCGCCGCAGCCCGCCGCGCAGCAGGCCCCGCAGCAGCCCGCGTGGGACGCCCAGCAGCAGGCGTGGCAGGGGCAGCCCGCCGCGCACGCCGCGCCCGCGGCGCCGGCCCCCGCGGCGCACGGCGCGCCCGAGCCGTCCCACGAGCTGATCGCGGCGCTCGGCGCCGTCCGCGCCGAGGTCGGCCGCGCCGTCGTCGGCCAGGACGCCGCCGTGACCGGCCTGGTCATCGCGCTGCTCTGCCGCGGCCACGTGCTGCTCGAGGGCGTGCCCGGCGTCGCCAAGACGCTGCTCGTGCGCACGCTGTCCGCCGCGCTCGACCTCGACACCAAGCGCGTGCAGTTCACCCCGGACCTCATGCCGGGCGACGTGACCGGCTCGCTCGTCTACGACGCGCGGACCGCGGAGTTCTCGTTCCGCGAGGGCCCCGTGTTCACCAACCTCATGCTCGCCGACGAGATCAACCGCACGCCCCCGAAGACCCAGGCGTCGCTGCTCGAGGCCATGGAGGAGCGGCAGGTGTCCGTCGACGGCACCCCGCGCCCGCTGCCGTCGCCGTTCGTCGTCATCGCCACGCAGAACCCGGTCGAGTACGAGGGCACCTACCCGCTGCCCGAGGCCCAGCTCGACCGGTTCCTGCTCAAGCTCACGCTCCCCCTGCCGGAGCGGCACGAGGAGATCGAGGTGCTCGCCCGGCACGCGTCCGGCTTCGACCCGCGGGACCTGCGCAAGGCGGGCGTCCGCGCCGTCGCCGGCAAGGACGTGCTGGAGCGCGCGCGCCAGGAGGTCGCCCGGGTGCAGATCGCGCCGGAGGTGCTCGGCTACGTCGTGGACGTCGTCCGCGCCACCCGGCAGTCGCCGTCCCTGTCGCTCGGCGTGTCGCCCCGTGGCGCCACCGCCCTGCTCGGCACCGCCCGGGCGTGGGCGTGGCTGTCCGGCCGCTCCTACGTCACCCCGGACGACGTCAAGGCGCTCGCGCACCCGACGCTGCGGCACCGGATCCAGCTGCGCGCCGAGGCCGAGCTCGAGGGCGTGACCGCGGAGTCGGTGCTCGACACCGTCCTGGCGTCCGTCCCGGTCCCCCGCTGAGGCCCCCGGCGTGGCGATCACCTGGCGCGCGGTCGCGCTGACCGCGGTCGGCGCGCTGCCGGTCGCGCTCTGGCCCGTGCCGGGGACGGTGCTGGCGTGGGCCGTGCTGTGCGCGCTGCTCTGCGTCGTCGACGCCGTCCTGGCCGCGTCGCCACGCGCCGTGGCGATCCGGCGCGAGGTCACGGGCGCGGTCCGGCTGCACGAGCCCGCCCGGTCGCGGCTGACGCTCACGCACACCGGCGCCCGCCGGCTGCGCGCCCTCGTCCGGGACGCGTGGCAGCCGTCGGCCGGCGCGGCGCAGAACCGGCACCGCGTCGACCTGCCGCCGGGCGAGTCCCGCCGCCTCGACACCGCGCTGCGCCCGTCCCGGCGCGGCGACCTGCACGCCGACCGGGTCACGATCCGCTCGCTCGGCCCGCTCGGGCTGGCGGCCCGGCAGGCCTCGATCGACGTGCCGGGCACCCAGCGGGTGCTGCCGGAGTTCGCGTCCCGCCGGCACCTGCCGAGCCGGCTCGCGCGGCTGCGGGAGATGGACGGCCGCGCGGCCGTGCAGGTGCGCGGCCAGGGCACCGAGTTCGACTCGCTGCGCGAGTACGTGATCGGCGACGACGTCCGCTCGATCGACTGGCGCGCGAGCGCCCGGCGCGCCGACGTCGTCGTCCGCACCTGGCGCCCCGAGCGCGACCGCCGCGTGCTGATCGTCCTCGACACCTCGCGCACCAGCGCCGCGCGGACCGGCGAGGAGCCGCGCCTGGAGCCCTCGGTCGAGGCCGCGCTGCTGCTGGCCGCGCTGGCCGCCCGCGCCGGCGACCGCGTCGAGCTGCTCGCCTACGACCGCACCGTGCGGGCGCGCGTCGCCGGCGCGTCCGGGCCCCGGCTCATGCCGGCGATCGCCGACGCGCTGGCCGACGTCGAGCCGTCGCTGGTCGAGGCCGACTGGCCCGGGATCGTCGCGCAGGTGCAGGAGCGGCTGTCGCAGCGCGCGCTCGTCGTCCTGCTGTCCGCGCTGGACCCCGCCGCCGTCGAGAACGGGCTGCTGCGGGTCGTCGACCAGCTCGCGTCCCGGCACCAGGTCGTGCTGGCGTCGGTGCAGGACCCCGAGGTCGAGCGGCTGCGCACCGGGCGCGAGGACGTGTCGGCGCTGTTCGACGCCGCCGCTGCCGAGCGCACGGGGCTCGAGCGGGCCGCCGTCGCCGTGCGGCTGCGCAGCCACGGCGTGGAGGTCGTGGACGCGCTGCCGGAGGACCTCGCACCCCGGCTGGCGGACACGTACCTCGCGCTCAAGGCGGCCGGCCGCCTGTAGGCCGGGCGCACCGCGCCTCCTGCCGCTGCCGCCGCGGCTGCCCTCACTCACCTGTGCCTCGCCGAGCTTGCAGCTCCTGCGGGGTTCCGAGCCCGCCATCCCCGCAAGAAGTGCCAGCTCGGCGGGCGCGCGAGCGCAGGAGGCGCGGGGCGGCGCAGGAGGCGCGGGCGGCGCGTGGGTGGCCGGGCGTAGCGTCGCGGGCGTGACGGGCGACGGGGACCACGCGGGCGGCGGCACCATCACCACGCGCGGGCTGGGTCGCGCCCTGCTCGCGCGGCAGCACCTGCTCGACCGAGCCGACGCGCCCGCGCTCGACGTCGTCCGGCACCTCGTCGCCCTGCAGTCGCAGAACCCGTCGTCGGCCTACCTGGCGCTGCACGCCCGGGTCGCCGGGATGACGCACGACGACCTCGCGCGCCCGATGCTGGACCGGCGCGCGACCCGCCTGGCGCTGCTGCGCGACACGGTGCACCTCGTGACCGCGCAGGACGCGCTCGCCCTCTGGCCGCTGATGGCGCCGACCCTGCGGCGGCACCTGACCACGAACCAGTCCGCCGCGCCGACGCTGCGGCAGGTGGACCTGGACGACCTCCGGGCGGCGTCGCTCGACGCCCTCGCGGACGGGCCGCTCACCTCCCGGGCGCTCGGCGAGCGGCTCGCGGCGACCTGGCCGGGCCTGGACCCCGCGGCCCTCGCCCAGGGCGCGCGGGGCCTGCTGCCGCTCGTCCAGGTCACGCCCCGGGGCGTCTGGGGCCGGAGCCTGGCGACGACGTGGACGACCGCGTGGGCGTGGCTGGGGGTCGAGCCGCCCGCTCCCCCGCCGCGCGGCGCCGCGGCCGCGCCGGCCCCCGCCGACGGCGACGACCCCGCGCGCGACGCCGGCCTCGCCGACCTGGTCCGCCGCTACCTCGCGGTCTACGGCCCCGCGACGGTCGCCGACGTGCAGCAGTGGTCCGGCCTGACCCGGCTCGGCCGGGTGGTCGACCGGCTGCGCCCCGAGCTGGTCGAGCTGCGGCACGTCGACCCGCCGTCCGGCCGCCCGCGGGTGCTGCTCGACCTGCCCGGCGCCCAGCGGCCGCCCGAGGACGCGCCCGCGCCGCCCCGGCTGCTGCCCGACTTCGAGAACCTGCTGCTCGGCCACGACGACCGCACCCGCGTCGTCCCCGCCGACGTCCGCCCGGCGCTCGCCAGCCGGAACGGGATGCCGCCCGGCACCGTCCTGGTGGACGGGACGGTCGCGGGCACGTGGGTGCTGCGCCGCGAGCGGCTCCCCCGCGCGCCCGGCGCCCCGCGGACGCGGCGCGAGCGCGCGGTGCTCACGGTCACCCCGCTGCGCCGGTGGACCGGCGCGGACCGCGCGGCGGTGCTGGCCGAGGCCGAGGCGGTCGCCCGGTTCGCCGCGGACGACGCGGCGGAGCACGCGGTGGCGGTCGCAGAACCCTGACCAGGAGCCGGCGACCGGGTGCCGCGGTTGAACGACCCGCGCGCGCCACCTACGGTCGCCGGACGAGCCGTCCCCGCCGGACGCCCGCCGCCGACGACGCCGACCGACCCAGGAGCGCCCGTGCCCCGTCCCGTCACCCTCACGCTGTCCGGGGCCGCCGGCCAGATCGGCTACTCGCTGCTGTTCCGCGTCGCGAGCGGGGAGCTGCTCGGGCCGGACACCCCGGTGCGGGTCCGCATGCTCGAGCGCCCGGACGCCCTCGGCGCCGCGGAGGGCGTCGCGCTGGAGCTGCAGGACGCGGCCTCGCCGCTGCTCGCCGACGTCGCCGTCACCGCGGACCCGCGCACCGCGTTCGACGGCGCGGACCACGCGATCCTCGTCGGCGCGCGGCCCCGGACCGCCGGGATGGAGCGCGCCGACCTGCTCGAGGCCAACGGCGCCATCTTCCGCACCCAGGGCGCCGCGATCAACGACGTCGCGGCGGACGACGTCCGCGTCCTGGTGATCGGCAACCCCGCGAACACCAACACGATGATCGCCGCCGCGCACGCGCCCGACGTGCCTGCCGACCGGTTCACCGCGCTGACCCGGCTGGACCACAACCGGGCGCTCGCGCAGCTCGCCCTGCGCGCCGGCGTCAGCACCCGCGAGATCGCCCGGGTGACGGTCTGGGGCAACCACTCCCGCACCCAGTACCCGGACCTGCGGCACGCCCTGGTGGGCGGCCGTCCGGCGCTCGAGGTGGTCGACCGGGCGTGGGCCGAGGGCGAGTTCATCGAGACCGTCGCGCAGCGCGGCTCCGCGATCATCGCCGCCCGCGGCGGGTCCTCCGTGGCGTCGACGGTGACCGCGATCGTCGACCACGTCCGGCTGCGGCGCGGCGGCACCCCGCCGGGCGACTGGTCGTCGGCCGGGCGCGTGTCGGACGGGTCCTACGGCGTCCCGGCGGGCCTGGTCTGCTCGTTCCCGGTGACCGCGGCCGACGGCGACTGGCACGTCGTGCCCGGACTCGAGGTCGACGCCTTCTCCCGCGCCCGGATCGACGCGTCGGTCGCCGAGCTGGCCGACGAGCGCGACGCCGTCCGGCACCTCGGCCTGCTCTGAGCGCGGCGCGGGGCCCGGGGGTCGACGCCCCCCGGGCCCCGCGCGGGACGCCCGCGCGGCGGGCTCGGCCCGCTCAGCCCGCTCGGCCCGCTCGGCAGGCTCGGCCCGCTCAACCCGCTCAGCCCGCCGTCGGCGCGTACTGCGTCTCGTAGAGCTCCGCGTACAGCCCGCGCGCGGCGAGCAGGTCCTCGTGGGTCCCCTGCTCCACCACCCGGCCGCGGTCGAGCACCACGATCGAGTCCGCCTCGCGGATGGTCGACAGCCGGTGCGCGATGACGATCGCCGTCCGGCCGACCAGCGCCTCGGCGAGCGCCCGCTGCACGGCGGCCTCGGACTCCGAGTCGAGGTGCGCGGTCGCCTCGTCGAGCACGACGATCGGCGGGGCCTTGAGCAGCAGCCGGGCGATCGCCAGCCGCTGCCGCTCGCCGCCGCTGAGCCGGTAGCCCCGGTCGCCCACGACGGTGTCCACGCCGTCCGGCAGCCGGGACACGAGGTCCCAGATCTGCGCGCGGCGCAGCGCCTGCTCCAGCTCGGCGTCGGTCGCGCCGGGCCGGGCGTACAGCAGGTTGGCGCGGATGGTGTCGTGGAACAGGTGCGCGTCCTGGGACACGATGCCGATCGCGTCGCGCAGGCTCGCCTGCGTCACCTCGCGGACGTCCTGCCCGCCGACCCGGACGGTGCCCCCGGTGACGTCGTAGAGCCGCGCCACCAGCGCGGAGATCGTCGACTTGCCCGCGCCGGACGGGCCCACCAGCGCGACCAGGTGGCCGTGCGGCACGGTGAACGAGACGTGCTCGAGCGTCGTGCCGGGGACCTCGGTCTGCAGCCGCGCGACCGACTCCAGCGACGCGAGGGACACCTCCGACGCGGCCGGGTAGCGGAACGACACGTCGTCGAGCTCGACGCTCGCCGTCGTGGCGAGGTCCTCCGGCAGCGGCCGGGCGTCCGGCACGTCCGCCACGGTCGGCTTCAGGTCCAGCACCTCGATGACCCGCTCGAACGACACCAGCGTCGTCATGACGTCCACCTGGACGTTCGACAGCGCCGTGATCGGCCCGTAGAGCCGGGTCAGGTACGACGTCAGCGCGACGACCACGCCGACGGTCAGCGAGCCCTGGATGGCGAGCACGCCACCCAGCCCGTAGACGATCGCGACGGCGATCGCCGCGATCAGCGTCAGCCCGATGCGGAACACGGCGGCGTACATCGACGACGTGATGCCGATGTCCCGGACCCGGGACGCGCGCGCGGCGAACTCCGCGGTCTCGTCCTCCGGGCGCCCGTACAGCTTCACGAGCTGAGCGCCGGCGACGTTGAACCGCTCGGTCATGGTCTGGCCCATCGCGGCGTTGAGCGTGTACGACTCCTGCGTGACCCCTGCCAGGCGCCGCCCCATCGCGCGCACCGGCAGCACGAACGCGGGCAGCAGGACCAGGGACAGCAGCGTGATCTGCCAGGACAGCGACAGCATCGCGGCGATGACCAGCACCACCGTGAGCACGTTCGACACGACGTTGGACAGCGTGGACGTGAACGCCTGCTGGGCGCCGAGCACGTCGCCGTTGAGCCGCTGCACCAGCGCGCCGGTCTGGGTGCGGGAGAAGAACGCCAGCGGCATCCGCTGGACGTGGTCGAACACCTGCGTGCGCAGGTCGAGGATCAGGCCCTCGCCGATCCGGGACGAGAACCACCGGGACGCGAGGGTGAGCCCGGCGGACGCGATCGCCAGCCCCGCGACCAGGCCGGCCAGCCCGAGCACCAGCCCGGTGCGGCCCTGCGCGATGCCGTGGTCGATGATCTGCCGGAAGATCAGCGGGGTGACCGCGCCGACCGCGGCGTCGAGCGCGACGATGACGAGGAAGACGGCGAGCAGCCCGCGGTACGGGCGGGCGAAGGTGAGGATGCGCCGCAGCACGTCGCGGGTGATGCGACGCCGGGCGACGGACGGGTCGAGGCGGAACGACCGGTACATGGCCGGGCCGCCGCCTCCTCCTCCGTGCATGGACATGGGGCCTCCCTGGGGACGATTCCAATAGAGAGGCTACCTCTCTATGTGCGGAACTCGCTATCCTGGGGCGCATGACGCCCGTCACCCCGGCCCCCGCGCACCACCACCCCGCCCCCGGCAACCCCGGCGACGAGCTGTTCTGGCTGCTCCGCCGGGCGCTGCACACCATGCGGCGGGACGTGCGCGAGCGCGTCGACCTCACCCCGTCGCGGCACCGGCTGCTGCGAGTCGTCGCCCGCGCCGAACCGCAGCGGCAGACGGCGCTGGCCGCCGCGCTCGACGTGGTGCCGCGGTCGATCACGTCGCTGGTCGACGACCTGGAGCGCGCGGGCCTGGTCGAGCGGCGGCCCGACCCGACGGACCGGCGGGCGACGCTGGTCGCCGCGACGGACGAGGGCCGCGCGGTGCTCGCCGAGGCCGACCGGGAGCGGCGACGGCACGCCGAGGAGCTGCTGGCGCGGCTCGATCCCGGCGAGCAGGAAACGCTGCTGCGGCTGCTCCACCGGCTGGTGGACGACCCGGACGGGGCGCCCGGGGAGTGCGCGCGGGACTAGCCGGACCAGCCCCGCGCGGCGCGGGTCAGCGCGCCGGGTCCGGCACCCCGTGCGGCAGGCGGTGCAGCGTGGCGGCCTCCTGCGCGGACCGCTCGGCGGCGCGGGTGGTCGCGGCGTACTCGCGGTCCCGGCGCGTCGCGAGCACCGCGGCGAGGAACGCCTCGGGGTGCGTGCCGGCGGGCGGGCCGGGCGACACGTAGCGGGCGACCTCGCCCGCGAGCTGCTGGCCGAGCGCGTGCCGCGACCCGGGGTGCAGCCGCGCGGCGCGGCCCAGGAACTGCCGCACGCTCAGCGCCAGGCCGTCGGGCAGCCGCGCGACGTCCGCCGACCGCGCCCAGCCGGCGAGGAACGGCGGCATGACGATCACGGCGCGCGGCGCGGTCCGCCCGCGCACCCGCACGGCGTACGTGCCGGCGAGCAGGTCGCCCAGCCGCTTGCCCTGCGGGTTGACCAGCGACGTGATGAGGGCGACCGAGCCGAGCGTGAGCCACAGCTCGAGGATGCCGACGAGCGCGCGGACGAACGCCTGGCGGAACCGGATCGGGCCGCCGTCGTCGCGCACCACCCGGATGCCGACGGCCAGCTTGCCCAGCGACCGGCCGCGGGTCAGCGTGTCGACGGTCGTCGGGATGACGATCAGGATCGTCACGAGGACGACGACGAACACGATCTGCGCGACGTCGTCCGAGGGGGCCGCGATCGCGAACCGCGTGATCAGCCAGGCGACCGCGATCCCGACGAGCCCGAGCGCGATCAGGTCGATGATCGCGCCGGCCAGCCGGCTGGCGAACGACGTCGGGCGCGCGTCCAGCAGCACGCCCTCGCCGATGACGATGCCCTCGTCCTGCACGCCCCACCTCCGCCGACGTCCCGCCCCAGGTCACCCGGTCGCGACCGGGTCTCGTGTGGCAGGGTATCGGGCGTGGACCTGGACGCCTTCTCCGCCGTGCGCGAGCCCTCCTGGGCGCGCCTGGACGAGCTGTCCCGGCGGCGGGGCCTGGACGGCGCCGAGGCCGACGAGCTCGTCCGGCTGTACCAGGCGGTCGCGACCGACCTGTCGACCATCCGGTCCTCGGCGCCCGACCCCGACGCGGTGGCGCGGCTGTCCCAGCTGCTCGCCCGCGCGCGGGCCCGGATCGCCGGCACGCACGAGCCCGCCTGGCGGGACGTGCGCCGGTTCGTCGTGCTGTCCCTGCCCGCCGCGCTCTACCGGCTGCGCTGGTGGACCGTCGGCGTCATGGTCGCCTGCATCGCCGTCGCGACGGTCGCGGGCTGGTGGGTGGCGACGAACCCCGAGGCCCTCGCCGCCATGGGCACGCCCAGCGAGCGGCAGCAGTACGTCGACGAGGCGTTCGCGTCCTACTACGACCCGGGCGCCGGCTTCGCCGCCGTCGTGTGGACCAACAACGCCTGGGTGGCCGCGCTCTGCGTCGCGCTCGGCATCTCGGGCGTGGGGACGCTGTTCGTCCTGGCGAACAACGCGGTGAACGTCGGCGCGACCGGCGGCATGATGGCCGCGCACGACAGCCTCGGCGTGTTCTTCCAGCTCATCACGCCGCACGGCCTGCTCGAGCTGACCTCGATCTTCGTCGCCGGCGCCGCGGGCCTGCGGCTGTTCTGGTCCTGGGTCGACCCGCAGGGCCGGCCGCGGGCGCGGGCGCTCGCCGAGGAGGGGCGGGCGCTGATCACCGTGGTCATCGGCCTGGCGGGCGCGCTGCTCCTGTCCGGCGTCGTCGAGGGCTTCGTGACCGGGTCGACGATGCCGTGGTGGCTGAAGATCGTCATCGGGGCGATCGCGCTGGCGGCGTTCTGGGCGTACACGATCGTGCTCGGCCGCCGGGCCGTGGCCGAGGGCGAGACGGGCGATCTCGAGGAGGACGCCGCGGGGTACGCGGTCGCGATCGCGGCCTGAGGCCGCGCGGGACCGCGGTGCCACGCGCGGCCGAGCGTCGGGCGGGATCACCGGTCCAGGGCGGCGAATGCCCGTCGCAGTCGCTCGAGCATGTCCGGGACGACCTGCCGGGCGGTCGACACCAGGACGTCGAGCTCGATCGCCCAGTACCCGTGCACGATGCGGTTGCGCAGGCTGGTCGCGTGGCGCCACGGGACGTCCGGGTGAGCGGCACGCAGGTCGTCCGACACCTGGTTCGCCGCCTCCCCCGGCACGGTGAAGTTCCAGAGCAGCGCCTCGCGCTCGGTCGGCGTGCGCTCCAGCTCTGTGACGTCCCGGCCGTCGGTCAGGTGGACGATCCGGACGCAGGCGTCGACCATCCCGGTGACGAACAGGCGGTCACGCTGCATACAGCGGCCGGGCCTCGGCCTCGACCTGGTCGCGCAGCAGCGGGTGCAGCGCGCGCCGCGACACGAGGTCGACGGGCCGTCCCAGGATGAGCGCCAGGTCGTCGGCCGCGTCGACCACCTCCCAGGTGAGGTGCCGCCCCGGCGCGAGGTCGTACAGCACGTCGACGTCCGAGCCGTCGGTCGCCTCGTCGCGCGCCTCCGAGCCGAACACGTCCAGCCTCGCGAAGCCGTAGCGCGCGCAGTACTCGGCCAGCGCCTGCGTCAGGACGTCGTCGAGCTGGACCATGCTGACCAGGCTAGCCAAGGGCTCGCGTGCGCAGCGACCCCCCGGTCGGCGCCCTGTGGACGGCGCCGACTCGACCGCGCAGGGCGGGCCGGACCGGGGCTTCGGCGCGCGCCCGGTCGCCGCCTGGCTGGTCACGCCCTCATCGGCCGGCGCCACGTCGGCAGCCGGCGCTCGGCCGCCGCGCTGACCACGACCAGCACCGCGAGCACCGCGGCCGCCGCCCCGAGGTAGGACGCGCGCGTCGCCCACCAGTCCCACGTCCACGGCTCCGGGAGCGTCTCCCCCACGCCGAGCAGCACGACCCCGGACACCGCGAACATCGCCGTCAGGTGCCACAGGTACAGCCCCATCGACCGGACGCCCGCCCAGCGCACCAGCCGCGAGCGCGCCGCCCATCTGGCGACGACCTCCCGGGCGAGCAGCGCGCCGGCGACCTGCGCGACCGCGAACCCGACGACCGGCGCGGTCGGCGGCGCGAGGTTGGAGATCGCGTCCCCGGGCATGCCGATCAGCGACCGCGGGTACGGGCCCACCGCGAGCAGCAGCACGGTCGCGGCCAGCCCGCCCAGCGCCAGCAGGGCCAGGACGGTGCGCTCGGGGACCAGGTCCCGCGCCACGAGGTCGTCCGGTGAAGCGAGCCGGCGCGACGCGTACACCAGGCCGCCCAGGTACGGCACGGCCCACACGAGCAGCACGTTCGGCGCGCCGGGCAGCGCCACCTCGTCGGAGAACCGCAGCAGGTCGACCACCAGCGGCAGCGCGGCCGCGACGACCAGGACCCGCGCCGAGCCCCACCGTCGCAGCGCGCCGAGCAGCACCGGCGTCAGCGCCAGCAGCCCGAGCTGCACGCCGAGGAACCACAGCGGCTGCGGCACGATCCTGGCCACCCGGTCGACGGCGGCCTCGGGCACGCCCAGCCACGGCAGCGCGGCGACCAGCAGCGCCCAGACGCCGGCGAACACCGCCACCGGCCGCGCCATCCGGAGCAGCCGGACGCCGGCGAACCGCCAGCCCGGCTCGCCGGGGTGCCGCTCGACGTCGTACCGGGCGGCGGCGCCCGCGGCGAAGAACAGCAGGGGCAGCGGCTGCAGCCAGGTCAGCAGCCACGCGCCGCCGTGGGCCAGCGCGTTGCCGACGACCAGCGTCTCGCCGTCCCAGGTCGCCTCGACCATCAGCCAGTGCAGCGCGACGACCAGCAGGATGCCGACCGCGCGCACCGCGTCGACGAACGGGTCACGGCGGGACCGCGCCGGCGGGGCGGGGACCGGCGAGACGGGTCCGGTGCGCAGGGCGAGGGTGTTGGTCTCCCCCGGCGCCGCGGGCGGGCGGCGCGCGCCGCCCGGCGGCCCGGTGCGCTCGGCGGTCGCCGGGGCCGCCGCGCGGGATCGGTCGACGGGGTCGGACGGTGCGGGCAGGACGGTCGACATGGCGGCGCTCCCGGGGAGACCGCGCGGGGGGCCGCGCGGGCGCCCGTCTCTCGGGCACACCACCACCCTGTCGAGCGGAGCCGCAGGTCAGAACGGGTGCGACCCCCGTCCTGCGCGGCGGACGACCCGACCCTGGCGGGGGGTTGTCCCTACCGGTCGCCGGCGTGCGGCGGGCCGCCGACGTCCGGCGCGCCGGGCTGCCGTGGCTCGGGAGCCGCGCCGGACCCCGGGGGCGCCGGGGAGCCCGGGGGCACCGGGGGCACCGCGCCGGGCGCCGGCGGCGTCGGGCCGCCCGGGTACGCACCCGGCTGGGCGGGCGGCTGGGCCGACGGCTGCCGCGGGTACGGCCCGTACGCCCACGTCCCGCCCGGGGCCGGGGCCGCCTCCGGCTCGCCGGGCACCGCCGGGTACGCCCCCGAGCGCGGCACCTGCAGCGCGCCCACCACGCACGCCGCGCCGATGAGCGCGGCGCCCACGACCGTCAGCGCGTTGCCGACCGTCTGCGCGAACCCCCACAGCCACGACGCGCGGTAGACCAGCTCGAGGAAGATCGCCTGCCCGACCCAGCCGCCGACGATCCCGAGGACGACGAGCGCGACGCCCGTCCAGAGCAGCTGCGGTGCGGTGAGCCTGGGCATGGCGGTGTCCCCCCGGTCGATCGGACGCGCGTGCCCCCGACGCTAGCGCGCCCCCTCCGGGCACGGGCGAGCGGGTCAGGCCTCCAGGCGGAGGTAGCGGAGCACCGCCAGGACGCGGCGGTGGTCGCCGGCGTCGGGCGCGAGGTCGAGCTTCCCGAAGATCGAGGTCACGTGCTTCTCCACGGCGCCGTAGGTCAGCACGAGCGCCTCGGCGATGGCCCCGTTCGACCGGCCCTGCGCCATGAGCTCCAGCACCTCGGACTCGCGCGGGGTCAGCCGCGTCATGCCGGGGTCGACCCGGGCGGCGCCCATCAGCTGCGTGACGACCTCGGGGTCGAGGACCGTGCGGCCGGCGGCGATCCGCTCCAGCGCGTCCAGGAAGTCGGACACGTCGGCGACGCGGTCCTTGAGCAGGTAGCCGACGCCGCGGGCGTCCCCGCCGAACAGCTGCGCGGCGTAGGACGTCTCGACGTACTGCGAGAACAGCAGCACGCCCAGGCCGGGGTGCCGCTCGCGCAGCGTGAGCGCGGCGCGCAGCCCCTCGTCGGTGAACCCGGGCGGCATCCGCACGTCGACCACCGCGATGTCCGGCAGCGCGTCGGCGGCCGCGAGCGCATCCACCTCGCGCACCAGGGCGTCGCCGTCGCCGACCGCCGCGACCACCTCGTGCGACCGCCGCGCGAGCAGGGCGCCCAGGCCGTCGCGCAGGATGACGGAGTCCTCGGCGATCACGACGCGCACGCGGCACCCCCGGGGGCGCGGCGGGGCCGGGCGGGGAGCGGTCGGCTCATCGGGTGGTGGCGCTCAGCGGGAGGTGCACGGTGACCACCGTAGGGCCTCCCTCCGGGCTGTCGACGTCGAGCGCCCCGTCCACGGTCGCCACCCGGTCCGCCAGACCGGGCAGGCCGGAGCCGCCGGAGGCGCCGGGCAGCCCCAGCCGCGCACCGCCGTGGCCGTCGTCGCGCACCCGGACGCGCAGCACGCCGTCGACCTGCTCGACGCGGACGTACGCGCCGCTGGCGCCGGAGTGCCGGACCACGTTGGTGAGCAGCTCGGCGACCGCGAAGTACGCGATGGTCTCGACCTCCGGCGCGGGCCGGGCGGGCAGGTCGACGTCGACCGTCACCGGCAAGGAGGAGCGGGCGGCGAGCGTCTCCAGCGCGACCGCCATGCCGCCGTCGAGCGCCGGCGGGTGGATGCCCCGCGCGATCTCGCGCAGCTCGGTGAGCGTCTCCTTGAGGGCGCCGTGCGCGTCGTCGAGCAGCCCGACGGTCGACGGGTCGGCGTCGGGCGCGTGCGCGAGCCGGTCCCGCGCGTCGCCGATCTGCATGGCGACCGCCACGAGCCGCGCCTGGGTGCCGTCGTGCAGGTCGCGCTCGATGCGGCGGAGCCGGGCGTCGGCGTCCGTGACCGCGGTCCCGCGGGTCTGCTCCAGGTGCGCGACCCGCAGGCTCGACGTCGTGGGACCGAGCAGGCTGGTGCTCAGCAGGCGGAACAGGTGCGCGAACCCGAGGGTCAGCCGGTGCCAGATGAGGAACGCGACCAGCCCGACGCCGATGAGGATCCACTGGCGCGGCGGGGTGTCGATGAAGTAGTCGGTGCCGAACGACGCGCCGCGGTGCAGCGAGCCGTCGGAGGCCTCCTGGAGCGGCAGGAACCGGTACCAGTACCAGTGCGTCACCCCGCCGAGCGCGACCGCCAGGAACGTGGTCGGCACGGTGAACCCGAGGATCGCCAGCGGCAGGGACAGGGCGTTGAACGCGACGCCGCGCCAGCCCGGGGCGTCGCCGAGCAGCGAGCCCAGCCGGCGCCAGAACCCTCGGGACCGGCGGCGCGGCATCGGCGCCGCGATCGAGGTGCCCAGCATCCCGCGGGCCATCCCCCGGTACAGGGCCGACCAGATCCGCCCGCCGACGATCACCCAGCCGGCGACGAACAGCCCGACGACGGTCACGGCCACCGACGGCGGCAGCACCGTGGCGATCACGGCGTAGCCGAAGGCGAACGGCGCGAGCAGCAGCACGAGGAACAGGTAGCCGTACTCCCGCCACGTGCGCCCCATGACCCCCGGGGCCCAGATCGCGCCGCGGGGCAGGTCGGCCGTGTGGTGCACCGGCGCGGTGGCCGCCGGCACCCAGGGCGCCCCGGGGGCGTGCGGCGCGGCGTGCGGCGCCGCGTGCTGCCCCGCGGACGGCGCACCGCCGGCGGGCGGCGCGGCCGGGTCGACGGGGCCGGCGGCGGCCGGGTGGGTGGCGGGCATGGTGGGCTCCTCGGGCGGCGTCCGGGCGCTCGGGGTGGCGCGCCGGTTCGGTCGGACGGCACCATCGTCCCGTGCCGGGTCGGTCCCGCGGCACCCGGTCCGCCACCCACCCGCCCGGGGGTTGTCCCCCGGCCGCGGACGCGCGGCGGCCCGCCCGGATCCCGACCGGTAGGTCACGAAGCCATAACGATCAAGCCAAGGTAAAGTCGCAGGTCAGCGTGACTTTACCCAGGTAAAATCGTCCCATCACACACCGGATCCGCACGAACCGACTTCGCAATCGCCGGCGATCTGCGGCACGGTGGAGCACGACCAGATCGACGAATGGTCGGCGTGCGACGCCTGCTTCCGGCCCTCGCCGCGCCCCGCTCCCGGGGCGTGCGCCGCGAGGGCCGAGGTGTGTTCCGCCGCTGCGCGACCGCCCCGAGGGCGGGCCGCGCGGCGCCCGCCGGCCGACGTGCCGCCCCCGGCGCGCCCCACCCGGGGCGCACCCGACCTCCGCACGGAGGGCACGGGGCGCGCGTCATGACGTGACGAGGTGGATGAGTGACAGGACTGCGCGTCGAAGGCGTGTACAAGGTGTTCGGCCGCCGGCCGAACGAGGCGGTGAAGCGGCTCCGGGACGGGGCCGGCCGCGAGGACGTGCGCCCGTGGGGCACGGCGGCGGTGATCGACGCCGACCTCGACATCGCGAGCGGCGAGACCTTCGTGGTCATGGGCCTGTCGGGCTCCGGCAAGTCGACCCTGATCCGGATGCTGAACGGCCTGCTCAAGCCGACGGCCGGCCGGGTGCTGCTCGGCGACGACGACCTGGGCGCGGTCAGCGCGTCCCAGCTGCGCTCGATCCGGCAGCGCAAGGTCAGCATGGTGTTCCAGCACTTCGCGCTGCTGCCGCACCGCACGGTGCGCGACAACGCGGCCTACCCGCTGGCGCTGCAGGGCGTCGACAAGGCGGAGCGCCGGCAGAAGGCCGACGAGGCGCTCGAGATGGTCGGCCTCGGCCAGTGGGGCGACTCGCTCCCCCACGAGCTGTCCGGCGGCATGCGCCAGCGCGTCGGCCTCGCCCGCGCGCTGGCCGCCGACACCGACATCCTGCTGATGGACGAGGCGTTCTCCGCGCTCGACCCGCTGATCCGCCGCGAGATGCAGGACCAGCTGCTCGAGCTCCAGCAGACGCTCGGCAAGACGATCGTGTTCATCACGCACGACCTCAACGAGGCGATGTACCTCGGCGACCGGATCGCGGTCATGCGCGACGGCCGCGTCGTGCAGGTCGGCACCAGCGAGCAGATCCTGTCCGCGCCGGCCGACGACTACGTGGCGCAGTTCGTCGCCGACGTGGACCGCACCCGCGTGCTCACCGCGTCGTCCGTGATGCGCCGGCCCGCCGCGGTGGCGTTCGCCGGCGGCGGCCCCCGACTCGCGCTCCGCACCATGCGCGACGCGCAGGTCGCCGCGGCCTACGTCGTGGACCGGAGCCGCGTGCTGCGCGGCATCGTCCGGGACGCCGACGCCGTCGCCGCGACCCGCGCCGGCCAGGAGACCCTCGAGGGCCTGATCGACGACAGCCTGACCTCGGTGTCCGTCGACACCCCGCTGGCCGAGGTGTTCGCGCCCGCCGCGGAGTCGCCGCTGCCCGTCCCGGTGACCGACGACAAGGGCCGCCTGGCCGGCGTCATCCCCCGGGCGATCCTGCTCGAGGCGATGGTGCCCGCCGACACCAGCACCCCGCCGAAGGGCACCCCGACGGCCGACCAGGCCGCCGTGCCCGCTGCGACCGACACCGACCCGGCCGACGCCCCCGGCACCCCCGCGGACGCGACCACCGCGGCGCCGAGCGCGGGCCGGGCCACCGACCAGGAGGTGCGCGCGTGACCACCCCGATCCTCGCCCTGCAGTCCACCGACCAGGGCGTCCCCCGGCTGCCGCTCGGCGACTGGGTGGACTCGGCCATCAGCTGGGTGACCAGCACGTTCGGCGGCCTGTTCGACGCCGTCAAGAGCGTCCTCGAGGGCGCCTACGACGGCCTGGACACCGTGCTCAGCGGCCCGCCGTTCTGGTTCGTCGCCGTGGCGCTCGCGCTCGTCGCCCTGTTCGCGAAGGGCTGGAAGCTCGCCGTCGGCACGCTCGTCGGCCTCGTCGTGATCGCCGGCGTGAACCAGTGGGGCAACGCGATGGACACCCTCGCGCTCGTCATCCTGGCCAGCGCCGTGGCCCTCGTCCTGGCGATCCCGCTCGGCATCTGGGCGGCCCGCAACGACGGCGTGTCCCGCGTGCTGCGGCCGGTGCTCGACTTCATGCAGACGATGCCCGCCTTCGTCTACCTGATCCCGACCGTCGTCATCTTCCGCGTCGGCGTCGTCCCCGGCATCGTCGCGACCGTCATCTTCGCCATGGCGCCCGGCGTCCGGTTCACCGAGCTCGGCCTGCGCCAGGTCGACCGCGAGGTCGTCGAGGCGGGCCACGCGTTCGGCTCCTCCGAGGGCCGCATCCTGCGCCAGATCCAGCTGCCGCTGGCGATGCCGACCATCATGGCCGGCGTCAACCAGGTGATCATGCTGTCCCTGTCGATGGTGGTCATCTCCGGCATGGTCGGCGCGGCCGGCCTCGGCGGCGCCGTCGTCCAGGCCCTGCAGCGCGTCAACGTGTCGCTCGGCTTCGAGGCCGGCCTGTCCGTCGTGATCCTGGCGATGTTCCTGGACCGCGTGACCTCCGCGTTCGGCACCCGGTCGAAAACCGCCCGCGCGGTCGCCGCGGCCGGCAAGGCCTGACGCACCCCACCTGTACCGGGCCCGCACGGCGGTCCCGACCCCACCCACCCCCACCCGGGCGGCGGCTCGATGCCGCGCGCCCACGGAAGGACGCCCATGCGCACGCGCACCCGCCGCACCGCCCTCACCGCCACCGCCCTCGCGGCCGGCCTGGCCCTCACCGCCTGCTCCTCGGGCGACTCGGGCTCGGCCGACGGCGACCGCCTCGACAACGGCGACCTGTCGACCGTGTCGATCGGCGTGCACTCCGGCTGGGACGAGGGCATCGCCGTGTCGGCGCTGTTCCAGACCATGCTGGAGGAGGACGGCTACACCGTGGAGTCGCAGGAGGCGGACGCCGGCGTCGTGTACACCGGCCTGACCGGCGGCGACTTCGACGTCAACTTCGACATGTGGCTGCCGACCACGCACGCCGACTACCTCGAGCAGTACGGCGACGAGATGGAGCAGCTCGGCGTCTGGTACGACGACGCCCGCCTCACCATCGCGGTGAACGAGGACGCCCCGATCACCACGCTGGCCGAGCTCGCCGAGAACGCTGACGCGTTCGGCAACCGGATCGTCGGCATCGAGTCCGGCGCCGGCCTCACCCGCATCACCCAGGACGAGGCCATCCCGGCCTACGGCCTGGAGGACATGGAGTTCGTCGTGTCCTCGACCCCGGCGATGCTCGCGGAGCTCAAGGGCGCGACCGACGCCGGCGAGAACATCGCGGTCACCCTGTGGCGCCCGCACTGGGCCTACGACGCCTACCCCGTCCGCGACCTCGAGGACCCCGAGGGCGCCATGGGCGAGGCCGAGGAGATCCACACGGTCGGCCGCACCGGGTTCAGCGAGGACTACCCGACGCTGACCAAGCTGATCGAGGCGTTCACGCTGACCGACGAGCAGCTGTTCTCGCTCGAGAACCTCATGTTCAACGAGGACGGCGGCTCGGACCCGGCCGCGTCGGCCGCCGCGTGGCTCGACGAGAACCCGGACTTCGTCACCGACCTCAAGGAGGAGGCGGGCGTCTGACGCCCGCTGCGCTCCTACGCGCGACGCCCCGGTCACCGTCAGGTGGCCGGGGCGTCGTCGTGCGCCCGGGAGTGGGGACGGGTGGAGCGTTCTGCCCGACACGCGCCGGCGTGTCGGGCAGAACGCTCCAGTCCGGGCCCCCGGGTCGGCCGGGCGTCAGCCCCCGGCGACCGCGTGCCGCAGGTCCGGCTCCAGGTAGATCACCCGGGCGATCGGCACCGCCGCGCGCACGCGCTGCTCCGCCGCGTCGATCGCGTCCGCCACGTCCGCCGCCGTCGACGCCGCCGGCACCTCGATCTTGGCCGCCACCAGCAGCTCCTCCGGGCCGAGGTGCAGCGTGCGCAGGTGGATCACCGACGGCACGCCCGGACCCACGAGCGCGGCCTTGACGGCGTCGACGTCCTTGCGGGTCGCCGACTCGCCGAGCAGCAGGCTCTTGGTCTCCATGGCGAGCACGATCGCGATGAGCACGAGCAGCACGCCGATCGCGGCCGACCCGACGGCGTCCCAGCGGCCGTCGTGCGTCACCAGCGTCATGGACACGCCGAACAGCGCCAGCACGAGGCCGACGAGCGCGCCGAGGTCCTCGAGCAGGACGACCGGCAGCTCGGGCGCCTTCGCCGTGCGGATGTACGACACCCAGCCCTGCTCGCCGCGGACGTGGTTCGCCTCGACGATCGCCGTGCGGAACGAGAAGGACTCCATGACGATCGCCGCGACCAGGACCACGATCGGCACCCACTGCCAGGACTCGATCGGGTGCGGGTCCGAGAACTTGTGCCACGCCTCGTACAGCGCGAACAGGCCGCCGAGGCTGAACAGCACGATCGACACGATGAACGCGTACATGTACCGCTCGCGCCCGTAGCCGAACGGGTGCTGCTCGTCCGCCGCCCGGCGGGCACGCTTGCCGCCGAGCAGCAGCAGCACCTGGTTGCCGGAGTCCGCGACGGAGTGCACCGACTCCGCGAGCATCGAGCTGGACTGCGTGAGCAGGAAGGCGATGAACTTCGTCACCGCGATGCCCAGGTTCGCGGACAGCGCGGCGATGATCGCCTTGTTCCCGCCTCCGTGTGCCATGCCGGTCCCTCCCCCGTGCCACCGCGCGGTCGTGCGCGCGGGGGCCGCAGCAGCAGGCCCGAGCGGTGATGCTAGACCTGCGGGACCGGGCGTGCCTCGTCGGCGAGCAGGACGGGGATCCCGTCCCGCACGGGGTACGCGAGCGGGCGGTCCGGGTCCGTCGAGACGAGCTCGGGCTGGCCGCCCGGGCCGACGCCGTCGACGAGCGTGGCGCCGGTCACCGGGCAGCGCAGCAGCTCCCGCACCCAGGGGGCGAGGCCGGTGGTGCCGGCGGGCTGCGCGGCGCTCACGCCTCGCCCTCCTGCCGGACGAGGGCGAGCACGTCGTCGCGGACCTTCTCCATGATGTCCTCGTCCGCCGCCTCGACGTTCAGGCGGAGCAGCGGCTCGGTGTTCGAGGCCCGGAGGTTGAACCACCACTGCGGGTGGCCGTCCCAGTGCGACACCGTCAGGCCGTCGAGCTCGTCGACGGTGACCGGGCCGGCGCCCTGCTGCTCGACGTACGCCTCGACGACCCGCGCGCGGGCGGCGGCGACGTCCGTGACCCGGGAGTTGATCTCGCCCGACGCGACGTACGGCTGGTACTGCTCGGCGAGGGCCGACAGCGGGTGCGGCTGGCCGCCGAGCGCCGCCAGCACGTGCAGCGCGGCGAGCATGCCGGTGTCCGCGAAGAAGAAGTCGCGGAAGTAGTAGTGCGCCGAGTGCTCGCCGCCGAACACCGCGTCCGACTCCGCCATCTGCGCCTTGATGAACGAGTGGCCGACGCGGGTCCGGACGGCCCTCGCGCCGGCCGCCGTCACCAGGTCGGGCA
Source organism: Cellulomonas pakistanensis (assembly GCF_016862755.1). GTDB lineage: Bacteria > Actinomycetota > Actinomycetes > Actinomycetales > Cellulomonadaceae > Cellulomonas > Cellulomonas pakistanensis. Next base: position 43,871 of record NZ_BONO01000009.1, on the reverse strand, counting down.
CCACCATGGAGGTGATGAGGTTGTGGATCACGGTGGGCGTGCGGCCCTCCGCCTTCTCCCGCTCGATCTCGCGCAGGCCCACCAGCGCGGTGATCGCCGAGGGGCTGACCGGGTCGCCGTTCTCGTCCACGACGAAGCAGCGGTCGGCGTCGCCGTCGAACGCCAGGCCGATGTCGGCGCCGTGCTCGACGACCGCCTTCTGCAGGTCGCGCAGGTTCTCCGGCTCCAGCGGATTGGCCTCGTGGTTCGGGAACGTGCCGTCGAGCTCGAAGTACAGCGGGACGACCTCGAGCGGCAGCGCGGGCAGGCCGGCGTCGGTGCCGAGCACCGCCGGCGCGGTGAAGCCGCCCATGCCGTTGCCCGCGTCGACGACGACCTTCAACGGGCGGATGCCGGACAGGTCGACCAGGCCGCGCAGGAACGACGCGTAGTCGCCCAGCAGGTCCTGCTCCGTGACCTCGCCGGTCGCCGCGCCCTCGGCCGGGGTCGGCACGCCGTCGCGCAGGTACTCGGCCGCGAGGTCGCGCACCCGCGACAGGCCGGAGTCCTGGCCGACCGGCCGCGCGCCCGCGCGGCACAGCTTGATGCCGTTGTACTCGGCCGGGTTGTGGCTGGCCGTGAACATGGCGCCCGGGATGCCGAGCTTGCCCGACGCGAAGTAGAGCCCGTCCGTCGAGCAGAGCCCGATCGTGATGACGTCGACGCCCCGCGCCGCCAGGCCCTCGGCGAACGCGCCGACCAGCTCCGGCCCCGACGGACGCATGTCGTTGCCGATCACGACGCGCGGGCGCGCGCCGTCCGCGGCCTCCGGCAGCACGACGACGTCGGCGAAGGCCGCGCCGATCGCGCGGGCGACGTCGGCGTTCAGCTGGTCCGGGACGGTGCCCCGGACGTCGTACGCCTTGATCAGGCCGGTCAGGTCGGGGAGCGCGGAGGTCTCAGGCACGGCGTCACGGTATCCCATCGGTGTGTCGTAGGGCCGCCCCGCAGGGGCTGAACCGTCCGCCCGGACGGGACCCGCGTCAGCCCCGGCTCGACCGCCGCACGACCTCGTCCCGGCTCAGCGACGTCCCGCCCCCGTCCAGCGGGAACCACGCCCGGTGCTCGCACTCGTGGCACGACACGAACGTCACGTCCGTCCCGTCCGCGAGCGCCAGGTGCAGCCGGGTCAGCCGGGCCGACCCGCACACCTCGCACGCGTCGGTCCCGGGGGCGTGCCCCTGCCCGGCCTGGCTCAGCGAGCCGAGGGGCGTCGGCTCGGGCTCGCCCCGACGCCCCTTGCGGCGTCCCGCCGAGGCGCCCCCTGCTCCGGCCATCGCGGGCTAGCCCTCCTCGCCCCGGAGCACCCGCAGGTGCCCGCGGCGGCGCTCGGTGTCGCCGAGCTCGGTCGCCGGCGGCAGCCCGTCCGGCACGGCGGCCGCGTGCCGCGGCGCGGGGCGGCCGGCCTCGCGGACCGCGTCGGCGAGCGCGAGCAGGTCGTCGTGGCTCGGGCCGGTCTCGACGAACTCGGGCGTCAGCCGGACGACCTCCCACCCGCGGGGGGCGGTGAGGCGCGAGGCGTGCTCGGCGCACAGGTCGTAGGAGTGCGGCTCGGCGAGGTTGGCGAGCGGGCCGAGGACGGCCGTCGAGTCGGCGTACACGTACGTCAGGGTCGCGACCGCCGGACGACCGCACGCGGTGCGGGAGCACTGGCGGACGGGTCTCACGGGGTAGAACCTACCGCCGCCAGGGCCGGGACAGCGCGAGCGACCCGCGTTGTCACCCGGATACAGTGCGCGGGTGGCACCCCGTCGGCACGTCCCCGCCGTCCCCGGCACCCCCGGCGGACCCGCCCCCCGCGTCGGCGCGGTCCGGCGCCGCGACCGCCGCGGACGCGGCATCCGGGGCCCGCTGCTGCCGTCGACGCTGCCCGCCCACCGCACCCGCGCCGAGCGGTTCGACGACCTCGTGCTGGACTCGGTGGAGCGCCTCGAGGCCCGGTGGGGCAAGTACCTGGACGGCGTCGAGTTCGCCGTGGAGGACGTGCCGCCGTCCGACCCCGCGCCGTGGGAGTCCGGGGGCGTGCCGCTCGGCCGGTCCTTCCCGTCCCAGCCCGGCCTGCCCCCCCGCATCGTGGTCTACCGGCGGCCGGTCGAGTCGCGGGCGGTCGACGCCGACGAGCTGGCGGACGTGGTGCACGAGGTGGTCGTGGAGCAGGTCGCCCACCTCCTCGGGCGCTCCCCCGAGGAGGTCGACCCGGAGCACGGGGACGGGCGGTAGCCTGACCCGGCCATGACGACCACCCCCGAGCCGCGCCGCGCCCCCGCCTCCCCCGCCCCGGACCAGGTCCGGGAGCCCGCGGCCCGCCCGGCCGTCCGGGTCGTCAGCGTCGTCTACCACCCCGGCGCGGAGCTGCCCGACTTCACCCGCTCGCTGGCCGCCGCGACGTCCGCCCCGGTCGAGCTGGTGCTGGTCGACAACGGCACCGACCCGGAGGTGGCCGACCGCGTCGCCGCCGAGGCCGGCGGCCGGGTGGTCCGCACCGGCGAGAACCTGGGCTACGGCGGCGGGGCGAACGCGGGGGCCCGCGGGGCGACGCAGCCGTTCCTCGTGGTGGCGAACCCGGACGTCGTCTGGGAGCCGGGGTCGCTCGACACGCTGCTGGACGCGGCGGCGCGGCACCCGGACGCCGGCGCGCTCGGCCCGGCGCTGCTCAACGAGGACGGCACCGTGTACCCGTCGGCGCGCGAGCTGCCCTCGCTGACCCAGGGCGCAGGGCACGCCGTGCTGGGCAAGGTGTGGCCGGGCAACCCGTGGACCCGCGCCTACCAGCGCCGCCAGGAGACCGCCGGGACCGAGCGGTACGCGGGCTGGCTGTCCGGCGCGTGCCTGCTGCTGCGCCGCGACGCGTTCGAGGCGGTCGGCGGGTTCGACGAGGACTACTTCATGTTCTTCGAGGACGTGGACCTCGGCGAGCGCCTGGCGCTCGCCGGGCGGCCGAACGTCTACGTGCCGTCCGCCCGGGTGACCCACGTCGGCGGGGTGTCGTGGAAGGCGAGGCCCGCCGCGATGATCTCCGCGCACCACCGGTCCGCCGAGCGCTACCTGCACCGGCGGTACCACCGGTGGTACCAGTGGCCGGTGCGCGCGGCGGTCTCGGCCGGGCTCCGGCTCCGCGAGGTCGTGGAGCTGCGCGCGGCGCGCTGACCGCGCCCGCCCGGCGAGCTCAGTCGAGGCCGAGCCGCGACCCCTCGCGCACCCGCGCCTGCGCCTGCGCGTCGGCGTCCGTGAGCGGCGAGAGCACCGAGAACAGCGGGCCGTCCGGGCGGTTCACCGACGCCAGCAGCGACCACGCGAGCTCCGCGGTCCCGTCGTCGGGCGCCACGACCTCGACGCCGACCACGTCGTCACCGAGGCTCCGCACGTCGAGCGCGACGGTCGCGCCGAGGGGCACCTCGACGTCCTCCTCGCCGGCGACGCCGGCCGGGCCGTAGCCGCGCACGGCGACCGTCACCGTCGGGCCGGCGGGCTCGTCCTCGGCGTCGGGGTCGGGGCGCTGGCCCTCGGTCGGCTCGGGGCTGGGCGTCGCGGTCGGGACCGGCGCGACCGGCTCCCCCGTCGGCACGGCCGTCAGCGACAGCCGCCCTCGCGTCCTGTCCGGCACGGCCACCAGGCCGCCGCCGGTGGCGCTCGACGCCGCCCAGGCCCGCTCGAGGCGCGGCCCCTGGTCGAGCTCGCCCGGGTCGACCTCTCGTGCGAGCACCGCCCCGGCGACGACCGGCTCCGACGACTCGACGACGGCGGTGTAGGTGCCCGCGGCGAGGCCGCCCAGGGAGAGGTCGGTGACGTCGCCAGCCGGCAGACCCAGGTCGTCGGCCCCCGGGAGCGCGACCTCGCCGTCCGGGCCGAGCAGCCGCACCGAGACCGTCGCGTCCTCGTCACCGGGCACCAGCAGCCGGAGCGCGCCGGCGTCTGCCGCGTCCACGTCGGTGTCGAGCAGGGACAGGCCCGGCACCACCTGCGTCGTCGCCGGCGCGGTCCCCGCGGTGACCAGGTCGGTGCCCCGCGGCGTGAAGCCGTCGAGCAGCGAGTCCTGCAGGTACGCCGAGACCTGGCCGCCCGCGGCGGTCACCCGCGCGACGAGCCGGCGCTGCTCGGCGGCGACGCCCGGCAGGGAGACGACGCGCTCGGCGCCCGGGGCGACCAGGAAGCTGCCGCCGCTCGCGAGGTCCACGGCGCCCGACGGGCCCCACGCCTCCACGGTGACGTCGGCGGCGGTGGCGCCCGGGTTCACGACGACCAGGTCCGCGGTGCTCTCCAGCTCCGTCGAGCCGCCGACCAGCCAGACGTCGGCGGCCGGGCGGGCGCAGGACGCCGCCGACAGGCCGCGGAGGTCGCCGTCGGTGACGACGGACGACGTGGCGCCCGCCACCAGCGCCGGCGCGCCGTCGACGGGCTCGGCCCGCAGGATCGTCGCCGCGGCGGGCTGCTCGACCACGCCGGTCCCGTCCGCGAGCGCGACGGGCTCCCCGCCCAGCACCGTCAGGGACCCCGGCCCGGACGGCGCCGTGCCGAACGCGGACACGGACTCCACCGGGGCGACGGGCACCCGGTCGAACGCCGCGTCCCCCGACACCGAGTCGTCGGGGAGCTGCAGCGGCCCGGGGCACACCAGCGTCGTGGCGGTGGGGTCGACGTCGACGGCCGCAGCGGGCACCCGGCCCGGCTCGTCGGCGGGCGCGACCGCGGCCAGCGTCACGACCCCGCCGGTCAGGGCGAGCACCAGCGCACCGGACAGCACGCGCGCGGCGCGGCCGCGGCCGGTGCGGCGCTCGCCGGACGGCTGAGGGGTGGTGGGGTCCATGTCAGCGCCTCCCGGCCCGGCGGCGCCGGACGGGCAGCGCGAGCAGGACGGCCAGCAGACCCACCGTCCCCTGCGCCACCGTCCACGCCGTGCGGTCGCCGGCGGCGTGCGTGACGACCAGCCGGCCGCCCTCCGCCCCGACCTCGAACGTCTGCCGCCAGCCGTCGGTCACCGCGCGCAGCGGCCGGCCGTCCAGCGTCGCCCGCCAGCCCGCGTCCGCGCGCTCGGCGAGCACCAGCAGCCGGCCCGCGTCGCCGGCGGCGATGGCGGTGTCCACGCGCGTGACGACGCCGGCGAGCGCGGGCACCGCGACCGCGTCGGCCGAGGCGAGCCCCGCCGCGTCCTGGGTGGCCGACGCGTCCGGCACCAGGCGCGCCCACGCGGTGACGACCGCCATGCCCGCGGCGTCGTCGGCCTGCTCGCCGACGGACGCGCCCGAGGGCTGCACGCGCCAGATGACGCCGGCGTCGCCCTCGGTGATCCGCTCGAGCCCGGGCGTCGCGTCCAGCCGCCCGACGAGCGCGGTGCGCGCCTGCTCGAGCACCACGTCGCCGTCCTGGTCGGCGGGCAGTGGCGGCACGAGGACGTCCGCGATCGCGAGCGCGGCAAGGTCGGCGGCGACGTCGGTGGTCGAGCCGACCGCCAGCGTGCCGACGACCGCCTGCACCTCCGCCGTCGCGTCGTCGGCCTCGGTCGGTGCCGGGTCGGCGAGCCGGCCCTCGAGCCGCGCGCTCCGCACGGCCGCGGCGTCCTCGACCACCTGCGGCCCGTCGCCGCGCAGCAGCTGCCACTCGACCGCGCCGGCCGACCCGGCGGCGGGCTCCCCCGCCGACGGCGCCAGCGCGAGCACGCGGGGCGCGTCCGCCGACTCCTGGGTCTGCCGGCCGATGGCGGGCACCACGGCGCGCCCCATCGTCGTGAGGTCGGTGGCGGCACCGTCCCGCGCCTGCCACGCCCAGCCCGCCCAGGCGGCCGCGGGCAGCACCACGACCAGGGCGGCGACGACCGCCGCCGTCACCTGGCGCCACCCGAACGACGCCCGGTCCAGCCACGCGCGCGCCCCGCGGGTGCCGGCCACCGCGGCCGCGAGCAGCCCGGCCATGGCCAGCGACACCCCAGAGCCCGCCCAGCCGACGACGACCGCGCCCCCGTCCTCGCCGACGCCGACCCGGCTGGCGACCAGCGCGACGGCGAGCCCGACGGCGGCGACGAACCAGCCCAGCCGGACGACGCGGGCCACGGGTGCCCCGCGCAGCAGCGCCAGCAGGGCGAGCAGCAGCACGGCCGCGCCGGCCGCCGCGGGCCACCACGTCACGACCGCGTCCGGCACCCAGCCGGGCAGCCAGGACGGGACGAGCGCGACGGCGTCGGCCGGCACGCCGAGCAGCACGGCGAGCGGCGAGACGGGGTCGGACGCCAGCGGCGCGCCCGGGTCGGCCACGAGCAGCCGCAGGCCCTCGACGCCGCGCGACGCGGCCTCGGCGAGCGTCGGGCCGAGCAGCACCAGGGCCGGCACGGCGGCGAGCACGACGCGGAGCCGGCGGCCGCGCGGGGCGCACGCGGCGACGACGAGGAGCAGGAGCACGCCGGGCAGCAGGAGCACGGGGGCGCCCGCGGCGACGGCGGCGAAGGCCAGCGACGCGGCGGCGGCCGCGGCGACCGAGCCGGACGGGCGCTCGGGGGCGGCGGGCAGGGCGTCGGCGTCGGGTGCGGGGTCGGCGGCGGCATCGTGGGCAGGGTCGGCGTCCCAGTCGGCGCCGGCCACCTCGCCGGACTCACCGGCCCCGCCGTGGTCGACGGCGGCGGTCCCGGCGTCCGCGTCGGGTCCCGGCTCGCTCGCGGCCCGCTCGCCTGTCTCCCCCTCGCCGCCCGGCACGCGCTCGGTCACGGCGCCGGCGGTGCCGTCCCGGTCCTCGGCGGCGACGACCCGGGTGCCGCGCACCGGCGTGACGTCGGCCGCCTCGTCGCGCGCCGGCGCGTCCTCGGCGCCCGGGCCGGGGTCGGCGTCCGCCCGGCCCTCGACCACCGGGGTCGCCCCCGTCGCGGTCGGCCCGCCGCGCCCCGCGGCCCGTCGCCCGCGCCGCCGCCTGGTCGTCTCGCCCGCGCGCGCCCACGCCTCGGGGTCGGGCCACTCCTCGACGCCCGGATCCCGCCCGGGCGCCTCCGCGTCCGCCCCGCGCGCCGCGGTCGCGACGCCCGGCAGCACCACGTCGGCCTGCTGCGCCCCCACGGCGCGGGCGAGCGCGAGCGCGAGCCACGGCAGCGCGGCGTGCACGAGCACCGCGCCCGCGCGGCCCTGGCCCGCGGCGAGCAGCAGGCTCGGCAGCGCGGCCCACACCACGGCCGCCCACGCGCGCACGCCGACGGAGCGGGTGGCGGCGCCGGCGGCGAACCACGCGCCCAGCCCGGACAGCAGCACGGAGCCGAGCACCAGGACGGCGAGCGCGGTGCCGAGGCTGCCCCCGGCGAGGGCGGTGCCGGGCAGCAGCGCCGCGACCAGCGCGTCCGCAGGCCCCGGCGAGCCGAGCCCGCCCGGGACCCAGCCGCTGGTCGCCGCGGCCCACACGTCGCCGAGACCGGAGGAGGAGGCGACCAGCGCGCCCCCGACCAGCGACTCGCCGGACAGCGTCCCCAGCACGAGCGGGCCGAACGCGGCCGCGGTGACGACGACGAGCGCGACCGCCACGACGGCCAGCCCGACGCGGCGGCGCAGCGCCAGCGCGGCGAGCTCCCGGAGCTCGAGCTCGCTCGGCGCGCGGACGACGCGGCGGGCCTCCGCGCGGGTCAGGCGGCGGTCGCGCCACTGGCGCCAGACGGTGCGCCCGTCGGCCTGCAGCGGCCGGAGGGCGCGGCGCGGCACGGCGCGGGTGCGGCGGGCCTGCGCGCGGGCGCGGGCGACGGCGGCGGGGCGGCCCAGCGCGCGCAGGGGCGCGACGAGCTCGGCCCCGGCGAGGCCGGGCTCCTTGGTGGCGACGCGGACGAGCACGCGCACCAGGCCGGCCAGCACGGCCATGACGGCGACCAGCGGCAGCAGCGGGAGCGGCGCCCAGACCAGGCGCTGGTGCAGCAGGGCGGCGCGGCGCGCGGCGAACGACCGACGCGGGTCGGCGCCGTCGGGCTCGCCGTCGGCGTCCAGGTCGACGATCGAGGCCGGGTCCGTGCCCGGGTCGCGCAGGCCGTGGTACGCCGCCTGGGCGTGCCGGACGACCGCCGACGGCACGACGAGCACCCGGTGCCCGGCGAGCCGCGCGCGGCGGGACAGGTCGAGCCCGTCGCCGAACGGGCCGAGCGCGGGGTCGGTGCCGCCGAGCTCCGTCCACACGTCCCGGCGCACCAGCGCGCCCACCACGCCGACGCCGAGCACGTCCTCGCGCCCGTCGTGCTGGCCCTGGTCGACCTCGCCGGGCTCCATGTCGGTCATCCGGCGCCCGGAGCGCGAGGTGCGGACCCCGACCTCGAGCAGCCGCGCCGGCGCGGTCCAGGTCCGCTGCTTCACGCCGGCGACGCCGACGGAGGGCGCGGCCTGCACCGCGCGGACGAGCTCGGCGAGGGCCGTCGGGGCCGGCGCGGCGTCGTCGTGCAGCAGCCACAGCCAGCGGGTGCCGCCGCCGGGCAGCTCGGCCTCGGCGGCGACGGCGGTGCGGACGGCTTCGCCGAACGACCGGGCGCCGGGGGCCGTGAGGAGCGTGGTCGTGCCCGCCGGCAGCCCCGCGTCGCGCAGCACCGCGGCCAGGCCGGGGTCGGGGCGGTCGCCCGCGTCCACCAGCAGCACCCGCGCCGGGGCGCGGGTCTGGGCGGCGATCGCACGGAGCGTCGTCGCGAGGAAGGGCGTCACGCCGCGGGTCACCACGACCGCCGTCGCGGGCGCGGCGGCGGGGAGCGAGCCCGTGGTGGGCGCGCCGGGGTGCAGCGTGCTGGCGGTCACGACGTCAGGCGCCCCGGCGGGCGCGATCAGACCACACGCCGCTTGAGCTTGCGGCGCTCACGCTCGGACAGGCCGCCCCAGATGCCGAACCGCTCGTCGTTGGCGAGCGCGTACTCGAGGCACTCCGCCCGGACCTCGCAGCCGGTGCAGACCTTCTTGGCCTCGCGGGTCGAGCCGCCCTTCTCGGGGAAGAAGGCCTCGGGGTCGGTCTGGGCGCACAGCGCGCGCTCCTGCCAGCCCATGATGCCGTCGTCCTCGGGCGTGCCGAACAGCGGCAGCACGGGCGCCACCGTCTCGGCCTGGGGCGTGCGCGCCTCGGACGGGAAGGGTCCCTCGTCGTCGAGCAGACTCCACATGTGTGCCACCCCCGTCGTGCTCGTGTCGATCGTCCGCCGGTCGCCCGCGATGCCTCGCGCGCCGCCCCGTTCCAGGGAATTACACGCGTGTCGTTCCGCGTAGTCAAGCGGAAGACTGGTACTGAAGCGCTTCCCGGGCGATATGTCCGGATCCGCGATAACACGGGCGCCTAGGCTGCTCCCGTGCACCCCTCCCGGCCCCGCCCCGCCGCCTCCGTCGCGGACGTCCTGTCGGCCCTGATCAGCGACCCGGGGCGCCCCCGGCTGACCTGGTACGGCCCCGCCGGCGAGCGCATCGAGCTGTCCGGCGCGGTCCTCGACAACTGGGTGAGCAAGACCACCAACCTGCTCGTCGAGGAGCTCGACGCCGGCCCCGGGACGCGGGTGCTCCTGGACCTGCCGCCGCACTGGCGGACGGTCGTCTGGGCCCTGGCGGCGTGGCGGGTCGGCGCGACCGTGGCGACCGACGCGCACGCCGCGGCGGCGGCCGCCGACGTCGTCGTCTCCGACCGGCCGGCCGCGCTCGACGTCCCGCGCGGCGCGGGCGTCGTCGCGGTGGCGCTGCCCGCGCTGGCCCGCCGGTTCGACGGCGACCTGCCCGCGGGGGCGCTGGACGCCGCGCAGTCGGTGATGACGTACGGCGACGTCGTCGGCTGGGCGCCGGCCGTCGAGCCGGACGAGCCCGCGCTGGAGGTCGGGGCGACCCCCCTCCCGCACGCCGGGCTGGTCGCCGCGGCGGCGGGGGCCGCGCCGGTGCCCGCCGGTTCGCGCGCCCTGCTGCCGGTCGGCGACGAGCGGGCCGCCACGGCGCCGGTGCTGCTGTCCGCGCTCGGCGTGCTGGCGGGCGGCGGGTCGGTGGTGCTGCTCCGGCCGGAGCCGGGCGACGCCGCCGAGCAGGACGCCCGCGCGGAGCGGATCGCGGCGTCGGAGCGGGTCACGGCGCGGCTCTGACGCCGCGCCCGCGTCACCCCGCCGGCGCCACCGAGCCGTCGCCCTGAACGAGGCCCACCCACACCTCGCTCCACGTGGTGTCCACCGTCCGCGGCACGCCCGTCAGCGTGCGCCCGAGCGTGGTCGACGCGGTGCCGCCGACCGAGGCCGTCGGCGGCGCCGTCCAGGCGTAGTCGGTCGCGTCGAAGCTCAGCGCCGCGACCGGACCGCCGCCCCACGCCGCCCGCACCGCGGCGAGGTCGGCCGTCGTCGGCGGCTCGACGAACTCGACCACCTCGACGTCGCAGACCACCCGCAGCGTCGCGAGGTAGCGGAACGGGCTCGAGTGCGTCCACACCACCCGCTCGACGCCGAGGTCGTCCAGGGCGTCGCAGACGGCGTGCGCCTGCGTGGCGCGGCCGGACAGCTCGACGACGGACGCCCCCGGGCGCCAGGTGGTCAGCGGGAACCCGACGACGGTGAGTGCCAGCACCCCCGCCGCGGCCCGGCGCGCCCCACCCCACCTCGCGGGACCGGCTCCGGTGCCCGCCAGCGCCGCGAGGGCCACCGCGCCGGCGACGAGCAGACCCGGGAACGTCGCCGGCAGCAGGCGCCGCACGGCCCAGATCTGGTCGGGCGTGATGCTGACCCGCAGGAGCGGGAAGACGGCGGCGACCCCGATGACGGCGACGACCAGCGTGGCGGCCGGGTCCCGGCGGGCGACGGCACGGTGCGCCAGGAGCGCGAGCCCCGCGAACCCCAGCACGACCGCGGGGCCGCCGAGGTACCAGGCGACCCACGTGAGCGTCTGCTCGTCGTAGGACCGGGCCGCGTCGAGCGGCTGCCCCGCCGCTGCCTGGAGCACCTGGACCGCGTGCCCGTAGCCCGTCGCGGGGTCGGTGGCCCTCCCCTGCCACCACAGCGGGCGGGACGCGAGCGCCACCGCGAGGCACAGGACCGCCGCCGCGGCGCCCGCACCGACCCCGGCGCGGTGCCGGTGCACAACCGTCCGGGTGCGGGCGGACCAGGCGGGGGGCACGAGCAGCAGGGTGACGGCGACGACGACCACCAGCGCGGCGGCGCCGAGGAGGGCCGTGAGCTGTCCCGCGTGCTCCCGGACGTAGGCCGGGCTGAGCACGACCACGTCGGCGAGGCCCAGCAGCGTCATGGCCGTCGCACCCCCGACGGCGGCCAGCGCCGCGCGACGCGCGCCCCGCCGGTCGGCGCGTCCGAGAGGCCCCGCGGCCAGCAGCAGGTAGCCGAGCACCAGACCGACGACCGCGACGGCGCCGTCGATGCGCGCGGTGGCGACGGCCCCCACCAGCGCCCCGACCAGGAGGTGCCGGCGTGCCGGGCGCGAGCCCCGCGCCGTCCAGGCACCGTGCGCGAGCGCGAGCCCGCCGCACAGGAACGCCACGGTGAGCGGCTCGGTGTACGCGGCGCGCGTGAAGGTGAGGAACGGCAGGGACACGGCGAGCCCGGCCGTCGGCACCAGCGCCCACACGGGGCCGACCAGGCGCCGGGCCAGCGCGTACACCGCCGCCAGAGCGACGACGCCGATCCCCAGGTTGCCCGCGAGCACGGCCTGCTCGCCGCCGAGCCAGCCCTGCACGGCCAGCAGCGCGGGCAGCAGGACGTTGCCCTGCACGTGCAGGGAGCCGCCGTCCAGCCAGAACGCCTCGGTGCCCGCGGCGGCGCCCGGGACGGCGGCGGCTGCCGCGGCCGCGTCGCCGACGCCGATCAGCGCCGACGGGTGCTCGGCCAGCCAGAGCGCGCGCAGCGTGAGGAAGCCGGGGTCGCGGTTCACGACGACGTACTCCGCCGCGGTGCGCCACCCGACGACGACCCACGCGGCGCACAGCACCACCAGCGCCGCGACCGCGGTGACGTGCCGGGCGTCCGCCCGCGGGGGCGGTGGCACCAGCCGCCACGTCGCGGCGGCGACCACGGCCGCGACCGGGACCACGACCGCGGGCCGGAGCTGACCGAGCAGCACCGCGGGCACGGCGGCGACCGCGACCGCCAGCAGCAGCACCGGGAGCCGGTCGGGGACGGCGAGGGCCGCCGTCACCCAGCGCGGCGACCGCCCGCCGCGCGGGCCGCCCGCCGGGCGCGCCGTCCGGTCAGGGGACGTCGGCCTGCACCAGCGTGCCGGCGCCGCGGACGGACAGCGGGCCGTCCGTCGCGGGCGCGAACGCCGCGGTACCGCGCGTCAGCTCGATCTCGCCGTCGTCCCGGGAGGACACGACCATCCGGCCCTCGATGCACAGCAGAATCCGCGGACCACGCCCCGGGAGCGGGTGCGTCTGCCCGTCCTCCACCCGGGTGACCGAGAGCTCGAAGTCGTCCACCGGGGCGTAGTACACCCGGGTCGCGCCGTAGAACCGCTCCGGCGCGATCCGGATCGGCGGGGCCGCGACGTAGTCGACGTTGCGGAGCAGCTCGTCGACGTCGACGTGCTTCGGCGTGAGGCCGGCACGCAGGACGTTGTCCGAGCTCGCCATGATCTCGACGCCCAGCCCCTGGAGGTAGGCGTGCACGCCGCCCGCGGGCACGAAGAGCGCCTCCCCCGGCTGCAGCGTGACCGGGTTGAGCAGCAGCGAGGTGACCACCCCGGGGTCACCGGGGTACGCGGCCCCGAGCCGGACCACCGTGCGGTCCGCACGGGCCGACGGCGACCCCGCCTCGAGGCGCGCCGCGCACGCCGCGACGACCTCGTCGACCTCGGCGGCGCTCGGCCGGGTCTCGGGCCGCAGCAGCCGCGTGAACGCCTCCTCGATGCCGCGGGCCGTCGGCTGCGAGGCCAGCACGGTCCGCAGCTCGTCCGCCAGGGTCGACCCCAGGCCGTCGAGAAGCTCCGCGGCGCGGCGCGGGGCCCGGAAGCCGCAGAGCGCCTCGAAGCGCGTCAGGGCGTACACGAGCTCCGGCTTGTGGTTGCGGTCCCGGTAGCTGCGGTGCGGGGCGTCCCGCGGCACCCCCCGCGACTCCTCGTCGTCGTAGCCCGCCCGGGCCGCGTCGACGTGCGGGTGCACCTGCAGCGACAGGGGCTGCTCGGCGGCGATGAGCTTGAGCAGGTACGGCAGCGCGGGACCGAAGCGGGCGCGGACGTGCTCGCCCAGCACCGCCTCGGCGTCGGCGGCGATGACCTCGGTCATCGGCACCCCCGGCTCGCCGTCGGCGGTCACGCAGTGCGACGGGGCGCTGGCGTGCGCCCCGAACCACGCCTCCGCGACGGGGGCGCCGTCGGGCTCGAGCCCGAGCAGGGAAGGGATGGCGGTCGCCGACCCCCAGGCGTAGTTCTGGATCGCGGTCGTCAGTCGGTACACGGGTGCCCGGTCCTCGCTCTCGTCTCGTCGCCTCGCGCGCTCAGGCGCGCCCGAGCCGGAGCACCGCGCTCTCGCGCGGGTACGGCAGCGAGGGGACCCAGCCGCGGTGCCGCTCGACGACCATCCCGGAGGAGGCGAGTCCGCTCTGGTACCGGGGGCGCTGGGTGTCGTCGAACAGCACGATCCCGTTCGGGGCGAGCCGGCGCACGGCGTGCTGCATGCAGGCCACGCGTGCCCGGCCGTCCACCACGACGAGGTCGAACTCGCCGGGCACCTCGTCGATGCTGTGCACGTACCGCCGGTAGTCGCGCCCCTCCTCGCCGCGGCGGGTCGAGGGCACCACCGGGTGCGCGCTCTCCTCGGGGGCGACCTCGATCAGGTCGACCACGTCCTGCAGACCCGTCTCGCGCAGCACGTCGCGCATCACGCCCGCGAACCCGGCGTGGTGCTCGACCGAGTGCACCTCGGCCACGCGGCGACCGAGCCAGACCGAGCTCGCCCCCGAGCCGTACTCGAAGACGCGGGCCGAGCCGCCGAGCCGGTCGAGGTGGTCCCGCACCGTGTCGATGGCGCTGTACGTCCACCACGGCACGTCGAGCGCGACGAGGTCCTCGACGTCGTGGATGGCGAACAGCGTGCGCAGGTGGCCGGGCACGCTGACCGGGTGCTCGCGGTACGACCGGTCGAGCCGCCCGAGCAGGCCGGTGCGGTCGGCGAGCGTCCGGGCCGCGCGGGACGTGGCCACGTAGGCCGAGCGCGCGACCTCTCCAGCTCCAGGCACAGCGGATCCTCTCCTCGGGGGTTCGTCGGTCGGACAGCCTAGGCGATGCCCCTATCCTCGTGCGGTGACATCTCGGCGGAAGGTCCTCGGCACCGGCTTCTTCGCCATCGCGATCGCGCTCCTGGTGGTCTCGGTGTCGTCGCGGCGGGACGAGCTCGCCGACGCGCTCACCCGGTTGTCCCCCGCCAGCGTGGCGGTCGCCACGGTCCTGGCCTGCGCCGGCCTCGTCGCGCAGATGCTGTCGTGGCGCGCGCTGCTGGCGGGGACCGGGCCGACGCCGCCGCTCGCGGCCACGGCGCGGATCTACTACCACGGCCAGCTCGGCAAGTACGTCCCCGGCAGCGTGTGGGCCGTGGTGGCGCAGGCGGAGCTCGGCCGGGCGTACCGCGTGTCGCGCGCGCGCAGCGCCGTGGTGGCGCTCGGGGCGCTGGCGGTGCTGCTCGTCGTCGGGGGCGCGATCGCCGTGGTGACCCTCGCCGCCGCCGCGCCCGGTTCGCTCACCACCTACTGGTGGGCGGTCGCGGTCGTCCCGCTCGGGGTCCTGGGTCTGCTGCCGCCGGTGTTCAACCGCGTGATCGCGTGGCTGCTCCGGGCGCTCCGCCGGGGGGACGAGCCGGTGCGGGTCTCCGGCGCCGGCGTGCTGGGGAGCGCCACTTGGGCCGCGGCGATGTGGGTGCTGTTCGGCCTGCACGCGTTCGTGCTCGTCCGCGACCTCCACCCGGACGACGTGGCGGCGACCGCCCTGGTCTCGACCGGCGCGTTCGCGCTGGCGTGGGTCGTCGGGTTCCTCGTGGTCATCGCCCCGGCCGGCACCGGGCCGCGCGAGGCCGCCCTGGTCCTGGGTCTCGCGACCGTCGTCGACAGCTCGGACGCGCTGCTCGTCGCCCTGGTGAGCCGGGTCGTGATGGTCGTGGCGGACGCCGGGGCCGCCGGCGTCGCGGCGCTCGCGGGTCGCCGCACGCGCGTCACCGCCGGAACTGGATCTCCTTGATCCGCTCGAGCTGGTCCTCGAGCAGCACGCGGTTGGTGCGCTGCAGATCCGAGAGCACGCCGAGCGCCGCGGACAGCAGGGCCGCGACCGACATGATGGCCGCGAAGATCAGCGACTGGATGTTGCCCGAGCTGTCCCCGTGGACCAGCCACAGCACCAGGAACCGGACCATCGGGATGAGCGCCAGCACGCCGAACACGGCGGTCAGCGTCGCGAAGATCATGTACGGCTTGAACATCAGGTAGCTGCGCACGATCGCCGACGCGGACTTCACCATGTGGTGGAAGATGTTCTTGAACAGCCGCGACTCGCGCGTCTTCGCGTTCGTGGTCACGGGCAGCGAGGCGATGCGCAGCCGCTTGTGGCCCGCCTGGATGATCGTCTCCATCGTGTAGGAGAACTCGGTCACCACGTTGAGCCGGTAGAGCGACGCCCGGGAGTACGCGCGGAAGCCGCTCGGGGCGTCCGGGAGCCGCGTGTCGGCCGCCTTGTTGACGACCGCGCTGCCGACCCGCTGCATCAGCTTCTTGAACGGGGAGAAGTGCGCGATCGTCGCGGTCTGGCGGTCGGCGATGACGATGTCGGCGACGCCCTCGATCACCGGTCGCACCAGATCCGGGATCCGGTCCTGCGGGTACTGGTTGTCCCCGTCGGTGTTGACCACGACGTCGGCCCCGTGCGCGAGCGCGTAGTCGACCCCGTCGCGGAACGACCGCGCGAGCCCCATGTTGCGCGCGTGCCGCACGACGTGGGTCACGCCGAGCTCGCGCGCGATCTCCACGGTGCGGTCCGACGACCCGTCGTCGATCACGAGGATCTCGAGCTCGTCCACGCCCTCGATCTCCCGCGGGATCGACGCCAGCACCGCGGGCAGCGTCTCCTCCTCGTTGAGGCAGGGGATCTGGACGAAGACCTTCATCACGTTCCTGTTTCGAGGCGGGGGGATGCCGGGTTCGGGCGAGGGTCGAGGCTACCTCACCCCTCGCCACGCCCGTCCCCGCCCCCGCGACCACCGCGGATGCGCCACACTGTGTGCTCATGCGCGGCATCATCCTCGCGGGAGGCTCCGGCACCCGCCTGCACCCGATCACCCTCGGCGTCAGCAAGCAGCTGGTCCCGGTCTACGACAAGCCGATGATCTACTACCCGCTGTCCACGCTGATCCTGGCGGGCATCAAGGACGTCCTGATCATCACGACGCCGCACGACGCGGAGCAGTTCCGGCGGCTGCTGGGCGACGGCTCGCAGTTCGGCATCGCGATCAGCTACACGGTGCAGGCCGAGCCCAACGGCCTGGCCCAGGCGTTCGTGCTGGGCGCGGACTTCGTCGGCGACGACTCGGCGGCCCTGGTCCTGGGCGACAACATCTTCTACGGTCCGGGCCTCGGGTCGCGGCTGCAGCGGTTCGAGGACATCGACGGCGGCGCCGTGTTCGCGTACCGCGTCGCCGACCCCACCGCGTACGGCGTCGTGGAGTTCGACGAGAGCTTCCGGGCGCTGTCGCTGGAGGAGAAGCCGGCGCGGCCGAAGAGCAGCTACGCCGTCCCCGGCCTGTACTTCTACGACAACGACGTGGTCGCGATCGCCCGCGACCTGGAGCCGTCCGCCCGCGGCGAGTACGAGATCACGGACGTCAACCGGGTCTACCTCGAGCAGGGCCGCCTGCAGGTCGAGGTCCTCCCCCGCGGCACGGCGTGGCTCGACACCGGCACCTTCGACTCGCTGGTCGAGGCGTCCGACTACGTCCGGACCATCGAGCACCGGCAGGGCCTGAAGGTCGGCGCCCCCGAGGAGGTCGCCTGGCGCCGCGGGTTCCTGAGCGACGACGAGCTCCGCGAGCGCGCCGAGAAGCTCGTGAAGTCGGGCTACGGGACGTACCTGCTCGGCCTGCTCGCCGACGGCCGGGACTGACCGGGGCGGCCCCGGGCACCGTGCCCGGGGCCGTGCTCAGGCCAGGACGGAGGCCGCGGCGGCGTCCCAGCGCTCGCGCCAGTCGCCGATCGGCTCCACGCCGGCGCTCCGCACGCTGCCGTGGTCGAGCACCGAGTAGGCGGGCCGCGGCGCGGGCCGGGTGAACGCCTCGCTGGTCGTGGGCCGGACGATCTGCTCGTCCAGGCCCGCGGCGGCGACGACCGCCTGCGCGAAGCCGTGCCAGCTCACCTGGCCCGACGCCGTCCCGTGGTACGTGCCCGCCGGCGCCTGCGCCAGCACGAGCCGGACGACCAGCTCCGCCAGGTCGACCGTCCAGGTGGGCTGGCCGACCTGGTCGTCGACGACGTCCAGGCCGCCGCGCTCGCGCGCGACCCGCGCGATGGTCTTCGGGAAGCAGCCGCCGTGCGCGCCGTACAGCCACGCGGTCCGGACGACCAGCACGTCGTCCGACCCGGCGCGGGCCGCCCACTCGCCGGCCAGCTTGGTGCGGCCGTACGCCGAGCGCGGGGCGACCGGCGCGTCGTCGGGGTACGGCGTCGTCGCGGACCCGTCGAAGACGTAGTCGGTGGAGATCTGCACGAGCCGGCTGCCCGCGGCCGCGCAGGCGCGGGCGAGGTTGGCGGGCCCGACGGCGTTCACGGCGAACGCCGCGGCCTCGTCCGTCTCGGCGGCGTCGACGGCCGTGTACGCGGCGGAGTTCACCACGACGTCGTAGCCGCGCACCGCGGCCGACGTGGCGGCGGCGTCCGTGACGTCGAGCCCGGCGCTGCCCAGGCCGTCGGCGTCCCGCCCGTGCTCACCGAGCACCCGCAGCAGGTCCTTGCCGAGCATGCCGGTCGCGCCGACCACCAACCACCGCACGTCGTCTCCCGTCCGTCGCCGCCGCCCCCGGACGGGACGGACCGTCGCCAATCTACCTGCCTGGATAGGCTGGGCCGCCTACCCGCCGCACCGAAGGAGAACCATGACCTACCGCCCGCTCAGCGTCCCCGGCGCCTGGGAGATCACCCCGGTCCAGCACGGCGACCCGCGGGGCGTGTTCCTGGAGGCGTTCCAGGGCGGCCCGTTCGCGGAGGCCGTCGGCCACCGGTTCGACCTGCAGCAGGCGAACATCTCGGTGTCCGCGGCGGGCGTGCTCCGCGGCATCCACTTCGCCGACGTGCCGCCGGGGCAGGCCAAGTACGTGACCTGCCCGAAGGGCGCCGTGCTGGACGTCGTGGTCGACATCCGCGTCGGCTCGCCGACCTTCGGCGCGTGGGACACCGTGCTGCTGGACGACGTCGACCGCCGCGCGATCTACCTCGGCGAGGGCCTGGGCCACGCGTTCCTCTCGCTCGAGGACGACTCGACGGTGATGTACCTGTGCTCGACCGGCTACTCCCCGGGCCGCGAGCACGGCATCCACCCGCTGGACCCCGAGATCGGGATCGACTGGCCCACGCAGGGCCGCGACGGCTCGCCGCTCACGCCGCAGCTGTCCGAGAAGGACCTGGCCGCCCCGACGCTCGCCGAGGCGCGCGCGGCCGGCCTGCTGCCCGACCACGCCGCCGTGCAGGCGTACGTGGCCGGCCTGGCCTGAGCCGTCCCGGGCGCGGCCGCCCGCCCCTCAGCGGCGGGCGGCCAGCGCCTGTTCGTAGGCGGCGACGTGCGCCTGCGCGGCCGCCCGCCAGGTGAACGACCCGGCGCGCTCGACCGCCGCCTCCGCGAGCCGCCGCCGGCGCGGGTCGTCGTCGAGCAGCGCGCCCAGCGCGACCGCGATCTCCCCCGCCGCCGTCCCGGTGTACGCCACGGCGTCGCCGCCGACCTCGGGCAGCGAGAGCTCCCGCGTGGTGAGGACGGCCGCCCCGCACGCCATCGCCTCGAGCACCGGCAGCCCGAAGCCCTCGCCGAGGCTCGGGTACGCGAGCACCGCGGCGCCGGACAGCAGCCCGGCGAGATCGCCGAGCGGCAGGTAGCCCGTGCGCAGCAGCCGCAGCCCCGCCGGCACGGCCGCCGCCGCGGCGTCCACCCCGGTGTCCCACCCGGCGCCGCCCGCCAGCACCAGCGCCGGGGGCGTCGCCCGGCCCGCGCACGCCCGCACCCACGCCTCGATCAGCGCGGGGACGTTCTTGCGGGGCTCCAGCGTGCCGAGGAACGCGACGTACGGCTCGTCGTCGCCGAGGCCCACGGCGCGGCGGACCCGAGCCCGCTCGTCGGCGTCGACCGGGTGGAACACCGCGGCGTCCACCCCGTGGTAGGCCACCGCGAACCGCGCCGGGTCGGCGTGCGCGTACCGGACGACCTCGTCCCGCGTCGCGCGGGAGGGCACGACCAGCGCGGCCGCACGCCGCACCGCCAGCCGGGTCCAGGCCCGGAAGAACCGGGCCTTGACCGGCGAGTGCAGCTGCGGGTGGCTGAAGAACGTGGCGTCGTGCAGCGTCGCGACCACCGGGACCCGCGCGGCCAGCGGCAGCGTGTAGTGCGGGCTGTGCAGAAGGGCGGCGCGGCCGGAGCGCGCGAGGAGCGGCAGCCCGGTCTGCTCCCACGCGAGCCGCGCGGGACGGCGCTCCAGGACCGGGGGCACCGTCACCACGTCCGCCGCGGGGACCAGCGCCGCGGTCTGCTCGGCGTCCCGCGCCTGGCACACCACGCGGAGGTCCACCCCCTCGGCCGCGAGCGCCGGGAGCAGGGCGTCGACGTAGCGGCCGACGCCGCCCCGGTCGGCGGGGATGGCCGTCGCATCGAACAGAACTCGCACCGGCTCATCGTAGGTGCGCCGCGCCGGCCCCCGGATGCGCGAGGATGTCCGCCATGCACATCCCCACGGGCTCCCGCGCATGACGGCGGCCACCCCGCAGGAGCTGGCGCCCGCGCGCACCGACGACCGCACGGCGCCGGCGGCCCGGCTCGGCCGGTGGCACGGCCGCCAGCTCGACCCGCGGCGCAACGGCCTCAACGTGGTCCGGCTCGGCCTCGCGGCGCTCGTCCTGCACGCGCACGCCTACTACATCGCCGGACGCGGCGTCGGCCCGCACGTCGACGGCGAGAACCTCGGCGGCTGGGCGGTGTTCGGCTTCTTCGCCGTGAGCGGCTACCTCATCACCGGCAGCCGGTGGCGCAACCCGCTGTCCACGTACCTCGTGCACCGCGTGGCGCGCATCTTCCCCGCCTTCGTGGTGTGCCTCGTCGTCATGGTCGCCGTGTTCGGCCCGATCGGGTTCCTCGCGGCGCACGGCACGCTCGACGGCTACCTGACGACCGGCACCACGCCGGCGAACTTCGTCTGGAGCAACCTCTTCCTGCGGGTGAACGCCTACGACATCGCCGGCACCCCGACGGGCGTGCCCTACCCGCTCGCGTGGAACGGCTCGCTGTGGAGCCTGTACTACGAGTTCCTCTGCTACCTCGTGGTCGGCGTCCTCGCGCTGGTCGGCTTCGTCCGCCGCTCGACGTGGGCGCTGGCCGGCGCCTGGCTGCTGTCGGTCCTGGTGCACGCGGGCTGGCCGCACGGCGTGGGGACGCTCCTCGGCGGCAACGTCGACGCGCAGCTGCTCGCCAAGCTGCTGCCGCTGTTCCTCGGCGGCGCCCTGGTGGAGCGCCTGCGCCACCGGCTCCCGATGCACGTGCTCGCGGCGGCCGGCAGCCTCGCGCTGGTGGCCTTGGCCGTCTGGCTGCTGGACGGCTGGGGCGCGCAGCTGACCGCGCCGTTCCTCGCCTACGCGCTGATCTGGGTCGGCTCGGTGCTGCCGATCCCGGGGCTGCTCCGCCGGCACGACGTGTCGTACGGCGTGTACATCTACGCCTTCCCGGTGCAGCAGCTGCTGGTGCTCGCCGGCGCGCACGAGCTGCCGATCGCGGTGTACGACCTGCTGGCGCTGGCGGCGACCGCGCCCCTGGCGATCGCGAGCTGGCTGCTCGTCGAGCGGCCGGCGATGCGCTGGGCGCGGCGGTCCACCAGCGCCACGGCGAGGCCCGCCCCCGCCCTGCTCTGACGACGGGCGCCCACCCCCGCTCCGGCGCGGCCCGGGGGCGGGCGTCCGGTCAGGCGCCCTGCTGCTCGTCGACCCAGCGCGCGAGCCGGTCGACGCCCTCGGCGAGCGACACCTGCGGGGACCACCCCAGGACCTCGGACGCGCGGGTGACGTCGGCCCACGCGTGCCGGACGTCGCCCTGCCGGTACTGGCCGGTCACGTGCGGCTCGGGCGCGCCGTAGAACTGCGCGATGAGCCGAGCGGCGTCGGCGATCGTCTGGTGCTCCCCCGACCCGATGTCGATGGGGTCGCTGCCCGGCGCGGGCGCGGTGGCGGCGGCCAGGAGCGCGCGGGCGACGTCGTCGACCAGCACGAAGTCGCGGCGCACGGCGCCGTCCTCGTACAGCGGGATCGAGGCGCCCTCGCGGGCCAGCCGGCAGAACAGCGCCATGATCCCGGTGTAGGAGTTCGTCAGCGACTGGCCGGGGCCGTAGACGTTCTGCAGCCGCAGGACGACCGCCTCGACGCCCTCGGAGTTCGCCCACGAGGTGATGATGTGCTCCTGCGCCAGCTTGGTGGCGCCGTAGACGCTCACCGGGGCCGGACGGGTCGTGGCGGCCGACATCGCGACCGGCTCCGCGCCCGGGAAGTCCCACTCGTGCCGCTCGAGGATCTCCGCCGTGCGCTGCCCGGGCAGGAACAGCGAGCCGTCCGCCCGGCGCCAGGCACCCTCGCCGTAGACGGCGCGGCTGCTGGACAGCACGATGCGCCGGGGCCGGACGCCGGCGCGGCGGAGCCCGTCGAGCATCTGCGTCGTGCCGACGACGTTAACCTCCGCGTGCCGGGTCGACTCGGTGAGCGACTGCCCGGTGCCCGTCTCGGCCGCCAGGTGGATCACGACGTCGGGACGGACGTCGGCGAGCAGGGCGTCCCACGCGGCCGGGTCGGTCACGTCGCCGACGACCAGCTCGACGCCCTCGGCGAGGTCCGCCGGGCGCTCGGGGCGCGCGTGCACCTGGGGGTGCAGGTTGTCGAGCGCGACCACCCGCCCGAACGTCCGCACGAGATCCGCGGACATCGTCGTGCCGATGAAGCCCGCCCCGCCCGTGACGAGGACGGTCTCCTCCTGGGGCGTGCGGGCGGCCGTGGGCGCGTTCACTGCGGGGTCCTCTCGTCGGGTGCCGGCGGGACGTCCGCCGGGGGTCGGGGTCGGGGCGGCGGTCACGGGCGCATGGGCCCGAAGGCGTGCCGGAGCATGGTCGTCACGCCCGCGCGGCCGGTCCGCGCCGCGCGCGGCAGCAGCGTGAGGGCGTGCAGGCGCGAGGTGACCGCCAGGCGGGCCGCGCGCGCGGCCCGGTGCCAGCCCTGGGCGTCGCACCGGGCGGCCACGTGCGCGAAGTACGCCCGCTCCCCGCTGAACCGGCGGCCGTCGAGCAGCGACGCCGACGAGGCGCTGTGCCCGTGCCGGCGGTACCGGAAGCAGACGGCGGGCTCGAGCACGAGCTGCTCGCCGTCCAGCACCATGTCCATCACCAGGGCCAGGTCCTGGATCAGCGGCAGGTCGTCGAGGAACGGCGTGCGCACCAGCACGTCGCGCCGGAACACGAGCGACGGCCAGTAGAGCCAGTCCCCGTGCATGAGGTTGGCGGCCAGCGGCTCGCCCTGCAGGACCCGGGTCCCGGACGCACGCGGCCGGACGACGTCCTGCTTCACACGGTCCGCGAGCGGCCGCACCAGCCGCCCGTGCTCGTCGATCACCTCGACGCCGGGCTGGATGATCGCCGCGTCCGGGAACCGGTCGCGGGCGGCGGTCACCACGTCGACGAAGTTCGGCAGCAGCACGTCGTCGCAGCCGAGGATCACCACGGACTCCTGGGTCGCCATCGACACGCAGGTGCGGTAGTTCGCCGTGATCCCCTCGTTCACCGGCTTGCGCACGTACGTGACCCGCGGGTCGTCGATCGTCGCGAACCACGCCGGGACGGACTCGTCCGGGTAGGCGTCGTCGACCACGGTGAGCAGCCAGTCGCCGTTGCGCTGGGCCAGCACGCTCGCCACCGTCTCGCGGAGGAGGGCGGGGTCGCCCCAGTACGGGACGAAGATGTCGAGCGGCATGCATGACCTTCCGGGTCGGGCGGGTGACATGGGCCAGACTAGAGCCGCCGCGCCCGGCGGCCGACCCCGACCCGGAGGAACACCCCCGTGACCGACTCGTCCACCGCGCTGCCGCGCGTCGCGCTCTCGATGCTGACGCTGGTCCCCGGGGGGATGGGCGGAACGGAGACGTACGCGCGCGAGCTCGGTCGCGAGCTGGCGGGCTCGACCCGGGTGCGGGCGTCCGTCCTGCTGCCGGCCGCGGCCGCGGGCTTCGTCCCGGACCTGCCGGAGTCGCTCGCGCCGGAGATCACGCCGGGGCCGTCGACCGCGGCGCGGGTCCGGACGCTCGCGACCTCGCTGCGGCACCGCGACCGGCTGCTGGGCCGGGCGCCCGCGGGCTCCGTCGTGCACTACCCGTTCACCGCGACCGTCCCGCTGCCCCGCCGCGGTGACCGCGTCGTGCAGTCGCTGCACGACGTCCAGCACCTCGACATGCCGCACCTGTTCCCGCGGGCTGAGCGGCTGTACCGGCGGCTCTACTACGACCGCGCCGCCCGCCGTGCCGACCACGTCATCACGATCAGCGAGTTCACGAAGCAGCGGATCGTGCACCACCTGGGCGTCCCGGCGGAACGGATCACCGTCGCGCACCTCGCGGTCGACACGTCCGCCTTCACGCCGCAGCTCGGGCCGCGCGAGAACTTCCTGCTCTACCCGGCGCGGGGGTGGGCGCACAAGAACCACGCCCGGCTGCTGGAGGCGTTCGCGCTGCTGCGGCGGGCCGACCCGGACCTGCGGCTGGTCCTGACCGGCGGCGGGCACGAGACGCTCGGCCCGCTCCCGGACGGCGTGGAGTCGCGGGGCAACGTCCCCCGCGCCGAGCTGCTCGAGCTCTACCGGACGGCGGCCGCCCTGGTCTTCCCGAGCCTGTACGAGGGCTTCGGCATGCCGCCGATCGAGGCGATGGCCTCGGGCTGCCCGGTCGCCTCGTCCTCGGCGGGGGCCCTGGCCGAGGTGTGCGGCGACGCGGCCGTGGTGTTCGACCCGACCGACCCGCGGGCGATCGCGGACGGCGTGCGCGCCGCGCTCGCCGACGCGGCGGCCCTCCAGCGCCGCGGGCTGGAGCGCGCCCGGCTGTTCACCTGGTCCGCCTGCGCGGCCGCGCACGAGGACGCCTACCTCGCCGCGGCCCGGGGCCGGGCGTGACCGCCGACGCCGGGGCGGGCCCGACGACCGGGCGCGCGGCGCGGATCGGCGGCGTGGGGCTGGCGTCCCTGGTGGCCGCCGCGGCGGGGTACCTGGTCCTGCTGGTGGCGGCACGGGTGCTGACCCCGGCGCAGAACGCCGACTTCCTGGCGTTCTGGGGCCTGCTGTTCTTCTTCTTCGGGGTCCTGGGCGGGCTGCAGAACGAGACGACGCGCGCGGTGCACGTGGCCCTCGCCACGCCCGGCGACATCCCGGCACGCGGTCCCCGCGCGCTCCGCGCCGGGCTGCTGGTCGGCGCGGCGCTCGCGCTCGCGCTGGTCGTGACGGCACCGCTGTGGGGCCGGGCCGTGCTCGGGCCCGAGCCCTGGCTGCTGGTCGCCGTGGTCGCGTTCTCCGTTCTCGCGTTCGCCGGGCACGCCGCGGTCGCCGGCTCGCTCGCGGGCGGCGGCGCGTGGCCGGCCTACGCCCGGCTGGTCGGCACCGAGTCGGTGGTGCGGCTCGCCCTCACCGGAGCCGCGGCGGCCGTGGGGCTCGGCACCGCCGGCCTGGCCGCCGGCGCCGGCCTCGCGGCCGCGACGTGGCTCGGGTTCTCCGCCGCCCCGGCGGTGCGCGCGGCGCGCAGCCGGCGGGTGGGCGTCCCCGGGCGGGCGTTCGCCGGCGCCACCGTGCAGGCGATGGCCGGTACCGCGGCCAGCGCCGCCCTGGTCGTCGGGTTCCCCGTCCTGCTCCGGGTCACCACCCCGGCCGACGTGTACGCCCTCGCGGCCCCGCTGCTGATGGCGGTCACGCTCACCCGGGCCCCCCTGCTGATCCCGCTCAACGCCTACCAGGGCGTGGCGATCACGCACTTCCTCGCGCACCGGGACCGGGGCGCGCGTCCGCTGCTGCAGGTCTCCGCCGTCGTGCTGGCGGTCGGCGCGGTCGGCGCGGGCGCCGCGGCGCTCGTGGGGCCGTGGCTCATGGTCGTCGTGCTCGGGCCGGACTACCGCGTGCCCGGTGCGGTCCTCGCCGGCCTCACGGCGAGCGCGTGCGCGCTGGCACTGCTCACGCTGACCGGCGCTGCGGTGCTCGCCCTGGGCCGGCACCGGGCGTATGCCGCGGGCTGGCTCGTCGCGACCGCGGTGTCCGCCGCCGTCCTGCTCGCACCCTGGTCGCTCGAGGCGCGTGCGGTCGCCAGCCTCGCGGCGGGCCCGCTGGTCGGCGTGGTCGTGCACGCCGTGGCGGTGCGCCGTTCGACCGCCGGGCACCGCTAGGATGACGGCCATGCTTTCCGCCAGCAGCGCGCGGATGCTCGTCATCGTGCCGGCCTGGAACGAGCAGGAGACCGTGGCCGGCGTCGTGTCCGAGCTCCGATCCGCCGTCCCGGGCGCCGACGTCCTGGTCGTCGACGACGGATCGGCCGACCGCACCGCCGAGGAGGCCGACCGCGCCGGCGCCCTGGTGCTCGAGCTGCCGATCAACCTCGGCGTGGGCGGCGCGATGCGCGCCGGCTACACCTACGCCATGCGGCACGGGTACGACCTCGCCGTCCAGGTGGACGCCGACGGGCAGCACGACCCGCGGGAGATCCCGAACCTGCTCGCGCGGATGGACGAGGAGCAGGCGGACATCGTCATCGGCGCCCGCTTCGCGGGCGTCGGGAGCTACGAGGCCCGCGGCCCCCGACGCTGGTCGATGCGGATGCTCGCCGCGGTACTGTCCCGCGTCTGCCGCACCCGGCTGACCGACGCCACGTCGGGGTTCAAGCTGAGCAACCGCCGCGCGATCACCCTGTTCTCCGGCAACTACCCGGCGGAGTACCTGGGCGACACCGTCGAGTCGCTCGTCATCGCCGCGCGCGCCGGCCTCGTCGTGCGCCAGGTGGGCGTCGCGATGCGGCCGCGCGCGGGCGGGACGCCCTCGCACTCCCCTGTGCGGGCCGCGGTCTTCCTGGGCCGCGCGGCGCTGGCGCTCGTCATCGCCCTGTCCCGGCCGACGGTCCCCGCCCAGCCCGCGCTCGACATCGAGGCACCCGCATGAGGCTCACCATCGCCGCGATCGTCGTGTGCCTCGCACTCGTCGTCGCGCTGCTCCACCTGCTCCGCACGCGCCGCATCCGCGAGAAGTACGCCGCCGTCTGGATCCTGCTGACCCTCGCGGTGGTGGCGATCGGCGTCTTCCCGGGTCTGGCGTTCTGGCTGTCGGACCTCGTGGGCGTCCAGACGCCGGCCAACCTCCTGTTCGCCATGGCGTGCCTCGTGCTGCTCGCCGTGTGCATCCAGCTGAGCACCGAGGTCTCGTCGCTGGAGGAGGAGACCCGCACGCTCGCCGAGGAGGTCGCCCTGCTCCGCCTGGACGTCCGTCAGCACCTGGTCCGGGTCCAAGAGCAGCTTCCGCGCGCGGACACCACCCCGCCGGCCGAGCGGCCCGGCGACCAGCCACGCCAGGAGGACGCCCGGTGAGGTCGCACGACAAGGTCTTCTGGGGCTGGTGGGCCGTCCTGTTCCTGCTGTCGTCCCTCTGGGCGCTGGCGAATCCGCTCATGGCGTCGCCGGACGAGCCCGCGCACACCGTCAAGGCCGCCGCGGTCGCGCGCGGCCAGCTGCTCGGCGAGGACACCCCGGGTGGCACGGCCGTCGACGTCCCGTACTTCTACAACCTCGTCACGGCCTACCCCACGTGCTACATGTTCGTCCCCGACGAGCCCGCCGGCTGCGACCTCGTGCCGACGGAGGAGCTCGACGCGCCGACGGGCGCCGTCACGCCGGCCGGCCGGTACAACCCGCTCTACTACTCGATCGTCGGGCTGCCCACGCTGCTCCCGGAGGGCGACGGCGCGCTGTACGCCATGCGCCTCCTCTCCGCCGCGCTGACCACCTTCTTCGTCGCCCTCGGCCTGCGCGCTCTCGCCCAGACGGGGCCCGCGCCGTGGGCGGTGCCGGGCCTGGCGGGCGCGCTGACCCCGATGGTGGTGTTCCTCACCTCCACCGTGAACCCCGCCGCCATCGAGATCACCGCGGCCTTCGCCCTGTGGAGCCTGCTGCTCGCGCTGCTGCGCCACCCGGACCCCGCTCTGGTGCGGAGCCGGATGTGGTGGGTCGCGCTCGCGACGACGTTCTTCGTCAACGCCCGCGGGCTGTCGCTGCTGTACTGCGCCGTGCTGGTCGCCGTCGTCCTGCTGGTCTCGCCGTGGCGGTCGTTCCTCGACGTGGTGCGCACCCGTGCCGCCTGGCCGCCGCTCGCGGTCGTCGTGCTCGCGTGCGTCGCCGCCGCCGGCTGGGTGTTCGGCACCAACTCGCTGGGGTCCGGGGACGCCGTCAACCACCCCGACCTGACCTTCGTCCCCGCCGCCAAGCTGACGTTCTTCGCGTGGGACGGGTTCGTGCTCAACATGGTGGGCCAGTTCGGCTGGATGGACACGCCGCTCGAGGGCTGGGTGCTGATGGCCTTCGCCGCCGGGTCCGCGTTCGTCGTGCTGGCGGCGCTGGCCGTGGGCCGGTGGCGCGAGCGGGCCGGCATCGTCGCCGTCGCCGCCGCGACCTTCGCGCTGCCGGTCGTCGTGCACGCCTCGCAGGCGCACTTCCTCGGCTTCATCTGGCAGGGCCGCTACATCCTGCCGGTCGCGATCGGCGTGCCCGTGGTCGCCGCCTACGTGCTGCACCGCCGCTCGCACGACGTGCCGGCTGCCTGGGCGGCGGCCGTCCGCCGGATCGGTGCCAAGGTCGCCGTCGTCCTGGGCTCCCTGCTCGCGTTCGTCCAGCTCGCCGCGTTCCTGGAGAACCTGCACCGGTACGTCAACGGCGAGCGCGGCGGCTGGTTCTCCCTCGCCCCCGACGCGTGGCTGCCGCCGGTCCCGCTCGCGCTCCTGCTGCCGCTCGGACTGGTCGCGACGGTCGCCTACGGCGCTGTCATCGCCTGGAGCGCGTGGCTGGCCACGCCCGCGCCGGCCGACACGGGCGACGGCGACCACGCGCGGGGCGACGGCGGCGTCGGGTCCGCCGCAGCCGGCGAGTCCGGGACCGCGGGCCCCGGCCGCACCGCGGTGGGACCCGTCGGCACCCGCAGGTGACCGTGCGCTCCGTCAGCGTCGTCGTGGTGACCTGGAACGGTCTCGAGCTGACCCGGCGGTGCCTGGACTCGCTCGCGCGCCAGGACGCGGGCGGCCGGGACGTCGAGGTGGTCGTGGTGGACAACGGCTCCACGGACGGCACCGTCGCCGCGCTGCGCGGGCGCGCCGACGTGCGGGTCGTCGCGCTGGGTCGCAACACGGGGTTCGCCGGCGGGGTGAACGCCGGCGTCGCCGCCTCCTCCGGGGACGTCGTCGTCCTGCTGAACAACGACGCCGTCGCCGAGCCCGGGTTCCTCGACCGCCTCGTCGCGCCGTTCGACGCGGATCCGGGACCGGCGGGCCCACGCCTGGGCGCCACCACCGGGCGGGTCGTCCTCAGCGGGCGGTTCCGGCCCGCGCTCCCCGGGGAGCAGGGACTGGTCGACCACGCCGGACGCACCTGGGCGCGCACCGACGACGAGGCGGGCGCGCGCCTGCTCAACAGCACCGGCAACGAGGTCACCCGCTCCGGGAACGGCCGCGACCGGGACTGGCTGGCGGACGCGGCCGGACCCGCCGCGGCGGCGGACGTGTTCGGTTTCAACGGAGGCAGCGCAGCGCTCGCGCGCGCCGCGCTCGAGGACGTCGGGCCGCTCGACGAGTCCCTGTTCATGTACTACGAGGACACCGAGCTGTCGTGGCGGCTGCGCCGCCGGGGCTGGACCGTGGCCCACGTCCACGACGCCGTCACCGTCCACGACCACGCGGGGTCGTCCGACGCGGGGTCCGCGTTCTTCCGTGACCACAACGAGCGCAACCGCCTCGTCGTCGCGCTGGTGCACGCACCCGCGACGGTCGTCGCGCGAGCCCTCGCGCGCTCCGCGGTCCGCGCCTGCCTCGGCCCGGAGCGACGCCGCCGCGCGGCCGCGCTCGCGACCGTGCTGCGCCGCGCACCGGGCGCGCTGCGTCGGCGCCGCGCCGTGGACCGCGCCGCGCGCGTCCCCCGCTCCGAGGTCGCGGCGCTCCTGGTCCCGGACGGGGTGCGACCGTGACCGCAGCCGTGCACGTCGGCGTCACCGTCGAGCAGTCGTGGCAGCGGGTGCCCGGTGGGTCGGCCGCGTACACGACGGAGCTCCTCGAGGCGCTCCGCGCGCGCGACGACGTGACCCTGACCGGGCTCGCGGCCGCCCACCGGCACCCCGCGCCCCAGGAGTACCGGCCCCCGGTCCCCGTCCGGTCGATGGGCCTACCCCGGTACCCCCTCTACCGGGCCTGGAACTGGCTCGGCGCCCCGCGTCCCGAGTGGGCGGTGCGGGGGCTCGACGTCGTGCACGCCTCCACCTGGGCCATCCCCCCGACCTCGCGCCCGCTGGTCGTGACCGTGCACGACGTGGCGTTCCTCCGCGACCCCGCGCACTTCACGCCCCGCGGGGTCTCCTTCTTCACCCGGGCGCTCGAGCGGACCCGCCGCGAGGCCGCCGCCGTGGTCGTGCCGTCCCGGGCCACCGCCGACGACTGCGTCGCCGCCGGGATCGAGGTCGACCGCGTGCACGTCGTCCCGCACGGCGCCCCGCGCTGGACCGTCGGCCCGGACGACGTGGCGGCGTTCCGCGCCCGGTTCGGCCTCCCGGAGCGGTTCGTGCTGTGGTGCGGCACCCTGGAGCCGCGCAAGAACGTCGGCGGGCTGCTCGCGGCGTTCGCGGAGCTGGCGGCGCGGGACCCGGACGTGCACCTGGTGCTCGTCGGCCCGCCCGGCTGGGGCGAGCTGCCGACCCGCCCGCCCGCCGGGCCGTGGGAGTCCCGGGTCGTGTCGCTCGGCAGGCTGAGTGCGGCCGATCTGCACGCCGCCTACGCCGCCGCGTCCGCGTTCTGCTTCCCGTCGACCTGGGAGGGGTTCGGCCTGCCGGTGCTGGAGGCGATGTCGGTCGGCACCCCGGTGGTCACGTCGCGCGGCACGTCGATGGCCGAGGTCGTCGGAGCCGCCGGAGTCCTCGTGGACCCGGCGGACCCGGCGGACGTGGCCGACGGGCTCGAGCGCGCCCTGTCGTCGGACGGGACGACGCTCGGTGCGGCCGGGCGCGCCCGGTCCGCGCAGTTCCGTTGGGCCGATGCGGCCGAGCAGCACGCCGCCGTCTACCGGGACGCCGCCCGCTGACCCCGACGCACCGGCCCGACCCGACCCCGGCACGAGAGCGAGCGCCCATGGACATCCTCGTCGTCACGACCTCCGGCACCGCCGCACGCGCACGGTCCACCGTGCGGTCCGCGCTG
The DNA here is from genome assembly GCF_016862755.1 of Cellulomonas pakistanensis. Lineage (GTDB taxonomy): Bacteria > Actinomycetota > Actinomycetes > Actinomycetales > Cellulomonadaceae > Cellulomonas > Cellulomonas pakistanensis. Next base: position 13,236 of record NZ_BONO01000009.1, on the reverse strand, counting down.
CCGTTCGGCACCGTCACCGTGCTGGACCTCGACGCCGGGTACCGGCCCGTCGGGACCGAGCGGGTCCTCGCCCCGGCCGGGATCCCGCTCGCCACGACGCGGCTGCACCGGTGGGCGGTGCGGTACCCGCTGGCCGTGGTGCGGTCCCTGGCGGCGCAGCACCACCTCGCGCACCGGGACTCCGACGGGCCGGTCGTGGTGGTCGAGCCGGGCGTGCTGCTGCTGTCCGCCCTGGACGGCCTCGTGGCCGCCGCGGCGGAGGCCGGGCTGGCCCTCGTCTCCCGCACCGGCGTGGTCGCCGACGACCGGCGTGACCCGACCCCCGCCGACCTGCTCCGGTCGGGCGCCGTCAGCCCCGCGCTCCTCGCGGTGCGCGCCGACCGCGCCGACGCCCTCACCGCCTGGGCGACGGGGCTGCGCGCGACCGAGGACGCCACCGGGTGGACGACGTTGCTCGCCGGCACGGTCCCGCACGCCCTGCTGCGCGACCCGGCCGTCCTGGTCTCCGCGTGGTCGCTCGCGCCGGGGCACGCCCTGACGCCGGCAGACGAGCCGGGAGCCCTGCTGCTGGACGGTCGACCCGTGGTCGCCCTGGACCTGACCCGTGCGGACCCCGCGGTGCCGTGGCTGCTCGACGCGGGTGCCACGGGCGACCCGCGGGCCCGGCTGAGCGACCACCCCGTCCTCGCCGCGCGGGTCGCCGCCGCGCTGGAGACGCTCGCCGAGGACGAGGCCGGCCTGCCGACCAGCGGCGAGACCTGGGCGCGCACGTCGCTCGGCGGCCTGGTCGACGCGCCGCTGCGCACGCTGTACGCCGCCACGCCGGACGCCCCCGACCCGTTCGACCCGGCGGAGCGCACCGCGCTGCTCGACTGGCTCACGGAGCCGGCTCCGGACGGCGGCCTGAGCCGGTACCTGCGCGCCGTGCGCGCCGGCCGCCCGGACCTGGCCGGGGTCTTCGCCGGCGTGCCCGGGCGCGACGAGGAGGCGTACGTCTCCTGGGCGGTGGAGCACGCGGTCGCGGAGGGCTTCGACGGCGACCTGGTGGCGGAGTCCGTCCGCCGGTGGACGGTCCCGCCGGCGCCGCCCGCGGCCTACGAGCCCGGCGTGAACGTCGTCGGCTTCCTGCGGGGCGAGCTCGGCATCGGGGAGTCCGCGCGGCTGCTCGTCCAGGCCCTGGACGCCGCGGGGGTGCCCCGGTCGACGGTGCCGGTGGACACCCACCTGAGCAGCCGCCAGCGGCCCGCCGACGACGCCCCGGCGGTCCGCAGGCCGCCGTTGGCCACCACGGTGCTGTGCGTCAACTCCGACCTGACGCCGACCGTCGCGTCCGCCCTCCCCGTGGCGTACGACGGGACCTACCGGATCGGCATGTGGTACTGGGAGGTGGAGGACTTCCCGGCCTCCCAGCACGGCGGCCTCGCGACCGTCGACGAGGTGTGGGTCGCCACCGACTTCGTCCGCGCCGCGATCGCGCCGCACACCGCGCTGCCCGTGCGCACCCTCACGCCGCCGCTGCCGCAGCGGCCGGCGTCCGGCCCGGCCCGGACGCGCGCGGAGCTCGGGCTCCCCGACGCACCCGTGTTCCTGTTCGCCTTCGACTTCCTCAGCACCGCGGAGCGCAAGAACCCGCTCGGCCTGGTCGACGCGTTCTGCGCCGCGTTCGGACCCGAGGACGGCCCGGTGCTCGTCGTGAAGTCGATCAACGCCGACCGGCGCCCCTCGGAGGCCGAGCGGCTGCGGCTGCGGGTCGCCGGGCTCCCGCACGTCCGCCTCGTCGAGGAGTACCTGGACGCCGACGCGCGAGACGCCCTCGTCGCCGCGTGCGACTGCTACGTGTCGCTCCACCGCAGCGAGGGCCTCGGGCTCACGATGGCGGAGGCGATGGCGTGGGGGAAGCCGGTGATCGCGACGCGGTACAGCGGGAACCTGCAGTTCATGACGGACGCGAACAGCTATCTGGTGGACTGGACCCCCGCGCCCGTCCCCGCGGACGCCGCGCCGTACCCGGCCGGCTCGACCTGGGCCGACCCCGACCTGGCGCACGCCGTTCGGCTGATGCGCGAGGTCGTCGCGGACCCGGCCGGCGCCGCGGCGCGCGGCGCCCGGGCCGCCCGGGACATCGCGGAGCTGCACTCCCCCGCCGCCGCCGGGGCGGCGATCGCCGCCCGGCTGGCCGAGATCGCGGACCGCCCCGTGGCCGCGCCCGCGTCGGCACCGCGCCGGCTGCTCGGGCGGCTGCGGTCCGGGCGCGGCTGAGTCGACGCGACCCGGCCCGGGCTGGTGCCCGGACCGGGTCCGTGGTCGTGCCGGTACGCGGTCAGGCGCCGCCGGCGATCCGGCGCACCCGGCCCGCAGCGCGCCGGGTGACCTCCCCGAGGCCACCCGCACGCAGGTAGTCCCGCGCGAGGGCCAGGTCCGCCCGGACGCTCGTGCGGGGCCGGATGTCGGGCAGGCGCTCCGACCGCTCCGCGGGTCCGCGCAGCGCGACGTCCACCGCCCGCCGGGGCGCGCGGCAGAACTCGACGAGCGGGGCGAGCACGCGCGACCAGGCGTAGTCCCCGGCGAACGCGCGCACGGCGGACCGGGCGGCATCGGCCGCGGCGTCGTCGAACAGCATCTCCTCGAGCGCCGCCTCGAGCGCCTCGACGTCCTCGGCCGGGACGACCCGGCCGAGGCCGTGCTCCCGGATCAGCGTCCCGAAGGTGTCGCCGTCGGTCGCGACGATCGGCAGCGACGCCCACAGGTAGTCGAGGATCCGTGTCCGGAAGCTGAACGCGGTCTCGACGTGCTGGAAGTGGGTGGACACGCCCACGTCCGCGTCGAGCAGGTAGTCCGCACGCTCCTCGTAGGGCACCCAGCCCTCGTTGAAGAACACGTGCCGGCCGGTGAGGCCGAGCTCGCGAGCCAGCTCCTGCGTGCGCCAGGCGACCTCCATGTCCGGGACCCCGGGGTTGGGGTGCTTCATCCCGAGGAAGTAGAGCCGCACCTCCGGGTGCCGCTCGGCGAGCCGGGCCACCGCTCGTACCAGGGTCAGCGGGTCGAACCAGTTGTAGACGCCGCCGCCCCACAGGATGACCTTGTCGTCCGGCCCGATCCCGTCGACGGCGCCCTTGATCCCGTGCCGGCGCTGGACCGGCGCCTCGTCCGCGACGCCGAAGGGGACGACCGCGAGCAGGTTGTCCAGGTTCGCGTGCTCGTCGTAGACCGACGGGTTGACGCGGCCCTGCGCGGCCAGGTGGCCGAGCCAGAAGTCGCGCTGCTTCTCGGACGCGCAGAGCAGGAAGTCCGCACGACGGATCTGCGCGTTGAGGAGCTCCGTGGTCGCGCGGACGGCGCGCTCGCGCCCGTCGGGGCCGAGGTCCTTCGCCTGCTCCAGCTGCTCGAGGTGCATCGGGTCGTAGATGTCCGCGACGACGATCTTGTCGCTGTCCTTCAGCCAGGGCGCCTGCTCCAGCAGGAAGCCCTGGAAGATGATCACGTCGGCCCACCGCGTGACCTCGACCAGCGCGGCCCCGTGCAGGTACTCCACCGCGAACGCCGACGACGTCCGCCGCGCCCCGCCCGTCGAGACCAGCCGCACGTCGTGCTCGGCCGACAGCGCGCTGGCGACCTCCCAGGCGCGGATCGCCGGGCCGGCCATCCGCTCGAGCAGCGGCTCCCCCGTCACCACGAGCACGCGGTGCCGGCTGTTGACGTGCTCCGCGATGCCGAACGCCTCGACCAGCACGTCGTGCGCAGCCAGGTAGGACGGCATGCCGTAGGCCGGCTCGAGCGCCTTCCGGAACAGCGGGAACAGGTCGCGGTCGCTGCGCCGGCGGGTCGCCTGCAGCTCGCGGCGGGTCTCGAGCAGCGTCGGGAGCTGCTCCACGAAGTAGTCGATGGCGTAGGTGCCGGTGAGCGCCATCTTGGGCAGCTCGAGCGTGCCCACGTCGTCCCCGCCGGGCGACCGCTGCAGGTCCAGCGACGTGGCGTCGACGTCCGCCCGGGCGAGCGACCGGCGCACGGCCAGGGCCATCGCCGCGGGCAGCGCCCGCGCCAGCGACTCGTCGTCGTAGTTCTTGTACATCGCGAGCAACGCGTTGCGCTCGAGCAGGTAGCTCTCGCGGAAGTTGCCGAACTTCTTCATGGTCACGTGGTGCTTGTGGAACGCGACCGAGCCGGGGACGTACCGCACCCGGTGGCCGAGCAGGTTGAGCCGCCAGCCGAGGTCCACGTCCTCGTAGAACATGAAGAACCGCTCGTCGAACCCACCGACCTCGCGGTACAGCTCAGCACGCACGAACATGGCCGCGCCGGTGCCGAAGAGCACGTCGTGCGCGGTGTCCCACTGCCCGGTGTCGGGCTTCTCCACCTCGCGCTTGTAGCCCATCCCGAACCAGGTGAGGGAGCCGTCGACGTAGTCGATCAGGCCGCCCTCCCAGTCCAGCACCTTGGATGCGACGGAGCCGACCTCCGGGTCGGCGCGCATGGCCTCGACCGCGGCGCGCACCCAGTCGCGGTCCGGCCGCGCGTCGTTGTTGATGAACGCGACGAACTCGCCGGTCGCGTGCGCGACGCCCAGGTTGCAGCCGCCGGCGAAACCGGTGTTCGAGCCGGCGTCCACGACGACCGCGCCGGGCACCGCAGCGCGGATCCGCTCCACGCTCTCGTCGCCCGAGTCGTTGTCCACCACGATCAGCTCGAGGTCGGCAGCGGGCCAGTCCACGTCGTCGAACGCGCGGAGGCAGGTGATCGTGTCGTCCGCCCCGCGGTAGTTCACGAGGACCACCGACACGACGCCCGGCCGGACCTGCGGCCGCTTCTCCTTGCCGCTGCTCACGCCCCGGCTCCCCTCTCCGCCAGCTCCAGGTCGTGGTCGACCATGCGACCGACGACCTCCTCGAACTCCACCGTGCGGCGCCACCCCAGCTCGCGCTCCGCCTTGGACGGGTCGCCGACCATGACCGCGGCGTCCGCCGGCCGGAAGAACCGCGGGTCCACCTCGACGAAACGCTCCCAGTCGTCCCCGACCCCGGCGCGGCGCAGGGCAGCCTCCGCGAAGTCGCGGACCGAGCGGGTCCGGCCGGTGGCCACGACGAAGTCGTCCGGGACGCCGTGCCGCAGCGCGCGCAGCATGGCGTCGACGTAGTCCGGCGCCCAGCCCCAGTCGCGCCGCGCGTCGAGGTTGCCGAGGGCGATCGTTCCGGTCCCGGTCCGGCCGATCGCCGCCGCGGCGGCCGTGATCTTCCGCGTGACGAACGTGGTCGGACGCAGCGGCGACTCGTGGTTGAACAGGATCGCCGTCGCCGCGTGCAGGCCACGGCCCCGGTACACGCCCACCTGGTGGTGCGCGAACGCCTTCGCCGAGCCGTAGGGCGAGACCGGCCGGACGGGGGTGCGCTCGTCCTGCGGCTCCGACTCGGGCTGGCCGAAGATCTCCGAGCTCGACGCCTGCAGGAACCGCACCGGGCGGCCCGCCGACTCCTGCACCTCGTGCGCGGCCTCGAGCAGGACCGCGACGGCCAGGCCCGACAGGCGCGCCGTCAGGACCGGCTCCTGCCACGACAGCGCGACCGAGCTGATCCCCGCGAGGTTGACCACCTCGTCCGGCGCCACGTCGGCGACGATCGCGGCCAGCCGGTCGGGGTCGCCGAGGTCGCCCTCGTGCAGCACGACGCCGGGGTGCCGGGCGCGGAGCGCCGACTGCCCGCCGTCACCGGGGCGGACGAGCCCGTGCACCTCGGTGCCCTCGTCGAGCAGCCGCTCGACCAGGTAGGTCCCGTCCTGCCCCGTGATGCCGGTGACGAACGTCGTCGTCACCGGCTCACCGCCCGTCGAGCGCGCGCTGCTCCGCGAGGTCGTTCTCGACCATCATCCCGACGAGCTGGGCGAAGCCGACCTGCGGCTCCCAGCCGAGCTCGTCCTTGGCCTTCGCGGGGTCGCCGATGAGCAGGTCGACCTCGGCCGGGCGCATGAACGCCGGGTCCTGCTTCACGTACGGCGCCCAGTCGGTGATGCCGACGTGCGCGAACGCCGCGTCGAGCAGCTCGCCGATCGAGTGGGTCTCGCCCGTGGCGACGACGTAGTCGTCCGCCTGGTCCTGCTGCAGCATCCGCCACATCGCCTCGACGTAGTCGCCGGCGAAGCCCCAGTCGCGCTTCGCGTCGAGGTTGCCCAGCGTCACGTGGTCCTGCAGGCCCAGCGAGATGCGCGCCACGGCCTGGGAGACCTTGCGCGTGACGAACTCCGGACCGCGGCGCGGCGACTCGTGGTTGAACAGGATGCCGGAGGACGCGTGCATCCCGTAGGACTCGCGGTAGTTGATCGTCATGTAGTGGCCGAAGACCTTGGCCACGCCGTACGGCGACCGGGGCCACAGCAGCGTCGACTCGCGCTGCGGGACCTCCTGCACCTTGCCGAACATCTCCGAGGAGGACGCCTGGTAGAAGCGCACCTTGCTCACGTCGTCACCGGCGTACAGGCGCACGGCCTCCAGGATGTTCAGCACGCCCTTGCCGGTCACGTCGCTCGTGAGCGCGGCGTTCTCCCAGGAGTAGGCGACGAACGAGATGGCGCCGAGGTTGTACACCTCGTCGGGCTGGGACGCGTTGAGAGCACGGATCAGGCTCGACATGTCGGTCAGGTCACCGGTCAGCAGCTTCACATCCGGCACCGTGCGACGGACGAGGTCCAGCTTCGGGTTGTTCTGACCCCGGATCAGGCCGTACACCTCGTAGCCCTTGGAGAGGAGGAGCTCGCTGAGGTAGAGGCCGTCCTGGCCGGTGATGCCGGTGATGAGTGCGCGGGGCATGGCTCTCGGGTTCCTGTCGACGGTCGGGATGCGGTCGGTCGAGCATATCGGCACCCGAACCGCGGGGGCGCCCTGGCCCAGGGCGTGGTCGCCTACGATGCCGGGGTGACTGCGCAGACCTTCGTGTCGTACGGACAGAACCGCGAGGACGTCGTCCTCCGCCGGGCGCTCCGGGACGTGACCGCCGGCTCGTACGTGGACGTCGGCGCGAACGACCCCAGGCTCTACTCGCTGACGCGCGGGTTCTACGACCAGGGCTGGAGCGGCATCACGGTCGAGCCCGTCCCGGTCTTCGCCGAGGCGCACCGCCGGGAGCGCCCCCGCGACACCCTCGTCGAGGCGGCGGTCACCGACCAGCCGATCGACAGCGTCACGCTGCACGTCATCGGCGACACCGGCCTGTCCACGCTCGTCGACGACGTCAGCGAGCGGCACCGCCAGGACGGCTGGGAGAGCCGGGACGTGGCCGTCCCGGCCCGGACGCTGGACGAGATCCTGGAGAGCGCGGGCTGGGAGGGCCGCGACATCCACTTCGTCTCGGTGGACGTGGAGGGCGCCGAGCCGGAGGTCCTGCGCTCGTTCGACCTCACGCGCTGGCGACCCTGGATCCTCGTCGTCGAGTCGACCGCGCCGCGCAGCACCGAGCAGACGCATCACGCCTGGGAGCCCAGGCTGCTCGAGGCGGGCTACGTCCCCTGCCTGTTCGACGGGCTGTCGCGGTTCTACGCGTCGCCCGACCACCCCGAGCTCGTCGAGCTCCTGTCGTACCCGGCCTGCCCGCTCGACGAGTTCGACACCGACCTGGACCGGCAGCGCCGAGAGCAGATCGACCGGCAGCAGCGCGCGCTCGAGGACGCCGAGCAGCTGGTGGAGCGCACCCGCGCCGAGACCGTGCGGTGGCGCACGACCGCGCTCACCCGCTGGGCCGCGGCTGCCGCACCCGTCGTCACCAGCCACGTGGACCCCGCGGCCGCGGCACGCGCGGCGCACCTGGAGCAGGAGCTGGACGCCACCCGCCGCACGCTCTCCTGGCGGATCACGGCGCCCCTGCGTGCCGTCCGCCGGTCCGCCCGGGCGGGCCGGTGACGGCCCCCGCCGCGGATCGGGACGCCGAGGTCACGCGCCTGCTCGCCCAGCGGCTGCGCGCCGGCGCCGAGGCCGCCCTGGCCGACCCCCCGGCGCGCGAGGCGGACGCGGCGCGCGACGCGGACGCGTGCCTGCAGGCCCTGGTCGGGCTCCTCGTCGGGTCGCGCGCCCCGGAGGTGGCCTGGCTCGTCCTCACCCTGCTCGCCGGTGCGTACCCCGGCGCGGACGACGTCCGGGAGATCCGCCGGGCGGCGGATCTGGAGGACGGGGACGGACTCACGCTCCGGCTGCTCGAGCGCGCCCACGCGATCGCCGCGGCGCACCGAGGTCACGACCGCGAGGCCGTCGTCACCTCGGACGTCGTGGTCGACGTGGACATGTGCGCGCGGTTCGACTTCCACAACGGGATCCAGCGGGTCGCCCGCGAGGTCGCGCGGCGCTGGGCGGACCGGGCCGTGACGTTCGTGGCCTGGACCGAGTCGGCCGGCGCGACGCGCGCCCTCACCGCGCGGGAGACCGAACGCGCGACGCGGTGGCGGGACACCGGCGCGGCGGCGCTCGGGCTCGTCGAGGAGGAGGACGGGGACGCCGCGCGGCAGCCGCTCGTGATCCCGTGGCGGTCCCGCGTGGTGCTGCTCGAGGTGCCGCTCCCTGACCTGCGCAGCAGCCGGCTCGCGACTCTGGCCGAGCTGTCGGGCTCCGCCGTCTCGGCGATCGGCTACGACGCGATCCCGCTCATCAGCGCGGACATCCGGCCGCTCGGCGAGCCGAACGGGTTCGTCACCTACCTCACCGCCGTGAAGCACGTCCGCCGGGTCGCGGGCATCAGCGAGTCGGCCGCGGAGGAGTTCCGCGGGTTCTCCGGGGCCCTCGACGCCCAGGGGCTCGCGGGTCCCGTCGTCACGGAGGTGGTGCTGCCCACCACCGTGCCCCCCGCACCGGAGGGGTGGGTGCGGCGGGAGCCGGCCCGGCCCCTCGTGCTCAGCGTCGGCAGGCTCGAGCCGCACAAGAACCACGGGGCGCTGCTCCAGGCGGCCGAGCGACTGTGGTCCGAGGGCGCCGACTTCGAGCTGTGCCTGGTCGGTGGACCCGGCTGGGACTCGTCCGCCGTGGAGGCCGACATGGCACGGCTGCAGGCCGCCGGCCGGCCGCTGACCTGGCGCCGTGGGGTCGGTGACGCGGAGATGTGGGACCTGATCCGCAGCGCGTCGTGCACGGCGTTCGTCTCGCTGCACGAGGGCTACGGCCTGCCGGTCGCGGAGTCGCTGGCCTGCGGCACCCCGGTCCTGACGACGCGGTACGGCAGCCAGGGCCAGATCGCGCGGGACGGCGGTTGCGTCGTCGTGGACCCGCGCGACGACGACGACGTGCTCGACGGGCTCCGGCGCATCGTGACCGAGCCCGGGCTGCGCGAAGAGCTCCGGGCCGAGGCGTCCCGCCGGCCGGCGCGCGACTGGGACGACTACGCCGCCGAGCTCTGGGTGGCTCTCGTGGAGGGGACGGCATGACACAGCTGGTCGACAGGGTGCTGGGGCGCACGCGCCGGGCGATCGCCCAGGTCACGGAGACCGGCCTTCCCGCCGAGACGTGGGAGCGTCGGATGCGGACGCTCGTCACGACGCTCGAGGAGGACGCGGGCGACGCGCCCCGCCCGGTGCAGGTCGCCGGCGTCACCGTCGAGGATCGCGCGCTCGCCCTGCTCGCGGACGCGCCGGACGCTGTCGTGTGGCTCGCTCTCGCGGTGCTGTCCGCCCGGCTCCCCGAGCCCGGGGAGGTCGTCGCCGCGCGACGGGCCGCCCGGCGGGAGGGGCCCGGGGCGGTTCTGGCCGCGGCACGGAGCGCCGGCACGGACGCGTCCGCGCTCCGGGAGGTCCGCGTGCTGCGAGGCAGCGACCTCGTGGACATGGGCGACCTCGTGCTCTACCCGCTCGGCACCGGCATCCAGCGGGTCGCGCGCCACGTCGGACGCGCGTGGCGGGACACGCACGACGCGACGGCCGTCGCCTGGACCGCCGAGCTGGACGCCCTGCGCCTCCTCGACGACGCCGAGCGCGACCACGCCCTCGCCGGGACCACGGCGACGCCGACGGTGTCCGTCCTGGAGGCCCGGGCCGACGCCCGCAGCACGGTGGTGGTCCCCTGGGGCGGGACGTACCTGCTGCCCGAGCTCGCGATCCAGCCCCGGCGATGCTCGGCGCTGAACGCGCTCGCGCGGTTCGCCCCGACGCGCTGCGGCGTGATCGGGTTCGACCTGGTGCCCGTCACGTCCGCGGAGACGTCCGCCGAGGGGTTCGCCGCCGTGTTCGCCCTCAACCTCGCGGCCGTCGCGCACTTCGACACGGTCGCCCCCATCTCACGGGCCGCCGCGACGGAGTACGCAGGCTGGCGGCGGATGCTCGGCGGGACGGGGCTGACCGGCCCGGCCATCGAGGAGGTGCCGCTCCCCGCGCACGCCCCGGCCGCCACGCCCGACGACCTGGCCGAGGCCCGGGACCGGTTCGAGGTCGGCGGCCTGCCGCTCGTGCTCTGCGTGGGCAGCCACGAGCCACGGAAGAACCACCTGGCGGTGCTGCACGCGGCCGAGCTGCTCTGGCGCCGTGGGCTGCAGTTCAGCCTGACGTTCGTCGGCGGGAACTCGTGGAACGGCGCGGCGTTCACCCGCCGCCTGGAGGAGCTCGCGGCCTCCGGCCGTCCCGTCGAGTCCGTCAGCCGGCTGGACGACCGCCTGCTCTGGGCGGCGTACCGCGTCGCGCGGTGCACCGTGTTCCCGTCGCTCAACGAGGGCTACGGCCTGCCGGTCGCGGAGTCGGTCTCCGCCGGCACGCCCGCGCTCGCCTCGGACTTCGGCAGCATGCGTGAGATCGCCGCCCACGGCGGGGTCCTGCTGGTCGACCCGCGGGACGACCACGCGATCGCCGACGGGCTCGCCCGTCTGCTCGTGGACGACGCCCTCCACGCGCGTCTCGCCGCCGAGGCGGCCGCGGTCCCGGAGACCGGCTGGGACGACTACGCCCGCCGGGTCTGGTCGGTGCTGCACGGCGCCGGCGACCCGGGCGCAGGGTCGCCCACCTCGCACGAGTAGTCTGTCCGGGCCGATCCAGCGGTCGGCCGTCGACACCGGGAGCTTGCATCGCATGACCACCATCAGTGACGCGCGGGCCGCGCGCCTCGAGCAGGAGCCGCTGCGCACGACCGGGCCGAAGCCGGGCATCGCCCGGGGCCTCGCCGGACAGGTCAAGGACATCTGGTCCCACCGCGAGCTGCTCGACATGCTGATCCGCCGAGAGCTCAAAGCGCGCTACAAGGACAGCGCCCTGGGCTTCCTGTGGAGCCTCATGCGGCCGATCGCGATGCTGCTCATCTACTACATCGCTCTGGGCAAGTTCCTGGGTGCGGCGCGGGCGATCCCCGACTTCGCGATCTACATCTACACCGGCCTGACCGCCTGGGGTCTGTTCTCCGAGGCCGTGAGCACCGGGACGGGCTCGATCGTGGGCAATGCCGGGCTGATCAAGAAGGTGTACCTGCCGCGCGAGATCTTCCCGCTCGCCGCGCTGGGCTCCGCGCTGTTCAACTTCGCGATCCAGCTGGTCATCCTCTTCGCCGCCACCGTCGCGGTCGGCAAGGTGCCCACCGGGACGCGCTGGGGCTACCTCCCGCTGTCGCTGGCCGTGATCATCGTGACCGCGCTGGGCTGGGCCCTGCTGCTGTCCGCGGTCAACGTCTACCTGCGCGACATCCAGTACCTGGTCGAGATCGCGATGATGATCTTCTTCTGGGCGTCCCCGATCGCGTACTCGTGGGCTCTGGTCAGCGGCGAGGTCGGCAACGAGGCGCTCAAGCAGCTGTACCTGACGAACCCGGTCACGATCGCGATCATGGGGTTCCAGAAGACGTTCTGGGTCGCGGGCAGCGACCAGCCGTACCCGCCCGACATCGACACCCGTCTGTGGATCTGGCTGGGTATCGGCGTCCTCTTCACCCTGATCGGGCAGCGCGTGTTCGCGCGCCTCCAGGGCAACTTCGCGCAGGAGCTCTGATGGGCAAGCCCACCGTCGTCGAGGTCAAGGGCGTGTCCAAGCGCTTCGTGATCCGCAAGGAGAAGTCGCTCAAGGAGCGCATCGTCAACTTCGGCCGCTCCAACCTCCACAAGGAGGACTTCTGGGCGCTGCGGGACATCGACCTCGAGATCGAGACCGGGACGTCGGTCGGCCTCATCGGCCCCAACGGCTCGGGCAAGAGCACGTTGCTCAAGACCATCGGAGGCATCCTGCAGCCGACGACGGGCAGCGTCCGGACCCGCGGGCGGATGGCGGCGCTGCTCGAGCTCGGCGCCGGCTTCCACCCGGACCTGACGGGCCGCGAGAACGTCTTCCTCAACGCCTCGATCCTCGGGCTGACGAACGCCGAGACCCAGCGCTACTTCGACGCGATCGTCGACTTCTCGGGCATCGAGCCGTTCATCGACACGCAGGTGAAGTTCTACTCGTCGGGCATGTACGTCCGGCTGGCGTTCGCGGTCGCCGTGCACGTGGACCCGGACGTCCTGCTGGTCGACGAGGTGCTCGCAGTGGGTGACGAACCGTTCCAGCGCAAGTGCATGGACCGCATCCGCACGTTCCAGCACGAGGGCCGCACGATCGTCCTCGTGACCCACGGGCTCGACCAGGTCGCCGACGTCTGCGACCGCGCCGTGGTGCTGGAGCACGGCCAGATCAAGGCCGACGGCGAGCCGCGCGACGCGCTGCGGGTCCTGCGTTCGGAGTTCGACCAGATCCGCGCCGCCGACATCGAACGGCAGCAGGCGACCACCGTCCCCGAGAGCCGGCCCGAGGCAGAGGTCGAGGCCGTCGAACTGCTCCAGCAGGGTCGTCCCGTCGGCAGCGTCGCGGCCGGCGCCCCGGTGACGGTGCGGGTCACGGTGGACGCGCAGCAGCGCCTCGAGAGCTGGGTGCTGGGCTTCGGCTTCGAGTCCTCGGTCGGCCAGAACCTCTTCGGCACCAACAGCGAGATGCTGGGTGTCACGATGCCCCCCACCACCGGACGTGCGTCGTTCGACTTCGAGGTGGCCGCGGTCAACCTCGGCGAGGGTTCCTACACGGTTCACGGCGCGATCGCCGGCCCGACCGGCGCCGAGCTGCACCGGCTGCGCGAGGGGGCACGGCTGACGGTGACGGCCGACGGGCGGGAGCAGGGCTTCGTCCGGCTCGGCGCGTCCCTGTCGCCCGCCGCCCGCTGACAGACAGGACCGCCCGGTGCGTCGCGCGACGCACCGGGCGGTCCGGTCACGGACGCGCCCGTCGTCCGGGAGGGTCCCCGGGTCCGTCAGGACGGGTAGCGCCTCTCGGCCAGGTTGC
>NZ_BONO01000008.1 GCF_016862755.1 Cellulomonas pakistanensis | reverse complement strand
AGCGTCTGAGCGCGGGGCCGACCCAGCACGACCCGCGCGGTCGCGCCCACCGTCACGGCACGGGCGCGACCGCGCGGCATCGCGTCGCAGGGGGCGACGCGCAGGACATCTCTTGCGGAGGACGGACGTGGCAGGGCAGACCGGGTACACCGCCGAGATCATCCGTGACCGGCTGAACAAGCTCGTGACGCTGTTCGACATCACGGAGAACCTCAAGGACCAGGTCATGCAGATCCGGTTCGACCAGACGTCCGCCGTCTGGCCGTCCGAGATCCCGAGCGTGGCGGACTTCGCGAGCAGGTACCGGCAGACCCTGTGGGACGTCGAGCAGCAGCTCGGAACCATCCGCGACTCGATCGAGGCCAACCGGCAGGCGCTGGACGACTCGTACCGCTCCCTCAACCGCGTGGACGAGACGATCGACGAGCTCCTGCGCGGGCTGCAGGAGCGCATCGACAGCCGTCCGACGCCCGTCAACGGCTCCACGACGGCGCGCCAGCGGCAGCTGAGCTGATGCGCTCGACGCGACGGACCCTCGGCCGCGCGGCCGGCACCACCGCGCTGCTTCTCGCCCTGTCGGCCCCGGTCACGGCGACGGCCGCCACCGACGACGGACGCTGGTACTTCGACGCGGCCGGACTGGCGAACGCCCACCAGCAGTCGACCGGCGAGGGCATCACCATCGGGCTGCTGGACACCCAGATCAACCCGGCGGCGCCGGACCTCGTCGGTGCCGACGTCACCGCCCGCGAGCCGTCGTACTGCGCCGCGGAGGACGGCACGGCGTTCCCCGCGGTCTCCACCGACCCGGACGCCCGCCACGCGACGTCGATGGCTGCGCTCATGGTGGGGACGGACGCCGGGTCCGGTGGCCGCCCGGGCATCCCCGGTGTCGCCCCCGGCGCATCCGTGCGCGCCTACACGATCAACGTCGGGGACGCCTGCACGAGCCCGGCGGGAGTCAGCCCCAACCGGGACGACGCGATCCGGGACGCGATCGCCGACGGCGTCGACATCATCGTGGTCCCGGGCAGCAACAACTTCGGCGCGGCCGGGATCACGGAGGCGCTGCAGGCCGGCGTGATCGTGGTGGGCGCCGGGGGAAACGACACCCTCGCGGTGGTCGAGGCCCCCGGGGACATGAACGGCGTCGTGGCGACCGGGTGGATGAACCAGGAGGGTGAGCTGTCCCAGGGCAGCTCGTCCGGCGAGCGCCTCGGAGTCGTCGCACCCGGGGAGCGGATGCGTGGCGTGGCCGACGACTGGACCTCCTACGTCATCGCGGACGGGTCGTCGAACTCCGCGGCGTTCACCGCCGGCGCCCTGGCGCTCGCCTGGTCCGCCCACCCCGACGCGACCGGCAACCAGATCCTCCAGGCGCTCATCCACACGACGGACGGCGAGGTGCACGAACCCGTCCACGACGAGGACTGGGGCTACGGCCTCGTCAACGTCCGCACGCTGCTCAGCGTCGACCCGACCACCTACCCGGACGAGAACCCGTTCCTGTCCGACAACCCGGTGCTCATCCCGAGCATCGCCGAGGTCCTCGGCGACACCGACGCAGACGCCACGCCGGATCCGCAGCCGAGCGAGGAGCCAGCGGCGCCGGCCGCCCCCGAGCAGTCGGAAGAGGACGGGTCCGCCGACGGCACACTGGTGCCCGTCCTGGTAGGCGCGGGTGTCGCCCTCGTCCTCATCGCAGGAGCGGCCACCGCCGTCGTCGTCGCCCGGCGTCGCCGCTCGGCCGCCGACCACCGACCCGAGCACCAGCCGCAGCCGCCGACCTACTCCGGGGGGACCCATGGGTGACAACGCCGACCGCCTCGGGCACACGCTCGACGCCGACACCGAGATCGTCTACGACTCGGGCTCCCGGCTCGACGGCCACCGGACGGAGATCGAGTCCACGGCCGACACCCTCGCCCGCCTCGCCGCGGACGCCGGGCTGGCCGGTGCGAGCAACGACGCAGCCGCCGACTCGTTCCTCGAGCTGAGCCGCGACGTGATCCAGGTGGCGGACGCGATCGCGGGCATCCGCGCCGGCGGCGACGCCGCCGCCGCCGCGATCGCCCAGGCCCAGACCGACTACGCCGCGCTGCCCAGCGGAGAGCTCACCTGGTCGGACCGCGCGCGGATCGCGGCGCAGGCTGCCGTGACGGCGGCGAACCCGGTCGGCATCGCGACGACCGCGGTGGACGGGGCGATGCTGGCCCGACAGCGCGAGCAGGAGCGCGAGCGCGCGGCGACGCAGGCACTGAACCAGCTCGACTCGTCGATGTCCGCCATCTCTCTCGATCCGGTGTCGAGGACGAACAGCAACGTCAACCCTGAAGGCGGCGTCGTCGAGCCCCACGTCGGCGGCACCGGCTCCACCGGCCGCACGCCGTCCGGCGGCTGGTCGCCGTCGGGCTCCTCCGGCGGGTCCGGCTCCAGCGCGTCCGGCTACGTCCCGACGGTCGGCAGCGGCACGGTCAGCACCGGCTGGCAGCCGAACGACACCGGCTCGGTGGGCGTCGGCTCGGGCGGCTTGGGCGGCTCCGGTGGCTCCGGGTCGTCCGGCGGCTCCGGGTCGACGGGCTCGGGCGGCGCGGGCGGCGGCTCGGGTCCGGGCGCGGGCGGGGGCTCCGGCCTCGGCGGCGGGGTCGTCCCCGGCGGCGGCGACGGCACCTCCTCGGACGGCACCGTGGGCGGCACGGTCCCTGGCGGCTCGGGCAGCGGCGGCGGCTTCCTCGGCGGTCCCGGCGGATCCGGCGGCTCGGGCAGCGGCGCGTCCGGTTCCGGCTCGCTCGGCGGTGTCGGGGCCGGCGGTCTCGCGGGCGGCCTCACCGTCGGCGGCGCCGCGCTCGGCGCAGCCGGCCTCAACCGGCTGGCCGGCGGCACCGCGGGTGCCGGCGGGCTCGCCGGCGGGGCGTTCGGCGGTGCCGGGAGCTTCGGCGGCGTGGGCGGCGTGGGCGCCGGCGGCGCCGTCCCGCTCGGCACGGTCGGCGGCGCGAGCGGCGTCGGCGGCGTCGGGACCGGCGCCTCCGGCTCCGGCCTGTCCGGCTCGGCCTCCGGCCTCGTCCAGGGCTCGCAGACGGGCGCTGCGGCGGCCGGGGCCTCCGGCTCGCGCGCCGGCGGCATGATGGGCGCTCCCATGGGCGGCGGCGGGGGCGCCGGGGCGTCCGACAAGGGCAAGCGGCGGGGCTCGTCCGGCCTGCTGGCCCCGACCATCGAGGTCGAGGACAGCGAGGGTCGCCCGGACCTCGGCACGGCCGCGTCCGCGGGCGGTCGCGACGCCCTGCGCCCCGTGAACCCCGCGCCGGCGGCGGCCGACGACGACGAGTGGTGACCGGTTCGCCATCTTGTCCGCCGCGCGGTGTCGACCTTCGGCGATGACGACCAGTCCAGGCGAGCCGACGCCGCCCGCTGGTGAATCATCCCGGCCTCTAGCACGTCTCGCGCGGTCACGCCCGCCGTTCCGGGACCGGGCGCGACCGCGCGGCATCGCGTCGCTAGGGCGACGCCCAGGACTTCAGGCGGAGGACGTACGTGCCAGGACCGACTGGGTCGCCCGCTGAGATCATCCGTGACCGGCTGGACAGGCTCGTGAAGCAGTTCGACATCACGGGCTGCACCCACACGACGCACGAGCGGCGGATGTCGTGATGAGCACGACGCGCCGGGCCTTGCGCCGGGCGGTCGGTGCCACCGCCCTGCGGCTCGCCCTGTCCGCCCCGGTCGCGGCGTCTGCGGCCACCGACGACGGCCGCTGGTACTACGACCTCACCGGCGTGGCGGAGGCACACCAGCTGAGCACCGGCGAGGGCATCACCATCGGGCTGCTCGACGGCCCCATGAACCCCGCGGCGCCCGATCTGGCCGCCGCGGACGTGTAGGTCCACGAACCGTCGTTCTGCGCCGCCGAGACCGGCGGCGAGGCGTTCCCATCGATCACCACCGAGGCAGACGCCCGCCACGCGACGAAGCGAGCGCAGCGGCCGAGGCGACCTCAGCCCCGCGCCGCCCCTGGCGCGTCGATCCGCACTCCGCGGTCCCCCACCTGGATCGTCGACCCCGACGGCACCAGCACCCGCTGGTCCGCCGGCACCGGCACGACCCGCCCGCCGGGCAGCCGCAGCGTGGTCCCGTTGCCCGAGCCGGCGTCCGAGACCCAGAACGTCCCGTTGTCGATCCCGAACCGCGCGTGCGTCCGCGAGACGCTGCGCTCGGGGTCCTCCACGACGATGACGTGGTCGCAGCGCTCGCCGGCGACGGGGCGCGGGGCGCGGCCGATCAGGCCCGGGCCGGTCACCGACATGACCTGGCCGGTGTCGAGCGTGACCAGGAACGGGGCGGGCTGCGCCTGGTGCGCGACCCGCGGCGCGGCGGGCTGTTCCGGCGCCGGCTGGGCCGGGACGACCGGGCGGATGCCGACGGACGCGGCCTCGGCGGCCGGCTGCGCCGCGGCGGCCGGCACCTGCGGCTGCGGCTGGGCCGCCGCCTGCTCCGCGGCCGCGCGCGCGGCACGGCGCCCGGTCGGGGTCGCCGCTCCGACCTCGCCCGGCGCCGCGCTCGGCGCACCCGGCTGGGCCGGGGGCGTCGGCGGCACGAGGGACGCGGCGACCGGCCCGGCGCCGACCTGGGGACGCTGCGCGGGCGCGCCCACCGCGGGCGCACCCACCGCCGGCGCACCCACCGCGGGCGCACCGACCCCCGGCACCGCGCCCGGCTGCTGCTGCTGCTGCGGCACCCCGGGGCCGGCCACCTGCGCACCGGCCCGCGGCGCGGCCGCGACGGCCACCGCCCCCGCGCGCTCGGCGGCGTCGGCCGCCTCCTCGAGGGCCCGCTCGTGCGCGCGCACGTCCACGACCACCGCGCGCCCGACGCGGTCGTGCCACGCCTGGGCCCGCCCCGTCTTGTCGAACGCCCCGGACGCCACGACCAGCCACTGCCCGAGGCCCGCGGCGGCGTGCCCGGCGGCGAGCACGAGCCCGCGCAGGAACGCCCGCGCCGGGCCGACCGAGTACGGCGTCTCCTCGCGCGCGGTGCGCAGGCCGAGGACGGTGTTCCCGAGCGTGCGCCCGGTGTGCGCCTCCCAGACCAGCAGGCCGACGGCGAGCTCGACGACGGCCAGCGCGGCCAGCAGCCACGAGCCCGTCCACGCGAGCAGCCCGCCGGCGACGGCGCCCACGGCCACCGCGTCGAGCGCGTAGGCCAGGACGCGGCGGCCCGGGGCGGCGGGCGTCGCGTCGCCGAACGCCGGGTGCAGCACGGCCGGGCGCGGCTCGCGGGGCCGGACGTCGCCGCGCGCCCGCCCCTGGGCGCCCTCGACGACCGTGACGGTGGCGTCGGGCTGCGCCGGGGCGCCGCACGCGGTGCAGAACCGCGCGTCGGGCTGCAGCGGCCGGTGGCAGCTCGCGCACGCGCGGACCGCGACGGCGCCGACCGGCGTCGCGCTCATCGTCTGGTCCACGTCGGCTCCCCCGTCGTCCCTGTCGTCCTGCCCTGCCCCGAGGCGCACCGCGCGCGCCGGCCCCGCCACCCGCGCCTCACGACGTCACCCGCCGCAGCGTCTCGACGAGGTCGGCCGCCACGAGCGCCGCCGGCAGCGCCAGCACGACGCCCAGCCCCTCGAAGAAGTCGCCGAACCGGGACGCCACGACCGACCGCCACCCGCGCCCGAGGGCCAGCCCGATCGCGGCCGCGGCCAGCGCCACGACCACGCACCCGACGGCCAGCAGCACCGCGTCGGCACCGACCCGCGGCCCGCCGAGCACCGCGAGCTCGAGCAGCACCAGGCCCGCGGCCACCCGCGGCGCCCACCGGGCGACCGGGCCGCGGGCGGTGCGCGGCTGCAGCGCGAGGACGGCGACCAGCGCGGCGACCAGGGCCACGGCGGCCCACCCGCGCAGCGTGCCGCGCAGCGGGTCGCCGAGCGCCGCGGCCAGCACGACCGGCACGAGCACCGGCGGGACCGCGCAGACCAGCAGGACGCCGGCGTCCGTGCGGCGCTCCGCGGCGCCCACCGTGCGGACGACCTGGCGCTCGTTGACCCGCCCCAGGCCGCGCGGCCGGGGTCCGCGGACCGACGGCGCGGTGCGGGCGACGTGCGCGAGGTCGACCAGCTGCTCGTCCGGCACGGACAGTGCCAGGACGGGCAGCGCCCGGAGGCCGACCGGGGTCAGGCCGAGCAGCGCCGCCGCCGCGACGACGCCGGGCAACCCCGCGAGCAGCACGGCCAGCGCCAGCGCCGCGACCACGCCGACCGCGACGACCACGACGCCGGCGACGTCCTGCCCCTGCCGCTGCGCGCGGGTGGCGACCCAGCGGACGGCGGCGGCGGCCGTGGCGGCGACGAGCCCCGCGACGAGCGCGAGCCGCCGGTCGGCCGAGCCGGCGGGGTCGACGGCGGCCACGCCCGCGGCGAACCCGAGGACGGGCGCGGCCAGCGTCGCGGCGGTCGCGGCGGCCACGGGGACGACGGCGAGCACGAGGGCGGCGACGCCGAGCACCAGCGCGGCGGCGAGCGCGAGCCAGCCGCGCGCGACCGGGTCGATCAGCGCCACGGCCGCCAGCACGCCGGAGGTCGCCGCGGCGGCGCCGAGCAGCGCGGGCTGCGGGTCGGGCCGGCGCGCGACCCACTCCGCCCGGGCGCGCGCGGCGCGGCCCCGAGGGCGCGGCGCGGGCGCCACGACGTGCACGACGGCCCCGTCGGCCACCTGCTCGGCGACCGGGGCGGCCAGGTCGAGCGCGCGGCCGGACGAGTCGAGCGCCAGCAGCCCCGGCACGAGCGGCACCCCGGCGGCGGCGAGCAGCTCACCGAGCGTCCGGGCGGCGTCCAGGGCGACGTCGAGGCGGCGGGCGCCCAGGTGCACGGCGACGCGGGTCAGGGGCGCGCCGGGTGCCTGCACCGTCACGCGCTCTCCCTCCGCCAGGTCGCGCGCTCGTCGGGCGTCGGCGGCGGTCCCGCCCGCCCCGGGCGCGGCGCCAGTCATGCTATGCGGTCAGAGCCGGTCAGCACCCCGGCCGCCCGCCGACCGGGGTGCTGTCGCGGCAGGATCGCCCGGACGGTGGAACGCCGGCCGCCCCGCGCGCGCCCGGGCGGGTAGGTTGACGCCACAGGAACGCCGGGGGGCGCGCGCCTCCCGGCCCGGCAGGAGGGACCGAGCGCCGACGATGTCGATCGCGACGCAGCAGGGGACGCGCCTGGAGCCGCCCGCCGTCCCCAGCGGACAGGTCGTCCTGCAGCCCCCGCCCGAGATCCAGGCGTCCGACGGCGTCAGCGGCCTGCTCGCCAACGCCATCCCGATGCTGGGGTCGGTCGGGTCGATCGTGTTCGTCGCGATGAACCAGCCCGGCCCGCGCGGCTACATCGCCGCGGGCATGTTCCTGCTGGCGTCGCTCGGGTTCGTCGGCGTCAACGGCTGGCGGCAGCGGTCGCAGCACCAGGCGCAGGTCGTGGGCGCGCGCCGCGAGTACCTGGCGTACCTGTCCGACCTGCGGAGCTCCGTGCGCCAGGCCGCGGGCGCCCAGCGCCGCGCCGCCGAGTGGACCTCGCCCGACCCGCGCGCGCTGCCGGCCGTCGCCGAGGAGCGCACCCGCGTGTGGGAGCGCCGGTCCCAGCACGACGACTTCCTGGTCGCGCGCGTCGGCGTCGGCGCGCAGCCGCTGTGCCTCGAGCTCGAGGCCCCGCAGACGCCGCCGCTGGCGCAGCTGGACCCGGTGGCCGCGTCCGCCGCGCACCGGTTCCTCGTCACCCACCGCGTCCAGCAGGGCGTCCCGCTGGCGTTCGACGTGCGCTCGGTCGCCCGCATCGAGGTCACCGGCGCGGCCGCCGAGTCCCGGGCGCTCGCCCGCGCTGTCGTCAGCCAGCTCGCCACGTTCCACGCGCCCGAGGACCTGCAGATCGCCGTCGTCGCGAGCGACGCCGCTTTGCCGGAGTGGGACTGGGTCAAGTGGCTGCCGCACGCGCACTCGACGCGGTCCCGGGACGCCGTCGGCGCCGCGCGCATGATCGGCACCACCCTCGCGGACGTCGAGTCGCTGCTGCCCGAGGACCTGACCGACCGCCCGCGGTTCGGCTACGCCGCGGAGGCGCCGCTCCCCCACGTGCTGGTCGTGGTCGACGGCGGGCACGTCCCGGTCGGCAACGCGATTCTCACCACCGACGGCGTCCTCGGGGTGACCGTCCTCGAGCTGCCCGACCGCTGGGACGAGCTCGACGAGCCGACGACGCTGCGGCTCAACGTCGGCGGCTCCGTCGCCACCGAGGACACCGTCCGCGCCCCGGTCGACGTGCTGCGGCTCGGCAACGCGCCGGTCCGGGTCGAGGGCGACCAGATGTCCGTCGCGGACGCCGAGGCCACCGCGCGCCGCCTGCTCCCGCTGCACGTCGAGTCGGGCCCCGAGCGCGGCGACGAGGAGGTGTCGTCCGAGCTGGTCGACCTGCTCGGCGTCGGCGACGTCCGCGACCTCGACCTGGGCGTCGCCTGGCGGCCGCGCCTGCCCCGCGACCGGCTCCGCGTCCCGATCGGCGTCACCCCGCAGGGCCAGCCCGTCGCGCTCGACATCAAGGAGTCCGCCCAGCAGGGCATGGGCCCGCACGGCCTGATCATCGGCGCGACCGGCTCCGGCAAGTCCGAGGTGCTGCGCACCCTGGTGCTCGCGCTCGCGATGACCCACTCGTCCGAGGACCTCAACTTCGTCCTCGTCGACTTCAAGGGAGGCGCGACGTTCGCCGGCATGGCCGACATGCCGCACGTCTCCGCGATCATCACCAACCTCGGCGAGGAGCTCACGCTCGTCGACCGCATGCAGGACGCCCTGCAGGGCGAGATGGTCCGCCGCCAGGAGCTGCTGCGCGCCGCGGGCAACTTCGCCAACGTCGCCGACTACGAGAAGGCGCGCAAGGGCGGCCGCACGGACCTGGCGCCGCTGCCCGCGCTGCTCATCGTCTGCGACGAGTTCTCCGAGCTGCTGTCCGCGAAGCCCGAGTTCGTCGACCTGTTCGTCACGATCGGCCGCCTCGGCCGGTCGCTGCAGATGCACCTGCTGCTGTCGTCGCAGCGGCTGGAGGAGGGCCGGCTCCGCGGGCTGGAGTCGCACCTGTCCTACCGGATCGGCCTGCGCACGTTCTCGGCCGCCGAGTCGCGCACCGTGCTCGGCGTCCCCGACGCGTACACGCTGCCGCCGGTCCCGGGCATGGGCTACCTCAAGCCCGACACGACGACGATGATCCAGTTCCGCGCCGCCTACGTGTCCGGGCCGCCGAAGGCCCGGCGCCGCACCGCGGCCGGCGGCACGGTCGCCGGCACCGGGCTGACCCGGCTCGAGTCGTTCACGGCGGCGCCCGTGCTCGGCGCCGTCGAGGTCGAGCCCGCCTCCACCGAGGTCGTCGCGAGCGAGCCCGAGGAGTCGCGCGCCACGTTCGACATCGCGGTGCAGCGGATGAAGGACCAGGGCCCGCCCGCGCACCAGGTGTGGCTGCCGCCGCTGGTGGTCCCGCGCACCCTCGACGAGCTCATGCCCGATCTGGTCGCCGACCCGCGCCTCGGCCTGGTGTCGCCGGGCTGGCGCGCGGCCGGCACGCTCACGGTCCCGCTCGGCACCGTCGACCGGCCGCTGGAGCAGCGCCGCGAGAACCTCACCGTGTCGCTCGGCGGCGCCGCCGGCCACATGGCGGTCGTCGGCGCCCCGCGCACCGGCAAGAGCACCGTGCTGCGGTCCGTCGTCACCGCGCTGGCGCTCACGCACACGCCGCTCGAGGTGCAGTTCTACGTGCTCGACTTCGGCGGCGGCACGTTCGCGCCCCTGGCCGCGCTGGCGCACGTGGCCGGCGTGGCGTCCCGGGCCGAGCCGGACGTCGTGCGCCGCACGGTCGCCGAGGTCGAGTCGATCGTCGACGAGCGCGAGCGGTACTTCCGCGCGAACGGCATCGACTCGATCGAGACCTACCGGACCCGCCGCGCGCAGGGCACTGCCGACGACGGCTACGGCGACGTGTTCCTCCTGGTCGACGGCTGGTCCACGATCCGCGCCGAGTTCGACGAGCTGGAGGCGCGCATCCAGGCGCTCGCCGGCCGCGGCCTGACGTTCGGCGTGCACCTGGTGGCGACGGCCGCGCGCTGGATGGACTTCCGCACGCAGGTGAAGGACCTGTTCGGCACGCGGCTGGAGCTCCGGCTCGGCGACCCGATGGACTCGGAGATCGACCGCAAGGTCGCCGTCAACGTGCCCAAGGACCGCCCGGGCCGCGGCCTCGCGGTGTCGAAGCACCACGTGCTCACCGCGCTGCCCCGCGTCGACGCCGACCCCTCGCCGGACACGCTCGGCGCCGGCGTCGCGCACCTCGTCGAGGCGGTGAACGCCGCGTGGCAGGGCCCGGCCGGCCCCAAGCTGCGGCTGCTGCCCGACGAGGTCACGCTCGACCGCGTCCGGTCCGACCCCCGCGCCGACGCCCGCCGCCTGCTGCTCGGTATCGACGAGGCCGCGCTCGCGCCGGTCGGGATCGACGTCACCGAGGAGCCGCACCTGTACGCGTTCGGCGACGGCGGGTCCGGCAAGTCCGGGCTGCTCCGCGCCGTGGCCTCCGAGGTCCGGCGGCTGCACACCCCGCAGCAGGCGCAGATCTTCGCGGTCGACTTCCGCCGGTCCCTGCTCGGCGAGATCCCCGAGGAGTACCTCGCCGGGTACTTCACGACCCAGGACCAGGCGGCGGCCGAGATCGCCGGGCTCGCGGACTACCTGCGCGGCCGGCTGCCCGGGCCGGACGTGACGCCCGAGCAGCTGCGGTCCCGGTCGTGGTGGACCGGCGCCGAGGTGTACGTGATCGTCGACGACTACGACCTCGTCGCGACGACCACCGGCAACCCGCTGCAGCCGCTCGTGCCGCTGCTCGCCCAGGCCGGCGACGTGGGCCTGCACCTCGTACTCGCCCGCCGCTCCGGCGGCGCGGGTCGCGCGATGTACGAGCCCGTGCTGCAGGCGCTCCGCGACCTCGCCGCGCCGGGCATCGTCATGTCGGGCAGCCCCGACGAGGGCGCGCTGGTCGGCGGCGCGAAGCCCGTGCCGTCGGTGCCCGGGCGGGCGCAGCTCGTGACGCGCGACGAGGGCCGCCAGGTCGTCCAGCTGGCCTGGACCCCGCCGACCCTCTGACGCCGGCGGCCGGGCCGGGCGCTCGGGCCGCCGGCCCGGATCGCCGAGAGAGCATCAAACACGTCGAGAGAGCATCCACTGGATGCTCTCTCGACGTGTCGGATGCTCTCTCGCGGCCTGCGCCGGTCGGCGCAGGCTGCGGCCGGCCCGGCGCGGGCTGCCGCGGCGGGAGGTCGGCGCGGCCGGCCCCGGTCCCCCCGGCCCCGGGGCGGCGCGCCTACCGGGTGACCCGGCTCCGCCCATGCTGCCGCCGCCGCCCGCAGGCGGTCCTCATCCGCTCGGGGTGAGCGCTCTCCCCGCCCGCCGGCATCGCTGGGGGCACGCGACCTCCGCCGGGGCGCGCGCTCTGCCGGGCGAGCCCGTACGGCGAGGTCGAGGGTTTCCGGTGAGGTCGAGCGTTTCCGACCGGGCGCGGGGCGGCAACCCTCGACCTCGGCGCTCAGGCCGTCGTGACCGCGATGCGGTGGCTGCCCAGGACCAGGGTCCAGCCGGCGCCGACCCGGGCGGGCTGGCCCGGCGGGAGCGTCCAGGGCTTGCCGGTGGCGTCGAGCAGCACGGTGCCGTTGGTGGAGCCGCGGTCGACGACGTCGAGGCCGCCGTCGACCGGCCAGAACGCCAGGTGCGTCGAGGAGACCGACTGCTCCGGGTCGTCCACCGTGACGAGGTGGTCCCAGTGCTCCGCACCGGGGACCGGTCGGCGCCCGACGAGGCCCGGGCCGGTGACGGGGACGCGCTCGCCGGTGTCGAGCACCAGCGCGAGCGTCGACGACGCGGCGTCCAGGGAACCCGCCCAGCGGCCGACGCGGGTGTGCTCGAGGTCGCCGAGCCCGGCCGTCGGCACGGTCGCGTCGGGCAGTCCGCGCGGAGCGTCGGGCGCGGGCGCGGCGGGGGCGCTGGGCGGGGCGGCGGGAGCGGGCGGCGCGGGAGCGGCGGGCTCCGGGGCGACCACGGTCGCGGGCTCCCGGGCGGCGGGCGTCGGCTGGGTGCTCGGCGCGGGCGCGCTGCGCTCGCGCACCCGCGCGACCCGGGCGGCCTCCGGCGCGACGACGGGCGCAGGCGTCGGCCCGACCGGCTCGGCCTCCGGCTCGACCGCCGCGGGCATCGGCTCCACCGGCGCGGGCCTCGACTCGACCAAGACCGGCTCCGGCTCGACCGCCGCGGGCGTCGGCTCCACCGGCGCAGGCCTCGACTCGACCCGGACCGGGTCCAGCTCGACCGAGGCCGGCGTCGGCTCGACCGGAACCGGCTCCGGCTCCACCGGCCCGGGCTGCGCGGCCGCCGACGACGTGGACGCCGCGGGCGCGGTGAGCCCAGCGGTCGGCGGGCCGGAGGTCGGCGGCACGCGCGGCTCGGCGGGCGCGTCGGCCTGCGGGGTCCGGTCGGCCGCCGGGCGCGGCGGGCCGGACGTCGGCCCCGTGCGCCGCGCGGCCGGAGCCGCGGCCCCGGCCGGCGCAGCGGTCCCGCCGCGCAGCCCAGCCGCCCCCGACGCCTCGACCGGCTCGTCCCGCCGCACGGGCCGGGCGCGGAGCACGAGCGTGCCCGCCGCCTTGTCGTGCCAGCCGCGCTGCTCGGGGCCCTCGTCCCACGCGCCGGAGCCGGCGACGACGTACACGCCGATCCCGCCGAGCAGGACGCCGAGCGCCTGCACGACGCTGCGCACCAGCACCGCCCACAGGCCGGGCGCGCGCCCGGTGCGCGCGGACACGGTCCGGGTGCCGAGCAGCGCGCCGCCCACGGTCCGCCCGCCGAAGGCCTCGGCGAACCACTGGCCCGCGGCGAGCAGCAGCAGGAGCAGCCCGGGGACGAGCAGCGCGCCGAGCGAGCCGTCGTCGCGCAGCGCGGGCAGCACGGCGAGCAGGCCCACGCTGCCGACGAGCACCGCCAGCGCCTGGTCGACGAGCAGCGCGGCCAGCCGGCGCCACACGGGCGCCACGGCGTCGTCGACGTCCGCGCCGAGCGACCACCCCGTGGCCCCACCTGCGCGCCCTGCATCCGCGTCCGCCGTCGTCACCGCCGCGGTCGCCGCCGACGGGGAGAGCGGATCCACCGGCCCCGGCTCGCCGGGGCGTGTCGGTGCGAGTGGATCCACCGGCCCGACCGGCGGCGGCACGAGCCCGCCCGCACCCGCCGGCCCGCCCGCACCCGCCGGCCCGCCCACGCCGGCCGGCCCGCCGGCCGCGGCCACCGCCACGCGCGTCCCGCACGCGCCGCAGAACGCCGCCCCCGGCTCCAGCGCCGCGCCGCACACGGCGCACGCCGTCGTCGCGCCCGCAGGCGTGCTCATCCCGCTCCCCCCGAGCCCGCGACCGGCGTCAGGACGCCCGGTCGACCAGCGCGTCCGCGAAGGACACGAACGAGTCCTTGACCGGCCCGTCCGGCAGCGGCGCGAGCAGGTCGACCGCCTCGGACACCAGCGCGGTCGCCCGCTCGCGGGTCTCCCGGACCACGTCGTGCGCCCGGAGGTCGGCGAGCACCTGCGCCAGCACGGCGTCGTCGGACAGGTCGCCGTCGAGCCGCGCGACGAGGTCGGCGTCGGCCGGGTCGGCGCCGGTGGCGGCGCGCTCCCGGAGCAGCAGGACGGGCATGGTCGGCACCTGCTCGCGCAGGTCGGTGCCGGGGGTCTTGCCGGAGACGTCGCCGTCGGAGGTCAGGTCGAGCACGTCGTCGGCGAGCTGGAACGCGACGCCGATCCGCTCGCCGAACGCGGCGACGGTCTCGACGGCCTCGGGCGACGCGCCGCCGTACATGGCGCCGAGCCGCGCGGAGGTGGCGATGAGCGAGGCGGTCTTGTCGGCGAGCACCTGCAGGTAGTGCTGCACCGCGTCGTCGCCCTCGCCGGGGCCGGTGGACTCGTGCAGCTGCCCGAGGCAGAGCCGCTCGAACGTGCCGGCCTGGATGACGACCGCCTCCGGGCCGAGGTGCGCCACGGTGCGGGACGCGCGTGCGAACAGCAGGTCCCCGACCAGGATCGCGACGTTGTTGCCCCAGACCTCGTGCGCGGCGGGCGCCCCGCGGCGCATCGGCGCGGAGTCCATGACGTCGTCGTGGTAGAGCGACGCGAGGTGGGTGAGCTCGACGACGACGGCCGCGTCCAGGACGTCGTCGGACCCCGCGGTGGCACCCAGCTCGGCGGACAGCAGCGCGAGCAGCGGCCGCAGGCGCTTCCCGCCGGCGTTGGCCAGGTGGTGCGCCGCGTCGTCGACGAGCGGGTCGGCGTACGCGACGGCGGCGCGCAGACGCTCCTCGACCTGGTCGAGGCGTCCCGCGATGCGCTCGGCGAG
This sequence comes from Cellulomonas pakistanensis, assembly GCF_016862755.1. Lineage (GTDB taxonomy): Bacteria > Actinomycetota > Actinomycetes > Actinomycetales > Cellulomonadaceae > Cellulomonas > Cellulomonas pakistanensis. The sequence continues at coordinate 132,255 of NZ_BONO01000008.1, read as the reverse complement.
CACGGGGTCGGCGAGCGGCAGGGCGGTCGGGGAAGTCACGGGTCGAACCTATCTGGCCGGGCGGGCCGGGGCAGAACCGACGCGGCCGTGCACCCGGCCACCCAGGTGGTCGGGCGCACGGCCGCGTGCGGTCGGGGCGATCAGGGCAAGAGCTGGGCGACGCCCGCGACGGCGTCCAGGACGGGGCCGGGCAGGACCCCGAGGAGGATCGTCAGGGCCGCGCAGGCGGCGATCGCGACGACCGCGAACCCCTGCGAGGTGACGACGACGGCGCCGGGCCGGGCCTCCTCGTCGGCGTCGTCGCGGGGGCCGCCGTGCGGGCTCGTGAAGAACATCAGCACGATGATCCGCACGTAGAAGAACGCGGCCGCGGCGGAGGCGACCACGCCGACGACCGCGAGCGGCCAGGCGCCGCCCTCGACGGCCGCGGAGAACACCGCGAACTTGCCGGTGAAGCCGGCCGTCAGCGGGATGCCCGCGAACGACAGCAGGAACAGCGCGAACGTGGTGGCGAGCACGGGGTTCGTCCGGCCCAGGCCGGCCCACTGGGACAGGTGGGTGGCCTCGCCGAGCACGGGACCCGTGGCCTCGACCGGGGGCTCCTCGCCGTCGGCGTCCGCCCCGGCCGGACCGGCGCCGGCGCCGGTACCGACCCCGGCCCGGTCCTCCGCCGCGGCCGCCGCGCCCGCACCCGCCCCCGTCCCGACGACGTCCGCCGTCGATCCCGCCGACGCCAGCGCCGGGACCCGCGCCGCCGCGCCCGCGCCCGTGCGCGCGCCCGGCCGCACCGCCCCGCGCTCCCGCACGAGCGACACGATGCCGAACGCCCCGACCGTCGCCGCGCCGTACGCGAGCAGGTAGAACAGCACCGCGGTGATCCCGGACTGCACCAGCGCGACCACGCCGGTGAGCACGAACCCGGCGTGCGCGATCGACGAGTACGCGAGCACCCGCTTGATGTCGGTCTGCACCAGCGCCACGACCGTGCCGACGGCCATCGTCGCGATCGCGACCGTCCACAGGACCGGCTCCAGGTCCCACCGCAGGTCGGGCACCACCGTGTACATCACCCGGACCAGCGCGCCGAACGCGGCGACCTTGGTGCAGGCGGCCATCAACCCGGTGATCGGGGTGGGCGCGCCCTGGTAGACGTCGGGGGTCCAGGAGTGGAACGGCACGGCGCCGACCTTGAACAGCAGCCCGGCGAGCACGAGCAGCGAGCCGGCCAGCAGCAGCCCGTCCATGCCGCCGACCGTGCGGACGGCGTCGGCGATCTCGGCGTACCGGAGCGAGCCGGAGAACCCGTAGAGCAGCGCGATGCCGAACAGCAGCAGCGCGGACGCGAACGACCCGAGCAGGAAGTACTTCATCGACGCCTCCTGGCTGAGCAGGCGGCGGCGCCGGGACAACCCGGTCAGCAGGTACAGCGGCAGCGAGAGCACCTCGAGCGCCACGAACAGCGTCAGCAGGTCGCCCGTCGCCGGGAAGATCAGCATGCCGCCGGTCGCGAACAGCACGAGCGGGTAGACCTCGGTCTGCTGCAGGCCCGCGGCGCGCGCCGCCTCCTCGTAGCCGGACCCCGGCACGGCAGCGCCCTGGGGCGCGAACGCGTCCTCGCCGGTCGACGTCCGGTCCGCGACCACGAGCACCGCCAGCAGCGCGAGCACGGCGGTGGTCGCCCACAGCACGAGCGTCGGGCCGTCGACGAGCAGCGACCCGCCGAGCACGTCGGTGCCGCCCGTGTCCGCGACCTCGTCCCACAGCAGCGCGACCGCGACGACGGCGCCCGCGAGCGCCGCCAGGGTCAGCCCGAGCTGGACGGGGCGCCGGACCCGGCGCGGGACGAACGCCTCGACGAGCACGCCGACCACGGCGGCGCCGAGCACGATCAGGACCGGCGCGAGCGGCGCCCACGCGATCTCGGGCACGGTGAAGGTCACTGCTCGCTCCCCTCGTGGTCGCCGTCCTCGGCGACGGGCATGTCGACCGCGGGCGGCTCGCCGCCCACGTGGGTCACGGTGGTCGCGGCGGGCTCGTCCACCAGGCGCAGCGCGGGCGCCGGGTAGAAGCCGAGCACCAGCATGATCGCGATCAGCGGGCCGACGACCCACCGCTCCCGACCGCCGATGTCCCGCGTCGCGGCGAGGTCGTCGCGGACCGGGCCGGCGAACAGCCGCTGGTAGGTCCACAGGACGTAGACCGCCGCGAGGACGACTCCGAGCGTCGCGACCACGGCCGCGGCCCGGTTGGTGCCGAACGACCCGACCAGCACGAGGAACTCGGACACGAACGTCGACAGCCCCGGGAGCGACAGCGCGGACAGGCCGGTGACGAGGAAGACGCCGGCCAGCACGGGCGTGACCTTCTGCAGCCCGCCGAAGTCCTCGATGCGGGCCGAACCGCGGCGCGCCGCGAGGAACCCGACCAGCAGGAACAGCGCGCCGGTCGAGAGCCCGTGGTTGACCATGTAGAAGGACGAGCCGGCCACCGAGGTCGACGTGAAGGCGAAGATGCCGAGCACGATGAACCCGAAGTGCGAGACCGAGGTGTACGCGACGAGCCGGAACAGGTCCTGCTGCCCGATCGCGAGCAGCGCCCCGTAGAGGATCGACACGACGGCCAGCGCGACGATCACCGGCGCCGCCCACCGCGACGCGTCCGGGAACAGCGGCAGGCAGAGCGTCAGCATGCCGAAGGTGCCGACCTTGTCGAGGACGCCGACCAGCAGCGTCGACGTCCCCGCGGGCGCCTGCTCCGCGGCGTCGGGCAGCCAGGTGTGCACGGGGAACATCGGCGCCTTGATCGCGAACGCGAGGAAGAAGGCGAGGAACAGCCAGCGCTCGGTGCCCACCGGCAGGTCGAGCCCGGTGAGGTTCTCGGTGAGGAAGCCCTGCGGCCCGCCGGGCCCCTGCAGGTAGAGCGCGATGACGCCGGCCAGCATGATGAGGCCGCCCGCGAGCGAGAACAGCAGGAACTTCACCGCCGCGTACCGCCGCCGCGGCCCGCCGAACGCCCCGATCATGAAGTAGACCGGGATGAGCATGGCCTCGAACAGCACGTAGAACAGGAACACGTCCCGGGCGGCGAACACGGCGACCATGAACGCGGTCAGCACCAGCACGAGGGCCAGGTAGTGCCGGAGCCGCTCGGTCGGCAGCGCGCCCGAGCCCTGCTCCCGCCACGCGGCGAGGATCACGACCGGCACCAGCACGACGGACAGCAGCACCAGCGCGAGGCCGACGCCGTCGACGCCGACCGCGTACGAGACGCCGAGCTGGGAGATCCAGGCGTGGGTCTCGCGCAACTGGTGCTCGCCGGCGGCGCCGGCGTCGAAGGCCAGCAGCGCGGCGACGCCGAGCCCGACCTCGACGAGCGCGACGGCGAGGGCGATCTGGCGGGCGTACCGCCGCGGCCCGGCGGTGATCGCGTCGGCGTCGGCCGCGCCCGCGGCGCGCGACCCCCGCGGCAGCAGCCACAGGACGAGCGCGCCGACCAGCGGCCACACGACGAGGAGGGTCAGCCACGGCACGTCCGTGGTGGCGACGGTGGACGACATCGACTTCCCCTCAGATCCGAGGTACCAGGACGACGGCGGCCAGCACGACGAGGCCGAGCAGCATCGTGGCGGCGTACTGGCGGGCGTAGCCCGTCTGCACCCGGCGCACGAGCTCCCCGATCCCGACGGTGAGGCGGCCGAGCCCGGTGAACGCCCCGTCGACGGCGGTGCGGTCGCCGTAGACGAGGGAGCGGGTCAGGTGGCGGCCGGGCTCGACCAGCACGGCGTCGTTGACGGCGTCCTGGTAGAGGTCGACCCGGGCCGCGCGCGTGAGCGCCGACCCCTCCGGTGCCGTCTCGGGCACCGGCAGCGAGGCGTACTGCCGCCAGGCGAGCGCGAGGCCGACGACGACGGCCAGCAGCGTGACGACCTGGATGACCAGCACCGGCAGCACGGGCTCGTGGTGCTCGACGTGCCCGGTGACCGGCTCGAGCCAGGTGGTGAAGCCGCCTGCCTGGAGCACGAAGCCGAGCCCGGCCGAGCCGACCGCGAGCACGATCATCGGGATCGTCATGAGCGCGGGCGACTCGTGCGGGTGCGGCTCGTGGCCGTCCGCGTCCCGGGTCCAGCGCTTCTTCCCGTGGAACGTCATGAAGAACAGCCGCGACATGTAGAACGCGGTGATCCCGGCGCCGATCAGCGCGACCGCGCCGAACAGCCAGGCCCGCCACTCGCCCCCGACCTCGGGCACCACGAACGCCGACTCGATGATCTTGTCCTTCGACCAGAAGCCGGAGAACGGCGGGATGCCCAGGATCGCGAGCCAGCCGAGGCCGAGCGTCACCCAGGTGACGACCATGTACCGGCGCAGCGCGCCGAACCGGCGCATGTCGGTCTGGTCGTCCATGCCGTGCATGACCGACCCGGCGCCGAGGAACATGCCGGCCTTGAAGAAGCCGTGCGTCACCAGGTGGAAGATCGCGAACGCGTACCCGACCGGGCCGAGGCCGGCGGCGAGCACCATGTAGCCGATCTGCGACATCGTCGACGCGGCGAGCGCCTTCTTGATGTCGTCCTTGGCGCAGCCCACGATCGCGCCGAACACCAGGGTGATCGCGCCGACGATCGTGACGACGAGCTGCGCGGTGGGCGCGCCCTCGAACACGGGCGCGGACCGGACGATGAGGTAGACGCCGGCGGTGACCATCGTGGCCGCGTGGATGAGCGCGGACACCGGGGTCGGGCCGGCCATCGCGTCGCCGAGCCAGGACTGCAGCGGGAACTGCGCCGACTTGCCGCACGCCGCGAGCAGCAGCAGCAGGCCCATCGCGGTGAGCGTCGCCGTGGACGCCAGCCCGCCGTCGATCCCCGCCGACACCGACGCGAAGTCGACGGCCCCGAACGTCGCGAGCATGAGCATGAGCGCGATCAGGAGGCCGAGGTCGCCGACCCGGTTCGCGACGAACGCCTTCTTGGCCGCGACCGCGTACGGGGTGCGGTGGTTCCAGAACCCGATGAGCAGGTAGGACGCCAGGCCGACGCCCTCCCAGCCGACGAACAGCAGCAGGTACGAGTCCGCGAGGACCAGCAGCAGCATCGCCGCGACGAACAGGTTGAGGTAGGCGAAGAACCGGCGCCGGGCGGCGTCGTGCGCCATGTACGCGACCGAGTACAGGTGGATGAGCGACCCGACGAACGTCACGAGCAGGACGAAGGTCAGCGACAGCGGGTCGACCAGCAGGCCCGCCGACAGGTCGAACCGCCCCGCGGAGATCCAGTCGAACAGGTGCACGTCGACCGACCGCTGGTCGGCGGGCCGGCCCAGCAGCTCGACCAGCAGCAGCGCGCCGACGACGAACGCCGCGGTCGACGCCAGCAGGCCCAGCCAGTGGCCCCAGCGGTCGGAGCGCCGCCCGAGCAGCAGCAGCACCGCCGCGCTCGCCAGCGGCACCGCCACCAGCAGCGGGGCGAGGGAGTTCACGTCCACGGTCCCCTCAGCTCTTCAGCAGGTTGATGTCGTCGACCGAGGCCGACTTCCGGGTGCGGAAGATCGACACGATGATCGCCAGGCCGACGACCACCTCCGCCGCGGCCACGACCATGACGAAGAACGCCATGACCTGGCCCGTCAGGTCGCCGTGCAGCCGGGAGAACGTCACCAGCGCGAGGTTCGTCGCGTTGAGCATGAGCTCGACGCCCATGAACACGATGATCGCGTTGCGGCGCAGCAGCACCGTCGCGGCGCCGATCGAGAACAGGATCCCGGAGAGCACCAGGTAGTTCGTGAGGGTCACCGCTCGGTCTCCGTCCGGGTCGAGCCGCCGCCCAGGTCGATGTCCGCCGTCGGACCGGTGGTGGTCCCCGGCGGCGCGGCGGCCGGGCGCGGCTCGTCCGCGACGGCCCCCAGCGCCGCGTCGACCTCGCCGTCGCCGACCGCGCCCCGCTCCGCGAGCACGGCCGTGACCGCACGCCGGTAGGTGTCCGCGCGGTACTCGGCGGTCCCGGCCTCCTGGCCGCGGATCCGCAGCACGCGGGGCACCGACTCGTCGATCGGGTTCCCGGCCGGGTCGAGCGCCGGCACGTCCATCGCGTTGTGCCGCGCGTACACGCCGGGGGCCGGCAGCGGGGTGAGCCGGGCGCCGGCGGCGACGCGGGCCGCGGCGCGCTCCGGCTGCTTGACGACCCGCGTCAGGCGCTGCCGGTGGGTGAGCACCAGCGCACCGAGCGCCGCGGTGACCAGCAGGGCCCCGACGACCTCGAGCCCGAACACGTGCTGGCCGAAGATGATCCGCGCGACGCCGGTCGGGTTGCCGGGGGCGTTGGCCTCCGCGAGCCCGACGGCGGACGGGTAGGTCGCGCGGCCGACGACGCCGACCAGCACGACGCCCAGCCCGAGCGCGCCGAGCCAGCCGACCCAGCGCTGGCCGCGGAGGGTCTCGACCAGGGAGTCGGACGCGTCGACGCCCACCAGCATGAGCACGAACAGGAACAGCATCATGACGGCGCCGGTGTAGACGACCACCTGGACGACGCCGAGGAACGGCGCCTCCTGGGCCACGTACAGGAACGCCAGCGAGATCATCACGGTGATGACGCACAGGGCGGCGTGCACCGCCTTGCGCGTGAGCAGCAGCCCGGACGCGGCGAGCACCATGACCGGCGCCAGCACCCAGAACAGGACCGTCTCGGCGGTCGACGGGGTCATCGGGCCTCCCGCCCGACCGGCCCGGTGGGCGCGGGCGCGTCGGCGGACGCCGTGGCGGGCGCGGCGGTGGTCCCGGCCCTGCGGCGGGCCGCCGCCAGCGTCGGGTCGTCGGGCCGCTGCTCCGCGACCCAGTCGACCTGCGCCGCGGTCGGCCCGGTGACCTCGCCGCGGTAGTACTCGGTGTCGGTCGTGCCCTCGACCATCGGGTGCGGCGCGGCGAGCATGCCCTCGGCCAGCGGCGCCAGCAGGTCCTGCTTCTCGAAGATCAGGCCCTCGCGGGTCGGGCCGGCGAGCTCGAACTCGTTGGTCATGGTGAGCGCGCGGGTCGGGCAGGCCTCGATGCACAGCCCGCAGAAGATGCAGCGCAGGTAGTTGATCTGGTAGACGCTGCCGAACCGCTCCCCCGGCGACATCTGCTTCTCGGGGGTGTTGTCCGACGCCTCGACGTAGATCGCGTCCGCGGGGCACGCCCACGCGCACAGCTCGCAGCCGATGCACTTCTCCAGGCCGTCCGGGTACCGGTTGAGCTGGTGCCGGCCGTGGAACCGCGGCTTCACCGGGGCGGCCTCGAAGGGGTACTGCTCGGTCACCGTCCGGCTGAAGAAGTTCTTCAGCGTGACGCCGAACCCGGCGGCGGGCGCGAGCGCGTCGGCGACCGGGCTCCGCTTCGGGATCAGCGACTCGTACGGGCGGACCCGGGGCGCGGCGACCTCGCCGCCGCCCTGCGACCGCTCGACGGACCTGTCCGGCGTGTCAGCCACGCGGCACCTCCTGGGTGGGGGACTCGGGGGCGTCGCCGTCCGCGCCCTCGGCGCCCGGCCCGCCGACGAGGGCGGGGGTGTCGGGCGCCTGGGCCCGGCGGCGGGCGGCGCGCGGCGACGGCGGCAGGGTCTGGCCGGGGAGCGGCGGCACGGGGAAGCCGCCGGCGAACGCGTCGAACGGCTCGTCCGCCGCGCGGGCCGGCGGGGCCTGCTTCTTCTCCGGGACGAGGAACGACAGCGCGACGACCACGAGGATCACCCCGCCGAGCCACGGCAGCATGTCCCGGACGTCCACCTCGGCGAACTGCCGCACGCCCTGGACCGCCGCGACGCACACCAGCCAGACCAGCGCCGCCGGGATCAGCACCTTCCAGCCGAACGACATGAACTGGTCGTACCGGAACCGCAGCAGCGTGCCGCGGATCCACACGAACAGGAACATGAACAGCCAGACCTTGGCGACGAACCACAGCAGCGGCCACCAGCCGGTGTTGAGCACCCCGTCGCCGATCCAGGACAGCGGCCACGGCGCCCGCCAGCCGCCGAAGAACAGCGTGGTCGCGACCGCCGAGACGTTGAGCATGTTGATGTACTCGGCGAGGAAGAACCACGCGAACTTCATCGACGAGTACTCGGTGGTGTACCCGCCGACGAGCTCGCCCTCGGCCTCCGGCAGGTCGAACGGCAGGCGGTTGGTCTCGCCGACCATGGAGATGACGTAGATGACGAACGCCGGCGCCAGCGGGATGAGCCACCACACGGTGGTCTGCGAGGCGACGATCTCGGAGGTCGACATCGACCCGGCCAGGATGAACACGCTGACCAGGGACAGGCCCATCGCGAGCTCGTACGAGATGACCTGCGCGGTGGACCGCACGGCGCCGAGCAGCGGGTAGGTCGAGTTGGACGACCAGCCGCCGAGGACGATGCCGTACACGCCGACCGAGGCGCACGCGAGGATGTAGAGCACCGCGACGGGGAAGTCGGTGAGCTGCAGCGGGGTGACGACGCCGAAGATCGACACCTCGGGCCCGAACGGGATCACCGCCATCGTCAGCAGCGAGCAGAACACCGCGATGAACGGCGCCAGCACGTAGACGACCCGGTCGGCCGCCCGGACGGTGACGTCCTCCTTGAGCAGCAGCTTCATCGCGTCGGCGAGCGACTGGAACAGGCCGAACGGGCCGTGCACGTTCGGGCCGGGCCGCAGCTGCATCCGGCCGACCACGCGGCGCTCGAACCAGATGGCGATGAGCACGCTGAGCAGCAGGAACACCAGGATGCCGACCGCCTTGACGACCCAGACCCAGAACACGTCCTGGCTGAAGTCGGCGGCGCCGCCCTCCGCGGCGGCGGCGGGCAGCGCGGCCGCGAGCGGGATCATGCGGGCACCTCCTCGTCGGTGGCGTCGGGGCCGGCGGCCGGCCCGACCCGGACCGGGTCGCCCGGCACGGCGCGCAGCGCGTCCCGGACCTGGCTGCCCGCCGAGGCGGTCGGCAGCCACACCACGTGGTCGGCCATGTCGGTGACGACGGCGGGCAGCGTGATCGACCCGGCGTCGGTGGCGACGGTGACGAGCGCGCCGTCCGGCACCCCCGCGGCGGCGGCGGTCGCGGGCGACAGCCGGGCGACCGGGCGCTTCGCGGTGCCCGCCAGGAACGGCTCGCCGTCCTGCAGCCGGCCGGCGTCGAGCAGCTGGTGCCAGGACGCGAGGACCGCGTGCCCGGGGGCGACGGCCGGCGGTTCGGCGGCGGCGACGTCCGGGGCGGCGACGCGCGCGCCGTCCCACTCGCCGGTCAGCGGGTCGGCGTCGGCGTGCACCTCGGCGAGCGTGCGCAGGCCCAGGGTCACGCCGAGCGCGTCGGCCAGCGCGTCGAGGACGCGATGGTCCGGCATGGCGGTCGAGGTCAGCGCCTGCGGGAACGGCCGCACGCGGCCCTCCCAGCTCACGAACGTGCCGGGCCGCTCGACGGGCGGGGCGACCGGCAGCACGACGTCGGCGAGCGCGGTCACCTCGGAGGCCCGGACCTCGAGCGAGACGACGAACCCCGTCGCCGCGAGCGCCGCGCGGGCCGCCGCCGGGTCGGGCAGGTCCCGCACGTCCACACCGCCGACCAGCAAACCGCCGAGCGTGCCGTCCGCCGCAGCGGCGAGGATCGCGGCGGTGTCGCGGCCGGGCTCGGTCGGCAGGTGCTCGACGTCCCAGGCGGCGGCCACGTCCACGCGGGCCGCGGCGTCGGCGACCGGGCGGCCGCCGGGCAGCAGGGTCGGCAGGGCGCCGGCCTCGACGCCGCCGCGCTCGCCGGCGCGCCGCGGGATCCACGCGACGCGGGCGCCGGTGCGCTCGGCCAGCCGGAGCACGGCGGACAGCGCGCCGGGCACCGCGGCCAGGCGCTCGCCCACCAGGACCAGCGCGCCCGCGGCGCCGAGCGCGGCACCCAGGTCGGCGAGCTCCCCGGAACCGATCGCGTCCAGCACCTCGGGTTCGGTGCCGGGGGCGGCGCGCAGCAGCGTCCCGTCCAGGCGCTCCAGCCCGCGGCTGGCCAGCGGCGCGACGGCGTGCACGCGGGTCCGGCCCGCGACCACGCCCTTGCGCAGCCGCAGGAACACGACGCCCGCCTCCTCCTCGGCCTCCAGGCCGGCGAGCAGGACCGTCGGCGCCGCCTCCAGGTCGCGGAACGTGACGCCCAGGCCGGTGCCGGCGACCGCGTGGCCGAGGAACGCGAGCTCCTCGTCCGAGTGCGGCCGCGCGCGCAGGTCGACGTCGTTGGTGCCGAGCACCACGCGGGCGAACTTGCCGTACGCGTACGCGTCCTCGACGGTGAGCCGGCCGCCGGGCAGCACGCCGACGCCGCCGGCGGCCCGGGCCTGCTCCAGCCCGTGCGCCGCGACCTCCAGGGCCTCGGCCCAGGACGCGGGGTGCAGCTCGCCGCGGGTGCCGTCCGCGGCCCGGTCCCGCACCAGCGGCGTGGTGATCCGGTCGGCGGCGGACTGCCAGGTGAAGGCGAACCGGTCCTTGTCGGTGAGCCACTCCTCGTTGACCTCGGGGTCCTCCCCCGCGAGCCGGCGCAGCACGACGCCGCGGCGGTGGTCGACGCGGATCGCCGCGCCGGACGAGTCGTGCTCGGCCACCCCGGGCGTCGACACCAGGTCGAACGGGCGGGCGCGGAACCGGTAAGCCGCGCCGGTCAGCGCGCCGACCGGGCAGATCTGGACCGTGTTGCCGGAGAAGTAGGACGCGAAGGGCGATCCAGATCGGTCGTCGTCCACCGTGGGCGCAGCGGGGCCGACGGGGATGTCGGCACCGAGGAAGACGCGGTCGTCGAACGCCAGCGTCCCGTCTGAGGCCGCGTCCTCGCGGTCCACCCCCGCTCCGGCGAAGCCCAGCACGTCGGCGTCGAACCGGCCGATCTGCTGCATCGCGCCGCGCTTCTGCAGGTCGATGAACGGATCGCCCGCGATCTCCCGGGAGAACCGGGTGCACCGCTGGCACAGGATGCACCGCTCGCGGTCGAGCAGGATCTCGGTCGACACGGCGATCGGCTTGGGGAACGTCCGCTTGACGTCGACGAACCGCGTCTGGCTGCGGCCGTTCGACATCGCCTGGTTCTGCAGGGGGCACTCGCCGCCCTTGTCGCAGACCGGGCAGTCCAGCGGGTGGTTGATGAGCAGCAGCTCCATGACGCCGTGCTGCGCCTTGTCCGCCTCGGCGGAGGTGCGCTGCGTGCGGACGTCCATCCCGGGCGTCGCGGTGAGCGTGCAGGAGGCCTGCGGCTTCGGCATCTTGGCGACCTTGCCGTCGCGGCCGGGGGCCCAGACCTCGACGAGGCACTGGCGGCACGCGCCGGCCGGGGCGAGCAGCGGGTGGTCGCAGAACCGCGGGATCTGGATCCCGAGCTGCTCGGCGGCGCGGATGACGAGGGTGCCCTTCGGCACGGTGGTCTCGATGCCGTCGATGGTGAAGGTGACGCCGTCGGGCTTCGGCTCGGGCGGCGGCGTCGCGCCCGACCCGGCGGGCTTGGCTGCGGTGACGGTCATGTCAGTGGGCTCCCGCGAGCTGGCCGCTGCGCCGCGGCGTGTAGGGGAACAGCGAGGCGCGCTCCGGCGGGAACAGCACGTCGGCGGGCGTGTGCGTGCCCGCCTCGAACTCGTCCCGGAAGTACTGGATCGCCGAGGTGATCGGGCTGGTCGCGCCGTCGCCGAGGGCGCAGAACGCCTTGCCGAGGATGTTGTCGCACAGGTCGAGCAGCAGCTCGATGTCGCCCGACGTGCCCTGCCCGGCCTCCAGACGGCCGAGCACCTGCGCCAGCCAGAACGTGCCCTCGCGGCACGGGGTGCACTTGCCGCAGGACTCGTGCTTGTAGAACTGCGTCCACCGGGACACGGCCTTGACCACCGACACCGTCTCGTCGAACACCTGGAGGGCGCGGGTGCCGAGCATCGACCCGGCGGCGCCGACCTCCTCGTAGGTGAGCGGGACGTCCAGGTGCGCGGCGGTGAAGATCGGCGTGGACGACCCGCCCGGGGTCCAGAACTTCAGCTCGTGGCCCTCGCGGACGCCGCCGGCCATCGCGAGCAGCTCGCGCATGGTGATGCCGAGCGGGGCCTCGTACTGCCCGGGGTTCGTCACGTGCCCGGACAGCGAGAACAGGCCGTGGCCCGGCGAGCGCTCGGTGCCCATCGTGCGGAACCAGTCGGCGCCGCCGGTAAGGATGCCCGGCACCGACGCGATCGACTCGACGTTGTTCACCACGGTCGGCCGGGCGTACAGGCCCGCGACCGCGGGGAACGGCGGCTTGAGGCGCGGCTGGCCGCGGCGGCCCTCGAGCGAGTCGAGCAGCGCGGTCTCCTCGCCGCAGATGTACGCACCCGCCCCGGCGTGCACCGTGACGTCCAGGTCGAACCCGCTGCCCAGCACGTCCTTGCCGAGGTAGCCGGCCGCGTACGCCTGCTCGACCGCCTGCAGCAGCCGGCGGTAGACGTGCACCACCTCGCCGCGCACGTAGATGAACGCGTGGTGGCAGCCGATCGCGTACGACGTGATCGCCACGCCCTCGACCAGCAGCTGCGGGTCCGCCATCATCAGCGGGATGTCCTTGCAGGTGCCGGGCTCGGACTCGTCGGCGTTGACCACGAGGTAGCGCGGGCCGCCGTCCGGCGCGGGCAGGAAGCCCCACTTCATGCCGGTCGGGAAACCGGCGCCGCCGCGGCCGCGGAGGCCGGAGTCCTTGACGGTCGTCACCACGTCGGCGGCGTCCATGGTCAGGGCCCGGCGCAGCCCGCGGTAGCCGCCGCGGGACTCGTACGTGCGCAGGTCCCACGGGCGGTCGGCGTCCCACCGGTCGCTGAGGACCGGGGTCAGGGTCGTCGCGTCGGCCATCACGACTCCTTCTCGCTGTCGGCGGGGGCACTCGTGTCGTCGGCGCGGTGCTCGGCCTTCTCCTGGTCGGCGGACCGCTCCGGGGCGCCGGCCGCGGGGCGGTCGACGGAGGACTGCTCGGCGCCGGGCTGCGGCGCGCTGCCCGCCGGGGGCGCGGTGCCGGCGGCGGGGGCGGCGGGCTCCGCCTGCTGCTCCTGCTCGGGGGTGCGGGCCGCGGCGTCGGTGGACGGGGCGGTCCAGCCGTTCTCCCGGGCCAGCCGCAGGCCGCGCAGCGTCGGCTCGCCGGCCGCGACGCCCTCGTCGGCGAGGCCGTCGCCGAAGCCGGCCAGCACCCGGGACACCTGCTTGAACGTCTGCACCCGGCCCGGCCCGCGGGTCGGCGCCACCGGCTCCCCCGCGACGAGCCGCCCGACCACCTCGGCCGCCGAGTCCGGCGTCTGGTTGTCGAAGAACTCCCAGTTGATCATCATCACCGGGGCGTAGTCGCAGGCCGCGTTGCACTCGATCCGCTCGAGCGTGATCCGGCCGTCGGCGGTCGTCTCGTCGTGCCCGATCCCGAGCCGGTCGGTGAGGTCCTCCCAGATCGCGTCGCCGCCCATGATCGCGCAGAGCGTGTTGGTGCAGACGCCCACCGTGTACTCGCCGTTCGGCCGGCGCTTGTACTGGGTGTAGAACGTCGCGACCGCGGACACCTGGGCGGTCGACAGGTCGAGCGTCGCGGCGCAGAACGCGATGCCCGCCGGGCTGACGTAGCCGTCCTCGGACTGGACCAGGTGCAGCAGCGGCAGCAGCGCCGAGCGCGGATCGGGGTACCGGGCGACGACCTGCGCCGCGTCGGCGGCGAGCCGCTCCCGGGTCGCGTCGTCGTAGGCCGCGCGCGGGCGCCCCGTGCCGGGCACGCGCGGGTGGTCGATGGCGGTCATCAGCGGTCCACCCCTCCGAGCACCGGGTCGATGGAGGCGACGGAGCAGACGACGTCCGCCACCTGCCCGCCCTCGCAGAGCACCGAGACGGCCTGCAGGTTGTTGAACGACGGGTCGCGGAAGTGCGCCCGGTACGGCTTGGTGCCCCCGTCGGACACCAGGTGCACGCCGAGCTCGCCGCGGGGGTGCTCGACGGTCTGCCACGCCTGGCCGGCGGGGACCCGGAAGCCCTCCGTCACCAGCTTGAAGTGGTGGATCAGGGCCTCCATCGAGGTGCCCATGATCTCCCGGATGTGGTCGAGCGAGTTGCCCATGCCGTCGCTGCCGACGGCGAGCTGGGCGGGCCAGGCGATCTTGCGGTCGCCGACCATCACCGGCGTGCCGGCCGAGGCCTGCAGCCGGTCGACGACCTGCTCGACGATCCGCATCGACTGGTAGCACTCCTCGATGCGCAGCACCATCCGGTCCCAGCAGTCCGCGCCCTCGGAGACCGGCACGTCGAAGTCGTAGGTCTCGTAGCCGCAGTACGGGGCGGCCTTGCGCACGTCGTACGGCAGGCCGGTCGACCGGAGCATCGGGCCCGTGATGCCGAGCGCCATGCAGCCGGCGAGGTTGAGCACGCCCACGTCCTGCAGCCGGCCCTTGAGGATCGGCTGGCCGAGCATGAGGTCCTCGAGCTGCGTGAGGTACCGCCGCACGCCGACCAGCGCCTCGCGGACCGAGTCGAGCCCGCCGGGCGGGATGTCCTGCACGACGCCGCCGGGGCGGATGTACGCGTGGTTCATCCGCAGGCCGGTGACCATCTCGAAGATCCGCAGGATCTCCTCGCGTGCGGTGAACCCGATGGTCATGATCGTGGTGGCGCCGAGCTCGTTGCCGCCGGTCGCCAGGCACACCAGGTGCGAGGAGATCCGGTTGAGCTCCATCATGAGCACCCGGATCTCGCTCGCCCGGAGCGGGACGTCGTCGGTGATGCCGAGCAGCTTCTCGACCGCGAGGCAGTACGCGGCCTCCTGGAACAGCGGGGCGACGTAGTCCATGCGGGTGCAGAACGTCACGCCCTGGGTCCAGGTGCGGTGCTCCATGTTCTTCTCGATGCCGGTGTGCAGGTAGCCGATGCCCGCCCGGGCCTCGGTCACCGTCTCGCCGTCGATCTCGAGCATGAGCCGGAGCACGCCGTGCGTGGACGGGTGCTGCGGGCCCATGTTGACGACGATGCGCTGCTCGCCGAGCCGGGCCGCCTCCTCGGCGATGTCGGACCAGTCGCCGCCGGTGGCCTCGAAGGTGCGCAGGCCGACTGTCTCGTCGTCGACGAGGTGGCCGGTCGCCCGGGGCGTGTGGGTCGAGGCGCTCATGAGTAGGTCCTCCGCTGGTCGGCCGGCGGGATCGTGGCGCCCTTGTACTCCACCGGGATGCCGCCGAGCGGGTAGTCCTTGCGCTGCGGGTGCCCGGGCCAGTCGTCCGGCATCTCGATCCGCGCCAGGTCGGTGCGGCCGGTGAAGACGAGGCCGAAGAAGTCCCAGGTCTCGCGCTCGTGCCAGTCGTTCGCCGGGTAGACGCCGACGGTGCTGGGGATCGTCGGGTCGCCCTCGGGCGCCGCGACCTCGAGCCGGAGCCGGCGGCCGTGGGTGACCGACACCAGGTGGTAGACGGCGTGCAGCTCGCGGCCGGCGTCGTGCGGGTAGTGCACGCCGCTGACGCCGAGCGACAGCTCGAACCGCAGGTCCTGGTCGTCCCGCAGGTGCCGCGCGACCTCGACCAGGTGCTCGCGCGCGACGTTCAGCGTGAGCTCGCCCCGGTCGACGACCACGGACTCCAGCGCGGCCGGGGCGCCGGTGCCGGAGGCGTCCAGCAGCTCGGTCAGCACGTCGACGACCTCGTCGAACCAGCCGCCGTACGGCCGCTCGCTCGGGCCGGGCAGCGCCACGGTCTGCACCAGTCCGCCGAAGCCCGACGTGTCGCCGGACCCGTGCACGCCGAACATGCCGTGCCGGGTCTGCACCACCTCGAGCGGCAGCGACCGGTCGGCCGGGACGTTCTGGGCGCCGGCCTCGAGCGCCGCCTCGCTGGTGCGCTGCGCGCCGGCGTCGGCGGCGGCCGTGTCACCGGCCTTGGCCGCGGCGGCGGCGTCCTTCTTCTCGTCGCTCATCGCAGCAGCCCCGTCATGTGCGAGGTCGGCTCGGCGCGCAGCGCGGCTGCCTCGACGTCGCGGGCGATCTCGGCGCGGTTCCGCCCGAGCGGCTCGGCCTTGATCTGCTCGTGCAGCTCGAGGATCGCGTTGATCAGCATCTCCGGCCGCGGCGGGCAGCCGGGCAGGTAGATGTCGACCGGCACGACGTGGTCGACGCCCTGGACGATCGCGTAGTTGTTGAACATGCCGCCGCTGCTGGCGCACACGCCCATCGACAGCACCCACTTGGGCTCGGCCATCTGGTCGTAGACCTGCCGGACCACCGGGGCCATCTTCTGGCTCACCCGGCCGGCGACGATCATGAGGTCGGCCTGCCGCGGCGAGGCGCGGAACACCTCCATGCCGAACCGCGAGATGTCGAACCGGGACCCGCCCGTCGCCATCATCTCGATCGCGCAGCACGCCAGGCCGAACGTCACCGGCCACAGCGAGGCCTTGCGCACCAGGCCGGCGAGCGTCTCGACCGAGGTCAGCAGGAAGCCGCTGGGAGCCTCTTCGATACCCATGTCAGTCCTCGTCCCACTCGAGACCGCCGCGCCGCCACTCGTAGAGGAACGGCACGGTGATCAGCGCGAGGAACCCCACCATCGCCACCAGCCCGAACACCGCCAGCTCCCCGAAGCTGACGGCCCACGGGTAGAGGAACACGACCTCGATGTCGAAGATGATGAAGGTCATCGCGACCAGGTAGTACTTCACCGGGAACCGGCCGCCGCCGACGGCGTGCGGGGTCGGCTGGATGCCGCACTCGTAGGCCTCGAGCTTGGCGCGGTTGTAGCGCTTCGGGCCCACGACGGCGCTGGCGGCGAGGCCGCCCACCGCGAGGACGGCGGCCACGCCCATCATGACGAGGAGCGGGACGTACGGGTTGGTCATCGGTGCTCTCCTGCGTGGGGGGTGGAGCGCTTCCGTGGGGCTGCGGGGCGGGCGCAGCCGGCGGGCGAGGCCGGCGGAGGCCGCTGGTGCGCCGCGGGTCAGGGCGGCCCGGTGCGGGGGGCGGCCGTCACGAGGCGGGCGCCAGACGCGTGAGCGCGGAGATGGTGCGGTCGGCCCAGTCGCCGCCGTGCGGCTCGTAGCAGTCGGCCAGCAGCTTGTGCGTGAGCTTCATGACCAGCGGGCGAGGCAGGCCGTAGCGCGTGCACGCGCGCATGACCTCCGGGCGCTCGATGAGCTTCACGAACACCCGGCCGAGCGTGTAGTACCCGCCGAGGTCGTCCCGCATGCGCGCGCCGTAGGTGGCGAGCGCGCGCTCGCGTCCCGCGGCGGTGCCCCGGGCGGTGGCCTGGACGATGGCGTCCGCCGCGACCCGGCCGGCCTGCAGGGCGTAGGCGATGCCCTCGCCGTTGAAGGGGCTGATCATCCCGGCGGCGTCGCCGACGAGCAGGAGGCCGCGACCGTACAGCGGGCCGCGGTTGAAGCCCATCGGCAGCGCGGCGCCGCGGACCGGGCCGAGCTGGTGCTCCGGGGTGAACTCCCACTCCGCGGGCGCGTTCCCCATCCACTTCGCGAACAGGTCCTTGTAGTCGACCTTGGTCGCGGCGGCGGTCGAGGACACCGAGCCCAGGCCGACGTTGGCCGTGCCGTCGCCCAGCGAGAAGATCCAGCCGTACCCCGGCATGAGGTCCGACTCGCCGGGCTTCCCGTCCCAGAGCTCGAGGTGGCTCTCCATCCACGGGTCGCCGTGCCGGGGCGTCTCGAAGTAGGTCCGCACCGCCACGCCCATCGGACGGTCCTGGCGCTTCTCCAGGCCGAGGCCGGTCGCGAGCCGCGCGGACACGCCGTCGGCGGCGATGACGACGGGGGCGCGGTACTCGACCGGCTCGCCCGCGCGGCGCCCGTCGGCGTCGACCGGCCGGGCCTGCACGCCGACCACGCGGCCGGTGCGCTCGTCGACCAGCGGGCCCGTGACGTTGGTCCGCTCCTGCACCTTGGCGCCGGCGGCGCGGGCGTGCTCGAGCAGCAGGTGGTCGAGGGACGTGCGGGCGCGGGCCAGGCCGTACGACGGGTACGACGACAGCTCCGGCCAGGGCAGCTCGACGACGTGGCCGCCGCCGAGGACCCGCAGGCCGACGTTCCGGATCCAGCCGTCCTGCTCGCGCAGCGGGACGCCCATCCGGACGAGCTCGGCGACCGCGCGGGGCGTCAGGCCGTCGCCGCAGATCTTGTCCCGCGGGAACGAGGCCTTGTCGAGCAGCAGGACGGACAGGCCGGCGGCAGCGCAGTGGTACGCCGCGCTGGACCCCGCGGGTCCCGCGCCCACCACGATGACGTCGGCGTCGTCGCTCTTGCCACTCTGCACAGTTCGCCCCATTTGTGAATGCCTTCACACCTGTTGACAGGGCGAGTCTAGTGAGAAGACCAACGATCTGTCTGCGAAGGTTTGCCTCAGTAGCGTCTCTGCTTCTGACCAGGGCATTTGCGGGACTTTCGTCCCATGAATCGCGACTAATTGATCCCAGGATTTGTCGCGCGGTGCAGGGCGACGATCCCGCCGGACAGATTCCGGTACCCGACCGAGGTCCAGCCGGACTCCTTGAGGAGCTTCGCGAGGCCGAGCTGGTCCGGCCAGTCCTGGATCGACTCGGCGAGGTAGTCGTACGCGGCGGACTCGCGCGCGACGACCTTCGCGACCGCCGGCAGCGCCTTCACGAGGTAGCCCGAGTACACCGTGCGGAACGGCGCCCAGGTCGGCGTCGAGAACTCGCACACCACCAGGCGGCCGCCCGGCCGCGTCACCCGGCGCATCTCCTCCAGCGCGCCCACCGTGTCCACCACGTTGCGCAGGCCGAACGAGATCGTCACCGCGTCGAAGACGCCGTCCGCGAACGGCAGCGCGGTCGCGTCGCCGGCGGTGAACGGCAGGTCGGGGCGGCGGCGCTTGCCGACCGTGAGCATGCCGGTGGAGAGGTCGCACGGGACGACCTTCACGCCCGCGTCGGCCAGCGGCTCGCTCGAGGTCCCGGTGCCGGCGGCCAGGTCCAGCACGGTCTCGCCCGGCAGCGCGTCGAGCGCCTTGAGGGTGGCCCGGCGCCACATCCGGTCCTGCCCGAGCGACAGCACGTCGTTGGTCAGGTCGTAGCGGCGGGCGACGCCGTCGAACATCGTGGCGACGTCGTGCGGGTCCTTGTCGAGCGAGGCGCGGGGCATGGGGCCCATCGTGTCAGGTCGCGCGCGGTGCCCGCGCGCGGGTGGGGGTGGGCGCGACGACCTCGGGTGGAAGATCCGGCCCGACACGCGCCCGGCGTGTCCGGCCGGATCCTCCACTCGTCGCGGACGTCGGCGGTCGACCGCGCGACCGCGGGCCGGCCCGCGCGGTCGTACCCTGGTCGGCGATGACCAGCCCCCTCGACGACCGCGAGCGCGCGGCGTCCTCGCACCCCGAGCCGCTCGTGGTGCGCACCGTCCCGCTCGACGCCCCGGACGACCTGCTGTCCCTCCTCCCGGAGGACGCCCCCCTCACCTGGGTGCGCCGCGGCGACGGGCTCGTGGGCTGGGGCGAGGCGGCGCGGGTCGAGGTCGGCGGCGCGTCGCGGTTCGCCGACGCCGAGCGCTGGTGGCAGGGCGTCGTCGGGCACGCCGTGGTGCGGGACGAGGTCGGGCTGCCCGGCACCGGCCCGGTCGCGTTCGGGTCGTTCGCGTTCGACTCCCGGTCCGCCGCGGGCGGCGTGCTCGTCGTGCCGCGGGTGGTCGTCGGCCGCCGCGACGGGCACGCCTGGCTGACCGTCGTCGAGACGGCCGGCACCCTCGGCGCGGCCCCGGACTGGTCGCTGGTCGCGCGGCACGTCGCCGGGCTGACCCCGGTCCGTGCCCCCGGCCCGGTGGCCTACGCGTCGGGCGCCGTCGAGGCCGAGGACTGGCCCGCGGTGGTCGCGCGCGGCGTCGCGGCGATCCGGTCCGGCGAGCTCGACAAGGTCGTGCTGGCGCGCGACGAGGTCGCCACGACGGCCGAGCCGCTGGACGTCCGGCACGCGCTGCGCCGCCTGGCCGACCGGTACCCGACCACGTGGACGTTCTCCGTCGACGGGCTGATCGGCGCCACCCCCGAGCTGCTGGTCCGCTCGGACAAGGGCCTGGTGACCTCCCGCGTGCTCGCCGGCACGATCCGCCGCACCGGCGACGACGACGCCGACCTGGCGCGCGCCGCGATCCTCGCGCACTCGTCCAAGGACCTCGAGGAGCACGAGTACGCGGTCGCGTCCGTCGCCCGGGCCCTGGCGCCGTACTGCTCGTCGACGAACGTGCCGGACGCCCCGTTCGTGCTCCACCTGCCGAACGTCCTGCACCTGGCCTCCGACGTGACCGCGGTGCTCGGCGGCGGCGACGCCGAGGGCGGCCCGCACCCGACGTCGCTGGCGCTCGCCGCCGCCCTGCACCCGACGGCCGCGGTGTGCGGCACCCCGACCGAGGCCGCGCGCGACCTCATCCGGTCGATCGAGGGCATGGACCGCGCCCGGTACGCCGGGCCGGTCGGCTGGGTCGGCGCGGACGGCGACGGCGAGTGGGGCATCGCGCTGCGCTCCGCCGAGCTCGACCCAGACGACCCGCGCCGGCTGCGGCTGTTCGCGGGCTGCGGCATCGTCGCGGCGTCCGACCCGGCGGCGGAGCTGGCGGAGTCCCGCGCGAAGCTCGTCCCCATGCGGACGGCGCTGGCCTCGGACTGACCGGGCCGCCCCGGCGCGGCGGTCGAACCGCCCGCCGAGAGAGGACGGTCACGTCGAGAGAGGACGATGACGTCGAGGGAGGGCCCGGTACGGCCCTACCTCGCGCGGGACGACCGATCTCGGCGCCCCGAGCCGGCACCCCGGGCCGGCACCCCGCGTCCCGGGCCCCGGACGCGGGACGGCCCCCGCGGGCGCCAGGGGGTGCGCGCCGCGGGGGCCGTCGGTGGGGGTGGCGAGGTGCGGGCTCACCACCCCCGGTCCCCGGGCGGGGCAGGGGGGACCCGCCCGGAGACCGTTCGTGGGGGCCGGTGTCAGCCCTGGCCGCCCTGCTGCTGCTGGAACCACTGCCAGAGCTCGTCGGGCGACATCTCGCGCGGGTCGGTGCTGCCGGAGCCGCCCGAGCCGGAGTCGCTCGCGGCCGTCTCCTGGCGCACCGCGAGCGTGACGTCCACGTCCTGCGACGCGCCGTCCCGGACCAGCGTCAGGGTGACCTCGTCGCCCGAGGCGTACGCCCGGACGTAGCCCGTGAGCGACTCGGCGCCCGCGACGGCCCGGCCGTCGATGGCCACGATGACGTCGCCCTCCCGGACGCCGGCGTCGGCGGCCGGCGAGCCGGAGGTCACCGACTGCACCTGGGCGCCGGCACGGGTCACGCCGTCGGCGGTCGCGGTGTTGTCCACCAGCCCGACGCCGAGGAACGCGTGCTCCGCGGTGCCGTCCTCGATGAGCTGGCCGGCGATCATGTCGGCGAGGTTCACCGGGATCGCGAAGCCGAGGCCGATCGACCCGGACTCGCTGGAGGTGGTGGCGATCGACGACGTGATGCCGATGACCCGGCCCTGCGCGTCGAACAGCGGCCCGCCGGAGTTGCCCGGGTTGACCGCCGCGTCGATCTGGATGGCGTTCGTGACCACGGCCTCGTTGCTGCCGCTCTCGGTGGTCGACACGGGGCGGTCGAGCGCCGAGACGATGCCCGTCGTCACCGTGTTGGCCAGGCCGAGCGGGTTGCCGACCGCCATGACCGGGTCGCCGACCGTCACCTCGGACGAGTCGCCGAGGGCCGCGGCCTGCAGGTCGTCCGGGGCGTCCTGGAGCTGGATCACCGCGAGGTCGGTGGTCGGGTCGGTGCCGACGACGTCCGCGGTGAAGATCCGGCCGTCGGTCAGCGTGACCTGGACCTGGCCGTCCTGGGCGCCGGACACCACGTGGTTGTTCGTGACGACATGGCCCTCGGGGTCGACGATCACGCCGGAGCCCTGCGCCTCGCCACCGTTCGTCGTGACGGTGATCGCGACGACGGAGTCCTGGACGGCGGACGCGACGGCCTGCCAGTCCGGGCTCTCCGAGGACGAGCCGGACACCGGCACGCTGTCGTTGCTGGCGCGGCCGATCGACGCGATCGACGACTCGCGGGCGCCCGTGTCGTCGGCGAAGGCGCCCGTCAGCGCGGCGGTGCCGAGGCTGGCCAGGACGGCGGCGGCGACGCCGACGCTCGCGACCGGCAGCCACAGGCGGTCGCGCGCCGTGCGGGTGCGGGTGGTGCCGGGCTCGCCCGGGGCGCCGTACGCGGCGGGGTACTCGGGGCCACCGGTCGGGCCCTGCGGGCCGGTCGGGCCGGCCGGCGCGCGGAACGCGGCGAGCGGGTCGTGCTGCTGCGACGCGTGCTGCTGCCCCGCGGGGTGCTGCGGCGCGTGCTGCTGCCCCGCGGGGTGCTGCGGCGCGGCCGGGTGCTGGGCCGCGTACTGCCCGTACCGCGGCTGCTCCGGCGCCGGGCGGGCCGGCTGCTGCGGCGCGGCCGCGCCGGCGGGCGTCGGCGGGAGCTGCTGGGTGTCCGCGGGCGCGAGGCGCTGGGTCGGCGCGTCCTGCGGGTGGGCCTCGGCCGCGGGGGCGGCGGGCGCCGGGGCGGGCGTCGCGTCGGCGTGCGTGGCGGGGACGGCCTCGGTCGCAGCGGTGACGTCCTCGGTGCGCTCCCGCGCGCCCTGGCCGTCCCGCGGACCCTCGGGGGTGCTGCTGCTCATGGGGTGTACCTCCTTCTCGCCGACCATGAGACCCCCGCGTCCTGGGGCCGTGCTCGGTGGAACCTGGGAGTCCGCTGCGAATCCGCGGAGACGGCCCGTCCGGCGTCCCCGCCACGGCCCGGCGGACATCCGAACACGGCGCGCCGCGACCCGCGACCGGTGCGCCGGGCCCACGACGCCCCGCGCCATCCCCGCCCCGGGACGACCTCGGGACGCTCAGCCCCGGTCGGCCGGGTCGCCCAGCGCGCCGCGCGCCGCGTCCCGCGCGGCGGCGGTCAGCCGCTCGCCGAGCGCCCGCCGGTCCACCCGGTCCACCCGCACCTCGACGACCGACGTGCCCCGCCCCGGCGCGGCGAGCGCGGCCGCGAGCGCCGTCTCGTCGGACACCCGCACGTGCCGCACGCCGAACCCGGCGCACAGCGCGGCGACGTCGACGGCGTGCGGGGTGCCGAACACCCGCTCGAACGTCCGCGCGCGCTCCGGCGCCCCGTGCTCGAGGGTCGCGAAGATCGAGCCGCCGGCGTCGTTGAGCACCACGACCTGCAGGTCGACCTCCGGCTCGGTGGTGAGCCGCAGCAGCCCGCCGACGTCGTGCAGGAAGGTCAGGTCGCCGACCAGCGCCCGCACCCGGCGCCGCGGCAGCCCGAGCGCGACGCCCGCGGCGGTCGACAGCATCCCGTCGATCCCGGCCAGGCCGCGGTTGGCGAGCACCAGCGGCGGCTCCGCCCAGCGCGCGACGAGGTCGAGGTCGCGCACGGGGTTCGACGAGCCGACCACCAGCACGTCGCCGGGCAGCGACGCCTCCGCGACGGACCGGACCGCCCGCGGCCCGGTGAGCGGCGGGGTGGCGCGGGTCGGCGGGGCGGCGGGGTCGTCGTCCAGCTCCGCGTCGACCGCGGCGGAGGCCGCGGCGTCCGCGCGCCGCCAGGCGTCGAGCCAGGCCGGGTCGTCCGCCGGGCCGTCCAGCCAGGCGGCGGGCAGCGCGGGCAGCACCCGGTCGGCGGCCCGCCCGGCGTCCGGCCAGCCCGAGCCGGCCGGGGCGACCACGGTGAGGTCGACGTCGTCCCGCGCGAGCAGCGCCGACACCGGCCGGCTGAGGGTCGGGCGCCCGAGCAGCACCACCGAGCGGACCCGGCCGCCGAGCGCGGGGTCGCCGAGCAGCACCCGGTACGTGCCGAGGGCGTTGCGGCCGCCGCGGGCGCCGGACGACGGCTCGGCGAGCAGCGGCCAGCCGGCCGCCTCGGCGAGCCGGCGCGCGTCGGGTCCGGCCCCGTCGCCCGCCACGACCACGACCGGGCCGGGCAGGTCGGCGCGCGCGGGCACGCCCGCACCGCCCGCGGGGTCGGTGCTCGTGCGGGCGAGCACGTCGACCCGGCCCCCGGCGCCGGGCGCCGGCCACGGCTCGGGGCCGGGCACGAGCGGCTCCCGGTAGGCGAGGTCCAGGTGCACGGGCCCCGGGTCGCCGGTGCGCGCGCCGAGCGCGGCCGCGACGGCCCGGGACACCAGGTGCCGCAGGTCGCGGTCCTCCCCCGGCCGGCCCGAGGGCGCGGGCACGTCGGCCTCCAGCCGGGTCGCCGGGCCGAAGAGCCCGGGCTGGACGGTCGTCTGGTTGGCGCCGGTGCCGCGCAGCTCGTGCGGGCGGTCGGCGGTCAGCAGCAGCAGCGGCGCCCCGGCGTGGTGCGCCTCCAGGACGGCCGGGTGCAGGTTCGCCACGGCCGTGCCGGACGTCGTGACCACCGCGACGGCGCGCGGTGCGTCCTCGGCCGCGGCGGCCCGGGCGAGGCCCAGCGCGAGGAACGCGGCGGACCGCTCGTCGACCCGCACGTGCAGCCGGACGGCGGGCGCGCCGGCCGGCCGCTCGGCGTCGGGGAGGGCGGCCTCCGCCAGCGCGTACGCCAGCGGGGCGCTCCGCGAGCCGGGCGCCAGGACGACGTCCCGCACGCCGTGCGCGGCGAGCTCCTGCACCAGGAGGCGCGCCGCCTGGGCCGCGGGGGCGCCGCGCACGGGACCGCGGGGGCCGGGCGCGGGAGCGGGGGCGGCGTCCGGGCCCACGGCACCGTCGCCGGCCGTCACCGCGACACCGCCCGCACCGCGGCCAGGCGCTCGGTCCAGCGGGCCTCCGTGGCCGCGTCCGCCGCGGTCGCCGCGAGGCGCTCCTGGCTCGGGACGACCGCGCGCGCCGCCGCCACCGGCAGCGCGCCGTCGACCGGAAGCAGCGACGGGTCGGCCACGTCGTCGGTGAGCAGCTGGGCGGTGGCGAGCCCGCACGCGAACGGCAGCTCCGGCAGCGCCGCCGCGAGGGCCACGCCCGCCGCCAGCCCGACCGACGACTCCAGCGCGGACGACACCACGACCGGCAGGCCGACCTGCTCGGCCAGATCGAGGCAGGCGCGCACGCCGCCGAGCGGCTGCACCTTGAGCACGACGACGTCGGCGGCCTCGGCGCGGACGACCGCCATCGGGTCCTCGGCCCGCCGGATCGACTCGTCGGCGGCGATCGGCACGTGCGTCGCCCGGCGCAGCCGCGCGAGGTCCCGGACGGAGGCGACCGGCTGCTCCGCGTACTCGAGCCCGCGGGCCGCGCGGTCCAGCACCTTCAGCCGCTCGACCGCGGTGTCGACGTCCCACGCCGCGTTCGCGTCGATGCGGATCGACCCGCCGGGGCCGAGCGCGTCGCGCACCGCCGCCAGGCGGTCGGCCTCCTCCGCGGCTCCCTGGCCCGGCTCGGCGACCTTCACCTTCGCCGTCGTGCAGCCGCCGGAGGCCAGCACGATCCGGCGCGCCGCGTCGGGGCCGACCGCCGGCACGGTGACGTTCACGGGCACCCGGTCGCGGACCGGCGCCGGGAAGCCCTCGTCCGCCGCCTCGCGGGTCGCGCGCCACCAGGCGGCCGACTCCGCGGCGTCGTAGTCCCAGAACGGGCTGAACTCGCCCCACCCCGCGTCCCCGCGGACCAGCACGCCCTCGCGCACCGCGATCCGGCGGAAGCGCGTCCGCAGGGGGATGGCGTAGACGTGCACGCGGCTCAGCGTAGAGGCTCGCCGCCGCCCTACGCTGGGCAGCGTGACCGACCCCGCCGCCGCCCCGCTCCCCCCGCGCGTCTCCGACACCTTCGACCCGAGCCGCTGGCGCACGGTCACCGGCTTCGAGGACCTGACGGACCTCACGTACCACCGCGGCGTCGCGCGGTCGGCGGACGGCACCGCGCGGGACCTCCCGGTGGTCCGGGTGGCGTTCGACCGGCCCGAGGTGCGCAACGCGTTCCGGCCGCACACGGTCGACGAGCTGTACCGGGTGCTCGACCACGCGCGGATGACCTCCGACGTCGGGACCGTCCTGCTCACGGGCAACGGGCCGAGCCCCAAGGACGGCGGGTACGCGTTCTGCTCCGGCGGCGACCAGCGCATCCGCGGCCGGGACGGCTACCGGTACACCGGCTCCACCGACGCCGAGACCGCCGACGCCATCGACCCGGCGCGCGCGGGCCGGCTGCACATCCTCGAGGTGCAGCGGCTGATCCGGACCATGCCGAAGGTCGTGGTCGCCGTCGTGAACGGCTGGGCCGCGGGCGGCGGGCACTCCCTGCACGTCGTCGCCGACCTGACGATCGCCTCGCGCCAGCACGCCCGGTTCATGCAGACCGACGCCAACGTCGGCTCGTTCGACGGCGGCTACGGCTCGGCGCTGCTCGCCCGGCAGGTGGGCCAGAAGCGGGCGCGGGAGATCTTCTTCCTGGCGCGCGAGTACTCCGCCGAGCAGGCGATGGCGTGGGGCGCCGTCAACGACGTCGTCGACCACGCCGACCTCGAGGACGCCGCGCTGGAGTACGCGCGGATCGTCGCGACGAAGTCGCCGCAGGCGATCCGGATGCTCAAGTTCGCGTTCAACCTGGCCGACGACGGCCTGGCCGGGCAGCAGGTGTTCGCCGGCGAGGCGACCCGCCTGGCGTACATGACCGACGAGGCCGTCGAGGGGCGCGACGCGTTCCTCGAGCGCCGGGACCCCGACTGGAGCCGGTTCCCGTACGCCTACTGAGCCCGGCGCGGGCCCGCGGTCGCGGCCGTCAGGAGACGGCCAGCGACCCCGAGCCCGCGGGCACCAGCTCGACCCACGTGTTGCCGGGCGCGAGGAGCGCCGGAGCACCCTCGGCGGTGAACAGCTGCATCGGCGCGTCGCGGGAGTCCTTCTGCCAGCGCACCGGCACGGTCTTCCCGCCCGTCGCCAGGGTGCCCTCGCCCGAGCCCACCAGGGTGTAGGTCGGCACGATCGCGCCGTTCTGGGCGCCGAACGGCGTGCCCGGGTGGTCGGCGACGATCGACACGACGTTGGTCGCGGACAGGCGGGCGCCGGAGGCGGCGGTCGCGGGGGTCGAGCCCTCCGACCGGTCCCACGCGGTGCCGTTCCAGGTCCAGCTCGGCTTCGACTGGCTGGACAGGTCGAACGCGAGCGTCGTGGCCGGGGTGCCGGCCACGACCGCGGTCGCCCGCTCCGCGGTCCGCGCGAACGCGAACTGCTCGCCCGGGCTCGCCTGGTGGTTCGCGTCGGCCTGCGCCCACAGGTCCGCCGGGTTCGCGTAGACGTTGTGCGGCGCCGAGCGCGAGCCCAGCCGGTACAGCCCCGGGGCGCCGGCGTCGTGGCTGATCACCTGGGTCGGGCTGGCCTCGACCAGCGCGAGGATGCCCGGCTGGCCGCCGGAGAACGTCAGCAGGCCGTTGAGCGGCGACACGATGTCCGGGTCCATGGGCCGCACGGAGCGGATGGGGCCCACCTCGGCGGGCGCCTGCGAGTGCCACACGGCGACGAGCCGCGACACCTCGAACTCGACGATCGTCTCCCACACCACGTCCGCCTGCTCCAGGCCGGACTGCGGGCGGGCCACGGCGGTGTTCTCGATCTTCACGGCGAGCGCGGGGCGGGTCGCGGGCTCCCCGGCGACGCCCGTCAGCGGCCACGTCGGCGGGACGGCGGGCTCGGGGGCCGCGGCCTTCTGCGGCTCGAGCGTCGGGGCCACCGTGGCGGCCTCCGGCCCGGGCTGCCCGCCCTGGGAGCAGCCGGCGACGAGCAGCGCCGCCGCGACGGCCAGGGCGGAGGCACGACGCAGCCCCCGCCTCGTGGTGTGGACCATGTTCCGAACCCTCCGTGCCGCCTGCGTGCGCGGCGTCCCCGCCGCGCGTCCCGCGCCACTCTACGGGCGGTCCTACCCTGACGAGGTGAGCCGCCCCGTCCGCGTCGTCCCCGTCTCCCCCGCCGCGGTGCCCGGCCTGACCGCCGCGCTGGCCGCCGCGCTGGACGGCTCGGGGCCGGCCGTGCTGCCGGTCGAGGCGACCGACACCGGCGTGCCGACCCGGGGCCCCGACGACCCGGGCGAGGTGCCCGACGACGTGGCGCTGCTGGTCCGCACGTCCGGGTCGACCGGCACCCCGCGCGAGGTGTTGCTGACCGCCACGGCCCTGCGCGCGTCCGCCGCCGCGACCGAGGCGCGGCTGGGCGGGCCCGGGCGGTGGCTGCTGCCGCTCCCCCCGACGCACGTCGCCGGGCTGCAGGTCCTGGTGCGGTCGGTCCTCGCCGGGACGGAGCCCGCCGTGCTCGCCGGGCCGTTCCGCGCCGACGCGTTCGCCGCGGCCGTGCGGCGGATGCCCGACGCCGACCTGCCGCGGTACACGTCCCTGGTGCCGACGCAGGTGCACCGGCTGCTCGGCTCGGCGGAGGGCCGGGCCGCGCTCACGGCGTTCGACGCGGTGCTGCTCGGCGGCGCCGCGGCGCCCGCGGAGCTGCTGGCGGCGGCGCGGTCGGCCGGCGCGCGGGTGGTCACGACGTACGGCATGTCCGAGACCTGCGGCGGGTGCGTGTACGACGGCGCGCCCCTCGACGGCGTGGCGGTCGACCTGGACGCCGACGGCCGGATCCGGATCGCCGGGCCCGTGCTCGCCGCCGGCTACCGCGGCCGCCCCGACCTGGACGCCGAGCTGTTCGAGGACCGCGACGGCACCCGGTGGCTGCGGACCAGCGACCTCGGCCGGTGGGTCGACGGACGGCTGGAGGTGCTCGGCCGCGCCGACGACGTGCTGGTCACGGGTGGCGTGAAGGTGCCGCCGGCGGCCGTGGAGCGCGCGCTCGCCGGGTGCGCGGGCGTCGGCGAGGTCCTCGTGGTGGGCGTCCCCGACCCGGAGTGGGGGCAGGCGCTCGTCGCCGTGGTCGTGCCCTCCGCCGGGTCGCCGGGGCCGGACCTCGCGGACCTGCGGGCCGCGGCCACCGCCGCGCTCGGCGGCCCCGCGGCCCCCCGGCACCTCGTGACGGTCGCGGCGCTGCCGCTGCGGGGACCGGGCAAGCCCGACCGCCGGGGCGCGGCGGCGCTGGCGGCCCGCGAGCTCGGGGTGCCGACGACCGACGCCGGCTCCTGACCGTCCGGGGCACCACGGACGGGCCGCCCGGGTCTGCCGGGTGCGTGCCCGCCGGTCGTTCCGGGATACCGTCGCTGCACGCCGATCCGCCGCGGCCCGCGCCGCGGCCCCACGACAGGAGCACCATGGCCACCGCCGCCGAGTGGGTCGCCGGAGCGCGCCCGCGCACCCTGCCCGCCGCCGCCGCCCCGGTGCTGGTCGGCACCGGCGCCGCCGCGCAGATCGAGTCCGCGCACCTCGGGCGGGCCCTGCTCGCGCTCGGCGTCGCGCTCGCGCTCCAGGTCGGCGTCAACTACGCGAACGACTACTCCGACGGCGTGCGCGGCACCGACGCCGAGCGGGTCGGTCCGATGCGGCTCACCGCCAGCGGCGCGGCCCTCCCCCGGACGGTCAAGGCGGCGGCCTTCGCGGCGCTCGGCGTCGCCGGCCTGCTCGGGCTCGGGCTGGTCGCGCTCAGCGGCCAGTGGTGGCTGCTCGCGATCGGCGTCCTCTGCGTGCTCGCGGCGTGGTTCTACACCGGCGGGCGCCGGCCGTACGGCTACCTCGGCCTCGGCGAGGTCGGCGTCTTCGTGTTCTTCGGGCTCGTGGCGGTGCTCGGCACGACCTACACCCAGGCCGGCACGACGACCTGGCCCGCGTGGGTCGGCGCGGTCGCCATCGGCCTGATCGCGTGCGCCCTGCTCATGGTCAACAACCTGCGGGACATCCCGACCGACGCCCTGGTCGGCAAGCGCACCCTGGCCGTCCGCCTGGGCGAGCACCGCGCGCGGCGCGCGTACGCCGTGATGGTGGTGCTGCCGGTGCTGCTCGGCCTGGTGTGCGCCCTCGCGAACCCGTGGGCGCTGATCGTGATCCTGCTCGCGCTCCCGGCGGGGATCCTGGCGTTCACCGTGCTGGTCGGCGCGCGCGGCATCGCGCTGGTGCCCGTCCTGGCCGGGACCGGGATGTACGAGCTCGCCTACGGCGTGCTGCTCGGGCTGGGCCTGGCGCTCTAGCCGGCCGGTCCGCCGGGGTCACCCCGGCGGTCCCGCTCGGTCAGCGCGGCTCGCCCGGCGTGCCCTGCTCCGCCGCCTCGACCGCGGCGTCCTCCGCCGCGGCGTCCGCGCTCGCGTTGCGGGACAGCCGGGGGCGGTCGCCGCGCGCCTCGGAGCGGGCCTGGAGCCACGCCGCCGCGCGGTCGCGGGGGCCGCGCAGCAGCGCGTAGGACAGCAGCGCCGCGAGCAGGGCCGCGCCGATCACGCCCAGCAGGTAGCCGGTGCCGGCCAGCACGAGGGCGACGGCGCAGACGACGAACAGGGCGAGGCGGAGCAGCGAGTAGGTCACGACGGGCACGGGTCCAGGGTAGGCCGGTCCGCGCCGCGCACCGTCCCCGCGGGTTGTGACGAGCTCGTGCGGGTTCGCCCGATCTCCCGCTCCGGGGAGAGGACGCGAGCGCGCGCTGGTTAGGGTGGGGCATGGCTCGCGCGCTCTTCTTCCTCGTGATCATCGGCCTGGCGGTGTACGCCCTCGCCGACATCGCCACGAGCGACGAGCGGGCACGGCGCGGACTGCCCAAGGGGGCGTGGTTCCTCATCGCGCTGGTGCCGATCGCCGGACCGCTCGCGTGGATCCTGAGCAGCCGCGCGGCGCCGGCCGCCGGCACCGCCGGGGGCGGCCGTCCGGGCGCCGGGCCGCGGCGGTCGGGGCCGGTCGCGCCCGACGACGACCCGGACTTCCTCTGGCGGCTCGACCAGGAGCGCCGGCGCCGGGAGCGCGAGCAGGGGTCGAGCGACGGCGACGTCCCGGACGAGGGCGCCCGCGGCTGACCGCGCCCGTCGAGTGGAAGAAACGGCCCGACACGCCGTGGCGTGTCGGGCCAGATCTTCCACTCGGGCGCGCAGCCCGGCCGGTCAGAGACCGGAGTACGAGTGCTTGCCGTCGACGAACAGGTTCACGACGGTGAAGTTCGCCAGCACGACCGCGTAGCCCACGTAGACGAAGTACGCCGCCTTGCGCCCCGCCCAGCCGCGCGTGGTGCGCGCGTGCAGGTACGCCGCGTACACGACCCAGGCGACGAAGGTGCCGACCTCCTTGGGGTCCCAGCCCCAGTACCGGCCCCAGGCGTGCTCGGCCCAGATGGCGCCGCCGATGAGCGTGAACGTCCACAGGACGAAGCCGATGGCGTTGAGCCGGAAGGACAGCGCCTCGAGCCGGCGGGCGGACGGCACCGTGCGCAGCCAGGAGAAGGCCGGGCCGGTGACCCGCCAGCGGGCGAGCGAGCGGCGCAGGCCGTCCGCCGCGCGCCACGGGTGGTCGAGGTGCGAGCGGCCGGTCTCGCGGCCGTCCTGCAGCACCTGGAGCACGGCGGTCGCGAACGCGACGGTGAAGATGCCGGTCGCCGCGATGGCGACGCCGACGTGGATGATCAGCCAGTAGCTCTGGAGCGCGGGCTGCACCTCGTCGGCCTGCACGAAGAACACCAGCAGCCCCAGCGCGAGGGCGAGCACGCCGATGCCCATGACGATCACGCCGAGGAACGGGATGACCCGCTTCCGCTGCACGACGGCGAGCACCACGGCGGCGACGAACGTGCCGACCAGCGTGAACTCGTACATGTTCGCCGTCGGCCAGCGTCCGGCCGCGACTCCGCGCAGCACGATGCCGGCGCCCAGCAGCAGGATGCCGAGGTAGGTGGTGGTCCGGGCGATGCCGGTGGTCGCCCGGGGCGCCGCCATCGGGCGCTCGGGCTCGGCGTCGTCGATCCGGCCGGACCGCGGCGCGACGGCGGTGTCGTCCGCGTCCGCGTCGGCGGGCACGACCGGCCCGGACGGCCCGCCCGCCCCGACGGTCTCGCGCGCGGCGGCGCGGGCCTGCTTCGCGGCGGCGACCTTGGCCGCCCGCTCGGCGCGGTGCTCCGCGGACGCGGCGTCGGCCAGCCGGGCCAGGGCCGAGGTGTAGGCGATCAGGGCGATCGTGAACGCCGTCGCCGCCCCCCACACGAGCAGGGTGCTGATGTCGCCGAGTGCCATGTCCTTCTACCTTCCGGTCCGGCCGGTGGGCCCGTCGCCGCTCGGGGGGCGGCTGTCGCGCAGGCGGTCCACCGCCCGGTCGAGCTCCGCCTGGAGGCCCACGTCGTCGCCACGCGCGAGCGCGGCGGCGGAGACCACTGTACGGGCTGCCCCGGGACCTTCGTCCCCCGCGGTGGTGCCCTCGACAGCGCCCTCCGCGTCCGCCGGGCGCAGCCGCAGCCACACCCGCCGGCGCGGCACGAACAGCGACGCCGCGAGCCCCGCGAACGCGAGCAGCGCGAACGTCAGCACCCACGCGAGCGACGGGTCGTGCCGCAGGTCGAGCGCCACGAACCGCGGCAGCGCGTCGAACGTCAGCGTCCCCAGCCCGTCCGGCAGGTCGACCGTCTCGCCCGGGCGCAGGTAGAGCGTGACCGGCAGCCCCTCGTCGTCGACGGCCTGGGTCAGGCCCGTCTCGTCGAGCTGGTAGACGTTCTGGGGGACGCCGTCGTCCAGGCCGAGGTCGCCGGTCCACACCGCGAGCGCGAGCAGCGGGTCGGTGGGCTGCGGGTACACCGAGCGGTACAGGGTGTCGCCCACCTGCTCGGCGGTCGGCAGCAGCACGCCCTGGAGCCCGATCTGCGGCCCGGAGGTGACGTCCGGCACCTTGATGACGCCCTGCGACGTGTAGACGGTGTCCTGCGGCAGGAACGGCACGGCGCCGGAGAACGTGACCGCGCCGTCCGCGTCGCGCACCGTCACCTGCGGCGCGTAGCCGTTGCCCTGCAGGTAGATCTTGGCGCCGTCGACGTCGATCGGGTGGTTGACCTTGATCTCCTGCGCGACCGCGTCGGCGCCCGGCTCGGTGACCGTCACGTGCGCGGTGAAGTCGCGCGACTGCAGGGTCGCCGGGTCGAACGACGACTCGAACGAGTCCAGCCGCATCGAGAACGGCGTGAGCGACGCGGCGCTGAACCCGGCCCCGGACTCGAAGGTGTCGTAGTCGCTCTGCGTGTTCGCGAACGACCGCCCCTCGACGACGATCGCCTGGCCGCGGAAGTGCAGCAGCTGGCCGGTGGCGATGGAGACCAGCAGGCCGACCAGCGCCAGGTGGAACAGCAGGTTGCCCGTCTCGCGGAGGTAGCCGCGCTCGGCGGCGACGCTCCACACCCCGCGGCCCTCGTCGCGCACGTCGACCCGGAACCGGCGCCACCAGCGCGGGCCGCCCAGCGCGGCGGCCGCGCGCTGCGCGACCTGCTCCGGCGTGCCGTCGAGCTCGGCGGACGCCTGGGCCGGGAACCGGTCGAACCGGCGCGGGGCGCGCGGCGGCCGGCCGCGCATGGCCCGCAGGTGCGTCCGGCTGCGGGGCAGGATGCAGCCGACCAGCGAGACGAACAGCAGCAGGTAGATCGCGGAGAACCAGACCGACGAGTACACGCCGAAGAACCCGAGCCGGTCGAGCACCGGCCCGAGGTCCGGGTGGTCGGACAGGTAGGTCGCGACGTCGGCCGGGTCCTGCGAGCGCTGCGGGAAGATCGTGCCCGGCACGGCGGCGACGGCGAGCAGCATGAGGAGCAGCAGCGCCACCCGCATCGACGTGAGCTGCCGCCAGCCCCAGCGCAGCCAGCCGACGAGCCCGAGCGAGGGCAGCGCCGGGGCCGCGCCGTCGCCGCCGCCCGCGCCGCCGCCCGCGCCGCGCCCGGCCGCCGTCGCCGGGGCCGGGTCGGCCGCGCTGAACGCGTCCTCGAGCCCCTCGGGGGTGTACCCGCGGGGCGAGGGCTCGGTGGTCTGTCGGTCGCGCGTCATCTCACACCGCCGGGACGAAGGGCTCGGCGCCGGTCAGGAGCCCCTGGAGCCAGCCCGCCCACGCGGACCAGAGGCCGGTGACCAGCGCGGCACCGAGCAGGAGCAGGAGGCCGCCGCCGACCCGCATCACCGCGACGCGGTGCCGGGCGAGCCAGTCGAGGGCGCGGCGGCTGCGCTGCAGCCCCAGCGCGACGGCGACGAACGGGAGACCCAGGCCGACGCAGAACGCGAGCGCGAGCAGCGCGCCGCGGCCGGCGGACCCGCCGTCGAGGGACAGCACGAGGATCGCGGCGAGGGTCGGCCCGATGCACGGCGTCCAGCCGATGCCGAACGTCACCCCGAGCACGGGCGCGCCCCACAGGCCGGCGCGCGGCGCCAGGACCCGGCGGCTGTCCCGCTCCAGGAACGGCACCAGGCCGAGGAACGCGAGGCCCATGACGAGCACGCCGACGCCGAGCACCCGGGACACCGGGTCCTGCCAGCGCAGCAGGAACGAGCCGAGCGATCCGGCCAGCGAGCCGTAGGCGAGGAAGACGGCCGTGAACCCGGCGACGAACAGCAGGACCCCGAGCACCAGCCGGCCGCGGGACGGCGCGGGTGCGGGGGCCGAGGCGGCGCCGGAGGTCAGCGCGGGCTGCGCCGGGATCGCGAGCGCGGGGGCCGGGCCGCCGGGCGCGGAGCCCGCAGCGGCGCGCACCCGCGGCGCGGGGCCCGGCGCGGAGGCGGCGGACATGCCGCCCAGGTAGCCGACGTAGGCGGGGACGAGCGGCAGCACGCAGGGCGAGGCGAACGACACCAGCCCGGCGAGCACCGCGACGGGCACGGCCGCGAGCAGCGAGCCCGAGGTGGCCGCCTGCGCGAACGAGTCCCCGACGTCGGCGAGCATCACGCCGCGCCGTCCTCGGCGAGCACCTCGTCGACGAGCGCGCGCAGCGTGGAGCCCTCGGCCAGGCCGACGATCCGCGCGGCCACCTTGCCCTCGCGGTCGAGCACGACCGTCGTCGGCGTCGCCTGGATCGGCACGATGCCCTGCAGCGCGGCGATGGCGTGCTTGTCCCGGTCGTCGATGCTCGGGTACGGCACGTCGAACGTCTCCTGGAACGGCACGGCCGCACCGGCGTCGTCGACCCCGTTGATGCCGAGCAGGTGCACGCCGGCGTCGGCGTACTCGTTGGCGATGTCGACGAGGTCGGGCGCCTCCTCCCGGCACGGCGGGCACTGCGCGTACCAGGTGTTGAGGACGACGACGTCGCCGCGCCAGTCCGCGACGTCGACCGCCTCGCCCTCGTAGTCCGTGCCCGCGACCTCGACGGGGCCCTTGCGGTCGTCGGCGGCCCACTGCGTGAACGAGCCGTCGCCGGACACGTAGCCCTGGTCGGCGACGTCCGTGTCCGCGGTCGTCGTGCCGCCGCCGGAGCACGCGGCGAGAGCGAGGGCGCCCGCGAGCGCGATCGCGACCGAGGCGGCGCGGCGGGTCCGGGCGCGGCGGGCGGGCCGCGCGGCGGTCGTCACGCGCCCGCCACGGCGGAGGCGCCGGGCAGCAGGTCGGCGGCGGGCTCGGTGTAGCCGATCCGCACGAGGCGGTCGTCCTCGTAGGTGAGCGACGTCAGCGACGCGAGCGAGCACTGCCGGCGGCGCGGGTCGTGCCACAGCCGGCGGTCCTCCAGCGCGAGCCGGGTGACCCAGATCGGCAGCTGGTGGCTGACCAGCACGGCCTCGTGCCCCCGGGCGGCGTCGCGGGCGCGCTCGACGACGGCGAGCATCCGGCCGGCCTGCTGCCGGTACGGCTCGCCCCACGACGGGCGGAACGGGTTGACCAGCAGCGGCCAGTGGCGCGGGTGCCGCAGCGAGCCGTCGCCGACGCCGAACGTCAGGCCCTGGAACTTGTTCTCGGCCTCGAGCAGCCGCTCGTCGGTGGTGACGGGCAGGCCGAGCGCCTCGGCGATCGGCGCGACCGTCTCCTGCGCGCGCGTCAGCGGCGACGCGAACAGCGCGGTGACGTCGCGGCGCGGCCCGTCGAGCCGTCCGGTCAGGTGCGCGGCGACGCGCTCGGCCATCTCGCGGCCGCGCTCGGACAGGTGGTACCCGTCGAGCCGTCCGTAGAGCACGCCCTGCGGGTTGTGCACCTCGCCGTGCCGCATGAGGTGGATGGTGGTGGCGACCATGGGGTCAGTCTCGCAAACCCGGCTGGGTGGTCGGGCACCGGGCCCCGCTCCGGGGCCGGGACGGCGCCCCGGGGTCAGCGCCCGGACGCCTCCGCGGCGGCCTCGGCCTGGGCGCAGCCGGCCTGCAGCGCGGCGCCCACGGCGGCCATCGCGTCGCCCAGGGCCTGCATCTGCGCCGGCGTGAGCACGTCGACCAGGTGCCGGCGGACGGACTCGACGTGCGACGGCGCGGCGTCGACGAGCCGCCGCCAGCCGGTCTCCGTCATGGTGCAGTTCACACCGCGGGCGTCCTCCAGGCAGGGGGCGCGCTCGACCAGGCCGGCGGACTCCATGCGGCGGACGGTGTGGGTGAGTCGGCTCCGGGAGTGCGCGAGCTCGCCCGCCAGCTCCGACATGCGGAGCGTGCGCTGCGGCGCCTCGGACA
This sequence comes from Cellulomonas pakistanensis, assembly GCF_016862755.1. Taxonomy (GTDB): domain Bacteria; phylum Actinomycetota; class Actinomycetes; order Actinomycetales; family Cellulomonadaceae; genus Cellulomonas; species Cellulomonas pakistanensis. Next base: position 95,837 of record NZ_BONO01000008.1, on the reverse strand, counting down.
GCCGGACCAGCACCTCGTACTCGCCGAGGGACAGGCCGGAGTCCTCCTCCAGCTCGTGCGCGAGGACGTCGAGCAGGCGGGCGGTGCCGTCGCGGTAGGCGCGCCAGGCGCGCTGCTCGTCCGCCGTGAGCCAGCGCACGTCATCGTGCTCCCGCGGCGGGCGCGCCGTCGCCTTCCCGGTGGTCGTGGTGCTCATCGCCGTCCTCCTCCCGCGGCCGTCTGTGACGTCGGTGGCTGATCGTCCCACAGGCCTTGCGCAGCGGATCCCACTGTAGTAGAAATCTCAACTAACCGCAGTTGATGCTTCAACCAAACGCAGGAGGCACCCATGTCGACCACGACGCTCCCCACCGCCCTGACCGCCGGCACCTGGACGATCGACCCCTCGCACACCGAGGCGTCCTTCACCGTCCGCCACGCGGGCATCTCCAAGGTCCGCGGCACCGTCGCGGTGACCTCCGGCACCATCACCGTCGCCGAGGACCTGACCCTCTCCGGCGTGACCGCCGCCCTCGACCCGTCGACCATCAACACCGGCGACGCGGGCCGCGACGGCCACCTCAAGTCGGCCGACTTCTTCGACCTGGAGAAGTTCGGCGAGTGGACCTTCGCCTCGACCGCGGTCCGCGCGGACGGCGAGGACTACGTCGTGACCGGCGACCTCACCATCAACGGCGTGACCAAGTCCGTCGACCTGGCCACCGAGTTCGGCGGCGCGGCCACCGACCCGTTCGGCAACCAGCGCGCCGGCTTCTCCTCCTCCGTGACGATCTCCCGCAAGGAGTTCGGCATCACCTGGAACGCGGCCCTCGAGGCCGGCGGCGTCCTGGTGAGCGACAAGGTCGTCATCAACCTCGAGGTCTCCGCCATCAAGGCGGCCTGACCCTCGGCACGACCCGCCGGCTCCCGGTGCGCCGCACGCGCACCGGGAGCCGGCGCCCGTGAGGGCCCGGTCGATCGCGCACCCCTGCCGCGATCGACCGGGCCCTCTCGCACGTCCGGGGCGCGCCGGCGTCGCGCTCGCCGAGTAAGCACCGGACGCGTCGAGCGGGCATCCCCTGGTTGCCCAGTCGACGTGTCCGGTGCCCGCTCGGCGCCCGAGGCGGACGTGGGGCGCCGGTCGGCGGCGCCGCGCCGCGACCGGGTCGGCGACCGTGCCGGGCGCGCGGTCAGTCGGCGGCGGGGACCGGCTCCGGCTCGGGGGCCGGCTCGACCGCCGGGCCGGCGGGCTCCGCCGGGGCCGCCGCGCCCGAGCGCTGGCGCGCGTGGAACCCCAGGATCTGCAGCTCCGAGCCCAGGTCGACCTCGCGGACGTCCACGCCGTCGGGCACCCGGACGGTGCGCGGCGCGAAGTTGAGGATGCCGGTCACGCCGGCCGAGACCAGCCGGTCCGTGGTGGGCTGCGCGGCGGAGGCCGGCGTCGCGACGATCGCCACGCTCGCCTCCTGCTCCTCGACCGCGCGCTCCAGGCCGTCGACGTGCTGCACGACGTGCCCGCCGACCTCGGTGCCGACCAGCGCGGGGTCGGTGTCGAACAGCCCGACCAGCACGAACCCGCGGTCCGCGAACCCGGAGTACGCCGCGAGCGCCTGGCCGAGGTTGCCGATGCCGACGATGACGACGCGGCGCTCCTCGGTCATGCCGAGCGCCTGCGCGATCTGCCGGCGCAGGTGGTCGACCTCGTACCCGACGCCGCGCCGGCCGCCCGCGCCGAGGTAGGACAGGTCCTTGCGCAGCTGCGCGGGGGACGCGCCGACGAGCTCGGCGAGCTGGTCGGACGACGTCGTGGTCACGCCCTCCGACGCGAGGCCGCCGAGGGAGCGCAGGTACCCCGGCAGGCGGGCGACGGTGGTCGGCGGCAGGGCTCGCACGGCGACAGCCTAGGCCCGACGCGGCGCCGCGAGGGCGTCGACGAGCCGGTCGCGGTCGATCTGCCAGTAGCCGACCCGCGCGCCGTCCACCTCGACGACCGGCAGCAGCTCGCCGTACGCGGCCGCGAGCGACCGCCCGTCGGCGGCGGTGCCGCCGGAGTCGACGTCCACCTCCGCCCACGTCGCGCCGCGCTCGGCGGCCACGGCGGCGACCAGGTCGCGGGCCGTGTCGCACAGGTGGCAGCCGGCGCGGGAGTACAGGACGACGCGGGGCTCGGTCTCGGCGGGAGGGGTCGGCACGGCACGAGCCTAGGTCGGTGGCTACAGTGGCCGCGTGCCCGATCCCACCGAGCCCTCGACCGGCGCGCCCGCGCCGACGGCGCCGGTGGGCCGGGTCGCCGCCTTCTTCGACGTGGACAACACGATCATCCGGGGGGCGAGCTCGTTCCACCTGGCCGTCGGCCTGTACCGCCGCGGGTTCTTCCAGCGCGCGGACATCGTGCGGTTCGCGGTGCACCAGATCCGCTACCTGACGTTCGGCGAGAACCGGCAGCAGATCGACGAGGTGCGCCAGCGCGCGCTCGAGATCATGCACGGCCGCTCGGTCGCCGAGGTGGTCGCGATCGCCGAAGACATCTACGACGAGGTGCTGTCCCTGCGGATCTTCCCGGGCACGCAGCGCCTGCTGGACCAGCACCTGCGCGCCGGGCACGAGGTGTGGCTGGTGACGGCCACGCCGACCGAGATCGCCGACATCATCGCCCGCCGGCTCGGCGCGACGGGGGCGCTCGGCACGATCGCCGAGCACAAGGACGGCTTCTACACCGGCCGGCTGGTCGGCGACCTGCTGCACGGCCGGGCCAAGGCCGAGGCCGTCCGGGCGCTGGCCGACCGCGAGGGCCTGGACCTGGAGCGGTCGTTCGCGTACGGCGACTCGACGAACGACGTGCCGATCCTGTCCGAGGTCGGCTTCCCCTGCGCCATCAACCCCGACGGCCGCCTGCGCAAGCACGCGGCGGAGGTCGGCTGGCCGATGCGCGAGTTCCGCGGCCGCCGCAACGCCACGCGGCGCGGGGTGGACGCGGCGACGATCGCGGGGTCGGCCTGGGTGCTGGGCCTCGTCGTGCGGACCGCGCGCCGGGCGATCCGGTCGCGCTGGGGCGCCCGGTGACCGCCGCCGGTGCCGCGGCGGACCCGCCGGAGGTCCGCGCCGCGCGCCCCGACGAGGCCGGGCCGCTCGCCGACCTGGCCGCCGCGACGTTCCCGCTCGCGTGCCCGCCGTCGTCGACGCCCGAGGACCACGCCGCGTTCATCGGCGCGAACCTCACCGAGGAGCACTTCGGGGCCTACCTCGCCGACCCGACCCGGGACCTGCTGGTCGCCGACGAGGACGGCGCGCTGGTCGGCTACACGATGCTGGTCGCCGGCGAGCCGTACGCCGCCGAGGTCGCCGCGGCCGTCCCGCTGCGCCCGACCGTCGAGCTCAGCAAGTGCTACGTCCTGCCCGGCCGGCACGGCGGCGGGGTGGCCGCGGCGCTGATGGCCGCGAGCCTGGACGCCGCCCGCGCGCGGGACGCCGCCGGGATCTGGCTCGGCGTCAACGGCGAGAACCTCCGCGCGCAGGCGTTCTACCGGCGGTCGGGCTTCGAGGTCGTCGGCGAGCGCACGTTCCAGGTCGGCGACCAGGTGCACCACGACCTGGTCCTGCACCGCGCGCTCTGACCCGCACGCCCGCTCGAGTGGAGCGTTCTGCCCGACACGCACCGGCGTGCCGGGCAGAACGCTCCACTGGGACCCGGTCGGCGGGCCCGACCGGTCAGCCCGGCTGCTCGTCCGCGGTCGCCAGCACCGGCCAGCCCTCGGCGTCCCAGGCGATCTCGCGCAGGCCCAGCGTCGGGGTCCCGCCCGTGGCCGCGTCGTAGTAGTGGTAGGCCAGCACGCCGCGCGACGCCGACTGCCCGCCCGGGCCCACCCGGTCCCCGGCCGACTCCAGCAGGACGTCCCCGCCGTCGAGCAGCAGGTCCGTGCCGTCCCGCGTGACGTACGGCCCGGTGACGTCCCGCGACCGCCCGACCGCGATCCGGTAGGTCGAGTCGGTGCCCTGGCAGCACGCGTCCTGGGAGACCAGCAGGTAGTACCAGCCGTCGTGCTCGACGACGTACGGCGCCTCGATCGCGTGCGGCGCGGACAGCCGGCTCGCGAGCCCGACCGGCGTCGTGCCCGCCGCGGGCAGCCCGTCCGGCCAGGCCAGCTCGACCACCTGGATCCCCGACCAGTACGACCCGAACACCAGCCAGGGCGTGCCGTCGGCGTCCTCCACGATGCCGGGGTCGATCGCGTTGTAGCCGTCGGTGGGCTCGGACCGCCACACCTCGCCCCGGTCCACCCAGCCGTAGTCCGGGTCGTCGGGGTCGAGGGTGGGGCTGGTGCGCAGGCCGATGACCGACCGGTTCGACCCGAACGTCGACGCCGCGTAGTAGAGGTACCAGGTGCCGTCGTGCTCGTGGAGCTCGGGCGCCCAGTAGTTCACGACCCCCGGCACGGCCTCCTGGGCCCACCGCGGGGCGTCCGACGGCCCCCACGCGGTGCCGACGTACTCCCACGTCGCGCCGCGGTCGGTCGACCGGCGGACCTGCACGGCGCCGGCGTTCTCCCGCTCGTCGCCGGTCGAGTACACGTACCAGGGGTCGTCGCCCTCGCCGACGACCAGCGCCGGGTCGTGGACGCCGACGTCGCCCGCGACCGGGAGGTCCGTGGCCGCGGGCTCGGCCCCGGCGCGCGCCGCGACCGCCACGCCCCCGGCCGCCGCGAGCGCGACGGCCATCACCGCCGCCGCGACCAGCAGGCCGCGGCGGCGGGGACGGGACGGCGGGGCGCCGGCGGCGGCAGCGCCGTCAGGCACCGAGCCGGACGACGTTCCACGACACCGGCGGCACCTGGACGGTGAGCCGCCCGCCGTCGACCGTCGCGGAGTCGTTGGCCCGGGGCAGCACGGCGGTGTCGTCGTCCGCGGTGGCGACCCAGGTGTGGTCCGGGTTGGACAGCGTGGTGGCGCCGACCACCCGCAGCCCGGGGATCGACCGGGTGTCGACCTCGAGGGTCACCGTCTCGGTCGTCGACCGGTTGACGGCGAACAGCGCGACAGCGCCGGTCTCCGGGTCCCGGGTCGCCACGGCGTCGACCAGCGGGGCGTCGCCGAACTTGGCGGTCTCGTACGTCGGCGCCTCGACGGCCACCTGCAGCACCTCGCCGGTCGCGTACTGCGACGCCTGCGCGAACGGGTGGAACGTCGTCTGCCTCCAGATCCGGCCGCCGGGCTCGGTCATGATCGGCGCGATCACGTTGACCAGCTGGGCGAGGGACGCGGAGTGCACCCGGTCGGTGTGCCGGAGCAGCGAGATCAGCAGGTTGCCGACCACGACCGCGTCGGCGACGTTGTACTTGTCCTCGAGCAGCACGGGCGCCACCGGCCAGTCGTCGCCCGACGGCGGCACCGACTCGGCGCGCTTCTGGTACCAGACGTTCCACTCGTCGAACGAGATGTGGATCCGCTTCGCGATCTTCTTGTGCGCGCGGACGCCGTCGGCCACCGCCGTCACCGAGTCGATGAAGTGGTCCATGTCGACGGCCGAGGCCAGGAACGAACCGAGGTCGCCGTCCTCCTCGGCGTAGTACGCGTGCGCCGAGATCATGTCGACGTACTCGTAGGTCTCGGAGAGCACCGTCTGCTCCCACTGGCCGAACGTCGGGATCGGCACGCCGGACGAGCCGCACGCCACGAGCTCCAGGTCGGGCTGGATCATCCGCATGGCGCGGGCGGTCTCGGCGGCGAGCCGGCCGTACTCGTGCGCGGTCTTGTGCCCGATCTGCCAGGGGCCGTCCATCTCGTTGCCGAGGCACCAGAGCTTGATGTCGTAGGGCTCGGGGGCGCCGTTCGCGCGCCGCTGGTCGGACAGCGCGGTGCCGCCCCTGACGTTGCAGTACTCCAGCAGGTCGAGCGCCTCCTGGACGCCGCGCGTGCCGAGGTTGACGGCCATCATCGCCTCGGTGCCGGAGGCCTTCGTCCACCGCATGAACTCGTCGACGCCGACCAGGTTCGGCTCGGTCGAGTGCCACGCCAGGTCGAGCCGGCGGGGCCGCTGGTCGCGCGGGCCGACGCCGTCCTCCCACCGGTAGCCGGAGACGAAGTTGCCGCCCGGGTAGCGCACCGTCGAGACACCGAGCTCGCGGGTCAGGTCGATGACGTCGCCGCGGAACCCGTCGGCGTCGGCGGAGGGGTGCTCCGGGTCGTGGATGCCGGTGTAGACGCAGCGGCCGAGGTGCTCGACGAACGCGCCGAACGTGCGGCGGCGGACCGGGCCGACCCGGAACGCCGGGTCGATCGTGAGGGTGACGGTGGTCATGGGGGCGCAGCTCCTTCGCTGTCCATGTCTACATCGTTGTAGGCCGATCGTGCCCCGCGCCGGCGGAGCCCGTCAACCATCGCACCTCGACGCTCACCCACCCGCCCCCGACCGTGACCAAACCGTTGCTTGACCGCCCGGCGTGACGCGTGCCACTCTCTCCATCGTTGTAGTGCAACGATGTAGAACACGAGGTCAGAGCCGCCCTCGAACCCGGTCCGCCACCGACGGCGGCACCGGCGCGCGCTCGACCTCGCCCGGTCCACGAGTGGAGGCAACGGCGCGATGACCACCAAGACCCTGCGGGCGACGGCCCTGGCCCTCGCCGGGGCGCTCGCCCTGACGGCGTGCGGCACCGGCGGCGGAGGCGACGACTCGAGCGGCGGCGGCGACGCCCTGACGTTCATGTTCCGGGGCGGCCCGGACGAGAAGGCCGCGTACCAGGCCGCGATCGACAAGTTCACCGAGGACACCGGCGTCGAGGTCCGCATGACCGTGACGGACGCCGACCAGTACGCCACCAAGCTCCAGGCGGCCGTGTCCGGCAACAAGGTGCCCGACGTGTTCTACATCGAGCAGGCCAACCTGCAGTCCTACGTCGGCTCCGGCGTGCTGCTGGACATCACCGACCAGGTCGAGGAGGCCGGCGTCGACCTCGACGACCTCTGGGAGTACGGCGTCGACTCCTACCGGTTCGACGGGACGCTCCAGGGCACGCCCGAGGGCCGGCTGTACGGCCTGCCGAAGGACGTCGGCCCGTTCGCGTTCGGCTACAACAAGACGATGCTCGAGGCCGCGGGCATCCCGCTGCCCGACCCGGACGTCCCGCTGACGTTCGACGAGTTCCGGGACATCGCGAAGCAGCTCACCGTCGACACCGACGGCGACGGTGCGCTCGACCAGTGGGGCACCGGCCTCAACGTGCAGTGGAACCTGCAGTCGATGGTGTGGAGCAACGGCGGCGACTGGACGAACGAGGACCGCACCGAGGTCACCGTCGACACCCCCGAGTTCGCCGAGGCCCTGCAGTACTTCGCGGACCTGACCAACGTCGACGGCGTCACCCCGTCCGCGTCCGAGGCCGCGACCCTCGACACCTACCAGCGGTGGATGGCCGGCGAGATCGGCTTCTTCCCGGTCGGGCCGTGGGACGTCAGCGTCTACAACGACCTCGACTTCGAGTACGACCTGATCCCCTGGCCCGCCGGCAGCACCGGCGAGTCGGCCACCTGGATCGGTTCGCTGGGCATCGGCGTCTCCGCCACGTCGGCCGACCCCGACGCCGCGGTGCAGCTGGCGACCTACCTGTCCGCCGACCCGGACGCGCAGCAGACGCTGGTCGACGCGAACATCCAGATCCCGAACCTGATCGACGTGGCGCAGGAGTGGGCGTCGGCACCGGACGCACAGCCGGCCAACCGCCAGGAGTTCCTCGACATCGTGCAGGACTACGGCCGCGCGATGCCCGCCTCCTTCACCTACGGGGCCGAGTGGTACGACGAGCTCTGGGTGAACATCCAGCCGGTGCTCGACGGCAAGCAGACCGCGGCGGACTACCTCGCGGAGGCGCAGCCCAAGATGCAGGCGCTGCTCGACGAGTCCAACGCCAACGCCGAGATGGCGGGCGGGGCCTGAGCCCCGCTCCCCCGTCGCGCCGGCGCCGCTCCTCGGGCGGGCCGGCGCGGCGGGGCCACCCGTGAAGGAGCACCGGGATGTCACGGATCACCGCCGAACCCACCCCCGTCCCCGCCGCACCCGCGGCCGGCGTCGTCCCGCCGGGCGACGACGGCCGGTCCGCGCCGGGCGCCCGGGCGGCCATGCGCCGCCTGCACCGCACCGAGCACCGCTGGGCCGCCGCGTTCGTCGCCGCGCCCGTGCTCGGGTTCCTCGTGTTCACGCTGTACCCGCTCGGCTACGCGCTGTACGCCTCGCTGACCCGGTGGAACGGCCTGACCGCGCCGCAGTTCATCGGGCTGGACAACTACACGGCCCTGCTCGGCGACGAGTACTTCCTCAAGACGCTGTGGAACACCGCGTTCTACATGATCGGGATCCCGATCGGCCTGGTGCTGGCGCTGCTGCTGGCGATCGCGCTGAACCGGAAGATCCCCGGGCAGACCGCGTTCCGCACCATCTACTACGTGCCGGTGATCTCGTCCCTGGCCGCCATCGCGATCGTCTGGCAGTTCGCCTACAACGGCGACTTCGGCCTCGTGAACCAGGTGCTCGCGTGGTTCGGGATCGACGGCCCCGACTGGCTGCAGAACACCGCCACCGTGAAGCCGGCGATCATCATCATGGCCGTCTGGAAGGGCCTCGGGTACTCGATGCTGCTGTACCTGGCCGCCATCCAGTCCGTGCCGCGGTCGCTCTACGAGGCGGCCTCGCTCGACGGCGCGAACGGCTACCACCGCTTCCGGTGGATCACGCTGCCGATGGTGCGGCCGGTGACGTTCTTCCTCGTCGTCACCAACGTCATCGCGGGGTCGCAGATCTTCACCGAGATCAACATCATGACGCCGACCGGCGGGCCCGAGTTCAGCTCCGCGTCGATCGTCTACTACATCGTCCGCAAGGCGTTCAAGTACCAGCAGATGGGCTACGCCACGGCGATGGCCGTCGTGCTCGGGCTGATCGTCTTCGTCGTCACGCTGATCCAGTTCCGCCTGAACCGGCGCAACTCGTTCAGCATCGACTGAAGGGCCGCCGTCATGTCTCGTACGACCCCGCGGGGCGCCGCCGCGCAGAACCGCCTCGTCAACACCGTCCTGCTCGTGGTGCTCGCCCTCGGCGCGGTCGTCATGATCGCGCCGCTGCTGTGGATGGCCACCACCGCCCTCAAGACCAAGGGCGAGGTGTTCGCGCTGCCCCCGGTGTGGATCCCCGAGTCCCCGCAGTGGGACACGTTCGTGCGCATGTGGACCGAGGCGCCGATCCTGTCGGGCTTCCGGAACAGCATCGTCGTCGCCGGCACCGTCACGGTCGTCGGGTCGGTCACGTCGTCGCTCGCCGCGTTCGCGCTGGCGAAGATGCGGCTGCCGTTCAAGAACGCCATCTTCCTCGGCCTGCTGGCCGGGCTCATGATCCCGTTCCCGACGCTGATGATCCCGCAGTTCGTGATGTTCTCGAAGATCGGCTGGGTCGACACCCTGCTGCCGCTCATCGTGCCGCTGCTGTTCGGCAACATCGTGATGATCTTCTTCCTGCGGCAGTACCTGTCCAGCGTCCCCGACTCGATGGTCGAGGCCGCCAAGATCGACGGGGCGTCCTACCTGCAGATCTTCCGGAGGATGATCTTCCCGCTCATCCGCCCGGCCATCGCGGCGCAGTTCATCCTCTGGTTCATGACGATCTGGAACGACTACCTCGCGCCGATCCTCTACCTGAACACCGAGTCCAAGCAGACGCTGCAGGTGGTCATCGCCAACCTCAACGTCGAGTACGCCACGCAGCGCGACTACCCGCTGATCATGGCGGCGTCGTTCGTGGCGCTGCTGCCGATCCTGGTCGTGTTCCTGATCTTCCAGCGGCAGATCATCGAGTCGGTCGCGCTGACGGGGGCGAAGGGATGACGGCGACGCAGGCCGCGGCCGCGGTCGGAGCCGCCGCGCTCGGCGAGGCCGCGGCGTGGGGCGGGCGGCACGCGCACGACCCGACCGCCGTGCGCGACGACGACGGCACGTACTGGCTGTTCTCCACCGACGCGTCCGGCGACGGGCCGCTGCCCCGGGCCGGCGTGCAGGTCCGGCGGTCGAGCGACCTGGTGACCTGGACCTTCCACGGCTGGGCGCTGGCCGGGGTGCCGGCCGTCGCCGCCGCGTGGTCGGGGGCGTCGGGGCTGTGGGCGCCGGACGTGGTCCGGGTGCCCGACGCCGTGCCGGTGCCGGACGACGCCCGGTGGCGGATGTACTACTCGGCGTCGACGTTCGGGTCGCGGACCTCCGCGATCGGCCTGGCCACCGCGCCGCACCCGGCCGGGCCGTGGGCCGACCGCGGGCTGGTCGTGACCAGCCGGCACGACGCCGACGGCCCGAACGCCATCGACGCGAACGCGGTGGTCGACGGCGACGGGCGGCACTGGCTCGTCTACGGCTCGTTCTTCGGCGGGATCCACGCGCTCGAGCTCGACGCGGCGTCGGGGCTGGTGCTGGGCGCGGACGGGCCGTCGGCGGGGCCGGGGGTGCTGCTCGCGCGGCGGCCGCACGCCGTCGAGGCCGCGGTCGAGGGGGCCTTCGTGCTCCCCCGGCCCGGCGGCGGGTACGCGCTGCTCACGTCGTTCGACTCCCTGTTCGGCACGTACCACCTGCGCGTCGTCGCGGGGCCGTCCGTGACCGGGCCGTACGCGGACGTCCGGGGCCGCTCCGCCACCGACGTCGCGGCCGACCCCGTGGGCAGCGTCGTGCTGGGCGGGCACCGGCTGGCCGGCGGGCGCGGCTGGCTGGCGCCCGGGCACGCGTCGGTGCTGACCGAGCCGCTGGCGAGCGGTGGCGCACGGCAGCTGCTCGTGCACCACGTGCGCGACGCCGACGACCCCGCCAAGCACGAGGTGCAGGTCCGCCGGCTCGCCTGGACGGCCGGTGGCTGGCCGCTGGTGTCGCCGCAGCCGTGGGCGGGCGCCGGCCGCGAGGTCGACGACGAGGCCGCGTGGCCGTCGTCGGTCGGCGAGCTGGCGGGGACGTGGGAGGTGGTGGGGTTCACGCGCGGCGACGCGTTCGCGGCGTCGGCGACGCGGGCGGTCGGGCCCGACGGTCCCGCAGGTGCGCGGGCACTGGGACGAGGGCGGTTCTCGTGGGACGGGGCGTCCGCGCCCGTGGAAGCCGTGGTGTTCCCGGCCTGGGACGCCGTGCGCGGGCGGGCCACCCTCGCCGGCGCGGCCCTCGACACCGCGACCGGCGTGGTGACGGTCGGCACCCGGGTGGGGGCAGACCGGTGAGCGCCGCGACGGAGGCGCGCCGCCGCGTGCCCGTGCACGAGGGCGGCGAGGACGTCGGCGGCTGGGCCGGCGCGGTCATGCGCTGGCTGCGCACGGCCGCGCGGCTGGTCGCGGTCAACCTGCTGGTGCTGACGGGCACCCTGCTCGGCGGGGTGGTGCTGGGCGTGCTGCCCGCGCTCGGCGCCGCGTCGGCCGTGCTCGCGGCGATGGCGGCCGGGGACCCGCCGGAGTCGGTGACGCGCGCGTTCGGGGCGGCGTACCGCGAGGGCTTCCGGCGGGCGAACCGGCTGGGCTGGCCGCTGCTGGTCGTCGGCGCCGTCCTGGCCGCGGACGCGCTCGCGCTGCCGCTGCTCGCGTCCGGTGCAGGGACCGGGCCCGCCGCCGTCGCCGCCGCGGGGCTGCTCGCGCTCGGCTCGGGCGTGCTGGTGGTCGGCGCGTGGTTCCTCGCCGCGCTGCGCCGGTACGACGAGCCGTTCGGCCGCACGTGGCGGTTCCTGCTGCTCGCGCCGGCGGCCTCGCCCGGGACCGCGCTGGCCGTGCTGGTCACCCTCGGGGCGCTGGCGTTCGCCGGCTGGCACCTGACCCCGCTGCTCCCGCTCCTGGGCGCGTCGGCGGCGGTGCTCCTGACGGGCGTGGTCGTCGACCGCCGCCTGGACGCGATCGACGGCACGCCGAGCGCCTGACCTCCGGCCGCCGCTGCCGCCGACAGGCGTCGAGTGGAGAGTTCTGCCCGACTCGCCGAAGCGTGTCGGGCAGAACGCTCCACCCGACGCCACCGAGCGGGACCAGGGTGGACCGGGGCGGGGCGGTCGACGGGCGGGGCGCCGCCGGGTCGGTCAGCATGGGGCCGTGGCCCCCGACCTGCACCTGAGCACCCCCGCGACCCCGTCCGCCCCCGCCGCGCGGCCGACCCGCGGCCGCTGGCTCGTCGCGACGACCGAGTACGCCGGGCTCACCCCGTACACGGGCGGCATCGGGCGGCACTACGCGTCCCTGCTCCCGGCGCTGGTGCGGCAGGGCGCGGCGGTCGACCTGCTCGTGCTCGCGGACGGCCCGCTGCTGCCGGACGCCGACCTGCGCGGCGTGCGGCTCGCCGGGCACGTCCGGCCGCCCCGCGCCCGGGTGCCCGCGCTGCTCGCGCGGGCGGCCGCGGTGCGGCGCGCGTACCGCGCGGGCGGCTACGACCGGGTGTTCCTGCCGGAGTGGGCCGCGCTCGGGGTCGCGCTGCCGGCCGGCGCCCCGCTGCTGACGAACCTGGCCACGAGCACGCGGCTCGCGAACGAGGTCGCCGGGTTCACGCCGCGCTCGTTCGGGCTGCGCGGCGGCGCGGTCGTCGCGGTGCAGAGCCGGCTCGAGGACCGGCAGGTGCGCCGGTCGGCGGGGCTGGTGCCGATCTCGGGCGCGATGCAGCGGTGGACCGAGGAGGCGTTCGCCGGCCTGCCGCCCGCGCGGGTCGTCCGGAACTGCATCGACGTCGCGCACGTGCGGCGCGCCGCGGGGACGGCCGCGCTGCCGGCGGGCTGGCCCGCGGGCGACGACCCGATGGTGCTGTTCCTGGGGCGGCTCGAGCGGCGCAAGGGCGTCACGGACGCCTTCGCGGCGTTCGCGGAGGTCGCGCGGCGGCACCCGACGGCGCGCCTGGTGCTCGCAGGGGCGAGCGGGGACCGCCGGTTCGAGCCCGACCGTGCGGCGCTGCTCGCCGCCCTGCCCGCGGAGGCCCGGGACCGCGTCACCTGGCTCGGGCACGTGGACGACGACACCCTGTACCGGGCGGTCCGCGAGGCGGCGGTGACCATGTGCCCGTCCCGCTGGGAGGGGTTCGGCAACGCCGCCCTCGAGGCCAAGGCGATCGGCGCGGCCGTGGTCGTCACCACCGGCAGCGGCTACGACGACTTCTGCACCGACGGAGAGGACGCCCTCATGGTGCCGCCGGCGGACCCGGCGGCGCTGGCGCGGGCGCTGCTGCGGCTGCTGGAGGACCCGGTGCTCGCGGCCTCGCTGGGTGCCCGCGCGGCGGCGGGCGCGGAGCACTGGACGGCCGACCCGGTCGCGGCGGACCTGCTCGACGCGGCGGACGACCTCCTGGGCCCCGTGCACGCCTGACGCGCGCCGCGGGTCAGGCGCGGCGCCAGGTGCCGCCGTCCCAGCGGACCGCGCCCGCCTCCGCGAACGCCCGCAGCCAGCCCTCCATCGGCCACCGGCCCCAGCGCCGCGCGAACCGCGCGCCGTTGCGCAGGACGTCGTCGAGGTGCTGCCAGGGCGGGCTGCTCGTCGGGTGGTGCTGGTGGTACGCGTGCGCCCCGCCGACCCAGGCCAGCGGCACCCCGGCCGCGCGCAGGGCGTAGCCGAAGTCGGTGTCCTCGCCGCCGTACCCCTCGTACCCCTCGTCGAACCGCGGGCCGTCGGCCCAGCACCGAGCGGTGAGCGCGAAGGACAGCGACCAGAACAGGTCGTGCTCGTCCGGCCCGGCGAGCTGCACCGCGCCGTCCGCCGGCGCGGGCCGGGCGGCGTGCGGGGCGGTGGCCGCCGCGAGGGCCGCCGGGTCGTCGACGTCCGCGCCGGGCGGCAGGTAGGTGACCGGCCCGCACAGCACCGCGCCGGGGTGCGCGGCGGCCGCGGCGGCGTACCGGTCGAGGAGCGCGGGCCCGGGCACGCAGTCCGCGTCCAGCAGCACCAGCAGGTCGGCGCCGAGCGCCACGGCCCGGTCGGCGCCCGCGTTCCGCGCCGCCGCCAGCCGCAGCCCGTCCGGGCCGGGCGGGACCCGGAGCACCTCGTCGGCGTCGAGCGTCGGCGGCTCGTCCGCGCCGACCCAGACCACGACGGTCAGGACGGACGGGTCCCGGCGGACGGCCGCGAGCTGCCGGCGCAGGTGGTCGACGCGCGGCGCCGAGCAGAGCGTCACGACGGCCCGCCGCCCGGCGGTCACGACAGGCCCCCGCGCCGCGCGACGCCGTCGATCGCCTCCGCCGCGCGCGCCGCGGCGCCGGCGGTCCCCCACACCGACCAGTCCGGCTGCAGGGCGGCGGCGCGGTCGAGGACCTCGGGCCAGCGCCCGGGGTCCGGCCACGCGGGCTCGACGACGGCGAGCCCGGCGCGGGCCAGGGCCCGTGCGGTGACGGCCTGCTCGTCGAACGGCCGGTCCTGCGGCACGACGACGGCGCGGGCGCCCGCGACGGCCAGGTCGGCGACCGAGTTCTGCCCGGCGAACGACACCACGGTGTCCGCGGCCGTGAGGGCGTGCCACGGGTCGTCCGACCAGCCCGCGCCCGCACCGAGCGCGGTCCACAGGCGACCCGGCGTCGCGCGCGCGGCGGCGTCGACGTGCGCCGCGGTGACGTCCGAGCCGCCCCGGCCGCCGAGCACCAGCACGCCCGCGCGCTCGACGGCGGACGGCACCCGGCCCTCGAACCGGCTGATCCCACCGGTGAACACCACGCGGTCCCGGACCGGCTCCAGGTGCGCGGCGGGCACCACCCCGTCGGGCCACGGCGCCAGCACCCGGGCCGCGGCGCGCAGGCCGAGCGCGTGCGGCTCGTCGTCGCGCACGCCGGGCTGCGCCACGACCACCGGCGGCACGCCGAGCAGGCGGGCGAGCAGCGTGACCTCGACCGACACGTCCACGACGACCGCAGCCGCCCCGCGCGCGTCGAGCTCGCGGGCGATCCGCGCGAGCCTCCCCCGGTGCCCCGGGTGCAGCAGCGGCGCCCAGTGCAGCAGACCGCCCACGGCGGGGTCGGCGTCCGCGGGCCGGCGACCCGCGACCGGCTCGTCGTCCCGGTCCAGCCGCACCCAGTCGACGTGCGGGGGCAGGCCCTCCGGCTCGGGCAGCGAGCTCAGCGCGACGACGTCGGCGTCCAGGTGCGGGGCGATCGCGCGCAGCCGCCCGAGGTGGCCCAGCCCGTGGTGGTGGACGTACCAGGCGACGGTGCGGCGTGTCACGCGATCAGCCCGGCGGTCGGCCGCTGGGCGACCAGCGCGCGGAACACCTGCTCGAGCGCGTCGGTGCGAGCGTCGAGCCCGTAGTGCCGACGCGCCGCGTCCCGGACCCGGGCCCGGAACCCGGGCTCGGCCGACGACCGTGCCGCCAGCGCCTCCGCCGCGCGGGCCAGGCCGTCGACGTCGCCGCGCGGCACCGCCGTCATGCCGGTCGCCGTGCGGGCGATCTCCCGGATGCCGCCCGCGCCGAACGCCGCGACCGGGGTGCCGCACATCAGCGCCTCCGGCCCGACCAGCCCGAACGGCTCCTCCCACACCGGCGTGCCGAGCGCGACCGCGCTGCGGCCGATCAGCGTCGCGAGCTCGGGCTGACCCAGCAGGCCGACGTAGCGCACGCCCTCGCCGACGTGCGGCAGCACGTGCTCCTCCGCGTACACGCGGTCGCCGACCCGGCCGGCGATGGTCAGCTCGCGGCCCAGCAGCCGCGCCGCGGCGATCGCCAGGTGCGGCGCCTTCTCGGGCACCAGCCGGCCGGACCAGACCAGCCCGTCGCCACCGGGACCGAGCGGCCAGTCGCCCGCGTCGATCCCGTTGGGCAGCACCGTCGCGTCGACGCCGGCCCGCGCCCACTCGCGCCGGGTGTGCGCGCTCACCGCGAGGAACCGGGTGTCCCGGGCGTGGGACACCGCCTCGACGAGCTCGGCCTCCAGCGGGGTGTGCAGCGTCGACACCATCGGCACGCCGAGCGCGGCGGCCCGGCGCAGCGGCAGCCCGTGCAGGCAGTGGTTCGAGATCACGTCGTAGCGGTCCGGGTGGCGCGCGACCACGTCGAGCGCGCGGTCGAGCGCCGGCACCGACCGCTCCAGGTACGCGTCCGGGTAGTGCGAGTCGGTGGCGCGGGCGCCCGCCGGCCAGTCGAGCGTCGGCAGGGCGAACTCGGTGGGCCCGCCGTCCAGGAAGTCCGACCCCTCGACCGCGATCAGCGAGACCTCGTGGCCCCGGGCGCGCAGCGTGCGCACCTCGTTCCACACGGCCGACTCCAGGCCGCCGGCGTGCGGCTGCCGGATCGGGAACCGGAGCGGCGCGACGACCACGACGCGCAGGCGGGCGGTCACCGGGTCCGCCCCGCGAGCAGGCCGCGGTACAGCGCGGCGTGCCGCTCGGCCGCGGCCGCGTCGTCCGCGAGCCGGGCGTGGCGGCGGTCGCGGACCAGCGCCGCTCGGGCGGCGGTGCCGGGTCGGGTCGACGCCGGGTCGCCGAGGAGCGCGCCGAGCGCCGCGGCCAGCCCCGCCGCGTCGCCGACCGGGCCGGACGTGACGACCGAGCCGTCGGGGTGCTGCTCGGCGTAGTACCCGACGGCGGGCGCGGCGACCGGGACGCCGAGGTCCCAGCACAGCTCCAGCCAGCCGGAGTGCGTGCCGTGCGCGTAGGGCAGCACGCAGGCGTCGAGCCCCGCGAGCGCCGCCGCGAGGGCGTCGTCGTCGAGGCGCTCGTGCTCGACGAGGTCGACCACGCCCGGGCGCGCCCCGGCGCACAGCGCGCGGACTTCGTCGCGGGCCGCCTCGTCCCGCACGCGGCGGTGCAGCCGCACCTCGGCCCGCACCGGGACGCCCGACGACCGCAGGTCCGCCACCGCGGCCAGCAGCGCGCTCGTCGCGCCCACGGCGTCGACGTTCGGGCGGAGGTCCTTGAGGTGCAGGCCGACGACCCGCTCGGCGCCGGGGCCGGGGGCGTCCCTCGGCGCGGGGTCCGTGGCGTGCGCCGCGGCGGACGCGTCGCCCAGCAGCCGCGGGTGCGGCACGACCAGCGCGTCCCGCCCCCAGCGCGCCCGGATCTCCGCCGCCGCCCCCGGGGTCAGCGTCACGAGCGCGTCCGCGCCCGGCACGAGCACGTCGAGCTGCGCGCGGTACCCCGACTGGTCGGTGAGCTGCGGGTGCTCCAGGTCGTGCACGGTGAGCACGACCGGCCAGCCCGCGTCCCGCGCGGCCCGGAGCGTGCGCGCCAGGTGCTCGGGGGCGAACGACTCGGTCCCGAAGTGCACGTGCAGCACGTCCGCGTCGCCCGCGTGCGCCCCCACCCACGCCGGGTCCAGCACCACCGGCGGCCACCAGCGCCCCGGCTCGGCGCCGGGCGGGGTCGGGTCCGGCAGCACCTCGAGGCCCGTGGCGGCGGTGACCCTGGCGACGTACGGGTGCCCGGCCGGCACGGAGGCGACCCGCACGGCGCGACGGCCCGTCGTCGGCCACGGGGCGTCCGCCGCCGGTGCCAGGAGGTGCGACATGCGGTCCCTTCGTCGTGGCGGGCGTCGCGCCACCCGGTCCCCGAGCAGCGCGGCGACGCGGTGGTCCTCGGAGTGTGGCGCGGTTGCCGCCTTCCCGCGACTCGACCACGATTGCGGCGATGACCAGGACCGACACCCCCGCGCTGCTCCTGACGGGCCACCCGAGGCACGGCGTCGCCCGCTACGCCGCGGACGTGGCGGCGCGCGTCCGGGCGCTCGACCCGGGCGCGGGTGCGCTCCGCGTCGACGACCCCGCCGACCTGCCCGCGGCCGCGGCCGGGCTCGGCCGCGCGCACCTGCACGTGACCGACCGGCTGCTCGCCGGGTCGCCGGAGGACGCGGCGGACCTCGTGGAGCGGGTGGCCGCGGCGTGCCGCCTCACCGTCACGCTGCACGACGTGCCGCAGGAGTCGGACGGCGCGCGGAACCTGCCGCGGCGGGCCGGCGCGTACGCGCGGGTGGTCGCGGCCGCGGACGGCGTCGCGGTGAACAGCCGGCACGAGGAGCAGCTGCTCGTCGAGCACGGGGTGGCGCCGGCGGGGCGGGCGCACGTGATCCCGCTGGGGTCGGCGGACGCCGCCCCGGCCGCCGCCGACGACGCCGCCACGGCGACCGCCCCCGCCCCGGCGGACCGGCCCGCGCCCGGCGCGCCGCTCGTCGCCCTCGTCGCCGGCTTCCTCTACCCCGGCAAGGGCCACGACGACGTCGTGCGCGCGGTCGCCGCCGCGGCGGACCTGCTCCGCGCCGCCGGCACCCCGCCCGGCGAGGTCGCGGTCGTCGCGGTCGGCGGGCCCTCCCCCGGGCACGAGGACGAGGTGGACCGGCTGCGCGCCGAGGCCGACCGGCTCGGCGTCGCGCTGCGGGTCACGGGCGGGCTGGACGACGACGCGTTCCGCGCGGCGCTGCGCGGGCCGGGGATCCCCGTCGCCTCGCACCAGCACCTGTCCGCGTCGCGCACCCTGCTGGACTGGGGGGAGGCCGGCCGCCGGCCGCTGGTCGTCGACTCGCGGTACGCCCGGGAGATGGCCGATCTGCGCCCGGGCACGCTCGCGACGTACCCGGCGGCGGACCTGCCGGCGTACCTGGCGCGGGCCTGGGCCGACCCGGCGTCGACGGCCCTGCCGCCCGGCGCCGGCCTCGCACCGACGCTCACGGACGTGGCGGCGGCGTACCTGGCCTGGTGGGGCACGGGGGCGGGGGCCGACGGGCGCCCCGCCGACGGGCGGCCCGGGGCCGCCGCATGACCCCCGCCGGCCGGCCGCTGCCCGGCAACCGCTGGGACCTGCTCGACGGCGTCGTCCCCGACGTCCCGCCCACGGTCTCGGTCGTCGTCGTGCACTACGACCAGCAGGCCGAGCTCGACCGCACGCTGCGCGCGCTCGCCCGGCAGGACCACCCGGCGGACCGCACCGAGGTGATCGTGGTGGACGACGGGTCGCCCGTGCCGCCCCGGGTGCCCGACGGCGTGCGCCTGCTGCGCCAGGAGGACCGCGGGTTCCGCGCGGCCGCGGCCCGGAACCTGGGCGCGGCCGCCGCGACCGGCGACGTCCTGGCCTTCCTCGACGCCGACACCGCCCCGGAGCCCGGCTACCTGCGGGCCCTGACCCGGCTGCCGGCGCTGGCGCCCGACTGCGTCGCGGTGGGCCGCCGCCGGCACGCCGACCTCGCGGACGCGCCGCCCGACGCGCCCGTCGAGCGGCTCGGTCCGGAGCGCGAGCTGCCCGAGCCCGCGTGGCTCGTCGACGCCTACCGCCGGACCGGCGACCTGCGCCAGGTCGACGACCGGTCCTACCGGTACGTCATCGGCGCGGTCACGGCGTGCAGCCGCGCGCTGTTCGCGGAGGTCGGCGGGTTCGACGAGGGGTTCGCGGCGTACGGCGGCGAGGACTGGGAGTGGACGTACCGGGCCTGGCTCGCGGGCGCGGTGCTCGCGCACGTCCCGGACGCCGTCGCGTGGCACGACGGCCCCGACTGGTCCGGCCGGGACGGCGCGTCGCGCGCGGGCAAGAACGCCGAGGCGCTGCGGCTCGCGGACCTCGTGCCGGTGCCGGGGTCGCGGCCGCGGGGGCTGCCGTCGGCGCGGGCGGACGTGCTGGTGCACCCGCCCGCCGGCCACGCCTCCCCGGCGCAGCGGTTCGTGGGCGTCGACTCGGTGCTGGCCGGGCTGCCGGGCGCGGTCCCGGCGCCGGACGACGGGCACGCGGACGACGACCGGTACGACCGCGTCCGCCTCGACGTCGTGCTGGAGCGGCCGCTGGTCGCCGACGGCTCCGGGGCCGTGGCAGCGGCCGTGGAGCGGGTGGCCGTCGAGGGCCTGGGCGAGCTCGCCCTGCTCGGGGACGACGGCGCGCCGCTGCTGCGGGTCGTCTCCCGTCGGGCCGCCGCCCGCGAGCGCCGGTGGGGCCGGGAGGACCTGTTCCCGCGCGCGACGGCCCCCGCGGACGGCCTCACGCCCCTGACGGACGAGCCGGACCTCGAGGCCTATCTCGGCGGCTGGTGACCGCGGGCCCGCGACGACCCGACGAGTGGAGGATCTGGCCCGACACGCCGACGCGTGTCGCGCCAGATCGTCCACTCGACCGGTGGCGGGCCGAGGTCAGCCCGCGGCGTCCACCGCCGCCGCTGCCCGGGCCGCGGCCACGAGCGCCCCGCGCTCCGTCGCCGGGAACCGCGCCAGCACCGCGGCGAGCGTCCCGGCGTCCTCGTTCGCCCCGAACGCCTCGGCGTGCGGCTGCAGCGCGACGCTGTCCGCGAGCGTCCCCGCGGGCACCGGGTCGAAGCCCAGCGCGTCCACGAAGGCCGCGACCTCGGTGGCCGCCGCGGCGTCGTCCGCCGCGACCGCGATCGCCCGCCGCCCGGGCGTCCCGGCGGGCCGGGGTCCCTCGTCGAGGTCGTGGTACCCCATGTGGTTGAACGCCTTCACGACCCGCGCGCCGGGCAGGGCCTCGGCCACGAGCGCGCTGGTCGCGACCGCGGGGTCGGCGAGGTCCGGGCGCTCGCCGTCCGTCTCCCACCAGTAGTTCATCGCGTCGACGACGAGCCGCCCGGCCAGCAGGTCTCCCGCCCGCTCGACCACCTGCGGCAGCCGCCCGAGCGGGAGCGCCAGCACGACCAGGTCGGCGCGCGCCGCCTCCGTGGCGTCGACGGCCCGGGCGCCGGGCACCAGCACCTCGACGATGAGCCGGATGCGCTCGGGGTCCCCCGAGCCGGCGATCGCGACGTCGTACCCGGCGGCCACCGCGAGCCGGGCGAGCACGGTGCCGACCTTGCCCGCCCCGAGGATGCCGACGGTGCGCGCCGTCACGCGGCGTCCTCGGCGAGCAGGTCGCGCACCATCGGCGCGACGCGGGTCCCCATCAGCTCGACCGCGCGCAGGCGGTCGCTGACCCGCAGCGGCCCGCCGGTGTAGACGAGGTCGAACCGGCTGACGTCGAGGCCGGACACGGTGCGCGCGATCTTGCGGGCGACCGTCTCCGGCGAGCCCACGTACAGCGAGCCGTGCGCGACCTCGGCGTCGAACTCCGCCCGGCGCAGCGGCGGCCAGCCCCGGTCGGCGCCGATGGCGTCGCGCATCTGCTTGTACGGGCCGTAGTACGCCTCGAGCGCCGCCTCGTCGGTCTCGGCGACCAGGCCGTGCGAGTGCACGCCCACCCGGCCGGCGGCGGTGCCGAGCTGGTCGGTGGCCCGCCGGTACAGGTCGACGTACGGCCGGAACCGGTCGGGCTCGCCGCCGATGATCGCGAGCATGAGCGGCAGCCCGTAGTGCGCGGCGCGGACGACCGACTGCGGCGACCCGCCGACGCCGACCCACGTCTCCAGCCCGCCGACCGTCTTCGGGTAGACGTCGGCGCCGGCCAGGGGCGCGCGGGTCGTGCCCGACCAGGTCACCGGCTCCTCGCGGAGCAGCTGCGCGAACAGCTCGATCTTCTCCTCGAACAGGACCTCGTAGTCCTGCAGGTCGAAGCCGAACAGCGGGAACGACTCCGTGAACGACCCGCGGCCGAGCATCACCTGCGCGCGCCCGCCGGACAGCGCGTCGACGGTGGCGAACCGCTGGAACACGCGCACCGGGTCGTCGGAGCTGAGCACGGTGACGCCCGAGGCCAGCCGGATCCGCTCGGTGCGGGTGGCGAGGCCGGCCAGCACGGTCTCCGGCGAGGACAGCGCGAAGTCGGGGCGGTGGTGCTCGCCGAGGGCGATGACGTCCAGGCCGACCTGGTCCGCCAGCACGCCCTCGTCCAGCACGCGGCGGATCGCCTCGGGGTGGGACAGGACGCGGCCGGTGGCGTCGTCGGTCGGCAGGTCGCCGAAGGTGTCGAGGCCGAGCTGCAGGGCGGTCATGACGGGGTCCTCCCGGGTCGTCGTCGGCACCCATCGTGCGCGATGTTCGTTGAACACTCAACCACTCGCGACGATTCCGCCCCGCCGGCGGCGCGGGCCGGGCCCGGTCCGGTCAGGCGACGACCGGGCTCGCGGCCGCCGCGGGGCGCACCGCGCCGACCGTCGACTCCCGCGGCACGACCGCGAAGTCCGTGATCACCTCGACGTGCTCGTCCGGCGCCGTCCCGGCGATCCGCGCCAGCAGCAGGTCCACCGCGGTCTGCGCGATCTGCTCCCGCCCCGGCGCCACCGACGACAGCGGCGGCGACGCGTACGCCGCGTCCTCGATGTCGTCGAACCCGATGACCGCGACCTCGTCCGGGACGGTGACGCCGCGGGCGTGCAGGACGTGCAGCGCGCCGATGGCCAGGGCGTCGTTGAGCCCGAACACGGCGTCGACCTCGGTGCCGGCGTCCAGCATCCGCGCCATCGCCTCGGCGCCGGTCGACCGGTGCCACAGCCCCGCCTCGCCGAGCAGGGCCGGGTCGACCGGCAGGCCGGCCTCCGCGAGCGCCTGCTCGTACCCGCGCTGGCGCAGGGCGGCGCTGCCCACGGTCTCGCCCTCGTGCGACCCGATCAGCGCGATCCGGCGCCGGCCGGTCTCGAGCAGGTGCCGGGTGGCGGCGCGGGCGGCCTCGACGTTGCTCATCGTCACGTGGTCGGCGGGGCCGCCGAAGATCCGCTCGCCGAGCAGCACCATCGGGAAGTCGACCGCGAACGCCGCGCGGTCCTCGGTGCCCAGCGCGAGCGGCGAGAAGATCAGCCCGTCCGTGACGTGCCGCCGCTGGCCGTGCAGCACCTCGAGCTCCCGCTCCCGGCTCGCGTTCGTCTGCTCGATGAGCACGATGACGCCGCGGCGCTCGGCGGCCCGGATGACGGAGTCCGCGAGCTCGGCGAAGTACGGCAGGCTCAGCTCCGGCACGGCGAGCCCGATCATCCCGGTCCGGCCCTGCCGCAGGTTCCGCGCCGACAGGTTCACCCGGTAGCCGAGCTGCTCGATCGCGGCCTCGACCCGCTCCTTGGTCCCGGGGCGGATGTACGGGTACCCGTTGATGACGTTCGAGACCGTCTTGATGGACACCCCGGCGATCGCCGCGACGTCCTGCATGGTCACGCCCGCCTGGCGTCGCCTCCCGGCCACCGGTCCACCTCCTCGGTCACGTCGCGCGCGGTCCGCCGCCCCGACGGCGGCGCGCCGCGCCCCAGCGTAGGGGCGCGGCGCGCCGTGGGGGTCACGCGTCCGGGACGGGTGCCGTCACCGGCCACCCAGCCCGGTGGTCGCGACGGCCTTGACGATCTGCCGCTGGAACAGCATGAACAGCAGGATCAGCGGCAGGGCGGCGATCACCGCCGACGCCATGGTCTGGGCGTAGATCGTGCCGTAGGCGTTCTTGACCGTCGACAGGCCGACGGGCAGCGTCATCAGGTCGGGGTTGTTGGTGACGATGAACGGCCACAGGAAGTTGTTCCACGCGCCGATGAACACGAAGATCGCGACCGCCGACACGATGGGCCGGGAGATCGGCAGCACGATGGACCAGAAGGTCCGCCAGTGACCCGCCCCGTCCACCCGGGCCGCGTCCTCGATCTCCTGCGGCACCTCCGCGAAGAACTTGCTGAAGATGTAGACCATCACCGGCGCCACCAGTTGGGGCAGGATCACGCCCTGGTAGGTGTCGACGAAGCCCAGGGCCTCCATCTGGCGGAACAGCGGCACGATGAGGATCTGGCCGGGGACCGCGATGAGCGCGATGGTCGCCGCGAACAGCAGGTTCTTGCCGCGGAACCGGGTGCGGGCGAACCCGTAGCCGGCCAGGGCGCAGGCCGCCACCGTGAGGATCGTGACCGACCCCGCGATGAGCAGCGTGTTGAGCATCCAGCGCGGCACCTCGCCGCGCTCGAACACCGAGCGGTAGTTCTCCAGCGTGAACCCGCCGTCGGGGAACCACTGCAGCGGGACCGACTGCGCCTGCGCCTCGGTCTTGAACGAGGTGTCGACCGCCCACAGCAGCGGCAGCAGCCAGCTCACGGCCATGACCACGAGCAGGAGGATCGACAGCACGGTCGCGACCTTGCTGCGGCCGAGGACCAGGCTGCGGGTGCGGCGGTTCTCCTCGCGCCGCTCCGTGTAGGTGCGGCGGAACCCACCCGTCGTGGGGGCGGCGATCGTGTCAGCGGCCACGGCCCTGCTCCTTCCGGCGAGCGGTGGTCAGCACCTGGAACACCACGGCGACCACGATGATGAGCGCGAAGTAGATGTAGGACATCGCCGAGGCGTAGCCCATGCGGTAGCCGGTGAAGCCGGTGTCGTAGATGTACTGCAGGATCGGCCGGGTCACGCCGTTCGGTCCGCTGCCGCCGTTGAACGCGATGAACATCTGGTCGAACACCTTCAGCGACGCCAGGATCTGCAGGATCGTGACCAGCACGGTCGTCGCGCGGACCTGCGGCAGCGTGATCGACCACAGCCGGCGCCACGCGCCCGCGCCGTCCAGCGCCGCCGCCTCGTACATCTGGTCCGGGATGGCCTGCAGCGCCGACAGGTACAGCAGGAAGTTGAAGCCGACGGTCCACCACAGGGTGAGCAGCGCCATCGACCACATCGCGACGTTGGGGTCGGTCAGCCAGCCGACCTTCTCGAGGCCGAACCGGTCGAGCCAGTAGTTGAAGAAGCCGATCTCGGGCTGGTAGAGCCAGACCCAGATCTGCACGACGACCGCGACGGGCAGCATGTACGGCGCGAAGAACGCGAGCCGCCACACCCACTGCCCGGGCAGGCCGGTGTAGACGAGCAGGGCCATCGCGAGCGCGACGAGCACCAGCGGGATCGTGCTCATCAGCGTGAAGATCACGGTGTTGCCGAGGGTCGACCACATGGTGGCGTCCCCGAAGGCCTCGGCGTAGTTGTCGAACCCGACCCAGCCGCCGTTGCCCATCAGCGACTGCTCGGTGAAGCTCAGCCCGAGCCCCCAGAGCGTGGGGACGACGAGGAACAGCACCGCGATCACGACGAACGGGATGACGAACGGCCAGCCGCTGCCCTCGCGGCGGCTGCGACCGCGGCGCGGGGTCCGCGGGACGTCGGGGGTGCGCGGGGGCGCGGACGCCACCTGCGACTGCGACGGTGTGGTGACACTGCTCATGGCTGCGATCCCTCCGTCACGCCGGCGGCTTGGTCTGCAGGGCCGCGTCGAGGCTGCCGATCAGCCGGTCGACGGCGGCCTCGGGGGACGACTTGTCGAGCCAGGCGCCCTGGAGCGCCTCGCCGACGCGCGCCTGGAAGTCCGACCCGGAGCCGGTGAACCAGGCCTGCGGGTCGAAGACGGCCTGCTCGCTCGCCTCCGCGTAGTGCGACTGCGGCACCTTGGCCTGGTACTCCGCCGACTCGGTGACCTCGCGGTTCGCGGGGATGTGCCCGCCGTCGGACCAGAGCAGCGACTTCTGCAGCATCGCCGCGACGGTCGCGTACGCCGCGTCCCGGCGGGCCGGGTCGACGTTCACCTGGTGCGGCAGCACGAACACGTGCGAGTCGCCGTAGGTGGCGGGCGTCCCGAAGATGTTCGGCATCGGCATGGCGTCCACGTCGACGCCCGCCGTGAGGAACGACTGCAGCTCCCAGTTGCCGTTGAAGCACATGCCCACGCGGCCGGTGGAGAAGTTGGCGACCGCCGACGGGTAGTCGGAGTTCGCGATCGCCACCGTGTCGTCCATCCACGACTGCACCCAGCTGACGCACTCCACGAGTGCGTCGCGGTCCAGCTCCGCGGGCTGCCCGGGGTTCAGCACGACCTCGTTGCCGGTCTGCGCGTACAGGCCCCAGAGCATGCGGGACATCTGCGCGCCGTCGCCGGTGTAGCCGTAGCCGACACCCGCGTACCCGGTGACCTCGGCCATGGCCCGGCCGGCCTCGACGAAGCCCTCCGGCGAGTCGACGCCCACCAGCTTCCCGTCCGGACCCAGCAGCCCGGCCTGGTCGGCCAGCCCGCGGTCGAAGAACAGCAGGAACGCGTGGAAGTCGAGCGGCACGGCCCACAGCTGCCCGTCGATGGTGGCCCGCTCCCACAGGGCCGGCGGGATCATCTCCTGGGTGACGCCGTGCTCGGCGAGCAGGTCCACGTCCCACGGGTCCAGCACGCCGCCCGGCACCCAGCCGGCCACCCGGGTCGCGTGCATGACGGCCAGGTCCGGCGCGCGTCCGCCGACCGAGGCCATGATCAGCTTGGTGTAGTACGGCGCCCCCCAGGTGAGCACCACGGGGTCGATCCCGACCGCCGGGTTCTCGTCCTGCACCTGGGTCATCATCTCCTGGAAGATGCCGCCGTCACCGCCGGTGAACAGGTGCCACAGCTGGATCCGGGTCTGGCCCGGCGCCGCCGCGGCATCGCCGCCGCACCCGCTCAGCGCCCACGCCGCCCCGAGGGCGCCCGCCCCCGCCACGGCCCCCCGGAGCACGGACCGACGGCTGTACGCCGCACGCCCCGGGCCTCCGCGAGCTCCTGAGATCATCCTCGACCTCCCGCCTCCGCCGGTGCCCGCGGCACCGGTGGGTTTTCATCGTTGAAGAACCGATCGGAGTGAATCAGCACGGGACAAACCCCGTCAAGGGGTGACGATCCACCCCGGTGTGCCACGTGGCAACACGGCGCGCCGTTGCGCCGCCGACGCCGCGCCTGCTGGCCCGCGCCACCCGCTGGGACCTCCCTGGACCGACCCTGGACGCATCCGGACGTGCCTCCGGGACCACGACGCCCGGGACCCCGGGGACGACGACGCCCGGGACCCCCCGGTACGACGACGCCCGGGACCCCCGGGGGACGACGACGCCCGGGACCCCCGGGGACGACGAAGGGCCCGGCACTCGCGTGCCGGGCCCTTCGCTCACGTCGCCGCTCGCGCGGCGGACGTCACTTCTTGTTGCGACGCTGGTGACGCGTCTTGCGCAGCAGCTTGCGGTGCTTCTTCTTCGCCATGCGCTTGCGGCGCTTCTTGATGACGGAGCCCATGGGGTCCTCGCTTCCTGTGGCGAGCGCTCGCAGCGCCCCGCCGGGTCGTGGTCGATCGACGCGCGGCACGACGAACGCCCACGCACGGGAAAGTCCGCCCCTACCTTACGCGATCGGCGAGGCCGTCCGCGACGCGCCGGTGCACGCACCGGCGGCGGGGGCCGGACGGGTCAGGACGACAGCCGGCCGGCGGCCGACGGGCCCTCGTCCTGCTCGCGCTCGGCCTCGAGGTCGAGGCGCGCGGTCGCGAGGTAGTGGTCGAGCGCGTCCTGGGGCACCCGGAACGAGCGGCCGACCCGCACGGCGGGCATCTCGCCCGAGTGCAGCAGCCGGTACACGGTCATCTTCGAGACCCGCATGACCTCCGCGACCTCGGCGACGGTGAGGAACCGCACCCGCGGGGGCTGCTCGCTGGTCATGGCCGCTCTTCTCGCTCGTGCGCGCACGACCTGTGCGCGGGACTGGGTGCACACAGGTGCCGCGACGACACCTTAGGGCCTGGTGAGGCTGCTGTGAAAGGGGAGGCGCGTGGGACCACCCGCCGGGGTGCATCCACTGTCTCGCACGCCCCTCGCAGCCGCCTCCCGGCGCGCACGGCGCGGCCCGGCGCACCGCGCGCGGGCGCGGCGGTGGCGGGACGGCGCGGGGCGCGACGCAGGGGCGCGGCGGCGGCGCGCCGGGCGCGGCGCGTCAGTCGTGCAGGGGGTCCAGGCCCAGGAGCGGGAACGCCGCCGAGCGGGTCGCGCGGACGGCGCGGTCCACGTCGTCGGCCGGGTCGAAGCCGTCCGACCACGGCCGCCACGCCGCCGTGGCCCCGTCGGACATCGAGCCGGGCGCCTCGCGGCCGTACAGCTCGACGACCTGCGCCTCCCACGCCGCCGGCATCCGGGTGGCCGGGTCGACGGGCGCGTGCGCCGCGATCCCGAGCAGGTGCGTCCAGGCGCGCGGCACGACGTCGACCACCGCGTACCCGCCGCCGCCCAGGGCCACCCACCGGCCCTCGCACACCTCGTGCGCCAGGTCGTGCAGCCAGGAGGTCACCAGGCGCTGGGCGTCCACCGACACGTCGAGGTCCGCGATCGGGTCCTCGACGTGGGTGTCGCAGCCGTGCTGGGTGACGAGCACCTGCGGCGCGAACGCCCGCACCACCGGCGGCACGACGGCGTCGACCGCGCGCAGCCACGCGGCGTCCCCGGTGTGCGAGGGCAGCGCGAGGTTGACGGCGGTGCCGGGCGCGGCGGGGCCGCCGGTCTCGTCCGGGAAGCCGGTGCCGGGGAACAGGGTCGCGCCGCTCTCGTGCACCGAGACGGTGAGCACCCGGGGGTCGTCCCAGAACGCGCGCTGCACGCCGTCGCCGTGGTGCGCGTCGACGTCGACGTACGCGACCCGCTCGGCGCCCGCGGCGAGCAGCGCGCGGATCGCCACGGCCGCGTCGTTGTACACGCAGAACCCGGAGGCCGCGCCGGGCATCGCGTGGTGCATCCCGCCGGTGAGGTTGACCCCGTGCTCGGCACGCCCCGCCCACACCGCCAGCGCCGCCTCCCGGCTGCCGCCGACGATGCGGGCAGCGGCCTCGTGCATGTGCGGGAACACCGGGTCGTCCTCGGTGCCGATGCCGCGGGCGGGGTCGCCGGGGCCGCCGTCGGACGCGTCCCGCACGGCCGCCACGTAGGCCGGCTCGTGCGCCGTCTCGAGCTGCGCGTCGGTGGCCGGCGCCGGGCCGACGACCCGCACGCCGGGCAGGTCCAGCAGCCCGAGCGACTGCGCGAGCCGCACAGTCAGGTCGAGCCGGAGCGGCGCCATCGGGTGGCCGGGGCCGAAGTCGTAGTCGAGCAGCTCGGGCGTCCACACCACGTGCACCCGGGCCGTCATGACGACACCGTAGCCGCTCCCCCGGGCGCCGTCGGCACGCGCCCGCCGGACCCGTGCCACAGTGGTGCCCCCGCTCGCGCGCGCAGCCCCACGCCGGCACGCGCCGCGCGGGCGCACGCGGCGGCGACCCGCCCCGCGACGGACCAGGGTGCACGGCAGGAGTACGGATGGCAGGGGGTCTCCCCGGGGTGGTCTGGTCCGGGCGCGAGCTCGTCGACCGGCTGGCCCGCCAGTCCCCCGCGCGGCTGGCGATCGGCGTGTTCGCCGCGGTGATCGCCGTGTTCACCGCGCTGCTGTCGATGCCGTGGGCCACGGCGTCCGGCGAGCGGGCGCCGTTCGTGGACGCGTTCTTCACCGCGGTGTCCGCCGTGTGCGTCACCGGCCTGGTCACCGTCGACACCGGCACCTACTGGTCCACCGCCGGGCAAGTGGCGATCCTCGTCGGGATCCAGATCGGCGGCCTGGGCGTGATGACCCTGGCCTCCATCCTCGGCCTGGCGGTGTCCCGGCGGATCGGCCTGACCCAGAAGCTGCTGGTCTCCTCGGAGACCAAGACGACCCGGCTCGGCGAGGTCGGCTCCCTGGTCCGGACCGTCATCGTCACGTCGGTCGTGCTCGAGGTCGCGATCGCGCTGGTGCTGATCCCCCGGCTGCGGATGCTGGGCGACTCCTGGGGCGAGGCCGTCTGGCACGGGGTGTTCTACGCGGTCTCGGCGTTCAACAACGCCGGGTTCATCCCGACCGAGGAGGGCCTGACGCCCTACGCCGCCGACTGGTGGGTGCTGATGCCCATCATCGTCGGCGTGTTCATCGGCTCGCTGGGCTTCCCGGTCATCCTCAACATCGCGCGCACCTGGCGGCGGCCGCGGCGGTGGAGCCTGCACTCCAAGCTGACCGTCGTGACCAGCGCCGCGCTGGTGCTGTTCGGCTCGGTGGTCGTGGCGGCCTTCGAGTGGACGAACCCGCGCACCCTCGGCGGGATCGGCTGGAACGAGACGATCCTCGCCGCGCTGTTCGCGGGCGTCATGCCGCGGTCGGGCGGGTTCTCGACGGTGGATGTCGGCGAGATGCACGAGGGCACCTGGCTGCTCAACGACGCGCTCATGTTCGTCGGCGGCGGCTCGGCGTCGACCGCGGGCGGCATCAAGGTCACGACGCTCGCCGTGATGCTGCTCGCCATCGTCGCGGAGGCCCGGGGCGACCGCGACGTCGAGGCGTTCGGCCGGCGGATCCCGCGCGAGGCGCTGCAGGTCGCGATCGCGGTCTCGCTCGTGAGTGCGACGATCGTCCTGGTGGCCTGCCTGCTGCTGCTGGCGATCACCGGGCTGACCCTGGACGTGATCCTGTTCGAGGTGATCTCGGCGTTCGCCACGGTGGGGCTGTCCACCGGGATCACGGACGACCTGCCCGACGCCGGCAAGTACGTGCTCGCCGTCCTGATGTTCATCGGCCGGACCGGCACGATGACGCTCGCCGCGGCGCTCGCGCTGCGCAGCCGTCGTCGCGTCGTCCGGTTCCCCGAGGAGAGGCCGATCATTGGATGACCTGACCCGCACCGGCGCGACCGGCCTGGGACCGCTCGCGGACGACGACCGCCGGGACCGGGGCCGGCGCCCGGACGGCCCCCGCGCCAAGGGCCCGAAGCGCGAGGCCGGCATCCTCGTGGTCGGCCTCGGCCGGTTCGGCTCGGCGATCGCCGCGACCCTGGACCGGCTCGGCCAGGACGTGCTCGCCGTCGAGCGGGACCCCGACCTGGTGGCGCAGTGGAGCGGCCGGATCCCCCTCGTCGAGGCGGACGCCACCAACCCCGAGGCGCTCGAGCAGGTCGGCGCGCGGGACTTCTCCGTCGCGGTGGTCGGTGTCGGGTCCTACCTCGAGGCGTCCGTGCTCATCACCGGCAACCTGGTCGACATGGGCACGCCGCAGATCTGGGCGAAGGCGATCAGCAACGAGCACGCGCGCATCCTGCAGCGCATCGGCGCCCACCACGTGGTGCTGCCGGAGGCGGACGCGGGGTCCCGCGTCGCGCACCTGGTGTCCGGGAAGATGCTCGACTACATCGAGGTCGAGGACGGGTTCACGATCGTCAAGATGAAGCCGCCGCGCGAGACGCAGGGCTTCACGATCGGGCAGTCGAAGATCCGCGAGCGGTACGGCGTGACCGTCATCGGCGTGAAGAGCCCGGGGATCGACTTCGTGTACGCGACCCCGGAGACGCGGATCGCGGCGAACGACCTGCTGATCGTCTCGGGCCACGCGGAGCTGCTCGAGCGGTTCGCCGCCCGCCCGTGAGCGCGCGCCCGTGACCTCCCCCGCGGACCCCGAGGTCCGGTCGGCGCCGGTGCCCGCCCGCCGCGGGACGCGCCCCGACGCCGCCCCGCGGGACAGCCGCGGCCTGCTGCTCGCCGCGCTGCGGCGCGAGGACGGCCTCACCCAGGTCGAGCTGTGCCGGGCGACCGGGCTCGCGCCCGCGACCGTGTCGGCCGCCGTCGCGGCGCTCGCCGCCGAGGGGCTGGTGCGGGTGTCGGCGACGACGCGGTCGGGCCGGCGCGCCACCCGGGTCCAGCTCGCGCACGGCGGCGCCCTGGTCGGCGTGCACTGCTACCTGGACGAGGTCCGCGTGGTCCTCGACCGCGGCGACGGCGAGCCGGTCGAGGCGGTCGTCCCGCTGCCCGGGGGTCCCGGCGCGGGCCAGCGGGCCGAGCACGCCGTGCGCGCGGCGCGGGCGCTGCTAGACCGGGTCCTGCGGGACTCGGGCACCGACCCGGCCGCGGTCGCGGCGGTGGGCGTCGGCGTGCCCGCCCCGGTCGAGGTGCGGACCGGCCGGGTCGCGGGCGCCGGCGTGCGCGCGGGCTGGGGCGGCATGGTCGCGGCGCCCGCGCTGCTCGCGCCCGCGCCGGGCGTCCCGGTGCTGTTCGACAACGACGGCAACCTCGGCGCCCTCGCGGAGGCCCGGGTGGGCGCGGGGCGCGGGCGGCGGACCGTGGTGCACGTGGCGCTCGGCGAGGGCGTGTCCGGCGGGATCGTCGTCGCCGGCGACGTCGTGCACGGCCGCACCGGCACCGCCGGCGAGCTCGGCCACCTGACGATCGACCCGGACGGGCCCGTGTGCACCTGCGGCAACCGCGGGTGCCTCCAGGTGCTCGCCGGGGCGTCCGCCGTCCTCGAGCTGCTGGCCGCGAGCCACGGGCCGCTGACCGTCCCGGAGCTGCTCGCACTGGCCGCGGCCGGTGACCCGGGCTGCCGGCGGGTGCTGTCCGACGTCGGCCGGCACCTCGGCACCGCGCTGGCGTCGGTGTGCACCGTGCTCGACCCCGACGTGCTCGTGGTCGGCGGCGCGCTGGCCGCGGCGGGCGACGTGCTGCTGGACCCGCTGCGCGAGGTGCTCGCCGAGCGCACGGCCGTGACGGCGGGCGCGGTGGTCGACGTCGTGGCGGGGCGGCTCGGGGCGGGGGCACCGGCCCGGGGGGCGCTGCTGCTGGCCCGGGACGCGGTGCTGGCGGGCGCCGCGGGCTGACGGCCCGGCCGCGCGCGTCGCCCCGGCCCGGCTGTGCGTCCCGTGTGAGTGCGCCGCCACACCACCGCCGGGCTCATCCCGCGGCCGGAGATGCCGATGTACCGGGGGACAGGATCGACGCGCACACGTCAGGAGGTGACCGGTGCCGACACGCGTGACCACCCCGGCGGTGCCGGCCCCGCGCGAGCCCGCGGGCCCGGCGGACGCCCCGGTGCCCGCGCCCGTCGCCCCGCTCGCCGACCTCGGCCCCGCGGACGGCCCCGCACCGACCGTCGTCACCGCGCCCCTCGACGCCTCCGCCCCGGCGGCCCGCAGCCTCGCGCAGCGGCTCGCCGCGCTGGAGCGCCTCGGCACCGTCACCGGCGCCACCGAGCCCCGGTTCGACCGCGTGGTGCGCCTGGCCCGGCAGCTGTTCGACGTGCCCACCGCCACCGTCTCCCTCATCGGCGCGGGCGAGCCCGCCCCGCTGCCCGCCGCGCCCGCCGAGGTCGCCGGCACGCCGGCCGCGGCGCCCGTCCCCGACGGCGCCGCGGTGCTCGAGGACCGCGGACCCGGCGCGCGCCTGCGGTTCTACGCGGAGCACCCGCTGGTCGGGGCGGACGGCCGCCTGCTCGGCACGCTGTGCATCGCGGACACCCGCCCGCGCCGGTTCACCGCCGACCAGTCCGCCCTGCTCGCGGACCTCGCCCACTGGGTCGCCAAGGAGCTCAGCGTCGACGCCGAGCTGGACCGGGCGCAGGAGGTCCAGATGGGCCTGCTGCCGCGCGACACCCCCGTGGTCGACGGCTACGAGCTCGCCGGCGCCTGCCTGCCGAGCTCGCAGGTCGGCGGCGACTTCTACGACTGGTACCCCTCCGACGACGGGGTGGTGGTCACGCTCGCCGACGTCATGGGCAAGGGTCCCGCCGCCGCCATCCTCGCCGCCGCCGTGCGCGCCGTGCTCCGCGGGTCGGCGCAGGGCGAGCCGGTGGACCGCGCGATGCTCCAGGCGGGCGCCGTGCTGCACGCCGACCTCTCGGGCGCCGGGCTGTTCGCGACCGCGTTCCACGCGCGCCTCGAGGCCACGACCGGCCGCGTCACGTACGCCGACGCCGGCCACGGCCTGACGCTGGTCGTGCGGGCCGACGGCACGTGGCAGCGGCTCGACGCCCTGGACCTGCCGCTGGGCGTGACCGACGAGTCGGTCCGCGCCCTCGGCGAGACGCACCTGGGGCCCGGCGACCTGCTGCTGACGTTCAGCGACGGGGTGCTCGACCTGTTCGACGGGTCGCTGCGGTGCGTGCCGCTGCTCGTCGGCGAGCTGCTCGACTGCCCGAGCGCGGACGAGGCCGTGCAGCGGGTGCTGCGCCTGGCGGCCGTGAGCGACGCCCGGCCCGACGACGTGACGGTCGTGGCGCTGCGCCGCTCGGCCTGAGCCGCCGCCCCGGGTGCCGCGCGGCCGCTCGGACCCCGCGGACCTATCGTGAGGGCGTGACGGACGTGCAGCGCACCGGGGCCGACGCCGTGATCGGCGACTGCGGCCTCTACACCGCGGGCGAGCGGGTGCCCGGACGGGTCCCGCTGCGGGAGGCCGCGCACGCGGCCGACGCCACCGACGGCTACGTCTGGGTCGGCCTGCGCGAGCCCACCGACGCGGACATCGCCGAGGTGGCGCAGGAGTTCGCGCTGCCGTCGCTGGCCGTCGAGGACGCCGTGCACGCCCACCAGCGGCCCAAGCTCGAGGTGTACGACGACGTCGTGTTCGCCGTGCTCAAGCCCGTGCGGTACGTCGACCACGTGGAGGTCGTCGAGATCACCGAGATCGCGATGTTCCTCCGCCCGCAGGCGGTCGTGTCCGTCCGGCACGGCGAGGGCGGCGTGCTGCGCCAGGTCCGCGCGGAGCTCGACGCGGGCGTGCCGGCCGAGGAGGACTTCGGGCCCGCGGGCGTCCTGTACCGCACCGCCGACCGGGTCGTGGACGCCTACGAGGTCGCGCTCGGGCACATCGACCTGGACGTCGACGACATCGAGCGGCTGGTGTTCGGACCCGGCGACGACGACCACTCCGAGCGGATCTACAAGCTCAAGCAGGAGGTCGCGGAGTTCCGCCGGGCCATGCTGCCGCTGCAGCGCCCGCTCGAGCGGCTGGCCGCCGGCGAGGTGCCGCACGTGCCCGCCGCGGCCGAGCCGTACTTCCGCGACGTCCACGACCACCTGCTGCGGGCCGTCGACCAGATCGAGGTCGTCGACCGCCAGCTCACCGACGTGCTGCAGGCCAACACCGCGAGGGTCACGACCGGGCAGAGCCGGGTCGCGCTGCGGCAGAACGAGGACATGCGGAAGATCTCGGCCTGGGCGGCCATCGCCCTCGTGCCGACCGCGATCGCCGGCGTCTACGGCATGAACTTCGAGCACATGCCGGAGCTCGGGACGCGGTACGGGTACTTCGTGGTGCTCGCGGTCATCGCGGGCGCCTGCGTGGCGCTGCACCGCGCGTTCCGCCGCAACGGCTGGCTCTGACCCGCCGCCGACCGGCGACGAGTGGACGATCCGGCCGGACACGCCGGGGCGTGTCGGGCCGGATCTTCCACTCGTCCTCGCGGGACGCCCCGGCACGCAGCGAGGGCCGGGACCCGGGGTCTCCCCCGCGTCCCGGCCCTCACCGGCCGTGCGATGCGCCCGAGGTCAGCGGGCGGCGCCCGCCCGGCGCTTGTTGTAGATGTCGAACGCGACGGCCAGCAGGAGCACGAGGCCCTTGACGATCTGCTGGGTCGACTGCGGCACGCCCATGAGCTGCATGCCGTTGGACATCACGGCCATGATCAGGCCACCGACCATGGCGCCGGTCACGCGGCCGACACCACCGGTCGTCGAGGCGCCGCCGATGAAGCAGGCGGCGATGGCGTCGAGCTCGAACATGTTGCCCGCGCCGGGCTGGGCGCCGTTGGAGCGGGACGAGTAGATCGCGCCCGCGACACCGGCGAGGAAGCCCATGTTGACGAAGATCCAGAAGTTGACCTGCTTGACCTTCACGCCGGACAGCTGGGCGGCGTTGAGGTTGCCACCGATCGCGTAGACGTGGCGGCCGAACACCGTGCGGTTGGTGACGGTGTTGTAGGTGAGGATCAGCACCGCGAGGATGATCAGCACGATCGGCAGGCCGCGGGAGTGCGCCAGCTGCCAGGCGAACGCCATGACGACGACCGCGACGAGGACGATCTTGGCGATGAACAGCGGCAGCGCCTCGACGGCCTGCTGGTAGCGGACGCGGCCCATCCGGGAGCGCCAGGAGGAGAACGCGAACCCCACCACGGCGATCGCGGCGATGACGAGCGTGAAGACGTCGTACCCGGGGCCACCGAGCAGCCCGTTGAGGAAGCCGCCCGCCACCTGCTGGTAGTCGCGCGGGAACGGCGACAGCGAGATGTTGTTCAGCACCTCGTAGGTGAGGCCGCGGAACAGGAGCATGCCGGCCAGGGTGACGATGAACGCCGGGATGCCGACGTACGCGACCCAGAAGCCCTGCCAGGCGCCGACCAGGAGGCCGACGACGAGGGCGGCGAGGATGCCGACCCACCACGGCTGGCCGTTCTTGATGACCAGGATCGCGGAGACGGCGCCCGTCAGCGCGACCACGGAGCCCACCGACAGGTCGATGTGGCCGCCGATGATCACGATCACCATGCCGATGGCGAGGATCAGGATGTACGAGTACTGCAGGACGATGTTCGTGATGTTGCCCGGGGCGAGCAGCACGCCGTCCGTGAGGACCGCGAAGAGCGCGATGATCACCACGAACGCGATGTAGATGCCACTCGTCCGCAGGTTCTTCGTGAAGATGTCCCGCAGGCCTTCCACAGCCGTCATCGAACCGTTTCCTTTTCCTTCGTCATGAGCTCCATGAGGCTCTCCGGGGTGGCGACCGCACGCTCCTGCACGCCGGTCATCCGACCGAACGCGAGGGTGTAGATGCGGTCGCAGATGCCCAGGAGCTCGGGCAGCTCGGAGGAGATGACCACGACGGCCTTCCCCGCGTCCGCGAGCTTGTTGATGATCGTGTAGATCTCGTACTTGGCACCGACGTCGATGCCGCGGGTCGGCTCGTCCAGGATCAGGACCTCGGGGTCCGTGTAGATCCACTTGGACAGCACGACCTTCTGCTGGTTGCCGCCGGACAGCTTGCCGGTCAGCGCCATGACGGTCGGCGACTTGATGTTCATCGACCGCCGGTACTCCTCGGCGACCTTGATCTCCTCGTTGCCGTTGACCCAGCCGGCCTTCGACAGCTTGCCGAGCCCGGCCGCGGAGATGTTGCGGCGGATGTCCTCGATGAGGTTGAGGCCGTAGGTCTTGCGGTCCTCGGTCGCGTAGGCGAGACCGTGGTCGATCGCCTCGGTGACCGAGCGGGTCTTGATCTCCTTGCCGTGCAGGAAGACCTTGCCCGTGATGTTGCGGCCGTACGAGCGGCCGAACACGCTCATGGCCAGCTCGGTGCGACCGGCGCCCATGAGGCCCGCGATGCCGACGATCTCGCCGGCGCGGACGCTGAACGACGCGCCGTCGACGACCACGCGGCCCGGCTGCGTGGGGTGCTCGACGTGCCAGTCCTCGACGCGGAACACCTCCTCGCCGATGTGCGAGACGTGCTCGGGGTACCGGTGCTCGAGGTCCCGGCCGACCATGCCCTTGATGATCCGGTCCTGGGTGACGTTGTCGGCGACCATGTCGAGGGTCTCGATCGTCCTGCCGTCGCGGATGATCGTCGTGGAGTTCGCGATGTCGGCGATCTCGTTGAGCTTGTGCGAGATCATGATCGAGGTGATGCCCTGGCCCTGCAGGTGCCGCAGCAGGTTGAGCAGGTGCTCGGAGTCCGAGTCGTTGAGCGCCGCGGTGGGCTCGTCGAGGATGAGCAGCTTCACCTTCTTGGAGAGCGCCTTGGCGATCTCCACGAGCTGCTGCTTGCCGACGCCCAGCTGGCCGATCGGGGTGGTGGGGTTCTCGTCCAGGCCGACCCGCGCGAGCAGCACGGCCGCCTCGGAGTTCGCCTTGTTCCAGTCGACGAGGCCGCGGTGCGACCGCTCGTTGCCGAGGAAGATGTTCTCCGCGACCGAGAGGTAGGGCACCAGAGCAAGCTCCTGGTGGATGATCACGATCCCCTTCTCCTCGGAGTCGTTGATCGAGCCGAACTCGACCGTCTCCCCGTCGAAGCGGATCTCCCCCTCGTAGGTGCCGTGCGGGTACACGCCCGACAGCACCTTCATGAGGGTGGACTTGCCGGCCCCGTTCTCCCCGCAGATCGCGTGGATCTCCCCGCGCTTGACGTTCAGGTTGACGTCCTGCAGCGCCTTGACCCCGGGAAAGGTCTTGGTGATGGAGTGCATTTCCAGGATGTGGTCGCTCATGCGGCCTCGACCGTCCTCAGTCGTGTCGGGCGATGGAACACGTCGCCGCGGGACCGGCCGGCACGGATGTCGTGCCGGCCGGCCCGCGTCGGGTCACGCTGGGGGTCAGTCGGCCTGGCCGGCCGCGACCTCCTCCTCGGTCCAGTAGCCCGAGTCGATCAGGAGGGACTGGATGTTGTCGGCGTAGACGATGTCCGACTCCAGCAGGTACGACGGGACGACCTTCACGCCGTTGTCGTAGTCCTCCGTGTTGTTGGCCTCGGGCTCCTCGCCGTCCAGGAACGCCTGGGCCGAGACGACCGCCTGCTCGGCGAGCTTGCGGGTGTCCTTGAAGATCGTCGAGAACTGCACGCCGTCGTTGATGAGCTTGACGGAGGCGATCTCGGCGTCCTGGCCGGTCACGATCGGCAGGCCGGCCTCGATGCTGTCGCCGTAGCCGGCGTTCTGCAGCGCGGTGATGATGCCGCGGGAGATGCCGTCGTAGGGGGACAGCACGCCGTCGACCTTGTCGCCGCCCGCGTACGTGGAGGTCAGCAGGTCCTCCATGCGCTTCTGGGCGGTCTCCTGCAGCCAGCGCAGGGTCGCGACCTGCTCGATCTCGGTCTGGCCCGACTTCACGACGAGCGTGCCGTTGTCGATGTACGGCTGCAGCGTGTCCATCGCGCCCTGGAAGAAGAAGTGCGCGTTGTTGTCGTCCAGCGAGCCGGCGAACAGCTCGATGTTGAACGGGCCGGTGGCGCCGGCCTCGTTGCCCTCGGCGTCGAGGATGCCCAGGCCGACGAGCAGCGAGGTGGCCTGCTGGACGCCGACGTTGTAGTTGTCGAACGTGACGTAGAAGTCGACGTTCTCGGTGTCGCGGATCAGGCGGTCGTAGGCGATGACCGGGATGCCCTGGTCGGCCGCGGCCTGCAGCTGGTTCGCGAGCGCCGTGCCGTCGATCGAGGCGACGATCAGGAGGTCGGCGCCCTTCGTGATCATCTGGTCGATCTGCTGCGCCTGCGTCGGGATGTCGTCGGCCGCGTACTGCAGGTCGACCGTGTAGCCCGCCTCCTCCAGCTGGCTCTTCACGGCGTCGCCGTCGGCGATCCACCGCTCGGAGGTCTCCGTCGGCATCGCGACGCCGATCGTGAGGTCGCTGGGCTCCGCGTCGGTGCCGCCCTCGGCGCCGCCGCTGCCGGCGCCGCCGCCGGAGCACGCCGCCAGGCCGAGCGCGAGCACGCCGCCGAGCGCGACGAACCGGATGCTCTTCATGTCCTTCTCCTCCTCGAGAGGGTTTGCTGACCTCGTCGTCTGGGGCGCGGAGTCGCACCGTCGCCCGTCCTGCCCTGCGCCGCGCGGCCGGGGTTCATCCCCCACCGCCGGCGAGCACCTGCATACTGTCGCGGCCTTGACTTCAAGAAGTCAAGCCAAAGGATCGGCCGCCAGGTTGCAGATGGGTAACGGTCCGCTGCCACCGCCGGGAACCGTACGACGTCGCAGGTCAGGCGGACTTTTCCGCCGACCGCGCGCGCCTACGGGGGCACCCGGTTCACCCGCCCGGCGCATCGCCTTGGGTTCGGTGCGCGAAGTCAGAACGCCGATCGGGTGAGCGCTCACATGGCGACGGCCCGCCCCCGCGGCAGCGGGGACGGGCCGTCGTGACGAGCGCGTCGGGCTCAGAAGCCCTGGGCGATCCGGTAGTACACCTGGTTCCAGCGCACCTGGTCGCGGAAGCCGCGGCGGGTGGTGCTCTCGTCGATGACCAGCAGCTCCGTGCCGGCGATGTCGGCGTAGATCTCGAACGCCTCGACGCCCGCGGCGGTCGACATCACCGTGTGGTGCGCGCCGCCCGCGGTCAGCCAGGCCTCCGCCGACGTGGCGAAGTCGGGGCGGGGCTCCCACACCGCGCGGGCCACCGGGAGGTTCGGCAGCTCCTGCGTCGGGGGCACGACGTCGACGACGTTCGCGGTCATCCGGAACCGGTCGCGCATGTCGGCGAGCGACACCACCACGGCCTCGCCCGGGTCGGCGTCGAACACCATGCGGACCGGGTCCTCCTTGCCGCCGATGCCGAGCGGATGGATCTCCACCTTCGGCTTCGACGTGGTCAGGGAGGGGCAGATCTCGAGCATGTGGGCGCCGAGGATCTTCTCCGCGCCCGGGGTCAGGTCGTAGGTGTAGTCCTCCATGAGCGACGCGCCGCCGGGCAGGCCCTCGCCCATCACCTTGGCCGCGCGGACCAGGACGGCGGTCTTCCAGTCGCCCTCGGCGCCGAAGCCGTAGCCCTTGGACATGAGCCGCTGCACGGCGAGGCCGGGGAGCTGGCGCAGGTCGCCGAGGTCCTCGAAGTTCGTGGTGAACGCCTTCGCGCCGACCGAGGTCAGGAACGTCTCGAGCGCGATCTCCTGGCGCGCGGCGTACCGCAGCGACTCGTGGCGGTCGCCGCCGCGGCGCAGCTCGGGCACCACGTCGTAGAGGTCCTCGTACTCGGCGACGAGCGCGTCGACGTCCGCGTCGGCCACGGCGTCCACCGCGGCGACCAGCTCGTTGACGCCCCAGGTGTTCACCGAGACGCCGAACCGCAGCTCGGCCTCGGTCTTGTCGCCCTCGGTGACCGCGACGTTGCGCATGTTGTCGCCGAACCGGACCAGCTTCAGCTCGTGCGTGGCGGCCCAGCCCGCGGCGGCGCGCGCCCAGGTGCCGACCCGCTTCGCGACGGCCGGGTTCGACGCGTGGCCGACGACGGTCGTGCGGGCGACGCCGAGGCGGGACGCGATGTACGCGTACTCGCGGTCGCCGTGCGCGGCCTGGTTGAGGTTCATGAAGTCCATGTCGATGCTGTCCCAGGGCAGCTCGACGTTGGCCTGCGTGTGCAGGTGCAGCAGCGGCTTGCGGAGCTGGTCCAGGCCGGCGATCCACATCTTGGCCGGGCTGAACGTGTGCATCCAGGTGATGACGCCCAGGACGCGGTCGTCGGAGTTCGCGTCGAGCATCGCCCGGCGGATCGACACGGAGTCCTTGAGCACCGGCTTCCACACGATGCGGACCGGCACGTCGGCGGCCTCGTCCAGGGTGCGGGCCACCTCCTGGGACTGCTCAGCGACCTGGCGCAGGGTCTCCTCGCCGTACAGGTCCTGGCTGCCGGTGAAGAACCAGACCTCGCGGTCGGCGTAGGGCTTGGTCATGCGTCCTGCTCCTTCGTGTTCGCGGCGGCCGGGGCAGCACTGCCCTGGCCGTAGACGTTCTGGTACCGGGCGTACAGCGAGTCGACCTGGTCCTGCGGGATGCGCGTCGGCTCGCCGAGCTGGCGGGAGATGTGCACGGTGCGCGCGACCTCCTCGACCATGACGGCGGCCTTCACCGCGGTCTTGGCGTCCTTGCCGATGGTGAACGGGCCGTGGTTGCGCATCAGCACCGCCGGGCTCCGGGACTCCCGCAGCGTCTCGACGATGCCGCGACCGATCGAGTCGTCGCCGATGAGCGCGAACGGGCCGACCGGGATGTCCCCGCCGAACTCGTCGGCCATCATCGTCAGCACGCACGGCACCGGCTCGGCGCGCGCCGCCCAGGCCGTCGCGTAGGTCGAGTGCGTGTGCACGACGCCGCCGATCTCGGGCATGTGCGTGTACACGTAGGCGTGCGCCGCGGTGTCCGAGGACGGGCTGCGGGTGCCGTCGACCAGGTTCCCGTCGAGGTCGCAGACGACCATCGACTCGGGGGTCAGCTCGTCGTAGGTCACGCCGGACGGCTTGATGACGAGCAGGTCGTCGGCCGACGGGCCGGCCGGGTCCACCTGGACGCGCTGGGACACGTTGCCCGCCGTCCAGACGATCAGCTCCCAGCGGGGCAGCTCGGCGTGCAGCCGCGCGACGACCTCGCGGGTGCGCGCGACCGCCTCCTGCACCTCGGCCGGGTAGTCGGCGAGGGTCCGGGTCATGGGGTCTCCTCCTCGGGAGTGGGTGGTCAGAGGGCCTCGGTCGCCGCGCGCTCGACCGCGAGGCCGGCGCGGTAGCGGTCCAGGAACTGCTCGTAGCCGGCGACGTCGGCCGGCTCCGGGGTGACGGTGTCGACGGCCGCGCCGGCGAACACGCGCTCGGTCAGGTACGTCGGCAGGTCCTGCTCCGCCGCGGCGTCCAGGTAGGCGGCGAGCACCGCGATGCCCC
Source organism: Cellulomonas pakistanensis (assembly GCF_016862755.1). Lineage (GTDB taxonomy): Bacteria > Actinomycetota > Actinomycetes > Actinomycetales > Cellulomonadaceae > Cellulomonas > Cellulomonas pakistanensis. The sequence goes on along the minus strand of NZ_BONO01000008.1, from coordinate 54,118 downwards.
ACGCGCCGCCCTCGGCCGCCGTCTCGCCGACGGCGACGGGCGCGTCGATCGCCGCGGCCAGCAGGCGCTGCGCGACCCCGGCGGTCCGGAACATGCCGCCGTGCGCGAACATCGCGTCGATCGCGACGCCCTCGCCCTGCAGGACGTGCATGCCGAGGCTCAGGGTGCCGAACGCCGAGTACAGCTGCGTCCGCATGAAGTTCGCGAGCGTCAGGCGGCTGTCGGGCGTGCGGACGACGAGCGGGCGACCGGCGTCGAGCCCGGTGATCGGCTCGCCGGACAGGTAGTTGTACGCGAGCAGGCCGCCGCCGTCGGCGTCGCCCTCGAGCGCGGCGCGGAACAGGGCGCCGAACACGTCGTCGGCTGCGGCGGAGGCGCCGAGCGCGGTGGCGAACTCGCCGAACAGGCCCGCCCAGGCGTTGAGCTCGGACGCGCCGTTGTTGCAGTGCACCATCGCGACCAGGTCGCCGGCCGGCGTCGTCACCACGTCGAGCTCGTGGTGCACCCGGGCCAGCGGCTTCTCGAGCACGACCATGGCGAAGATGGACGTGCCCGCGCTGACGTTGCCCGTGCGCGGGGCGACCGAGTTGGTCGCGACCATGCCGGTGCCGGCGTCGCCCTCGGGCGGGCAGAGCGGGATGCCGGCCTGCAGCGCGCCGGTCGGGTCGAGCAGGGCGGCGCCCTCCTCGGTGAGCCGGCCGGCGTCGGCGCCCGCGGGGAGCACCTCGGGCAGCAGCGCCTCGACGTTCAGGCCGGGGCGGCGGGTCGCGACGATCTCGTCGACCTGGGCCAGCATCGTCGCGTCGTAGCCGCGGGTGGCCGGGTCGATCGGGAACATGCCCGACGCGTCGCCGACGCCGAGCACCTTCCGCCCGGTGAGCTTCCAGTGCACGTAGCCGGCCAGCGTCGTGGTGAAGTCGATCTGCGGGACGTGCGGCTCGTGGTCGAGGATCGCCTGGTAGAGGTGCGCGATCGACCAGCGCAGCGGGATGTTGAAGCCGAGCTTGTCGGTGAGCTCCGCGGCCGCCCGGCCGGTGGAGGTGTTCCGCCACGTGCGGAACGGCACCAGCAGCTCGCCGTCGGCGTCGAACGGCAGGTAGCCGTGCATCATCGCCGAGACGCCGAGCGCGCCGAACGTCGTCGGGCGGACGCCGTACCGCTGCTCGACGTCGGAGAGCAGCGTGGCGATCGACTCCTGGAGGCCGGCCCAGACCGCGTCGAGCGAGTAGGTCCACACGCCGTCGACGTACTGGTTCTCCCACGCGTGGCTGCCCGTGGCGACGGGCGCGTGGTCGGGGCCGATCAGGCAGGCCTTGATGCGGGTGGAGCCGAGCTCGATGCCGAGGGACGTGCGCCCCTCGGTGATCGCGGCGGCGATCTCGTCGCGGCGTGCGTCGTCGTGGTCCTGCGCCATTGCGTGCTCCGTCCTCGCGCGCCGGGCTGCGCTGCCCGGTCTCGCCTGCGATGTTCCCGCACGCGGCGAGGCGCCGCGTCCTCCCGCTGATGTTAGCGCTCACACGCGCGCCGTCCAACCGCCCTGGTGCCCGGCGCGGACCGCGCCCCTCCCGCGCGCACAACCCGCCGAGATGACAACTCTCGGCTGCGCGCCGGGCTTGCACCACAGCCGAGAGTTGTCATCTCGACTCACCAGCGCGGCGGGGGCGGGGGGCGGGAAGCGGCGGGGCGCGAGGGGCGTCAGCGGGCGGCGGGGGGCGCGGTGCTCGCGCGGGGGACCAGGGTGGCCGGCAGCAGGGTGCGGGGCGGGGGGTCGCCCGCGAGGGCCCCGACCAGGGCCTGGATCGCGCTGCGGCCGAGCGCCGGGAAGTCCTGCCGGACGGTCGTCAACGGCGGCACGAAGTACGCGGCGCCGGCCTCGTCGTCGAAGCCCACCACCGACACGTCCTGCGGCACCCGCAGCCCGCGCTCCCAGAACGCCCGCAGCAGGCCCAGGGCGAGCTGGTCGTTCGCGGCGAAGACGGCGGTCGGCGCGCCCGCGTCGGCCAGGCGCAGCCCCTCGCGGTAGCCGGACTCGGCGGACCAGTCGACCTCGACCGGCTCCGGCGCGGCGACCCCGGCGGCCGCGCACGCCTCGCGCCAGCCGGCGAGCCGCTCCTGCGCGTCGAACCAGTCCTGCGGCCCGGCGAGGTGCACGACCTCGCGGTGCCCGAGGTCGACCAGGTGCCGGGTCGCGGCCCGGGCGCCCTCGCGCTGGTCGACGCCGACCGCCACCACGTGCGCTGGCCCGGGCACGGGCTCGCCGGACGTCACGGAGACGACCGGTACCGGGACGTCGAACGCCGCGACGGCCTCCGCCACGTCGACCTGCGGCGCGATGATCGCGATGCCCTCGACGGCCTGGTCCAGGAAGTGGTCGAGCGCGCCGCGCATCGTCCCGCCGTCGAACGTGTCGATGGCCGCGACGCTCACGTAGTAGCCGACCTCGCGGGCCGCGCTCTCCAGGCCGATCAGCGTGCTGGTGGGGCCGTGGTGCACGGACGACGTGGTGACCACGCCGAGCGCGCCGGACCGCCGGGTGACGAGCGCCCGCGCCGCGCTGTTGCGGCGGTAGCCGAGCTCGGCGATCGCGGCGAGCACCCGCTCGCGGGTCTCCGGCCGGACGCTCGGGTGGTCGTTGAGCACGCGCGACACCGTCTGGTGCGACACCCCCGCGAGCGCGGCGACGTCGCTCATCGCGGGCGGGCGCCGGACCGCGGGGGCGCCGGGCGTGCCGGTCACGGCGCGGCCTACCGGTCCCCGCGGGGCGAGGGGGCCGCCGCCGCGCCGAGCTCCCGCGACCGGTCGTAGGCCGCACGCGCCGCCGCGACGACCCCGGCCCGGACGCCGTGCGCGTCGAGCTGCGCCACGCCCGCGACCGTCGTCCCGCCGGGCGAGGAGACCCGCTCGCGCAGCACGACCGGGTGGTCGCCGGTCTGCGCGGCGAGAGCCGCCGAGCCCTCGACGGTCGCGACGGCCAGCCGGGTCGCGAGGTCGCGGGTCAGACCCAGCAGGACCCCGGCCTCCGCCATGGCGTCGATCAGGTAGAGCGCGTACGCCGGACCGGAGCCCGAGATCGCGGTGACCGCGTCCAGGTCCCTCTCGGCCACCCGCACGACGAGGCCGGTCGCGGCGAGCGCCCGCTCCGCGAGGTCGAGGTGCTCGTCCGTCGCGTGCGTGCCCGGGGCGATCGCGCTGGCGCCCTTGCCGACCAGCGCCGGGGTGTTCGGCATGACCCGGACGACCGGCGTGCCCTCGGGCAGGGCGGCCTCGTACACCGCGACCGGGATGCCGGCGGCGACCGAGACGACCAGGGTGCCGGGGCGCAGCGTCGGGGCGATCTCGGTCAGCACGTCCGGCACGACCTGCGGCTTCACGGCGATCAGCACCAGGCCGGCGCCCTTCACCGCCTTGGCGTTCGGGTCGGCGGCGCGCACGCCGTACCGGCCGGACAGCTCCATCGCGCGGGCGGCGCTGCGCTCGGTGACGTCGACGTCGTCGGCCGTCCAGCCGGCGGCGAGCAGGGCCGTGACCAGGGCCTCGCCCATGACGCCGCCGCCGAGGACCGCCGCGTGCGGTCGTGCCGTGGTCTGCGTCATCGGGTGTCCTCCGGGGTGGGCGTGCGGGTGGGGCTGGCGGCGAGCCTAGCCCTGGCGGCGGTCACGCCGGCCGCGGCGCGTACATGATGACCGCGACGCCGGCGAGGCAGAGCAGCGCGCCGAGCACGTCCCACCGGTCCGGCCGGAAGCCGTCCGCGACCATCCCCCACACCAGCGACCCGGCGACGAACACCCCGCCGTACGCCGCGAGGATCCGGCCGAAGTGCGCGTCCGGCTGCAAGGTCGCGACGAAGCCGTACAGCCCGAGCGCGATGACGCCCGCGCCGATCCACGCCCAGCCCCGGTGCTCCCGCACCCCCTGCCAGACCAGCCACGCGCCGCCGATCTCGAGCAGCGCGGCGAGCGCGAACAGCAGCACCGAGCGCAGCGGCATGCGGACCCTCCCCCGCCGGGCCGCGGGCGGGCACCGGCGGGACCAGGGTGGCAGAAGGGCGCCCGGCCGGAGCGAACCGGCTACGTCGGTTCGTAGTTCCACAGCTCCAGTTGCTGCCATCCGTCGGGGAACCCCATCGAGGACCCCGGGCTCAGGTCCGACACCGCGGGGAACTTCTTCACGACGGTTGCGAGCTGGCGTGGCCAGTTCGTCGTCGGGTCCAGGCAGACCAGCAGGTGCCCGATGATCGCGGCCAGGACATACACACGGTTGTTGTCCGCATCGGGCAAGTGGTGGAGCCGAGCATGCGTGAGCCCCGGCGGCGGGATGCGCGGCGGGTAGACGGTCGGCCGGTTCCACACACGCGCGTTGTGCGCGCAGTGGTTCCGCAACACGTTGAGCGCTCGCAGCCAGCCATGCACCACATCGCGGTTCTTGACCTCGAGTGCGAGTGCGATCGCGGCGGCGTCCCGGGAGCTGAGCAGGTTGTAGAGCCCGGTGAGGCACCCGAAGGTCATGATCTCCGTGGCTGCCCAGATCGGCAGCCGACCGTCGTACTTCCGGACGAAGTGGCGGACGAACTCCTCGGTTCTGGCGTCGTCGAGCAGCGCGTCGAAGCGCCGCAACCACTCCGCGTGGAGCGTGCGTCCGGTGTCGGAACCCCGCGTCCGCGCGAGCTGTCCACAGCGTGCGGCGTCGAGGTGCGCCGGATCGAGGTGGCCGTGCGGGTCGGTCTTCCCGAGCTGGTAGCCGATCTGCACGCGCATAGCCACCTCGATCCGTTCGAGACCGCTCAGGAGCACTCCGCGCAATCGGTCGTCGAAGTCGTGCAGAGCGACGGCTTGGTCCAACGTCGCGCCCTCGATGAACTGGTCCGAAGGAGCGAGTCGCTCGGACGACGGTCCGGGCGCGGCGGCTCGACGCAGCACGTACGTGTAGGCGGAGAGGCGGTAGTAGCCGATGCGCCGGAGGGCACGGACAGCCGCGCGCTCATCACCGATGCTCAGACCTCGTTGGCGGAGCAGGTCGAGTTGCGCGTTGTAGTTCAGGTGGGGCTTCGCGTACTTCACGGACGCTCCATCAAAAAGAAAACCGACCCATCGGTGCCGGTGACCTGACGGTCGGTAGCACCCAGAGGGGTCGGTGTTTGTGCCTTCGAGGGTAGCCGAGTCACGGCCGCGGCGCAGGTGACCTCCGTCACATCCATCAGGTGGCCCATAGGAGGTCGCAGAAGGGCGCCCGGCCGGTCCGCGCAGGGGGACGCAGGACCGGCCGGGCGCCGTCGTGGGGCCCGGGCTCAGCTCCCGGGCGGGCTGCCGGCCGGCAGCTGACCGCCGCTGAAGCCGCCGGGGAACGTCATCTGGCCCTGGCCGGACGACGAGTCGTCGGTGCTGCCGCCGAGACCGCTGAGACCGCTGCCGGCCTCCGAGTCGTCCGACACCAGCGACTGGCTCAGGTCCGCCAGCACCACCTCGTCGCCCTCGGACAGGCCGGACACGATCTCGGTGAGCTCGGCGCCGACGGCCCCGCGTTCCACCTCGACCGACTGGACCGTCCCGCCGCTCAGCACCTGCACCGTGGCGGTCGAGCCGTCCAGGTGCACCGCCGACGACGGCACGGTGAGCGTCTGCTCGGATGCGGCGACCGCGATGGACACCTGGGCCGACGAGCCGTTGTAGAGCGCGACGTCCTCCAGGTCGACCGCGATGTCCACGGTGTACGTCGGGTCGGACGACGTCGTGGACGCGTTCAGGATGCCGACGCCGGTGACCGTGCCGGTCAGGTCCTCGTCGCTGGTGCGCACCGAGAGGGCGGCCTCCTGGCCGACCTCGACCAGGTCGACCTGGCTGAGCGGCACCGTGGTGGACACGGTGTACCCGTCGTCGCCGATGACGGTGATGACGGCCGACGTCGAGGACGCCTCGACCTCGTCGCCCGCGGCGATCGACACCGCCGCGACGGTCCCGGCGATCGGGCTGGTGAGGTCGACCAGGTCCAGCTTGCTCTGCGCGATGGCGAGCTCGGCCTCGGCGTGGTCGATCGCGGCCTGGTCGGCGAGCAGGTCGGCGGCGGTGGCGACGGTCGAGCCGCCCGCGGCCCCCGAGGTTCCCGAGCCGGAGGTGCCGGAGAGCGCCGAGCCCGTCGAGGACGAGGCGCCCGTGCCGGACGACGACCCGCTGGGCAGCGCCGTGCTCTGGTCGGCGGCCGCGGAGCCGTCGGTGCCGGTCGTGCCGCCGGTCGACGGCGCCGAGCCGGTGTCGACGCTCGAGCCCGAGGCGGCCGAGGTCAGCGCCTCCTGCGCCGCCGTCACCGCGGTGTCGAGGCCGGTCACGAGGGTCATGAGGCTGGTCTGCGCCTCGTCCACGGTCGTCTGCGCCGAGAGCACGGCGGTGATCGCGTCCTGGCACGACGTGAGGTCGTCGGTGGTCGTGCTGGTGGTGTACGCGGCGCCGGTGACCACTGCGCCCGTGGTCGTCCCGGCGCCGGTCGCGGTGGCGTCGTCCGTCGCGGCGTCCTCCGTCGGTGCGTCCTGCGTCGGCTCCTCGCTCGGCTCCGTGGTCGGTTCCGCCGTCGGCTCCTCGCTCGGCTCGGTGGTCGGCTCCGTCGTCAGCTCCTCCGTCGAGCCGTCGCCGGACGCGTCGCCGTCGCCGTCGAGCACCGCCTGGCACGCCTCCTGCGCGGCCGCGGTCGCGGTGGACGCCTCCGCCAGCGCCGCCTGCGCGGTCTGGTACTGCGCGAGAAGCGCCTGCTGCGCGGCCTTCACCGCGGCGATCGCCTGCGTGACGGCGGGGTCCGCCGTCGACCCGCCGGTCGAGCCGTCTCCCGTCGAACCGCCGGCCTGCGCGTCCCCATCGGTCGCCGCGGCCACCGGGGCCGAGCCGGTCGAGCCCGTCGCGGTCGACCCGGACCCCGTCGACCCGGTCGTCGACGACCCCGTCCCGCCCGAGGCGGACGAGCCGGTGCCGGACGAGCTGCTGCTGCTCGAGGTCTGGGAGTCGATGTCGTCCTCCAGCTGCTGCTGCGCGTCGGCGACCGCCTGCTCGGCCTCCTCGACCGCGTCCTCCAGCGAGGCCGTGTCGAGCGTGGCGAGCACCTGGCCCGCCGTGACCGTGTCGCCGACGGCCACGTCGACCGCGCCGACGGTGCCCGCGACGGAGAACGCCCGGTCGTACCGGCTGGCCGAGGCGACCGTGCCGGTGGCGTCGATCGTCTGCTCCACGGTGCCGAGCTCCGCGGTGGCGGTCCGGTAGCCGCTGCCCTTCGCGCCGGTGACGGCGATCCCCACGCCGCCGCCGACCAGGCTGAGCGCGGCCGCCGCGGCGACCGCACCGAGCACGGTCCGCCGGCGGCGGGTCGCCCGCCGGGCCAGGGCCTTCGGCGTCAGGGGCGCCGCGGGCTCCGCCTCGGCCCGCCGGCGGCCCACGCGCCGCCTCAGGCTGTCACGCATCGTCGCCCTCGCTCCCGGTCGAGCCGTTCGCGCCGGGGAAGCCGCCGCGCCCGCCGAACCCGGTCGAGCAGCCGCCGTCCGTCGGGTCGGACAGCGTGAGGCTCGTCGCAGCGACCTGGCCGCTGCCGTCGGCCTCGCCCTGCGCCGTGACGCACCGGCCCACCGCGATGGCCGAGGCGTCCGCCGCGACCGTGCTGGTGAACGTGGTGGCGTCGTCGACCGTGATGGTCGCGGTCGTCGTGGTCGCGTCGTCGGCCCCGGGCGCCCCCGTGGACTCGACCGTGATCGTGCTGCCGTCGACCGCGGTGACCAGCCCGGCGGTCGCGCCGCCGAACCCGCCCCCGGAGCCGCCGCCCGGCATGTCCGTCGGCGCGCCGTCGGGCATCTCGGCGCCCTCGGGCAGGTCGGTCGGCATCCCGCTGGGCATCTCGCCGTCCGCCGGGGACCCACCGCCCGAGCCGCCGCCGAAGCCGCCCGTGCAGCCGTCGTCGGTCGCCGCGGTGATCGCGACGGACGTCGCCGCCGCGTCCTCGTCGCCCGAGGTGAACGCGACCACGCACGACCCGACGGTGACGTCGGACAGCGCGCCGGTGACGGTCTGCGCGATGGTCGTGGTGGCGTCCCAGGCGACCGCCGTCTGGCCGTCGTCGCCCTGCACCTGCAGGAGGGCGTCGGCGACGGCGGCGATCTCGCCCGAGGTGCCCCCGCCGCCGGGCATCCCCCCGCCGCCCTGGCCGGACGGCGCCTGGGTCTGCGCGGCGTCGCCAACGTCCGCGGTGCCGGTGTCCCCGGCGTCGGCGGTGCCGCTCGAGCAGGCCGCGAGCAGCACCAGGACCGCCGCGGCGGCGGGGGCGGCCAGCAGGCCGGGACGGGTGCGGGACATGTCTCTCCTCGTGGTGGTGGTGCCGGGGGCGGGGCGGAGGCGCACGGGCCTCACTCCGACCGCAGGGCGTCGATGGGCGCGAGCCGCGCGGCCCGGGTGGCGGGGTAGACGCCGAACACGAGGCCGATGGCCATCGCGATCGCGACCGACCCGCCGACCGCGGCGCCCGAGATGACGATCGAGGTGTCCAGCAGGTCCGGCAGCACCGTCGCCGCGACGATGCCGAGCACCGCGCCGGCGAGGCCGCCCGCCAGGCCGAGCGCGCCGGCCTCGACCAGGAACTGCCGCCGGATGGCCCACGGCGGGGCGCCGAGCGCCTTGCGCAGGCCGATCTCCCGGGTCCGCTCGGTGACGGAGACCAGCATGATGTTCATGACCCCGATCCCGCCGACCAGCAGCGACAGCGCCGCGATGCCGGTGAGCAGGACGGTCAGGGTCCGGTACACCGAGGTGGCCGTGCTGACCAGGGAGTCCTGGCTGTCGATGCTGAAGTCCGCGCTGTCGGCGTCGGTGATGCCGTGCAGATTCAGCAGGAGCTGGTTCGCCTCCTGGTAGGCCGCGCCGAGCTGGTCGGCCGACGCCGCCTGCACGTAGATCGTGGTCAGCGAGTTCCGGTCGAAGCCGCCCGCGACGGTGTCGGACGCGGTGGTCAGCGGGATGACGACCAGGTCGTCGAGGTCGGTGTCCGTGCTCGAGCCCGCGGAGTCGAGCACGCCGACGATCGTGAACGCGGTGTCCGCGATCGTGAGCTGCTGCCCGACGACGTTCGTGGTGCCGAACAGCTCGGTGGCGGTGGTCGCGCCGATGACGGCCACGGTAGCGCCCTCCGCGTCGTCGTCCGCCGTGAGGAACTCGCCGGAGGTGACCGCGCGGGACCGCACGTCGAGCCAGTTCTCGGTGGTGCCGACGACGGTGGTGGTCCAGTTCGTGTCGTCGGCCTCGACGGACAGCGACGACTCCTTCTCCGGCGCGACCGCGCCGACGTCGGGCGCGTTCACCTCGGAGGCCAGCGCCTCGGCGTCTCCCCGGGTGAGCGTCGCGCCGGTGCCGAAGCCCCCGCGGATCCCGTCGGAGTCGGTCGACGACCCGGGCGTGACGATGAGCAGGTTCGACCCGAGCGCGCTGATCTGCTGGCTGACGTCCTTCTGCGTCCCCAGGCCCAGCCCGACGGTGAGGATCACCGCCGCGATGCCGATGAGGATGCCGAGCACGGTCAGCATCGAGCGCAGCTTGTGGCCGCGCACCGCGGCCCAGCCGGTGCGCAGGGTCTCGGACCAGGTCATCGCGGGTTCACCTCGTCGGACTGGATGAGGCCGTCCCGGACCGTCACGATGCGCCGGGCGTGCTCGGCGACCTCGAGCTCGTGGGTGATGAGCACGATGGTGCGGCCCTGGACGTGCAGCTCGTCGAACAGGGCGAGCACGTCCTCGGTGGACCGGGAGTCGAGGTTGCCGGTGGGCTCGTCCGCGAGGATCAGCGCGGGCTCGCCCACCAGGGCGCGGGCGACGGCGACCCGCTGCTGCTGGCCGCCCGACAGCTCGCCCGGGCGGTTGTCCAGCTTGTCGCCGAGGCCGACGCGCTCCAGCGCGGCCACCGCGCGCTCGCGGCGCTCGGCGGCCGGCACCCGGCCGTAGATCAGCGGCAGCTCGACGTTCCGCCACGCGGTGAGCGACGGCAGCAGGTGGAACTGCTGGAACACGAAGCCGAGCCGCCGGTTCCGGACGTCCGCGAGCTCGACCTCGTCCAGCTCGCCGACGTCCTCCCCCGCCAGCCGGTACTCGCCGGCGGTCAGCACGTCCAGGCAGCCCACGATGTTCATGAGCGTCGACTTGCCGGACCCGGACGGGCCCATGATCGCGACGTACTCGCCGGTGCGGATCGCCAGGTCGACGCCCCGCAGGGCCTCGAACTCGATGCTGCCGGTGCGGTAGGTCTTGCGGGCGCCGGCGAGCTCGATGACGTTCTCGGCGGCACCGGCCTCGTCCGGCAGCCGCTCCAGCACGAGCTCAGCCATTGCCGCCGCCCGGCATCTGACCGCCGCCCGGCAGCTGCGAGAAGTCGGGCCTCTCGCCGGACGAGAGGTCGGGCATCTCGCCGCCGCCCGGGAACTGGCCCTGCTCGGTGTCACCGGACCCGTCGCCCGACCCGGAGGTCCGCGGGCTGAAGGTGGTGACCAGCACCTCGTCGCCCTCGGCCAGGCCCTCGGTGATCTCGATCATGGTCCCGGAGGTCTCCCCGACGGTGACCGCCGTGCTGACCGTCGCGCCGTCCGCGCCCTCCTGCGTGACGACGGTCTGCCCGTCCTCGTCGGTCGTCACCGCCGACGCCGGCACGGTCAGCACGTCGGTGCGGCGCTCGTAGATGATCGACACGTCCGCCGACTCCCCGTCGTGCAGGCCCTCGGGGCTGCCGGTCACGTCGATCGTCACCGGGTAGGCCGCGACGCCGCCGGAGCTGCTGGGCAGCAGCCCGATCTCGGAGACGGTCCCGTAGACGGTGTCGGTCGAGCTGCTGGTGGTGATCTCCGCCTGGTTGCCGACCGCCAGCAGGTCCACGTCGGACTCGCTCACCGAGACGCTGATCTGCCAGGCGTCGGTGCCGACGACGACGAACGGCGCGGTGCTGCTCGACGTGGTGGACGACCCGGTGGAGCCGGTGCTGCCGGTCATGCCGCCGGCGGTGCCGGAGCTCCCGGTGCCGCCCGTGCTCCCGCTCCCCGACGACGAGCCCGAGCCGGTGACGACGTCGCCGACCTCGACGTCCACGGTGGTGAGCAGGCCCGAGACCGGCGCGGTCAGCGTGGCGCCGGCCAGGTCGGCCTCGGCGTCGTCGACGGCTGTCTGCGCCACGTCCACCTGGGCCGACAGCGCGGCCACCTGCGCGTCGGAGGAGTCCGAGCCGTCGGCCTCGTCCTGGGCGTTCGACAGCGACGCCCGCGCGCTCGCGAGGTCCGCCCTCGCCTGGAGCAGCGCCGCGTTCAGCTGGAGCGTGTCGACCGTCGCGAGCTGCTGGCCCGCGGTCACGGTGTCCCCCGCCGCGACGTCGACCGAGGTCACCGTGCCGCTGACCGCGAACGACACGTCCTCCTGGACGGTCGGCGTCAGCGTGCCGGACGCCGACACGGACTGCTGGATCGTCGACAGGCTCGCGGCCACGGCCGTGGTCGTCGACTCCGGCGTCGCGGCCTGCGCCGGCGTCTCCCGGATCCCGAACCAGTACACCCCGGTCCCGGCCACGCCCACCAGCAGCACGACGGCCACCACCCGCACCCACGGTCGGGTGCGCCTCCACAGCGCCAGCATGTTCTCCCTCGGTCCGTCGGGGACGGACCGCGCTCGCGGGCGAGTGCCGCGGGGCCGTCCCGGCTGGTCAGGACCGTAGGAAGGCAGGCTGGGGCAGTCTTAGCACCGCCCTGTGCCGGACCTGTGCGCGAGGTCGCGGGATTGGCGGCGTGTGCCCCGGGGTCAGGCCGGGAGCAGCAGCCCGTCCTGGACCAGGCCGCGGATCTCGGGCAGCACGTCCGCGGCCACCGCGGCCGCGTCGACGCCGAGCAGCGCTCCCAGCGCGCCGACGATCTGCCCGACCGTCAGCTCGCCGTCGCAGGCGCCGACCAGCCCCGCGAGCGCCGTCCCCGCCTGCACCGTCCGCCCGAACCCGCCGCCCTGCCGCAGCAGCACGATCTGCGGGTCGACGTCGCCGGGGCGGAGGTAGCGCTCCTCGGTGACGTCGCCGGGGACGACCAGCCGCTCGGCCGCGAGCGCCGCGTCGTCCCGCCGGCGCAGCCAGTCGTGCGCGGCGAGCGAGGCGCCGATCGCGGGCCCGAGCGGCTGCCGCACGGTGCCGGTGACCTCCTCGAGCCGCCGGAGCCGCGGCCCGCCGGCCACGTCGTCGGCCGGCCGGCGCAGCACGACGATGCCGAACCCGATCCCCTCGACGTCCCGGGACGCGAAGTCCGCGAGCCAGGCGGCGTACCGGGCCCGCCACGCCGCCGGGTCGCGGTCGGGCGTCGTGCCGCCGTCGCGGATCCACGTCTCGGCGTACTGGGCCGGGTCCTGCAGCTCGCGCTGCACGACCCAGCCGTCCAGCCCGGACGCGTCCAGCCAGGCGCCGACCCGCTCGTCCCAGGACTCCCCGCGCCGCACCTCCCAGTTGCCGAGCAGCTGGGCCACGCCGCCGGGGGCCAGCACGGACCCGACCGACGTGACGAGGTCCGACACGATCGCGTCGCCCGTGCGGCCGCCGTCCCGGTACTCGTAGGTCGGCACGTCCGCGGCGGCGCGCGGGGTGATGACGAACGGCGGGTTGCTCACCACCAGGTCGAACGCCTCCCCCGCGACCGGCTCGAGCATCGACCCGAGCCGCAGGTCGAGCGTCCTCGGGGCGATCCCCGCCAGCACCGCGTTGAACCGGGCGAACCCGAGCGCCCGCGCCGAGATGTCCGTGCCGACGACGACCTCGCTGTGCCGGGCGGCGTGCAGCGCCTGGATGCCGCAGCCCGTCCCGAGGTCGAGCGTCCGGCCGCTGGGCTCGCGGACCGTCACCTGGGCGAGCGTCGTGGACGCCCCGCCGACGCCGAGCACGTGGTCGGTCCGCAGCGCCCCGCCGGTCGCGAGCTCGCCGAGGTCGGACGCCACCCACCAGTCGACCGGGCCGGCCGCGTCCTCCGCCTCGTACGGCCGCAGGTCGACCCGGGCCCGCACGTCGTCCTCGCCGCCCGCGCCGGCCGCCGCGACCAGCCCCAGCCGCTCCGCCCCCGCGACGCCGAGCGTCGGCAGGGCCCGCGCCAGGTCGCCGGCGGGCACCGGGACGCCCAGCACGAACGTCCGGACCAGCGCCGCCCGCGGGTCCTCGCCCCGGGTCGCGAGCAGCGCGGGGACCGGCTCCTCGCGGTGCAGCGCGGCGGCCGCCACCGGGCCGAGCAGGTCCTCCACGCCCGGGACGGTGAACCCGGCCGCCGACAGGTCGGCGCGCAGGGCGTCGACGAGGGCGGGATCGGCGGTCAGGGGCTCGGTCGGTGCGGCGTCCACCCGGCCATCCTCCCCGACGCGGCGCGGCCGGGGCGCGCGGCAGGGGTGCGGCCGGGGCGCGGCCGCCGCGCTCCCGGGCGCCGCCCGCCCGGCCTCAGACCGGCAGCGGCTCCCCGCCCGGCCCGTCGCCCTCGGCGGGCGCGACCGGCTCGGCGTGCGGCACGACCTGGTCCTGCCACCGGGTCGCGGACCAGCCCGCGGTCCCGTCGGTCTCCAGCGTCACGACGCCGGTGTTGTCGAGCGGCCAGCGGCCCGCCGTCGCCGGGTCGAGGTTCGCCGCCCGGGTCAGGGCCCACAGGCGGATCATCGCGCCGTGGCTCACCACCGCGACGGTGCGCGCTCCGGAGTCGAGGATCTCGGCGACGACGGCCTCGAACCGGTCGAGCGTCGCCCGCCCCGACTCGCCGCCGGGCATCTCGGCGTCCAGGTCGCCCGACGCCCACGCCACCATCGTCGAGAGGTAGCGGTGCACCGACTCGTCGTCGGTGCGCATCTCCAGGTCGCCGGCCAGCACCTCGCGCAGACCCTCACGGACCTGCACGTCGAGCCCGTGCGGCTGGGCCACCTCCGCCGCGGTCGACCGCGCCCGCGTCAGCGTCGACGCGTACACGGCGTCGAGCGGCTCCGCGGCGAGCACCTCGCCCACCGCCCGCGCCTGGCGCTCGCCCTCGGGCGTCAGCGGCGCGCCGGGCGCCGCCGTGTCGAGCGCGTGGACCAGGTTGGACGGCGTCTGGCCGTGCCGGACGAGGTGCAGCCGCACGCTCACTCGCAGTTCTCGGTCGTGAACGCGCTCAGGTCGTCGCTCGCCGTGGCGAGGTCCTCGGAGTCGGCCGACTCGGCGAACTCCTGCAGCGCCGCGGTGAACGCCTCCTGGTCGGCCGGGTCGATGCCCTCCAGCGAGTCGTCGAGGTCGGCGAACGTCGAGGTGAACACGCCCCACGCGTCGGCGATCTCGTCCGGCGCCTCGACCTCGTCGAACTGGTCGCGGGCCTCGGAGATGGCGTCGGCGAACGCCTGCGGGTCGTCGCTGAGCGAGCCGGCGGCGGTGATCTCCGTCATCGCGTCCTCCCCCGCGTCGCAGAACGCCTGGACGCGCTCCGCGTCCCCGGAGCAGGCGGCGAGCGGCAGGGCGAGGCCCAGGAGGGCGGCGCCCGCGACGGCGCGGCGGGCGGCTCGGCGGGACGGGCGGAGGGCGGCGGCGCGGCGCGGCGAGGTCATGCGTCCACCTTGCCGGACGGCCCGCCGGGCGTCGAGGCGGGCGGGCGCGGGACGGGGCCTCGCGCGCTCACGCGCTCAGCGGCACCTCGCGCTCCAGCCGGGCCTCCTCGTCCACCCGCGCCGCCCGCAGCCGGGACAGCACCACGGCGGTCAGTGCGATCAGGGCCGCGGCGATCGCGATCGACAGCCGGAGCACGTGGTTCGCCCCGTCGCCGATGCTCACGGTCACCACCGCGGGCGCGATCAGCAGGGCGACCAGGTTCATCACCTTGATCAGCGGGTTGATCGCCGGGCCCGCGGTGTCCTTGAACGGGTCGCCGACGGTGTCGCCGATGACCACGGCGTCGTGCGCCGCGGAGCCCTTGCCCCCGTAGCGGCCGTCCTCGACCAGCTTCTTGGCGTTGTCCCAGGCGCCGCCGGAGTTCGCCAGGAACACGGCCATGAGCACGCCCGCGCCGATCGCCCCGGCCAGGAACCCGGCGAGCGGCCCGATGCCGAGCCCGAACCCGACGGCCACCGGCGCCGACGCGGCGAGCAGCCCCGGCGTCGCCAGCTCGCGCAGCGAGTCCCGGGTGCAGATGTCGACGACCTTGCCGTACTCGGGCCGCTCGGCCCCGGTCATGATCCCGGGGTGCTCGCGGAACTGCCGGCGCACCTCGAACACGATCGCGCCGGCCGCCCGCGTCACCGCGTCGATCGCCAGGCCGGAGAACAGGAACACGGTCGCGCCGCCGAGGATGAGCCCGACCAGCGTGACCGGGCTGATCACCTGGTAGTCCGTCATCGCCAGCACGATGTCGCCCGGCACCTCGGTCAGCCGGAGGTCCGCGAGCGCCCCCGCCACGGCGTCGGCGTACGACCCGAACAGCGCCGTCGCCGCGAGCACCGCCGTGGCGATCGCGATGCCCTTGGTGACGGCCTTCGTCGTGTTCCCGACGGCGTCGAGGTCGGTGAGGATCTGGGCGCCCTCCTCGGTGACGTCGCCGGACATCTCCGCGATGCCCTGGGCGTTGTCGCTCACCGGGCCGAACGTGTCCATGGCGACGATGACGCCGACCGTGGTCAGCAGGCCGCAGCCGGCGAGCGCCACCAGGAACAGCGACAGCGGGATCGACCCGCCCGCGAGCAGGAACACGCCGCAGATCGCCGCCGCGATGGTGCCCGCGGTGTACACCGCCGACTCGAGGCCCACGCCGATGCCGGACAGCACCACCGTGGCCGCGCCCGTCTGCGAGGTGCGCGCCACGTGGATCGTCGGCTTGGAGGTCGTGCCGGTGAAGTAGCCGGTGAGCCAGAGGATGACGCCGGCGAGCACGACGCCGATCGCCACCGCGGCCGCCGCGACCACGCGCGGGTCGCCCGGGTGGTCGCCGAGCCCGGCCGTGCCCGCGAGCTCCGCGAACGACGACGGCAGGTACGCGAACGCCGCGACCGCCGCGAGCGCCGCCCCGGCCACCGCCGCCACGGCGAACCCCCGGTTGATCGCCGTCAGCCCGCTCTCGTCCCCGCGCACCCGCGTCACGACGACGCCGAGGGCCGCCACCAGCGCGCCGATCGCGGTCACGACCAGCGGGAACACGAGGCCCTCCTCGCCGAACGCCGCCCGCCCGAGGATCAGCGCCGCCACCAGGGTCACCGCGTACGACTCGAACAGGTCGGCGGCCATGCCCGCGCAGTCACCGACGTTGTCGCCCACGTTGTCCGCGATCGTCGCGGCGTTGCGCGGGTCGTCCTCGGGGATGTGCTGCTCGACCTTGCCGACCAGGTCCGCGCCGACGTCGGCCGCCTTCGTGAAGATGCCGCCGCCGACCCGCATGAACATCGCCAGCAGCGCCGCCCCGAAGCCGAAGCCCTCGAGCACCGCGGGCGCCTCGCCCCGGTACAGCAGCACGACGACCGCCGCGCCGAGCAGCCCCAGCCCGACGACCGACATCCCGACGACGCCGCCGGTGCGCAGCGCGATCCGGGCGCCCTCGGCCCGCCCGCCGGGCAGCGACGCCGCCGCCGCGACCCGCACGTTCGCCCGCGTCGCCAGCCACATGCCGAGGTACCCGATCGACGCCGAGAACCCCGCGCCCACAAGGAAGAACACGGAGCGGCCGATCTTCACCCCGGCGTCGCCGGGCAGCAGGAACAGCAGCGCGAACACCACGACCGCGAACAGCACCAGCGTGCGGAGCTGCCGGGACAGGTACGCCGCCGCGCCCTCCTGCACGGCGCCGGCGATCGCCCGCATCGACGCCGACCCCTCGTCCGCGGCGAGGACCTGGCGGCGGAGGACCACCGCCACGACCAGGGCCGCGACGGCGACGGCGGCGATGACGGCGACCACCACGAGGCTTCCGGACCCGAGCTCGACCATGCATCCTCCTCGGACGCGGGGCACGGCCCTGCCCGAGCCGCCCCCGGTACGCGCCGCTCCGTTGCCGCGCGAGAGGACGCCACTGTAGCCAGATATGTCCGGTTGGGAAGGGGGTGGCGCCGCCGCGGCGACGGCGGGTGCTGGGCCGAACGGGTGACGCGGGCGGGGACCCCCAACGGTCGGGCCTGCTGCCACGTCCACCACACGACACTCACCCCGGGGGACGGCGACGCACCCCGGACGGCGACGGCGGAGGACCTCGGTGACCTGGCAGCACGACCTGGCGGCGTTCGCCCGCGAGCGCGGACCCGCGCTCGTCGGCTACGCGCGCCTGCTCACCGGCGACACCGCCACGGCCGAGGACCTCGTGCAGGACGCGATCGTCCGCGCCTGGTCCCGGCGACGCTCCGGTGCCGACATCACCTGGCTCGAGGCCTACGTGCGCCGCGCCGTCCTCAACGGCTGGGTCGACCGGTGCCGCAGGGAGCGGGCGTGGCGGGACCACGCCCACCTCCTGGTGGACGACGCCGCCACGCCGTCGCCGGAGCGGGCCACCGTCGACCGCGCCCAGGTCGCCGACGCCCTCGAGCGGCTGTCCCCCCGCGAGCGGGCCTGCACGGTGCTCCGCCACTACGACGACCTCACGGTCCCCGAGATCGCCCAGCGGCTCGACCTCTCCGAGGGCGCCGTCAAGCGCTACCTGTCCGACGCCGCGCGCCGCCTGAGCCGCCTGCTCGGCGTCGCCGACGACCTCGACACCGAGGACCTCTCGACCACGAACGGAGGCCGGCGATGAGTGACCAGCTGCGCCGCGCGCTCGACGACCTCGTGCAGGGCGTCGCCACCGAGCAGGACGCCCGCACGCGCGCCGGCGGTGGTCTGCCCGTCGACGCGATGACCGCTCGCGCCCGCCGAGGACGGGTCCGGCACACCGCGCTGGTGTCCGCCGTGACCGCGTGCGCCGTGCTCGGCGTCGCCGCCGGCGGCGCGGCCGTCGCGGCCTGGGAGCGTCCCGAGCCGGCCCCCGCGGCCCCGCCGACCGAGTCGACGGCGCCGTCTCCGACCCCGACGCCGACGACCACGCCGAGCCCGTCGGCGACGGCGCCCGCCGTCGTCCTGCCCACGGGCGACGCCGCGCTGCCGTTCGGCGCGTGCGGCGCGCTGGTCGACGCGGCGGGCGACGTCCCCCTGGACGACCGCTGGACCATCGCGACGACTCTCGCGAGCCCGGAGGCAGCCGTCGGCGGCGGCCTGCTCGTCAGCACCCGGGTCGACGTGGTGCTGCCGGACGACTGGTCGCCGGTCGGCGTCGGCTTCGGCATCTGGTCGGCCGCCGGGCCCGAGCTCCTCGTCGTCCGGGACGGCGTCGTGGTCGGGTCGGGCGACCTGTACGGCGACGTCCCTGCCGGCCTCGAGTCCTACGACATCCGCGCGAGCGCGAACTCCCCGGCGTACCAGGGGTGGCTGCCTCTGGTGTCGTGCTCGGACGGGAACCCCCTCCCAGCCGGGGACTACACGGTGGTCCCGACGGCTCGCGTGCTCCCGCTCGGCGACGACGCCGCGGTGGCGGACGAGCTCGCGGTCGACGGTGCCGAGTCGGTCGCGGCCCGCCACGCCGACGACTGGCGCCGCACGGTCGGCGAGCCGCTCGACGTCGTGGTCGTCGAGGGGGAGCCCGGCGCGCTCCCGCCGGCCCGGACCCGCGACGACGGCGTGATCGTCCCCGAGCCGTCCTGCGGGTCGGCGGTCGTGACGTCCACCGCCGCCCGGTTGCTGGAGTGGTCGGTGCTCGCGCCGCACGTGGTCGCCGAGGGCTCGACCCGGGACACCAGCGGCTCGCTCGCCTACCTCGGTCCGGGGCGTCTGCGCCTCGCCGTGCAGACCGTCCCCTCGTTCTGGGCGGTGCAGGACGGTGTCGTGGTCGGCGCCTCCCCCGCGCCCACCGACGCCTACCACGCGGTCGTCGACCTGGACCGGTCGAGCCCGCTCCATCTTCGCGGCACGCTGGACGTCAGGACGTGCCAGGGCGGCGGGCCGGGAGAGGAGCCGCTGCCCCCGGGGCAGTACACCCTCGTCCCCTCGCTGCTCGTCTCCGGTGGAGAGGTCCGCACCGCCGAGGGTGTTCGCGAGCTCCCCTCGGGCTTCGTCACCGGGGAGGCGTTCCCGTTCGTCGTCGAGTGACCACCGCGACCGGGACGGCGATCTCACCGACGGAGCGGTGCACGCCCCCGACGACGCGGGCGGTCCGGACCAGGAGGTCGACGTCGTTCGGCACGACCGCATGGTGCCGCCCGGCGCGACCCGTCGCCGCGTCCTCACCGCCTCGGACGTGCAGTGTTCGCGCCGCGTTCACCTCGGACGGGTGCGGACGGGGCCGATCGGGGGACCAGGTCGACAGGCCCCACCCGCGCGACCTCCTCCCGCGGTCGAGCGCCGACCGCGGGGACGCAGTACGCCCCGTCCACATCACACCGGGGAGGGGGCCACTCATTGCGTACCGACCTCGACTAGGTGGCCCCGATGTCCCGCTAGAACGGCAGGACGGGGCGACGAGGCCCCGTTCTCTCCTCCGGAGGTGCATCGCCATGGTCAAGACCTGGGCCGCGACCATCGCGGTACTGCCCCTTGCCGCTCTCACGACGGGTCCGTTCGTCGCGATTGATCTCGAGCGCGACTTCCGTCCCCCAGCCGCTGTCAACAACCCGGACGTGCCTCGGGAGCTGATCGACGCCTTGCCTCACGTGATCCAGCAGGACCCCGACGTGATCATCGATCCCGAACTCGTCCTCGGCCCGATCGTGTATCCCGACGGGACTCCGGTCGAGGGCCAGGACGCGGCGACGACCCGCGAGGCGCGCGCTCGGTGCGGGGGAACCGCGACGGCTACCGCCGTCGTCTGGGGTCCGGAGAGCAGGAGGACTGCACCGTGTGGGGCAGCCCCGGGTACAAGCAGGGCTACGCCTGGGGGGTGCAGGACGCCTCCAAGAGCGTGTGCGTCCAGGGCCGCGGCTTCACCGTCTCCGGCACCCGGACCTGGTACTCGATCGGGTGCGGCAAGAGCAACGCCGGAACGTCGGTGACATGGGGCAACGTCCTGAGCAACCCTTCGATCCGGGCCATGGCGACCTCGGGCGCGAGCAACTCGGTGGGATGGTGGATCTGAACCGTGGGCAGCTTGTTCCGATCCCGGGGCGGGACTCTTGCCTGGCTCCGCCGGCGCGCCGGAGGCCTCGCTGCGGCTGGTGACGCCCGCCTGACCAGACAGACGTACCGACCGCCGAGGACCGACGACCGCACGACCTCGGGAGAGCTGCACGAACGGTCCGGCGCACCGCTGCCCCCGGGCAAGCGAGACCTGGACGGCCCCGCTAGTTGAGGTCGACCGGCGGTGGGCGAGCCCTTCTCGCGCGGCCCACCGCCGGGCCGTACCGCATCGGGGCACGTCCGTCCGGGTGGTGTTCCGCTCAGCCCTCGCGGTCGGCGGCCAGCGCCTCGTCCACGGTCTCCCGGATGGTGAACACCTGGGTCAGCGCCGTGATCCGGAAGACCTTCAGCAGCCGCTCGGAGTCGATGACGAGCTGCAGGCGCCCGTCGAGCCCGCGGACGCGCTTGAGCACGCCGACGAGCAGCCCGAGGCCGGTCGAGTCCATGAACCGCACCTCGGTGAGGTTCACGACCAGGTCGACGTGCCCGGCGTCCACCAGGGCCGTCAGCTTCTCGCGCAGCGCGGGCGCGGTGTACACGTCGATCTCGCCGGTCACGTCGACGACGGTCCTGCCCTCGACGGTCCTGCTCGCCACGCTCACGTCCACGTGTGCTCCCCTCTGCCTCCGGGAGCATTCAAACAGACAGCACGCTCAGTGTCGGCGTGTTGCGTGCTCACGCGTGTCCCTTCCCTCCTCCGGCGGCGGCCAGCGCCGCGCGGTACTCGTCGGTCGTGCCGTCCGGGCGGACCTTCTGCAGCACGTGGTCGCGGACGCCGAGGCCGGCGAGCGTGGCGGTCAGCGCCACCACGTCGTCGGCCGTCAGCACGGTCGGGTCGACCGTCGTCCGCACCTGCACGGGTACCCCCGACTCCAGCACGAGGCGCAGCGACGCGAACGCCTGCTCGGTCGACGTCGTGGGGCCCCCGGTCCGCGTGATCGCGCGGTACAGGTGCGCCGGGGCCTTCACGTCCAGCCCGACCCAGTCCAGGTGCGGCAGCAGGGCGGCGAGCCGCCTCGGGTATGCCCCGCCGGTGTGCAGGCCGACGGCGAAGCCGGCCGCGCGCACCTCGCGCACCGCGTCGAGCAGCGCCGCCTGCCGTGTGGGCTCGCCGCCCGAGAACACGACGCCGTCGAGCAAACCCTCCCGACGCCCCAGCAGCGCCCGCACCCGCGCCCACGGGACGACGCCCGGCGTCCGGGGGTCGAGGATCGCGGAGTTGTGGCAGTAGGTGCACCGCCACGGGCAGCCCTGCAGGAACGCGGTGGCAACGATCCGGCCGGGCCAGTCGACGGTCGACGTGGGGACGAGGCCGGCGATCGCGAGGTCGTCGGCGCGGCGCCCCGCGGCCGGACGCGGCTCGCGCGCCGGGGCGCGGCGGGGCGGGGTCGCCCCCGTCCCGCCCGCCTCGGTGGCCATCAGACGGCGGCGACGGGCTCGAGGAACGGCGTGCGCTCCGCGTGCTCGCCCCGCTTGCCGATGTTGAACGAGCTCACCGGCCGGAAGTAGCCCATGACCCGGGTCCACACCTCGCACTCGACCGGCTCGGCGCCGGCCCCGCGCTCCTCCGCGCACCGGGTGCAGGTCGGGTGCTCGCCGGCCAGGTAGCCGTGCACCGGGCAGATCGAGAACGTCGGGGTGATCGTCAGGTACGGCAGCGAGAACCGGCTGAGCGACCGCCTCACCAGCTCCCGGCAGGCGTCGGCGCTGCTGATCCGCTCGGACATGTACAGGTGCAGCACGGTGCCGCCCGTGTACTTGCGCTGCAGCTCGTCCTGGCGCTCGAGCGCCTCGAACGGGTCGTCGGTGAAGCCGACCGGCAGCTGGGACGAGTTGGTGTAGTACGGGTTGGCGTCGGTCCCGGCCTGCAGGATCTCCGGCCAGCGCTTCCGGTCCTCCTTGGCGAACCGGTAGGTCGTGCCCTCCGCGGGGGTCGCCTCCAGGTTGTACAGGTGGCCGGTCGACTCCTGGACCTCGACCATCCGGGCCCGCACGTGGTCCAGCAGCCGCACCGCCATCGCGTGGCCCTCGTCGGTCGTGATGTCGTGCGCGTCGCCGGTGAAGTTCCGGATCATCTCGTTGATCCCGTTCACGCCGATCGTCGAGAAGTGGTTGTCGAGCGTGCCGAGGTAGCGCCTGGTGTACGGGAACAGGCCCTCGTCGATGTACCGCTGGATGACCTCGCGCTTGAGCTCGAGCGACGTCACCGCGAGGTCGACCAGGTGGTCGAGCTGCCGCAGCAGGATCGCCTCGTCGCCCGCGTACAGGTGACCCAGGCGGGCGCAGTTGATCGTGACGACGCCGAGCGAGCCGGTCTGCTCCGCCGACCCGAACAGGCCGTTGCCGCGCTTGAGCAGCTCGCGCAGATCGAGCTGGAGGCGGCAGCACATCGACCGGACGTCGCCGGGGTTCATGTCGGAGTTGATGAAGTTCTGGAAGTACGGCAGCCCGTACTTCGCGGTCATCGCGAACAGCCGCTCGGCGTTCTCCGACTCCCACGGGAAGTCCTCGGTGATGTTGTACGTCGGGATCGGGAAGGTGAACACCCGCCCGGAGGCGTCGCCCTCGGTCATCACCTCCATGTAGGCGCGGTTGATCATGTCCATCTCGGCCTGGAGGTCGCCGTAGGTGAAGCCCACCGGCTCGCCCGCCACGAACGGCACGTCGTCGCGCAGGTCCGCCGGGCAGGTCCAGTCGAACGTGAGGTTGGTGAACGGCGTCTGCGTGCCCCACCGCGACGGCACGTTCAGGTTGTAGACGAGCTCCTGGATGCCCTGGCGCACCTGCTCGTAGGTCAGGGCGTCGAGCCGGACGAACGGCGCCATGTACGTGTCGAACGAGCTGAACGCCTGCGCGCCCGCCCACTCGTTCTGCATGGTGCCGAGGAAGTTGACGATCTGGCCGATCGCGGACGAGAAGTGCTTCGGGGCGGTCGCCTCGACCTTGCCGGGCACCCCGTTGAGGCCCTCCTGCAGCAGCGTCCGCAGGGACCAGCCGGCGCAGTAGCCGCTCAGCATGTCGAGGTCGTGGATGTGCAGGTCCCCGTCCCGGTGCGCCGCGCCGACGGCCTCCGGGTACACGTGGCTCAGCCAGTAGTTGGCGACGACCTTGCCGGCCGTGTTGAGGATCAGGCCACCGAGCGAGTAGCCCTGGTTGGCGTTGGCGTTCACGCGCCAGTCGCTGCGCTCGAGGTACTCGTTGATGGACGAGCCGACCTCGACGACGGGCGAGTTCTCCATGGACGTGCCTTTCGGTGGGTGTGCGGTGTCGCCGCCCGCCCCGGCGCTCCGGCACAAGATGTGGTGGTCGGTCCGCCGCGCGGCAACAAGATGTGACAGTTCTATGCGCGGCAGGCGCCGCGAGCGGGGACGTTGGTCCCGGCGGTCCGGAGTGGGCCGGGCGACACCGGCGCGGACGTGGGGCGCAACTCCCCCGCTCGCCCGGCGTGTCGCCGCTCGACCGGCCGGGCGGGGTCGGACCGGGTGAGCGCCGCTCGCAGCCCCGCCGGCTCGCGGGGTTCAGCGCGGGGGCGCGTCCAGGAGGGAGAACGTCACCGCGTCGCCCGGGCGGAGCTGCGCCGCGAGGTCGCGCGACCGGGGCTCGACGACCGCGAGCACCGGGTAGCCGCCGGTCACCGGGTGGTCGGCGCCGAACACGACGGGCCGGCCGTCCGGCGGCACCTGGACCGCCCCGGGCACCAGCGGCTCCGAGGGCAGCTCACCGCGGTCGAGCCGCTCGACCGGCGGCCCGTCGAGGCGCAGCGCGACCCGGTCGCTCGCGGGGCTGACGACGTACCGGGCGGCGACGAGGCGGTCGAGCGCGCCCGGCGCGCACCAGTCGGCCCGCGGGCCGGGGCTCACGCGCAGCACCACGGGCTCGGGCCAGGACCGCGACGGGTCCGCCCACGGCTGCGCCGCGTCGAGGACGTCGGTGCCCACGGGCAGGACGTCGCCCGCCCGCAGCGGTGCCGGGCCGATCCCGGCGAGCCGGTCCGCCGCGCGCGAGCCGAGCACCGGCGGCACCGCGAGCCCGCCGCGGACCGCGACGTACAGCCGCACCCCGCGGGAGGCGGTACCGGTGCGCAGCACCCCGCCGGGCGGGACGCGGGTGGCGGCGTGCGGGGCCACCGGCACGCCGTCCACGTCGGCCGGGACCTCCGCGCCGGCCAGGGCGACGACGCCGCCCGCCGGGAACGCCACGACGAGGCCCCCGAGCAGCACCTCCAGGCCCGCCGCGTCGGGGGCGTTGCCGACGAGGCGGTTCGCCAGGCGCAGGGCGCCCGCGTCGGCGGCGCCGGAGCGGCCGACGCCGACCGACGCGAGCCCGGGGCGGCCGCGGTCCTGCACCAGGGTCGACGGTCCGGGGGCGAGGACCTCGATCTCGGGGCGGGGTGCGGCCGGGACGCGCGACGGGCGAGAGTCGAGCGCGGTCGGCACCGGGGCGTGCGGACCCGTCGCGGGCGGGGCGGGAGGGCTGAGCCGAGCGGCGGCTGGGGTGGACAGGGCGGCGGCCGTCGCCGCGCCCGCGCCGGGGTCGTCGACGGGCACGAACCGCACGCGCGTGCCGGGCCGCAGCAGCGCGGGCGGGTCGCGGTCGACGTCGAACAGCGGCACGTCGCAGGTGCCCAGCAGCATCCAGCCTCCGGGCGTGGCCGCCGGGTAGACGGCGGCGAACTCGCCCGCGACCGCCACGGCGCCCGCGGGGACCCGCTCGCGCGGCGACCGCCGCCGCGGCACGTGCAGCGCCGGGTCCAGCCCCGACAGGTAGGCGAAGCCGGGCATGAACCCGCCGAACGCCACCGTGTACGTCGCGGCGGCGTGCCGGCGGACGACCTCCCCCTCGGGCAGACCGGTGACCCGGGCGACCTCGGCGAGGTCCGCGCCGTCGTAGCGGACGGGCAGGACGACGGTCGACCCCGGGGCCGACGGACCGGTCGCGTCCACGGTCGGTGCCGCGGCGACGGCGGCGCGGGCCCGCTCCGCCAGGGCCTCGGCCGCGTCCCGGGCAGCCGTCGGCGAGCCGAACCGGACGAGCAGGGTGCGGGCGGCGGGCACGACGTCCACCGCTCCGGGGACGGGCCGGTCCCGCAGCGCGGCGTCGAGGGCGCGGACCGCCTCGAGGCCCGGCAGGTCGACGAGCAGGGCGTCGTCGCCGTAGGGCCGGACACGGGCGTCCGGGCTCGCGTCGCTCGCACCTGGCGGGCCCGGCGCGCTCGCGCCACCCGGCCCGCCCGGCGCGCGGCTCGCCCCGCCGTCCTGCTCGGTCACCGTCCGCGCCTCGTCACCGGGCCGCGGGACGCAGCTCGACCCCCGCGCCCTCCAGCGCCGCCCGGACCGCGCGGGCCACCGGCACGGCACCCGGGGTGTCGGAGTGCACGCACAGCGACGCCGCCTCGACGGGGACGAGCGTGCCGTCGACCGCCACGACCACCCCGTCGGTCGCCAGCCGCACCGCCCGCTCCGCGGCCTCGGCCGGGTCGGTGACGAGCGCACCGGCCCGGCCGCGCGGCACGAGCGTGCCGTCCGCCAGGTAGCCGCGGTCCACGAAGGCCTCGGTGACGGTCGGCAGCCCCGCCTCGCGCGCGTGCCGGAGCACCGCCGACCCGGGCAGCCCGACGACGGTGAGCGACGGGTCGACGCCGACGACGCCCGCGACGACGGCAGCGGCCTGCTCCTCGTCGTGGACGACCCGGTTGTAGAGCGCGCCGTGCGGCTTCACGTAGCCGACCCGGGCGCCGACGGTGCGCGCGACAGCCTGCAGCGCGCCCACCTGGTACGCCACCTCCGCCGCGAGCTCCCCCGGCGGGACGTCGAGCCGCCGGCGGCCGAAGCCGACGAGGTCCCGGTAGGACACGTGGGCGCCGACGGCGACGCCGCGCGCGAGGGCGGTCGCGCAGCGGGCGGCCATGATCGACGGGTCGCCGGCGTGGAAGCCGCAGGCGACGTTCGCGCTCGTGACGACGGTGAGCAGCGCCTCGTCCGTCCCGGGCTCCCCGAGGGTCCACGGGCCGTAGCCCTCGCCGAGGTCGCAGTTCAGGTCGATGTGCGTCGCCACGTGCCCATCCTGCCGCGCACCCGGCCGGTACGACGCACGGCCCGGCAGGGGTGAGGATGGTGCCGTGGTCGGAACCGGTGAGCTGCTCGACGTGCTGCTCGCCGCGGGCCGCCGCGCCGACCGGCTGACGCACGTGCGGCACCTGCCGGCTCGCCCGGGGTCGCCCGTCGACTGGCCCGCGTGGGCGGACCCCGACCTCGTCGCGGGCTACCGGGCCCTGGGCGTCGAGCGGCCGTGGCGGCACCAGGCGCAGGCCGCCGACGCGGCGTGGTCCGGCCGGCACACCGTGCTGTCGACCTCGACGGGCTCCGGCAAGTCGCTCGCGTTCTGGCTGCCCTCGCTGACCGCGGTGCGGGCGCAGGCCGCCGCGCGGACGCTCGACCCGGGCCGCATCGAGACGGTGACCCGGCGCGGATCCGTCCTCTACCTGTGCCCGACCAAGGCGCTGGCGGCGGACCAGCGGCACGCGCTCGACCGGGTGCTCACGGCGGCGCGGCTGCGGGACGTGCGGGTGTCCACCTGCGACGGCGACACCGCGCAGGAGGAGCGGCGCTGGGTGCAGGAGTACGCCGACGTCGTGCTGACCAACCCGGACTTCCTGCACTTCGCCCTGCTGCCGCAGCACCGCCGGTGGGCGCGGCTGCTCGGCTCCCTGCGGTACGTCGTGCTGGACGAGTGCCACGCGTTCCGCGGCGTGTTCGGCGCGCACGTGGCCGCGGTGCTGCGCCGGCTCCGCCGGGTCGCGGGCACGTACGGCGCCGACCCCGTGTTCCTGCTCGCGTCCGCGACCACCGCGGAGCCCGCGGTGAGCGCCGCCCGGCTGATCGGCGTCGCCCCGGAGGAGGTCGTGTCCGTCGCGGACGACGCCTCGCCCGCGGGCCGGAAGACCGTGGCCCTGTGGCAGCCGCCCGAGGTGGCGCCCGCCGAGGGGCCGTGGAGC
This sequence comes from Cellulomonas pakistanensis, assembly GCF_016862755.1. Classification (GTDB taxonomy): domain Bacteria; phylum Actinomycetota; class Actinomycetes; order Actinomycetales; family Cellulomonadaceae; genus Cellulomonas; species Cellulomonas pakistanensis. Next base: position 26,995 of record NZ_BONO01000008.1, on the reverse strand, counting down.
GGGCTGCTGCCCGAGGACGACCCCTGGGCGCTGCCGCTGGACGAGCCGCCCGTCGACGTGGACCGGGCCGGGCCGACCGCCGCGCGCGCGGAGGGTCGCACCCCGGGCGGGCCCGGTACCGGCGCCGTGGACGGGACGGACGCGCGCGCCGCGGGCGGGACGGACGCGGGCACGCCGGCCGACGACCCCGCCGCGCGCACGGCCGCCCCGGCACCCGGCCCCGACGCCGGGTCGGTGGGCCCGACGCGGGAGGGCTCCGGACCCCTCGGCACCGGGGAGGACCTGGTGGCGGACGACCCGGACCGGCCCCGTCGCTCGGCGACGGCCGAGGTCGCCGACCTGCTCGCCGACCTCACCGCGGCGGGGGCGCGGACGCTCGCGTTCACCCGGTCCCGGCGAGCCGCCGAGTCGGTCGCGACCGTGACCCGCGAGCACCTGCGCGACGTCGACCCCGAGCTGGCGGCGGCGGTGGCGGCGTACCGGGGCGGCTACCTGCCCGAGGAGCGCCGCGCGCTCGAGCAGGCGATCCGGACGGGGCGGCTGCGCGCGCTCGCGACGACCAACGCCCTCGAGCTCGGCGTCGACATCTCCGGGTTGGACGCGGTGGTGATCGCCGGGTGGCCGGGCACCCGGGTGTCGCTGTGGCAGCAGGCGGGCCGCGCTGGCCGGGCGGGCGCCGACGGGCTCGTGGTCCTGGTCGCGCGGGAGGACCCGCTCGACACGTTCCTCGTCCACCACCCCGAGGCGGCGCTGGACGCGCCCGTCGAGGCGACCGTCTTCGACCCCGGCAACCCGTACGTGCTCGCGCCGCACCTGTGCGCGGCCGCCGCGGAGACGCCGATCCGCGCCGAGGAGCTCGACCTGTTCGGTCCGGGCACCCGCGAGCTGCTCGACGTCCTGGTCGCCCGCGGGGCGCTGCGCCGCCGCCCGTCCGGGTGGTACTGGACGCACGCCGAGCAGGCGGCCCGGCTCACCGACCTCCGAGGGACGGGCGGCGACCCGGTCCGGGTCGTCGAGTCCACCACCGGTCGCCTGCTGGGCACCGTCGACTCCGCCGCCGCGGACTCCACCGTGCACGCCGGCGCCGTCTACGTGCACCAGGGCGCGACCTACGTCGTCGACGACCTCAGCCTGGAGGACGGCGTCGCGCTCGTCGACCGCCGGGACGTCGACTACGGCACGTGGGCCCGCTGGGTCACGTCGACGGAGATCCGGGCGACCACCGCCGAGCGCCGGTGGGGGCCGATCACCTGGGGCTTCGGCGCGGTCGACGTCACGACGCAGGTGCTGTCCTACCAGCGCAAGCGCATCCCCGACATGGAGGTGCTCGGCTCCGACCTGCTCGACCTGCCCGCGCGCACGCTCCCGACGACCGCGGTCTGGTGGACGGCGCCGGTGGAGGTGCTGGAGCGCGCCGGGATCACCGTCGAGACCGCGCCCGGCGCCCTGCACGCCGCGGAGCACGCGTCGATCGGGCTCCTGCCCCTGCTGGCGACCTGCGACCGCTGGGATCTGGGCGGCGTCTCGACCGCGCTGCACGCCGACACCGAGCAGGCAACCGTGTTCGTGCACGACGCCTACCCCGGCGGCGCCGGGTTCGCCGAGCGCGGGTACGCGCTCGGGGCGACCTGGCTGCGCGCCACCCGGGAGGCGATCGCCACCTGCCCGTGCCGCTCCGGGTGCCCCGCCTGCGTGCAGTCCCCCAAGTGCGGGAACGGCAACAACCCGCTGGAGAAGGCGGCCGCGGTGCGGCTGCTCGACGAGGTCCTCGCGCACGCGCCGGGCTGACCGGGGCCGGCCCGGACTGTCTCGGCCGGGCCGGGCTGACCAGGGCCGGCCCGGACCGCCTCGTCCGCGACCCGGCCCGTCGGGCGCGCGCAGATCCCGAGCGCGTCGGCCCGGCGGGCACCGGTCCGGTCCGTCGGGTGCGCGCCGGCCGGATCCGCGTCGTTCCGTAGGGCGTCGGCCCGGCGTGCGTCGGCCCAGGTCCCGCCCGGCCGAGGCCGACCCGCGCAGCCCGGCGCGCGCCTCGGCGGACGCGTCGCCGACGGGTGTGGGCGCCGCGGCGCGGACCCGCACCGTCACAGGCCCGAGCACCTCGCACGCCGCGAGCGTCGCGCCGTTCCGCTCCACGACCTGCTGGGCGACGGCGCAGGCGTCGCCGTGGCCGCGCACGAGGCGCTCGCCTGCCGCGAGCGCGCCGAGGTCGGCCGCCGCCTGGGCCCGACCCCGGGCCGTCTGCGCCACCGCGAGCATCCCGAGGGCGCCCGCGAGCAGCACAACCGCCGCCGCGAGGGCGAGCACCAGCACCGTGGAGGACCCGCGGTCACCGGGCGCAGGGCGTCGCTCCCGTCGGGCGGGCGGCCGGCGAGCCCCCGCCGCGACGTCGCCACCCGGTCGACCCGTGGTCACGGCTCGACCGCGGCCGTCACCACCCGACCGACCCGACGTCACGGCTCGACCCGCGCCGTCGCCACCCGACCGACCCGACGTCACGGCTCGACCCCGGCTGTCGCCACCCGAGCGACCCGACGTCACCGCTCGACCCCGGCTGTCGCCACCCGACCGACCCGACGTCACGGCTCCACCCGCGCCGTCGCCGACCCGCGGACGGTCAACCCGCCCACCAGCGGCAGCGCCGGCCCGACGGTCGCCTCGACCGCCACGACGACCCACGGGTCGTCCCGGCCGACCGCTGCGCGCGCGCCGTGCCCCGCGACCCGCCGGGCCACCGCCGCCACCACCGCGTCGTCCTCGCCGATCGCGGCGACCCGTGCCCCGGCGCGCGCGGCGTCGGCGCACCGGAGCTGGGTCGCAGCGCAGGCCGCGAGCGCGGCGACGACGCCGAGCAGGAGCGCGACGACCGGCAGCAGCACGGCGAGCTCCGCCGTCACCGACCCGCGGTCCCGCCACCGGACCGCCGCGCGGACCGTGCCGGCGTCGACCGGCCCGACGTCTGCCGGCCCGACGCCGGACCGGCCGCGGACGGTCCGGCGTCCCGCCGCGGCCCCGCGCCGCGCACGCCGCATCGCGCCACCGCTCACACCGACAGCGCGTCGCGGACGAGGTTGGTCAGGGTCTCCCGGATCTCCGAGCTGCGGAGGATCACCACCAGGAGCCCCGCGAACCCCACCGCGGCGATCATGACCACGGCGTACTCCGCGGTCGCGAGGCCGGCGTCGCGGATCACGCCGGCGAACCGCCCGTGCGCCCGCCGGACGAGCGCGCCCACGCCCCGCACCGCCCGCGCCGCTCGGACGCCCGCCCGCCGTGCCCGGGCCCTCCCGGCGCTGTTCAGCTGCTTCATGTGCTGCCTCCCGTCTCGGTGCGTCGGCCGCCCGTCGGCCGACGTCTCGACCCTGCCGACCGCGCCGGGGTCGCCGCCGGCCCGGTGCCCGCGCGCTGGGGACGGAGCGCCCGGCCCGCGCTGTGGAGGACTCGGCGCCCGCCCGCCGAGCACGGCCGGCAGCGGCTGGTCGGCGGCCGTCGTGCCCGCGTCCGACCCGACGAACCGCGACCGTCACGCGCGGCGCCCGGCGCCCGGCTGGTCGTCACAGCAACCCGCGCCCGAGCGACACCAGGACGGGCACGAGACCCACGAGCACGAACGCCGGGAGGAAACAGACGCCCAGCGGCACGACGAGCCGGACGCCGAGCCGGCCCGAGGCCTCGCGGGCTGCCCGGTCCCGCTCGCGCCGCAGCGTGGCGGCCGTCGCCTGCAGCGCGGGGCCCGCGGCGGCGCCGGTGTCCCACGCGGCGGCGAGGCCGTCGAGGACCGAGCCGAGCGTCGGGGCGTGCGCCCACGCGCCCGCCCACGGGTCGCCGAGCAGGAGCGCGGCGCCCGCCCGCGACAGGTCGGCGCCGGTCGGTCCGCCGAGCGCCGCGCCCACCGCCGCAAGGGCTCCGGGCACGCTCGCCCCGGCCGCGACCGCCACCGCCAGCAGGTCGACCACGACGACCACGTCCACCGCCTCGCCGTCGACCACCGCGGCGGGCCGCAGCCGCGGACGGGGGACGAGGTGGCGGGCGCTCGGGCGGAGCAGGTGCACGGCCGCGGCGACGAGCAGCGCAAGCACGGCCTCAGCCATCGCCGTCCCCCGCGCCCGCGCCGCCCGGCACCCCCGCGCCACCTCCCCGCCCTCCCGCGCCACCTCCCCGCACCCCCGCGCCACCTCCCCGCACCCCCGCGCCACCTCCCCGCACCCCCGCGCCACCTTCCCGCACCCCCGCGCCGCCTCCCCGAGGCCTCGGGCCGCTCGTCTGCGGCCTCGCGCCGCCACTGGCCGGCCCGGCGCCGCCCGCGCCCGCCGCCCGCGCGTCCGCGACCATCCGCGCGACCCACCGGCGCCCCAGCGCGGTCAGCGCGACCCCGCCGAGCCCGCACACCGTGCCCGCGCCGCCGTCGAGCAGCATGCCCAGCAGGTCGGCGCCCAGCAGCGCGCCGAGGACGACCCCGAGCACCGGCAGCCAGGTGAGCAGCGTCGTCGTCTGCCGGGGGCCGGCAAGGGCGCTCCGGACCGCGGTCTCCGCCTCCGCGTCGGCGGCGAGCGACCGGGCGCACTCGTCGAGGACGCCCGCGACCGGCGCACCGAGCTCCGCCGCCAGCCGGCTCGCGGCGAGCACCCCTGCGACCCGCCGCCGGATCCGCTCCCCCGTGGGGTCCGCCGGCCGAGCGGCCCCGGCGCGCGGGGACGCGCCCCGGGTCCGAGCGGGCGCCGCGCCGAGCGCCGCGAGCACGTCCTGCGCCCCCGGCACCCCGTCCGCGCCGGTCGGCACGCCCAGGACGACCCGCCAGGCCTCGGGCGGCGCGCGCCCCGCCCGCACCTCGGCGGCGACGGCGGTCACCGCCGCCCCGAGTGCCGCGTCCAGGTCGACCCGGTCGCGCCGCCAGGTCCGGGACCGCTGCCCCGCCACCACCCCGGGAGCCACTGGTCCGCCATCCGACGGACCGGGCCTGGCGTCGGCGCGGCGGAGCCGTCGACCTGCGGACCCGTCCGCCGGCGCCGCCAGCAGCACGGCGACCGCGACGAGCAGCCCCACGAGCGCGGCCGGGCCGCTCACTCCCGCGGGTCCGCGCGCGTGCCGCCGAGTTCCGCGGTGCCGGGCACCCCGACGCCGCACCCGGCAGCGCCGCACAGCGCACGCCCCGATACCGAGGCGCGGCCCGGCCCCGTCCCGCCGCTCACGGCCCGTCCTGCCCCGCCGGGCCGGACCCGGCCCCGCCCGGCGCCAGCCCCGCCCGCGCGGCGAGGTCCGCCCACCCCGGCCCGGCCGTGACCGTGCCGTCGGACGCGACCGCGAGCGCGGTTCGCACGACCAGCCTGCCCCCGGCCGGGTCGCGCCCCGCGGTGGCGAGCTCGGCGACCCGGCGCCGGCCCGCGTCGCGCCGCAGGTGCACGACGGCGTGGATCGCGCTGGCCGCCTGCGCCGCGAGCGCCTCGCGCGACAGCCCGGCGAGCGCGCCGAGCGCCTCGAGCCGGGCGGGCACGTCCGCGGCGGCGTTCGCGTGCACCGTCGTGCAGCCGCCGTCGTGCCCGGTGTTGAGGGCGCCCAGCACCTCGCGCACCTCCGCGCCCCGGCACTCGCCGAGGACGACCCGGTCGGGCCGCATCCGCAGCGACTCCCGCACGAGGTCGGCCAGGTCGACGCCGCCGGCGCCCTCGACGTTCGGGCGGCGGGCGAGCAGGCGGACGACGTGGGGGTGCCGCGGGGCCAGCTCGCCGGCCTCCTCGACGCAGACGATCCGCTCGCCGGGGTCCGCGAGGGACAGCAGGGTCGAGAGCAGGGTCGTCTTGCCGGTGCCGGTGGCCCCCGACACGAGCAGGTTCGCCCGCGCCCGCACGAGCCCGCGCAGCACGGCGTCGACGCCCGCGGGGACCGTGCCGCTCCGCACCAGGTCGTCGAGGTCGAACGGCTGGTGCCGCACCACGCGCAGGGACAGCAGCGTGCAGCCGTCGGCCACCGGCGGCAGCACCGCGTGCAGCCGGGTCCCGTCGGGCAGCCGGGCGTCGGCCGCCGGCCGGGCGTCGTCGAGCCGCTGCCCGGCGGCCGCGGCGAGCCGGACCGCGAGATCGCGGACGCGCGCCGGGTCGCCCAGGTCGACCGGCGCGCGGGCGAGCCGGCCGGAACGCTCGACCCAGACGTCGCGCGGCCCGTTCACCAGGACGTCCGTCACCGCCGGGTCGTCGAGCAGCGGCTGGAGCGGCCCGGCCCCGACGAGCTCCGCCCGGACCACCCCGTCGAGCTCGGCCAGGGCGTCGCTGCCGAGCACCCGCCCGGTGTCCCGGAGCGCGGCGGACACGCGCGCGCCGGTGACCGGCCCGCCCTCCTCGGCGAGCCGGCGCCGGACCGTCGCCACCAGCCCGTCGACGCCCGCGTCCCTCGCCCCCGCCGGCCCCGCGCCCGGGACCGCGCCCGGGCCCGACGTCACGTCAGCCTCCGGGCGAGCCGCGCCACCGCCCGGGCGGCCGCGGTCGGGAGGGCCGGGCCGACGCCCCGGTCGACCGCGGCCCCGAGCCCCCGCGCCCACGGCAGGGACGCGACCACCGGCAGCCCTACAGCGGCGGCGACCTCGTCCGCGCCGAGGCCGCCGGGAGCGGGTCCGCGAGCGACCAGGCCGACGCGGCGCCCGTCGCCCACCAGCCCGTCCCGCAGCAGCCGGGCGCCCGCGACCGAGGGCACGTCGCGCGGGACCACGACGAGCACGGTCCGGCAGGCGGCGAGCAGCACCGAGCCGACCGCACCCGCGCCCGCGTCCCCGCCGTCGCCCCGCGGCCCGCCGTCGCCCGCCGCGGCCGCCAGCAGCGCGGCCCGGTCGAGATCCAGCACGACCGACCCGTACGCGGAGGCCAGCGCCCGCAGCACGTCCGGCAGCACCTCCGTCGGCGGCGGCCCCGGCCGCTGGTCGTCCGTCGGCAGGACGGCGCACCGCCCCCAGCGCATGAGGTTGCCGGCGAGCAGCACCGGGTCGACCGACCCGCGCGCGCCCGTCAGGTCGGGCCAGCGCAGCCCCGGGTGGCCCTCGAGGCCCAGCACGGTGTCCAGCGACGGCCCCACCCCGGTGTCGACGAGGACGGCCGTCCCGCGGCGGGCGAGCTCGGCGGCCAGCGCGGCACCGGTGACGGTGGCCCCTGCCCCGCCGCGCGCGCCGACGACGCCCACCACGCCCGCGCCGCCGGCTGATCGCTCCGTCCTCGCCACCGTTCGTCCCTCCGTCGTCACCAGCCCGAGGCTGCCGCCCCGCACTGCGCGCCGCTCGGCCCGCGGCCCCGCTCCTGTGGACCACGCACGCTCGCCGGCCCTGTGGTCGTCCCGGTGCGGCTCGATACCCTCGATCCAGGAGGAACCCGTCCCGATGAGCCACGGCCACACCTCGTCCGCACCCCCCGGCGCGGCGGCACCCGCGCGCGCCGCCGCGTTCTTCGACCTCGACAAGACGGTCATCGCGACGTCCGCCGCGAGCGCCTTCGCGCGGCCGTTCCTGACCGGCGGCCTGCTGAGCCGGCGGGCGATGCTGCGGTCCGCGGGCGCGCAGCTCGCGTTCCTGCTCGGCAGCGCGACCGAGGGCCGGACGGAGCGGGTCCGGGCCCAGCTGTCGGCGATGGTCGCGGGCTGGGACGTCGAGCGGGTGTCCGCGATCGTCGCCGCGAGCGTGCAGGACGCGATCGGCCCGGTCGTCTACGCCGAGGCGCTGGACCTGGTGGCGGAGCACCACGCCGCGGGCCGGGACGTCGTCGTCGTGTCCGCGTCGAGCGCGGAGCTGGTCCGGCCGATCGCCGAGCTGATCGGCGCCGACGAGGTCATCGCGAGCCGGATGGGCGTCGCGGACGGGCGCTACACCGGCGAGATCGCGTTCTACGCCTACGGCCCGGCCAAGGCGGAGGCGATGCGGGAGCTGGCGCGCGAGCGGGGGTACGACCTGGCCGCGTCGTCCGCGTACAGCGACTCGGCCACCGACGCGCCCATGCTCGCGGCGGTCGGGCACCCGTACGTCGTGAACCCGGACCGCGCGCTCCGCCGGCTGGCCGAGGCCGAGGGCTGGACGCCGCTGGTGTTCCGCCGGCACGTCGCGGTGGGCGCCGGCCGGCGGCGCGCGGCGCTGCGGCAGCTCACCGGCGCCGCGGCGCGCGACCGGCTGGTCGTCGGCGCGGCCGCCGCCCTCGCGCTCGCGCTGGTGGCGGCGGCGTGGGGCCGCGACCGGTACCGGCGGCGCGTCGCGGCGGCGACCTGACCAGCCGCGCTGGTCCGCGCCGTCCACCAACCGATCGCCCGTCCCGCCATCCGGTCACCCGTGCCGGCGTCACCTGGGAGTTCGCCGGTCCCTCTTCCCCGCGGCCCGCCCGTCGGCTGTGATGGGCAGCACAACAGAAGGCCACGAGGGAACCCACGCGCGACCCGTCCACGCATAGGACGCGTCGAACGGGCTCGAACCCGTCTCGACTGACCATGTGCACGCCTGATAACCCTCGCGGCCGTCCGTTCGGCGACGGCGTCCTCCCCGGGCGCCGTCGTCCGTGTCCGGGCCCGTCCACGCGCCCGACGCGGCGGACGGCGCCCGCGCGACCGCGGCGGACGGCGCCCGCCTCAGCCGAGCCGCCCCGCCAGCACCGCGTCCGCGACCCGCCGCGCCTCGGCCGCTCCCGCGACCACCGCGTCCGCGCAGACCCCGACCCACGCCGCCACGCCCGCCGGCGTCCCGGTCGCGAACCGGGCCGCCGTGGCCAGGTAGGGCTGCGGGGCCGCGGCCCACGCCGCCTCGGGCACCACGGTCCCGGTCGGGTCGAGCCCGCGCGCGCAGAGCAGCAGGCGCGCCGCGGTGCGGGCGACCGTCCCGTTGGCGGCGGCGAACGGGCGGACCGCCAGCAGCTCGCCGTGCACGACCGCGGCCACGACGAGGGCGGGCGCGCGCGTGGCGGCGACCGTGCGCGTCAGCAGCGCGACCCGCTCCGCCGCGTCGGCCCCGGACGGCGCGGGTCCCAGCCCGGTCAGGTCCAGCGGCGACCCGGCGACGCGCACCCGGCCCAGGTCCGCCTCCGGCAGCCAGCCGGCGCCGGCCGCGGCGTGCAGCCGGGCGAGGAGCTGCCCCAGCGGCGGCAGGGCCGGCTCGGACCGCCCGCCCAGCTCCGGCCGCCAGGTGGCCGCGAGCGCGGTCGCGCGCAGGGCGCCGGTCGCGACCCGGAGGTCGGCGGCGGCCGCGTCGTCGAGGAGCCACCCCGCGCCGTCCGCCGGCCGGTCGACGCCCGTCGCCACCCCGCGGAGCACCTCCAGCGGCACCCGGGCGCCGTCCACCGCGGCGCCGGCCCGGGCCGCGCGGACGTCGGCCTCGGCGCGGGCCTCGCGCCACCGCCGCCGGAACGCCTCGTGCCAGCGCAGCTCCTCGCACGCGGTGCGCGCCCGGTCGACGGCGCCGCGGACCCCGGGCAGGTCGAGCAGCGGCGTGAGCGGGTCGTCCGCCGCGGGAGCGGGCGAGGGGGCGACGGGGAGCACGCGGCCACCCTACGAGCGCCGCCGGCACGCCCCGCTCCCCGAGACCCACTGATCCGGACGAGACCACCGTCCGCGCGCGTGGGTCTCGTCCGGATCAGTAGGTCTCGCGCCACCGCCCACGCCAGCGCCCGCACCGCCGGCCGCGCCGCCGGCCGCACCGCCGGCCGCACCGCCGCCCCGGCACGCGCGGCGCGCCGGCGCCGGCGCCCTGGGCGTCGCGACGGGTTCCGGGCCACACTGACCCCATGCCCTCGACGCCGAGCGTGTCCTCGTCCATCACCGCGCGCCTGCACGTGGAGGCGCGGCCCACGGCCGTCTCCGAGCTGACGTCCGCGATCGAGCAGACGGGGGGGATCGTCACCGCGCTGGACGTCACGGCGTCGGGGCACGAGCGGCTCACCGTCGACGTGACCTGCGCGACCAGCGGCGAGGAGCACGCCGGCCAGATCGTCGAGGCCCTGCGCGCGCTGCCGGGCGTCGACGTCGAGCGGGTCAGCGACCGCACCTTCCTCATGCACCTCGGCGGCAAGCTGTCGATCGAGTCGAAGGTGCCGCTGCGCAACCGTGACGACCTGTCGATGGCCTACACGCCGGGCGTGGCCCGGGTGTGCGAGGCGATCGCCGCCCGGCCGGACGACGCGCGCCGGCTCACGATCAAGCGGAACACCATCGCCGTCGTCACCGACGGCAGCGCGGTGCTGGGGCTCGGGGACATCGGGCCGCTGGCGTCCCTGCCGGTGATGGAGGGCAAGGCCGCGCTGTTCAAGCGGTTCGCCGGGATCGACGCGTTCCCGCTCGCCCTCGACACCCAGGACGTGGACGAGATCGTCGAGACCGTCGTGCGGGTCGCGCCGGTGTTCGCCGGGATCAACCTCGAGGACATCTCGGCGCCGCGGTGCTTCGAGGTCGAGCGGCGGCTGCGCGAGCGCCTCGACATCCCGGTGTTCCACGACGACCAGCACGGCACGGCGATCGTCGTGACGGCGGCGCTGACGAACGCGCTGAAGGTCGTCGGCAAGCAGATCGACCAGGTCCGGGTGGTGCTGTCCGGCGCGGGGGCGGCGGGCACCGCGGTGCTCAAGCTGCTGCTGTCGGCGGGCGTGCACGACGTCGTGGTCGCCGACATCGACGGCATCGTGCACACCGGGCGGGAGCTGGCTTCGCCCGAGCTGCGCTGGATCGCCGAGCGGACCAACCCGCGCGGCGTGACCGGCGAGCTGCGCGGCGCGCTGGCCGGGGCGGACGTGTTCATCGGGGTCAGCGCGCCGAACATCCTCACCGGCGAGGACGTCGCGACGATGGCCCCGGACGCGATCGTGTTCGCGATGGCGAACCCGCGCCCGGAGATCGACCCGGTCGAGGCGGCCCGGTACGCGGCGGTCGTCGGCACCGGCCGCAGCGACGTCGCCAACCAGATCAACAACGTCCTGGCGTTCCCGGGGGTGTTCCGCGGGCTGCTCGACGCCCGGTCCCACGTCATCACCGACGCGATGCTGCTCGCCGCGGCGCGGGCGCTCGCCTCGGTGGTGTCCGACGACGAGCTCAACCCGGCGTACATCATCCCGAGCGTGTTCCACCCCGACGTCGCCACGACGGTCGCCACCGCGGTCGCGCAGGTGGCGGGCGCGGCGGCCGGCCCGCGGGCGGACACCGGGGCGGTGGCGGTCGTCCCGGTGCCCGGGATCTAGCGGTTCCGGGGCGGGTCCCGCACCGCCCGCGACCCGGGGTGCGCGCCCGGGCGACCGTAGGATCGACCGGTGCAGTGCCACCACTACGACGCCGCCCGGTGTCGCTCCTGCACCTGGATCGAGCTGCCCTACGCCGACCAGCTCGCCGCGAAGCAGGAGCGCTGCCGCGAGCTCGTCGACCCGTTCGGGCCGGTCGACTGGCTCCCGGCGGTGGCGAGCGCGGAGCAGGGCTTCCGGAACAAGGCGAAGATGGCGGTCGGCGGCACGGTCGACGCGCCCACGCTCGGGATCCTCGACCCCGGCGGCGTCGGGGTCGACCTGCGCGACTGCCCGCTCTACCCGGCGTCGCTGCAGGCCGCGCTGCCCGTGCTCGCGGAGTTCGTGACGCTCGCGCGCCTCGTCCCGTACGACGTGCCGACCCGCCGGGGCGAGCTCAAGTACGTGCTGGTCACCGAGTCGCCCGACGGCGAGCTGATGGTCCGGTTCGTGCTGCGGTCCTCCGAGGCGCTGCCGCGCCTGCGCAAGCACCTGCCGTGGCTGCTCGCCGCGCTGCCGCGGGCCGTCGTCGTGTCGGCGAACCTGCTGCCGGAGCACAAGGCCGTCCTCGAGGGCGAGCAGGAGGTCGTGCTGACGGAGCGAGCGACGCTGCGGATGCGCATCAACGACGTCGACCTGCACCTCCGCCCGCAGAGCTTCTTCCAGACGAACACCGCCGTCGCGGCCGCGCTGTACCGGATCGGCCGGGAGTGGGTCGACGCCGCCGGGCCGCGCTCGGTGTGGGACCTGTACTGCGGGGTCGGCGGCTTCGCGCTGCACGTGGCCCGGCCGGGGCGCGCGGTCGTCGGGATCGAGACCAGCACCGAGGCGGTCGCGAGCGCCGAGCAGAGCCGCGACGACCTCGGGCTGGCCGACGTGCGGTTCGCCGCCGGCGACGCGACCGCGTTCGCCCTGGGCGCCGCGGCGGCGCCGGACCTCGTGGTCGTCAACCCGCCGCGGCGCGGCATCGGGCCGGCGCTCGCCGGGTGGCTGGAGGAGTCCGGCGTCCGGGACGTCGTGTACTCGTCGTGCAACGCCGCCTCGCTGGCCCGGGACCTGGCCGCGATGCCGTCGCTGCGCCCGCGCCGCGGCCGGCTGCTCGACATGTTCCCGCAGACCGGGCACTACGAGGTCGTCGTCGCGCTGTCCCGGGACTGACGCCCGCGCCGGGTCGGCCGTGCCTTTCGTCCCACGTCCGGCGCCGGCCGGCGGAGCACGCTGGTCGCATGCTGACCGTCGCCCAGGCCCTCGAGTACCAGACGCAGGCGGCCCGGACGAAGACCGACCTCGCCCGCCGCCCCGGCGTCTACCTGGTCAACACGATGCTCGCCGGCGCGTACATCGGGCTCGGCGTGGTCATCATGGCGACCGCGGGCGGTCCGCTCGCGGACGCCGGCTCCGGGTTCGCCCCGCTGGTGCAGGGCCTGGTGTTCGGCGTCGCCCTGACGATCGTCGTGGTGGCCGGTGGCGAGCTCGCCACCTCCGCGATGATGGTCTTCACCCAGGGGGCGATGCGCGGCGCGATCTCGTGGGGCCGCGCCGGCGCGACGCTGCTCGCCTGCCTCGCGGGCAACCTGCTCGGGGCGTTCGTCCTGGCGGTGGTGCTGCACCTGTCCGGCGCCCTCGGGCCCGACCGCCCCGGCGGCCGGATGATCGCGTCGATGATCGCCCACAAGGCCGAGGAGTCCGGGACCGAGCTGTTCTTCCGCGGCGTGCTGTGCAACCTCCTGGTCTGCCTGGCGATCTGGTGCGCGGGCCGGCTGCAGGACGAGGTCGCGAAGATCGTCGTGGTCTTCGCCTGCGTCATGGTCTTCATCACCTCCGGGTTCGAGCACGTGGTCGCCAACATGACGACGTTCTCGTTCGGACTCGTGGGCGGGCTGCCGGACGCGACGGTCGCCGAGTTCGCGCGGAACGTGCTGCTGGTCGGGCTCGGGAACCTGGTCGGCGGCGGGCTGCTCGTCGGCGCGGCGAACGCCGTGGCCGCGGCGCCGGCGCGCCCGGCGGGCGTCCCGGCGGTGCCGGCCGCGACCGAGGCGCCCGCCGAGCCCGCCGCAGCCGGCGCGGGCGCCGCAGCCGGCGCGGGCGCCGCAGCCGGCGCGGGCGCCGCGGCCGGCGCGGAGCCGCGACCCCTCGCCGCCGGGAGGCGCTGACCCGCACCCGCGTTCACGCCCGGATCCGGACATCTCGGGCGCGCCGCAGGGCGTCCTGCGCCGCGGCGCCCTACGGTCGGACGGAGCACCGACGTGTCCCGACCGGCCGCGTCGCACACCGAACCCGCTGCGCGGGAGGCGCCACCGCTCCTGCCCCGCACTGAGCCGGCGACAAGGGAGCAGACATGAGCAGCACCTCGGACCGCGAGCACGACGACGCCGTGACGGCCGACGCCGCCGAGCAGCGCGCGTCGGGCGGCACCGGAGCGACCTCGACGGGCGCGGCTCCCGGCGCGACGACGCCGACGCCGTCGGCTGCTGCCCCCGTCGACCCGGCAGCCGGCGACGAGGCGACGAGCGCGGGCGAGCCCGGCCGCACCGGCGCGACGCCCGCCGCTCCCGCCGCCGAGCCGGCCGCCACCGAGCCGACTGCCGCGCAGCGGGCCGCCGCGGACCCGGCCGTCGCCGCCGTCCCCGCGCGCCGCACGACCACCCCGGGCCGCGGCACGAGCGCGCACCGCGCCACCCGCCCCGCGCCCACGCCGCCCGCGCCGGAGGAGCCGGTCGCCTCGGTCGTCCCCGCCACCGGCCACGCGCCCGGCGTCCCGGGCACCCCCGGCGGACCCGGCACCCCCGGCGGACCCGGCACCCCCGGCGGGCCCGGCACCCCCGGTGGACCCGGGAAGCCCGGCGGGCCCGGGACGGCGCGGCTGTCCCCGGACGGCTCCGGCGCCCCGACGGCCCCGCTGCCCACGACGCCCGCGGCGGGCGTCGCCGAGCCCGCCGCCCCGCCGGAGCCCGTGCGGCGCACCAGCATCCGCGGCGCCGAGGCGCGCGCGGCCGCCGTCCTCACCCGCGACCCCGCCGAGCCCGGCGCGGTCCCGGACGCCCCGCCCGGGACCGGCACCCCGGCCGCCGGCCTCCCCGGCACCGGCCCGTCGGACGCCTCCGTCCCGTACGGCGACCCCTCCGCTCCCGCGCCCGCCGGACCGACCGCGCCGGTCATCCCGGGCGGCCAGGACGAGGCCGAGCAGGACGGCCCCCGCACGGCCCGCTCCCGCCGCGGCGGTGCCACCGCGGCCCGCCCCGAGCCCGCCCGGCGGCCCGGCGGGGGCGCGCTGCGGCACGTGCTCGGCGCGCTCGTCGGTCTGCTGGTGGGCGCGATCGGCGTCTGGACCGTGCTGTTCGGCCAGTCGCGCGTGCTCGCCGCGCAGGCCCCGGGCTGGGACGCCTCGTACGACGCGATCGGCGTGGTGCTGGTCACGGTCGGCGTGGCGGTGCTCGCGCTGGTCCTGGCGCTGGGGCTGTGGACGCCCGCCGTCCCGCTCACGGCCGGCGCGGTCGCCTCGGTCGTGGGCGTGGTGCTGCTCTACGTGCCCGCCACGACGCACGTCGACGTGGTGCGCTGGTTCGCCACGGACGGCACGGAGTACTCCGTGGTGCGCGCGACGGTCACGGCGACGTCCGGGTCGGTGTTCGTCGTCGGCTCGCTGCTGCTCGTGGCCGGGCTGGTGCTCGCCGTCGCCCGGCGCCGCTGGCTCCCGCGGGTCTGACGGCGGGGCGGCGGGCGCGCCGGCACCCCGCCGGCGCCCCGCCCGCGCACCCCCGGCGCACGCCGCACGCGCCCGCCCGGCACCCCCGGAACGACCCGCCACCACCGCATCCGCGCTCGCCAGGGACGTAAGTCCTACTAGAGTGCCGGGAGACGCGGCATCCGAGCCGCGCCAGCCCGCACCGACGTCGTTGCGCTGGAGGCACACGTGGCCCTCGACAACTCCGCCCCGCCCGCCGGGTCCGCCGGGGGCACGCCCCCCGCGGCCGGCACGCCGGACGCCCCCGCCCCGGGGCTCGAGAACCTGCTGACCGAGGACCGCCGGTTCCCGCCCGATCCCGCGTTCGCCGCGCAGGCGAACGCCCACGCCGAGCTCTACTCCTGGGCCAACTCCGCCCGCCTCGAGTTCTGGGCGGAGCAGGCGCGCTCGCTGCTCGACTGGGCCGAGCCGTTCCAGGAGGTCCTCGACTGGTCGGGCGCCCCGGTCGCGCGCTGGTTCGGCGACGGCCGGCTCAACGCCGCGTACAACGCGGTCGACCGGCACGTCGCGGCGGGCCACGGCGACCGCGTCGCCCTGCACTTCGAGGGCGAGCCCGGCGACACCCGGACGCTCACCTACGCCGACCTGCAGCGCGAGGTGTCCCGGGCGGCCCACGCCCTCACGGAGCTCGGCGTGCAGACCGGCGACCGGGTCGCGATCTACCTGCCGCTGATCCCCGAGGCCGTCATCGCGATGCTGGCCTGCGCCCGGATCGGCGCCCCGCACTCCGTGGTGTTCGGCGGTTTCTCCGCCGAGGCGCTGCACACCCGGATCCTCGACGCCGACGCCCGCGTGGTCATCACCGCGGACGGTGGCTACCGGCGCGGCGCCGCGAGCGCCCTGAAGCCGACGGTCGACGAGGCGCTCGCCAAGGGGAGCGGCGACGTGGTCCGCCGCGTGCTCGTGGTCCGGCGCACCGGCCAGGACGTGCCGTGGACCGAGGGCCGCGACGTCTGGTGGCACGACGCGGTCGACCGCGCCCCCGACACGCACGAGCCGGTCGCGGTCGAGGCGGAGCACCCGCTGTTCATCCTCTACACCTCGGGCACCACCGGGAAGCCGAAGGGCATCTTCCACACCACGGGCGGCTACCTGACGCAGGCGGCGTGGACGCACCTCAACGTCTTCGACCTCAAGCCCGAGACCGACGTGTACTGGTGCACCGCCGACGTCGGCTGGGTGACCGGGCACACCTACGTCGTCTACGGGCCGCTGATCAACGGCGCGACCCAGGTCATCTACGAGGGCACCCCGGACACCCCGCACCGCGGGCGCTGGTGGGAGATCGTCCAGAAGTACGGGGTGTCGATCCTGTACACCGCGCCGACGGCGATCCGGACCTGCATGAAGTGGGGCGAGGACGTGCCGGGCGGGTTCGACCTGTCGAGCCTGCGGGTGCTCGGGTCGGTCGGCGAGCCGATCAACCCGGAGGCCTGGACCTGGTACCGCCGGGTGATCGGCGGCGACCGGACCCCGGTGGTCGACACCTGGTGGCAGACCGAGACCGGCGCCATCATGATCAGCCCGCTGCCGGGCGTCACCGTCGCCAAGCCGGGCTCCGCGCAGACGCCGCTGCCCGGCATCGCCGCCGACGTGATCGACGACGACGCGAGGTCCGTCCCGAACGGGTCGGGCGGCTACCTGGTGCTCACCGAGCCGTGGCCGTCCATGCTCCGGGGGATCTGGGGCGACGAGCAGCGGTTCCGCGACACGTACTGGTCGCGGTTCGCCGGCATCTACTTCGCCGGCGACGGGGCCAAGAAGGACGAGGACGGGGACATCTGGCTGCTCGGCCGCGTGGACGACGTGATGAACGTGTCCGGGCACCGGCTGTCGACGACGGAGATCGAGTCGGCGCTCGTCTCGCACCCGTCGGTCGCCGAGGCCGCCGTCGTGGGCGCGACCGACGACACCACCGGCCAGGCCGTCGTCGCGTTCGTCATCCTGCGCGGCGGGGCCGCCGAGCGGTCGCCCGAGGAGACGGCCACCGAGCTGCGCGCGCACGTCGCGCAGCAGATCGGCCCGATCGCCAAGCCGCGCACGATCCTCGTGGTCCCCGAGCTGCCCAAGACCCGGTCCGGCAAGATCATGCGCCGCCTGCTGCGCGACGTCGCCGAGCACCGGCAGGTCGGCGACGCCACCACGCTGGCCGACTCCTCGGTCATGGACCTCATCCAGCAGGGGTTGCAGAAGCCCGCGGGCTGAGCACACCGCGCGCTCGGGCAACCATCTCCGTAGACTGGTCCGCGTGCCCCGCTCCGGCGGGGCACGCGCCGGTCCGCCTGCGCCCGCCCGGGCGCCGGTCGCGGGACCGGCCGACGGATCGGGAGCAGGGGGCAGCAGTGACCGGGTGGGACCTCACCGCGCGTCGCGCCGTCGACCTGCGCCGCGTCGCCAGCGCGCTCTGTCGCTGAGCACGACCGCCGTCCCCCCGCCCGCCGTGCGCGGGCCCCCCCCCACCACCACGGGTGCGCGTCGGCGCGCCCGCGAAAGGCTCCCCCATGTCCTCCACCGCCTCCGCGGTGCGTGGCCGCTCGCGCGCCCGCGCCCTGCTCGGCAACTTCGGCTTCCAGATCATCGCGGCGCTCGTGCTCGGCGCCGCGCTCGGCTGGGTCGCCCTGTCGATCGGCCCCGTCGACGCAGGCACCGACGCCGAGTCCCCGAACTGGCTGACCAGCACCCTGGACACGATCGGCTCGTCGTTCGTCACGCTGCTGCGCGCCATCGTCCCGCCGCTGATCTTCGCCGCGATCGTCGCGTCCGTCGCCAACCTGCAGAACGTCGCCAACGGCGCGCGCCTGGCGTGGCGGACCCTGTCGTGGTTCGCGATCACGGCGCTGATCTCCGTGGTCATCGGCATCGGCCTCGGCCTCGTGCTGCAGCCCGGCAACCACACCACCATCAGCCTCGACCAGGCGGAGGAGCCGGGCCGCACCGGCTCCTGGACCGACTTCCTCGACGGTCTGATCCCGGGGAACCCGCTGGGCCTCGGCGCCAGCACCTCGGTCGCCGAGGACGGCACCGCCAGCACGTCGGTCAGCTTCAACGTCCTGCAGATCGTCGTCATCGCGATCGTCGTCGGCATCGCGGTGCTGCGCACCGGGGCGAAGGCCGAGCCGTTCCTGTCGTTCGTCCGGTCCGCGCTGGCCGTGATCCAGAAGGTGCTGTGGTGGGTCATCCGCCTCGCCCCGCTGGGCACGCTCGGCCTGGTCGGCAACGCCGTCGCCTCGTACGGGTGGGACTCGCTGGCCTCGCTCGGCCGGTTCGCGATCGCCGTGTACGTCGGCCTCGCGCTGGTGCTGCTCGTCGTCTACCCGGTGCTGCTGCGGGTCAACGGCCTCGGCGTGGCGCGCTGGTTCCGCGGCGCCTGGCCGGCGATCCAGCTGGCGTTCGTGTCCCGGTCGTCGATCGGCACGCTCCCGGTGACGCAGCGGGTGACCGAGCGGAACCTCGGCGTGCCGTCGGAGTACGCGTCGTTCGCGGTGCCGCTGGCGGCGACCACCAAGATGGACGGCTGCGCCTCGATCTACCCGGCGATCTCGGCGATCTTCGTCGCGCAGATCTTCGGCATCGACCTGTCGGTGCTCGACTACCTGCTGATCGCGTTCGTGTCCGTGGTCGGGTCCGCCGCCACCGCCGGCCTCACCGGCGCGATCGTCATGCTGACCCTGACGCTGTCGACCCTCGGCCTGCCGCTCGCGGGCGTCGGCCTGCTCCTGGCGATCGACCCGATCCTCGACATGGGCCGCACCGCGGTGAACGTCGCCGGGCAGACGCTGGTGCCGACGATCGTCGCGAAGCGCGAGGGCGTCCTCGACCGGGCCCGCTACGACTCCGCGCAGGCGGAGGACCTGTTCACGGACGACGACGAGGAGTCCGCCCCGTCCGACGCGCTGCCCGCCCCGGAGCCGGCTGCGGCGCGCTAGCCCGAGCTCGCTCGCGACGCGCCGCGCGTCCTGACGCGCCGAGGTCGTCGGTTCCGTCCGCGCGAGCGGGTGCGGAACCGACGACCTCGGGCGCGACCGACGACCTCGGCCGTCGGGCGGCGGCCGTCGGGCGGCGGCCGTCGGGCCTCGGCCGTCGGGCGCCGGCGGCTCAGCGCGTCGGGTGCGTCAGCGTCCCCGTGCGGGCGACCTCGCCCAGCCAGTGCGCGCTCGGCTTGGGGGTGCGCTCGAACGTGTCGCGGTCCCAGGCGATGAGCCCGAACGTCGGCGTGTACGAGCCCCACTCGTAGTTGTCGAGCGCCGACCAGTGCAGGTACCCGCGCACGTCGATGCCGTCGGCCATCGCCTCGTGCACGCCGACCAGCGCGTCGTGCGTGTAGTCGACCCGGCGTGCGTCGTCCTGCGTCGCGATGCCGTTCTCGGTCACCACGACCGGCACGCCGCCCGTGCGCTCCCACGCGTTCCGGATGCCGATGCCGATGGCGGGCGGGAAGTACTCCCAGCCGGTCAGCGTCGTCTCGGCGCCCTCGGGCACCGGCAGCGGGTTCCCCTGCGGGTCGACGAACGTGCGCAGGTAGCCCTGGACGCCGATCCAGTCGTCGCCCTTCGCGGCGTCGAGGAAGATGTCCTCCCGCGGGTAGCCGTAGGCCTTCGTGGCCTCCTCGGCCCCGGGCGCCGCGTGGTACGCCTGCGTCGCGACCGACCAGCCCGACCGCACCTGCGGGAGCTGCGTGAGCACCGCGCGCGACCGTCGGTGCGCCTCGATCAGCGCGTCGGTGATCCGCGGGTCCGGCGCCGGCAGCCGGGACGCGGTCATCTCGGTGCCCTCCTCGCCGCGGGTCATCGCGACCATGTTGGGCTCGTTGATGGTGCAGACCCACTCGACGTCGTCGCCGAGGACGGGCAGCGCGATCTCGGTGAACCGCTCGAACAGCGCCGGGGCGTCCGGGTTCCGCCAGCCGCCGAGCCGCGCGAACCAGCGCGGGTGCGTGAAGTGGTGCAGCGTCACCGACGGCGTGAGGCCGTGCTCGCGGCAGGTGTCGACCATGCGGCGGTAGTGCGCGAGCTGCGCCTTCGACACGAAGCCCTGCTCCGGCTCGATCCGGGCCCACTCGATGCTGAACCGGTAGGAGTTCATCCCGAGCGACGCGAGCAGCGCGATGTCCTCGGGGTACCGGTGGTAGGAGTCGGCGGCGTCGCCGGAGGGCTCGGCCAGGTCGGTCCCCGGCGCGTGCTCGCGCACCCACCAGTCGGAGTTGACGTTGTTCCCCTCGACCTGGTGCGCGGCGGTGGAGGCGCCCCAGAGGAAGCCCTCGGGGAACTGGCGGCTGTCGGACATGCGGGTCCTTCCGGTGGTGCGGGGTGCGGGGTACGGGGTCACTTGAGGCCGACGGTCGCGATGCCCTGGACGAAGTAGCGCTGCAGCAGCACGAACAGCAGGAGGATCGGCGTGATGACCAGCACCGCGCCGGCCAGCAGCAGGCCGTAGTCGGTCGCCTGCTGGCCCGTGGAGTACAGGGACAGCGCGACGGGCAGCGTGTACATGTCCTGGCTCTGCGCCGCGACGAGCGGCCACAGGAAGTTGTTCCACGAGCCGAGGAACGTGAGGATGCCGAGCGTCGCGAGCGGCGGCCCGCACAGCGGCATGACCACGCGCGCGAAGATGCGCAGCTCGCCGGCGCCGTCGATCCGCGCGGCCTCCATCAGCGGCTCGGGGATCCCGAGCATGAACTGGCGCATGAGGAACACGCCGAGCGGCTGGGTGAGGAACGGCAGGATCAGCGCCGGGTAGGTGTTGAGCAGGCCGAGCGACGTGACCTGCACGAACAGCGGCACGAACGTCACGACGCCCGGGACCATCAGCATGATCATGACGAGCGCGAACAGCGCCCTCTTGCCCGGGAAGTCCATCTTGGCGAGCGCGTAGCCCACCATCGAGCAGAACAGCAGGTTCCCGAGCACGGTCACGACGGCGACGACCACCGAGTTGGTGAAGAACTGGCCGAAGTTCAGGTCGGTGAACCAGCGCCCGAAGTTGGCGAAGGTCGGGTCCTGCGGCCAGATGGTCGGCGGCTTGGTGAGGATCTCGCGCTGCGTCTTGACCGAGCCGAGCACCATCCAGACGAACGGCAGCAGCCACAGCAGCACACCGACGACGAGGACGGTGTAGGTGAGCGCACGGCCCGTGGACAGCCGGCGGCGGCGCGGCGGCGTCGGCCGCGCGAGCCGGTCGACGGCCGGGTGCGGGGACGGCGGGGTGATGGTGGACACGGTTCCCCCTAGTCCTGCGACCGCAGCAGCCGGAACTGCAGCAGGCTCATGAGCGCGATGGCGAGGAACAGCACGTAGGACGCCGCCGAGGCGAACCCGTACTTGCCGAAGCCGAACTGCTCGAACGTGTAGAAGGCGGTCGACAGCGTGGAGTCGAGCGGGCCGCCCTGCGTCATCACGAAGGCCTCCTCGAAGAACTGCAGGTAGCCGACCGAGATGAGCACCGCGCCGAGCAGCAGGGTCGGGCGCAGCAGCGGCAGCGTCACGCTGCGGAACCGGCGCCACGGGGAGGCGCCGTCCACGACCGCGGCCTCCTGCACCTCCGCCGGGACGGACTGCAGGCCGGCCAGG
This sequence comes from Cellulomonas pakistanensis, assembly GCF_016862755.1. Lineage (GTDB taxonomy): Bacteria > Actinomycetota > Actinomycetes > Actinomycetales > Cellulomonadaceae > Cellulomonas > Cellulomonas pakistanensis. The sequence goes on along the minus strand of NZ_BONO01000008.1, from coordinate 5,474 downwards.
AAGATCACCATGAGCGTGCCGACGTTGCGCCAGACCGCCATGAGGATCAGCGACGGCAGGGCCCAGGTGGTCGAGTTCAGCCAGTTCGGCCCCTCGATCCCGACCCAGCCGAGCGCGGTGTTGAGCAGCCCGTCGGGCTGCAGGATGTACCGCCACACCACCGACACGGCGACGATGCTGGTCACCACGGGGGCGTAGAACCCGACGCGGAACGCCGACCGGAACCGGCCGATCCCCGAGTTCAGCGCCACCGCCAGCGCGAGCGCCACGACCATCGTCAGCGGGATGCCGACGACGACGAACGTCCCGGTGACGGCGAGGGACTTGAGGAACCGCGCGTCGCCGAGCAGGGCGACGTACTGGTCCAGCCCGACGAAGTTCACCGCGAACGGCGTGCGGACGTCCCGCGAGGTGAAGTCGGTGAACGACATCGCGAACGACGACACCAGCGGCACGAGCATGAAGAACCCGAAGACCAGGACGAACGGCAGCGCGAACATCCACGCGACCATCCCCTGGCGCCGGCGGCGCGCGGCGGCGGGTCCCCGGGAGGCGGCGGCCCGTGCCCGGCCGGGTCGCGTGGACCCGGCCGGACGGGGTGCGGCTGTGGTGGTCATGCGGCTCAGCCCACGCCGATCGACGACGCCTGCTGCTGCAGCTCGGCGAGGGCGTCCTCGGGCGCCTCGCCGCTGACCGTCATCCGCTCGAGCACGGAGTCGGCGGCGGCCCCCACCTGGACCCAGGCGGTGTTGACCGGCGGGGCCTGGGTGTCCTCGAGCTGCTCGCCGAACACGGCCAGCTTCTCGTCGTCGGCCAGCGCCGGGTCGTCCCACGCGGACTGCTGCGAGGGCAGGTCGCCCGTGACGCCGTACCACTCGACCTGCACGTCGGGCTGGGTCAGCCAGTCGACGAGCTTCCACGCGGCGTCCTGGTTGTCCGAGTCCTGGAACACGACCAGGTTCGAGCCGCCCGCGAACGAGGTGGACGAGTCGCCCGCCGGGATCCGCGCCGTCGCGTACTTGTCCTCGAAGCCCTCGCCGCCGAGCGTGGCGAGCTGACCCATCATGAACGGGCCGTCGATGAGCATCGGGGTGGTGCCGGCGACGAACTCGGCCTCCTGCGCGCCCGGGGTCTTGTCCGCGGCCGGGTTCGCGACGCCGTCCGCGAAGAACGACGTGTAGTACTCGTACGCCTCGACCATCTCGGGGGTGTCGAGCGTCCACTCGGTCCCGTCGTCGTCCATCAGGCTCGCGCCGTTCGACCACGGGGCCCACAGCGAGCCCTGGAACGAGTCGTTCCCCGCGGACTGCAGCCGGATGCCGTAGTCGGCGCCCGCCTTCTCCTGCATGTCGGCGGCCATCTGCTTGAGGTCCTCCTGCGTGGCCGGCGCCTCGGTCCAGCCGGCCTGCTCGGCCAGGTCGGTCCGGTAGTAGAGGACCCGGGTGTCCACGTACCAGGGCACGCCGACCGCGGTGCCGTCCAGCTCGGCGGTGCCGAGGGAGCCCTCGAAGACCCCGCTCGTGTCGATGCCGTCCGGCACCGGGGCGAACGCGTCGCCGAACTCGGCCATCCAGGTGGTGCCCATCATCGCGACGTCGGGCGTGGTGCCCGCGGCGATCGAGGTCTGGAACTTGTCGCGCGCGGCGTCCCACGGGATCGGCACGACCTCGATGTCGAGGTCGGGGTTCGCGTCGGTGAACGCCTGCACGAAGTCGGGCAGCGCCTCGCCCTCGGCGCCCATGGCCCACACGGTGAGCTCGCCGGAGGCGGCGCCCTCGGACAGGGTCGCGGCGTCGGTCGCGGCGCCGGTGCCGGCGTCGTCGGAGCGGCCGCACGCGGTCAGCGCGGTCACGGCGAGCGCGGTCACCAGGGCGACGCGCGCAGCGGGACGGATCATGGTTCGTTCCTCCTCGAACGGACGGGTGCGGTGCGCCGGCGGCCACCTGGCGCTTCTATGCGCTTAGATCACCACCGATGTTAAGCGCATAGAATGAGGTGGTGCAAGGGGCACGAGGAAGGGGCGAGGAAGCCCCTACCATCGACCGGGCCCCCGGAGGAGGTGGAGCAGTGCCGCGTCGACCGACCGTCTACGACGTCGCCGAGCGCGCCGGCGTGTCGATCGCCACCGTGTCGTTCACGTTCCGGCAGCCCGAGCGCGTCCGGGAGTCGACCCGCGCCGCCGTGCTCGTCGCCGCCCGGGAGCTCGGGTACGTGCCGAACGCGAGCGCCCGCGGGCTGGCGCACGGACGCACCGGCGCCCTGGGGCTCTACTCGTTCGACCTCATGCTCGCGGCGCCGCAGCAGGGCGCCGACGGCGCGGCCCCCGCGGGCGACGCAGACGACCTCGACCCCGACGCCGACCCCCGGGCCTTCCCGCTCTACGTCGACGAGGTGCAGCGCGGCTACGAGCTCGAGTGCTGGCAGCGCGGCCAGGCGCTGCTGCTGAGCAGCGGCAGCGGGTCGGGCGCGTCGGTCACCGAGGTCGCCGGCCGGGTGGACGGGCTCGCGGTGTTCCCCGGGCCGACGCCCGTCGGGACGCTCGAGCACGTCGCCCGCCGGATCCCGGTCGTCGCGTTCAGCATCCCGCCGGTCGCCGACGGCCTGCACCACGTCACGGTGGACAACCGGGCCGGCATGCGCGACCTCGTCGGGCACCTGGTCGGCGACCACGACCTGCGCGACCTCGGGTTCGTCGGGCGGCTGACCACGCCGGACTACGCGGAGCGGTTCGCGGGTTTCCGCGAGGCCGTGGCGGCCGCGGGGCTGGACGCGCCCGCCGAGCCGCTCGACCCGACCGACCTCGCGGAGCCGCACCGGTTCGAGGTCGTGGCGTCGCTGGCGGCGGAGGACCGGCTGCCCCGCGCGCTGGTGTGCGCGAGCGACCAGCTGGCGCTCGCCGTGCTCGACCTGCTCGCCGCGCGCGGGGTCCCCGTGCCGGAGCGGGTCGTGGTCACCGGGTTCGACGGCATCCTGGCCGGGCGGCTCGCGCGGCCGACGCTGACGACCGTCCGGCAGCCGATGGCCGCGATGGGGCGGCTGGCGGTGCAGGTGCTGGTGCGGCACGCGGGCGCGCCCGCGGAGGAGCCGGAGAGCCACCTGCTGCCGGTGCGCGTGGTGCGGCGCGAGTCCTGCGGCTGCCCGCCCGCCCTCGCCTGACCCCCGGGGTCAGGCGAGGGCGTGCTCCCGCACGTGCCGGACCAGCGCGGCCGTCGCCGCGGACGGGCGCCGGTCCCGCGGCACCGCGAGCGCCAGCGGCCAGCGCAGCCCGGCCGCCAGCGGCACCGCGGGCAGGTCGGGCGCGGCCTCGGCGGTGAACCGCGGCACGATCGCGACCCCCAGCCCGTGCCGCACGTAGCCCGCCACGGTCCCGATGTCCGCGACCTCGACCGTCACCCGCCGCTCCAGCCCCGCGGCGGCGAACGCGCGGTCCGTCGCCGCCCGGTTCCCGTAGCCGGCGGGCGAGTCGATGAAGTCGAGCCCGGCGACCTCCGCGAGGTCGACCGCCCGCCCGGCCGCCCGCGCCGCGAGGTCGTGCCCCGCCGGGACCAGCAGGTCCATCGGCGCCGACGCGAGGTCGAGCAGCCGGACGCCGGGGGCCGAGCCGGTCGGCACCGACACGAACGCCAGGTCGAGGCGCCGGTCCGCCACCGACGCGGCCAGGCCGGCGGATCCCGAGGTGGAGGCGCTGAGGCGCAGCGCGACCCCCGGGTGCGCCCGGTGGAACGCGCCGAGCAAGGCCGGCACGTCGACCAGGCCGACCGACGGCATGGTCCCGACCCGGACCGTGCCGGACAGGCCGCCGCGCACCAGGTCGACGGCCTCGCGGGCGTCCCGCGCCGCGTCGAGCGCGGCCCGGGCGTGCGGGAGCAGCGCGGCACCCGCGTCGGTGAGGGTGACCCGGCGCGGGCCGCGGGTGAGCAGCGGTGCCCCGACCTCGCGCTCCAGGGCCTGCACCGACGCGGACACCGCTGACTGCACGAGGAGCAGCCGTCCCGCCGCGGCGGTGAACGTGCCCTCCTCGACGACGGCGACGAACGCGCCGAGCTGGCGGAGCTCCATGGGCGGGATGATATCGCTGACACCGATGGCGGGTAGCGCAAATCAGCGTTGGACGCGATGGCGTCCTGCGGCGCACCGTGGCAGAGCACGCGCACCCCGACCGAGAGGACGGCCGCCCGCCATGTCCAGCCCCACGCTCCCGCGCCCCGCCCGGGCCGACGGGACCCGGACGCCGCCGGTGACCGCCTCCGCCGTCGCCCCGCCCGCGCCCCGGGCCTCCGTCGCCCGCCACCGCGCCGGGTTCTGGCTGGTCGCCGCCGCCTTCCTCGCGACGATGGCGTTCTCCACCGCACCCGCGCCGCTCTACCCGCTCTACCAGGCGGCCGACGGGTTCTCGACGTTCACCGTGACGATCGTGTTCGCCGCGTACGCGGTGGGCGTCGCCCTGGCGCTGGTCCTCGCCGGGCACGTCTCCGACTGGCTCGGCCGGCGCCGGGTCCTGCTGCCGGCGATCGCGCTCGAGCTCGTCGCGGGCGCGCTGTTCCTGTCCGGGACCGGCCTGGCGACGCTGCTCGTCGCCCGGTTCGTCAGCGGTCTCGGCGTCGGGATGCTCACCGCGACCGCCACCGCGCACCTGCACGAGCTGCACGCCGCGCACCGGCCCGGGGACGCGGGGCGCCGCCCCCAGGTCGTCGCCGTCGTCGCGAACATCGGCGGCCTGGGGCTGGGCGCCCTGGTCGCCGGCGCCCTCGCCGAGACCGGCGTCGCACCGCTGCGGCTGCCGTACCTCGTGTTCGTCGTGCTGCTGCTGCTCGGGGTCGCCGCCGTGCTCGTGGCACCGGAGACGGTGCGCCGGCCGGCCGAGCGCCCGGCGTACCGCCCGCAGCGTCCCCGCCGCACCGGTGGCGACCCGGCCGCGCAGCTGCTCGCCTACACCGCCGCCTTCGCCTCGTTCGCGGTGTTCGGCGTGTTCACGTCGGTGGCGCCGGGGTTCGTCGGCGGGACGCTGCACCACGCGTCCCGGCTGCTCGCCGGCCTGGTGGTGTTCGTGGTGTTCGGCGCCGCGGCGGGCGTGCAGGCCGGGACCACGCGGGTCCGCCCGGCGACGCGGCTGCGCGCGGGCGTCGCCGCGGAGGCGGCGGGCCTGGTCGTGCTCACCGCCGGGATGCTCACCGGGCGGCTCGACGTCTTCCTGGTCGGCGGCGTCGTCACGGGCGCGGGCGCGGGGCTGCTCTTCGCCGCGGGCTCGGCCACGGTCGCCGCCTCGGCCGCCCCGGCGGAGCGCGGCGAGGCGCTGGCGGGGCTGTTCCTGGTCGCCTACCTCGGCCTGAGCCTGCCGGCGATGGGCCTCGGCCTCCTGGCACGCGTGCTGCCGCAGGCGACCGCGATGGCGCTGCTGTCCGGCGTGCTGCTCGTGCTCCTGGGCGCCCTGGCGCTCGGCGCCCGCCGCACCCGCCGCTGACCGCGCCCGCTCT
>NZ_BONO01000007.1 GCF_016862755.1 Cellulomonas pakistanensis | reverse complement strand
GGGACGACGCCCGCCGGTCACTGCACCGGCGGGCGTCCTCTTTCGCACCTCATCGCCCAGGACGGAAGGACGCCTCATGGCCGACCAGTACACGTTCCAGGACCCGATCGCGCAGTACCCGATGCCCGAGCCGCCGGAGCAGAGCCAGGACGGCCCCGGCCTCGACGCGGACATGACGCCGAAGGCGGACCACGGGCAGGAGACCTACCGCGGGTCCGGCCGCCTCGAGGGCCGCAAGGCGATCATCACCGGCGGCGACTCCGGCATCGGCCGCGCCGTCGCCATCGCGTTCGCCCGCGAGGGCGCCGACATCGTGCTGTCGTACCTGCCCGAGGAGCAGGAGGACGCCGACCACGTGGCGCAGCTCGTCCGCGACGCCGGCCGGAAGATCGTGCTCGCGCCCGGCGACGTCGTCGACCAGGCGTACACCCGGTCGCTCGTGCGCACCGCGCTCGACGAGCTCGGCGGGCTGGACACGCTCGCGATCATCGCCGGGCGCCAGCAGTACGTCGAGGACATCACCGAGCTCACGCCGGACTCGTTCGACGAGACCTTCAAGACCAACGTGTACGCGCTGTACTGGCTGGTCCAGGAGGCCGTGCCGCACCTGCCCAAGGGCTCGAGCATCATCACGACCTCGTCGATCCAGGCGTACCAGCCGGCGCCGATCCTCGTGGACTACGCGACGACCAAGGCCGCGATCAACACGATCTCCAAGGTGCTCGCCGGCCAGCTCGCGCCCAAGGGCATCCGGGTCAACGTCGTCGCGCCCGGCCCGATCTGGACCCCGCTGCAGACCGCCGGCGGGCAGCCGCCGTCGGCGCTGCCGGAGTTCGGGCAGCAGACGCCGTACGGGCGGGCCGGCCAGCCGGCCGAGCTCGCGCCGGCGTACGTGTACCTCGCCTCGCAGGAGTCGAGCTACGTCAGCGGCGAGACGCTGAACGTCAACGGGGGGATGCCGACCCCGTGACGCTCCCCCGGGCGAAGGTGCGCGCGTGACGGAGCAGCCGGGCCTGGAGAACCTCGACGGCGACGCCGGCACGCGCACGGCGGGGTCGGGTCACGCGGCGGCCGAGGAGCCGCGGGACCCGACCCCCCGCACCGACGGCTACGCCGACCTGCGGTCCTACGCCGTGCTCGGCGACGGCCGGACCGTGGCGCTCGTGGCGGACGACGGCCGCGTGGACTGGTTCCCGGTCCCGGACCTGGACACCCCGCCGGTGTTCGCCGCCCTCCTGGACGCGGACGGCGGCGGGTTCGTGGCGCTCGCGCCGACCGTGCCGTTCCGGCTGCGCCGCCAGTACGTCGTCGGCACGAACGTGCTGGTCACGACGTACGACACCGACGGCGGGCAGGCGCGCGTCACCCAGGCGATGAACACCGGCGTCGCCGGGCGGCTGCCGTGGAGCGAGCTCGCCGCGCGCGTCGAGGGCCTGGCGGGCTCCGTGCCGATGGCGTGGCGGGTCGCGCCGGGCACGGTGCTCGGCTCCGCCTCGCCCTGGGTGCAGCGGACCGTCCAGGGGCCGGTGCTGCGCGCCGACGGCGTGACGCTCACCGTCCGGACGCTCGGCGAGATGACCACGGTCGTCGACGACGGGCAGGCGTGCGCGGGCGCGTTCGAGGCGACCCCCGGCTCCCGGCACCTGCTGGCGGTCGCCGGCACCGAGCGCGAGCCCGTGATGCTGCCCGACCCCGAGGACGTCGACCGGGGCATCGACCGCACGATCGACAACTGGCGGGCCTGGACCCGGGAGTTCCACTACGACGGGCCGTGGGGCAAGGCGGTGCAGCGCAGCGCGCTCGCGCTCAAGCTCCTGCTGCACGAGCCGACCGGCGCGATCGCGGCCGCGGGGACGACCTCGCTGCCGGAGTCGAGGGCCGGGGGCAAGAACTGGGACTACCGCTACGCGTGGGTGCGGGACGCGGCGTACACGCTCGACGCGTGGCTCGGCTTCGGGCTGCGTGAGGAGGTGCACGCGGCGATCTCCTGGACGCTGCGCACGCTGCGGCAGCACGGGGTGCAGATCTTCTTCGGGCTCGACGGCTCGCTCCCGACCGCGCCCGACGCGCACCCCGTGCCGGGCTGGCGCGGCGTCGGCCCCGTCGTGACGGGCAACCGGGCCGACGGGCAGCTGCAGCTCGGCGTGTACGGCGACATCCTGGCGGTCGTCCGCGGGTACGTGGACGCGGGGAACCTGCTCGACGCGGAGACCGGGCGGCTGCTCGCCGGGGTGGCCGACGAGGCCGCGGACGCCTGGCACCGGCCCGACGCCGGCATGTGGGAGCTGCGCGAGGAACGGCACTACACGTCCTCGAAGCTCGGCTGCTGGCAGGCGCTGCGGTGCGCCGTGCACCTCGCCGAGCTCGGCCAGATCCCGGGCGAGCCGGACCGCTGGCGCGCCGAGGCCGACCGGATCGCCCGCTGGGTCGACGAGCACTGCTGGTCCGAGGAGCGCGGCGCCTACCTCATGCACCCCGGCTCGGACGCGCTCGACGCCTCGGTGCTGCTGCACGCGCGCAGCGGCTTCGACACCGGCGACCGGATGAGCCGCACCGTCGACGCGCTGCGCGCCGAGCTCGGCTCCGGGCCGCTGCTGCACCGCTACTCCGGCATGCCCGAGGAGGAGGGCGCGTTCGTCGCGTGCGCCTTCTGGGGCGTGGCCGCGCTCGCGCTGGTGGGCCGGACGGACGAGGCGGAGCAGTGGATGACCGAGCTGCTCGACCTCGCGAACGACGTGGGCGTGTGGCCCGAGATGGTCGACCCGGCGACGGGCGACTTCCTCGGCAACCTGCCGCAGGCCCTCAGCCACCTGGCGCTCGTGCAGGCCGCGCTCACCCTGGCGCCGGCCCTGCGCGACGCCGGCGCGGCGGGCTGACCGCCCCGCCGCGCGCCGTGGCACCACGGGCGGCCGCCGATCGGCGCGCCGCCGCACCCGCACCCCGAGGAGGACACATGGACCTGGGCATCACCGGCCGCGTCGCGCTCGTCACCGGCGGCGACTCCGGCATCGGACTGGCGACCGCGCGCCTGCTGCTCGCCGAGGGCGCGCGCGTCGTGCTGACCGACCAGGACGCGTCGGCGCTGGAGGCCGCGGTCGCCGACCTCGACGCGGGGCCCGACCGGCTCGTGCCCGTCCTGGCGGACCTCACCGTGCCGGCCGAGGTCGACGCGCTCGTCGCCCGCGCCACCGACCACTTCGGCGCGCCGGAGATCCTCGTGCACGCCGCCGGCGTGACCGGCGCGCAGGGGCTGTTCCACGAGATCGACGACGCCGGCTGGGCGCGGACGATCGAGGTCGACCTGCTGGCCGCGGTGCGCGTGGTCCGGGCGGTGCTCGGCCCGATGCGCGAGGCCGGACGGGGGCGGATCGTGCTGCTCGCCTCGGAGGACGGCGTCCAGCCCTACGTCGACGAGCTGCCGTACTGCGCGTCGAAGGCCGGCGTGCTGTCGCTGACCAAGGGGCTGTCGAAGTCGTACGGCCCGGAGGGCGTCCTGGTGAACGCGGTGTCGCCGGCGTTCATCGCCACGCCGATGACCGACGCGATGATGGAGAAGCGCGCCGAGGAGCGCGGCACCGACCGGGACGAGGCGATCGCGTCGTTCCTGGACGAGGAGCGCCCGTTCCTCACGGCCGGCCGGCGCGGCGAGGCCGACGAGGTCGCCGCCGTGATCGCGTTCCTGGTCTCCGAGCGGGCGAGCTTCGTCAACGGCTCGAACTACCGGGTCGACTCGGGCTCGGTCGCGACGATCTGACGCCGCGGTGGCGACCGTGGTGTCAGCCGTCCTCGCGGTCGACGGTGCCGAGCGGCTCCGTCGGGGCCGCGGCCTCGCGGCGCGAGCGCCGACGGGGCGGTGCGGGGCGCTCCGGGGCCTCGGCGGCGAGGTCCGCGGCCGACGAGGCCGGGCCGGGCGCGGGAGCCGTGCCGGCCGCGGGGACCGGGTCGAGCACGATCGTCGCGTCCGCCGCCGCCGGTGCGGGCTCCGGCTCGGTCGCTCGGGTGCTGACCCGGGTCGGTGCCGTCGGCGGCTCAGGCGCCGGGGGCACCGCGGGCTGCGCGGCGGCGGGGTCCGGGGCCGCGGGCGCGGCGAGCGACGACGCGGCCGACGACTCGTCCGACGGCGCGGCCGACGCGGCCGACGGGTCGAGCGACGACTCGTCCGACGGCACGGCCGCCGACGGGACCGACGCCGTGTCCGGCGCCGCGTCCGACCCGCCCGCGTCGCCCGCCGCCGCACCCGGCTCCGCCGGCGGCGTGAGCTGGATCGCCGTCGTGCTCGCGTTCGCGGCGACGGTCGCCCCGGCCGCGGTCCCGCGCCCGCTGGTCCGCCGGGCGGCGCCGGCCGCGGCGACGATCCGGGCCACGGGCCGGCCGTCCCGGGTGAGCGTGACCTCGTCGCCGTGCTCGACGGCCCGCACGAGCTCCGGCAGTCGCGCGGCGGCGTCGTCGAGCGTGACCGCGCCGGCGACCGGCACGGCCCCCACGCCCTCGCCCGGGGTGGCCGTGGCGGACGCCGGGACCCGGCCCGCGGCGCGCCGGGCGTCCAGCGTCCGCGTGATCGCCTTCATCGCCTCGGCCAGCAGGAACACCAGGACGGCGAACCCGAGCGTCAGCGCCCACTCGCGCGGCCCGATCGGCGCGGAGTCGAACCAGCTGTGCATGAACGGCACGTACGTGAACACGAGCTGGAGCACGAGCAGCACGCCGGCCGCGATCCACACGACGCGGTTCCCGCGCAGCACCCGCAGCGTCAGGCTGGACTCGCCCAGGAACCGGCAGTTGAACAGGTACGCGAGCTGGCCGAGCGCCAGCATCGTCACGGCCGTGGTCTGCGCGACGTCGTAGTCGGTGCCGCGCGCCCGCTCGATGAAGAACACCGCGAGCGTCGCGCCGCCGATGAGCAGCGACACGATCACCACGTGCACCAGCGACCGGCGCGAGATCACCGACCCGCCGGGCGCGCGCGGCGGCCGGGACATCACGCCCGGCTCGGCGGGCTCGTAGGCGAGCGCGAGGGACAGCGTGACGGCGGTGACGAGGTTGACCCAGAGGATCTGCACCGGGGACAGCGGCAGCGTGAGCCCGAACAGGACCGCGACCAGGATGACCAGCGACTGCGCGCCGTTGGTCGGCAGCAGGAAGACGACGGACTTCGCGATGTTGTCGTAGATCCGCCGCCCCTCCTCGACCGCCCGCTCGATGGTCGCGAAGTTGTCGTCCGCGAGGACGATCTCGGCGGCCTCCTTGGTGGCCTCGGTGCCCTTGATGCCCATCGCGATGCCGACGTCGGCCCGGGTGAGCGCGGGGGCGTCGTTGACGCCGTCGCCGGTCATCGCGACGACCTCGCCGTGCGACTGCAGCGCCCGGACGATGCGGATCTTGTGCTCGGGGCTCGTCCGCGCGTAGACGTCCACCTCGCGGACCCGGCTGCGCAGCTGCTCCTGGCTCATCGCCTCGAGCTCGGCCCCGGTGAGCGCCTGCACGTCGCCGCCGGCCGGGGCGATGCCGAGCTCCCGGGCGATCGCGGTGGCGGTGCCGACGTGGTCGCCGGTGATCATCTTGACCCGGATGCCGGCGCGGTGGCAGTCGGCGATCGCCTGCACGGCCTCGGGCCGCGGCGGGTCGACGATGCCGAACAGGCCGAGGAAGACCAGCCCGCCCTCGACGTCGTCCGCGTCGAGCGCCGTGGTGCCGTCGGCGACCGGGCGCTCGGCGGCGGCGAGGGTGCGCAGGCCCTGCCCGGCGAGCTCGTCGATGACGGCCTCCCAGCGGGCCAGGTCGAGCGGGACGGTGCTGCCGTCGGCCGCGCGCTGGTGGCTGCACCGCTCCAGCAGCCGGTCGGGGGCGCCGACCACGTGGATCCGGGTGCCGGCGCCCGGGACGCGGTCGAGCGTCGCCATGTACTTGGTCGCCGACTCGAACGGCAGGGCGGCGAGCCGCTCGACCTCGCGCACGTCGGCGCCGGCCTTGAGGGCCAGGGTCGTGATCGCGCCCTCGGTCGGCTGGCCGACGACCCGCCACTGACCGCCGTCCTGGACGACGCGGGCGTCGTTCGCGGAGGCCGCGGCGACGAGCAGCGCGGCGAGGTCGGGGTGCGTCTCGAGCGGCGCGCGCCTGCCGTCGCGGACGACACGGCCCTCGGGTGCGTAGCCGAGGCCCTCGACGTCGTAGGTGCCGGCGGCGGTGACGACCGTGCGGGTCGTCATCTCGTTCTTGGTGAGCGTCCCGGTCTTGTCCGAGCAGATCGTCGTCACGGCGCCCAGCGCCTCGACGGCGGTGAGCTTGCGGGTGATGGCGTTGCGCCGCGCCATCTGCTGCACGCCGAGCGCGAGCGTCACCGTGACGAGCGCCGGGAGGCCCTCGGGGACGGCGGCGACCGCGAACCCGATGGCGGCGGAGATGAGGTCGGGCACGTCCCACTGGTGGATGACGCGGCCGATGACGAGCATGAGCGCGGCCATCGCGAGGATGCCCAGCGACAGCGCCTTGCCGAACGCCGCGAGCTTGCGCGACAGCGGCGTCTCCAGGTGGTCGACCTCGGCGATCAGGGACTGGATCCGGCCGATCTCCGTGCCGGCGCCCGTGGCGGTGACCACGCCGACGCCGGTGCCGGCGGACACGATCGTGCTGGAGAACAGCATCGACGCCCGGTCGCCGACCCCCGCGTCCGACCCGACGGCCTCGACCTGCTTGGCCGAGGGCACGGACTCGCCGGTGAGCGCCGCCTCCTCGACCTGGAGGTTGGTGGCCTCGAGCAGCCGCACGTCGGCGGGCACCCGGTCGCCGGAGCGCACCCGCACCACGTCACCGGGGACGAGCGTCTCGGCGTCGACCTGCTGCCACTCGCCGTCGCGACGCACCTGCGCGTCGAGCGACAGCATCGTGCGGATGCCGTCGAGGGCCTTCTCCGCCTGCCCCTCCTGGAGGAAGCCGACCGCCGCGTTGATCACGGCGACCGCGAGGATCACGGCGAAGTCGACCCAGTCGCCCAGCACGGCCTTGAGCACGGCCGACGCGAGCAGGATGTAGATGAGGATGTCGTCGAAGTGCCCGAGCAGCCGGCGCAGCCAGCTCTGCCGCTGCGGGGCGGGGAGCCGGTTCGGCCCGTGCTCCGCCAGCCGTCGTCCGGCCTCGGCGTCGTGCAGCCCGCCGGGCGCGCTGCCCAGCGCGGCGAGCACCTCGGCGGGGGCCTCGGCGTAGGGCCGGGCGCCGGGGCCCGTGCCCGCGGCGTCGGGGCCCGCGGGGGAGGGCGTCGTGAGGGCTGAGGTCGTCATGTCACCACCTGACCGATCGGCGTCCGGGTCATCGTGGCACGCCGCGTCGCCGTCCACCGAGCCGCGGACCGGCCCGTGGACGCCGTCGGCGCCGGTCGCGCGCGTGATGCCACGGCCGCCGCGGGCCAGTTGCGGGACCGGGGTCCCACGCGCGGTCCGGATGAGTCGCGTTCGCCACGTTTTACGTGGAATTCACCCGGTGGGCTCGCGCGTGTCGTCCGCGCTGCGCAAGATGGCACTCCGGAACGGATCAAGGGGGGTAGTCATGGAGATGACCACGAGCGACCAGCAGGCGTCCGAGACCGAGTTCGACGACATCGCCTGGACGAGCGTGAGCAACCCCCGGCGCGTCCGCATCTGACGCGCCGGACCCGTCCCGCCCCGTGTCCTCCGCACGGGGCGGCACACCGCTTCCGACGGCCCCGCGGCACCCGCCGCGGGGCCGTCGTCGTGCGCGGGGTCGTCCGCCCGGGTGGTGCGGCGGTCAGCCGCGGCGCAGCCGGCCGAGCACGGCCCGGGCGTCGGCGAGCGCGGTGTCGTCCCGCACGCCGGTGACCGCGTTGTAGTACATGCCGTCGCCCACCAGCTGCACCACGTGGGCGAGGGCCGGGTCGCCGAGCTCCTCGACCAGCGCCTCGAACCAGTGCCGCCGCAGGTCGTCGAGCACGGCCGTGGCGTCGCCGCCGGCCTCCTCGGCGAGCCGGGCCGAGGCGATCAGCGCGCGGTCGAGCGGGCCGCCGGACTGCTGCGACTCGCGCAGGTAGTAGTCGCTCGCGCCCTCCGGGGCCGCCCGCATGGCCGCGACGTCGGCCGCGCCCAGCTCGGCGAGCCGCTCCCGCTGGCCCTGGACCAGCGCGGCCTTGCTGGGGAAGTGGTAGAGCAGCCCGCCCTTGGACACGTCCGCCGCCGCGGCGACGGCGTCGAGCGTGGCGGCCCGCGGCCCGTGCGCGATCAGCAGGCCCTCGAACGCGTCGAGCAGGCGGTCGCGGGTCGCGGACATGGGAATGACCGTACCGGCCGCGACGCTGTACCGTCCGGACGGTACAGTTCCGTCGGTCCGCACGAACGAACGAGGTCGTCATGTCCGCCCCGGTCACCACCGGTCCCACGCCCGTCGCCCCGACGGCTCTCCTGCACCGCGGCCGCCCGGTCCGCCCCTGGGCGGTGCTGGCCGTCCTCATGCTGCCGGTGCTGCTCATCTCCGTGGACAACACGGTGCTGAGCTTCGCGCTGCCGTCGATCACCGCCGCGCTGGGCGCCTCCGGGTCGGAGCTGCTGTGGATCGTCGACGCGTACCCGCTCGTGCTCGCGGGCCTCCTGGTCCCGATGGGCAGCCTCGGCGACCGGGTCGGGCGCAAGCGCCTGCTGATGATCGGCGCCACCGGGTTCGCGCTCGTGTCGCTGCTCGCCGCGTGGGCGACCAGCCCCGCCCTGCTGATCGCCGCGCGCGCCGCGCTCGGCCTGTTCGGCGCGACGCTGATGCCGTCGACGCTGTCGCTGATCCGCAACGTGTTCCTCGACCGCCGGCAGCGGCGGCTCGCGATCGCGATCTGGGCGTCCGGTTTCGCGGGCGGCGCCGCGCTCGGCCCGATCGTCGGCGGCGCGCTGCTCACCCACTTCTGGTGGGGCTCGGTGTTCCTGCTCAACGTGCCGGTGCTGCTGGTCCTGCTGCCGCTCGCCGCGGCGCTCGTGCCCGAGTCCAAGGACCCCGCGCCGGGCCCGCTCGACCCGTGGAGCAGCGTGCTCGCGCTCGCGACGATGCTGCCGCTCGTCTACGCGATCATCGCGACGGGCGAGCACGGGCTGACGGCCACGACGGGCACCGCCGTGGTCGTGGGTCTGGTCGCCGGCTGGGCGTTCGTCCGCCGGCAGCGCCGGCTCGCGTCCCCGATGCTCGACGTCCGGCTGTTCGCGAACCCCGTCTTCTCCGGCGCCGTCTCCGCCAACCTGCTGTCGGTGCTCGGGTTCTCCGGGCTGCTCGTGATCGTGTCGCAGTTCCTGCAGCTCGCCGCGGGGCTCAGCCCGATGGACGCGGGGTTCGTGCTGCTGCCCGGGCTGGTCGCGTCCGTCGCCGCGGGCCTGCTCGCGGTGCGCGCGGTGCGGTACGTGCGGCCCGGCGTGCTCATCGGGTCGAGCTTCCTGCTCGCGGCGGTCGGGTACGGCGTGCTGACCCTGGTCGGCGACGTGCCGACGCCGGTGACGGTCGCGGTGACGTTCGTGATCATGGGGCTCGGCGTCGGCCTGGCCGAGACGTTGACGAACGACCAGATCACCACGGCGGTCCCGCCGGAGAAGGCCGGTGCCGCGTCCGCGATCTCCGAGACCGCGTACGAGCTCGGCACCACGCTGGGCGTCGCGATCCTCGGCTCGGTGCTGAACGCGACGTACCGGGCCCGGGTCGCGCTGCCCGGGTCGCTCACGGCCGACCAGGTGCACGCCGCGGGGGAGACCCTCGGCGGCGCGTCCCGGGTGGCCGGCGAGGTCGGCGGCGGCACCGGCGAGGCGCTGCTCGAGTCGGCGCGCCTGGCGTTCGACGCCGGGACGCAGCACGCGGCAGCCGTGGGCGCGGTCGTGGCGGTCGGCGCGGCGCTCGTGTCGTTCGTGACGCTGCGCCGCGCGACCGCCGAGTGAGCGCCATCTATTGACTTTCGATAGATGACGGTCGACAGTCGATGGCGCACGGCCGCCCGGGCCGTGCGATCAGCCCTGTCGGAGGTCCCCATGTCCTACGTGCTCGCGGTGCTGGCCGTCGTGGCGGGGGCGTTCGCCGTCGTCGCCGGCGAGGCGGACGACTCCCCGGGGCTGCAGGGCATCGGCGTGCTGCTGGTGCTGACGGGGGTGGTCGTCGCGGTCCGCGCGCTGCGCGCCCGCCGCTCCGCCGCGCGCTGACCCGCGCCGCCGCGCCCGCCCCGCCCCGCCCCGCCGCGCCTGCGCCCCGCGCCCGCTCCGCCGCGCCCGCGCCGCGCGCCAGGCCGCCGAGGTTGCAGAAGGTGCGGGGTTCGATCCGCCGGAACCCCGCACCTTCTGCAACCTCGACGCGAGGGAGGCAGGAGCGACGGCGGGGGCGGAGCGGGACTGCGGCTGCGAGCGCTGTGCGTCAGCGGGCGGCGCGGACGCGGTCCAGGAGGAGCAGGGCGATGTCGGTGACCTCCGGGACGCCGACCGACGCGCGGTCGACGCCGCCCGACCCCGGCGCGCCCCCGCCCGCGACGCCGCCCGACCCCGGCGCGCCCCCGCCCGCGACGCCGCCCGACCCCGGCCCGCCGCCCGACCCCGGCGCGCCGGCCGCTGCGCCCGCGCCCTGCCCTGCCGCGCCGGCCGCCGCGACGCCGTCCGTCAGCATCACCGTGCAGTAGGGGCACGCCGTCGCCACGACGTCGGCGCCCGTCGCGATCGCCTCCTCGGCCCGCGCGGTGCCGATCCGGGTCCCGATCGACTCCTCGACCCACATGCGCGCCCCACCGGCCCCGCAGCAGAACGACCGCTCCCGGCTGCGCGGCATCTCGACGGCCTCGACGCCGGGCAGCGCGCCCAGCAGCTCCCGCGGCGGCTCGTAGACCTCGTTGTGCCGGCCGAGGTAGCAGGGGTCGTGGTAGGTCACCCGCTGCGGCGCCGCGCCCGGGGCCGCGACCGGCGTCAGCCGCCCCTCGCCGACCAGCCGGTCGAGCAGCTCCGTGTGGTGCACGACGTCGTACCGCCCGCCGAGCTGCGGGTACTCCCGCGCCAGCGTGTTGAAGCAGTGCGCGCAGGTGACGACCACCGCGCGCGCCTCCGCGGCGGTGAGCGACTCGACGTTGGCGGACGCGAGCATCTGGTAGAGCACCTCGTTGCCCGCGCGCCGGGCCGGGTCGCCGGTGCAGCCCTCGCCGTCGCCGAGCACGGCGAACGAGACGCCGGCGGTGTGCAGGAGCTCGGCCACGGCGCGGGTGGTCCGCCGCGCCTTCTCCTCGTAGGCCCCCGCGCAGCCGACCCAGAACAGGTAGTCCACCTCGGCGGCCGAGGCGACGTCCGCGCCGACGACCGGCACGTCGAACGGCAGGTCCTTCGCCCAGTCGAGCCGCTGCCGCGCCGGCAGCCCCCACGGGTTGCCCCGTCGCTCGAGCTTCGTGAACGTCCCGCCGAGCTCGGCGGGGAACGCCGACTCCATCAGCGTCTGGTACCGCCGGATGTCGACGATCGTGTCCACGTGCTCGATGTCGACCGGGCACTGCTGGACGCAGGCGCCGCAGGTGGTGCACGCCCACAGCGCGTCCGCGTCGATCACGCCGGAGGCCACCAGGTCCACGTCCACGTGGCCCGGCTCGACCTCGGCGCCGCACCGCGCGGCCCGCAGGTACGGCGCGGTCGCCGCGGCGTGGTCCCGGAGGGCGAGCGTGACGAGCTTGGGGGACAGCGGCTTGCCGGTCGCCCACGCGGGGCACTGGTCCTGGCACCGCCCGCACTCCGTGCAGGTCGACACGTCGAGCAGCTGCTTCCAGGTCAGGTCCTCGACCGCCCGCACGCCCAGCCGCGCGTCGTCCGGCAGGTCCTCCAGCGCGGCGACGTCGAGGTCCCGGTCGCCGACCCGCACCGGCTCCAGCGGCCCGAGCGCCGGCGCGCCGTCGACCGACCGGCGCGCGTACACGTTGAGCACCGCGAGGAACCGGTGCCACGCGACGCCCATCGTCGGCTGCAGCCCGACCACGACGAACCACGCCATCGACACCAGGATCTTCACGGTCGCGCAGACGACGACGGCCGCCTCGACCGCCCCCGTCGACGCCCCGGACCACAGGTCGCCGATCCACGCCGTCGTCGGGAACTGCCAGGCGCTCGCGAGGGCCGACCCGTCGCGCGCCGCGAGCTCGTGCTCCAGCCCGCGCAGCAGCAGCACCGCCAGCACCACCAGCAGCACCGTCGCCTCGACGACGACGGCCTGCGCGGTCGACGACCCGAAGAACCGCGACCGCCGCTGCGGCAGCGCCCCGGGGTCCGCGTCCGGCCCCGACCCGTCCCCGGTTCCCGCGCCCGCCACCGCGATCGCCCGGGCAGCCGATCCCGGCAGCCCCCGTGGCGTCCGCCGCACCCGCACCGCGATCAGCGCGAGGATCCCCGCGAGCGACAGCCAGGCGATCCCCTCCGTCAGCCACGCCCACGGCGCCAGGTGCCCGAGGACCGGCAGCGTCCACCGCGGGTCGACGACCTGCGCGTACCCGGCGACCAGCGTGAGGAGCAGGACCGGGAACGACACCATGACGACCCAGTGCGCCGCCCGGACCACCGGGGTGTGCTGGAACCGGCCGTGCCCGAGCATCTCCCGGACGACCAGCCACGCCCGCCTGCCGACCGGTCCCAGCCGGCCCGGCGCCGGGCGGCCGACCCGGATCGTGCGGGTGAGCCGGCGTGCGCCGAGAGCGAACGTCGCGACCCCGACGGCGGTGGCGACGAGCACCACGACGAGGCAGGTCACGCGCAGGACGTCCACGTGATCACGCTAGCCGCCGGGCGTCCCGGGCCCGCGACCGGACGTCCCGGGTGGGGTCCCCGGGGTCGTGCGGCCAGGTCGCGGTGGGCCATCACTTGATAGAGTCCAGGTAATCCCTCGACCACGGTCGGCCTTCGCCACGCTTGCGTGCGCCGCGTCGCCGTGCGTCCCTGTACCTGCCCGCTGACAACACCACAGCCGTCGAACCGCTGCGGGCGGGCCCCAGGGCACCCGTGGGCAGGGTCGGCGCGACCCACCGACCGACCACCCGCCCACGACAGGACGGAGCGGACGTGCTGCAGCTCCTCGCGGTGCACCTCGTCGCTGCCCTGGTCGCGCCCGCGCTCGTCGCGTGGATCGGCCGCAGGGCGTTCTGGGTGCTCGCGCTCGCCCCCGCCGCGGTGGCCGTGTGGGCGCTCTCCCTCACCGGCCGCGTGCTGGACGGCGACGGGCCGACGCAGGTGGTGCAGTGGGTACCCGGCCTCGGCCTGGAGCTGGCGTTCCGGCTCGACACGCTGTCCTGGCTGATGACCCTGCTGGTCGGCGGCGTCGGTGCGATCGTCCTGGTCTACTGCTCCGCCTACTTCAAGGCGGGCGCGAGCGGCCTCGGCCGGTTCAGCGGGGTGCTGGTCGCGTTCGCCGGCGCGATGCTCGGCCTGGTCACCGCGGACGACTCGCTGCTGCTGTTCGTGTTCTGGGAGCTGACCACGGTCTTCTCCTACCTGCTGATCGGCCACTACCACGAGCGCAAGGCGAGCCGCCGGGCCGCCATGCAGGCGATCGTCGTCACGACGGCGGGCGGCCTCACGATGCTCGTCGGCGTGGTCCTGCTCGGCGAGGCCGCGGGCACGTACCGGATCTCCGAGACGCTCGCGGACCCGCCGCACGGCCCCATGGTCACCGCTGCGGTGGTCTGCCTCCTGGTCGGCGCCATGAGCAAGGCCGCGCTGATCCCCACGCACTTCTGGCTGCCGGCCGCGATGGCCGCGCCCACGCCGGTGTCCGCGTACCTGCACGCCGCCGCGATGGTGAAGGCCGGCGTGTACCTGGTCGCGCGGTTCGCCCCGGCGTACTCCGAGCTGTCCGCCTGGCGCTGGATGATCGTCGTGCTCGGCGGCGGCACGCTGCTGCTCGGCGGCTACCGCGCGCTGCGCCAGCACGACCTCAAGCTGATCCTCGCGTTCGGCACCGTGAGCCAGCTCGGCCTCATCGTGCTGCTGGTCGGCTACGGCACGAAGGCGACCGCGCTCGCGGGCCTCGCCCTGGTCGGCGCCCACGCCATGTTCAAGGCCGCGCTGTTCCTCGTGGTCGGCGTCGTGGACGCCGCGACCGGCACCCGCGACCTGCGCCGGCTGTCCGGCGTCGGCCGGGCGCTCCCGATCACGGCGGTCGCCGGCGGGCTGGCCACGCTGTCGATGATCGGCGCGCCGCCGTTCGCCGGCTACGTCGCCAAGGAGGCCGCCCTCGAGGCGCTCGTCCACGGCGGGCACCCGCTGGACCTGGTCGTCCTCGTGCTGGTCGCGGTCGGCTCGGCGTTGACCGTCGCGTACGGCCTGCGGCTGTGGTGGGGCGCGTTCGCCACCAAGCCGGTGCTGTCCCCGGCCGCCGTGAAGGCGCTGTCGGTCGCCCGCGAGGCGAGGGCGGCGAAGGACGAGCCCGGTGCGCGCGACGAGCGCAGCGTCCCCGAGCTGGACGCCCCCGCCGACGACGACCGCGCGGAGCCCGCGCCCGTCGGTCGCCCGTCGTTGCTGCTGGTCTGGCCCGCGCTGCTGCTCGCCGTCCTCGGCCTCGCGGTCGCGCTGGTGCCGTCGTTCGGCGAGGAGCTGCTCGCGCCGCAGGCCGACCTTTACCCCGAGGGCGAGGCCGGCCACCTGCTGCTGTGGGGCGGCTTCACCCCGGTGCTCGCGATCACCGTCGCGGTGCTCGCGGTCGGTGCGCTGCTGTTCGTGGCCCGCGGCCCGGTCGAGGCCGCGCAGGCCGCGGTGCCGCACGTGCCCGAGGCGGACCGGATGTACCGCCGGTTCATGCGCAAGCTCGACGACCTGGCCGCGGACGTCACCGCGATCACCCAGCGCGGTTCGCTGCCGTTCTACCTCGGCGGCATCCTCGTGGTGTTCGTCGTGACCGTCGGCGTCCCGCTGGTCCGGTTCACCGACCTGCCGACCGAGACCCGCGCGTGGGACCGCCCGGCGCAGCTCGTCATCGGCGTGTTCGTCGCCGTGGCGGCCGTGCTGGTCGCGCGGGCCCGCCGCCGGCTCAAGGCCGTGATCCTGCTGGGCGTCTCCGGCTACGGCATCGCGGCGCTGTTCCTGCTCCAGGGCGCCCCGGACCTCGCGCTCACCCAGGTGCTGGTCGAGACGGTGACGCTCGTCGTGTTCGTCCTGGTGATGCGCCGGCTGCCCCCGTACTTCTCGGACCGCCCGCTGGTGGCGTCCCGGTTCGTGCGGCTCGTGGTCGCGCTGGCGGTCGGCCTGACGGTCGGCGCGCTGGCGCTCGTCGTGCCGAGCGCCCGGATCCACATCCCGGTGTCCGTCGACTTCGCCGAGGAGGCCTACTCCTTCGGCGGCGGCAAGAACATCGTCAACGTGACGCTCGTCGACATCCGCGCCTGGGACACGATGGGCGAGATCTCGGTGCTGCTGGTCGCGGCCACCGGCGTCGCCTCGCTCGTGTTCCTCCGCAAGCGGTCGGGCGCGATCTTCCGCGCCGGCGACGCGCCCGCGGACCGCGCGGTCTGGGGCAGCGAGGACGACCCGCAGGCGGCGCTGCGCCGGCCCGTCGAGGCCCGCGCCGGGTACCAGCCGCGCGAGTGGCTGCGCGCCGGCCGGACACTGGCCCCGCGGCGCCGCTCGGTGGTGTTCGAGGTGGTCGTGCGGCTGCTGTTCCACACGATGATCGTGTACTCGCTGTTCCTGCTGTTCTCCGGGCACAACGCCCCCGGCGGCGGGTTCGCGGCCGGCCTGGTCACGGTCATCGCGCTGATCGTCCGCTACCTCGCGGGCGGCCGGTACGAGCTCGGTGAGGCGGCCCCCGTGCAGCCCGGTCTGCTGCTCGGCAGCGGCCTGTTCCTGTCGGCGGGCGTGGGCCTGGGCGCGCTGATCTTCGGCGGCACCGTCCTGCAGTCCTGGATCATCGAGGCGTCGCTGCCGCTGCTCGGCGACATCAAGCTCGTCACCTCGCTGTTCTTCGACGTCGGCGTCTACCTGGTGGTCGTCGGCCTGGTGCTCGACATCCTGCGCAGCCTCGGGGCCGAGATCGACCGGCAGGCCGAGCAGGACGGCGACCCGGTGGCCGTGGGCGGCGACGCCGAGCCGGCGGAGGAGATCCGCGTGGACGCGGTCGCCGCCGGCCTGGTCACCCACCGCCACGACGACGCGGAGGGCGCGCGATGATCGACATGAGCCCCAACCTCGTCCTGGTCGGCCTGATCGTCGTCCTGGTGACGGCGGGCGTGTACCTGCTCCTGGAGCGCAGCCTGTCCCGGGTGCTGATCGGCGTCGTGCTGATCGGCAACGGCGCGAACCTGCTGTTCCTGGTCGCGGGCGGCGCCGCCGGCCGGCCGCCGCTCGTCGGGCTCGAGCTCGAGCGCGAGATGGCCGACCCGCTGCCGCAGGCGATGGTGCTGACCGCCATCGTCATCACGCTCGGCATGACGGCGTTCCTGCTCGCCATGGCCTACCGGTCCTGGCAGCTGCACCGGCACGACGAGGTCCAGGACGACGTCGAGGACCGCCGCATCGCCCGGCTGGCCGCGCGCGACGAGCGCGCGTTCCTGGACGACGACACCGAGGAGTCGACGACCACCCTCGACGAGGAGGCCGCGGAGACCCGCGACGAGACCGACGAGGGCGAACCCTCACCCGCGGGCGTCACGGGCGCCGGGGACCACGCACGACCGACCGACGACCGCGGGGAGGGCAGCCGATGAGCGAGTACAGCTGGCTGGTGCCGCTGCCCGTCGTCGTGCCGCTGTTCGGCGCCGGCCTCGCGCTGGCCCTGTACCGCCGCCCGCGCCTGCAGCGGATCATCAGCGTCGTCGCGCTCAGCGTCGTGCTGGTCGTCGCGGCGACCCTGCTCGTGCTCGCGGACGACGGCCCGATCGTCGTCGACATCGGCGGCTGGGCCGCGCCGGTCGGCATCGACCTGGTGGCGGACCGGCTGTCGGCGCTCATGCTCACGGTCTCCGCCGCGGTGACGCTGTGCGTCCAGCTGTACTCGCTGGCCCAGGGCGAGGCCGACGGCGACGAGGCCGCGCCGGTCTCGATCTACCACCCGACCTACCTGATCCTGGCCGCCGGCGTCGCGAACGCGTTCCTGTCCGGCGACCTGTTCAACATCTACGTCGGGTTCGAGATCCTGCTGGCCGCGTCGTACGTGCTGCTGACGCTCGGCGGCACGGGGGAGCGGATCCGGGCGGGCAGCATCTACGTGGTCGTCGCGCTGCTGTCGTCGCTGCTGTTCCTCATCGCGATCGCGCTGACCTACGCGGCCGCCGGCACGGTGAACCTCGCGCAGCTCGCCGAGCGGCTCCCGGAGATCGACCCCGGCGTGCGGCTGCTGCTCCAGGTGCTGCTGCTGCTCGCGTTCGGCATCAAGGCGGCGATCTTCCCGCTGTCCGCGTGGCTGCCCGACTCCTACCCGACGGCGCCCGCCCCGGTCACCGCGGTGTTCGCCGGCCTGCTCACCAAGGTCGGCGTCTACGCGATCATCCGGACCCAGACGCTGCTGTTCCCCGAGGGCCGGATGGACGACGTCCTCATGTGGGCGGCGCTCGGCACCATGGTGGTCGGCATCCTCGGCGCGGTGGCGCAGGACGACCTCAAGCGTCTGCTGTCGTTCACGCTGGTCAGCCACATCGGCTACATGATCTTCGGCATCGCCCTGGCCTCCGAGGCCGGCTGGTCCGCGTCGATCTACTACGTCGCGCACCACATCATCGTGCAGACCGGCCTGTTCCTGGTCGCGGGGCTGATCGAACGCAGAGGCGGCTCCACGTCGCTCGACTCGCTCGGCGGGCTGGCGAAGATCGCCCCCGTGCTGGCGATCCTGTTCTTCATCCCGGCGATGAACCTCGGCGGCATCCCGCCGCTGTCCGGGTTCCTCGGGAAGGCCGGGCTCCTGCAGGCCGGCGTCGCGGACGGCTCGTGGCTCGCGCTGACCCTGGTGGTCGGCGGTGTGGTCACCTCGCTGCTGACGCTGTACGCGCTGATCAAGGCCTGGAACAAGGCGTTCTGGCAGACGCCGCCCGAGCCGCTGCCCGACGAGCGGCTGCCCCGGGGCATGGTCGGCTCCGCCGGCGCGCTCGTCGTGCTCGGCCTCGCGCTCACCGTCGCCGCCGGCCCGCTGTACGGCTACGCGGAGCGCGCCGCCGGGGCGCTCGCCGACCGGTCGGTGTACATCCAGTCGGTGCTGCCCGAGGGCGGCCGCGGCTCGGGCGAGTCGGTCGACGTGGCGGAGGGGGAGGACGCGTGAGCCTGCACCCGCGCCGGAAGAGGCTGGCGACCCAGTGGCCGACCATGGTCTGGCTCGTCGTCGTCTGGGTGTTCCTGTGGGGCGACCTGTCCGTGGGGAACGTCCTGGCCGGCTCCGTGATCGCGGTCGCGGTCACCGGGCTGCTGCGCATGACGCCGATCGACTTCCACGGCACGGTGCGGCCCTGGCCCCTGCTCGTGCTGGTCGGGCGGTTCGCCTGGGACCTCGTGCACGCGTCCGTCGAGGTGTCCTGGGTCGCGCTGCGGCCGCGGCACACGCCCCGCGGCGCCGTGATCGGCGTCCAGCTGCGGAACCACTCCGACCTGTACCTGACCATGACCGCCGAGCTCTGCTCGCTCGTCCCCGGCTCGCTGGTCGTCGAGGCGCACCGCCTGACCGGCATGCTCTACCTGCACGTCCTCGACGTCGAGCAGTCCGGCGGCGTCGAGCGCGCCCGGCAGACGGTGCTCGACCAGGAGGAGCGGGTGCTGCGCGCCTTCGCCTCGGACGCCGAGCTGCGCGAGGCCGGGCTCGCGCCCGGCGGCCGGTCCCCCCGACGCCAGGAGGTGGGCGCGTGACCGCCGTCCTGCTGATCTGCGCCGCGCTGCTCACGGTGGCCGGGGCGCTCGCCCTGATCCGGGCGGAGCGCGGCCCGTCCATGCTCGACCGGACCGTGGCGCTCGACATCATCGTCACGGTCGTGGTGGCCGCGGTCGCCCTGTACGCGTCCGCCGAGCGGCGCACCGACGTGGTGCCGATCCTCGTCGTGCTGTCGCTCGTCGGCTTCGTGGGGTCGACCACCATCGCGCGGTTCGCGTCCGTCGAGCCCGCGGGCGAGGGCCGGGTCCGCACCCGCGAGGAGATCGCGGCCGAGGAGGCCGAGCGGATCCGCGCCGAGGAGGAGGCCGAGGAGGCCCGCCGCGCGCGCCGGGCCCGGGAGGCCGAGGCGTCCGCGTCGGAGGCCCCGCGGCCGGCCGCGGACCCGGACGAGGTGCGCGCCGAGCACGCCGCGCACGGCGACGAGGCCCGCCGCGGCCGGGTCGTCGAGGACGAGGACCGGCGCGAGCACGGCGACGAGCCGGAGGTGGACGAGCACGGCGCGGGCGAGCACACCGCCGCGCGGGAGCGCGAGGATCAGGACGCCGCCGACCGCGAGGCGGCCGGGCGCGGCACGAGCGAGCGCACGCACGGCGAGGGGAGCGACCGATGAGCTGGGACTGGGACGTGGTCGCGGACGTCGTCGCCTCGATCTGCCTGATCGGCGGGGCGCTGCTGGCGCTCGCCGCGGGCGTCGGCGTGCTGCGGTTCCCCGACCTGCTGTCGCGGATGCACGCGGGGACCAAGCCGCAGGTGCTCGGGCTGATCCTCGTCCTGATCGGCCTGTCGCTGCGGCTGCGGTCCGGCGGCGCGGTGTGGGCGCTCGTGCTCGTCGCGCTGTTCCAGATGCTGACGGCGCCGGTCGCCGCGCACCTGGTCGGCCGCGCGGGCTACCGCACCGGGAAGGTGCGCCGGGACCTGCTGGTCGTGGACGAGCTCACGGAGGCGCAGGACGAGGCCACCGCGCGGGGCACCGAGCCCGAGGACGCCCCGGAGTCGTCGAGCCGCTGAGTCGTCCGGGCGGCGCGCGGCGGCCGCGCCCGCCGGGTCCGGCGGCTCCCGCCGACGTCGGCGGGAGCCACCGGACCCGGTCGGAGGCACCGACCTCGCGCCGCCGGGCGGGTCAGGCCTTCGGGAGGCGGCGGTTCCGGTCGACGCGCTCGACGAACTTCTTGGTGCCGCGGGTGGCGAACACGCGCGCGACGGTGACCGCGGCCGCGGTGATCGCGGCGGCCGCCACGACCTCGGCGACGCGCGGGTCGTCGTCGTCCTCGGGCTTCGGCGGCTTGTGCCCCGACGCCGCCTTCCACGCGGCGTCGACCGCCTTGCCGGCGATCCAGGCGACGGCGCCGGCGACCACCAGGCCGGTGATCTTCGCGAACGTGGACTGGGTCTCTTCGTCGGCCACGGGACCTCCTGCGTCGGGACGGGCGTGCTGGCTGCCCACGCTAGCGCCGCCGGTGCGGCGCCGCAGGTCAGGCGCGTCAGCGCGGGCGGCGTGCCGCGCCGGTGTAGGGTCGGGCGCGAACGACAGGGGAGCGTCCCGGGCCGTGCGTGACACCGCGGCCCGACCGACGCTGAGAGTGCGGACGGAATCCGCAGACCCTCGCACCTGATCCGGTTAGCACCGGCGTAGGGAGTCGGGATCTCAGTCGCCCCGCGCCGTCGTGCTCCTGCGGGGCGCGGCCGGTGCGGTGCGGCCCCCTCGGTGCACATCGAGGAGGAACCACCATGGCGCGCACGCGCGCACGCCGCCGGGCACCCCGGCGGACCACCACGGCCGGCCTGGTCGCCGTCGCCGGCGTCCTGGCGCTGACCGCCTGCTCCGTGACCGGGTCGGGCTCGGGCTCCGGGTCCGACGACGCGTCGACGGGCGCGGGCGGCGGGACCGTCACGCTGGTCACGCACGACTCGTTCCACCTGAGCGACGGCCTGCTGGAGCAGTTCGAGGCGGACACCGGGCTCACGGTCACGCAGGTCGCCCCCGGCGACGGCGGGGCGCTGGTCAACCAGCTGATCCTCACCAAGGACGCGCCGCTGGGCGACGTGGTCTACGGCATCGACAACACCTTCGCGTCGCGGGCGATCGACGAGGGCGTGCTGGAGCCGTACGAGTCGCAGGCGCCCGCGGCGGCCGACGCCGCGCGGTACGCGCCGGACGCGTCGCACTCGCTCACCGCGGTCGACACGGGCGACGTCTGCCTGAACGTCGACCACGCCTGGTTCGCCGCGCAGGGCGTGCCGGAGCCGACGTCGCTCGAGGACCTGACCGACCCGCGGTACCGGGACCTGACGGTCGTCACCAACGCGGCGACCAGCAGCCCGGGCCTGGCGTTCCTGCTGGCGACCGTCGGCGCGTTCGGCGAGGACGGCTGGCAGCAGTACTGGACCGACCTCGAGGCGAACGGCCTGAAGGTCGCCGAGGGCTGGTCGGACGCCTACTACACCGACTTCTCCGGTGGCGGGGGCGGCGGCCCGCGGCCGATCGCGCTGTCGTACGCGTCGAGCCCGCCCGAGACGGTCCCGGAGGGCGGCGGCGAGCCCACGACCGGCGCGCTGCTGGACACCTGCTTCCGCCAGGTCGAGTACGCCGGCGTGCTGGCCGGCGCGCAGAACCCCGAGGGCGCGCAGCAGCTGGTCGACTGGCTGCTGTCAGACGAGGTGCAGGCGGACATCCCGGGCTCGATGTACATGTACCCGGTGAGCTCGGCCGTCGAGCTGCCCGAGTCCTGGGCGGAGTGGGCCCCGCTGTCCGAGGCGCCGCACGAGGTGCCGCTCGACGACATCGCGGAGAACCGCGACGCCTGGGTGCGCGAGTGGACCGACCTGGTCGTCGGCTGACGACGGCACGACCGCCCCGATGAGCACGGCGACGCGGACGACCCCGACCGGCACGGGCCGGCCGGGGTCGTCGGCGCGCCCGGACGGCCCGGCCGCGCCCGCCCGCGCGGCGTCGCGTCCCCCGGCCCGGGCGTGGGCCGTCGGGCGGGTCGCGTCCTGGACCCTCGCGGCCGCGGTGCCGCTGCTGTTCCTCGGCACGTTCTTCGCCTGGCCGGTGCTGGCGCTGGTGGGCCGGGGCTTCCTCCCGGACGGGGCCCTCGACCTGTCGGGGTTCGCCGACGTGTTCTCCCGCCCGCGCACGTGGCGGATCGTCGGGCTCACGCTGGCGCAGGGCGCGATCGGCACCGTGATGTCGGTGCTGCTCGGGGTGCCCGGCGCGTACGTGCTCTACCGGTGCCGGTTCCCCGGGGTGGGGGTGCTGCGGGCGTTCGTCACCGTGCCGTTCGTGCTGCCGACCGTCGTGGTCGGCGTGGCGTTCCGCGCGCTGCTCCGGGAGAACGGCCCGCTCGGCTTCCTGCACCTGGACGGCACGTTCGCGGCGATCGTCGCGGCGCTCGTGTTCTTCAACTACGCCGTCGTGGTCCGGACGGTCGGCGGGCTGTGGCAGCGGCTCGACCCGCGCCCGGAGCAGGCGGCGCGGTCGCTCGGCGCCTCGCCGGCGCGCGCGTTCTGGACGGTGACGCTGCCCGCGCTGACGCCCGCGATCGTGTCCGCCGCGTCGCTGGTGTTCCTGTTCTGCGCCACCGCGTTCGGGACGGTGCTGGTGCTCGGCGGGATGCAGTACGGCACGGTCGAGACCGAGATCTGGATCCAGACGACGCAGTTCCTCGACCTGCGGGCCGCGGCCGTGCTGTCGGTGGTGCAGGTCGTGGTGGTGGTCGCCGCGCTGGCGGTGGCCGGGCGGGCGCGGGCGCGGCGGGAGCGGGCGCTGCAGCTCGTGGCACCGGGGTCGTCCGGGGCGGGGCCCGCGCGGCCGCACTGGGCACCCGCCGTCGTGACCGCCGGGGTGCTCGTCCTGCTCGCGCTGCCGCTGGGCGCGCTGCTGCTCGGGTCGCTGCGCACCGGCGACGGCTGGGGGCTCGACCACTACCGGGCACTGGGCACGACCGGCGGGCGGAACGCGCTGACGGTCACCGTCTGGGAGGCGCTGGGCAACTCGCTGCGGATCGCGGTCGACGCGACGCTGCTGGCGCTCCTGGTCGGCTGCCTGGTCGCGCTGCTGGTGTCGCGGCGGCCCCGGCGGCGCGCGGCGCGGCGGGCGGTCGGCGTGCTCGACGGCGTGTTCATGCTGCCGCTCGGGGTGTCGGCGGTGACCGTCGGGTTCGGCGCGCTGCTGACGCTCGGCCACCCGTTCGGCATCGCGACCGACCTGCGCAGCAGCGGGATCCTCGTGCCGGTCGTGCAGGCGGTCGTCGCCGTGCCGCTGGTGGTGCGGACCGTGCTGCCGGTGCTCCGGGCGATCGACCCGCGGCTGCGCGAGGCCGCCGGCACGCTGGGCGCCGGGCCGGGGCGGGTGCTGCTCGGGGTCGACGGCGCGCTCGCGGCCCGCTCGATCGGGCTGGCGGTCGGGTTCGCGTTCGCGGTGTCGCTCGGCGAGTTCGGGGCGACGTCGTTCCTCGCGCGCCCCGACCTGCCGACGCTGCCGGTCGTGATCTTCCGGCTGATCGGGCAGCCGGGCGCCGACAACTACGGGATGGCCCTGGCGGCGAGCGTGGTGCTCGCGGCGCTGACGGCCGGGGTGATGGCGCTCGCGGAGCGGTTCCGCGGGCCGGCGGGAGGAGAGCTGTGACGGGGACCGGGACCGGGTCGGGTCTGGCGGTGCGCGACGTGGTCGTGCGGTACCCGGGCGCGGGGCGCGGCGCGCCCGCCGTCACGGCCGTCGCCGGGGTCTCGGTCGACGTCCCGGTCGGCGAGGTGCTCGCCCTGCTCGGCCCGTCCGGCTGCGGGAAGTCGTCGCTGCTGCGCGCGGTCGCCGGGCTCGAGCCGCCGGCGTCGGGTGCGGTCGCCTGGGACGGCGTCGACCTGGCCGCGGTCCCGGTGCACCGGCGCGGGTTCGGCCTGGTGTTCCAGGACGGGCAGCTGTTCCCGCACCGGGACGTCGCGGGCAACGTGGCGTACGGGCTGCGCGGGCTGCCGCGGGACGCCCGGGCCGCGCGGGTCGCGGAGCTGCTGGATCTGGTCGGCCTGCCGGGCTACGACCGGCGGCCCGTCGCGACGCTGTCCGGCGGCGAGCGGCAGCGGGTGGCGCTCGCCCGCTCGCTGGCGCCGCGGCCGCGGCTCCTGCTGCTCGACGAGCCGCTGTCCGCGCTCGACCGGTCCCTGCGCGAGCGGCTCGCCGACGACCTGCGGCGGGCGCTCGTCGCCACGGCCACGACGGCGCTGTTCGTCACGCACGACCAGGACGAGGCGGCGACCGTCGCGGACCGGGTCGCCGTGATGTCGGCCGGGCGGCTGCTGCAGGTCGACGAGCCGGAGGCGCTGTGGCGGCGGCCGGCCTCGCGGGAGGTGGCGGAGTTCCTGGGGTACCGGACGTTCCTGGGTGGCGGGGCCGGTGCCGGGTCGGGCGGGGGCTCGGGGGCGCTCGCGGTGGCCGCGGGCGGGTGGCGCGTGCTCGGCCCGGCCGACCCGGAACCCGGGCCCGCGACGCCCGTGCGGGCCGCGGTGGTCGCCGATCGGCGCACCCGGCGGGGCCGGGCCGAGGTGGACGCGGTGCTGGAGCCCGAGGACGTCCGGGTGACGGCGGCGCTGCCGGCGGGCGGGGGAGCGGTGCCGGAGCCGGGCGAGCGCGTGCGGCTCGCGGCCGAGGCGGGCGCCGTGGCGGTCGTCGGGGGCTGACCCGGGGCGGCGGCCCGGGGCCTGTCGAGTGGACGATCTGGCCCGACACGCCGGGGTGTGTCGGGCCGGACCTTCCACTCCTGCGAGCGCGGGACGGCGATCAGCCGAGGCGCAGCTGCCACTCGCCCGACCCGCCCGCCGGACGGAACCCGAGCGCGACGTTGATCGCGAGCATGTAGCTGTTCTCCTCGGCGTTCCACGTGGCGACCCGGCGGGCGCCGGGCTGCGCCTCGGCGAGCCTCGCCAGGTTCGCCGTCTTCACGAGCATCCCCAGCCGGTGGCCGCGGTGCTCGCGGAGGACCAGGGTGTCGTCCTGGTAGACGAACTCGTCGGTGTCCGGCCGGCTGACCAGCGCCGTGAACGCGGCGAGGACACCCGTCGGCCGGTGCACGGCCGCCGCGACCCGGTAGGTCATCCCGCGCTCGACGTGCTGCCGCTCCGCGGCGCGGACGCGGGCGACGTCCCACAGGTCCTCGCGGAGGTCCAGGCCGCCCATCGGGGCGTCCGTGCTCATCCGCGTCTGCAGGACCGCGAACTGGTCGACCCACGCGTCGGGGCAGCGGTCGTCCCACCGCACCACCTCGTAGTCGGGGCCCGCGGCGGCCGCGGCGGCGTCGGCGTGCCGGGCGAGCTCGTCCTCGGGCACCGGCACCGCCAGCACCGACCGCCGCTCCACCTGCTCGAGGTCCCAGCCGCGTCGGACCAGGAACGCCACGGCCGGGTCGTCCGCGCGGACGCGGCCGCTACCGGTGCCGGGGACCAGCGTCCCCGGCCCCTCCTCCGGCTCGGTGCGCTGGTCCGTCGCGCCGGTGAGCACCGTGCGGCCGCGCTCGCGGGCCGTCCGCACCGCGAGGTCGTGCACGGCGGCGCCGATGCCGCGCCCGCGGTGCTCCGGCCGGACCCCGAGGTCGGCGTTGCCGGTGTGGGTGTTGTCCTGCCGGGGCAGGTCGAGCGACAGGTAGCCGAGGACCCGCGCCGGGTCCGCCGGACCGTCGGCGGGGCCGTCCAGCGCGAGGAAGCGGAGCTTCTCCGTGTACTCCTGGTGCTGCAGGCTGCGCAGGGTCTCCTCGGGGAGGCGCGCCTCGTCCAGCGTGCCCCAGTCGTCGAGCAGCACGGCGTTGCACGCGTCGACGAAGCCGTGCAGCAGCCAGGCGTCGGGGTGCTCCAGGGTGGCCGGCACGGGCAGCGGGACGAGGTGCGGCTGCGTCGTCGGGAGCGTCATGCGGTCATCGTGCGCCCCGGTCTCGCGGCCGTCGACCGGATTTCCGCGGTCGACGGTTGTCGGAGCGACGCTACGGATTCACGGCGGGCCGCCGGGCGGTCGCCGGGCCGGTACCGTCCAGCCATGCCAGTGCTGGAGATCATCGGGTGGGTCGGGTCCGCCCTCGTCGTCGTGTCCCTCATGCAGGCCCGCGTCCTGCGGTTCCGGTGGCTCAACTTCGCCGGGTCCGTCATCGCGACCGCGTACAACACGGTCGTCGGGATCTGGCCGTTCGCGGCGATGAACGCGGTGATCGCCGTCATCGACGCCTACTGGCTGTGGCGGCTGACCCGCGAGCGGCACGACGCCGACGTGTACGAGGTCGTGCCCGTCGGGGCGGGGGACGGCTACCTGCGGCACGTGCTCGGGGTGCACGCGGACGACATCGCCCGGTACTACCCGTCGTTCGGCCGGGCGGGTGACGCGGCGGGTGACGCGGCGGGTGAGCCCGCGGGTGAGCCGGCCGGGGGCGCCGCCGGGCGGTGGGCGTACCTGGTGCTCCGCGGTGACGAGACCGTCGGCGTGGTCGTCGTCCGGGACGCGGGGGACGGTGTCGGCGAGGTCGAGCTCGACTGGGTCACCCCGCGATTCCGCGACTTCGCGCCGGGCGAGTTCGTCTACCGGCGCTCGGGCGCGTTCGCCGGCACCGGGCTGCGTTCCCTGGTGGTCGCCGAGGACGCGCGGGACACCGGGCCGTACCTCGAGCGGGTCGGGTTCGCGCGGGTCGACGGCCGGTGGCGGCGCGAGGTGGAGCCGGCCGCGGCCTGACCGCGCGTCCCGGGCGCCCTCCGCTCGATCGCGGAGGCGGCCCGGTGGCGTCACCGGCGGCCCGGCCGGGCGGCGCGGCTGGGGCGGCTGGGTCGGACGGCTGCGTCGGACGACTCGGCGTGCGCAGCGGCGCGTACCGGGCCAGAGTTCGGTTGTCCGAACTCCGCGCCCTACACTGAGTTCGGACATCCGAACTTGGAGGTACGGTGACCACCACTGCTGACCGGCAGGCTGTGCGGCGCGGCCGCGTGCTCCCGCTGCTGGGCCCGGCGTTCGTCGCGGCGATCGCCTACGTCGACCCCGGCAACGTCGCGGCGAACCTCACCGCGGGAGCGCGGTACGGCTACCTGCTGCTCTGGGTGCTCGTCGCGGCCAACGTGATGGCGGTGCTGGTCCAGTACCAGTCGGCCAAGCTCGGCATCGTCACCGGCGACTCCCTGCCGGGCGTGCTCGGGCGCCGGCTGGGGAAGCGGTCGCGGCTGGCGTACTGGGCGCAGGCGGAGGTGGTCGCCGCGGCGACCGACATCGCCGAGGTCGTCGGTGGCGCCATCGCCCTGCACCTGCTGTTCGGCCTGCCGCTGGTGCTGGGGGGCGTGATCGTCGGCGTCGTCTCGATGCTGCTGCTCGCGACGCAGAACCGGTACGGGCAGCGGCGGTTCGAGACGGTCGTCGTCGGCCTGCTGCTGGTGATCGTCGTCGGCTTCCTGTGCGGGCTCGTCCTCGGCCCGCCGGACCCGGGGCAGATGCTCGGCGGCCTGGTCCCGCGGTTCGCCGGGACGGACTCGGTGCTGCTGGCCGCCTCGATGCTCGGCGCGACGGTGATGCCGCACGCGATCTACGTGCACTCGGCGCTGAGCCGCGACCGGTTCGGCAGCGTTCCGAACGAGGCCGCGCGGCGCGGCCTGCTCCGGGCGACCAAGTGGGACGTCGGTGCGGCGCTCACGATCGCCGGCACGGTGAACATCGGCCTGCTCCTGCTCGCGGCGGCGAACCTCCGCGGCGTCGAGGGCACCGACACGATCGAGGGCGCGCACGCCGCGATCAGCGACGCGCTCGGCCCGGTCGTCGGTGTCGTGTTCGCGATCGGGCTGCTCGCGTCGGGCCTCGCGTCCACGTCGGTCGGCTGCTACGCGGGCGCGGCCATCATGGAGGGGCTGATCCACAAGCGGATCCCGCTGCTGGCCCGGCGGGCGATCACGCTCGTGCCGGCCCTGGTGCTGCTCGCGGTCGGGGCGGACCCGACGTGGACCCTGGTCGTCAGCCAGGTGGTGCTGAGCTTCGGCATCCCGTTCGCGGTCATCCCGCTCGTGCGGCTGAACCGCGACCGCGGTCTGATGGGCTCGCACGCCAACGGCCCGCGGCTCCAGGTGGTCCTGGTCGTGGTGGTCGCCCTGGTGGTCGCGCTCAACCTCGCCCTGCTGGGCCTCCTGGCCACGGGGCGCTGACCGCGTTTCGGTAGCGCCGCTTCGGATTTCCGCGAGCCGCCTCGCGCGCCCCTGACCAGCCGGAACCTCGCCGAGCGGGCAGACGATGTCCCCTCCTGGCCCGCCGAGCGACATCGTCTGCCCTCTCGGCGAGGCGTGGTGCGGCTTGTCGGAGCGGCGCTACCGAATGAAATTCGGAGCGCTGCTACGATTTGCGACGTGACCAGCAGCGACACCGCCACCGAGGCCCCGCGCGCCGACGGACGCGCCGCGCGGGCAGCCGCGTCGCGCGGGCGGATCGCGGAGGCCGCCACGCGGCTGTTCCTCGCCGACGGCTACGGGCCGACGACGATCACCGCGATCGGCCGCGCCGCCGGGCTCGGCGTGCAGACCGTCTACTACTCCTACCCGTCCAAGTCCGACATCCTCGTCGGCTGCCTGGACCACGCCGTCGACGGCGCCGACCGCCGGGACGCGGCGCCCGACCTCGCCGCGCAGCCGTGGGTGCGCGCCGTCGCGGCCGAGCCGGACCCTGCCCGCCGGGTGTTCCTGCACGCCCGCGGGGCCGCCGAGCTGCTGGGCCGGGCCGCCGCCGTGCAGGACCTGGTCCGGGCGCACGCCGTCGGGGACCCGGTGCTGCACGCGGCGTGGGAGCGGGACGAGGCCCGGCGGCGCGCGGTGCACCGGCTGCTCGTCGAGGCGTGCGACCGGGACGGGGTCCTGCGGCCGGGGCTCGACGTCGAGCGGGCGACCGACGTGGTGTCCCTCGTGCTCGGGCCCGAGACGTGGAACGCGCTGGTGCGGCGCGGCGGGTGGAGCGCGCTGGCCTGGGCCCGGTGGGCGCACCGCACGCTGCTCGCGGACCTCGTGCCGTCCCGCTGGGATCCGGAGGCGTAGGCCGGCGGCGTCGGGGCTCCGCCGCGGGGTGGACCCGGGGGCCGGTCCTCGTCCCCGGGGCGGGGCGCGAAGTTCCGCCGCCCGCCCGAGGCGGCACGGTCGGGCTCGAATCTAGGCTGACCAGCATGCACACCGACACGACCACCGCGTCCACCTCGGCGACCGCCCTGCTCGGCCTCGGCGGCTTCCTGCTCGTCCTGGGCGTGCTGGCCACGCAGCTGGAGGCGGGCTCGTGGCTCGTCGGGGGCGCCATGGCTGCCGCGGCCGTCGCCTCCGTCGGCTCCGTGGTGCTGCGCCGCCGGCAGGCCGAGCCGGTCGCCGTCGAGCAGGCGCCGATCGAGCGCTGAGGGCCGTGCGCCGGGGCCGCTCTGCGAGGCCCCGGTGCACAGTGGCCCCAGCGGCCCGCGACGGCGCGGGCCCACCCCGCACAGGAGGCCGCCATGTGCCGTTGGCTCGCGTACACGGGATCGCCGGTGACGCTGGACGAGCTGCTCTACAAGCCGGAGAACTCGCTCGTGATGCAGAGCCGGCACAGCCGGCTGGGCGTCGAGCCGATGAACGGCGACGGGTTCGGCGTCGGCTGGTACGACGACCACTCGCCGATCCCCGGGCTGTTCCGGAGCATCGAGCCGGCGTGGAGCGACCGGAACCTGCGCGAGCTCTCCCAGCACATCCGGTCCGGGATGGTCATCGCCCACATCCGCGCCACGACCGGGACCGCCGTGCAGCAGACCAACTGCCACCCGTTCCGGCACGGGCAGTGGCTGTTCGCGCACAACGGCGTGATCAACGGCTTCAGCACCCTGAAGCGGGCTCTGCGGATGGCCGTCGACCCGGCGCTGTACCCGCTGATCGAGGGATCGACCGACTCGGAGACGCTGTTCTACCTGGCGCTGACGTTCGGCCTGACCGACGACCCGCCGGCCGCCGTCGCTGCCGCGGTGGGTCTGATCGAGGACGTCGCGCTGCGGCACGGCGTCGCGTACCCGGTGCAGGGGACCTTCGCGACGACCGACGGACAGCGGCTCTGGACGTTCCGCTACTCGTCGGAGGGCCGGTCGCGGTCGCTGTTCCGGAACCGGGACGTCGCGGTGCTGCGGGCGCAGTACCCGGACAACCCGGTGCTGCACGGGTTGTCGGACGACACCCGGATCGTGGTGTCCGAGCCGCTCGGCGACCTCAAGGGCGCGTGGCTCGAGGTCCCGGAGAGCACCTGCCTGGTCGTCGAGGACGGGCGCGAGGAGCTGGTGCCCTTCGCGCCCGTCCTGACCACCGCGTGACCACCGCCTGACCCGGACGCGCAGGCGGGCGGGGCGCCGGAGGGGTCGCGGCCCCGGTGCCCCGCCCGCGTCCTCGGGCGGTCGGCTCAGCCGACCTTGCGCCGGTAGGCGCGGACCGCCAGCACGTACGCCAGCGCCAGGATCCCGACGAGCCAGGCGAGCGCGACCCACAGGTCCCCGCCGACCGGCTCGCCGGCGAACAGCGCCCGGATCGAGTCGACGACGGCCGTGACCGGCTGGTGCTCGGCGAACCACGCGACCGCGGTCGGCATCGAGTCGGTCGGCACGAACGCCGAGCTGATGAACGGCAGGAAGATGAGCGGGTAGGAGAACGCGCTCGCCCCGTCCACCGTCTTGGCGGACAGCCCCGCGAGCACCGCGATCCAGGTCAGCGTGAGCGTGAACAGGACCAGGATGCCGGCGACCGCCAGCCACGCGAGCACCGACGCCCCCGTGCGGAACCCCATGAGCAGGGCGATCCCGACGACGAGCACGACCGACGTGAGGTTGGCCGCCATGGAGGTCAGCACGTGCGCCCACAGGGCGCTCGGCCGGGCGATCGGCATGGACTGGAACCGCTCGACGATCCCGCCCTGCAGGTCGAGGAACAGCCGGTACGCGGTGTACGCGACGCCCGACGCGATGGTGATGAGCAGGATGCCGGGCAGCAGGTAGTCGACGTACGAGGCGGTGGACCCGCCGTGGATCGCGCCGCCGAACACGTAGACGAACAGCAGCATGAGGGCGACCGGGGTGACCGCGGTCGTGATGATCGTGTCGGGGCTGCGCAGGATGTGCCGCAGCGAGCGGTCGGTGAGGGCGACGGTGTCGCCGACGACGTGGGCGGTGCTCATCGCGGGTCCTTCCCGGCCGGCTGGTCGCCGGCGCCGACGAGGGCGAGGAAGACGTCCTCGAGCGTGGGCTGCTTCTCGACGTACTCGACCCGCGCGGGCGGGAGGAGTCGCTTGAGCTCGGCGAGCGTGCCGTCCTGGATGATCGTCCCCTCGTGCAGGATGGCGATCCGGTCGGCGAGGCGCTCCGCCTCGTCGAGGTACTGCGTGGTGAGCAGCACGGTCGTGCCGCCGCCGGCGAGCTCCTCGACGGTCCGCCACACCTCGTTGCGCGCCTGCGGGTCCAGGCCGGTGGTCGGCTCGTCGAGGAAGATGACCGGCGGGTCGCCGATCAGGCTCATCGCGATGTCGAGCCGGCGGCGCATGCCGCCGGAGTAGGTCGACGCCCGCCGCCCGCCGGCCTCCGTGAGGGAGAACCGGTCGAGCAGGCGGTCGGCGACCGCGCCCGGGTCGGGCAGGTGCCGCAGCCGCGCGATCAGCGCGAGGTTCTCCCGCCCGCTGAGCATGCCGTCGACGGCCGCGAACTGGCCGGTGAGGCTGATCGACTCGCGGACCTCGGCGGCCTGGCCGACGACGTCGAACCCGTGCACGCTGGCCGTGCCGGCGTCGGGCCTGAGCAGCGTCGACAGGATGCGGACCAGCGTCGTCTTGCCGGCCCCGTTGGAGCCCAGCAGCGCGTGGATCGTCCCCGGCGCCACCTCGAGGTCGACGCCCCGCAGCACGCGGAGGTCGCCGAACGACTTCTCGACGCCGCGGACGGCGACGGCGGGCGCGGCGGGCCCGGAAGTGGCGCTCACCGGGTGCCGTCCTGCTCCGCGTCCTCGATCGCCTTCGTGAGGCGCGAGCGCTCCTTGTCGATCCACCGCTCGCCGACGTACGCCTGGCCGAAGGTCTCGGCGAACTCGACCGGGTCCTCGCCCACGACGTCGCGGACGGGGGTGCCGTCGGCGGCCGCGCGCTCCCACAGGTCGGCGAGGTCGGTGAACATCGTGATCATCGAGTCACCGTCCGTGACGCCGCCCGAGTACATGAGGTACCGGTGCGTGGCCTTCGCGGCGGTGCGGTACGGCTCGGGCAGCGCCTTGATCCGCGCCATGTCCTGCCGGTACTGCTTCTTCTGCTCGAGCGAGCCCGTGAGGGCCTCGATCCACTTCGCGACCATGTCAGTCGTCCCCTTCGGTGCTGTCGGTGGTGCGGTGGGTGCTGCCGGAGTCGGTGCCGGTGGTGCTCGTGGTGCTGTCGGTGCGCGCCGCGCGGAGGTGCTCGATCCGCCCGGCGAGGAACGCCCAGGTGGCCCAGAACTCGTCGAGCTGGGCGCGGCCCGCGGCGTTGAGCGTGTAGACCTTGCGCGGCGGGCCCTTCTCGGACGGCACCTTGGTGACGTCGACGAACCCGCGCTGCTCGATCCGGACCAGGAGCGCGTAGACGGTGCCCTCCGCGAGATCGGCGAACCCCTCGTCGCGGAGCTGCGCGGTGATCTCGTAGCCGTACGCCGGCCGGGCCTCGAGGATCGCGAGCACGATCCCCTCGAGGGTGCCCTTGAGCATCTCGGTCATCTGGCTGGCCATCGGAGGTCTCCCGTACTCGGTGTCGCTGACTACCGGTACAACGTAACGCTAGGTACCGGTACTTGGCAACACTGAATACCGGCGGATCCTGATCGGATCGGGCCAGGATGATCGGGCGCCGGCCAGGAGGCGGCCGCCAGGCTGGACCGCGGAAGGGAGCACCGTGATCGCCACGCTCAACCGGCTCGTCGACGTCGTGGAGGACCGCCTCACCGACGACCTCGACGTCGCCGACCTCGCCGCCTCGCTCGGCACGACCGAGTACCACCTCCGGCGGCTGTTCTCGTCGCTGGCCGGGATGCCGCTGTCGGAGTACGTGCGCCGCCGGCGGATGACCGTCGCCGCGGCGGAGGTCGTCGACGGGCGGGGCGACCTGCTCGGCATCGCCGTGCGGTACGGCTACGGGTCGGCCGAGGCCTTCGGGCGCGCGTTCCGCGCGGTGCACGGCGTGAGCCCGGGACAGGCGCGGCGCGACGGTGGTCCCCTCCGGTCCCAACCCCGCCTCAGGTTCCGCCTGACCGTCGAAGGAGCAGCACCCATGGACGTCCGACTCGTCACCAGTCCCGGCCTCCGCCTCGCGGGACACGCCGCCCGCGTCCCGCTCGTGCACGCCGGGGTCAACCCGGCGATCCAGCGGCACGTCGCGTCGATCGCGCCCGAGGAGCACGCGCGCCTCAAGGCGCTCGGCGACGCCGAGCCAGCCGGGCTGCTCGCCGTGAGTGCCGATCTCGACCCCGACCGCCGCGAGGGGAGCGAGCTGACGTACCTGCACGGCGTCGCCGTCTCGGACGCGGTCGAGGTGCCGGGCGACCTCGACGTCCTGCCGGTGCCGGCGGGCTCGTGGGCGGTGTTCCGCGCCGAGGGCACCTACCCGGCGACCCTGCAGTCCGTCTGGGCCGCCACCGCCACGGAGTGGTTCCCGTCGAACCCGTGGCGCCTGCGCGAGGGCCCGGAGATCGTGGCGGTGCTCGACCGTGCGGCGGACTTCAGCACCGCGACCGTCGAGCTCTGGCTGCCGGTCGAGCCGGCCTGACGGCCACGCCGGCGCACGGCACACCGCGAGGGCGCACGAGAGCTCGTGCGCCCTCGCGGTGTCTCGGCCCCCCTCGCGCCGGTCAGCTCACCACTGCGAGCGCGCGTAGTCCTTGAGGAAGCAGCCGTACAGGTCCTCGCCGGCCTCGCCGCGGACGATCGGGTCGTAGACCCGCGCCGCGCCGTCGACCAGGTCGAGCGGGGCGTGGAAGCCCTCCTCGGCCAGGCGGACCTTGGTCGGGTGCGGGCGCTCGTCGGTGATCCAGCCGGTGTCGACGGCCGTCATGAGGATGCCGTCGTCGACCATCTCGCCCGCGCTGGTGCGGGTCAGCATGTTGAGCGCGGCCTTGCTCATGTTCGTGTGCGGGTGGCCGGGGCCCTTGTAGCCGCGGGCGAACACGCCCTCCATCGCCGACACGTTGACGATGTAGGTCCGGCGCGCGGGCGACGCCGCCATGGCGGGCCGCAGCCGGCTGATGAGGATGAACGGCGCCGTCTGGTTGCAGAGCTGGACCTCGAGCAGCTCCATCGGGTCGACGTCCTCGACCGTGGCGACCCAGGAGTTCGTCTCCGCGACGTCGGGGATGAGCCCGCCGGCGTCGATCGACGTCCCGGCGACCAGCCGCTCCAGGCTCGCGGCCTCGCGGGTGAGCGACTGCGCGGTCAGCTCGTCCGCGGCGGCGCGGGCGGCCCGCTCGATCGCCAGCGCGGGGCTGGTCAGCTCGCTGACCGACCCGGCGAGCGCGCGCGGGTGCGCGTCGCTGGTGCGGCCGAAGGTCGTGATCATCCGCGCGGCGTCGGCGTCGAGCGGGGCGTCCTCCGCCTCGGCGATCCGCGCGTACGCCCCCGGCGACCGGCGGACGGTCTGGGCGGCGTTGTTGATCAGGATGTCGAGCGGGCCCTGGGCGGCCACGTGGTCCGCGAGCGAGACCACCTGCGCCGGGTCGCGCAGGTCGATCCCCACGACGTGCAGCCGGTCGATCCAGTCCGCGGAGTCGTCCATCGCGCGGAACCGGCGCACGGCGTCCTGCGGGAACCGGGTCGTGATCGTCAGGTCCGCGCCGTCGCGGAGCAGCCGCAGCGCGATGTACATGCCGATCTTGGCGCGGCCGCCGGTGAGCAGCGCGCGGCGGCCGGTGAGGTCCGTGCGGGCGTCGCGCTTGGCGTGGTGCAGCGCGGCGCAGTCCGGGCAGAGCTGGTGGTAGAACGCGTCGACGACCGTGTAGTCCTGCTTGCAGACGTAGCAGGGGCGCGGGCGGATGAGCGTGCCGGCGATCGCGCCCGTGGTGGACGACGTGATCTGGATGCCGGCGGTCTCGTCGTCGATCCGGCCCGGGCTGCCCGTCGCGGTGGCGGCGACCACGGCGGCGTCGGCCTCGGCGATGAGCCGGCGCTTCTCCCCGCGGCGGTGCTTCTTGGCGGCCTTGAACATCGCCGACGCGGCGCGGCGCGCGGCCGCGTGCTGCGGGTGCGTCTGCGGCAGGGCCGCGACCTGGTCGGCGACCCGCAGGAAGGTGGCGAACTCGACGGGGTCGACGCCGGGCGGCACGTCGGCCGTCGGGTCGAGGTCCGTGCCCGCCGCGAGGTCGAGGCCCTCGTCGCCGAGCTCGTCCGGGTGCTGCGCGGGCGTGGTCGTCTGCGCGCTCATGCGCCGTCCGTCCTGGGGTGGGGAGAAGGCGCCGCGGTCGCGCGGGGCCCGGAGGATCCTACGGCGCGGGCGGGCGCGGGCCCACGGTGCGTCTGGTCACACCGGGCGCGCGCCGGGCGTCGAGTGTCCAGAACCCGGCGGACATACCTGCGCGAACCGCTCGGGTTTCTGGACACTCGACGCGGGGGCCACCATCCCGCGCGGGCGTCAGGCCGGGTCGGCCGGCGCCAGGGCGCGCAGGATCGTCGCGTGCCGGACCAGGAACGCCCGCTCGTCCAGCTTCTTGCGCCGGAGCCACCCCGTGACCTCGTCGTTGTGCTTGCTCGCGTTGCACGACGCGCACGCGGGCACGACGTTCGGCAGCGTGTACCGGCCGCCGCGCGAGATCGGCAGCACGCAGTCGCGCTGCGGCGACGGGGTCGGCGCCCCGCAGTACGCGCACGCCCCGCCCCAGGCGGCGACGAGGTCGGCCCACTCCGCCGGGGTGAGGTCGTTGTCCGCCAGGGCGACCCGGCGCTGCCGGCGCTTCGCGTACCGCGCGCGGGTCGACGGCGACGCCTGGGACGAGACCTTGCGACGGCGGACCACGCGAGGACGCTACCGCCCGCCCGCTTCGAGGCGGTTCGTCCACCGCGCGCGACAGGGGGACACTGGTGGCAGCAACCGCCGTCACCACCGAGGAGTACCACCGTGCCGCAGGGAACCGTCCGCTGGTTCGACACCGAGCGAGGGTTCGGCTTCATCGCGCTCGGCGACGACGCCGAGGACCTGTTCGTCCACGCGTCCGAGGTCGTCGGCCAGGACGGCCCGGCGTCGCTCCGCGAGGGCCAGGCCGTCGAGTTCGAGATCGGCGAGAGCGACCGCGGCCCGCAGGCCCGCGGCGTCCGGGTCACCGGCGACGTCGCCGACGACACCGCCCAGGGCGTCCTCGGCACCGTGAACTGGTACGAGCCGGCCAAGGGCTACGGCTTCCT
The DNA here is from genome assembly GCF_016862755.1 of Cellulomonas pakistanensis. Lineage (GTDB taxonomy): Bacteria > Actinomycetota > Actinomycetes > Actinomycetales > Cellulomonadaceae > Cellulomonas > Cellulomonas pakistanensis. The sequence continues at coordinate 114,255 of NZ_BONO01000007.1, read as the reverse complement.
CACGCCGGGCGACGGCGGCGGCGAGATCTTCGTGCACAGCTCGGCGATCGTCGGCGGCGGGGTGCTCACCGACGGCCAGCCGGTCGCGTTCCTGGTCGTCGAGGGAGAGAAGGGCCCGCAGGCCGACCACGTCCTGCCGCTGCGGGCCTCGTCCGTGGCCGGCGCGGGGCAGCCGGCCGACCGGAACGACGGTGCCGACGGCACCGTGACCTGGTACGACGCCGGCAAGGGCTTCGGCTTCATCACCCCCGACTCCGGCGACCAGGACGTGTTCGTGCACGCCCGGACGCTGTCCGACGACATCGGCGAGCTCGTCGAGGGCGACCGGGTGAGCTACCGCCTGTCCGAGGGCGAGAAGGGCCTGCAGGCCCAGGGCGTGCGGCTGGTCGGCGGGTCGGCGCGGGGCGGCGGCCGCGGCGCGCCCGGACGCGGCGCCCCGGGCCGGGGTGCGCCCGCGCGCGGCGGCCAGGACCGCTCCTCCCGCGCCCCGCAGCGGGGTGGCCAGGGCGTCGTGGCGCGGTTCGACGCGGACCGCGGCTTCGGCTTCATCACGCCCGACGACGGCGGCCCGGACCTGTTCGTGCACGTGTCGGTCGTCCGCGACGGTGAGGCGCTCTACGAGGGCGACCGGGTCCGGTACCAGGTGCGGCAGAGCGACCGCGGCCCGCAGGCGGACCGGGTCGACCTGGTCTGACCCGACCCGGCGCGGGGCCCCCGCGCGGCTCACGCGTGCTCGTCGACCGCGCGCGAGCTGCTGAGCGACAGGGCGCCCGCGCCGGCGAGCAGCGCGACCACGACGGCGAGCACCGTGTAGACGACGCGCTCGCCGTGGAAGAACGACGCCACGAGGGCCCCGCTCCACGCGCCGTCGGGCAGGACGGTCGTCACGAGCACGGCGATGAGCGTCCCGACCAGGGCCGTCCCGACGCTCGTGCCGAACTCCTGCGCGGTGTCGTTCAGCGCGGCGCCCAGGGACGTGCGGTTCTGCGGCATGGCGCTGACGAGCGCGACCGCGCAGATCGTCATGATCGTGCGCAGGCCGATCGTGAACGTCACCATGAGCAGGGCGATCGCGAGGTAGCCGTGCTCGACGCCCCAGGCGAGCCCGCCCAGCGAGCCGGCGAGGAGCGCGGCGCCGACGAGGCACGCGACCCGGTGGCCGAACCGCCGCGCCAGGCCCTCGGAGAGCGGGGTCGCGAGGACCATCGTCGCGATCAGGGGCAGGTTCGCGAGCCCGGCGCGGACGGGGCTCCACCCGTACGCGTACTGGAAGTGCAGGATCAGGCCGAACATCACGCCGGCCATGGCCACCGAGGTGCCGACCTGCGCGAGCGCGGCACCCCGGACGACGCCGTCCCGGAACAGGGTGAGGTCGAGCATCGGGTGCGCGGTGCGGCGCTCGTGCCGGACGAACCCGATCAGGGCGAGCGCCGCGCCGACCCCCGCGGACCAGGTCCACGCCGACGTCCAGCCGTGCTCGACGCCGCTGGTGGCGGTCCAGCACGCGAGGCCGATCGTGGCAAGGACGAGCTCCTCGGGCGCGCGGCGGACCACGTCCTCGCCGACGTCGTGGCTCGGACCGCGCACCTCGGCGACGCCGACGACCCGATCACGGCCCTGCGGGAGCTGGCCCTCGCGTTCTACGCGGCGACCGTGCACCGCCCCTGGCTCGGCGCGTACTTCCTGCAGGACGCCGGGACGCAGCTCAACGGCCTCACGCTGTACGACCGGATGGGCCAGCAGCTCATGCGGCTCGACCTCACGCCGCGGCAGCGGTTCGACGGGGTGGCCGCGGTCATGGCCTACGTCGTCGGCGTGGCGGCGGACCGGGGCCAGGACCCGCCGCCGGAGGTCCGGGACGGCCGCGTCGAGCGCGACGAGTTCGTCGCCACGTTCCGCGCGGGACTGCGCGAGCTCGACGAGGACGCCTTCCCGTTCCTGCACCACGTCGCGGACGAGTTCGCCGCGCACGACGACGCGGAGCAGTTCCGCGCCGGCCTCGACCTGCTGCTCGCGGGCCTCCGTCTCCAGGCCGGCCAGTCCGCCTGACGCGCCACCCGTCCGGATCGTCGAGAGTGCAGAAGATGCGGGGTTGGAGGCCCGCGAAGCCCGCATCTTCTGCATTCTCGGCATCCGTCGACAGGCGGAGTGGCGGCGGGAACATCTCGCGAGGGTCCGTAGTTGAGTGAGGCAGACTCAAGTTCGCCGCCGCGGAGTTGCACCGCGACCGACCGCGACGCAGACTTGAGCGCAGCAGGCTCAAGGAGCGCGCGGCCCCCGCACGCGGGGACGCGCCCCGGACCACGCAGCACGACGAAGGAGCACAGACATGGCACGAGCAGTCGGCATCGACCTGGGCACCACGAACTCCGTGGTCGCCGTCCTCGAGGGCGGGGAGCCCACCGTCATCGCCAACGCGGAGGGCGCCCGCACGACCCCCTCGGTCGTCGCGTTCTCCAAGACCGGTGAGGTCCTCGTCGGCGAGGTCGCCAAGCGGCAGGCCGTCACCAACGTCGACCGCACCATCGCGTCCGTCAAGCGCCACATGGGCACCGACTGGACCACCGAGATCGACGACAAGAAGTACACGGCGCAGGAGATCTCCGCCCGCGTGCTCGGCAAGCTGAAGCGCGACGCCGAGGAGTACCTGGGCGAGCCCGTCACGGACGCCGTCATCACCGTCCCGGCGTACTTCAACGACGCCGAGCGCCAGGCCACGAAGGACGCCGGCCAGGTCGCCGGCCTCAACGTCCTGCGCATCGTCAACGAGCCGACCGCGGCCGCCCTCGCCTACGGGCTCGAGCGCGGCAAGGAGGACGAGCTGATCCTCGTCTTCGACCTCGGCGGCGGCACGTTCGACGTCTCCCTGCTCGAGGTGGGCAAGGACGACGACTTCTCGACCATCGAGGTCCGCGCGACCTCCGGCGACAACCGCCTCGGCGGCGACGACTGGGACAACCGGATCGTCGAGTGGCTGGTCGGCCAGGTGAAGAACCAGACCGGCGTCGACCTGTCGAAGGACAAGATCGCCCTGCAGCGTCTGCGCGAGGCGGCGGAGCAGGCCAAGAAGGAGCTGTCGTCCGCGACCAGCACCAACCTGTCCCTGCAGTACCTCTCGATGTCGGAGAACGGCCCGATCCACCTGGACGAGAAGCTCACCCGGGCGCAGTTCCAGCAGATGACGGCCGACCTGCTCGAGCGGACCAAGGCGCCGTTCCACGCGGTCATCCGCGACGCCGGCATCAAGGTCTCGGACATCGACCACGTCGTGCTCGTCGGCGGCTCCACCCGCATGCCGGCCGTGGCCGACGTCGTGCGCGAGCTGACCGACGGCAAGGAGCCCAACAAGGGCGTCAACCCGGACGAGGTCGTGGCCGTGGGCGCCGCGCTCCAGGCCGGCGTCATCAAGGGCGACCGCAAGGACGTCCTGCTGATCGACGTGACCCCGCTGTCCCTCGGCATCGAGACCAAGGGCGGCGTGATGACCAAGCTCATCGAGCGCAACACGGCCATCCCGACCAAGCGCAGCGAGATCTTCTCGACGGCCGAGGACAACCAGCCGTCCGTGCTGATCCAGGTGTTCCAGGGCGAGCGCGAGTTCGCGCGGGACAACAAGCCGCTGGGCACGTTCGAGCTGACCGGCATCGCGCCGGCCCCGCGCGGCGTCCCGCAGGTCGAGGTCACCTTCGACATCGACGCGAACGGCATCGTGCACGTGTCCGCCAAGGACCGCGGCACGGGCAAGGAGCAGTCGATGACGATCTCCGGCGGCTCGGGTCTGCCGAAGGACGAGATCGACCGCATGGTCAAGGAGGCCGAGGCGCACGCCGCCGAGGACAAGAAGCGTCGCGAGGAGGCGGAGACCCGCAACTCGGCCGAGCAGCTCGTGTACTCCACGGAGAAGCTGCTCACCGACAACGACGACAAGCTGTCCGACGACGTCAAGACCGAGGTCCGCTCGGCCGTCGACGACCTGAAGAAGGCGCTCGAGGGCGACGACCTGGCCGAGGTCACCGCGAAGCAGACCGCGCTGGTCACCGCGTCGCAGAAGATCGGCGAGGCGCTGTACTCGGCGAACCAGCAGCCCGAGGGCGCCCCGGCCGGCGAGCAGCCGGCCGACGGCCAGGCGGGCTCGTCCGCGCAGGACGACGACGTGGTGGACGCCGAGATCGTCGACGACGAGGGTGACAAGAAGTGACCGACCAGCCGAACCCGCAGGGGCGTGATCCCGAGGAGGAGGCCCCGCGCGTGACCGACAAGCGGCGCATCGACCCGGAGACCGGGGAGCTGCGCGAGCCGACCGCCGAGGAGCAGGTCCTCGCCGAGGCCGAGGAGGCGGCGACCGCCGCCGAGGAGGCCGTGATGATGGAGGGCCTGGTCGAGGCGCAGAAGCTGGCCGCCGAGCGGCTCGACGAGCTGCAGCGGCGGAACGCCGACTACTTCAACCTCGAGCAGCAGTACTCCGCGTACGTGAAGCGGTCCAAGGCCGAGGCGGTCACCGCCCGGGACCAGGGCGTCGCGTCGGTCGCCGAGGCGCTGATCAGCGTCCTCGACGACATCGAGCTGGCCCGCCAGCACGGCGACCTGGTCGGCCCGTTCGCGTCGATCGCGGAGAAGCTCGAGGCCACGGTCGGCCGGTTCGGCATCGAGCGCTACGGCGCCGCCGGCGAGCCGTTCGACCCGACGGTGCACGAGGCGCTCATGCACGGGCACTCGGCCGACGTCACGGAGCCGACGGTGCAGCAGGTGCTGCAGCCGGGCTACCGCATGGGCGAGCGCATCGTGCGCGCCGCCCGGGTGGCGGTCGTCGACCCGGAGGCGTGACGGGCATCATCAGGACCCTCCGGCGGGGGCCGCGTCGTCACGGCGCGGCCCCGGCCGCGGGGTCGTTCCCGGTCCGGGGCGGGACGCGTGCCCCGGGGGACCGGACGAGAGAGCGGAAGGAGGCGTCGTGAGCGGTCAGGACTGGCTGGAGAAGGACTTCTACGCCGTGCTCGGCGTCGCCAAGGACGCGGACGCGGCCACGATCAAGAAGGCGTACCGCAAGCTCGCCCGCACGATGCACCCCGACCACAACCCCGGGGACGCGGCGGCCGAAGCGAAGTTCAAGGAGGTCGGCGAGGCCTACGCGGTGCTCTCCGACCCCGAGCAGCGGCAGCAGTACGACCAGCTCCGGGCGATGGCCGGCGGCGCGCGGTTCCGCGCGGGCGCGGGCGGGCCCGGTGGTGCCGGGGGCGCGAACGGCGGGTTCGAGGACCTGTTCGGCGGCGTGTTCGGCGGCGGCGGTGGCACCCGGGTGCGGTTCCCGCAGGGCGCGGGGACGCCCGGCGGTGGCGCCGCGGGCGGCGGCGGGTTCGAGGACCTGCTGGGCGGCCTGTTCGGCGGCGGCGGGGGCTTCGGCCAGGGCCGCACGGCCCGGCGCGGCGCCGACCTGTCGGCCGTGACCACGCTGCCGTTCCGGCAGGCGGTCGAGGGCTCGACCGTGGCGCTCGGCGTCGAGGGGCGGACCGTCAAGGCCCGCATCCCCGCCGGCGTCCGGGACGGGCAGAAGATCCGGCTGCGCGGCAAGGGCCGCCCCGGGGAGAACGGCGCGCCCGCGGGCGACCTCGAGGTCACCGTACGTGTGACGCCCCACCCGGTGTTCGCGCTGGACGGCAACAACCTCCGGGTGACCCTGCCGGTCGCGTTCGACGAGGCCGCGCTGGGCGCCGAGGTGCCGGTGCCGACCCTCGACGGCGGCCAGGTGCGCCTCAAGGTCCCGGCGGGCACCCCGTCGGGCCGGACGCTGCGGGTCAAGGGCCGCGGCGTCACGACGGCGAGCGGCACCGGCGACCTGCTGGTCACCGTGCAGGTCGTCGTCCCGCAGCGGCTCAACGCCGCCGCGAAGGAGGCCGTGCAGGCGTTCGGGATCGCGACGTCCGGCGAGGACCCGCGGGCCGACCTGCTGGCGCGCGCCAAGGACTGACCCGGCCGACCGCGTCCCGGGGCCTCCGCCCCGGGACGGCGCCGGTCGGCCGACCCGGCTGGAGGAGGTGGTGGGGATGGTCTCGGAGGACGCGCAGGTCTACGTGATCTCGGTCGCCGCCGAGCTGGCGGGCATGCACCCGCAGACCCTGCGGCAGTACGACCGGCTCGGGCTCGTGCAGCCCGGCCGCACCCGCGGGCGCGGGCGGCGGTACTCGCTGCGCGACATCGCCACGCTGCGCGAGGTGCAGCGGCTCTCCCAGGAGGAGGGCGTCAACCTGGCCGGCATCAAGCGGATCCTCGAGCTCGAGTCCGAGGTCGACCGGCTCCGCCGCCAGGTCGACTACCTGCGCGCGTTCGCCGAGCCCGGGCGGCGCGTGTTCACCGCGCACCCGTCCGGCGACGTCGTCGCGGTGGGCCGAGGTCAGCGGCGGCGCGGCGCGGAGGCCCCGGCCGAGGCGCCGCGGCCGGGCGACGGGCGCGGGGCGATCGTGCTGTGGCGGCCCGGTGCGCGCTGACCGGCGGGTGTGGGCCGCGCGCCGGACGTGGGCCGACCGCCGGGCGCGGGCCGGGCTCGTCGCGCTCGCGCTGACGGCGGCGCTCGCGGCGGGCTGCACGCCAGGGACGCCCGGTGGGCCGGACGAGCAGGCGACCGGGACGGTCACCGCCGTGCCCGGGCCGAGCACCACCGCGCCGTCCCCCGCCCCGGCCGACCTGACCGCCGCCGTCGAGGCCGACCTCGCCGCGCTGGAGCAGTCGACCGGTCGGCGCGTCGGCGTGTTCGCGCACGACACCGGCTCCGGCGCCACCGTCGCGTACCGGGCGGACGAGCGGTTCGGCTACGCCTCGACGCTCAAGGCGCTGGCCGCCGGCGAGGTGCTGGCCGGGCAGCCGACCTCGGTGCTCGACCAGCCCCTGACGGTGACGGCCGACGACGTCGCCGGCGTCGGCCACGCGCCCGTGACGGGCGACTCGGCCGGCGCGGACCTGACGATCGGCGAGCTCGGCGCGGCCGCCGTCTCCGAGAGCGACAACGGCGCGCTCAACGTCCTGCTGCGGTACCTCGGCGGCCCGGCCGCGCTGCAGGCGGCGCTCGCGGCGCGCGGCGACGCCACGACGCTGGTCGACGCCGACGAGCCGGAGCTCAACGCGTTCACGCCCGGCGACCCGGCGCGGACCTCGACACCCCGGGCCCTGGCCGAGGGGCTCGCCACGTACGCCCTCGGCGACGCCCTGGACCCGGCCGTCCGCGAGGCGTACGTCGGCTGGCTGACCGCGAGCACGACCGGCCTCGACGCGATCCGCGCCGGGACCCCCGACGGCTGGCTCGTCGGCGACAAGACCGGGACCGCGGGGCGGTACGGGTCGCGGAACGACGTCGCGGTGGTCTGGCCGCCCGGGCGCGCGCCGATCGTGCTGGCGGTGCTGACCGACCACCCGGACGAGGACGCCGAGCCGGACGACGCGGTGCTGGCCGCGGCGGCGCGGACGGTCCTGGGCGCGTACGCGGCGACGTCCTGAGGCGGCCGGGGCGGCGGCCCGGACGTCGTCGGCGTGCGGGCCGGGCGGCGTCGCGGCAGGCTGCGGCCATGACGCGCCGGACGGACCCCGCCGAGCAGGAGGGTGCGGCGAGCGGCGCCGCCGGGCGGGATCCCGCCGAGCCGGACGCCGCCGGGCGGGGTCGCGACCAGCCGATCGGGGCCGACCCGCGCCGGTCGGCCGCAGCCGCGATCGGCTGGCACCCCCTCCGGGCTCGGGACGTGGCCGGCGTCGCGTGGACGAACGCGTGCGACGGCCTGCCGCCGGGCGTCCGGGGCCCGATGCGCACGGTCCTGGCCGCGTGGTGCTGGCCCGCGCGGGTGTCGTTGCTCGGCCGCGGGCAGTACCACCGGGACGACCGGCGGACCACGGTCTCGCTCGCCCGGACGCCGGTGCTCGTCTGGGCGCTGGCCGTGCTCGTGGTCCTGATCGTGCTGCTGCGCCTGGTCCGGCACGACGTGCTGACCGGGCCCGTCGTCGGCGGCGTGTTCCTCGCCTCCGGCGCGCTCCTGACCTACGGCCTCACGGTCGCGGTCCTGGAGTGGCTGCGGAACCGCGCCGAGCGGACGCCCGCGGAGCGCCGGGGCCTGTTCCGGGCCCCGGCGCGCTACGCGACCACCTGGTGGTTCGGCCGGGTCGCCCTGCGCGACCCCGACGCGGACCGGCGGGCGGCGCTCGCGGCGGCCGCCGAGCTCGTCCGGGCGGTCGTGCTGCCGGGGGAGACGGTGGGCGCGTCCGCGAAGTCCGACCGCCAGCAGCGGGAGCTGGAGGCGGAGGGCTTCGTCGAGCCGCGGGGCCACAAGGGGATCGTCGTCTACCCGCCGCCGGCCTGACGGACGCCGAGTGTCCAGAACCCCGCCGACGAACCGGGGCGAACCGGGCGGGTTTCTGGGCACTCGGCGCGGGCAGCCGCGCGGGGCGGAGTCAGGCCGCGGGGGCCGCGACCTCCTCGTGGACCAGGGCCGAGATGCGACGCTTCAGCGCGTTGAACTCCGCGGACGTCACGTCGCGCTCGCCGGCCAGGTCGATCCGGACGACCTCCTTCACGTGCCCCGGGACGCCGTGCGACGCGCCGCCCGCCATCACGACGACGCGGTCGGCCAGGAACACGGCCTCCTCGATCGAGTGCGTCACGAACAGCACGGTGGTGCCGGTGTCCCGGTGGATCCGGGACAGCTCGCCCTGCAGCGACGACCGGGTCAGCGCGTCGAGCGCGCCGAACGGCTCGTCCATGAGCAGCAGCGACGGGTCGTTGGCGAGCACCCGGGCGATGGCGACGCGCTGCTGCATGCCGCCGGACAGCTCGCTCGGGTACTTGTCCGCGAACCGCGTCAGCCCGACGGCCGCGAGGAACCGGTCGGTGCGCTCGGTGACGACGGACCGCTGCAGCCGGGCCTGCCGCGGCCCGTACGCGATGTTCTCCCGGACGGACAGCCACGGGAACAGGCCGTAGTCCTGGAACACGACGCCGCGCTCGGGGTCGGGCCCGGTGACCGGGGCGCCGGCGACGGTGACCGTGCCGGACGTGGCGTCCTCGAAGCCGGCGAGGATCCGCAGCAGCGTGCTCTTGCCGCAGCCGGACGCGCCGACGACGCAGACGAACTCGCCGGCCGGGACGTCGAGGTCGACGTCGGCCATCGCCGCGACGGTCCCGCCGGACCGGGTCGGGTACTGCTTGCCGAGGCCGGCGACGCGGACGTCGGCGGGCTGGCGGGGGCGGACGGTGCCGATGCGGGGCATGGCCGTCTCCTTCCGTGCGGGTCGGTGCGGGGTCGGGCCGGGGTCAGGTCAGGGTGGGGCGGCCGCGGGTGGCGAGCGCGAGCAGGCCGGTGAGCGCGCGGTCGGCGACGAAGCCGCACAGGCCGATGACGACCATGCCGGCGACGATCAGGTCGGTCTTCGACTGGTCGCGGGCCTGCGTGATCATGGCGCCGAGGCCCGTGTTGATGCCGACGGTCTCGCCGACGACGAGGATCACCCAGGACAGCCCGAGCGCGACGCGCAGGCCGCTGGCGATCGACCGCATCGAAGCGGGCAGCACGACCTTGTAGAGCACCTGCGCCTTGCGGGTGCCGAGCATCGCCGCGGCCTCCAGCAGGCGGACCGGCACCTGGCGCACGCCGGCGATCGTGTTGAGCAGCACCGGGAAGAATGCGGCGAGGAACACCAGGAAGATCGCCGACCCGTCGCCGTAGCCGATGATCAGCAGCGTCAGCGGCGCCCACGCGGTGACCGGGATCGGTCGGGCGAGGTTGACCGTCGGCTCCAGCATCCGGAACGCCAGCGAGAACCGGCCCATGACGACGCCGAGGGGGACGGCGAGCGCGACCGCGAGGGCGAACCCGGCGAGCACCCGCTGGGTCGAGGCCCACAGGTGCGCGAGCAGGGTGCCGCTGAACGCGTCGTCGACGATGCCGCCCACGGCGAGGTCGACCAGCCGGCGCCCGACCTCGAGCGGGGTGGGCAGGAAGCCCATCTTGATGCCGAACGGCAGCTCCCACGCCTGCTGCACGCCGACGGTCCACAGGACGAGGACGAGTGCGGGCACGGGCAGGGCGAGCAGGAGGGGGCCGACGCGGAGCCGGCGGCGCGGGGCGCGGGGCGCGCGCGCCGGGGCGGCGGCCGGGGTGGCGGTCCGCGCGGCGGGCGTCGTCGGCGCCGTGGTCGCGGCGGTGGCCGGGGTGGCCTCGGTGCTGGTCATGTCGTCTCCCTCGCGGGCGGGGTGCGCCGGCCCGGGGCGGCCGGGCCGGCGCACCGGGTGGTCAGGAGTCGCCGCCGGCCTCGGTGGCCTCGACGAAGGTGGTGTCCAGCAGCGCCTCGAGGTCCACGTCCCCGTCGATCTGCTTCAGCGCCGCCATCTGCTCGACGAGCGCGCCGACCTGCGCGGTGTACTCGTCGTCGATCTCCCAGCGGGGCCAGATGTTCTGCACCGCGGTGTCGACGACCGCCTGGTCGATGCCGAACTCCGCGACGACGCCGTCGGCCCACGCCTGCGGGTCGGCGGCCATCTGCTCGGTGGCCTGGACGTGGGTGTCGACGACCTGCTGCACCAGCTCCGGGTCGGCCTCGATGAGCTCGCCCGTCGTGTACAGGCCGATGTTCACGCGGCCGACCGGGGTGTCGTACGGGGACGCGACCTCGACGGCGCCGGCCTGCAGGGCGGTCGACGGGCCGAGCTCGGCGGACGCGAACGCGTCGATCCGGCCGGCCTCCAGCGCGCCCGCCATGTCGGAGAACGGCAGGTTGACCAGCTCGAGGTCGGAGTCGGCGTCCATCCCGGCCGCCTCGAGGGTGAGGCGGAGCAGGATCTCCTGCGACGAGCCCTGCGGGTAGCCGACCGTCAGGCCGGCGAGCGACTCGACGCCGTCCAGGCCCTCGCGGCCGATGATGCCGGACCCGCCGTCGGCCGCCGCGGCGACCACGACGACGTCCTGACCCGCGGCCGCGCCGGACACGGCCGACGGCACGCCGGCGACCCCGAAGTCGATGTTGCCGCTGACGACGGCGTTCTTGATGTCGGGCGAGGTGTCGAACTGCACGACCTCGAACTCGACGCCCTCCGGGGCGACGCCCTCGTAGAGGAACGGGGCGTACAGGTGCGGCTGGCCCTTGAGCGTGCCGACGGTGACGACGGTGGGGCCGTCACCCTCGGCCGGGGCTGCGCCCGCGGAGTCGGGGCTGCAGGCGGCGAGGCCGGCGACGGCCAGGACGGCGGAGGCGGTCACGAGGGGGCGGTTGAGGCGCACGGGGGATCTCTTCTCTCTCGGCGTGCGGGACGGGGGTCGGGGTGGGTCAGGCGGTGGGGTCGGCGGCGCTCGCGGCGACGGCCGCTCGCCACCCGCCGAGGTGCGTCACGTCGGCGGCGTCCGGTGCGGCGCCGGGCTGGCCGACGAAGCCGACGAGCTCGCGGCCGTCGTCGGTGCGGACCCGGCCGAGGCCGAGCGGCGCCGGGATCGAGACGAGGAGCCGGCCGAGGGCGTCGGGCGTGAGGAGGTACTCCTCGCCCTCGAGCTCGGCTCCGGTCCCGGGGGCGACGGCGTGCACGAGCGGCTTGGCCGGGGTCGTCGCCAGCGCGAGCATCCGGTAGTCGGGCGCGGTGCGGACCGGGCCGACCCAGCGGGCGCCCAGCGCCAGCAGCTCGGGGTGCAGCGGCTGCCCGCGCAGGTGGGCGCCGAACACGACGACCGGCACGCCTGTCGTCGGGAGCGGGGTGGGCGCGGGGGCGTCGGCGGCGGGCAGGTCGCGCCACCCGGCGTCGTCGGCCCGGCCGTCCCGCTCCAGCAGCACGGCGAGGTCGAGGGCGACCTGGTCGTCGAACGCCCGGGTGAGGACGGTGACGCCGGCCTCGCCTGCCCCGGTCGGGCCGAGCGGCATCGCCACGCCGGCCATGTCGAACAGGTTGACGAAGTTGGTGAACACCCCGAGCCGCGCGTTGGTGGTGAGCGGCGCGGCGGCCACCTCGGCCAGCGTCGGGTGCTCGGGCGCGGTCGGCACGAGCAGGGCGTCGCAGCCGTCGAGGGCCGCCAGCGCCGTGCTCCGCAGCGCGGCCACCTCGTCACGCGCGGCCTGGTACTCGGCGGCGGTGACCTCGCCGGCCTCCGCGGCGATCCGGGCGACCGTCGGGTCCGCGCCCTCGGGGTGGTCGGCGAGGAACGCGCCGAACGCCGCGTACCGCTCGGCGACCAGCCCGCCGCCGTAGAGCAGCCGGGCGGCGGCCAGGAACGGGGTCAGGTCGACGACCCGGGTGGTGGCGCCCGCCTCGACGAGCCGGGCGACCGCGGCGTCGAACGCCGCCCGCACCCCGGGGGCGACCTCGGCGAGGTCGGCGTCTCGCGGCACCGCCACGACGGGCGCGGCGGGCGCGGCGAGCCGCACGTCGGCCGGCCAGGTGCGCGAGGAGGGGTCGAGGGCGCTCGGCGCGGTCATCACGGCCATGGCGCGGCGGGCGAGGTCGAGGTCGCGGGCCAGCACGGTCACGCAGTCGTACGACGCGCACGCCGGCACGACGCCGTCCTTCGGGACGAGGCCCAACGTCGGCTTGAGCCCGACGACCCGGTTGAACGCGGCGGGGACGCGCCCGGAGCCGGCGGTGTCGGTGCCCAGCGCCAGGTCGGCGATCCCGAGCGCGACGGCGACGGCCGAGCCGGACGACGAGCCGCCGGACACCCGGTCCGTGGCCACCGCGCTCGCCACCGCGCCGTACGGGCTGCGGCTGCCGGTGAGCCCGGTCGCGAACTGGTCGAGGTTGGTCTTGCCGAGCACGACGGCGCCGGCGGCGCGCAGCAGGTCGACGACCGTGGCGGAACGCTCCGCCACCACCTGGTGCGCGGGGTGCGCGGCGGTCGTCGGCAGGCCGGCGACGTCGATGTTGTCCTTGACCGCGAGCACCAGGCCGGCGAGCGGCAGCGCCTCGCCGGCGGCGACCCGGGCGTCGACCGCGCGGGCCTCGGCCTCGACGTCGGCGCGGTCGCGCACCAGCGTCCAGACGTCCGGGCGGCCGGCCGCGGCGAGGTCGGCGAACGCCCGGGCGACGCGGTCGAGGGCGGTGCCGGCCGCGGGGGCGGCGGTGGTGCTGGTCGTGGTGGGGGCGGTCATCGCTGCTCCTCGCGGGCCATCATGCGGGTCATCTCCAGGGCCGCCGCGGCGCGCTCCATCACGACCTCCCGGGAGGCGCCGACGTGGGCGCGCAGCGCCTCCAGCGCCTGGGGGAGCCGGTCGCGCACCACGAGCTCGGCGATGCCGATGTGCTCGTCGATGGTCGCGGCCATCCGGTCCTCGGTGAGGTAGTCGTACATGCGCACCGACCGGATCCGGCGGTTCGTCTGGGCCAGCGCCTGGGTCAGCGCCGGGTTGCCGGACGAGTCGAGCAGCGTGAAGTGGAACCGCTCGTCCTGCGTCACGAAGCCGGCGTCCGGCGCGGGGCGGTCGTCGCGGAAGCCGTACCAGTGGTCCAGCTCGCCCTCGAGCCGGGTCCGGTCGTGGTGCACGGTCGGGTCCTCGAGCGCCCGGGTCAGGCCGCGCAGCTCCAGGGTGATCCGCAGCTCGTACAGGTCGGTCAGCTCGCCGAAGCTCGGGACGTACAGGTGCAGGCCGCTCTCGCGCTTCACCACGATCCCGTCGGCCAGCAGCCGGGCCAGCGCCTCGCGGACCGGGGTGCGGGACACGCCGTGCCGCTCGGCCAGGCGCTCCTCGGTCAGCCGCTCGTACGGGGAGACCCGGCCGCTCATCAGCTCGTCGCGGATCGTCAGGTAGACGCGCTCGCGGCGGGAGACGGGGGAGGCGGGGCTGCTGCCGGCGTCAGGGTCCGACGGCGCACCGGTCGCGGGGACGACGTCTGTGCTCATGTCTGTATACAGAACCGGGTACATGTTTCCGCACGTGGCGGCCGATGTTGCGGGCGCGTGACGTTTCGCGGAGGGCCCGACAGCTGCTCTCCGCGCTCGCGCGCGCGAGGCGCGGTGACCGATTCACCGCTCACGTGAGCGGAATCCTGGTCGCATGAGCGGTATGCTGGACGCCGAGGAGGTGCATCGTGGACCTCAGTACACCGATGACGAGCGTCCTGCCCTCGGCGCACGGACCGGTGCTTGCCGTGCTGTACCGATCGGGCCAGCCGCTGACCGGCCGACAGGTGGCCGAGCTGACGCACCCCCGCGTCTCCCAGAGCCGGACGGCGGAGATCCTGCGCGATCTCGCGTCCGCCGGACTCGTCAGCGCCATCCCGGCGGGCGCGGCCGTGCTGTACCGGATCAACGAGGAGCACCTGCTCTACGACGCGGTGGTCCAGCTCTCGACGGTGCGCGAGCGCCTGTGGGAACGGATCGCCACGGCGGTGTCCGCGTTCGACCTGCCGCCTCTTGCCGTCGTCGTCTTCGGCTCCGCTGCCCGGGGCGACGGTCACCCGGGCAGTGACATCGACCTGCTCGTCGTGCTGCCCGAGCAGGTCGACGAGACAAGCCTGCTGTGGTGGCACGACCTCGACGAGCTGACGAGCTCGATCCGACGGTGGACCGGCAACGACGTCGATCTGCTGACCTACTCGTCCGGACAGCTCGCCGAGCTTGCCGCCGCCGGCGAGCGTCTCCTCGCCGAGATCCGCAGGGACGGGCGGTTCGTCGTCGGCTCACGTTCGATCATCCCGAGCCCGGAGAAGGTGGCATGACCGCGCTGAGCGACGCCCGCGCACACCTGGCGAAGGCACGGGAGTTCCTGGAGGCGGCCGAGGTCGAGCTCTCCGGCGAGCTGTACACCGCGGCCGCGTCGAGTGCGGTCCTGGCGGGCATCAACGCCAAGGACGTGATCTGCCTGCGCACGACCGGGCGCACCGGGAAGGCCGACGACCACAGGGCCGCGGCCGCGGAGCTGGCGGCATCGAGCTCGGTCGGGCGCGGGCTCGAGCCGACGTTCCGACGGCTGATCGCCATGAAGACCAGGGCGCAGTACACGGCTGGTCCGATGGGTGCGGCCGACGCGCACAGGGCGGTCTCCTGGGCCGAGCGGATGGTGCAGTCCGCGGCGGACGTCGTCGCCTCCTGAGCCGCGCGGCCCGGCGAGGCGTCACGGCGGGCTGGATCCCTCACGGTGCGCGACACGCCGGTGCGGGCGCGACACGCCGGGTCTGGGCGTCCGCTCGCGCCGCGCCGGCGGGCGACGTGCGTCACGCCGCGGCGGGTGAAACGGCGTCCGTCCACATGTGCGCGGGCATGTGCGTCGACCTGGGGAAACCTGTGGACGAACGCCCTCCTGGGCAGGCCCCGACGCAGGGGCGCGTGTCAGTGGTCGCCCGTAGCCTGTGGATGAAGTCGGACAGCAGACGGCGGTGCACAGCCTGTGGAAACGACATGTGTGTAACACCAGCCCTTGTGGTCCCTTGCCGGGCGCACCACTAGGTGTAGTGTCGTGACTCGCCGCTGGACACCAGGCACCGGGGCGTCGACGAGACGCCCGCAGCCCGGACCGGGCGGCCCGAGAACAGCACCACGGCACCACCAGCAGCAGTGCGGGGCGGGCGCGGGGGCGCACGTACCAGCCAGGCCTTTTCACACCGGGGAGACAGCGATGACCATCACCGTCTACAGCAAGCCGTCCTGCGTCCAGTGCAACGCGACCTACCGCGCCATGGACAAGGCCGGCCTGCAGTACGAGGTCGTGGACATCACCGAGGACGCCGACGCGCGTGACTACGTCATGTCCCTCGGCCACCTGCAGGCCCCGGTCGTCGTGGCTGACGGCAACCACTGGTCGGGCTACCGCCCGGACCAGATCAAGGCGCTCGCCGACCGCGCCGCGGTCTCCGTCGCCTGACGCGGCCGTGCGCCGCCCGGTGACCCGGGCGGCCAGGCCGCACGGGTCCACGATCCACCCGGGCGGGGGAGGGGTGGGGCGATGAGCTCCCTGGTCTACTTCTCCTCCGTCTCGGAGAACACCCGCCGGTTCGTCGACAAGCTGGACATCGACGCCACGCGGATCCCGCTCCGTCCCACGGAGCCGTTCCTGCACGTGCGGGACCCCTATGTGCTGGTGGTCCCGACGTACGGCGGCGGCAACGAGGGCGGCGCGGTCCCGCGCCAGGTCGTCAAGTTCCTCAACGACGCCACCAACCGTTCCCTGATCCGCGGCGTGATCGCGGCGGGGAACACCAACTTCGGCGCGCACTACTGCATGGCCGGAGACATCATCGCGGCGAAGTGCCAGGTCCCGTACCTGTACGCCTTCGAGCTCATGGGAACGACCGAGGACGTGCGACGCGTCCGAGAGGGATGGGGACGATTTTGGCAGCGACACTCACCGACGCCGGCATGACCGACGCGACCGAGGTCATCACCATCACGCCCGAGATGGACTACCACTCGCTCAACGCGATGCTGAACCTCTACGGCGCGAACGGCGAGATCCAGTTCGACAAGGACCGGGAGGCGGCGCGGCAGTACTTCCTGCAGCACGTCAACCAGAACACGGTCTTCTTCCACGACCTGGAGGAGAAGCTCGAGTACCTGGTCGAGAACAAGTACTACGAGGCCGAGGTCCTGGCGCAGTACGACGCCGACTTCATCAAGCGGCTGTTCAAGCACGCGTACTCGAAGAAGTTCCGCTTCCAGACGTTCCTCGGCGCGTTCAAGTACTACACGTCGTACACGCTGAAGACGTTCGACGGGAAGCGGTACCTGGAGCGCTTCGAGGACCGCGTCGCGATGGTGTCGCTCGCGCTCGCCGAGGGCGACGAGACCTTCGCGCTGCAGCTCGTCGACGAGATCGTGTCCGGCCGCTTCCAGCCGGCGACCCCGACGTTCCTCAACCTCGGCAAGGCGCAGCGCGGCGAGCCCGTGTCCTGCTTCCTGCTGCGCATCGAGGACAACATGGAGTCGATCGCGCGCGGCATCAACTCCGCCCTGCAGCTGTCCAAGCGCGGCGGCGGCGTGGCCCTGCTGCTGTCGAACATCCGCGAGCACGGCGCGCCGATCAAGCACATCGAGAACCAGTCGTCCGGCGTCATCCCCGTGATGAAGCTGCTCGAGGACTCCTTCTCCTACGCGAACCAGCTGGGTGCCCGCCAGGGCGCGGGTGCGGTGTACCTGCACGCGCACCACCCGGACATCATGCGGTTCCTCGACACCAAGCGGGAGAACGCGGACGAGAAGATCCGCATCAAGACCCTGTCGCTGGGCGTCGTCATCCCGGACATCACGTTCGAGCTGGCCAAGAACAACGAGGACATGTACCTGTTCTCGCCGTACGACGTCGAGCGCGTCTACGGCAAGCCGTTCGCAGACGTGAACGTCTCCGAGAACTACCGCGCGATGGTCGACAACGGCCAGATCCGCAAGCAGAAGATCAAGGCCCGCGACTTCTTCCAGACGCTGGCCGAGCTGCAGTTCGAGTCGGGCTACCCGTACATCCTGTTCGAGGACACGGCCAACAAGGCCAACCCGATCAAGGGCAAGATCACGCACTCGAACCTGTGCTCGGAGATCCTGCAGGTCTCGACGCCGTCGACCTTCAACGAGGACCTGTCGTACGACCACGTCGGCCGCGACATCTCCTGCAACCTCGGCTCGATGAACATCGCGCTCGCGATGGACTCGCCGGATTTCGGCCGCTCGGTCGAGACCGCGATCCGCGCGCTCACCGCGGTGTCCGACCAGACCGACATCGAGTCGGTGCCGTCGGTGAAGCGGGCGAACCGCGGCGGCCACGCCATCGGCCTCGGGCAGATGAACCTGCACGGGTACCTGGCGCGCGAGCGGATCTTCTACGGGTCCGACGAGGGCCTGGACTTCACGAACATCTACTTCTACACGGTGGCCTTCCACGCCATCCGCGCCTCGAACCTGCTCGCCAAGGAGCGGGGCCAGGCGTTCGCCGGCTTCGAGGACTCGAAGTACGCGACCGGCGAGTACTTCCAGAAGTACATCGAGGGCACCTGGGTGCCGAAGACCGCCCGCGTCGCCGAGCTGTTCGCGACGGCCGGCGTGCACATCCCGACGCAGGACGACTGGCGGGAGCTGGCGGAGTCGGTGCGCGAGCACGGCATCTACAACCAGAACCTGCAGGCGGTCCCGCCGACGGGCTCGATCTCGTACATCAACAACTCGACGTCGTCGATCCACCCGATCGCGTCGAAGATCGAGATCCGCAAGGAGGGCAAGCTCGGCCGCGTGTACTACCCGGCGCCGTTCATGACGAACGACAACCTGGAGTACTACGACGACGCGTACGAGATCGGCTACGAGAAGATCATCGACACGTACGCCGAGGCCACCCAGCACGTGGACCAGGGCCTGTCGCTGACGCTGTTCTTCAAGGACACCGCCACCACGCGCGACATCAACAAGGCGCAGATCTACGCCTGGCGCAAGGGGATCAAGACGATCTACTACATCCGCCTGCGGCAGATGGCGCTCGAGGGCACCGAGGTCGAGGGCTGCGTCTCCTGCATGCTCTGACGTGAGGTGCGCCGGCCGGGTCCTGACCCGGCCGGCGCGCTCGCGCGAGGGTGCACCATAGGGGGCA
The DNA here is from genome assembly GCF_016862755.1 of Cellulomonas pakistanensis. Taxonomy (GTDB): domain Bacteria; phylum Actinomycetota; class Actinomycetes; order Actinomycetales; family Cellulomonadaceae; genus Cellulomonas; species Cellulomonas pakistanensis. The sequence goes on along the minus strand of NZ_BONO01000007.1, from coordinate 95,742 downwards.
GACCCGTGCGGGGACCGCCCCGCACGAGCCGCGGAGGGCGCGGCACCGGACACGACATGGAGCAGTGATGGCCGAGAAGCTGAAGTTGGTCGACCGGGTCCAGGCGATCAACTGGAACCGCGTCGAGGACGAGAAGGACGTCGAGGTCTGGGACCGGCTCGTCGGCAACTTCTGGCTCCCCGAGAAGGTGCCGGTGTCGAACGACATCCAGTCCTGGGCGACGCTGTCGGACGTCGAGAAGCAGATGACGACCCGCGTCTTCACGGGCCTGACCCTGCTCGACACGATCCAGGGCACCGTCGGCGCCGTCTCGCTCATCCCGGACGCGCTGACCCCGCACGAGGAGGCGGTGTACACCAACATCGCGTTCATGGAGTCGGTGCACGCCAAGTCCTACTCGTCGATCTTCTCGACGCTGATCTCCACGCGCGAGATCGACGAGGCGTTCCGCTGGTCGGAGGAGAACCCGAACCTGCAGCGCAAGGCCGAGATCGTCCTCGACTACTACCGGGGCGACGAGCCGCTCAAGCGCAAGGTCGCCTCGACCATGCTCGAGTCGTTCCTCTTCTACTCGGGCTTCTACGCGCCGATGTACTGGTCGTCCCGGGCCAAGCTCACCAACACGGCCGACCTGATCCGCCTCATCATCCGCGACGAGGCCGTGCACGGGTACTACATCGGCTACAAGTTCCAGAAGGGCCTGGAGAAGCTCACCGAGCCCGAGCGCCAGGACCTCAAGGACTACACGTTCGAGCTGCTCTTCGAGCTGTACGACAACGAGGTGGAGTACACCCAGGACCTGTACGACCCCCTGGGCCTCACCGAGGACGTCAAGGCGTTCCTCCGGTACAACGCCAACAAGGCCCTGATGAACCTGGGCTACGAGGCGCTGTTCCCGAAGGACGAGACGAACGTCAACCCGGCGATCCTCTCCGCCCTGTCCCCGAACGCCGACGAGAACCACGACTTCTTCTCCGGCTCGGGCTCCTCGTACGTCATCGGCAAGGCCGTGAACACCGAGGACGAGGACTGGGACTTCTGATCCCGGCCTGACCCCCGCAGCACCCCGACGCCCCGTCGAGCCCCGCGCTCGGCGGGGCGTTCGTCGTCGGGTCCCGTGACCCCTCATCGGGGCCGGCCGCCCCGTCCGGTCGCCCGGGCTCCGGCTGGTCGGGCATGCTCCGTCCGCCTCGGGCGGCGTCAGGCGATGGAGGCGTCCACGGGACGGCTCCTCGTGTCGCTCGCGCCCGCCACGATGTCGCGGTGCACCTCGAGCAGCTCGGCCGCCTTCTCCGCCACCTGCTGGCCCGCGGCCGTCGGCTCGCAGCCGTTCGCCGTCCTGCGGAGCAGGCGGGTGCGCAGCTGGCGCTCGAGGTGCGTCACGTGCGCGCTCACCGTGCTGAGCGAGTAGGTCAGCGCGATGGCTGCGGTCGTCATCGAACCGTGCTGGACCACCGCGAGGAACGTCGCCAGGTGGGTGATGGACAGATGCACGAGCCCCCCGTGTGCATGGTCATCGTTCGTGTTGCAGGAGTCATGATCCCATGTCATCCGCCTGGCTCGTCGGCCTTCGATCATCCCGAAGGCTCGGCGTCGTCGGTGCCGTCCGCCGGCGGCGGTGCCGCGCGAGAACCGTTCCGTTACCACCGGAGCGCCGACCTGCCTGCCGGTTCGCGAGCCCTTCGGGATCTCCGCAACCGTGTTCCGCTGGCAGCCGGGGGCCCGTGAGGCTGCGTACGAGCGCACCGAGGAGGGGGCGCCGGACGCAGGGAGAAGAACGTGAAGATCCGCAATCGAGTCACCGCCGGGATCGTGACCACGGCGCTCGCCGGGACGCTCATGCTGGCGTCGGGCCAGGCCGCCACCGCGACCACCCCGGCCCGGACCTCGGCCCCCGTCGCGTCCACCGCGGTGGCGTCGAGCGTCGCGGCAGGTCTCGGGTCGACGGCGCCGACGCCGCCGACCCCGTCCCCCGTGCAGCTCCCGGCCCCGACGCCGGCCCTGGGCGACGGCGGCGGGGCGAGCACCACCGCCATCCCGATCGCGGTGCGCCTCGCCGTCAAGGCCGCGCTGGAGGTCGTCAAGCGCACCAGCACCACCTGGTACAACAACATCATCCGCTACGTGAACAACGGCCGGACGGCCTTCGTGAACTGGTGGAACACGTCGGTCCCTGGCTGGGTCAAGACGCTCTTCGGCGGGGTGTCGGCCTCGGCGATCTACGACGCGATCCGGTGGATCATCGGGATCTGAGCCGGCGATCCGCGACCGGCTGACCGGTCCGCCCGGGACCCCGGGCGGACCGGTCAGCCGCGGGGGCGGCGGGCGTAGTCGCTGACGAACTGGGCCACGACGCCCGCGCCGGCCAGCACGACGGCCGGAACGAGAACCAGGGGTCCCATGGCGTCCCGGACGTCCCAGCCGATCGCGCCGCCGACGACGACCGCGACGAGCCAGAGGCCGGCCGCGACCAGCCCGGCGACGATCAGGGGACCTGCCTTCCTCCGGCGCGGGCTCTCGGGGACGAGCGCGGCGGCGTACTGCTCGGGAGCCCCGAGCTCCACCTCGAGAGCCGCGTCGTGCATCCGGAGGCTCTCGGCCTCGCGGACGACGTCGGCGATGAGCGCCTCATCGGCGCCGCGGGAGCGCAGCGCGAGTGTCAGCCTTCTCGTGTAGCTCACCGTGGAGCCTCCCCTGCTGGTCGGTGCAACGAGTCGAGGGCGCGGGTGACCTCGGCCCAGGCTCCGCGGGCGTGGTGGAGCTCCGTGGTGCCGAGCTCCGTCAGGGCGAAGACCTTCCGGGCGGGGCCGGATGCCGAGGTGTCCCACTCGTGGCTGATCAGCCGCTGCTCCTCCAGGCGTCGGAGCAGCGGGTAGAGCGTGCCGCCCTGCAGCCGGGCGAACCCGGCGCTCCGGAGCAGCGTCATGAGCTCGTACCCGTGACGCGGCTGCGAAGAGAGCGCGGCGAGAGCCCCGTACGGCAGTGCACCGCGGGAGAGCTCGGAACGCCAGTCGATCAGTGCCACACCTAGATAGTGGCACTACCTATGGTGCGGCGTCTACCCCCCGGTGGGCGTCCGATACGTCGTCCGACGTGGGTGAGGCTGCCCGCGACCGCGGTGCGAGCGCCGGCGGCCTGCACCGCGGCGACCGAGCCGGCGCTGACGCCGCCGGCCACCGAGAACGGCACCCCGGCGGCCTCGCCGGCCCGCGGGAGGGTGTCGAGGCTGAAGCCGGGCTCGGCCTGCTCGTCGAGGCCGGCGTGCATCTCGACGAACTCGGCGCCGAGCGCCACGACCTCGCGGGCGCGGGCGGGCTTGTCCGCGACCCCGATGAGGTCCACGACGACGCCCTTGCCGTGCTTCGGCGCGGCCGCGACGGCGCCGACGATCGTGCTGTCGCCCGCGGTGCCGAGCACCGTGACGAGGTCGGCGCCCTCGCCGAACGCGATGTCGGCCTCGAGCTCGCCGGCGTCCATCGTCTTGAGGTCGGCGAACACGATCTTGTCCGGGTGGGCCGGCGGCGCGAGCGGTCGGTCGCGGCGAGCCGACGGGCCTGGGCCAGGCCGCGCGCGTCACCCCCACCGCGTACCGTCGCGACCGTGACCGCCATGCTGCTGCTCTCCCTCGGCCAGGGCGCCGTGCCCGCGTTCCTCGCCGCGCACGCCCCGACGGACCGCCCGCTGACGATCGGCTACGTCCCCGACGCCGCCCGCGCGGACGCCGGCGCGTGGTGGGCCGTGGCCGAGCGCGAGCGGGTCGCCGCGCTGGGCCACGCCGTCGTCGACGTGCGGCTGACGGGCTCCGCCGCCGCGGAGGTGGCGCGCGCGCTCGACGGCGTCGACGCGCTGTACGTCGCGGGCGGGAACACGTTCGCCCTGCTGGACGCGCTGCGGACCTCCGGGGCGGACGCGCTGGTCGCCGAGCGGGTCCGCGCCGGCCTGCCGTACATCGGGTCCAGCGCCGGGTCGATCGTCGCCGGCCCGAGCACCGAGCCCGCGACGCTCATGGACGACCCCGCCGAGGCGCCCGGGCTGACCGACCGGCGCGGGCTCGGCCTCACGGACGCGGTCGTGGTGCCGCACGCCGACGGCAAGCTGCCGCCGTACCCGCTCGAGCTCATCGGCCGGACGCTGGACCGGTTCGGGTCGGACCACGAGCTGGTGCCGCTGTGCGACGACGAGGCGCTGCTGATCACGGGGCCGGGCTGGAAGGTCGTCGAGTCGGCCTGACGCCGCGCCGGGTCAGCCGTCCGCGGGGCCGGCCGCGCCCCGCCGGGCCCCGCGCGTGCGCAGCCACTGCGCGAGGCTCGTGACCACCGTGGCACCGACCGCGACGACGACGAGCCCGGTCACGTACCGCTCGAGCCCCGGCACGCGGGTGCCGAGCGCCCACCCGGCCAGCGGGATCGCGCACGCCCACACCGCACCGCCGACGACCTGCCACACGGTGAACGTGCGCAGCGGCACCCGGGTCATGCCGGCGAGCGGGTTGATCACCGTCCGGACCACCGGGACGAACCGCGCGAGCACGATCGTGCGCGCGGTCCCGTACCGCTCCACCATCGCGCCCGAGCGGTCGAGCGCCGCCCGCAGTCGGCCCTCGGGAGACGACCGGAGCACCCAGCGACCACCCGCGCGCCCCAGCGCGTAGCCCGCCTGGGCGCCGAGCAGCGCGCCCGCGGTCGCCGCGACGAGGACGCCGCCGAGCGGGAGGGTGTGCGCCGGGCCGGCGCTGAGCACGCCCGCGGCCAGCAGGAGGGTGTCGCCGGGGAGCAGGAACCCGATGAGCAGGCCGGTCTCCAGCAGGAGGACCACGAAGATCCCGGCGACCCCGAACGCCCCGAGCAGGGCGCCGGGGTCGAGGAGGTGCACGCGACCAGTATCCGCCCGGGCGCGTGAGTCGTGGGACGACGGAGCGGGGCCGGGCGGCGTGACGTCCGCCTCTTGACCGGGCGCTCCCCCGGGCGGCACGGTGCCGCCTACCCGCACGCGACGCCGAGGACGCGCAGGAGGCCGACCATGCCCGAGCTCTCCCCCCGCCTGCGCGGCGTCGTCGACGCCCTCCCGCTGCGGCCCGGCCTGCGCGTCCTCGAGGTCGGCGGCGCGCCCGGTGCGGCGGCGCGCGAGGTCGCCGAGCGCGTCGGCCCGGGCGGCCACGTCCTGGTGCTGGACCGGTCCGAGGCCGGGATCGCGCGGACGCGGGAGGCCTGCCGCGCGCTGGTCGAGGCCGGGCGGCTGTCGACGCTGTGCGCGCCCGTCGAGGACTTCGCGCTCCCGCCCGGCACCGCGCCGTTCGACCTGGCGTTCGCCTGCCGGGTCGGCGCCCTCGACGGCCGGCACCCGCGGTTGCGAGGCCCGGCGCTCGGCTGCCTGCGCGCGGCCCTGGTCCCCGGCGGGGTGCTTCTCGTCGACACCGGCGACCCGCTCGCCGTGGTCCGGCTCGACGGCCACGCCCCGGCGGCCGGCGCCCCGTAGGGTCGCGGGATGACGACCACCGCGCACGCCACCGGCCCGGCCTGAGGCGCTCGTGCTCGTCGTCCTCGTGCTCGCCGGCCTCGCGGTCGCCGTCGCGTCCCGGCGGGTGCCGTGGGTGCGCGACCGGCTGCCCGTCCCCGCGACGACGATCCTCGCCTGGACCGCTGCGGGCGTCGTCGGGCTCGCGCTCGCAGGGGTGGGGGAGAGCGCAGGCCGGGTCGTGCTCGCCGCGGCCGCGGCGGTGGCCGCCGGGGTGCTGGCGATCGCCGCCGCCGGGGCGCTGGTCGGGGCGGTGCGGCCCCGGGTCGCGCGGCGCCGCGCCCGGCACGCCGGCGACCCGTCCCTCGCGGACCGCGCGGTGGCGCTCGCGGACCGGCACCCGCTCACCGTCCGCGGCTGGGGCGTCGCGGCGCTCGGGGTGCGCTCGGTCGTGCGGGCAGGGGAGGTGCGGATCACCGGCCTCGCGGCGGAGATGACCTACTACGCGCTGATCTCCCTGGTGCCGATCGCGACCGCCCTCGGGGCCAGCCTCGGCTACCTGCGCCCGCTGCTGGGCGACGACGAGGTCGAGCAGATCCGCGCCGGGGTGGTCGACGGGCTGGCGACGGTGTTCGCGCAGCAGGTCGCGAGCGACGTGCTGGCGCCGCTGGTCGACGGGCTGCTGGACGAGCAGCGCGGCGGGTTCGCCCTCGGCGCTCTCCTCGTGACCCTCTACCTGGCCAGCCGGGTGTTCCGGGCGGCGGTGCGCGCCCTGGACGACGCGTACCGGGTGGCGTCCCGGCAGAACGTGGTGACGCAGTACCTGCTCGGGTTCGCGTTCACGGTCGGCGCCCTCGTCACGCTCGTCACCGTGCTGCTGCTGGTCGTGGTCGGCCCGCTGCTCGGCGGCGGCGAGGGGATCGCGACCCGGCTCGGCCTCGGGGACGCGTTCCGCGCGGCGTGGTCGGTGCTGCGCTGGCCGGCGGTGCTCGCGCTCGGCGGCGCCTTCCTCACCCTGCTGTACCGCTACGCGCCGAACGTCGTGAGCACCTGGCGCCGGTGCCTGCCGGGCGCGGTCGTCGGCACGCTCGGGGTCCTCCTGGTGTCGAGCGGGTTCGTGGCGTACGTCGCGGTGGCGGTCCCGGAGACGCCCGGCGCCGACGCCGGCAGCGCGGCCGTGGTCCGGGCGGCCGCGCAGATGCTCGGCCTGGTGCTGGCCGGTGCGCTGTGGATCTGGCTGTCGAGCATCGCCGTGCTGCTCGGCGGCGTGCTCAACGCGGAGGTCGACGCCGCGCGGACGCAGGGGCGCCGGGCGCGGGACGGGTCGCCCGGCCGGCGCGACGCGGGGAGGGACCGGCAAGGGGCCGAGGAATTGCGCGACGAGGTCGTCACGTAATTGCCGGGATATGTCGCCGTGGGGTCGCCGGGACGCGACCTGACAAGCATTTTTCTGCCCGCCCACGCCCCTGACCTGCGGCGACGCGAGTGAGCCAGGCCTTCCTTTCTGGCGGGCCCGGGAAATGCGCTCTACCGTCGAGAGGGTAGGAACCAGCCGCCCCTGTCCTGGAGGTCCCGATGAGCACGCTGATGGACCAGCCGCCCGTCTCCGAGTGTTCGGTCGACGGCTGCTCGTACAACCACGAGCACGCCTGCAGCGCCGCCGCCATCACGATCGCCGGTTCCGCCGGTGACGCGAAGTGCGCGACGTTCATCCCGCTGAACGTCAAGGGCGGGCTCGACCGCGTGGTCTCGCACGTCGGCGCCTGCCAGCGCACCGACTGCACGCACAACGAGCACCTCACCTGCGCGGCGGACGCCGTGCGGGTCGGCGCCGGCCACGACCTGGCCGACTGCCTCACCTACAGCCCGGCCTGAGCCCGAGGCCCCGCGCCGGCGAGCCCCCCAGCTCCGCCCCGGCGCGCGCGGCTGCCCAGGACGGTCGACGGCCCCGTCCCCCTCGCCCGGGGGCGGGGCCGCGCTGCGTCCGCCGGCCCGTCCCCGAGGGCCCGACGGCCCACGAAGGGGCGGGACCGGCCGCGATAGCGTCCGGGGCATGAGCGACCAGCAGCAGCCGTACCCGCAGGACCCGTACGCCGCGGACCCGTACGCCGGGCAGCAGCCGTACGCGGGGCAGGACCCGTACGCGGGTCAGGACCCGTACGCCGGCCAGCAGCCGTACGGGTACGGCGCGCCGGTGCCGTACGACGCGCGGTACGCGGCCGCCGGCTACCCGCCCGCGGCGTACGCCGGCGTCGACCCGGCCACCGGCCGCCCCTGGTCCGACAAGTCGCGGACGACCGCGGGCCTGCTGCAGCTGCTGCTGCCGTTCGCGGGCGTCTGCGGCGTCGGGCGGCTCTACGCCGGGCAGGTCGGGATCGGGCTGGCGCAGCTGCTCGGGTTCTTCCTCGGTGCCGCGCTCATGGTGGTGCTCGTCGGGTTCGTCATCGCCCCGGCCATCTGGATCTGGTCGGTCGTCGACGGCATCGTGCTGCTGTCCTCGGGCGGGTACGACCAGCACGGCCGCCGACTCCGCTGACCCCCGACCCGGGACGAGTGGACGATCTGGCCCGACACGCCGAAGCGTGTCGGGCCAGATCTTCCACTCGAGGGCTCGGGACCGTCAGTCCTCGCGCTCGGTCGCCGCGGCCACGGCCGCCGCGATCGGCGTGGCGCCCTCGGACAGCTCCAGGACCAGGCCGGCGGTGCGCGGCTCGTCCAGCAGGGCGACCAGCACGGCCGCCACGTCGTCGCGCGGCACCTGCCCGTGCGGCACCTCGGCGCCCAGGCGGACGTGCCCGGTGCCGGCATCGTCGGTCAGGCCGCCCGGCCGCAGGATCGTCCAGTCGAGGTCGCGGGCGCGCAGGTCCTCCTCGGCGGCGGTCTTCGCGCGCAGGTACACGACGAACGTCTCGTCGGTGCCCTCCGGCGGCTCGGCGCCCGCGCCGACCGAGGACACGAGCAGGTAGCGCCGGACCCCGGCCTGCTGCGCCGCGTCGGCGAGCAGCGCGGCGGCGCCGCGGTCGACGGTGTCCTTGCGGGCCGCGCCGCTGCCCGGGCCGGCGCCGGCGGCGAACACCACCGCGTCGGCGTCCGAGAGCTGGGCCGCGAGCTCGGCGGCGTCCGCGGACTCGAGGTCGAGCAGCACAGCGGTGGCGCCGTCCGCCTCGACGTCCGCGACGTGCTCGGGGTTCCGCACGATCGCGAGCGGCGTGTCACCCCGCTCCGCGAGCTGCCTGCTCAAGCGGCGGGCGATCTGACCGTGGCCTCCGGCGATGGCGATGCGCATGCCACCCACGGTAGGAGCGCGGCCCGGGAGCCGCACCCGCTGCCCGGGCCGCGGGTGCGGCGCGCTGCGCGCCGCACGTCGGGTGGCCGGTCCCCGGGCCTGGCAGGGGGCCTTGTCGTGCTCGGCCCGGGAACCGACCGCGTCGTCCGACGCCAGGGGGGCGAACGCCGGACGACTGCGGACCGCCGCGCCCCGGACCCGAGGGCCGGGCTGCGGTGGTCGTCGCACGCACCACGCTACGGCCGCGCAAGCCCGCTGGGCAGACCGATGGGTAGCGACCGGGTCGAAGTTGGGTGGCACTCGCGACCGCGGTGAGGGGCGCCGGAGCGAGCCGGCGCGACCACTCAGCCGCGCGCTGAGGGGCGCGTCCCGTCCCGGCTGGGTGGTCGAGGCCGGATCCCGCGCGCCCGGACCTGACCGGCCGCGCCCGGTCAGGCGGTCTCGGCCGAGGCGTCCAGCGGCCGGAGACCGGCGAGCCGTCCGCGGATGCTCTGCACGTCGTCCTCGCGCCCGCCCGTGCCGGGCACCAGGGACAGCGCGGTGAACGTCTCGGCGGTGGGCAGCAGGTCGCGGGCGAGGTCGCGCAGCGCCTCGGCGACCTCGGCGAGGTCGGCGGCGTGCTCCGCGTCGAGCCCGGGGCCGTCGCCCTGCAGGCCGACGTACAGGACGAAGCCGGCCCGGCCGCCGGGACCGGCGCCGGGCGCGGGGCGCGCGAGGGCCGGCTCGAGCGCGGGCGTCCGCCGGCGGGCGGCGGCGGGGACGGCGGGCGGGGCGGCGGCGGTGCGGGGTCGGGCCACGGGATGCTCCGAGGTGGGCGCGGGGACCGCGAGGCGGTCGCGGGTGGTCGGGGGACGCGGGGCGTCAGGACCGACAGCGCGTGCGGCGGGCTCCCGGGCGCACGCCGACGGACGCCGGGGCGGCGTGGGTCGGGTAGCGGTGGAGCGGCACGCCCCCGATGGTGGCAGCCGCGGCGGCGGGGGCCAAGGGGATTCCCGCGGGGGTCTCAGCGGCCGAGACCGGATGACCGCGGCCGGCGGCAGGGCTGCAGGGCCCCGCGGCCGGCGTCAGACGACGCCGTACAGCCGGTCGCCGGCGTCGCCGAGGCCCGGGATGATGTAGGCGTTCTCGTCGAGCCGCTCGTCGACGGCCGCGACCACCACGGTCACGTCGCCGCGGTCGCCGACCGCCTTCTCGACGACCTCGAGACCCTCGGGCGCGGCGAGCAGGCACACGGCCGTGACGTCGCGGGCGCCGCGGGCGAACAGGTAGTCGATCGCCGCGACCAGCGTGCCGCCGGTGGCGAGCATCGGGTCGACCAGGAAGCACTGCCGGCCGGTGAGGTCCTCGGGCAGGCGGTTGGCGTAGGTGATCGCCTCGAGCGTCTCCTCGTCGCGCTGCATGCCCAGGAAGCCGACCTCGGCGGTCGGCATCAGACGGGTCATGCCGTCGAGCATGCCGAGGCCGGCGCGCAGGATCGGGACGACCAGCGGCAGCGGCTCGGCGATCTTCACGCCGGTGGTGGTGGCGACCGGGGTCACGACCTCGACGGGCTCGGTGCGCACGTCGCGGGTCGCCTCGTAGGCCAGCAGGGTCACCAGCTCGTCGACGAGCTTGCGGAACGTGGGGGACGACGTGTCCTTGTTCCGGAGCACCGACAGCTTGTGGGCGACGAGCGGGTGGTCGGCGACGTGCAGGCGCATGGGGTCAACCTACCGTGCGCGGCCCGGGCCGGACGCCGCGGACGGTCCGGGGTGACGGGGGACACCACCGGGCCGTGCGCGAGGATGGGCCGCATGTTCGCGCGCCCCGACGACCTGACCGCCATGGGCCTGGCCCTGACCGAGGCCGCGGCGTGCGCGGCGACCGGCGACGTGCCCGTGGGCGCCGTGGTGCTCGGCCCGGGCGGCGAGGTCGTCGGCGCGGGCCGCAACCGCCGCGAGGCCGACGGCGACCCCACCGCGCACGCGGAGGTCCTGGCGCTGCGCGCGGCGTCCGACGCGCTCGGCCGGTGGCGGCTGGACGACTGCACGCTGGTGGTCACGCTGGAGCCGTGCCTGATGTGCGCGGGGGCGACCGTGCTGGCGCGGGTGCCGCGGCTCGTCCTCGGCGCGTGGGACCCGAAGGCGGGGGCGTGCGGCTCGCAGTGGGACGTCGTGCGCGACTCCCGGCTGAACCACCGGGTCGAGGTCGTCGGGGGGGTGCGCGAGGAGGAGTGCGGCGCGGTGCTGCGCGAGTTCTTCGCGCAGCACCGCGCCTGACCCGGCACGGATGACGAGGGGCCCCGCGCGGTCGACTCCGCGCAAGGCCCCTCGTGTCGTCCCGTGCGGCTCGCTCAGCCGCCCGTCACGTTGTCGTACGCCCGCTGCGCGGCGGTCTGGGCGTCGGCCAGCGCCTCCTCGGGCGTCTTGTCGCCGAGCAGCGCCGCGGTGATGGCGTTGTTCAGCTCGTTCTGGATGTCCTGGCCGGCGGGCGAGGACCCGAAGGTCTTCCCGTAGTCCACGACGTCGTAGAAGGTCGAGATGACCTGGTCGAAGCCGGCGTCGCCGGTCTCGGTGACGTACTGCTCGCGGATCGCCTGGTCGGCCGCCGGCGAGCCGGTGAACAGGCCGGTGTTGATGCCGCCGTCGGAGGCGATGGTGTCGGCGCGGGCCTCACCGGCCGCCATCCACGCGTCCTGCGAGGTCAGGTTCAGCATCCAGGCGCAGGCGGCGTCCTTGTTCTGCGCGCCCGCCGGGATGACGAAGGCGGTGCCGGAGGCGACGGAGAACGGCTCGCCGTCCTGGTCGCGGAACGGCACCGCCTCGATCTCGATCTGGCCGACGTAGGCGCCGAGCACGTTCGGGTACCACTGGGCGTTGACCTGCGCACCGACCTGGTCGGTGACGTACTGGTTGTTGTCGCCGAACGTGTCGAACGAGTCGGTGAACGACTTGACCTTGGCGAAGCCGCCCTGGGCGTCGGTGATCTGCTTGAGCAGCTCGATGCCCGCGACGTTGGACGGGTCGTCCAGCGTCGGCCGGCCTTCCGCGTCGGTGAGCTGGCCGCCCTGGCCGAGGATCCACAGGCCGCCCTGGCCGGTCGCCTGCGGGTCGAGGCCGAGCGTGGTGGGGACGCCGCCGCTCTCGGCGTACATCGTCTCGATCGCCGCGACCAGCACGTCGGGCTGCGACGTGTCGATCTGGTCGGCGGTGACGCCGGCGGCGTCCATGACCCGCTTGTTCAGGATGATGGCCGGCGGCTGGTAGAACTGCGGCACCGCCCAGACCTGGTCGCCGTAGCGCACGTCGTCGACGACCGAGGGGTAGTACTGCTCGTCCGGGTCGACGTCGTGGGCGCTGTAGCAGGCGTCCAGCGGCATGATGAGGTCCTGGGCCGCGTACGTGGTGACGTACCGACGGTCCATCTGCACCACGTCCGGGACGTCGCCGGAGGCGAGCCGGGTCGTGAACTTCTGCGCGTCGAACGCGGTGGCGTCGAGCTCGACCTCGACGTCGGACAGCTGCTCGGCCGCGTAGTCCAGGCGGGAGGTGCCGACGTCGTCGGCGTTCTCGAAGCCCCAGGCGTTGAGCGTGCCCGAGGCCTCGGTGGTGAAGTCGGTGGATCCGCTGGCGCCCTCGTCGCCGCCGCCCGAGCTGCAGGCGGCCAGGGCGAGCGCGGTGATCGGCAGCAGGGCGATCGCGGCCCGGCGGCTCTTCCTCATGAACGTCTTCCCTTCCTCGGCCGGCGGGCCGGCGTCGTCGCCGGTCCGCGGGAGAGCCCTCGGCGGCGGTGCCGAGGATCTGAAAACCTTCCCACATCGGACGGTAGAACAGAGGCCTCGTCTGCGACAAGACCCTAGGGATCACGGAGTGATCACGCCTGTCGGCGGCGTGATCACCGTGGACGTGAACCCGTAGCGATGGCTACGCTCATATGGCAACGATGCCACAATCGGAGGACTCGAGGATGCCGTCCCTGCCCGCTGATGATCGCACCGACGACCTCGCGGCGGACGGTGCGCCGTCGCCCGGCGGCCCGCTGCTGGACCGCGCGATCCGGCAGGTCCTCCTGGTGGGCCACACCCACCACGACGTCGGGTACACGAACAGCCCGCGCCTGGTCGACGACCTGCACGCGGAGACCGTACGGCGGGTGCTCGACCTGTGCGACACGAACGACGGGGACGGCCCCGACGCGTTCCGGTGGACCTTCGAGGTGGTCAGACCGGTGCTCCGGTTCCTCGAGACCGCAGGTCCCGCCGACGTGGACCGGCTGCGTCGCCGGGTCGCCGAGGGACGCGTCACGGTCACCGGCGGTTACCTGAACATGACCCAGCTCCCGGGCGACGCCGAGCTCGACGCGGCCTACGACGCGCTCGACCGGCTGCGCGCGGCCGGTGTCCCCGTGCGCACCGAGCAGCACGGCGACGTCAACGGCATCGCCTGGGGGGCGGTGGACGCCATGCGCCGCGCCGGGATCGACCGCCTCGTCATGGCGCTGAACCCCGACCACGGGCGGCCGCCGTACCCGCAGCCCACCGGGTTCTGGTGGGAGGGGCCGGCGGGCGGCCGCGTGTTCACCTGGCTGTCGACGCACTACGGCGTCGGCGAGGAGTGGGGGATCGTGGACGGCGACGTCGAGGCCGCCGAGGCGCACGTCGCCGACTTCGTAGCCGCGCTGGGGGAGCGGGACGACTACCCCTACGACACGGCGGTGGTGCACGCCGCGAACGACAACCGGTGGCCGACGGCGCTGTTCCTCGAGGTGGTGCGGCACTGGAACGCCCGGCACCCCGACGTCCCGATGCGCACGGCCACGGTCGACGAGGCGCTGGACGTGCTGCGGCCGCAGGCCGAGGCCGCGGATGTGCCGGTCGCCCGCGGCGAGTGGTCCGACTGGTGGGCGCACGGGCACGGCTCGACCGCCCGCGAGGTGGCGGTGTACCGGGAGGCCCGGTCGTTCGCGCGCGCCGCGCAGACGACCCTCGGGCTGACCCGGCTCCGCGGGGACGGGTCGCCGGCGCTCGCGGACGTGATCGGCTACCGGCGCGGTCCGGTGCGGCTGCGGTCCGATGCCGAGGTCGCACGGGACCTCGACCGGGTCGACGCCGAGCTGCTGCTGTTCGCCGAGCACACCTGGGGGTCGTGGGAGACGTACTCGAAGCCGTACTCGTCGTTCAGCCACTCGCACTGGAACGCGAAGGCCGGGTTCGCGTACGGCGCGTTCGACCTCGCGCGCGACCTGGCGGTCGAGGGGCTGTTCCGGGTGGTGGTGAGCGACGACCCCGCCGGGGCGCGTCCCGCCGGGTCGGCGGAGCGCGCGACGCGCGTGGTCGTCGTCAACCCGACCGGGCGCGCGCGCACCGAGCCGGTCGAGGTCGAGGTGCACGGCCGAGCCCGGGCCCGGACCGTGGCGACGGTCCCGGCGTTCGGCGTCGCCACGGTGCCGCTGCCGCCGCCGCCCGGCGGGTCCCGGGCCGCGCGCGAGGTCGCCTGCGGCGCCTACCGGGCCGTGGTCGACCCGGCGCGGGGCGGCGTGGTCTCGCTGGTGCACCGGCCGACCGGCCGCGAGCTCGTCGACGACGTGGCCGGGCACGGGCTCGGCGCCGTGGTCACGGAGACCGTCGTGCCCGGCAGCGAGCACCCGATGGTCGTCCGTGACCCGAAGGACTTCCACCCGGACTTCCCGGGTCCCGACTTCGACCGGCGGCACGCCACCGGCGACGAGGAGCCGCTCGTCACGGAGGCCGGGACGTGGGCGCGGATCGCGTGGCGGACCACCCCGCCCGGGCTGCCCACGACCACGACGACGCTGACGCTGTACCGCGACCTCGACGTGGTGGACCTCGAGGTCGCGCTGGTGAAGCCGGAGGTGTTCGGGCCGGAGAGCATCCACGTGGCGTTCCCGTTCCGCGTCGCCGACCCCGAGCTGCTGCTCGAGACCGCCGGCGCGGTGTACGCCGCGGAGACCGAGCAGCTGCCCGACACCTCGAAGGACTGGTACTCGATCCAGCACGCGGTCGGCGTCCACCGCCCCGGCGAGGACGGCGGCGTGCTGTGGGGCGCGGTGGACGCGCCGCTCGTGCAGCTCGGGGGCCTGCACACCGGCGAGTGGGCCCGCAAACTGCGCGCCCCGACCGGGTACGTGTCGTCGTGGCTGATGAACAACCTGCACTTCACGAACTTCCAGGCCCGGCAGGAGGGGACCCGCGCGTACCGGTACCGGTTCGCCGCGGTCGACGGGCCGGTGACGCGGGAGCGGGTGCGGGTGTTCGGGCGCGACCTGGCGGAGCCGCTGCAGGCGCGGGCGTACGACGGACCGGTGACGGTCGACGGCGCCACCGGGCTGCGCGTCACGCCGGCGGACCGGGTGCTGGCGGAGGTCCGCCCGCTGGCGGACGGGTCCGTCCGCGTGCGGCTGCGGAACGTCGCGGCCGATCCCGTCGAGGCGGAGGTGGCGTGGGACGGGCCCGGGCGGGTGGTGGGTGCCGGCCCGGTGCTCCTCGGCCCGCACGGTGTGGGCGACGTGCGGCTCCGCCGGGAGGGCTGAGCGGGGGGCGGCGCCCGGCCGTCGCCGGCCGGGAGTGCACGAGACACGTCGAGCGAGCATCCGGCGGACGCTCGCTCGACGTGTCTCGTGCACGGTGGCGAGGCGTCAGCCCGCGTCGTCCGCCGACGGCGCCTCGGCCGGGCGCGGGCGTCCCGTGCCGTCCGGGGTGGCCGCCTCGGTGGCGGTCAGCGCGTCGGTGGCCGCGTGGTCGTCGGTCGGGGGTGCGTCGTCGGCCACCCGGTCCTCGGGCGCCGTCGGCCCCGCCGGCCCCGACCGCACGTCGCCCTCGGCGCCGGCCAGCGGTCGCTCCACGAGGTCGACCTCCACCACCGGCGCGTCCGGGTCGGCCGGCACCCGGAACGTCCGCAGCTGGAAGGGCCGGAACTCCGCCTCGATCGTCCGGCCGACCAGCGGCAGCGCGAGACGCGCCGTCCCCGGCTCGCCGCGGGTCTCGACCGCCCGGACCACCAGGTCGGCGCCCCCGGGGCCGTCGGCCGCGTCCTCCGAGCCCTTCAGCGCCGTGATCGAGACCGCGCCGCCGTCGTCGGACGCGAAGGACCCCGTGTGCGGCAGCGCGCCGGCGTGGAACGACTCGAGCATCGCGCGCACCGGCGAGCCGAGCAGCGCCGCCCGGCGGCCGGGGGCGGCGGCGTGCCGGTCGCCGGCGTGCGGCACCAGCTCGTAGGAGAACCGCTGGATGCCCTGGTCCTGGTAGGAGTAGACGTCGTCGCCGTCGAGCAGCCGCGGGTCGTGCCAGGCGTACACCGGGCTGCGCACCGCGGTGACGCCGATGCTCGGCTCGGCGCCGGGCGACACGTCGTAGCCGTGCTTGTTCGTGGTGACGAGCGTCAGGCCCGCGGGCCGCCCGTCGAGCGTCCCGGTGAGGTCGACCCAGCCCTGGCCGGGCTCCTCGGCGCCGTCCACCGGCCGCTCGAGCTCGGCGTACGGGATCTGGTAGGTCGCCCGCGGGTCGCTCAGCGCGGTCGGGAACCGGAGCTTGAGCAGGTGCGCCCGCTCCCGCCAGTCCAGCGTGACGTCGACCCGCAGCACCGCGGAGTCGTGGTCGAGCAGCAGCTCCTCGATCAGCGTCGAGGCGCCCCACTCCCGCTCGACCCGCACCCGGGCCCGCAGCGGACCCGACTCGCGGACGACGACCCGCGCGACCTCCATGCTGTCGCCCGCCCACGCGTAGGACACCACGCGGTGCCCCCAGGTGTCGGTGGGGTCGTCGCAGACCTGCGTGTGCGCGCTGCCGTCGACCCCGCGCAGGACGTCGAGCCCGGTGCGCTTGTCGAGGTACGAGCGGAGCCAGCCGGTCGCCGGGTCGAGCTCGACGCGGACCAGGTCGTTCTCCAGCACCGTCCCGCTCGCGGACAGCGCGCTCGGGGCGCCGCTGCTCCACGCCGGGCGCGCCGGCTCGGCCTCCATCCGGACCCGGTACAGCCGGTAGCCGAGGGCCGGGACCTCGGCCCGGAGCACGAGGGCGCCGCGTCCGGTCTGGTTGGTGGCCGCGCGGGACTGCGTCGGCTGCGAGACGACCACCCGCCCGTCGCCGTCGACCACGTGCACCGCGCCCTGGTGCGAGCCGTAGTGCAGCTCGACGTCCGTCGACACCGGCCACGGGTGCGGGTTGAACACCAGCACCGGCTGGGTCGCGGTGTCCTGGGGGATGTCGACCTGCCGGGCGATCGTGTTGTGCGCCCGCGTGATGATCCGCTTGGCGACGGACACCGCCTCGCCGAGCTGGTCGCGGGCGTCGTCGTAGGCGTGCTCGATCGCCGAGCCCGGCAGCACGTCGTGGAACTGGTTGAACAGCACCTGCTTCCAGGCGCGCTCCAGGTCCTCGCGCGGGTACGGAATGCCGTCGTGCACGGCGGTGACCGCGGCCCAGCGCTCGGCGGACAGGAGGGCGTACTGCGCGCGGCGCTGCCAGGCCTTGATGCCGGAGTGCGCCGAGTAGCAGCCGGGGGCGTGGTGCTGGAGGTCGTCGGTCCAGGTGGTCAGGCGGTCGAGGAGCTCCGCGCCTCGCTCCCGCACGCCGTCCAGGTACGCGCGGGGGGACGACATCCGCAGCCGGCCGAACGAGCCCATCCGGTCGTAGCGGTGGATCGACTCGATGTTGGCGATCGTCGGGCCGCCGCCGTGGTTGCCGACCCCGTACAGGACCATGACGTCGCCGAGCGAGCGGTCGAGCGCACCCAGCGCCTTGTCGACCTGGCCGTCGACCGACCCGGCCGGGGAGCAGTACTCGAACGGGATCCGGTAGGCCAGCACCTCGCTGCCGTCGGGCGCCCGCCACCGGAACAGCGTGTCGTCGAGCGCGCTCTCGTGCGGGCCGGGGCGCAGGAACAGGTAGGAGTCCAGGCCGTGGCCGCGCAGCACGGTCGGCAGGCTGGCGCTGTGCCCGAACGGGTCCGCGTTCATGCCGACCGTGGCGGCCTTCCCGAACCGGGAGATCAGGTAGCGCTGGCCGTACAGGCCCTGGCGCGCGAACGACTCGCCCATGGGCATGTTGCAGTCCGGCTCGACCCACCAGCCGCCGACGTTGTCCCACCGGCCCTCGGCGACCCGCTCGGTGATGCGCGCGAACAGCTCGGGGTCGGACTCCTCGACCCAGGACAGCAGCACCATCTGGTCGCAGGTGAACACGAAGTCCGGGTACTCGTCCATCCGGTGGATCGCGGACCAGAACGTGGCTCGGGCCTCCTGGTAGCCCTCCTGCCACGGCCAGAGCCAGACGGGGTCGATGTGCGAGTTCCCGATCATGTGGATGGTCCGGTCCGGCGTCGCGTGCGGGCGGGGGTGGGGCGGCAGGTCGCGGGGCTGGGCGCCCGCCGGTGCGTTGGACAGGGGTGCGCCCGTGGTTCGGCGTGGCCGGCTCATCGTGCTCCTCGTGCGTCGTCGCGCGGGTTCGTGGTGCGGGGCGGGTCCCGGGGTGTGCGCGACGCCTCGCCCCACCGGCCGGCCGCGCACCGCCATCGTACGCTGCAATCGATCCCATATCGAGGGCCGTGGACCTGCCGCGACGGGAGGAACGCAGCGCTTGAGTGTGCGGTGCTGCACAACTGTCCGGCGATTGACATCACCCGCGCCCGCTGGTGGCATGGGGCGCATGCCGCGTCGAGGGAGCCCGCACGCACCCGCACGCCCGGCCGCGGCCCGGCCGCCCGGCGGTCGGCTGTCCGCCGGCGTCGTCGAGGGCTTCTACGGCCCGCCGTGGCGGCACGACGAGCGGCTGGCGCTCCTCGCCGCGGCGCCCGCGCTCGGGCTGGACACGTACCTGTACGCGCCCAAGGACGACCCCTGGCACCGCGAGCGCTGGCGGGAGCCGTACCCGGACGCGGAGCTGGCCCGGCTCGGCGAGCTCGCCGCGCGGGCCGCCGCGGCAGGGGTCGCGTTCGTGTGGTCCGTCGCCCCGGGGCTGTCCATGCGGTACTCCGACGACGAGGAGCACGCGGCGCTCGCGGCCAAGGCGGCGCAGGTGCGGGCGGCCGGGGCGCACGACGTCTGGCTGCTGTTCGACGACGTGCCGTACGACCTGCCGCACCCGGAGGACGTGGCGCGGTACGGCCCGGGGCAGGCCGGCAGCGGGCGGGCGCACGGCGAGGCGGCCGCGCGGTTCGCGGCGGCGCTCGTCCCGCTCGGGCTCGACGGGCCGCTCACCGTGTGCCCCACCGACTACGCCGGCTGCGGGCGGTCGCCGTACCGGGACGCGCTCGCGGCCGCGCTGCCCGCCGACGCGCGGGTGCTGTGGACGGGCCGGG
This sequence comes from Cellulomonas pakistanensis, assembly GCF_016862755.1. GTDB lineage: Bacteria > Actinomycetota > Actinomycetes > Actinomycetales > Cellulomonadaceae > Cellulomonas > Cellulomonas pakistanensis. Next base: position 76,710 of record NZ_BONO01000007.1, on the reverse strand, counting down.
ACATCGTGGTCGGCGAGGTCACGCGCGAGGACGTGCGCGCGGCGGCGGCCGCGTTCCGGCGGCGGCTGGTGCTGTGGGACAACTTCCCGGTCAACGACTTCGACCGCACGCGGCTGTTCCTGGGCCCGCTGACCGGCCGGCCCGCGGCCGTCGACGACCTGCCTCTCGACGGCGTCGTCGCGAACGCCATGGTCGAGGCGCTGCCCTCCCGGCTGCCGCTCGCGACCGTCGGTGCCTGGGCGCGGGACCCGGCGGGATACGACCCCGCGCGGGCGGCGGCCGACGCGGTCGATGCCGTCGCGGGCGACCGGGCGGCGCTGGTGCGGCCGCTCGTGCGGGCGTGCGCGGGGTGGCCCCCGGACGCCCCGCGCGACGACGGGCTGACCGGGGCGCTGGTCGCCGCCGCGACGGGGGACGCCGGGGCGCTCGCCGAGGTCGAGGGGCGGATGCGGGAGCTCGCCGCGTGCGCGGCAGCGGGCCGCGCCACGGCGGGCGCGGGCGGGCCCGACGCGCTCGTCGCGGCGCTCCGCCCGTGGCTCGTGGCCGCCGGGCACGCCGGCGCCGCGGGGCTCGCGGCGTGCGCCCTGCTGCGCGGGACGGGCGACCCGGGGGCCGCACGCGCGGCGCTGGACGCGGTCGAGACCGACTTCCCCGACGTGCTGCGCGCCGACGTCGCGCGGTTCGTGCGGGCCGCGCTGGCCGCGTCCGGCGCAGGCACGGGCCCCGACGCGGCGGCCGGCACCGGGCACCGCGCGGTGCTGCTGACCGGCGCCCGGCCGTCGGAGGGCGACCGCGCGACCGCGGGCTGGCTGCGGCTGCGCGGCCTGGACGTCCGCGTCGCGTCCGCCTGGCCGCCCCCGGGCCACGTCCCGGTCGACCTGGTCGTGCTGACGCCCGACGCGCCCGCGGCGGCGGCCGGGGCGCTGGCGTCCGCGGACGTGCCGGTGCTCGCCTGGGGCCGGCTCGTGACGCTCGGGGTGGCGACGACGTCTGGCGTGCTGCTCGACCGGGACCGCGTGGCGCTCGCCGGGGGCGGCGAGGTCGTCGTGCACCGGGGCGCCGGCCGGCTGACCTGGTGCGACCCGGTGCCGGGCGCCCGGGTGCTCGGCCGCGCACCCGAGCCGGAGCCGCGGCCGGTGCTCGTGGCGGTCCCGGCGGGGACGCCGCTGACCACCGGCGCGCCGGCGCCCGCCCCGCGCGCGGTGGCGTTCCTGACGGACGACGGCGCCGCGCGCTGGCTGCTCACGGACGCGGGCCGGTCCCTGCTGGACGACGCCCTGGCGGCCCTCCTGCCCCCGCGCCCCCTCGCGGTCCCCGCGCCCTGACCCGCCGCAGCCCCGCCGGCTGCGGACGCCCCTGCCGTCGAGCGTGCAGAAGACGCGGGGTTCATGGCCGGGAACCCCGCATCGTCTGCCACCTCGGCACGCTCCGAGGACGCGGAGGGAGCGGCGCGAGGCGAGCGCGCCCGGCGCCGAGCGGGGGTCAGCCCCGGTGCAGGCGCAGGGTCACGACCTGGAACGGGCCCAGGTCCAGCGCGATCGCGCCGTCCCCGGCGTCGGACAGCGGCGCGAGCGCCGCCACCTCCGGGTCCTCCCGCTCGAGCAGGTCGCGCACCGAGGCCCCGGCGCAGGGGAATCCCGGACGCACGACCGCCCGACCGCGCCCGCCGCGCGCCTCGTACAGCCGGACGACCACGTCGCCGGACCGGTCGTCGGCCAGCTTCACGGCCTCGACGACCGCGCCCTCGACCGCGACCAGCGGGTCGACCGGCCCGGCGCCGAGGACCCGGCGGGCCGGCAGGTTGATCCGGTACCCCTCGCGGACCGCCTCGTCGACGCCGGCGCCCGGCACCAGCGCGTACCGCATCGTGTGCCCGCCCTGGTCGGTCTCGGGGTCGGGATACCGCGGCGCCCGCACCAGCGACAGCCGGACGGTCGTCGCCCCGGCGGCCCGCGCGTCCCCCGGTCCGGGCCGCCCGACGTCGTGCCCGTAGGTCGAGTCGTTGACCAGCGCGACGCCGTAGCCGGGCTCGGCGACGTGCAGCCACCGGTGCGCGCAGATCTCGAACCGCGCGGCGTCCCACGACGTGTTCGTGTGCGTCGCCCGGTGCACGTGCCCGAACTGGGTCTCCGAGGTCGATCGCTCCGCGTGCACCGCCAGCGGGAACGCGGCCTTGAGCAGCGTCTCGCGCTCGTGCCAGTCGACGTCGAGCGCCAGGTCCACCCGCCGCTCGCCCGCGCCCAGCGCGATCGTCTGCAGGTAGACCGAGTCGCCGTCGTGCCGCGTGACCCGCACCGCGGGCCGCGCCGGGTCCGCCGCGTCGACGTCCAGGGCCGCCACCGAGCGGACCTCGCGGACCCGGTGCCGGTAGAACTCGTCCACGTCCCAGGCGTCGAACCGCACGGGCTGGTCCGGGTGCAGCTGCAGCACGTTGGCCGCGGCCCCGGGCGGCAGCACCTCGCGGTCGGCGACCAGGTCCCGGACCGCGCCGATCGTGCCGTCCGCGTCGACCCGCACCCGCAGCAGCCCGTTGTCCAGCACGACGGCGTCGCCCGCGCGGGACACCGCGACGGCGGCCTCGGCGCCCGACGCCACCCCCGCCGCCAGCGCCGGCACCCCGTCGCGCTCGTGGGGCGCGGCGTTCGCGAGCACCTCGACCTCCCCCGGGCCCGCCGCGGCGGCGAGCGACCCGGCGACCAGGGACTCGAGCTCACCCGCGAGGCGCCGGTAGGTGTCCCGGGCCTCGCGGTGCACCCAGGCGATGCTGCTGCCCGGCAGGATGTCGTGGAACTGCAGCAGCAGCGTGTCCTGCCACAGCCGGTCGAGCTGCTCGTACGGGTACGGCGCACCGGCGCGGACGGCGGCGGTCGCGGCCCACAGCTCGGCCTCGCGGAGCAGGTGCTCGGTGCGCCGGTTGCCCTGCTTCATCGCGAGCTGGCTGGTGTACGTGCCGCGGTGGAACTCGAGGTACATCTCCCCGGACCACACCGGCGCCTGCGGGTACTCGGCCTCGGCCCCGGCGAAGAACGCGGCCGGCGTCTCCACGACGACCCGCGGTGAGCCCTCCAGGTCCGTGACCCGGTGCGCCGTCTCCATCATCTCCCGGGTCGGGCCGCCGCCCCCGTCGCCGTAGCCGAACGGGAGGAGGCTGCGGTTCGCGGGCCCGGCGTCGGCGAAGTTCGCGACCCCGTAGGCGAGCTGCTCGCCGGACAGCTTGGCGCCGTAGGTGTCGGCGGGCGGGAAGTGCGTGAACACCCGCGACCCGTCGATGCCCTCCCACCAGAACGTGTGGTGCGGGAACCGGTTGGTGGTGTTCCACGACATCTTCTGCGACAGGAACCACCGCGCCCCCGCCAACCGCGCGAGCTGGGGGAAGGCGCCGGTGTAGCCGAAGGAGTCGGGCAGCCATACCTCGGGCTGCTCCTCGACGCCGAGCTCCCGCGCGAAGTACCGCCGCCCCTGGACGAGCTGCCGGGCCAGGGCCTCGCCGCCGGGCAGGTTCGTGTCCGACTCGACCCACATGCCGCCGACGGGGACGAACTGCCCGGACGCGACCTTCTCCCGGATGCGGGCGAACACGTGCGGGTGGTGCTCCTGCACCCAGGCGTACTGCTGGGCGGACGAGCAGGCGAACCGCAGGTCCGGGTACGCGTCGGCCAGGGAGGCGACGTTGGAGAACGTGCGGGCGCACTTGCGGATGGTCTCCCGCACCGGCCACATCCACGCCGAGTCGATGTGCGCGTGCCCGACGGCGGAGACCCGGTGCGCGCTGGGGGCGGCGGGGCTCGCGAGCAGGTCGGCGAGCTCGGCGCGCGCGGCAGCGGCCGTGCCCGGGACGTCCCGGACGTCCAGCGCGTCGACGGCGCGCTCCAGCCCCGCGCGGACGCGCTCGCGGCGCGGGTCGTTGACCGGGAGCTGCAGGGCGAGCTCGTGCAGCACCTGCACGTCGAGCGCGAGCGCCTGCACCTCCTCCTCCTCCAGCACGGCGACCTCCGCGCGGGCGAGCCGGTAGAGCAGCACGTCGGGCACGGTGTGCAGGTCGCCGAGGTCCGTCACGGGCGTGCCGCCGATCGACGGGTTCGCGGCCGCCTCGACGTACAGGTCGACGGGCTCGCCGCCGCGGGCGCGGTCGGTCACCGGGACGTGGAGGTTGCGCGGCTCGATCCCCTTCAGCGGGACGCCGTCCGGCGTGTACACGAGTCCCTCGGCCTCGAACCCGGGGCCGCCGGTGCGGAACCCGAGGTCGACCAGGACCTCGACCCGGCGGCCGGCCATCTCCGGCGGGACGACGCCGCGCAGGCGGAACCAGCTCGTGGACCAGGCCCGGCCCCACGGCTCACCGACGGTCGTCGGCGCGAACGACAGCCGGACCGCCTCGGCGAACGGCACGGGCTCGCCGGGGAGGTGGGCCACCGCGACCTCGAGCGGGGTGCGGTGGGTGTGGACCACCGGCAGCACCCGGTCCCGGAGGGTGCGGTCGATGCGGGCGGTGAGGTCGGACAGGGTGCGGTGCACGGCTCTCCTCAGCGGGTGCCGCCGCGGCCCCGGGCGCGCGCCCTTGGACGGACTGCGCGCTGACACCGTGCGACGCCGGACGGGTGTAGGAACGTTGCCACATTACGGGATGTGCGACTTCGCACACCAGGGGCGATCGACAGGGGAGGGCGACGTCGGGAACCGCGAGCCCGCGCGCCGCGCGAGAACCGCTTCTACCCTCGCAGGCGGGGGGAGCTGCACCGGCGACCCGCGGGCGGAGGCGAGGAGGCGCGGGGAGTGGACGTGACCATCGACCTGGGGCGGGCGGCGGAGCCGTCGGTCATCGCGGTCCGGGGCGACCTCGACGTGCACAGCGCGTCCGCGCTCCGCGAGGCGCTGCAGTGCCTGCTCGGCGCGGCCGGCGAGGAGCTCACGGTCGACGCGACCGCGGTGCGGGTCGTCGACGACGCCGGTCGCCGGACGCTGGAGAGCGTCGAGCGGTACTGCCGCGAGTTCGGCGGCCGGGTGCGGCTGCCGGCCTGACGCCGACCGCCCGCCGCCCGCGTCAGCGGGTGCGCAGCGCCGCGACCTGCGCGGCGGTCAGGCGCCGGTGCGGGACGCCGGCCAGCAGCAGCACGACCTGCGCCGCGGCCTCGAGCTCCTCGGCCAGGTCGAGCGCGCCCGCCAGGTGCACGCCGGCGACCACCGAGCCGTGGTTCGCCAGCAGCAGCGCGGGCGCGTCCGCCGCCAGCGCGGCGACCCCGGTCGCGAGCTCCGCCGAGCCCGGCAGCGCGTACGGGGCGACGGGCAGGTCCCCGAGCCGCATCACCTGGTACGGCGTCACCGCGGGCAGCGGGCCCGTCGCGGTCTCCCGCGGCGGTGCGGCGGGCTCGAGGCAGGAGGCCGCCACCGCCGCGGGGGAGTGCAGGTGCACGACGGCGGTCGCGCTCGGCCGGGCGGCGTACACGGCCCGGTGCAGCGGCAGCTCCTTGGACGGCACGGGCCGGCCACCCGGGTCGCCGGCCGGGGGCGCGGCCGGGTCGACGGGCACGACCGCCAGGTCCGCGGGCTCGACGCGGGACAGGCTCGACCCGGTCGGCGTGATCAGCAGCCGCGACCCCGACCGGACGCTCACGTTCCCCGAGCCCCCGGGCGACAGCCCGCGGTCGGCGAGGTGCCGGCACGCCGCGACCAGGGCCTCGCGGGCGTCGTCGCTCACGGGCAGGCCTCCCACGCCGTCGTGAACAGGTCGGGGCCGCCGAAGTTGCCCGACTTCAGCAGCACCGCCACGGCGGGCCCGTCGACCGGCACCATCCACGGCACGCCCGGCGCCGCCGCCGGACCCACCTGCAGCACCCCGAGACCGAGCGCCGCCGCGACCGCGCCCGACGTCTCGCCGCCCGCGACCAGCAGCCGCCCGACGCCGAGGTCCCGCACCGCGCGCGCGGCGACCTCCCCGGCGGCGCGCTCCAGGACCTCGGCGGCGCGGCCGACCCCGAGGCGCTCCTGGGTGCCGCGCACCGCGTCCGGGTCGGCGGAGGAGGAGACGAGCACCGGGCCGGGGCCGTCGCCGAACGCCGACGCCAGAGCGCCGAGCGCCGCGTCGAGCGCCCCGCCGGGATCGGCCGCGAGGGCGATGGCGTCGAGCGCGACCCGTGGGCCGGGGAACCGGGCGACCTGCTCGAGGGTGCGCCCCGAGCAGGAGCCGGACACGATCAGCGCCCGCCCGCCGGCGCTCCGGGGCGCGCGGACCTCGTCTCCCGCCGCCCCGGCCCGCGGCCAGGCGCGGGCCAGGGCCGCGGCCAGACCGGCGGCACCGCCGAGCAGCACCGGGCCCCCCGGACCCGGCCCGGACCGGCCGCCCGCGCCGGCCCCGACGAGCCGCGCCAGCGCGTCCAGGTCGTCGTCCGTGAGCGCGTCCGCCAGCACGTGCCGGGCGCCGCCGCCGACGACCCGCGCCAGCGCCCCCGCCGGGTCCGGCCCGCGCAGCGCGGCCCACGGCAGCAGCGCCACCCCGCGCGGCGTCTGCCGCCCGAGGACCCGCACCAGGTCCGGGTCGGTCATCGGGGTCAGCGGGTGGTGCCGCAGCGACGACTCGGACAGCAGCCGGTCGCCGACGAACAGGTGCCCCTGGTACTGCGTCCGCCCGGCGCGGGGCGTCGCGGGCGTGCCGACGGACACGGCGCCGGTGCCCAGGAGGTCGAGCAGGGCGTCGGCGACGGGGCCGATCGTGCCCTCGTCGGTGGAGTCGAAGGTGGAGCAGTACTTCTGGTAGATCGCCGCCGCGCCCCGGGACAGCAGCCAGCGCGCGGCGGCGAGGGACTCCGCGACGGCCCGCGGCGCGGGCGCGGTGCGGGTCCGCAGCGCCACGACGGCGGCGTCGCACGGCGGCAGGTCGACGTCGGGCCCCGGGGCGCCCAGCACGACGACGGCGGAGCGCCCGGCGTCCCGGACGGCGTCGGCCAGGTCGCACGCGCCGGTGACGTCGTCGGCGACGACGCCCAGCCGGGGCCCGGTCACGGCACCGCGCTGCCCGGCACCCGGCGGGCGGCGAGGTCCGGTGCCGCGGCCCCGGCGGGCTCGGGCGTCCCCGGCTCCGCGGCTCGGGCGACCACCACGCGCTCGCACCGCTCCCGCAGCATCGCGAGCTGCGCCGGGGTGACCTGGTCGTCGACGACCACGGCGTGGGCCTCGTCGAGCCCGAGGACGCGCATGGGCGCGCGGGCCTCGAGCTTGCGGTGGTCGAGCAGCAGGACGACGCGGTCGGCGATCGCCGCCATGGCGCGCTTGGTGTCGGCGTCCCACGGGTCGGCGGAGTACGCGCCGCCCGGGCCGGCGGCGGTGGCGGACAGCACCGCGACGTCGACGGCCAGGTCGGCCAGCCCGGCGCGGGTGGCGGGGCCCGCGAACGACCGGGTGGCCCGGTGGAACGTGCCGCCGAGCGCCACCACCTCCAGGTCGTCGCGGCCGGTGCACGCGGTGATGACGGGGACGGAGTGCGTGACGACCGTCAGGCCCTGCGGCAGGCGGCGCGCGAGCGTCGCGACGGTCGTGCCCGCGTCGAGCGCGACCACCCCGGCGTCCTCGAGCAGCGGCAGGGCGGCCCGGGCGATCGCGTCCTTCTCGCGGGCCGCCTCCGTGCGCCGGAGCTCGAACGGCGGGGCCGCGCTGCCGTCGACCAGCGAGGCGCCCCCGACCACGCGCCGCACCCGGCCCTCGGCGGCGAGCTGCCCGAGGTCGCGGCGGATGGTCATCTCGGAGACGCCGAGCTCGGCCGCGGCGGTGCTGGACGAGACGTAGCCGGACTCCTCGAGCCGGCGCAGCAGCTCGTCCCGGCGGCGGGGGGCGGCGGTGTAGCGCACGGACGTCATCCAACGAGCCGCCCCGCCGGTTGTCAACAGCCGCACACGGTTGACCGATCTGTTCGACACCGCACAGACTGGCCTCCGTGAGCCGCCTGCTCGGCCTCGGCATCGACGTCGGGACCACGAACACCAAGGTCGCGCTCGTCGCCGCGCCGCAGTCGGCCGCCGACGGGGCCGTCGACCTGCTCGCGGTGGCCTCGGCCCCCACGCCCGAGCCGGCGGCGCTCGACCGCGTCCTGCGCGAGCTGACCGTGCGCGCCCTGGCCGCCGCGGGCCGGTCCACCGGCGTCCGCCGCCCCGTGCCGCTCGCCGTCGGCGCGGCGTCGATGGCCGAGACCGGCGTCCCGCTCGACGCCGACGGACGCGCGCTCGGCCGGTGGGTGCGCTGGGACGGGCACCGCGCCGCCGCGGAGGCCGCCGGGCTCGCCGACCGGCTGGGCGCCACCGCGCTGTTCGAGGCGACCGGCGTGCGGCCGAGCGCCAAGGTGCCGCTCGCGACGCTCGCCTGGCTCGCCGCCCACGACCCGGAGCGGCGCGCGGCGCTGGCGCGCTGGGCGGGCGTCGCCGACCTCGTCGCGCTGCGGATGACCGGCGACCTCGTCACCGACCACACGCTGGCCGGCCGGTCGATGGCGTACCGGCTCCCGCCCGCCGGCGCGGATCTGCCCTCGGCGTTCGACGCGGACCTGCTGGCGGAGGTCGGCCTCGAGCCGGCGCACCTGCCGCGGGTCGCCGCCCCGGACGCCCTCGCCGGGAGCGTGCGGCCGGGTCCCTGGGTGGCCGCGGGGCTGCGGGCCGGCACCCCCGTGTCCGTCGCGGGGCACGACCACGCCGTCGGCGCCTGGGCGGCGGGCGTGCGGGACCGGGGCCACGTCGCCGACTCGATCGGCACCGCCGAGGCGCTGTGCGCCGTCCTCGCGGCGGATCCGGTGCGCGCCGACGTCGCCCGCGCCGGCATGAGCCTGGTCCGGACGGTCACCGGCAGGCCGGCGCTGCTCGCCGGGTCGTCGAGCGCCGGGGCCATGGTCCGCTGGTGGCTCGAGCACGAGGCCGGCGGCCGGTCCGCGGACGACCTGTTCGCGGCCGTCGCCGCGCTGCCCCGCGACCAGCGCGCCGCGGACGCGGTCGTCCTGCCGTACGTGTCGGGGCGGCAGACGCCCGACCCCGACCCCGCCGCCCGGGCCCGGGTGCTCGGCCGCGGCGCGCACGGCACGGTGCCGCTGACCGCCGCGATGCTCGACGGGCTCGCCCTGCACGCGCGGTGGATGCTGGACGCGCAGCTCGCGCTGGGCGCCGCCGCGGACCCGGGCCTGCGGCCCGAGCGGCTCCTCGTGCTCGGCGGGCCGGCGACCCGGAACGCCGCCTGGATGCGCGCCAAGTCCGAGCTCGGCCCCGTCCCGCTGCGCGTGGTCGGCTGCGCCGAGCCCGTCGCGGCCGGCGCCGCGCTGATCGCCCTGCACCGGACCGGGCTGCTCGATCCGGACGACCCGCCGGTGCTGCCGGTCCTGCCCGGGCTGCCGGACGGCGCGCCGCTGCCGGCGCCGCGCGCCGACGCGGAGGACGCGCTGGCCCGGTTCGTCCGCGCGGCCCGCGACCCCGACCCCGCGGCGCGCGGCGCCCGCGACCCCGACCCCCTCGCACCGACTCCCGGAGGCCACCCGTGACCGCACCGACGCTCGACGCCATCGCCCGCCCGTCCGGCGCGCTCGCGATGGTCGCCATGGACCAGCGCGAGAGCCTCCGCACGATGTTCGACCAGGCGGGCGCCGGCCGGGTGGCCGACGAGCGCCTGGTGGCGTTCAAGCTCGACGTCGCCCGCGCCCTGGGCCCGCTGGCGTCGGGCTTCCTGATCGACCGGGAGTACGGCGCCGAGCGCGCCGCCCCGCTGCTGCCGCCGTCCTGCGGGCTGATCCTCGCCGCCGACGCCCTGGAGCAGGAGCCCGGTGGCCCGGTCGAGGAGACGGCGCTGGACGAGGTGGTCGTCGCGCCGGACGCCGACCTGCACGGCGCGGTCGCGATCAAGCTCCTGGTCATCTGGCGCCGGGACGCGCGCCGCGAGCGGCGGGTGGAGCTGGCGCGCCGGTTCGTCGAGGCCGCGCGCAGCCGAGGCGTGCTGTCGGTCCTGGAGCCGGTGGTCCGGGCCACGCCGGAGGAGACCGCCGCCGGCACCTGGGACCAGGAGGCCGCGATCGCGGAGGCCGCGCGCGAGCTGTCGCCGCTCGGCCCGAGCCTGTACAAGGTGCAGGTCCCGCTCGGCGGCCGCGCCGGGGCCGCCGAGCTGGAGCGGGCGTGCGCGACGCTCGGCGAGGCGATCACCGGCCCGTGGGTCGTGCTGTCGCAGGGCGTGGACCGCGACGACTTCGCGGGTGCGGTCCGGGCGGCCTGCCGCGGCGGCGCCAGCGGGTTCCTGGCCGGCCGGGCGCTGTGGAGCGACGTCGTCGGCCGACCGGACGTGCCCGCCGCGCTCGCCGAGGTGTCGGTGCCGCGGCTCGAGCGCCTGGTCGAGCTGGTGGACGCGGAGGCCCGGCCGTGGACCGCGGCGTGACCGCCGCCCCGGGCGGCACCGCGGGGCTGCTGCACACGGTCCCCGCGCTGGCCGCCCGGTTCGACGCGGACCTCGACGCGGCCGCACCGGGCGTGCGCCGCGTCCACGTGGTCGACGGGTGGCTGCTCGCCACCGCCGTCGCGGCGGGCGTGACCCCCGAGGTCGAGGCGGCGGTGCTCGCGCACGTGCGGCACCTCGCCGACGCGGGCGCCGACGCGGTCCTGGTCACCTGCTCGTCGATCGGCGAGGCCGCCGAGGCCGCGGGCGCGCGGGTGGCCGTCCCGGTGCTCCGGGTCGACGCCGCGATGGCCGGCGAGGCGGTCCGGCTCGCAGCGGCGCCGGGCGCGCGCGGCCGGGTCGCCGTGCTGGCGACCCTGGCCTCCACGCTGGGCCCGACGGGCCGCCTGGTCGAGCGCGCGGCCCTGGACGCCGGCGCGGACGTCGCCGTCGACGCCCGGGTGGTCGAGGGCGCCGCCGCGGTGCGGGACGCCGGCGACGGGGACCGGGCCGACGACCTGGTCGCGCGGGCGGTGGCGCAGGCCGCGGCCGACGCCGACGCCGTGGTGCTCGCCCAGGCGTCGATGGCGGGCGCCGCCGCCCGCGCGCACGCCTCCGTCCCGGTGCTGACCTCGCCCCCCGGCGGGGTGGCCGCCCTGGCAGGCGCGCTGGTCCGTGGCGCGGACGGCGGCCCCCGGTGACCGCCGACGACCGCGGCGTGCACCTGCTCGCCTACACCGAGCGGCTCGGCGGCGACCTCGCGGGCGTGCGTGCGCTGCTCCGCGAGGGGCCGCTGGCGGTGTTCACCGGCGTGCACCTGCTGCCGTTCTTCGTGCCCTTCGACGGCGACGACGCGGGGTTCGACCCCGTGGACCACGCCACCGTCGACCCGCGGCTCGGCACGTGGGACGACGTCCGCGCGCTCGCCGCCGACGGTGCGCACGTGACCGCGGACCTGATCGTCAACCACGTGTCGGCGGACTCGGCCGAGTTCCGCGACTGGCTGACCCGCGGCGCGGAGTCACCCGCCGACGGGATGTTCCTCACCTACGACGCCGTCTTCCCCGACGGCGCCGGGGAGGCGGAGATCACGGCGTTCTACCGCCCGCGGCTCGGCCTGCCGTTCACGCCCTACCAGCGGGCGGACGGCACGCGGCGGCTGGTGTGGACGACGTTCATGCCGACGCAGGTCGACCTCGACGTGCACCACCCCGCTGCGCGCGCCTACCTCCGCCGGACGCTGCGGACGCTCGCGGACGGCGGGGTGTCGACGGTCCGGCTGGACGCGGTCGGCTACGCCGTGAAGACGCCCGGCACCGACTCGTTCATGACCGCGCGGACGCTGGCCTTCGTCGAGGAGATCACCGCTCTCGCGCGCGCCGAGGGGCTGCAGGTGCTCGTCGAGGTGCACGCGCACCACACCCAGCAGGCGGCGATCGCCCCGCTGGTCGACCTGGTCTACGACTTCGCCCTGCCGCCGCTGCTGCTGCACGGCCTGGCGACGGGCGAGGTGGCGCGGCTGGCGCACTGGCTGACGATCCGGCCGCGCAACGCGATCACCGTCCTCGACACGCACGACGGCATCGGGGTCATCGACGCGGGCCCGTCCGGCGACCGCCCCGGCCTGCTGTCGACCGAGGAGATGGCGGCGGTGTTCGCCGAGGCCGAGCGCCGGACCGCGGGCCGCTCGGCGCTCGCGTCCACCACGCCGGCCTGGGCAGCCATGCCGCACCAGATCAACGCGACGTTCTTCTCGGTGCTCGGCGAGGACCCGGTGGCCTACCTGCTCGCCCGGGCGGTCCAGCTGTTCGTGCCCGGCCGCCCGCAGCTCTACTACGTCGGCCTGCTCGCCGGTACGGACGACATGGACCGGTTCGCCCGTACCGGGCAGGGGCGCGAGGTGAACCGGCACGCCTACGACGCCGCCGAGCTGGCAGCGGCGCTCGCGGGCGAGGTGACCCGGGCGCAGCTCGGGCTGGTCGCCCTGCGCACGCGGCACCCCGCGTTCGGCGGCACGTTCGCCGCGCGGGAGGCCGGCCCGGGCCGGCTCGTGCTCGGCTGGGACGACGGCGCCGGGGCCTCCGCGGTGCTGACCGTCGACCTGGCGCCGGACGCGCCGGCGTTCGCGATCGAGGTGGCCGGCGGGCCGGAGGGTGCTGCGCGGTACGGATCCGTGGTGGACCTGGCCGCGCTCGCGGACGGCGGGGCGGCGGCGCGGTGACGCGGTGCGTCGTGCCGGCCGGCGCGACGCCCGTCACGCCGCGCGCACGCCCACCAGCCGCTCGGACGTCTCCCACACCCGCCGCGCCTCGCCGGCGTCCCGCAGCGACCGGTACAGCCGCTGCTCCGCCGGCGCGCCGCCGATGTGCCCCGGGCCGCGCGGCCCGTACAGCCGCCCGCCCTCCGCGTCGGGCGCGGTCGCCGCCAGCAGCGCCGGCAGCCCCGCCGTGCGGGGCGTCCCCGCGACGCCCCACGCCGACAGCCGCCGGATCAGCCGGACCTCGCGCGTGTCCTCGGCCCGGCCGACCTCGGGTCGCGCGGCGAGCAGGCTCGTCGGCGCGACGCCCGGGTGGGACAGCACGCTGGTGATCCCCCAGCCGGCGGCGTCGCTGCGCCGGGCCAGCTCCATCCCGAACAGGCCGTACGCGATCTTCGACGACCGGTACGCCGCCATCCCGTCGTACGACCGCTCCCAGCTCAGGTCCTCCCAGTGCACCCGGCCCCGCGCGGCGGCGACGCTGATCTGGGACACGACCCGGGCGCGGCCGGCGCGCAGCAGCGGGAGCAGGTGCAGGACCAGGGCGGCGTGCCCGAGGTGGTTGGTGCCCAGCTGGAGCTCGAACCCGTCGGCGGTCGTCCGCCGGTCGGGCGGCGTCATGACGCCGGCGTTGCCGACCAGCAGGTGCACCGGGCGGTCCTCGTCGAGCAGGGTCCGGCCGAGCGCCGCGACCGAGTCGAGCGACGACAGGTCCAGGGCGCGCAGGGACACGTCCGCTCCCGGGACCGCCGCGCGGATCGAGGCCAGGGCCGCCTCGCCCTTGTGCGGGTTGCGGACGGGCAGGACGACCTCGGCGCCGACGGCGGCGAGCCGGGTGGCGATGCCGAGGCCGATGCCGTCGCTGCCGCCGGTGATGACGGCGCGGCGGCCGGACTGGTCGGGGACGGTGATGTCGATCTCGCGGGACATGGTCGCTCCTCGGAGGTGGTGGTGACGTGCTCCCACCGTCGGGGCTCCGGCCGCGCGCATCCAGGACGCGCCCAGCCGCGGATCGGCAGGCCGTGGCTCCGCAGCGGCGCGCACGGTAGGAACGACGCCGGGGCCGGGCGCACGCGCCGGCCGGGATCGCGGGAGGCGGCGCATGGAGATCGACCGGGCGGGGCTCGCGGAGTTCCTCCGCCGGCGGCGCGAGGCGCTGCAGCCCGAGGACGTCGGCCTGCCGCGCGGCCCGCGGCGGCGCACGGAGGGCCTGCGCCGCGAGGAGGTCGCCGTGCTCTGCCACATGTCGACCGACTACTACGCGCGCCTGGAGCGCGAGCGCGGGCCGCAGCCGTCCGAGCAGATGATCGCGTCGATCGCGCAGGGGCTGCACCTGTCGCTCGGCGAGCGGGACCACCTGTTCCGGCTGGCCGGGCACCACCCGCCCACCCGGGGCGCCAGCGGTGAGCACGTGGGGCCCGGGCTGCTGCGGATCCTCGACCGGCTGCAGGACACCCCGGCCGAGGTCGTCACCGAGACCGGCGAGACGCTGCGCCAGACCCCCGCGGGCGTCGCGCTGACCGGCGACACGACGCGGTTCACCGGGCCGTCGCGCAGCCTCGGCTACCGGTGGTTCGCGGACCCCGGAGCGCGGGCACGGTACGAGCCGGAGGACCACGCGTTCCTGTCCCGGCTGTACGCGTCCGGCCTCCGCGAGGTGCTGACCCGGCGCGGGCCCGGCTCCCGTGCCGCGCGGTACGCCGAGCTCCTGCTCGAGCGGAGCACCGAGTTCCGCGAGCTGTGGGAGCGGCACGAGGTCGGCCTCCGGCCCCGGCCGACGAAGCGGTTCGTGCACCCCGAGGTGGGCCCGCTGGAGCTGAGCTGCCAGACGCTCGTCGACCCGGAGCAGTCGCACCTGCTGCTCGTCTACACGGCGGTGCCGGGCAGCGCGAGCGCGGAGGCGCTGCGGCTGCTGGCGGTGGTGGGGCGGCAGCGGCTGGGCGCCACGGCGCCCTGAGCGGGCCGGGCCGGCGGGGTCAGCCGCCGAGGCACTCGTCGCTGTCGCCCCCGCTGCGGCAGGGGTGGTACTCGGGTCCCGGGGGCGGGCGGCACCTGGTCCACCGCCCATCGGTCCTGCGGGACGGCGAAGACGAACGCGGCCGCGAGGCCGACTGCGAGAAGCACGAGGCCGAGGGCGGTCGCCCCGCGGTGCTCCCCGACCACCGCCGCCCCCGTCCCGGCCAGCAGCAGGGCGACGCACGCGATCGCCGTGACGAGGTACCGGGTCCCGTCCGCGGGTGTGACGGTGACGGGGGCGCCGGGTGCGTGCCGTCCCGGTCGTCGTCGAGCCGTGCCTCCGCCATCGCGCCCCCTCGTCGGTCGTCGTGCCGAGTGTGGCAGCGCCGGGTGCGCCGGCGGGGGGCGGTCCGGCGCCGGATCCGTCGTCGCACGTCGGGCGGACGTGCGTTGACCCGCCCCGGCCCCTGTGGTTGGCTCGTCGTATGGCATCGATGCCACATCCGCCGACCAGCGCGAACGCGCCGGTCCCCGCGCGGCCTCAGGTGGGGCGCGTCCTCGTCCTCGACGGGCCCGGCTGGCTCGTCCGCGAGGCGCTCGGCGACACCTGGCAGTGGTACGTCGACGCCCCGGTCGTCGCCCGGAACAACGCGGCGGACGCCGCCCGCACGGCCGCCGCGACGCCGGGGTGGTGGCCGGCGACGGTGCCCGGCTCGGTGGTCACCGACCTCGCCCGCGCCGGCGAGCTGCCCGACCCGTACCGCGACCGGAACAGCCGCGCCGCCGAGTGGACCGGCGCCCGGCACTGGGTCCACCGCCGCACGGTGGACCTGCCGGCGAGGGCGCCGGGGGATCGGGTCGTCGTGGAGCTCGACGGCGTCGACCCGTCCGGGACGGTGCTCTGGGACGGCGCCCCGCTCGGCCGGGTCGAGGGGCTCTACCACCCGTTCCGGGCCGAGGTGCCCGCCGCCGCCGCGGCGCCGGGCGAGCACCGGCTGGCCGTCGTCGTCGACCCCGTCCCGCCGAACGAGCCGCAGGTCGGCCGGACCGAGCGCGTCCGGGTGCACCGCCCGCGGGTGACCGAGGGCTGGGACTTCTGCCCGCGCCTGCCGCACCAGGGCCTGTGGCGGTCGGCGCGGGTCGTCGTCGACCGCGTGCAGCTCGCGGGCGTCACGGTGCGCGCGGACCTCGTGGGAGGACGGCCCGACTGCCCGGCAGACGGGGTCGTGCGGGTGCGCGGGACCGTGGAGGTGGGCGACGGCGGCGACGCAGCGGTGGACGTCGAGGTGGTCGACGCGGCCCGCACCGTGGTCGCCGCCGGCCGCGTCGACCTCCCGGGCGAGGCCGGTCCGGGGGCGCCCGGCACCCGCCCGCTCGACGCCGCCGTCCGCGTCCCGGCCCCGGACCTGTGGTGGCCCCGGCGCCTGGGCGCCCCGACCACGTACGCCGTCCGGGTCCGTGTCCCGCACGGGCGGACGCTGTGGCGCGGCACCGTCGGCTTCCGCACCGCCCGCCTCGTCGGCAACGCGGGCGCGCCCGCCGGCGCGCGGGGCTACACCGCCGAGGTCAACGGCGTGCGGGTGCCGCTCGTCGGCTGGAACTGGGCGCCCGCCGACGCGCAGCACGGAACGGTCACCCGCGAGCGCCTCGAGCACCTGGTCGGCCTGGCGGCGGCGTCCGGGGCGGTCCTGCTCCGCGTCTGGGGCGGGGGGCTCGTCGAGACGGAGGACTTCTACGACGCCTGCGACCGCGCCGGGCTGCTCGTCTGGCAGGAGCTGTCCCAGTCGTCGTCCGGCGTGCAGAGCGCGCCGTCCGAGGACCCCGCCTTCGTCGACCTGCTCCGCCGCGAGGCCGCCGCCGTCGTGCCGGCGCGCACCCACCACCCGAGCCTCCTGCTGTGGGGCGGCGGCAACGAGCTCGACCGCGACGGCGTCCCCCTCGACGAGGAACGTTCGCCCGCGCTCGCGGCCCTCCGGGACGAGGTCGCCCGGCTCGACCCCGGCCGCGCCTGGCTGCCGACGTCGCCGACCGGGCCCGCGTTCCACCACCGGGCCGACGTGATCGCCGCCGCGCCGGACGACCAGCACGACGTGCACGGGCCGTGGGAGCACCAGGGCCTGACCGGGCAGCACGCGCTCGCGGACGCCGGGACCTGCCTGGCGCACAGCGAGTTCGGCGTCGAGGGGATGGCGAACCGCCGGCTGCTCGACCACCTGGTGCCGGCGGACCGGGTCTGGCCGCTCGACCGGTCCAACCCGGTGCACCGGCACCTCGGCGAGTGGTGGGACAACGCCCCGCTCGTGCAGGAGTGCTTCGGCGGCCGGCTCACCGACGTCGACGGCTACCGCCGCGCGAGCCAGCACCTGCAGGCGACCGGCCTGGCGTACGCCGTCGAGGCCGACCGGCGGCGGTGGCCGCGCTGCTCGCTGGTGCTGCCGTGGCAGCTGGCGGAGTCGTACCCGAACACCTGGTGCACCGCGGTCGTCGACCACCTCGGCGACGCCAAGCCCGCGTTCCACGCGGTGACCCGCGCCTTCGCCCCCGACCGCGCGACGCTGCGGACCGCGACCTCCGCCTGGGGCGGCCGGGCGCACGCCGCGGCGGAGGTCTGGCTCTGGTCCGACGCGGGCGTCGCCGCCGGCTCCGAGGTCGTCGCCCGGCTGCGGACCGCGGACGGCGACGTGCTGGCCGAGCAGCGCTGGGCGGTGCCGGACCCGGTGCGCGGGCCGCGCCCGGTCGGGGAGCTGCGGTGCCCGGCGTCCGCGCTGCCCCGCGCGTCCGTGCTGCTGTGGGAGGTCCGGTGGGCCGCGGCAGGCGGTGCGGTGCTCGACCACGAGGTCGCCGTCGCCACGTCGGCCGCCGACCTGGCGCCGCTGCTCGACCTCGCGCCCGCGGTGGTCGACGTCACCGCGCGGCCGGACGGGCCGGACGCGGCGCTCGTGACCGTCGCCCACCGCGGCGGGCCCGCGGTCGTCGGCCTGGCGCTGCTGGACGCGCGGCCGGCCGGTGCGCCCGGCCGGGCGGTCCTCGACGGGGACCCGCGCCCGCTGCTGCCCGGGGGCTCCCGCACCCTCCGCGCCCGGTGGCGCCCGGGCCCCACCCCGGACCGCCGCCTTGCCCTCGAGGCCTGGAACCTGCCGGCAGTCGAGCTCGCCCCGCCCGTCCCTGCACCCCGCGCCCCCCAGGAGGCCCGCCCGTGACCGTCACCTTCCCGCCCGGCTTCCTCTGGGGCGCCGCCACCTCCGCCTACCAGGTGGAGGGCAGCCTCGACGCCGACGGCCGCGGCCGGTCGGTCTGGGACGAGTTCGCCGCGCGCCCCGGTGCGGTCGAGGGCGGCGGCGACGGCTCGCGCGCCTGCGACTCGTACCGGCGGTGGCCCGAGGACGTCGATCTGGTCTCCGAGCTCGGCCTGCGGGCGTACCGGTTCTCCGTCGCGTGGTCCCGGGTCGTCCCGGAGGGCCGCGGCCGGGTCGAGACCCGCGGCCTCGACCACTACGAGCGGTTCGTGGACGCCCTGCTCGAGCGCGGCGTCGAGCCGGTGCTGACGCTCAACCACTGGGACATGCCGCAGGCGCTCATGGCGGACGGCGGCTGGGCCGGACGGTCGTCCGTCGACGCGTTCGCCGAGTACGCCGACGCGGTCGCCGAGCGGCTCGGCGACCGGGTCACGTGGTGGGTCACCCAGAACGAGCCCTGGATCGTCGCGCTGCTCGGCTACCAGCTCGGCCTGCACGCGCCGGGCGTCGCCGACCTGGGTGCCTCCGTGGCCGCGTCGCACCACGTGCTGCTCGGCCACGGCGCCGCCGCGGACGCGATCAAGGCCCACGCGCCCGCCGCCCGCACCGGCTGCGCGCTCAGCCTGTTCCCCTGCGACCCCGCGACGGGCTCCGCCGAGGACGCCGCGGCGGCGTGGGGCTCGGACGGCTACGTGAACCGCTGGTACCTCGACCCGCTCGCCGGTCGGGGCTACCCCGACGACACCCGTGCGCACTACGAGCGCGCGCTCGGCCGGTCCCTCGACGACGTGGTCCGGCCGGGGGACGAGGACCGGATCGGCGGTCGGCAGGACTGGATCGGCGTGAACTACTACACCCGCCGGGTCATGGCGGCCGCGCCCGCCGGGCCCGGCCGGCCCTTCCCGTGGCGGGTCGTCGGTCCGTCGGGGGACGTGCGCCGCACCGACGAGGGCTGGGAGATCGTGCCGGACGCCCTCCGCGACCTGCTCCTCCGCCTGCACCGGGAGCACCCCGGGACGCCTCTGATGATCACCGAGAACGGCGGCGTGTTCGGCGACGCGCCCACCCACGACGGCCGGGTGCACGACGTGCGGCGCACCGACCTGCTGCTCGGCCACCTCCGCGCCGTGCACGAGGCGATGGCGGGCGGCGCGCCCGTCGTCGGGTACCTGCACTGGTCCCTGCTGGACAACTTCGAGTGGTCGCTCGGCTACCGGCCGCGGTTCGGGCTGGTGCACGTCGACTACCCGACCGGCCGGCGCACGGTGAAGGACTCCGGGCGGGTGTACGCGGAGATCGCCCGCACCGGGACCCTGCCCGACGCCCCGCCCGCGGTCGCCCCGTTCGGCTGACCGGCCCCGACGCCACCCGACGACCCCCCGAGGACCCATGCGCATCACCGCCGCTCCCGGCACCCGGACGATCCACGCCGACGCCTACCTGCTCGAGGTCCGCGCCGACCCGCCGCGCGCCGTGCTCGCCGACCCCGACGGCCGCATCTGGTCGCACCTCAGCCTGCTGGCGTCCGCGGACGTCGTCGGCGTGGCGGACGAGTCCTTCGACGTCGGCGCCCCCACGGTGCACGACGCGGGTGGCGCGACGGTGGGCACCGGCCCGGTGGACACGCCGGTCGCCGAGATCCGGCTCGACTGCGCCAGCACGGCGTGGGGTCGGCGGCGCACGACGCTGCGCTGCCTGCCCGACCGGCTGGAGCTCACGGTCGAGGTCGAGGGCACGGGCGTGCTGACGGACGTCCGCGTGCTCGGCGGGCGCGCGGTGCTGCCGAACGGGGCGGGCGGGACGTTCCGGTCCTCGGTCGAGCACCGCTCGGTGTTCGTGCCGACGCCGACCGAGCCGGTCGACCTCGTGCGGCCCGCGGCGTCCGCTGCGGTGCTGGGCGTCGTCGGCGACGCCTCGCCCGGCCGGCTGCACGCCGTGTTCTCGCCGCCGCCGCTGTGCCTGGTGCTGGGCCGGGAGCCGGCGGCGTCCGCGCTGGACGTCCCGGCTGCCGCGCCGGGCGCCCCGGGCTGGCTCGCCCTCGGCCTGGTCGCCCCGGTCGCCGACCTGCGGCTCACCGAGCTGCGGTACCAGCCCGTCGACGGCGGGTTCCTGCTGGAGCTCGACCACGACGCGCACACCGCCGTCGACGGCGTCTGGCGCAGCCCCGCCCTCGTGCTCCGCCCGGCGGCCGACCCGTGGGCGGCGCTCGCGGACCACCGCACCGACCTGGTGGCGGCCGGCGCGCCCGAGGGCCCGGTCGCGCCGGTGGCCGGCTGGTGGGCGGAGCCGCTGTTCTGCGGCTGGGGCGCGCAGTGCGCCCGTGCCCCGCTGCCCGGCGAGCCAGCCGAGCACCCGTACTTCCTGCAGGACCTCGGCCCGGCCGTGGTGCCGCGCGGGCTGCCGATCGCACCGGACCTCGCCCGGGAGGACGTGTACGACGAGCTGCTCGCGCACCTCGCGGCGCACGACGTCGTCCCCGGCACGGTCGTGGTCGACGACAAGTGGCAGCGGGCGTACGGCACCGCCGAGGTGGACCAGGACCGCTGGCCCGACCTGCGCGCGTGGGTGGCCGCCCGGCACGCGGCGGGGCAACGGGTCCTGCTGTGGTGGAAGGCCTGGGACCCGGAGGGGCTGCCCGCCGAGGAGTGCCTGGTCGACGCCGGCGGCCGTCCCGTCGCCGTCGACCCGGCGAGCCCGGCCTACCGGGAGCGCGTCCGGGGGACGGTCGCGCACCTGCTCGGCCCGGACGGCGTCGACGCCGACGGGTTCAAGGTCGACTTCACGCAGCGGGCGCCGGTGGGCCACTCCGTCCGGCCGCACCCCGCGGGCGGCGCGGCCGCGGACGTGCCGTGGGGCGTCGCCGCGCTGCACGCGCTGCTCCGGGACCTGTACCGCGCCGCCAAGGCGGCGAAGCCGGACGCGCTGGTGGTCACGCACACCCCGCACCCGGCGTTCGGGGACGTGTGCGACATGGTCCGGCTCAACGACGTGCTGGAGCGGGACACCGCGGGCCGGGTCGTGCCGCTCGCCGACCAGATGCGCGTGCGCCGCGCGGTCGCCCGCGCCGCCCTGCCGGGGCACCTCGTGGACACGGACCAGTGGCCCATGCTCGACCGCGCGCAGTGGCGCGAGTACGTCGCCGCGCAGGGGGAGGGCGGGGTGCCGGCGCTGTACTACGCCGAGCGGGTCGACCGGTCGCAGGAGCTGCTGGCCGCCGAGGACCTGGCGCTCGTCGCGCGCTCGTGGTCGGAGTACCGGGCCGGGCTGCGCGCAGGGTCGGTCGCCGGGGCGACGCGGTGACCGCCGAGGCGGACGTCGTCGTGGTCGGCGCCACGTCCGCCGGCGTGTGCGCCGCGGTCGCGGCGGCCGAGGCCGGCGCGACGGTGCTGCTGCTGGAGCCCGGCGTCCACGTCGGCGGCATGACCTCCGGCGGCCTCGGGTACACCGACGTCGGCGACGTCCGGGTGCTGGGTGGCATGGCGGCCCGGTTCCGGGCGGAGGTCGCCGCGCACTACGGCGTCCCGGTGGGCGCCTACGCCGGGCCCGAGCCGCACGTCGCGGAGGCGATCCTGCGCCGGTGGCTCGACCATCCCCGCGTCCGGGTGGAGCTGGGCGCCGCGGTGCGGTCGGCGGACGTCGCGGGTGGGACGATCCGGGCCGTGCGCACCGCCGACGGACGGACCTGGGCCGGTGCCGCGTTCGTCGACGCCACCTACGAGGGCGACCTGCTGGCGCTCGCCGGCGTGCCCGCGCGGGTCGGCCGCGAGGACCGGTCGCTGCACGGCGAGGCGTTCGCCGGGCGTCGGGAGCCGGTGCCCGGCCGGCACGCGTTCCCCGCCTGGGTGTCGCCCTTCGTGGACGACCCGTCGGGCGAGTCCCCGGGCGCGGTGCTGCCGCAGGTCCGGGACGTCCCCCTGGCGCCGGTCGGGTCCGGCGACGGCGGCGTCATGTCCTACGGCTTCCGGCTGTGCCTGACGACCGCGGCGGACCGGGTGCCGGTCGAGCGGCGCCCCGGCTACGACGAGGCGCACTGGGAGCTCGGCCGCCGGCTGTTCCGCCACTGGGCGCGCGGGGGCCACGTCCCGCGGGCCGGGTCGCTGCTGGGGCTGGAGCCGAACCTGCCCGGCGGCAAGGCGGACGGCAACTCGCTCGGCCCGTTCTCGCTCAGCGTGCTCGACGGCGCCGCGTGGGAGTACCCGACCGCGGGCCGGGAGCGGCGGGAGGAGATCGTGCGGCACCACAAGCACCACGCGCAGGACCTGCTGTGGTTCCTCACGCACGACCCCGCGGTGCCGGAGCCGGTGCGCCGCGAGCTCGCCCGCTGGGGGCTCCCGGCCGACGAGTTCGCCGACACCGGCCACCTACCGCACCAGCTGTACGTCCGCGAGGCGCGGCGGATGGTCGGCGAGGTGGTGCTGACCGAGCACGACCTGCGCGGGCCGGCCCGCTGGCACGACGCGGTGGCGATGGGTTCCTACCACCTGGACGTGCGGGAGGTGCAGCGCACCTGGCGCTGGGTGCACGAGCACCCGCGGCCGGTCGGCATGGTCGTCACCGAGGGGTACTACTCGGTGCCGGTGCCGCCGTACCCGATCCCGTACCGGGCGCTGGTGCCGCGCTGGGCGGACTGCACGAACCTGGTCGTGCCCGTCTGCGTGTCGGCGTCGCACGTCGCGTTCTCGTCGATCCGGATGGAGCCCCAGTACCAGATGCTCGGGCACGTCGCGGGGCTCGCCGCGGCGCGGGCGGCGGCGGCCGGTCGGGCGGTGCAGGCCGTCGACGTCGCGGCGCTGCAGGACGAGCTCCGGGCGGCGGGTCAGGTCCTCGCGGTCCCGTAGCGCCGGCCGGGCGCGCGCGGCCCCCCCGGCAGGACGAACCCGGCATAGCCCCCGAAACCGCCTCTGAGCAGCGCTTCTCTTCGGTCTCATCGCTTGCCGCTCGCCATCTGGAATCGATACCATAAGCGCCATGCCCCCCATCGCCGCCGTCGCCGAGGTCGTCGAGGTCGCGCCCGGGGTGTTCCGCGTCGCCGACACCTGCCACGTGTACGTCGTCCGCGCCGCCGAGCCCGCTCCCGACGGCGCCCGCACCGCCGTCGCGATCGACTTCGGCTCCGGCGCCGCGCTCGACCACCTCGAGGACATGGGCGTCGACCGGATCACCGACGTCCTCATGACCCACCACCACCGTGACCAGGGCCAGGGGCTGCCGCGCGCGGTCGCGGCCGGGATCCGGGTGCACGTCCCGCCGGTCGAGCGGGACCTGTTCGACCGCGTCGACGAGATGTGGCGCACGCGCCGGGTGGTCAACGACTACAACCTGCGGGAGGACCGGTTCTCGCTGCTGGAGCCGGTGCCGGTCGCGGACGTCGTCCCGGAGTACCGCACCCGGGTCTACGGGGGCGTCCCCGTCCGGGTCGTCCCGACGCCGGGGCACACGACGGGGTCGGTGACGTACGTCGTCGAGCGGGACGGCCGGCGCCTGGGCTTCACCGGCGACCTCGTCTACGCACCCGGCAAGGTCTGGTCGCTCGCGGCGACGCAGTGGTCGTACACCGAGAACGAGGGGCCGGCGATGACGGTCCTGTCCTGCTACCTGCTGATGGACGAGCGCCTCGACCTGCTGCTGCCGTCGCACGGCCGGCCGATGGACGACCCGCAGCACGCGCTCGGCCTGCTGGCGACCCGGATGCGCGGCTACGTCGACTCGCGGCGGCCCCAGCCGTGGGACCTCCGGCTGCGCCTCGCCGAGCCGTTCCAGCGGATCACCGACCACTTCCTGCTCAACCTGTCGAGCAACGCGTGCTCCTACGTGCTGGTGTCCCGGGACGGCGCCGCGCTGCTCATGGACTACGGCTACGACATGACCACCGGGCTGCCGTCCGGCGGGGACCGGGCCTCGCGCCGGCCGTGGCTCGCCTCCCTGCCCGCGCTGCGCCGCGACCACGGGGTCACGACGGTCGAGGCCGTGCTCCCCACGCACTACCACGACGACCACGTGGCGGGGATGAACCTGCTGCGCGAGGTCGAGGGCACCGAGGTCTGGGCGCCCGCGAACGTCGCGCCGGTCCTCACGGACCCGCTGCGGCACGACCTGCCGTGCCAGTGGTACGACCCGATCCCCGTCGACCGCGTCCTGCCGCTCGGGGAGTCGTT
Source organism: Cellulomonas pakistanensis (assembly GCF_016862755.1). GTDB lineage: Bacteria > Actinomycetota > Actinomycetes > Actinomycetales > Cellulomonadaceae > Cellulomonas > Cellulomonas pakistanensis. Next base: position 52,723 of record NZ_BONO01000007.1, on the reverse strand, counting down.
CCGCTGGCACGAGTACGAGATCACCGTGCACGAGCTGCCGGGTCACACGCTGTACGCCGCCGCCTTCGAGGTCGAGGTCGACGGCGTGCGGGTGCTCGTCACCGGCGACCAGCAGGACGGCATGGGCATCCCGGGCAACCGGCGCGAGATCCTCAACTACCAGTACCGGAACCTGTTCCGGATCACCGACTACCGGGACAGCGCCGCGCTCTACCGGCGGGTCGCCCCGGGGGTCATGGTGTCCGGGCACTGGGAGCCGCGCTGGGTCGACGACGCGTACCTCGGGATGCTCGAGCAGGAGGGGGAGGAGCTGGTGCAGATGCACCACGACCTGCTCCCGCTCGACGAGCTCGACCTCGGCTCCGACACCCGGATGGCGCGGATCGCCCCGTACGTCTCCGCGGTGCCCGCCGGCCAGCCCGCCCGGTTCACCGTCACGGTCCGCAACCCCACCCGCGAGGACCGCAAGGCGACCCTGCGGGCGGTGCTGCCGCTAGGCTGGCGCGCGCACCCCGACGAGGCCGTCGTCGCGCTCCCGCCCTCCGGGCACGCGGAGGTCGACCTGGAGGTGGTGCCCACGGGTCCCGGGGCGGTCCGCCGGCGGCTCGCCGTCGACGTCAGCATCGGCGACCTGCGCCTCGGGCAGCACGCCGAGGCGCTCGTGGACGTGGTGGCGGACTGAGGGCCCTGCGGGGTCGGGGAACTCGAGGAGCACTGCATGGAGGCTGCCGTGCCGGGCGCGCGCGGCGCGGTCACCGCCGCAGGGCGACGCGCGACGATCAAGGACGTGGCCGAGGCCGCGGACGTCTCCCGCTCCACCGCCTCGCGCGCCCTGACCGGCCGCGGCTACGTCGCCCCCGCCGTGCGCGAGCGGGTCCGACGCGCCGCGCAGACGCTCGGCTACGTGCCGGACGCGATGGCCCGGAACCTGCGTCAGCAGGTCAGCCGCTCGATCGGCGTGCTCGTCTCCGACCTGCGCAACTCGTTCTACGCCGACCTGGCGAGCGGGGTCAGCTCGCAGTCCCGCAGGCGCGGCTACGCCATGATGCTCGCGGACGACGCCGGCTCGGTCGAGGCCGAGCTCGAGGCCGCCGAGACCTTCGTCGCGCTGCGCGTCGCGGGCGTCATCCTCACCCCGCTGTCCGCCGAGGTCACCGAGTACCTGGGTCGGCACCGGATCCCCGTCATCGAGGTCGACCGGCAGTTCGCCGAGGGCGTCTGCGACGCGGTGGTCGTCGACAACAAGGCCGCCGCGGAGCGCGTCACCGCCAGCCTGCTGCAGCAGGGCCACCGCCGCGTCGCGCTGCTGATCGACGAGATGGACTGGACGACCGGCCGGGACCGCCTGGTCGGCTACCGGTCGGCCTTCCTGGCGGCCGGGCTGCCGCTCGACGACGCGCTCGTGGTGCGCGGCGGCTGGGACGTCGGCGCGGCGACGGCGGTGGCGCGCGAGCTCCTCGGGGGGCCGGAGCGGCCCACCGCCGTGTTCGCGGCCAACAACGTGCTCGCGGAGGGCGTCTGGCGCGCCGCGCAGGCGCTCGGCCTGCGCGTGCCCGAGGACGTCAGCCTGGTGTCCTTCGACGACGCGCCGTGGATGACCATGGTCAGCCCCGGTGTCACCGCCGTCGCGCAGGACGCCGTGGCGCTGGGCGAGGCGGCGGTCGCGCAGATGTTCGACCGGATCCAGAGCCCCGAGTCCCCGAAGCGCACGGTCATGCTCTCCGCCGCGGTCGCCGAGCGGGGCTCGACGGCGCCGCCCGCCGGGGCCTGACCCCGGGACCCTCCGCCGGGGCCCGACTCCGGGCCCGTCGCCCGGGACCGGGCGCCGGGCCGGCGGTGGGGGTGCCCGGAGCGCTCGGTGCGCCGGTCTGCGAGCGGTCAGCGCGCCGCTGACCTGGACTCGATCCCACCCGGCCCCGTCGCGATCCCGAGCGACGCTTGACGCTCGCTCGCGCCCGCTCCTATGCTCGATCTGGAATCGATCCCAGGGCGCGTGGCACCGCCGCCTCCGTCGCCCCGGGATCCCCGTGCGCCGCCGCACCCGGCCGCGCACCCGCCGGGGTCGGGAGGACGCATGACGACGGACGGCTCGCTCGCGCCCGCGGACGGCGGCACGGCCGCCGGGACGCCCGTCCTCGGGCTCGACATCGGCGGGACGAAGCTCGCCGTCGCCGTCGTCACGGCCGACGGCGCGGTGCACGGGCTGCGCGTCCGGCCCACCCGGCGCGAGGAGGGCCCGGACGCGGTCGTCCGCCGGCTGTTCGCCATGGGTCACGAGGCGGTCGCCGAGGCCGGGCTCGGGCCCGTCGGCGCCGTCGGCATCGCGTGCGGCGGGCCGCTCGACGCCTCGTCCGGCGTGCTGCAGTCGCCGCCGCACCTGCCCGGGTGGGACGACGTGCCCGTCGGGCCGCTGGCCGCCGCGGAGTTCGGCGTCCCGTTCGCGCTGGAGAACGACGCCACCGCGGCGGCCGTCGCCGAGCACCGGTACGGCGCCGGGCGCGGCCTGGGCAGCCTGGTCTACCTGACGATCTCCACCGGGGTGGGCGGCGGCGTCGTGCTGGACGGCAGGCTGCACCGCGGCGCCGCGGGCAACGGCGGCGAGCTCGGCCACATCACGGTCCGCCGCGGCGGCCGCGCGTGCTCCTGCGGCCGCGCCGGGTGCGTCGAGGCGTACGCGTCGGGGTCGTCGATCGCCGCGCGCGCCGCCGAGGCGCTCGCCGACGGTTCGCCCGAGGCCGCCCGGTCCCCGCTCGCGGCGCTGCCCGCGGTGACCGCCGCGGACGTCAGCGCCGCCGCCGCGGCGGGCGACCCGCTCGCCGCCCGGGTGTGGGACGAGACGGTCGACCTGCTCGGCGGTGCCGTCGCCGACCTGGTCAACGTGCTGGAGCCCGAGCTGGTCGTGCTCGGCGGCGGCGTGACCCGGTCGGGCGCGATGCTGCTCGACCCCGTGCGCGCCCTCGTCGCCCGCGAGGCCATGCCGCCCGCGGCCCGCGCCGCGACCGTCCGGCTCGCCGCGCTGGGGGACGTGGTGTGCGTCGTCGGCGCCGGCGCGATCGCGCTCGACGTGCTGCCCGCCGCCCCCGCGCCCGCCCGCACCCCCGCCCGCCCGCCGCACGACCCCGCCCCGACGGAGGCCGCTCGTGTCTGATCCCACCGCACCCCTGCTCGCCCCCGCGCCGCCGGCGTCGGACCTCGCGGCGCCGCCCACCGACTGGCTGCACGCCCACCTCCACGCCCACGCCGACGTCGCCGGCGCGATGGTCGGCCTGGCCGACCGGATCCGCTCAGCGGGGGAGCTGGTGCGCGACACCTTCGCGCGCGGCGGCACGCTGTACACGCTCGGCAACGGCGGCAGCGCCGCGGACGCGCAGCACCTGACCGGCGAGCTCGTCGGACACTACAAGCGCGACCGCCGCCCGCTGCCCGCCGTCACGCTCAGCACGGACCCCACGTCGATGACGTGCATCGCGAACGACTACGCCTACGACGACGTGTTCGCGCGCCAGGTGCAGGCGCTCGCCCGGCCGGGCGACCTCGTCGTCGCGTTCACCACCAGCGGCAGGTCGCCGAACGTGGTGCGCGCGCTCGAAGCCGCCCGCGTCAACCGCGCCACGACGCTGCTGCTCGCGGGCGGCGACGGCGGGCCCGCGCGCGAGCACGCCGACCACCTGGTGCTGGTGCCGTCCGAGGCGACGCCGCGCATCCAGGAGATGCACACGCTGGTGCTGCACGTGATCAGCGAGATGGTGGATGCGTGGGCGGCCGACGAGCCGCCCGCGCCCTGACCGCGGCCCGCGAGCCGGGCCCGGGACCGACGACGGTGGAGGACGGAACGGTGGACGAGGGCGTCCTGCTGCGACCGACGGGTTCGCAGTGGCCGGACGGCGACGGGCCCGTGGTGGGCTCCGTGCCGCACGTCATCGAGGTGGTGCGGCCCGACGGAGGCGTGACGGCCGCGACGCCGGCGCCCGCGGGACCGCGCGCGGTCACGGGCGACGCGGGGCCGTTCCGCACCGTGGCGACCTGGGCGCCGCCGACGACCACCGGGCGCGTCGACGTGCGCCTGGACGTCGAGCACCGCGGGGACGTCCCGACGGACGCCTGCATCCGGGTGCGGGCGTTCCTGCCGGCCGCACCGGAGGCGCCGTGGTGGCTCGTGCCGGGCGCCTTCTACGGCGAGAACCGGCCCGCCGCGTGCGATCGCCTGTTCCCGCGGTTCGAGCCCGGAGCCGACGACCCCGCCCGCATGGTGAGCGACCGCTGGGAGTTCCGCGCGGACCGTGCGGCGACGCCGGCCGTGCTGGCGTGGGCCGGGCCGGGCGGCGTCGCGCTCGTCGCGCCCGAGACCACGCCGGTCGGCATGACCGGCCTGGGGCTGGCCCACCACGCCGCCACGGGCGTCGGCAGCGTGCACCTGACCTTCCCGTTCCGCGAGGGGCCGGTGTCGTACGCCGGGTCCGCCACCCCGGTCCCGGCCGAGACGAGCACCTACCGCTGGGCGCCTGGCGAGCGGGTCACGCTGCGGTTCGCCGTGTACGCGATGGGCCCCGACCGGCACGCGTACGCGCCGATCCTGCGCGAGGAGCACGAGCGGGTCCGCAGCGGTTCGCCGCTGCGCCCGTGGGTCGACGTCGAGGAGGCGGCGAACCTCGCCGCCGAGGGGCTGCACCGCTGGCACTACGCCGAGCCCGGCGTGCTGCTCGAGACCGTGGGGTTCGACCGCGAGGTCTCGGGGCGGGACGGCCTGTCCGTCGACCGCCAGGCGATGCACGTCGGCTGGGTCAGCGGCATCCCGTGGGCCTACGCGCTGCTCGCGCACGCGCGCCGCCGCGGCAAGACCGCCGCGGGGGCCGACGCCGCGCGCGTGGTCGACCTGATCTGCGACAACCTGTCGCCGTCGGGGACGTTCTGGGGCGTCTGGTACGCCGAGCACGGCTGGCAGCAGAGCTGGTCGCCGACCGCCGGCCTGCTGCACTCGCGCACCCTCGCCGAGGCGTCGCTGTTCCTGGCTCGCGCGCTCGAGCTCGGCGAGGACGTCCGCGCGGCGCACCCCGGGTGGGAGGCCGCGCTGCGGTCGAACCTCGACGCGGTGGTGAGGCGCCAGCGGCCGGACGGGAACCTCGGCTCCGCGCACCACGCGGAGACCGGCGAGGTGCTGTCCTGGGACGGCGCCGCCGGCCTCACCTGGGTCGCGGCGCTCGCCGAGTCGGAGCGCTGGGACGGGCCGGACGGCGCCGACGGCGCGTACCTCGCGGCTGCAGTGCGGGCAGGGGAGCACTACGCGCAGTTCGTCGACCGCGAGTTCATCCACGGTGCCCCGGAGGACGTCGACCTGGCGCCCACCTCCGAGGACGGGTACGTCGCCGTCATGTCCTACGTCGCGCTGCACCGCCGCACGGGCGAACCCCGGTGGCTCGACCTGGCGCGGCGCGCCGCCGACTGGATGCTGACCTTCCGGTACGCGTACAACACGGCCTTCCCGGCGGGCACCCTGCTGGACACCTACGCGTTCGCGACCCGCGGCGCCGACAACGCCTCGCCGTCGAACCAGCACCTGCACGCCTACGGGCTGGTGTGCACCCAGGAGCTCGCGGAGCTGTCGGCCGCGACCGGCGACCCGTACTACGCCGAACGCGCCGCGGAGACGCTCGCCTGCTTCCGGCAGCTGGTCGCGCGGTTCGACGGCGACTTCAACGCGTACCGGGGGATGGCCTCGGAGCGGTACTACCAGACCGCGTGCTTCCAGCCGAAGGGCATGCTGCTGACGCTGAGCCACGCCTGGACGGTGGGGGCCCTGCTGCTGGGCTGCGAGCAGGCGCTGGCGCGCCCCGCGGCGCTGCTCGCCGACCCGGTCTGACGCGTTCCGCGCGGGGACGCCGGAGGGCCGGACCGCGTCGCGCGGTCCGGCCCTCCGGCGCGGGGGCGGTCAGCCCTTGCGGCCCTGGGTGGCCACGCCCTCGATGAAGTACCGCTGCCCGAACGCGAACAGCGCGAGCATCGGCAGCGTCACGAGCAGCGACGCGACCATCACGTACTGGTAGTCGCCCTGCCCGCCGGCGGTCGGCGAGTACCGGGTCATCGCGTACGCGATGCCGAGCGGCGCCGTGAAATCCTCCGGGCTTCCGGCGTTCAGGTAGATCAGCGCGGCCTGCAGGTTGTTCCAGGAGGCCTGGAACTCGAAGAGCAGCACGATGATGAACGACGGCAGGGACAGCGGGAACGCGATCCGCCAGTACGTCTTCCACTGGCTCGCGCCGTCGATCCGGGCGGCCTCGAACAGCTCCCGCGGCAGACCCAGGTAGAACTGCCGCTGCAGGAAGATGTAGAACGCGGACCCGAACAGGTTCGCGCCGAACAGCGGGACCCAGGTGCCGAGGAACCCGAGCTCCTTCCAGATGAGGTAGATCGGGATCATCGTGACGGCGCCCGGCAGCATCATGGTGGCGAGGACCAGGCCGAACAGCGGGCCGCGCAGCGGGAACCGGAAGTGCGCGAACCCCCAGGCGACGAGCGACGACGACACCGCGACGGTGACCGCCGCGAGCACCGCGATGCCGACGCTGTTGATCATCCAGTTCCCGAGCGGCAGCTCGTCGAACACGCGGACGTAGTTGTCCCAGTGGAACTCGCTCGGCCACAGGGAGTTGTCGAACACCTGGCCCCGGCCCTTGAGGCTCGCGGCGAGCAGCCAGGCGAACGGGTACAGGAAGACGAACGACATCACGACGAGGAGAGCGATCACGACCGCGCGGCGGACGCGCCGGCCGGTGCGTCCGCCGGGGCGCCGCTCGTCCAGAGGTGGCCGGTTCGGGTCGATCGGGCGGTCGCCCTGGCCGGCCGCGTCCTCGGGAAGGCCCGGGACCTGGCGGACGGGCGTGCCGGCGGTGCCGGTGCTGGCCATCAGTCCTTGCCTCCCTCGTAGTAGACGAACCGGTTGCCGAACTTCATCTGGATGGCCGTGATGATCATGATGATCACGAAGAGGAGCCAGGCCATCGCGGCGGCGAACCCGAAGTTGAACTGCCGGAACGCCTGCTGGAAGAGGTAGATCGCGTAGAAGAGCGACGCCTCCGGTGAGGCGTTCGACTGGTCGCGCCAGAACAGCAGGTACGCCTGGTCGAAGACCTGGAACGCGGCGATCGACAGCACGATCACGTTGAAGAAGATCGCGCTCGAGATCATCGGCAGCGTGATGTTCCGGAACCGCTGCCAGACGCCCGCGCCGTCGAGCTCGGCGACCTCGTAGAGCTCGCGGGGCACGTTCTTGAGCGCCGCCAGGAAGATCACCATCGTCCCGGAGACGCCCCACAGCGTCATCAGGACGATCGACGGCTTGATCCACGCCGGGTCGACCAGCCACTGCGGCCCCTCGATCCCGAAGATCCGCAGGAACTGGTTGATCGCGCCGGTGTTGCCGTTCAGCAGCAGGAAGAACACCGCCGCCGTGGCGACCGCGGGTGTCATCTTGGGCAGGTAGTACACGGTGCGGAAGAACCCCGCGCCGCGCCCGGCCTGGTTGAGCAGCGACGCGAGGCCGAGCGCCACCAGGATCTCGAGCGGCACCGCGAGCACCGCGTAGAACAGCGTGTTCCCCAGCGAGGTCGCGACGCGCGGGTCGGAGAACAGCTGGGCGTAGTTGTCGAGCCCCGCGGGGCGCGCCGTGTTCGTCGCCAGGTTGTACCGGCTGAACGAGATCACGAGGCTGTAGATCATCGCGCCGGCCGTGAAGATCAGGAACCCGACGATCCAGGGCGAGATGAACAGGTAGCCCGCCAGCGCCTCGCGCCGGTTGTAGGGCACCTTGGTACGGCGCTTGCGTGCGGCGCGGGTCGAGCGTGCGACGGCCGGAGCGGCGTCGGCTCTCAGCTGCGTCATCGAGGCCTCCAGACGACCGTGGACGCCGGTGGTGGCCTGCCCCAGCCGTGCCGTCGGCGATGTGGCAACGATGCCACATGCTCGCGACTATAGGTCCCGGGTCGGGCCGCCGCAAGGCTCCGGCGGGTGCCCGCGCCTGGCTGCACGGGCGGTTACGAGCGGAGCGTGGCACGAACCGTCCCCGCCCGCCTCTGGTGCGGCAGGGGCTCCCGGGTCCGGCCGGGCGGTCGGGCGACCCGCCAGGTCAGAGCCGGTCGGCCAGCTCCGCCAGCGTCTCCGAGGTCCCGGCGTCCAGGGTCAGCGTCGCCAGCGGGTCCCCGCGGGTCGCCCCCCGGTTGAGGATGACGACCGCCTTGCCCGCCTCGGCGGCGTGCCGCACGAACCGCAGCCCCGACTGCACGGTCAGCGACGACCCCGCGACCAGCAGCGCGTCCGCCTCGTCCACCAGCGCGTACGCCTCGGCGACCCGCGGCGCGGGCACCGTCTCGCCGAAGTAGACGATGTCCGGCTTGAGCATCCCGCCGCACGGGCCGTCGCCGCCGTCGGGGTCCGGCAGCCAGCAGTCGACGACCCGGAAGTGCGAGGTCTGCTCGATCACCGCGTCGGCGTCGGGGGCGATCTCGACGTCGCCCACCGCGCCGACCGACTCCGCGAAGCCGGGGTTGGCGGCCTCCAGCCGCTCGGCGAGCGCGGCGCGGGTGACGGTCCGGTGGCACCGCAGGCAGATGACCCGGTCGTACCGGCCGTGCAGGTCGATGACCCGGCGCGACCCGGCCTGCTCGTGCAGCAGGTCGACGTTCTGCGTGATGAGCCCGAGCACGACGCCGTGCGCCTCCATCGACGCGAGCGCCCGGTGCCCGGCGTTCGGGTGCGTGCGGTGCACGTACCGCCAGCCCACGTGGTTCCGCGCCCAGTAGTGCCGCCGGAACCCCTCGTCGTCGACGAACTGCTGGTAGGTCATCGGGTTGCGCGGCGGGGAGTCGGGCGACCGGTAGTCGGGGATCCCGGAGTCGGTCGACAGGCCCGCCCCGGTGAGCACCGTGAGGCGGCTCCCGCGGAGCAGCCGGACCGCGTCGTCGACGCTCCCCGGGTTCGGTCGGACGGCGTCGTGAGCGGGCACGGGGAGGCGCGGGGGTGTCACGTCCACCACGGTACGACTCCCGATGCGGGAGTTCCGCCCGGGATCCGGTACTGTTCTGGCCCGAGGTAGCGTGTCCGAGCGGCCTAAGGAGCACGCCTCGAAAGCGTGTGTGGGTGAAAGTCCACCGTGGGTTCAAATCCCACCGCTACCGCTCTGAGAAGCCCCCGCCGGGTCACCCGGCGGGGGCTTCTCACGTCCCGGCCTGCTCCGGCATCGCGCACGCCCACCAGTCTCCGTCGAGGCGGACCGGCTGGGTGCAGATCTCGCCCCACATGTCCCGGCCCTCCGGGGTCGTGCCGGGCGTGAACCAGAAGCCCCCGGCGTCGTCGGGGATGCCGGCCCACTGGGGCACGAACACGCTGCCGTCGCCCCGCGCCGCCACGAGCCCGTGGGCCGACACGGAGGCCAGGCGCGGCGGGAGCTCGTCGTCGTAGCCCGACCACGAGACGCCTCGGTCCCGCACGAGCTCGGCGATCGCGTCGAGCTGCGGGCGCATCGACGCGAACAGGACCTGCGTGCCGACGTCGGGCGTCATGGGCGCGGTGAGCGCGGCCAGCACGCCCAGTGCCACGAGGGGCGTCCGCACCCACCAGCGGCGCACGAGCCTCGCGGCCAGCCAGACCACGAGCACGAGCCCGGCGACGGCGCCCACGAGCCGGACGGGGACGGACGTCCCGCGCGGCCACACGAGCCACCCCAGCGCCTGCGGCAGGACCCCGAGCTCGGCGAGCGCCAGGGCCAGCCGACCGGACGCGGCCGCGAGCCACGCCGGAACCGCGGCCACGACCAGGGCCGCGGTCGGCACGCGGGGGCGGCGGTCGGTCACCCCGCGGACGCTAGCGCGAGGCGCCGGCCTCGCGGGCGCGTTCTCCCGCCGTTCCACCGATCGCGCACTGGCGCACCGGCCCGGCGGCCCCGAGAGTGGTCGCATGACCGTCGTGAACCCGCCTCGCGACCTGCGGGAGTACATCGAGTTCCTCCGCGACAGCGGCTACACCGTCCGCGACGGCCACACGCCGGACCCGGACCTGATCGACCCGCAGGGCAACCCCGTCTTCACGTGGCAGGAGGGGTACCCGTACCCCGACCTCATGGACCGGGACGCGTACGAGCTGGAGAAGTACCGGCTGCAGGTCGAGCTGCTGAAGTTCCAGTACTGGCTCGAGGACAACGACAAGCGGGCGATCGTGCTGTTCGAGGGCCGCGACGCGGCCGGCAAGGGCGGCACGATCAAGCGGTTCACCGAGCACCTGAACCCGCGGACGTCCCGGGTGGTGGCGCTGTCGAAGCCGAGCGACCGCGAGCGCGGCCAGTGGTACTTCCAGCGCTACGTGCAGCACCTGCCGACGGCCGGCGAGATCGTCATGTTCGACCGGTCCTGGTACAACCGCGCCGGCGTCGAGCGCGTGATGGGCTTCTGCACCGAGGACGAGTACCAGACGTTCATGGCGCAGGCCCCGGCGTTCGAGAAGATGCTGGTGGACTCCGGCATCCACGTCACGAAGTTCTGGTTCTCGGTGTCCCGCAAGGAGCAGCGCACCCGGTTCGCGATCCGGCAGCTCGACCCCGTGCGCCGCTGGAAGCTGTCGCCGATGGACCTCGCCTCGCTGGACCGCTGGGAGGAGTACACCCAGGCCAAGGAGGAGATGTTCCGCCGCACCGACAAGCGGCACGCGCGCTGGACGATCATCCGGTCCAACGACAAGAAGCGGGCGCGCGTCAACGCGATGCGGTTCTTCCTCAACCAGTTCGACTACGACGGCAAGGACCTCGACGTCGTCGGCCGGCCCGACCCGCTGCTGGTGATCCGCAGCAAGAACGAGTCGGCGGACGAGTAGGACGCCCTTGTCGCGGCGACGGGCCGCCGGGATGCTGGCTCGATGGCCGGCGAGCGCATGTACCCGATCCTGCCCTGCCCCGACGTGGACGCCGCCGTCGCGTTCTACGAGGCCCTCGGGTTCCGCCCGACGTACCGGCAGAAGCGGCCGAACCCGCACGCGGTCGTGCAGCTCGAGGACATGGGCGTCCACCTCGCCGGGATCGACGGCTTCGACCCGGAGGGGTCCTACGCGAGCGTGATCGTCGTGGTGCCCGACGCCGAGGCGCTGTACCGGCAGTTCGCCGACGGGCTGCGCGCGCACCTCGGCCGGCTCCCCGCGTCGGGGATCCCGCGGCTGCTGCGGCCCCGGCGCAAGCAGGGCACGACGACGGGGTTCACGGTCGTGGACGTCGGCGGGAACTGGCTGCGGTTCTTCCGCGAGGCCGACGTGGCCGCCGAGGAACCCGCGGCGACGGGGCTCGCCCGGGCCGTCGAGGTCGCGGCGCGGCAGGGCGACGCGCGCGGCGACGACGCGCAGGCGCTGGTCGCCCTCGACGCCGGTCTGACCCGGCACCCCGACGCGCCGGCCGACGAGCGGGTGCGGGCGCTGGCCTACCGCGCCGAGCTGCTCGTCCGGCTGGGGCGGTTCGAGGAGGCCGGGGCGGCGCTGGCCGAGGCGGAGGCGCTGCCGCTCGACGCGGAGCAGGCCGGGGCGGTGGCGCCGGACCTCGCCCACGCGCGGGAGGTGCTGGCGTCCGCCGAGGCAGGGGGGTGACCGCGCGTCAGAACCGGAACGGGATCGGGATGCCGCCGCAGCAGCACACCCCGCGCACGTCCGACTGCGCCAGCATCCCAGCGGCCTGGTAGCAGGCGACGAACCGGGCGGCCGTCGGTCGCAGGCCTCTCAGGACGCCGCGGCGGACGACGGTGCGCCGGATCTCCTCGGAGCAGGACGTCCCGCCGTGCGCGACGCGGTGCGCGCAGGAGTACCCCTTCCAGGGTGAGAGCCGGCGCTGGTAGACGCGGATCAGGCGGTCGGCGGCAGAGGCGGCGAGGCTCATCGCGCCACGGTAGGCGGGGCGGGGCGGCCCCGCGCGGCGGGGACCGGCCCGGGGTGCCACGTCCCGCGCGGCGATCGGGTGACGCGCCCGCGTCCGCCCGCGCCCGACCGGCCGCGAGCCCTACGGTCCCCGCGTGACCCCTCGTCGTTCCTCCCTCGTCGTCTCCCTCCTGGCGCTCGCGGCCGGCGCGGCCCTGGGGGTGCTCGCGGTCGTGGGCCTCCGGGCCTGGTCGGCCGGGCCGGGCCCGGGCACCGCCGAGCTGGCCGCCGAGGCCGTGGTGGTCCCGCCGGTCGCCGCGGTCACGCTCGGGCGGGAGGACCTCGAGCCCCGGCGGGGGCTGCTCGGCGACCCGGACGAGCGGGGGCTCGTCCGGGTGGCGTACGAGGTCGACCTGCCGCCGGACCAGGCGATCGCCGCCTGGGTGTCCGCCTACGGCCCGCAGTACGGCCTGCGCACGTCGCCGGTCCCGCTCGACGGGAAGCTGCTGGCCACGGGGTTCGCGGGGGAGCGGTTCGTCGTCGTGCTCGCGGGTCCCGACGTCTCGGTCCCGCCGGGCGGCGCCGGTCCCCGTGAGCGCGGGTTCGCCGCTCCGGCGGGCGGGACGGTCGTCACCGTGGAGGTCGGGACCCTGGACGCCGCCCCCTGACGCGCGGGCGGCGCGCACGCCCGTGCACGCCGGCGCGCGACCCTGGTGGCCCGACGAGCCCCCGGCGTAGCGTCGGCCGTGCCGGAGCACCAGCCGATCGCTCGAGAGGTGGACCTGCCGTGAGCATGATGACGGACATGATGAAGTCGATGCCGGCCGGCACGACGGGGATGGACATGGTGTCGATGCAGCCCTGCATCGAGGCCTGCTCGGCCGCGGCGATGGCCGCGACCATGTGCGCGGACGCCGACGCCGGGGAGAGCATGGCCCGATGTGCGTCCCTGTGCGCGAGCACCGCGGACGTCGCGACCACCACGATGCGGATGATGCTGCGGCCCGCGGGCTACGACGCGTCCGCGATGTCGTCGATGATGGCCGCCTGCGTGGCCGTGGGCGAGGCGTGCGCGGCGGAGTGCGAGCAGCACGCGTCGATGTCCGAGCACTGCCGGATCTGCGCCCAGGCCTGCCGCGCCATGGTCGACGCCTGCCGCTCGGCGATGTCGTCGACGGCCTGACCGGTCGGAGCGACCGGACTCAGACCGGCGGGCGCGCGTCGTACCAGACGCCGCCGACGGCCAGCAGCCCGGCGACCGGGTGCACCGCGACCGGCTCGCCGGGCTGCGGCACCGCGCGTGTGGTGAGCACCGCGACCTCGCCGTCGAGCAGGGCGACCGTCACCTGGGCGTCGCCCTGCTCGCGGACGAGGCCGTCGCGCCAGGCGCTCGGGGAGGCGGAGGCGACGACCTCCTGGACGGGGAGGACGTCGACGCGGGCGTGCTGCGGCATGGGGGCTCCTGGGGTCCGGCTGCGGTGCGGGGTGCTCGCGCGGCGGCCCGGGTCGACCGGGGCCGCGCGGAGGGCGGCTGCGCGGGGTGACGCGACGGGTCCCGCGGGCGCGCGCTCAGGCGCGGGCGGAGGACCAGTGGCAGGTCAGCGACACGGGCGACAGCTGCACCGCACCGACGGCACGGCGACGGACCCCGCGGGGAGCGGGGTCGCGTGGGCGTGCCGGACGGCGGACATGCCGACGAGTGTGAGCAGGCCGCCGGGCGGTGTCAAGAGACCGGCACCGCCCCCGCGACGGCCGCGCAGGTCAGCGCGCGGCCGGCCGCGACGTCCGCGTCCGGCCCGTGGACGCCCGGTCCTGGGCGCGCGCGACCGGGTGGGGTGTGATGGGTGCCCACGCACCCGCGGACCGCGCGGCCGCGGCGCCGCACGCACACCGGAGGACCCGATGGCGACGATCGTCTCCACCCTGTTCATCTCGCTCGACGGCGTGGCCGAGATCGACCCGGCCTGGCACCTCCCGTCGCCACCCGCGGGACGGCCGACCTGGGCTGGCGGAACGCCGAGCGGGTCGAGGGCGACCTGATCGGGGCCGTGACCGCGCTCAAGGCCGAGCCGGGCGTCGGCAAGGTCGTCGTGCCGGGGTCGCTGTCCGTCGTGCGGCAGCTGCTCGCCGCCGGCCTGCTCGACGAGCTGCGGCTGCTCGTGCACCCGGTCGCGGCCCGGGGCGGCGAGCGGCTGTTCGACGAGGGCGCGCCGATCTACCCCCTGCGGCTGCTGCGGTCGGACATCTTCCCGACCGGAGTGGTGCGGCTGGTGTACGCGCCGGCCGAGCTGCCGAACGCGCACGGGTACGACGACGTGAAGGCGGACGTGCCCGGGGCGGACCGGGCCTGACGCCGGCCGGCCGCGGCGGCGGCGTGGCGTCAGCCCGCGAGCGCGCCCGTCGCCGCCTCGACCGCGGTCCGCGCGTCCCGGACGGCGGTGGTGGCCCCGATGACCGAGTCGATGTCCTCGGCGTCCACCTGCGTCGCGCGCGCGGCGGCGGCCGCGTCGAGCGCCGACCGCAGCGCCGACCGCGCGTCCGCGTCCCCGGTGCCCGCCGCCAGCGCCTGCTCGCCGGTGGCCACCGCGCCGTCCAGCCCGGCGGTCGCGGCGGCGAGGGCGTCCGCCTCCTGCTGCAGGTCGAAGTGGTAGCTGTCGGTGAACAGCGCGACGGACGCGTCATGGAGGGTCGCCAGGCGGTCCTGGGCCGCCTCGCGGGTCCGGTCGACCGCCGCCGCCTGCTCGGCGGGCGACCCCTCGGTCGGCGCCGACGTGTCGAGCGCCTCGGCGTCCTCGATGGCGGTCGCCATCGTCGTGCCGACGGCCGGGTCGAGCAGCCGTCCCTCCGTCGACGCGAGCGCCTCGCGCGAGGAGTCGGTCATCTGCTGGAGCTCGGTGGCGACCGGGGCGAGGGCGGCGAGCGCCTCCTCGAGATCCTCGCGGCCCTGGGCCTGCGCGCGCTGGTGCGCCCCGAACCAGACGCCGGCGACGGCGAGCAGAGCGACCACGCCGACGGCCAGGGCGGCCAGCCGGGCGCGCTGCCGGCGGTCCGGCGCGGCGGGCTCGGTCGCGGGCGGCGTGCTCGTGGCCATGCGGGGTCCCCTGTCGGTCCGTGCGGACGGTCCCCGCAGCGTACCGAGCGCGTCGAGGCGGCCCCCGCACCCGGCCGCTCCCTGGGACGGGGTCGGCCGACCGGCGGCACGGCGGCTGGCTGTGCGCCCGCTGTGCCTGCCAGGATGGACCCATGACCTGCAGGGATGCCGCGCCGCGGGCGACCGCGTGCTGACCGGAGCCGTCGACACGCTGGTGGAGCTCGTGCTCCGCACGGCGACCGCGCTCGTCGGCCGCGTCGTCGGCGGGCGGGACGTCGTCCACGAGCTCGCGGCGGGCTGGACGTGGTCCGCCGCGCTGTGGCCGGCGGCGGGCGTGCTCGTGGTGCTGCTCGCCGTGGGCGCCTGGGTCGCGTTCTGGGACGACTGATCCCGGCCCGCGCGGGCGTCGGAGGTCGCCCCTAGCCTGGGCGCATGCCCGAGGGTCACACCGTCCACCGCATCGCCCGGCAGTTCGCCCGGGACTTCGTCGGCCACCGCCTGGCGGTGTCCTCGCCGCAGGGGCGGTTCGCGCAGGGCGCCGCGCTGCTCGACGGGCGCGAGCTGCTGACCTCCGCGGCGGTCGGCAAGCAGCTGTTCCTCGGCTTCGCGGGCGGCCACGTGCTGCGGGTGCACCTCGGCCTGTACGGGGCGTGGGACTTCCTCGGCGTGGTGTCGCCGCTGGTCGAGGGCGGCGGCGCGGTCGCGAGCCTCGGCGCGCCGCGGGTCCGCCGGTCGGTCCGGATGGGCGAGGGGGAGCGCGAGGGCGACGAGGGCGCCGAGTCCGAGGACTTCCCGCCGGAGCCGGTCGGCCAGGTGCGGGTGCGGCTGGCCACCGAGCAGACCGTCGCCGACCTGCGCGGCCCCACCGCGTGCGAGGTGCTCGACCCCGCCGCGACGGCCGCGGCGCTCGCGAAGCTGGGCCCGGACCCCGCGGTCGAGGACGACGTGCGCGCCCGGATGGCCGACCCGCACGCGGTCGCCGCGGCGACGGGCGCGGCGGCGCACGTCGAGCCCGGCGAGTCCGACCCGGCCGTCGCGGACGCCGTGGCGCCCGGGCCCGGGACGGCCGCGGACGTCATGGTGCAGCGGCTCACCGCGCGCGGCACGCCTGTCGGGCAGCTGCTGATGGACCAGGCCGTGGTCGCCGGGATCGGCAACATCTACCGCGCCGAGCTGCTCTACCGCGCCCGGCTCGACCCGCACACGCCCGGCAGGCGGGTCCCGGCCGAGACCGCCCGCGCGCTGTGGGACGACTGGTCGGTGCTGCTCGCGGACGGCATCGCCACCGGCGTCATGCTGACCCGCGAGGACCTGGACGACGCGGGCCGCGCGGAGGCGCTGCGGGACCAGGCGCAGCGGCACTGGGTGTACGGCCGCGGCGGCGAGCCCTGCCGGACGTGCGGTACCCCGGTGGTCGTGGAGGAGATGGCCGGGCGCAAGCTCTACTGGTGCCCGACCTGCCAGCGCTGAGGGCCCCCGGCGACCGCTCGCGTCAGCGCGGGGTGCGCACCATCGGCACGTGCGGGATGCCGTCCTCGTCGTAGTCCGCGCCCGCGCGCTCGAACCCGAACCGGCCGTACCAGGCCTCCAGGTGCGCCTGCGCGTGCAGGTGGATCGTCGCGCCGGGCCCGCACAGCGCGATGCCGTGCTCCAGCAGCGCGCCGGCGACCCCGCGCCCGCGGGCGGCACCGGCGGTCGCGACCCGGCCGATCGCCGGCTCGTCGCTGCCCGCGCGCAGCACCCGGATGGTGCCGAGGAGCTCGCCGTCGTCGTGCGCCCACACCTGCAGGGAGTCGTCGAGCAGGTCCTGGCCGTCGAGCTCGGGGTACGGGCACGCCTGCTCCACCACGAACACGTCGACGCGCAGCCGCAGCAGGGCGTACAGCTCGGCGGCGGTGATCTCGGCGGGGTTGCGGGTCTCGATCGTCAGCGGCACGCCGGACAGCGTAGGTGGTCGTGCGGCCCGGTCCTGCGCCATGCTCGGACCGGCGGTCCGCCGCCGCCGCCGTCCAGGAGGAGCCCGCCGTGAGCAGCACCGAGACCCCCACCGACCGCCCGAACCCGGTCCTCGCGTTCCTGCAGCGCCGCTGGCTGAGCATCCTGCTGGTGGTGCTCGCGGTGGTGTTCGTCGCGCAGAACCGGCAGCCGGTCCGCATCCACCTCCTGGCCACCACGGTCACCACGCCGCTGTGGGTCGCCCTGACCGCGATGCTGCTGGTCGGCCTGGCGGCGGGCACGTTCCGGATCCGCCGCGCGGGCCGCCGCGGCCGCTGAGCGCTACTCCAGCTCGAAGTCCGCCACGAGCTTCGGGTCGGGCTGCTGCTCGCCGACCGGCACCGGGGCGGGCAGCACGTTCCCGCGGGTGGCGAGCGGGCACGCCCACGCCGGGTCGTACGCGCAGGACGGGTTGTACGCGAAGTTCAGGTCGAGGATCAGCCCGCCGTCGGTGGCCCGGCCCAGGTCCGCGTGCTTGATGGTGTCGAGCAGGTACCGCCCGCCGCCGTAGGTGCCCTTCCCGGCCGTGGCGTCCTTGACCGGGATGAAGATGCCGCCGCCGTAGGTGCGCAGCGCCCAGACGGACAGCGACCCCAGGCCCTCGAGCTCCACGCGGCCCACGCGGTCGAACGGCACCACCCCGTCGGTCCCGGTCGTCACCTCGAGCCGCTGCGCCGACGTCGCCCGCACCCGCACCTCGAACCGGTACGCCGGGTCGTACGGCGCGACCGACAGGCCCTCGAACACGGCCTTCGCGGCGTGGTGCAGGGGCGAGGCGGCGTGCGTGGCGAACAGCTCGTCGCGGCGCGCGACCCACTCGGCGTGGGCCGCGGCGGGGTCGTCCTCGGCGAGGCGGCGGACGTCGGCGTACATCTGCGCGGTGCGCCGCCGCCAGTCCGCGACCGCGAGCGCGTCGAGGGCCAGGCCGAGCTGCGTCACCATGCCCTCACCGTCTCACGCGCGGGGCCCGCCGGCCCCGCGACCGCGCCGCGCAGCCGGCCGGTCGAGCCGCCGCAGCGCCCGGACCTCGCGCAGGGCGGTCGCCGCGCACGCCGCCCCGACGAGCCACGCCCACGGCCGCCCGCGCAGCGCGAGCACGAGGCACACCAGCGCCAGCGCCCCCGCGCCCAGCACGACGGCGAGGCTCGACCACCGGACGCCGCGCAGCACGCCCCGACCGTACCGGTGGCCGGCGGCGCGACCCACCCCGCGCGCCGTGAAAGGCTGCGCGCATGGACCTGAGGATCTTCACCGAACCGCAGCAGGGCGCCACCTACGACGACCTCCTCGCCGTCGCGCGCGCCACCGAGGACCTGGGCTTCGACGCCTTCTTCCGCTCCGACCACTACCTGTCGATGGGCTCCGGCGACGGCCTGCCCGGCCCGACCGACGCCTGGACGACGCTCGCCGGCCTGGCCCGCGAGACCAGCCGCATCCGGCTCGGCACCCTGGTGTCGTCGGCCACCTTCCGGCACCCGGGCGTGCTCGCCATCCAGGTCGCGCAGGTCGACCAGATGTCGGGCGGCCGCGTCGAGCTCGGCCTGGGCACCGGCTGGTACGCCGAGGAGCACGCCGCCTACGGCATCCCGTTCCCGGACAAGCGGTTCGGCCTGTTCACCGAGCAGCTCGAGGTCGTCACCGGCCTGTGGGGCACCCCGGTGGGCGAGCGGTTCGACTACGCCGGCGAGCACTACACGCTGACGAACAGCCCGGCGCTGCCCAAGCCGGTGCAGGCCTCGCCGCTCGACCCGTCCCGCGCGGGCGTGCCGCTGATCGTCGGCGGCCTCGGCCCGCGGAAGACGCCGGCGCTCGCCGCGCGGTTCGCGTCCGAGTTCAACCTGACGTTCCCGCCGCTGGACGTCGTGGGCGAGAAGCTGGAGACCGTCCGCGAGGCGTGCCGCGCGATCGGCCGCGACCCGCAGACGCTGACGATGTCGGCCGCGCTCGTCCTGGCGGGCGGCAAGGACGACGCCGAGGTGGACCGCCGGTCCGCCGCGATCGGGCGCGACCCGGAGGAGGTCCGCGCCGTCGGCATCGCGGGCACGCCGACCGCGATGGTCGACCGGCTCGGCACGCTCGCCGAGCAGGGCATCACGCGGGTCTACCTGCAGGTGCTCGACCTGCAGGACCTGGACCACCTCGAGCTGGTCGCGTCCGAGGTCATGCCGCAGGTGCGCTGAGCCGACGCTCGCCCGGGCCGGTGGCCCGCGACCCCGCGCGACCCGCGCGGACCAGGTCGCGGGCCACCAGCACGACGAGGGCGACCAGCAGCACGTTGCGCAGCACCAGGACCAGGGACGGCCCGGCGTGCTGCAGCGTGACCCCGTCGTAGGCGAGCGGGAACACGATCTGGGTGAGCACGGCGATCACCAGCACGAGCGCCGCCGGCGCGCGCCAGGACCGCGCGCCGCCCGCGCCGGGCCGGGCCAGGCCGACCGCGACCGGCCCGGCGAGCCAGCCGACGAACTGCGGCGAGCCGACCTTGTTCGCCAGGATCAGCGTCACCGCGACGAGCAGCGCCCCGCGCGCGAGGAAGCCCGCGGTGTCCAGGCGGTCCCCCGCCCGCAGCCGCACCCACGCGAGCAGCCCCGTGACCGCGGCGAGGGCGACCGGCAGGGCCAGCCCGAGCGCGCCGGCCACCGCGGTGGTGCCCGGGCCGGCGATCTCCCAGGTCGTGATCTCCTGGTTGAGCACCACGCGGACCGGCTCGCCGCCGATCCCGCCCAGGAGGCCGGCGAGGACGAACGGCGTCGCGGCGACCGACTCGACCTGCAGCCCCCGCTCGCCCTGCTCGGTCAGGAAGCTCGTCAGGTGGGCCAGCCCGCCGCTCGCGGCGACGACGCCCGCGACGACCACGCAGACCGCGGCCGCGGGCAGCACGAGGTCCCGCGAGGGCCGGCGGAGCACGAGCACCAGCGGCAGCAGCAGGGCGCCGGGCGCGACCTTGACCCACGCCCCGGACGTCAGCAGCGCCGACGCGGCGGCCGGGTGCCGCAGGGCCACCGCGAGCGCGACCACGACGACGGGCGCGACCACGGCGTCGAGCCGGCCGACCGCGACCGGGCCGAGCAGCAGCACGAACGCCAGCCACCACCACGCGCCGACGGCGGGGTCGCGCGCCGGCGGCACCACCTCGCCGCGGACGACGCAGTCGCGCGCG
Organism: Cellulomonas pakistanensis; assembly: GCF_016862755.1. Taxonomy (GTDB): domain Bacteria; phylum Actinomycetota; class Actinomycetes; order Actinomycetales; family Cellulomonadaceae; genus Cellulomonas; species Cellulomonas pakistanensis. Next base: position 32,603 of record NZ_BONO01000007.1, on the reverse strand, counting down.
GGCCGGCCCGCGAACCGCAGGAGCACGACCACGGCCGCGGCGTCGAGCAGCGTGATGAGCACCGACCACGCCAGCGCGTAGGGCTGCGTGCCCACCGCGTCGACCAGCGCCGGCAGCAGCATCGGGACGACGGCGCCGGCGGGGTAGACCCAGTCGCCGTCGAGCACCGGCCACACGCCCTGGTGCAGCCCCTGCCACATCCACCAGCGGTACAGGTCGAGGTCCCAGAACGCCTCGGCCGGGATCAGCACCGTCCCGACGTACGCGATCCACCCGTGCACCGCGAGGAACGCGGTCCACAGCGCGGCGCGCGAGCGCAGCAGCCGGTCGATGGGGCACCTCCACGGCGGACGGTCACGGGCGCGCCACACCCTACGCGGGGGGCGCCGTGCGTCGAGCGTCCAGAACCTGGGGGACGGATCCGCCCGGACCGGGCGGGTCCTGGTCACTCGGCGCCGGCCACGGCCCACGAGCGCGCCCGGACGGGTGACGCGTCACCCGCTAGCCTGCCCTGCGGCGCGCGGACCGACCGGGGCGCCGGCACAGGAGGAGGACCGCGTGAGCGCGATCGGGTGGCGGGTGCACGGCGACGGCAGGCGGGTCGAGCCGGGAGCGGTCGTCGCCCCGGACGAGCGGCTGTCCTGGCCCCGGACCATCGGGATCGGCATGCAGCACGTCGTCGCGATGTTCGGCGCGACGTTCCTGGTCCCGCTGCTCACGGGCTTCTCCCCGGCGACCACGCTGCTGTTCTCCGCGATCGGCACCGTGGTGTTCCTGCTGGTGACGGGCAACCGGCTGCCGTCCTACCTCGGGTCGAGCTTCGCGTTCATCGGCCCGATCGTCGCCGCCACCGCCTCGGGCGGGCAGTCGGCGGCGGTCGGCGGCATCCTCGCCACCGGCCTGCTGCTCGCGGCGGTCGGCCTGGTGGTGCACCTGGCCGGGTCGCGGTGGATCGACGTCGTCATGCCGCCGGTGGTGACCGGCACCGTGGTCGCCCTGATCGGCTTCAACCTCGCGCCGACCGCGTGGGGCACCTGCGACGAGACGGGCGCGTGCAGCGGGTTCCGCGCGGCGCCCGTGACCGCGATCGCGACGCTCGCGGCGATCGTGCTGGCGGCGGTGCTGTTCCGCGGCATCCTCGGCCGGTTGTCGATCCTGGTCGGCGTCGTCGTCGGCTACGTCGTCGCGACCGTGCGCGGCGAGGTCGACTTCACCGCGGTGGGCGAGGCCGCGTGGTTCGGCCTGCCGCAGTTCGTGGCCCCGACGTTCGAGCCCCGGCTGCTCGGCCTGTTCCTGCCCGTGGTGTTCGTCCTGATCGCCGAGAACGTCGGCCACGTGAAGTCGGTGGCCGCGATGACCGGGAAGGACCTCGACCCGCTGACCGGCCGCGCGCTGCTGGCCGACGGCCTCGCCACGACCTTCGCCGGCCTGGGCGGCGGCTCCGGCACCACCACCTACGCCGAGAACATCGGCGTGATGGCGGCGACCAAGGTGTACTCGACCGCCGCGTACTGGGTGGCCGCGGCGACCGCGCTGGTGCTCAGCCTGTCGCCGAAGTTCGGCGAGCTGATCAACACGATCCCGGCGGGGGTGCTCGGCGGGGCCACCACCGTGCTCTACGGGATGATCGGCGTGCTCGGCGCCCGGATCTGGGTGCAGAACCGGGTCGACTTCTCGGACCCGGTCAACCTGACCACGGCGGCGGTCGCCCTGGTGGTCGGCATCGCCAACTACACCTGGACCGCGGGCGACCTCACGTTCGAGGGCATCGCGCTGGGCACCGCCGCCGCGATCGGCGTCTACCACGTCATGCGCGGCGTGGCCCGGTGGCGCGGCACCAGCCAGGAGCCGGCGTCGCCCGCCTCCGTGCCCGGGGGCACCGAGCTGGAGCGCTGACGCCCGGGCGCCGGCCGGGGGCTCAGCCCTCGGCCGGGGCCTCGGTCGCCGGCGGCGCGGTCGGCTGCGGGACCGGGCTGACCTGGTCCAGCGCGATGCAGCCCTCCGGGACCGGGAACGGCTGGTCGGCCTGGAGCGTGACGTCCGCGGCGGCCACCAGCGCGTTGTAGGTCGACCCGACGACGACGTCCACGGTCGCGTCCGCGCGGGTGTCCAGCACGAGCTGCGGGGTGTCGAACTGCGCCGCCACCGTGTACGCCTGGGCGACGCCCTGGGTGCCGAACTGGATCAGCGCGGTGCCGGTGTAGGTGGTGTAGCCCATCTGGCCCGCGTTGAGCTGCTGGCCCACGACGAAGCCGCGGGAGGTCAGCGCCGACGCGGTGTCCCCGGCGAGCCCGATGCGGTTGGTGCCGTTGAGCACGTTGACCGTCACCTGCCCGTACGGGACCGGGGTCGCGCCCTCGGGCGGGCACGGCGAGTCCTCCGCCGCGAGCCCGGTCGGCTCGGGCGACGAGAAGTCGCGGGACAGGAAGGGCGGCGACCAGCCGCCGGAGTAGACGGCGGCGGCACCGGTCGCGGCGACGGCCAGGCCGCCGAGCAGCACGCCGAAGACGACGGCCTGGCGCTCGCGGGTGTGCCTCCGGCGTCGCTTGCGGGCGGCGTCGGGCGTGCGGTCAGCGCTCATCGGACTCGATCACGAGGACGCGCGCGTGCAGCACGGGCCGCTGCTGCAGGGCGGCGCGCACGGCGCGGTGCAGGCCGTCCTCCAGGTAGAGGACGCCGCGCCACTGCACGACGTGCGCGAACAGGTCGCCGTAGAACGTCGAGTCCTCCGACAGGAGGTTGTCGAGGTTCAGCGTGCGCTTGGTCGTGACCAGCTCGTCGAGGCGCACCTGCCGCGGCGGGACGTCCGCCCACTGCTTGGGCGTGACGAGGCCGTGGTCGGGGTAGGGCCTGCCCTCGCCCACCGACTTGAAGATCACGGACGCGAGTGTAGGTGAGAGCGGCCGCCCTCGGGGGCGCGGCTCGCGGACGCGTGGCCGGTGGCGTGCACCCGGGTGAATCTCCGCCCGCAGGTCGCCTCGGCGGACGGAGCGGCCGATGGGAGGGGTACGGCGGGTCCCGGGTCGCATCTCCGGACCCCGCGGGCGACTCCGGGAGGAGGTGCGGATGGCGGTCGACGCGCACCGTCGCGCCCGGGTGCGGGTGCGCCTCGTGCTCGCGGTCCTGGTCCCGCTCGGCCTGGCGCTGTCCCTGGTCGCCTCCGCGGTGGACGCCCGGCAGCAGCGCGAACGGGCGGAGCAGGCGGCCCGGGCCGAGCTCGCCGTGGCGGCCGAGGCGCTGGTCGCGGAGGTCGGCGCGCAGACCCGGGTGGCGGTCGCCGCCGCCTCGCTGCTCACGCCGGCCGCGGACGCCTCGTGGCCGGACGCCGGGGCGGCGTGGGAGTCGCACCTGCCCGTGCTCGGCGCGGGCGCCGGGGCGACCGCGGAGGTCGGCTGGCTGCCCGCGCCCGCCAGCCCCGCGGACCGCGCCGGCGACGTCGAGGTCGCGCCGGGCCCCGCGGGCGCCGCGCCGGGCCGCGTGCAGGTCGCCCGGGTGGTCCGGCTCGGGTCGCCGTCCCTGCTGGACGGGCTCGCCGCCGGGCAGGACGAGGCGGACGGCGCGGCCGCGCTCGCCGAGGCGCTCACGGTGGCGCGCGACTCCGGCCGGCCGGTGCTGAGCGCCGCGTACCCCGTCCGGCCCCTCCGGGACGTCGACGGCTCCGACGCCGGCAAGCTCGTCCGTGCGGCCGAGCCGGTCGCCGGCGTCCCGGCCGAGGCCGCGCTCGCGGTCCCGGTCTACGACGGCGTGCCGCCGCCCGAGGACGACGGCGAGCGCCGCCGGCGGCTCGTCGGGTGGACCGTCACCACCTTCCCCGTCGGCCCGCTGCTCGACGCGGTGACCACCGGCACCGGGCCCGCGGCGGTGGTGCACGACGGCGGCGCCGCGCTGGGCGTGCTGGTCCCCGACGCGGCGGCGGGCGGGGCGGCGTCGCGCGACGCCGCGGCGGCGCCTGCGACCGGCGACCTCGCCGTCGAGGTGCCCGTCCCCGGGCGCACCTGGACCCTGGCGGCGGACCGCCCCGCGGGCCCCGGCATCGCGTGGTTCCCGCTGGCCGGCGGCGCCGTGCTGACCGCGCTGGTGGTCGGGCTCGTGGCGTCCCGTGCCGCGGCGGAGCGCCGGGCTGTCGAGGTCGCCGCCGACCGGACCCGCGCGCTCGCGGCGCGCACCCGCGACCTGGAGTCGATCACCCGCAACACGCCCGACGCCCTCGCGCGGGTGGACGGCGACGCGCGCCTGCGGTTCGTCAACGCCGCGATGCGCCGCGCAGCCCGGGTCACCGACGCCGACCTCGGGTCGCCGGTCGGGGACCTGGCGGGCCGGTCGCCGGTGATGGACTCCGTGCGCGCGCTCGCGCACCACATGGTCGCCGTCGGGGCGGACCCGGGCGTCGACCCCGAGTCCGACCCGCGGCAGCAGATCAGCATGTCCGCGCACGTGGAGGGGCACTGGTACGAGGTGCGAGCGGTGCCCGAGCGCGGCCCGGACGGCGCCGTCGACTCGGTGCTGGTGGTCGCGCGCGACGTCACCCGGTTCCGGGAGGCGCAGGACCGGCTCACGCACGCCGCGACCCACGACCCGCTGACCGGGCTGGCGAACCGCGACGTCGCGCGGGAGCGGGCGGTCGCCGCGCTCGCGACCTCCCGGTGCGGCACCGCGCTGCTGCTGCTCGACCTCGACCGGTTCAAGCTGGTCAACGACTCGTACGGGCACGTCGTCGGCGACCAGCTCCTGCAGCGCGCCGCCGCCCGCGTGGCCGCGGACCTGCCCGACCGGGCGGTGGCCGCGCGGCTCGGCGGGGACGAGTTCGTCGTCCTCCTGCCCGACGTGTCGCCGGCCGTGGCGGAGGCCGTCGCCCTGCGCCTCGTCGCCGCGTTCGACGAGCCGTTCGCGGTGCGGGACGAGGAGTTCGCGGTCGGCTGCTCCGTGGGCGTCGTGCACGCCGAGCCCGGCGGGATGGCCTGGGACGAGCTGCTGCGCTGCGCCGACGTCGCGATGTACGGCGCGAAGGCCGCGGGCGGCGGCTGCCACCAGTGGTACGAGGAGCACGGGGCCGACCGCGCCCGGCAGCGGCTCACCATGGCCGCCGACCTGCGCCGCGCCACGGAGGAGGGCGAGCTGTCCCTGGTCTACCAGGGGGAGGTCGACCTGGTCACCGGCCGCGTCGAGGGCGTCGAGGCGCTGATGCGCTGGACCAGCCGCACCCGCGGGCCGGTGTCCCCGGCGGAGTTCATCCCGGTCGCCGAGGAGACGGGCCTGATCGGCGAGCTCGGCGCCTGGGCGCTGGACCGCGCGCTCGGCGAGGTGACCGCGCACAACCGGGTGACCGGCGCCGGCCTGCGGGCCTGGGTGAACGTCTCGCCCCGGCAGTTCGCGGCGAGCAAGGACCGCGCGGACCTGGTGACGCTCGTGGTCGACCTGCTGGCCGCCTACGACGCGCCCGCGAGCTGGCTCGGCATCGAGGTCACCGAGAGCGCGCTCGCCGACGACGCCCGCGCGGTGCCGATGCTGCGGGCGCTGCGCGAGCTCGGCGTCGGCGTCGCGATCGACGACTTCGGCACCGGGTACTCGTCGCTGTCCCGGCTGCACGACTACCCGGTGACCCTGCTCAAGATCGACCAGTCGTTCGTGCGGGAGCTCGGCGGGCACGGCGCCGCCGGGCCGCGGGCGGCGGGCGTGGTGGAGGCGGTGGTCGCGCTCGGCCGCTCGCTCGGCGCCGACGTGATCGCCGAGGGCGTCGAGGACGAGCAGCGGTACCGCGCGCTGCGGTCGCTCGGCTGCGACCTCGCTCAGGGCTACCTGTTCGGCAGGCCCGGGGCGTTCGCCGACGCGGTGCGCCCGGTCGAGGTGCCCGGGCCCGTGCTGCCCGGGATGGTCGGGGCCAGGCTGCCCGGGCCGCGCTGAGGCGCGGGCTGCTGCAGCAGCATCCACGTCGCGCACGCCGCCACCAGCAGCGGCACCGCCAGCCCGATCCCGGTCGCCGGCACCACGACGCCCGAGTCGTTCAGCGCGAACCCGATGCCCAGCGTGGTCGCCAGCGCGACGAGGCCCTTCATCAGCATGGGGGCGTCGGTGGCGATCTGGCGCAGCGGGGCGCCCGCGGACAGCCAGGCGTACGGGCCGCCGTCGGGCGCGCTCACGGCGGAGCGCGCGGGGCGGCCGACCAGCAGCACGACGAGCAGCAGGCCGCCGATCGCCAGCAGCGTCTGCTCGCTGCCGAACAGGATCCGCAGGTTCGTCTCGCCCTTGCGAAGCAGCACGGTCCACAGGCCGCCGTCGAGGACGGTCTCGATGAACGCGCCGAGGTGGGTGCGCTCGTCCGGCGGGCGCAGCCAGTCGGCGACCGCGATGCCGACGACCGTGACCGCCCCCGCGGCGAGCACCGCCAGGATCCGCCGCCAGTTCAGCCGGATGCCGGCCGTGAGCAGCGCGAGCACCGCGAACCCCGGCACGAGCGCCGGCGGGCCGCCGAAGTCCGCGCCGATCGCCGGGCTGCCGTTGATCACGACCGCGGTCGCGCCGACGGCCGCGACCACCGCGACCGCGGCGCGGCGCCGCCCGGCGCGCAGCAGCGGGTCCGCGAACGCCACGGCGGTGAGCAGCATCGCGGTGGCGAACAGCGCGAACGCCGGGTTGCCGAACCCGTAGAACCGGCCGGCGACCAGCGAGCCGGGACCCATCATCGAGTCGAGCGCGAGCCGCGCGCCGGTCGCGACGTCCACGGCCAGCACCAGCGCGGTGATCCCGCCGACGGCGCCCATCGGGCCGAGCAGCCGGCTGCGCCACGGCGGCAGCAGCGTGACCGCGACGATCGCCGCGACGAACAGGCCGACGGCGCCCGCGAGGGCCCACGGCGGGCTGCCGGCGCGCCACCAGGGCAGCAGGTTGGCGAGGAACGTCGACACCGGGACCGCCGCCACCGCGACCGCCGCGACGCGGAGGCCGTGCAGCACGCGACGCGGGTGGCCGGGGCCGGGGGGGCGCGGCCACACGCGGGACAGGACCCCCGACCACCACAGCCGCACGCGGTTGTTCAGGCCGACCATGACGATCAGGTACAGCGCCAGGTTCAGCCCGACCCACCAGAGGTAGAACCCGCCGACGAGCGGGGCGGCGGCCTGGGCGTGCCGGTTCTGGTCGATCAGGTAGGCGACCCGGGCGCCGGCGGTGGCGTCGTCCGGGCTGTGCCGGATCACCGAGCCGACGAGCGCGCCGGTCGGCGCCTGGTCCCGGATGCCGAGCGCGTCCAGCACGGTCGGCGCGATGTCGGTGGTCTGCAGGAAGCCGTCCTGCCGGGTCGACGAGGAGCCGATCAGGCCGCCGGCGTACGTGCCGCCGTCCGACGTCGGCCCCGCGGCGGCGGCGATCTGCAGGTTGGCCCGGCGGTTGGAGTCCGCGACCGAGAACAGCAGCACCGTGGCGTCGGGGTCGGCGTCGGCGACCGCGTCGAGCACGGCGCCGATGCGGGCGTCGATCTCCTGCACCTGCTCGGCGCGGGTCGGCTCCGTCACGACGTCGGGGGCCGAGACCGGCGGCTCCTCCTCCTGCTCGGTGGGCACGTCCGGGTCCGCGTCCGAGCGCCCGCGCGTCTGGTAGCCGGGGTCGCGCACGGTCCCGGCGTCGACCACGACGAGCCGGTCGGTCCCGAGCGCGGCGGCCACGGCGTCCTCGACCCCGTCGGGGTCCGCGGGCCGGCGCACGTGCGTGCCGACCGGGGTGCCGTCCGCGTCCGACAGCGCGATGGCCGCGCCGGGACCGACGCCCGTCGCGGGGACGCCGGCCGCCCGGACGGTCTCGCCGAGCAGGCCCAGCCGGGAGTCGTAGGACGAGGCGGCCATCGCCTGCTCGTAGTCCGCCCAGCCGGGGACGGCGCCGTTGGCCAGCGGGTCGCGGAGCGTGCGGCAGGTGCCGTCGGCGACCGCCAGGTCGGTGGCGCGACCGCCCGCGGACACCGCGAGCCAGCCCATGGACGGGCAGGTGAACGAGATCGCGCTGCGCACCACCGTCGTCCCGACGGCGGCCGACCGGGACAGCTCCCACAGCGACGGTGTCGTCAGCGAGCCGAGGTCGTCCCACCGCACGCCGGTGACCCCGACGAGCACGACCGGGCCGGCCTCGGCGGCCCCCGCGTCCGCCGCGGCGGCCCGCGGCGCCCCGGCGACCCAGCCGACCGCGACCGTCAGCGCCGCGAGGGCGGCGGCGAGCAGGCGGGTCCGGGCAGGGCGGCGGGCGGCCGGACGCGGCCGGGGCGTGGACAGGGGCACCGGCCCAGCGTACGGGCGGACTAGTGTCGGGCAGCGTCGCCCGCGGACGCCGCCCGCACCACGACACCGCACGTGCACCCGCGCCGCACAGGGTGCGCACGCCCCGGCCACACGCGCCCGTGCGACCCGCCCGCGCGCTCGTCCCAGGAGGTCCCGATGCCGCGTCCCCGCTACGCCTACCTCGGTCCGGCGGGCACCTTCACCGAGGTGGCGCTGCGGCAGGTGGTGTCGCCCGACGACGCGGAGTACCTCCCGCAGACCGACGTGGTCAGCGCGATCGAGGCGGTGCGGGCGGGCGTCGCGGACCACGCCGTCGTGGCGATCGAGAGCACGATCGAGGGCGGCGTCACCGCGACGCTCGACGCGCTCGCCGTCGGCGACCCGCTCGTGCTGCAGCGCGAGGTGCTGGTGCCCGTCGGGTTCACCCTGGTGGGCCGTCCGGGCGTGGCGCTCGCGGACGTGCGCCGGGTGGCGGCGCACCCGCACGCGTGGGTGCAGTGCCGGCGGTGGCTGGGCGCGCACGTGCCGGGCGCCGTGCACGTGGTCGCGACGTCGAACACCGCCCCGGCGGCGCTGCTCGCGGACGCCGGCGCGGGCGCGGACGGCGACGCGCTCGGGTTCGACGCCGCGCTGGTGCCGCCTGCCGCGCCCGCGCACTACGGGCTCGCCGACCGCGTGCTGGCGGAGGGCGTCGCGGACAACCCGGAGGCGGTCACGCGGTTCGTCGTGGTCGGGCGTCCCGGGCCGGTGCCGCCGCCCACCGGGGCCGACAAGACCACGCTCGTCGTGCACCTGCCCTCGAACGAGGCCGGCGCGCTGCTCACCATGCTCGAGCAGTTCGCGGCCCGAGGCGTGAACCTGTCCCGCATCGAGTCCCGGCCCATCGGCGACTCGCTCGGCCGGTACTCGTTCTCGATGGACGCCGAGGGGCACATCACCGAGGAGCGGATGGGGGAGGCGTTCATGGGCCTGCACCGGGTGTGCCCGCACGTGCGGTACCTCGGCTCCTACCCGCGGGCGGACCGTCGCGCGGCGGACGTGCACATCGGCACCGCCGACGCGGACTTCCTGGCCGCGCGGGACTGGCTGCGGTCCGTGCGCGGGGGCGCGTCGGTCTGAGCGCCCGGCGCTCGGCCCCGGGCGGGTCAGGCCCGGGCGACGCGGACGACCAGCGCGCCGGGGTCGACCCGCGCGGACAGCTCCGTGACCTGGCCGATCACGTCCCCGTCGACCTGCACCCACTCGCCGCCGGGGACCGCCACGTGCACCTCGCGGGCGCGGGCGTGGTCGATCCGGCCGATCTTCGCGGGCAGCTGGCTGCGCACGCCGACGCCCTGCAGCACGACCTCGCCGAACAGCTGCGCCCAGCCCGCGACGCCGCCGCGGGTGTCGATCGCCGCGACGTCCAGCCAGCCGTCGTCCAGCTCGGCGTCCGGCAGCAGGGTGATCCCGCCGGGCAGCCGGCCGCAGTTGCCGATCAGCAGGCTGCGCACCCGCGCCGGCGCGCCCGGGGCGTCGTCCAGGCGGACCGTGGTGCGCAGCCGCCGGCCGTGCAGGTGCCTGATCCCGGAGACGAAGTACGCGACCCAGCCGACCCGGGCCTTGAGCTGGTCGTCGGTGTCCGCGACCATCGCCGCGTCGAACCCGATCCCCGCGATCACCAGGAAGATGTGGTCGCGCGGCACGTCGGTGTCGGCGGGCAGGTCGTCGGCCGCCTCGGCGATGTCGTCGTCGACGTCCGACTCGGACCGCAGCACGCGGAGCCAGCCGACGTCGATGGTCCGGTCGGTGCCGTCGAGGGCGATCTGGAGCGCGGCGAGCGGGTCGCCGATCGGGATGTCGAGGTTCCGGGCCAGCAGGTTGCCCGTGCCGACCGGGACCAGGCCCATCGGGACGCCCGTGCCGACCAGCGCCTCGGCGACCGCACGCACGGTGCCGTCGCCGCCGAGGGCCACGACGATGTCCGCGCCGCGCGCCACGGCGTCTCTCGCCTGCCCGATGCCCGGGTCCTCGGGCGTGGTCTCGAGCCACAGCGGCTCGGGCAGGTACTGCTCGGCGCACGCGCGGCGCACGGTCGCCCGGAGGTCCGGGACGCCCGGCTTGGACGGGTTCGCCACGAACGCGACCAGCGGTCGGTGCGGCTCGGGCTGCGCGGGCGTGGTGACCGAGACGTGGTGGCTCGCCGCGGTGCCGAGGATCTGCCCGGCGCGCCGGGCGTGCCGCTCGGCGGCGGTGGCGCGCCACGCGGTCGCCGCCAGCACGAGGGCGGCGACCGCCACCACGACGGCGACGACGGCCAGCCACCCCTCCCAGGTCATGCGAGGAATCTACGGGTGAACGCCGCGTGCTGCCCACGTCCGGGCGGCCGCGTCGCCGAGTGGGTACTCGACACGTCGAGCGGGTACCCACGGGATGCCCGTTCGACGTGTCCGGTACCCGTTCGGCGCGGCCGACGCGGCGGGCCCGCGGCGGCCCCCCGCGGTGGCGGTCGGTAGGCTCGGCGGCGTGATCGATCTCAAGCTGCTGCGCCAGGACCCGGACGTCGTGCGCGCGAGCCAGGTGGCCCGCGGCGACGACCCGGCGCTGGTGGACCAGGTGCTCGACGCGGACGCCCGGCGCCGCGCCGCGCTCACCGACTTCGAGAGCCTCCGCGCGGAGCAGAAGGCGCTCGGCAAGAAGGTCGCGTCCGCGCAGGGCGAGGAGAAGCAGGCCCTGCTCGCGCACGCCAAGCAGCTCGCGGAGCAGGTCAAGGCGCTGCAGGCGGACGCCGACGCCGCCGACGAGCTCGCGACCGAGCTGGCCCGCCGGATCGGCAACGTCGTCGAGGACGGCGTCCCCGCGGGCGGCGAGGACGACTACGTGGTGCTGCGGCACGAGGGCACGCCGCGCGACTTCGCCGCCGAGTACGGCGCGGAGTTCGCCGTCCGCGACCACCTGGAGCTGGGCGAGGGCCTGCGGGCGATCGACACCGAGCGCGGGGCGAAGGTGTCCGGCGCGCGGTTCTACTACCTGACCGGCATCGGCGCCCGGCTGGAGCTGGCGCTGCTGAACGCGGCGGTCGACCTGGCGCTGCAGGCGGGCTTCACGCCGGTCATCACGCCGACGCTCGTCAAGCCCGAGGTCATGGCCGGCACCGGGTTCCTCGGCGCGCACGCCGACGAGATCTACCGCCTGGAGGCCGACGACCTGTACCTGGTCGGCACCTCCGAGGTCGCGCTGGCCGGCTACCACTCGGGCGAGATCCTCGACCTGTCGGGCGGCCCGCTGCGGTACGCCGGCTGGTCGGCCTGCTACCGCCGCGAGGCCGGGTCGTACGGCAAGGACACCCGCGGCATCATCCGGGTCCACCAGTTCCACAAGGTCGAGGCGTTCTCGTACACGACCGTCGAGGACGCCGCGGACGAGCACCGCCGGATCCTCGGCTGGGAGGAGCAGATGCTCCAGCTCGTGGGCCTGCCGTACCGGGTCATCGACACCGCGGCCGGCGACCTCGGTTCCAGCGCCGCGCGCAAGTTCGACTGCGAGGCGTGGCTGCCGAGCCAGCAGCGCTACCTCGAGCTCACCTCGACCTCGAACTGCACGACGTTCCAGGCCCGCCGCCTCGGCGTCCGGGAGCGCACGGCCGAGGGCGAGGTCCGGCCGGTCGCGACGCTGAACGGCACGCTGGCGACGACCCGGTGGATCGTCGCGATCCTGGAGAACCACCAGCAGGCCGACGGGTCGGTGCGGGTCCCGGAGGGCCTGCGGCCGTACCTGGGCGGGCTCGAGGTCCTGGAGCCGGCGGGGGGCGCGTCGCGATGACCCACCCGCGCACCGCGGCCGGCACGCTCGTCGCCCTGGACGTCGACGGCACGCTCCTGACCTACGACGGGGCGCTGAGCCCCGCGGTGCGCGAGGCCGTGACCGGCGTGCGCGACGCCGGCGCCCACGTGGTGCTGGCGACCGGCCGCGGCGTGCGCAGCGCCGTCCCGGTGGCCGTCGACCTCGGGCTGACGACCGGCTGGGTCGTGTGCTCGAACGGCGCGGTCACGGCCCGCCTGGACGCGGGGCTGCCCGGCGGCTACGAGGTCACCAGCATCACGACGTTCGACCCCGAGCCCGCCCTGCGCGTGCTGCAGGCCGAGCTCCCGGACGCGCTGTTCGCGGTCGAGGACCTCGGGCACGGGTTCCGGGTGTCCCGGCCGTTCCCGGACCACGAGCTCACCGGCGACCAGCAGGTCCTGCCGTTCGACGAGCTCGTCGCGCAGCCGGCCACCCGCGTCGTCGTGCGGGACCCCGGCAGCACGCCGGAGGAGTTCCGCGAGCTCGTCGAGCGGGTCGGCCTGCACCAGGTGTCCTACGCGGTGGGCTGGAGCGCGTGGCTCGACCTGACGCCGGGCGGCGTCTCGAAGGCCAGCGCGCTGGAGGAGCTGCGCCGGGTGCTCGGCGTCGAGCCGTTCGCGACGGTGGCCGTCGGCGACGGCGGCAACGACGTGGAGATGCTCCGCTGGGCGGCGCGCGGCGTGGCGATGGGGCACGCGCCGGAGTTCGTGCGGCTCGCGGCGGACGAGGTCACCGGGACGATCGAGGACGACGGCGCCGTCGCGGTGCTGCGCAGCATCGGGCACGCCCCGGCCTGACGCGGGCCGCGCGACCGCCGGGGCCGCGGCGCCGCGCGCCCGGTGCCGCCACCGGCGGGAGAGCGGTAGCGCTCCCACGCCCGCCGGTCGCCCGACAGGGTGGACCCGGCCCGCCGCCGGAGAGCACAATCCCCGCCATGGCGCACGGCATCGTCGACGTGGCCCGGGCTGCCGGGGTGTCCACCGCGACCGTGTCGCGCGCCCTGCGCGGCCTGCCGAACGTCACGGCCGCCACGCGCGAGCGCGTCCGGCGCGCCGCCGAGGAGCTCGGCTACGTGCCGTCGCCGTCCGCCGCGTCGCTGGCCAGCGGGCGCACCCGGACGATCGGGCTGATCACGCCCTGGGTGGCGCACTGGTTCTTCGCCAACGTGATCGAGGGGGCCGAGCGCGCCCTGCGGGTCGAGGACTTCGACGCGCTGCTCTACACGTTCGAGGTGTCCCGGGAGGTCCGGCGGCTGCGCCTCGACCCGGACGTGCTGCGGCGGCGGGTGGACGGCGTGCTGGTGGTCGGGCTGCCGCTGGAGGCGGAGGAGGTCGCGCTGCTGGAGCAGCTCGGCTACCCGCTGGTGTTCGTCGGCGCCGGCGCGCCCGGGCACGTCACGGTCGGCCTCGACGACGTGGCGACCGCCCGGCGTGCGGTCGCGCACCTCGCCGACCTCGGGCACCGGGTGATCGCGCACCTGTCGGGCCAGCCGGACGACACCCTCCCGTGGTCCCCGGCGGTGCGCCGGGCGGAGGGCTGGCGCCTCGAGCTGGCGTCCCGGGGGCTGCCGACCGACGGGCTCGAGGTGCACGGGCACTTCGACGTGCGGGGCGGGCGCGCGTCGACCCACGGGCTGCTCGACCGCCGCCCGGACGTGACCGCGGTGTTCGCGGCCTCGGACGAGATGGCGATGGGCGCCCTGCTCGCGCTGCGGGACCGGGGGCTGCGGGTGCCCGAGGACGTGTCGGTGGTCGGGGTCGACGGGCACGACATGGGCGAGCACCTCGGGCTGACCACGATGGTGCAGAGCGCGCAGGAGCAGGGGGTGACCGCGGCCTCGATGCTGCTCGAGATGATCACCGGCGCGCCGGTCCCGGACGAGGTGCTGTTCCCGACCGCGCTGGTCGAGCGCGGGTCGACTGCACTCCCACGTGACCAAATCGTGACAAGTCGGAACCCGTCAGGTGGTTGTGCGCCAGCCATGTAAACGCTTGCATATAGCCCACGCACCGAGGCGTCCTGCCTCGGCCTGAGCAACCACGACGAGGTGGAGGCAACGCATGATGAGGATCCGTCGTCGCGGCACGAGCGCCGCGGTGGCCGGCGGGCTCGGGCTGGCGCTCGCGCTCACGGCCTGTTCCGGTGGGGGCGACTCCGGGGACGAGGGCACGGACAGCGGCGGCGACACCGGCGCCGCGACCGAGATCGACTGCGCTCCCTACGAGGAGTTCGGCGACCTCGAGGGCACGAGCGTGTCGATCTACACGTCGATCGTCGAGCCCGAGCAGCAGACGCAGGAGGACTCCTACGACCCGTTCGAGGAGTGCACCGGCGTCACGGTCGAGTACGAGGGCTCGCGCGAGTTCGAGGCGCAGCTCCTGGTCCGCATCCAGGCGGGCAACGCGCCGGACATCGCGTACCTGCCCCAGCCGGGCCTGCTGCGCACGATCGTCCAGGACTTCCCGGACGCCATCAAGCCGGCGCCCGACGCCACCGCCGCGAACGTCGACGAGTTCTTCAACCCGGCGTGGAAGGAGTACGGCACCGTCGACGGCACGTTCTACGCGGCCCCGCTGGGCTCCAACGTGAAGTCCTACGTCTGGTACTCGCCGGCGATGTTCGAGGACGCGGGCTACGAGGTCCCCGAGACCTGGGACGACCTGCTCGCGCTGTCCGACCAGATCGTCGACGACGGCGCCATGCCCTGGTGCGCCGGCGTCGAGTCCGGTGACGCGACCGGCTGGCCGCTGACCGACTTCATCGAGGACGTGGTGCTGCGCACCGCCGGCCCCGAGGTCTACGACCAGTGGGTCAACCACGAGATCCCGTTCAACGACCCGCAGATCGTCGAGGCGTGGGACACGACCGGCGAGATCGTCAAGAACGACGAGTACGTCAACGCCGGCCTGGGCGGCGTCGACTCGATCGCCACGACGCCGTGGACGGACGCGGGCTACCCGATCCTCGACGGCACCTGCTGGCTGCACCGCGCGGCGAACTTCTACGCCACGCAGTGGCCGGAGGGCACCGAGGTCGCGCCCGACGGCGACGTCTACGCGTTCTACCTGCCGAACACCGACACGGACACCCGTCCGGTGCTCGTCGGCGGCGAGTTCGTGGCGGCGTTCGACGACCGTCCCGAGGTGCAGGCGTTCCAGACGTACCTGGCGTCGGCGGACTGGGCCAACACCAAGGCCACGACCACGCCGATGGGCGGCTGGGTCAGCGCCAACAACGGCCTGGACCCGGAGAACCTCGCGACCGAGTTCGACCAGCTCTCCGCGGAGATCCTGGCCGACGAGGACGCGGTCGTCCGGTTCGACGGCTCGGACCTCATGCCCGGCGAGGTCGGGGCGGGGACCTTCTGGACGGCCATCGTCGACTGGCTGACGGGGGCGTCCACCGAGGAGGTCACCGACCAGGTCGAGCAGTCCTGGCCCGCGGCGTCCTGACGTCGCACGTATCGGCTGACGGCCGGTCCGCCCCCGGGGAGCACCCGGGGGCGGACCGGTCGCCCGGGCTCAGGAGGTCCACATGGGTTGGTTGACGAGTGCGAGCACCACCGGCGAGAAGTTCGCGGTGATGTTCCTGGCGATCGCGCTGTTCGTGGTCGTGATGGGCGCGATCCTGTTCCTGGTCGACAGGCCGAAGCGGGTGCCGCGCTGGGTGGTGGCGACCGCGTTCGCCGGGCCGGCGCTGCTGCTGCTGGCCTGGGGCCTGGTGCGGCCGGCCCTCATCACGGTGTGGAACTCGTTCTTCGACAAGCGCGGGAACGAGTTCATCGGGGTGGACAACTACACCCGCGTGCTCACCGGCGGCCAGTTCCAGAGCGTGCTCACGAACACGGCGATCTGGGTGATCCTCGTACCGATCGCGTCCACGCTGATCGGCCTGGTCTACGCGGTCCTGGTCGACCGCACGCGGTTCGAGAAGCTGGCGAAGGCGCTGGTCTTCGTCCCGATGGCGATCTCGATGGTCGGCGCGTCGATCATCTGGAAGTTCGTCTACGAGTTCAAGCCGGACCAGCCGGGCGTGAACCAGACCGGCCTGCTCAACCAGGTGCTGGTCTGGGTGGGGCTGCCCCCGCAGCAGTTCCTCATCAACTCCCCGCTGAACACCCTGTTCCTCATCGTCGTGATGGTCTGGATCCAGACCGGGTTCGCGATGACGGTGCTGTCCGCGGCGATCAAGGCCATCCCGGACGACATCGTCGAGGCCGCGCGCCTCGACGGCCTGCACGGGATCAAGATGTTCCGGTTCATCACGGTGCCGACGATCCGGCCGGCGCTCGTCGTCGTCCTCACCACGATCGCGATCGGCACGCTCAAGGTGTTCGACATCGTCCGCACCATGACGGGCGGGCAGTTCGACACCCAGGTGATCGCGAACGAGTTCTACACCCAGGCGTTCCGGCAGAACAACCAGGGCCTGTCCGCCGCGCTCGCGGTGATCCTGTTCGTCCTGGTGATCCCGATCGTCATCTACAACGTGCGGCAGCTGCGCAAGTCGGAGGAGATCCGATGACGACCACACCCCTGCCTCCCACCGGGGCCGTCCCCCAGGCCGTCGAGGAGGTCGCGGAGCCGCAGGCCCCCGGCCGCCGCCGGCTCAGCCGCCTGGAGAAGCGGGCGATCGCCACCAAGGGCAAGCTGTCGTCGCCCTGGGCGTCCGCGCTGGCGATCATCATCGCGATCCTCTGGACGCTGCCGTCCGTCGGCCTGCTGGTCACGTCGTTCCGGCCCGAGCTCGACATCCGGCGCTCCGGCTGGTGGACCGTGTTCGCCGGCCTGTTCAACGGCGAGTCCGAGTTCACGCTCGACAACTACGACCAGGCGCTCTACGGCTCGGGCGCGAACCTGTCGACGTACTTCGTCAACTCGTTCGTCATCACGATCCCCGCGGTGGTCATCCCCATCACCATCGCGCTCCTCGCGTCCTACGCGTTCGCGTGGATCGACTTCCGGGGCCGCAACATCCTGTTCGTGGCCGTGTTCGCGCTGCAGGTGGTCCCGCTGCAGGTCGCGCTGGTCCCGCTGCTGCGGGACTACGTGAACCTCGGCGTCGAGGGGTCGTTCTGGACGGTCTGGCTGTCGCACTCGATCTTCGGCCTGCCGCTGGCGATCTTCCTGCTGCACAACTTCATGAAGGACATCCCCTCGTCCCTCGTGGAGGCGGCCCGCGTCGACGGCGCCGGGCACGTGAAGATCTTCTTCCAGGTGCTGCTGCCGCTGCTGGTCCCCGCCATCGCGGCGTTCGGCATCTTCCAGTTCCTCTGGGTGTGGAACGACCTGCTGGTCGGCCTCACGTTCGCGAACACCGGCTCGCGGCCGCTCACCGTGGCGGTCGCCGAGATGGCCGGCAGCCGCGGCGGCGACTGGCACGTGCTCACCGCCGGCGCGTTCATCTCGATGATCGTGCCGCTGGTCGTGTTCATCGCGCTGCAGCGGTACTTCGTCCGCGGCCTGCTGGCGGGCTCCGTCAAGGGCTGACGCGCACCGGGGCGCCCGGGGTGGCCGTAGGCTCCCCGGGTGCCCCTGCCCGCGCCCGCGCTGTTCGCCGTCTCCGGGCTGGCGCAGTACGGCGGCGCCGCCCTCGCGGTCGCCCTGTTCGCGGTGATGCCGTCGCCGACCGTCGCGTGGCTGCGGATCGCCGCGTCCGCGCTGGTGCTGCTCGCCTGGCGCCGGCCGTGGCGGGCGCGGTGGACCCGGGCGGACCTGGCCGCTGCCGCGGCGTTCGGGGTCGTGCTCGCCGCGATGAACGTGTCGTTCTACGTGGCGATCGACGTGCTGCCGCTCGGCACGGCGGTGGCCATCGAGTTCCTCGGGCCGGTCGCCGTCGCCGCCGTCACCGGGCGGACCTGGCGGGAGCGGCTCGGCATCGTCGTCGCGGCGGCGGGCGTCGTCGCGCTCGCGGGCGTCGAGCTGAGCACCGGCGGCGAGGACTCCGTGCGCGGCCTCGTCGCGATCGGGATCGCGGCGGCGTGCTGGGCGGGCTACATCCTGCTCGGCCGCCGGGTCGCGCAGGGCGCCCGCCGGTCGGCGGCCGCGGCGCCCGCGGAGCGGCCGGGCCCCGACGGCATCACGTCGCTGGCCGTGGGCATGACGGCGGGCGCGCTCGTCGGCGCGCCGTTCCTCGCCGGGGCGGCGGCGCCGGTGCTGGGCGACGCGGCGCTGGCCGCGGCGGTGCTCGGCATCGCCGTGCTGTCCTCGGTCGTCCCGTACGCGATCGAGCAGGTGGTGCTCCGCCGGGTCACGGCCGCGACGTTCGCCGTGCTGCTCGCGATGCTGCCCGCGACGGCCGCCGTGGTCGGGGCGGTCGCCCTGCGGCAGTGGCCGCACGGCTGGGAGGTCGTCGGTCTCGCGTGCGTGACCGCGGCGATCGTGCTGACGGCGACGCGCCGCGCGCCCGGCGCCGCCGAGCCTGCCTGACGCGCGCGCCGCGCCTGCCGCCGCGCCGCGCCTGCCGCCCCGCGCCCCGCGCGCCGCCGCGCGCGCCGCTGCGCGCGCGCCGAGCTTGCAGAAGTTGCGGGCTTCGCACGGGTCGAACCCCGCAACTTCTGCAAGCTCGGCGAACGGGGGCCGGGGTTCGAGGGTGCTAGAGGTACTGCCCGGGGCCGGGGTCAGCGCCCGGGGTGCCCGGGGCCGCGCCCGGGCCGGCCGGGCCGTGGCCGCCCGGCAGGGCGCGCCGCATCTGCGTGAGCTGCGCCTGCGCCGCCATCTGCTGCGCCACCAGCGCGGTCTGGATGCCGTGGAACAGGCCCTCGAGCCAGCCGACGAGCTGCGCCTGCGCGATCCGCAGCTCGGCGTCGCTCGGGGTCTGCTCGTCGGCGAACGGCAGCGTGATCCGGTGCAGCTCGTCGATGAGCTCGGGGGACAGGCCGTCCTCGAGCTCGTGCAGCGATCGCTCGTGCACCTCCGCGAGCCGGGCCCGCGCCGCCTCGTCGAGCGGCGCGCTGCGCACCTCGTCGAGCAGCTGCTTGATCATCGTGCCGATCCGCATGACCTTCGCGGGCTGGCCGACGGAGGCGGCGGCCTCCTCGGCGGTGCCGGCCTGCCCGGGGGCGCCGGCCTCACCCGGGGCGCCGGCGGGCGTGCCGTCCGCGTCGGCGGGGGCGCCGCCGCCGAGCACGACGACGCGGGGGCGCTGCGGTCCGGTCGTGGAGTCGCTCATGCGCGCCATCCTGCCGCGACCGGCCCCCGTCGGCACCCCTGGCGTGGTGGGCCGCCGGGGGTCAGGGGACCAGCAGCACCTTGCCGAACACCTCGCCGGAGTCCAGCAGCCGGTGCGCGTCCGCGGCGCGGGCGAGCGGGAGCCGCGCGTGCACCACGGGGCGGAGCCGGCCGTCGGACAGCATCGGCCAGGCGTGCTCCCGCACATCCGCGACGATCCGCTCCTTCTCGGCCGGCGGTCGCGCCCGCAGCGTGGTGCCGATGACGCTCGCGCGGCGGGCCATGAGCAGGCCGAGGTCGATCTCCCCGCGCGCCCCGCGCTGCGTCCCGATGACGACGAGCCGGCCGCCGGTGGCGAGCGCCGCGAGGTTCGTCGCCAGCCCGCCGGCGCCCAGCACGTCGAGCACCACGTCGGCGCCGTGGCCGCCGGTCGCCGCCCGCACCGCCTCGGCCACGTCCTGCGTGCGGTGGTCGACGACGGTCCGGGCGCCGAGCGCGCGGCACCGCTCCGCCCGCTCCGCGCCGCCGGCGGTGGCGACGACGTGCGCGCCGAGCGCGGCGCCGAGCTGCACCGCCACGGACCCGACGCCGCCGGAGCCGCCCTGGACCAGCAGCACCTCGCCGGCGGCGAGCCGCCCGGCGTCCACGACGTTCGTCCACGCCGTGAGCAGCGCCTCCGGCAGCCCGGCGGCGTCCACCAGGTCCAGCTCGTCGGGCACCGGGAGGAGCAGGCCGGCCGGCACGGTCACGAGCGTCGCGTAGCCGCCGCCGGGCAGCAGCGCGGCCACCCGCGCGCCGAGCGGCCACGCGCCGGCGTCCACGCCGGGCCCGTGACCTGCGACGACGCCCGACACCTCGAGCCCCGGCCAGTCCGGCGCCCCGGGCGGCGGCGGGTACCGGCCCTCGCGCTGCAGCAGGTCCGCGCGGTTCACGCCGGCCGCCGCGACCCGCACCAGCACCTCGCCCGGACCGGGCTCGGGATCCGGCCGCACGGCGGCCTCCAGCCGGTCGGGTCCGCCCGGGCTCTTGACCTCCACCACGTCCACCGTGCGAGCCTACGCACCGTGTCGTCGCAGGACACGGGTGGATGAATCCTCACGATGCGCTCATGTGAGGGCCCGAGGGCGCCGATGAGGTTCGAACGGGCACCTCCGACGGGTGCCCGCACCCGGCCGCGCCCCGCGCGGCTCCCGGGTGGACGCGAGGATCGGGAGGCAGGTCGACATGCTGCGCAGGCTCGGCATCCGCACCAAGGTGCTGGCGGTCCTCGCGCTGCCCGTGCTCGTCCTGCTGCTGACCGCGGCCTACATCACCGCCCAGTCGGTCGGCGCGGCGCGCACCGCCGCCAACGTCAGCGACATCGTCGACGTCCTGCCCCAGTACGCCCGCACCGCCGAGGCGCTGCAGCAGGAGCGGACGCTGTCCGTGCAGACGGTCGCCGGCGACGCGCTGGGCGGCAACCTCCAGGTGGCGCGCGACGCCACCGACGAGTCGATCGCCGCGCTCGACGCCGCGCTGGCCGAGGTCGACCTCTCCGCGCTGGACGCCCGCGTCGGCGAGGCCGTCGAGAACTCGGCCAACCAGCAGGTCGAGCTCGCGGACATCCGCGGGCGCATCGACGCCGGCTCCATCCCCGAGTCGCTGGTCGACAGCAACTACTCGGACATCGTCACCGCCGAGAACGACGTGCCGGTCGTCGTCGCCGAGACCCTCTCCGAGCGGTCCCTCGCGTCGCGCCTGTCCGCGTACGGCGCGATCGCCGACACGATCGAGCAGGTGCTCCGCGCGCAGCCGATCGCCACCGAGGTGCTGCAGAACGACGGCGCGGACTCCGCGCAGGTCCGGGACCTCGCCTCCCTGTTCGCGGTCCAGGACAACTCCCGCTCCGAGGCGCGGAACCAGACCAACAGCCTGCGGCTCGACGGCATCCAGCTGCCGTCCCGCAACGCCGACCTGACGGCCATGCAGATCTCCCTGGTCTCCGGCAACGAGCTGACCGTGTCGGCGCTGCAGGAGACCCGGTGGAACGGCCTGGTGAACTCCGAGCTCGCCGCCCTGCGCCCTGTCGCCGAGGACCTGCTCGAGTCCGCCTCCGGGCGCGCGTCCGTCATCGCCAACCAGGCGCGCGACCAGGCCTTCCTCACCGCCGGCTCGACCCTCGCCGCCGCGGCCCTGTCGATCGTCATCGCCCTGTTCGTCTCCCGCGGGATCGTCGTCCCGATGCGCCGCCTCACCGCGGCCGCCGGCACGGTCCGCGAGGAGCTGCCGCGCCTGGTCGAGCAGGTGGCGGTCCCGGGCGAGAGCCCCGACCTCACGCTCGCCGACATCCCGGTCGAGTCCCAGGACGAGGTCGGCCGCCTGGCCCAGGCCTTCAACGACGTCAACGCCACCACCATCCAGGTGGCCCGCGAGCAGGCGGCCCTCCGCGGCTCCATCGCCGAGATGTTCGTCAACGTCGCCCGCCGCGACCAGGTGCTGCTCGGCCGCCAGCTGTCGTTCATCGACCAGCTCGAGCGCTCCGAGGAGGACCCGGCGGTCCTCGCCAACCTGTTCCGCCTGGACCACCTCGCCACGCGTATGCGCCGCAACGCGGAGTCGCTGCTCGTGCTCGCCGGCATCGACTCCGGCCGCCGGCTGCGCGAGGCCATGCCGCTGTCCGACGTGGTCCGCACCGCGTCCTCCGAGATCGAGCAGTACGACCGCGTGCAGCTCGAGCTCGACGCCGACCCGCTGATGCACGGCTTCAACGCCCTGGGCGCCGCGCACCTGCTCGCCGAGCTGCTCGAGAACGCGACGCTGTTCTCGGAGCCCGGCACCCCGGTCGTCGTGCAGACCGGCGTCGAGGGCGACCACGTCGTCGTCCGGGTCGTCGACCAGGGCCTGGGCATGTCCCCGGACGAGATCGCCGCGGCCAACGCCACGATCGCCTCGACGTCGCCGACCGAGGCGCTGGGCGCGCAGCGCCTGGGCCTGTTCGTGGTGGCCCGCCTGTCGCAGCGGCTCGGCGCCGAGGTCTTCCTCAAGCGCGCGAAGGGCGAGCTCTCGGGCACGGCCGCCGTCGTGCGGTTCCCGGTGGCGCTGTTCACGGCGAACGACCCGGCCCTCGCCGGCCCGGCCCGCTCCGCGGGGACCGGCACCGGCTCGCTGCCCACCGTCGAGGCGCCCGTGGCGGTCCCCGTCGACCTGGCCGCGCTGACCGACGGCGCCACCTCGACGGGCCTGCCGAAGCGCCGCACCGCCGGCGACGCCACCCCCTCCGCCCCGGCTGCGCCCGCCGCGCGGTCCGAGGTCCCCGCCGAGCAGGACGTCGTCCTCCCGGCCCCGGCGGAGGCGACCCTCGCGCCCGAGGTCGCGGCCGAGGCCGGCGGGTGGACCCCGCTCGTCGCCCCGTCCGAGGACGCCCCGGCGGCGCTGCCGTCCCGCGGCTCGCTGCCCACCCGCGGCGGCCTGCCGTCCCGCACCCCGGCCGCCCCCGTCGAGGAGCCCGAGGCCCCGGCCGCGGCCCCCGCCGGCCCGCGCGCCGGGCTGTTCTCCGGCTTCCGCGGCCGCGACGCCCTCGCTGCGTCGCCCGCCGAGGGCGACGCACCGGCGGCCGAGCCCGCCGCCGACCGCGCGCCGATCACCTCGCCCGCCGAGGTGCGGTCGATCGTCGACGAGCTGGTCGACCACGAGCCCGAGCTGTCCGCCGCGGACCACGCCCGGTTCGACGCGCTGTCCGCGCCGCTCACGGGCGAGCTGCCGATCGTCCCGGCGCCGCACGCCGCGCCGGCCGCCGAGCCCGAGCACGCCGAGCCCGAGCAGACCCCCGAGCCCGCCGCCGAGCAGGACCACCCGGCGCAGCCCGAGGTGCCCGCCGAGCCCGAGGCCCCGGCCGCGGTCCCCGCCCTGGTCGTGCCGGGCCTGGTCCCGGACGAGCCGGCGGACGAGGCGTGGGCCTCGTGGTCCGCGCCCGCCCCTGCCGCGCCGGCGACCGAGCAGCCCTCGTGGGCCGCGCAGGCGGAGCCCGCCCCGGCCGCCCCCGCGGCGGTCGCACCCGCCGCCGAGGCGCCGGCCGCGTGGTCGGACGCGCCCGCCGAGCCCGCGCCGGCACCCGTCCGGCGCACCGACGAGACGGCGGAGCTCGCCGCGCCGGTGCCCCCGGTCACGGCGCTGCCGAGCCGCGTGCCGTCGGCGCCCGCCGTGTCCGTCCCGCCGGCCGCGCAGGTCCCGCCGGCCGTGGGCCCGGCCGCGCAGGCCCCGGCCGCGCAGGCCCCGGCCGCGCAGCCGCAGGCCCCGGCCGCCCCGGCGCTGCCCGACTTCACCGCGCTGGTGCAGGGCGACGGTGCCGCGGCCGAGCAGGACCGCCGGCCGCGCAAGCGCCGCTCGCTGTTCTCCTTCGGCCGCAAGGCCGCGCCCGCCGAGGACGCCGCCGCGCCGGCCCCGCAGGCGCCGGCCCCCGGCCGCACGCCGGCCTGGCCCGCGACGTCCGCGCCCGCGGGCGCCCAGCAGGCGCCGCAGCCGCAGCCCGTCGCACCGCCGCAGCCCGTCGCACCGCCGCAGCCCGTCGCGCCCGCGGCGCAGGCCCCCGCGCCGGCGCCCGTCCCCGCGCCGCCGGCGGTGTCGCACACCTGGCAGCCCGCCGCCGCGGTCGAGGAGCAGCCGCGCGGCCTCGCCCCGCAGTGGTCCGCGACCCCCGCCCCGCAGGCGGAGCCCGCCGGCTGGGCCACGCCGGCCGAGCCCGCGCAGGCCGCCGGCGCGTACCCGGGTCCGGGCGCCTCGACGCCGGCGTGGTCCGCCGCGCCCGCGGCCGAGCCGCAGGCCCCGGTCGCCGAGCCCGGGCCGTCCTGGTCCGCCGCGCCCGCGTGGTCGGCCCCGGCCGAGCCCGCGTGGTCGCCCGAGGCGCCGGCGCAGCAGGCCGAGCCGGCGTGGGTCCCGCAGGCCCCGGCCGCCGCGGCCCCGCTGCCGACCCGGACCCGCGGCGAGGTCCCGCCGCCGGCCCCGGAGCCGGTCGCCGCGCCGTCCGAGCGCCGGCCGCACCGCGACATGAGCGCGTGGGCGTCCTCGTGGTCGCCGGACGGCGCCACCGTGCCGCAGCCGGCCCCCGCGCCGTCGTGGTCGGCGCAGCCGGCCGCCGCCGCGGCCCCGGCCGCCGACCAGTCCCGCCGGCCCGGCGCGCTCGACGCGGAGGCGGCGCAGATGCTCGCCCTGCGGGCCGACATCCAGGAGCAGGCGTTGAGCGAGCTGAGCCAGCTGTCCGCGTACCGGCCGAAGGTCGACGTGCCCGCCGGCGGCTCCCTGACCCGCCGCGTGCCGACCGCCATCCCGGCCGCGCCCGAGATCTCGCAGCCCGACTCCGGGCAGGCGCCGGCGCGTGACGCCGACAGCCTGCGCGACCGGCTGTCGAGCTTCCAGTCCGGCAGTCGTCGGGGGCGTCGTGCCCTCGCGGACGCCGACCCGGGCCAGGACGGCGCCATGCCGGCCGAGCCCAGCACCGAGCCCGACTCCCAGCCGTCGCCGTCATGGTGACACCCGTCCCCGCAGCCGCGCCCGCGCCTGCATCACGTCAGGAGGATGTGTGACCACCCTCAGCACCGAGGCAGCCAACTTCGGCTGGCTCCTGGACAACTTCGTCCGGACCGTGCCCGGCACCCGGCACACGCTGGTGGTGTCGGCCGACGGTCTGCTCATGGCCATGTCCGAGCAGCTCGACCGCACCAGCGGCGACCAGCTCGCGGCGATCGTGGCGGGCATGTCGAGCCTGACCCGGGGGGCGGCGCGCCAGCTCCGCGCCGGCGACGTGCGGCAGGCGATCGTGGAGATGGACAACCTGTTCCTCTTCCTGATGAGCGTGTCGAACGGCTCCGTCCTCGCGGTCGTCGCCGACGCCACCTGCGACGTGGGCCTCATCGGCTACGAGATGGCGATGCTCGTCTCGCGGACCGAGGCCACCCTGACGCCGCAGCTCATCACCGAGATGCGCGGCAGCCTCCCCGTCGACGGCGCCACGCGCGCTCCCAGCGTGTGAGGTAGCCGATGAGCGAGAGCGAGTTCGAGACCAGGACCGTCCGCCCGTACGCCCTCACCGGCGGCCGGGTGCGGTCCGAGCGGTCCGACTACCCGATCGAGGCGCTGGTGGAGATGCTGCCGGCCGGCGTCTCGGGCCAGGGCCTGACCCCCGAGAAGCGGGCGATCCTGCAGCACGCGTCGCACGGCTACATCTCCATCGCGGAGCTGTCGGCCCTGCTGCACCTGCCCCTGGGCGTGACGCGGGTCGTCGTGTCCGACCTGGCGGACGCCGGATTCGTCCGCGTGCACACGTCGACCCCGGTCGACACGACCACCGGCGAGTCGCCCGCCCTGTCCCTCAGCGTCCTGGAGAGTGTTCTCAATGGCATTTCCGCCCTCTGACGCCGTGGCCACCGGCCAGGCCGCCGTGCCCACCGCCCGCCCCTCGGGGGACGCCGGCGAGACGGGCGCCGCGCCCACCGTCGTGAAGATCGTCGTGGCGGGCGGCTTCGCCGTCGGCAAGACGACGTTCATCGGGTCGATCTCCGACATCGAGCCGCTCAACACCGAGGCCGCCATGACGGAGCACTCGGTCGGCATCGACGACGCGGGCGGCCAGTCCGAGCGCAAGACGTCGACGACGGTCGCCATGGACTTCGGCCGCATCGCGCTGCCGGGCTCGCTGTGGCTGTACCTGTTCGGCACCCCGGGCCAGGACCGCTTCCTGTTCATGTGGGACGACCTGGTGCGCGGCGCGATCGGCGCGGTCGTGCTGGTCGACACCGACCGCCTGGACCAGTGCTTCCCCGCCGTCGACTACTTCGAGTCGCGCGGCATCCCGTTCGTCGTGGGCGTGAACTGCTTCGACGGCGTGGCCAAGCACCGCCTGGAGGACGTGCGCGAGGCGCTCGCCATCCCGGCGCACACCCCGGTGCTCTACACCGACGCGCGCTCGCGCACCGCGACCAAGCAGACGCTGATCCAGCTCGTGCAGCTCGCGATGGAGCGGCTCCGCAAGAACGCCGCGTGACGGCCTGACCCGCACGCCCCGCTACAGTGCGGGGCGTGCGGGTCTACGCCGACGGCTCGGCGCTCGTCCGCTACCTGCCCTTCCCCGAGCACTCGGTGGACTGGCAGCGGTGGGCGGAGCGGCACGGGCCCGACCTCCTCGTCACGTCGCTGTCCCTGAGCGAGCTGCGCCACGCGGCCGCCACGGCACCGGCGCACGTCCGTGCGCGCGCGCACGCCGCCGTCGACCGGCTCGAGGTCGCGCGGTTCTCGGACCAGGCCGTGGCCGCGGCGGCGATGTCGACCGCCGTGCTGTCGCCGTTCGCGTCCCTCCACCTCGGCGTCGCGCTCGCGCACCCGGGGGTCACGGCGTTCGCCTCGTACGACGTGCGGCTCGCGTCCGTCGCGGCGCTGCACGGGCTCGAGGTGGTCTCGCCCGGCCTGCCGGACCGCTGGTGGGACGCCGCGGCCTGACGGCGCGTGCCGGCGTCAGAGCACGAGGTGCAGGCGGCGCTCCGAGACGTCGAGCGTGACGCTCTGGCCCCACGTCGCGGTCAGCCGGTCGGCCTCCAGCCCGTCGCCGAACACCACGAGCTCGTCCGACTCCACCGCGATCTCGAGCCCGGCACCCGGCTCCAGCAGCCCCGCAGTGAGGCCCGCCCCCGTCGTGGGTGACGGCCACGCCTCGCGCACGAACCAGGCCAGCACGGGCGCGCCCGGCGCCGGCAGCGGGGGAGCGTCCGCCCGGCCGCGCGCGAGCGACGCGGCCCACCCGGTGGCGCCCGTCCCGGTGGCGACGACGAGCCCCGACGACGACTGCCGCTCGACCGCGCCGCCCGGCACCCGCAGCCGGTACCGCGCCGACTGGTGCGAGCGGTGCCCGACGAAGACCTCGTTCAGCGCGTCCAGGCGGGTGCCGTCGTCCAGCCGCGCCCGCACCAAGGCCCGCTGCTCGACCCGCGCCCGGCCGGCGACCACGGCCGCGAGCACCGCGGGCACGGCCGCGGCGCGGTGCCGGACCAGCACACCGGGGTTGCGGCCCGGCTCGGGGTCGACCCCGACCACCGGCTGGCCGCCGACGTACTTGGCGGTGTTGGCGACCAGGCCGTCGGGCCCGACCACCAGCACCACGTCCTCGGGCTCGAACGCGAACCGGTGCAGGTCCGCCCGCTCGACCTCGCCGCGCCGCCAGTCGACGGGGATCGCGGTGCGGGTCCGGGCGAGCGCGTCGGCCAGGGCGTCGTGCCGCTCCTGCACCTCGGCGAGCGTGCGGCCGCGGGTGCGGAGGAAGAACTCCACCTGGCCGCGGGTGCCGTGCCGGTCGACGAGCTCGTCGAGCTCGCTGCGCCGGTGCACCACGACCGCGCGGGGGGCGAGGGCCACGGTCACTCGCCCCCCGCGGTGCCGGCCGGGGCGCCGCGCCCGGCCAGCGCGGTGAGCGCGCCGGTGAGCACGTCCGGGGTGAGCGTGAGCTGCCCGACCTGGGGCAGGTTGGCGGCGAGCTCCTTCGCGGCCAGCGCCAGCAGCACGGCCTGGGGGACCTCGGCGTAGGCGGCGAGCCGGGCCTGCTCGGCGGCGGCCTCGGCCTCGCCCCGCAGGCGGGCCGCGTCGGCCTCGGCCACGGCGAGCACGCCCTGCCGCTCGGCGCGGGCCCGGGCCTCGACCAGCGCGGCCGCGGCGGCCTCCTCGGCCCGGGCGCGGGCGTTGGTGCCCTCCTGCAGCACGAGCTGCTGCTCGCGGCCCGCCAGCTCGATCCGGTTGCCCAGCTCGTTCTCCGCGATCGCCCGCTCGCGCTCGACGGCCAGCGCCCGGCGCTCGTAGGTCGACCGGTCCGCCTCGGCCTGGGCCGCCTCGCGGGCCGGCGTCTGCAGCGCCTTCTCCAGGTCGGCGTCGGCGCGGACCGACCGGACCCGCGCGCCCAGCACCGTGAGGCCCGTGGCGTGCACGCGGACGTCGGCCAGGAGCGCCGCGGTGACCTGCTCGCGCAGCGGGCCGGCGCCCGACGAGATCGCCTCGCGCAGCGTCACGCCGGCCAGCGCGTCCATGACGTGGCCGGCCGTGAGCTCGCCGAGCAGGTGCGCGACCTGCTCCAGCGGGTTGCCGGTCCACGCTCCTGTGGTGGGCGAGATCGACAGGTCGAGGCG
This sequence comes from Cellulomonas pakistanensis, assembly GCF_016862755.1. GTDB lineage: Bacteria > Actinomycetota > Actinomycetes > Actinomycetales > Cellulomonadaceae > Cellulomonas > Cellulomonas pakistanensis. Next base: position 4,214 of record NZ_BONO01000007.1, on the reverse strand, counting down.
GGTGGCCGCCAGCTCGGGGTCGGTGAACCGGTAGGACACCGTGACCTGGACCGTGACCTCCTGCAGGTCGGCGGTGCGGGCGTGCGCCACGAGCGGCAGCTCGCGGTCGTCCAGCGGCACCTCGGAGAGGACCGCGCTCAGCGGGCGGAACCAGAACGCGAGCCCGGCACCCGAGCGGCGGAGCGCGCCGTCGTGCAGCTGCACCACGTGCGCGGTCGGCGTCGAGCGCAGGTGCCGCAGGAACGGGTAGCGGGTGATGGTGGCCATCGGGTCCTCCTCGGTGTTTTCTCGTCACACCGACGATAAGACGCCGTCTGGTTTGTCGTCAATCTGACGAGATACGATCACCCGCATGGACGCCCCCGAGGACTGGCCGCGGTTCGCCGTCACCGTCGACCTGGTCGTGCTCACCGTCCGGGACGGCGCGCTGCACGTGCTCCTCGTCCGGCGCGGGGAGGACCCGTGGCGCGGGGCGTGGGCGCTGCCCGGCGGGTTCGTGCGGCCGGTCGAGGACCTGCACGAGGCCGCCGCGCGCGAGCTCGCGGAGGAGACCGGGGTGCACCAGGCGGCCGGGCACCTCGAGCAGCTCGGCTCCTACGGCGCGCCGGACCGGGACCCGCGGATGCGGGTCGTCTCCGTCGCGCACCTCGTGCTCGCGCCGGACCTGCCCGAGCCGACCGCGGGCACCGACGCCGCCGCGGCCGCCTGGGTGCCGGTGGACCGGGTCGCCGGCGACGAGCTGGCGTTCGACCACGCGCGGATCCTGGCCGACGGGGTGGAGCGCGCCCGGGCGAAGCTCGAGTACTCGCCGCTGGCGGCGGCGTTCTGCGCCGAGCGGTTCACGGTCGCCGAGCTCCGCGCGGTCTACGAGGCGGTGTGGGGCCGCGCGCTCGACCCGCGGAACTTCCACCGGAAGGTCACCTCGGCGCCCGGCCTGCTCGTCGACACCGGCGAGCGCCGCACCGAGGGCCGGGGCCGGCCCGCCGCCGTCTACCGCCGCGGGCCGGCGACCACGATCGCCCCGCCGCTGTCGCGGGACTGACCCGGCCCGCCCTACGGTCGGGGCATGACGCAGCTCGACCTCACCGGGCGCACCGCGCTCGTGACCGGATCCACCCAGGGCATCGGCGCCGCGATCGCCGCCGGCCTGGCCCGCGCCGGGGCGCGCGTGGCCGTCAACGGGCGCACCGCGGCCTCGGTCGACGCCGCCGTCGCGCGGCTGGCCGACGAGCACGGGGACGGGCCGGGCTCGTTCCTCGCGGCGCCCGGCGACGTCAGCACCGACGAGGGCGTCGAGGCCGTCCGCGCGGCCGTCCCGGACGCCGACGTGCTGGTGAACAACCTCGGGATCTTCGAGTCCCGCCCCGCGCTGGAGATCACCGACGACGAGTGGCGCCGCTACTTCGAGGTCAACGTGCTCGCCGCCGTGCGGCTGATTCGCGCGTACCTGCCCGGCATGACGGGGCGCGGGTGGGGCCGGGTGCTGAACATCGCCTCCGACTCCGCGGTCGTCATCCCGGCCGAGATGATCCACTACGGCATGTCGAAGACGGCGCTGCTCGCGGTGTCCCGGGGTTTCGCGAAGGAGGCCGCGGGCACGGGCGTCACGGTGAACGCGGTCATCGCCGGCCCGACGCACACCGGCGGCGGCGAGGACTTCGTCTACTCGCTGGTCGAGAAGGACCTGCCGTGGGACGAGGCGCAGCGGGAGTTCATGCGCCGGCACCGGCCGCAGTCGCTGCTGCAGCGGCTGATCGAGCCGGAGGAGATCGCGAACATGGTGGTCTACCTGGCGTCGCCCCTGGCGTCGGCGACGACCGGCGGGGCGCTGCGCGTGGACGGCGGGTACGTGGACGCGATCCTGCCGTAGCGCCGCTGGTAGGGTCGCCGCGTTCACGGGAGGGCTGGCTGAGCGGCCGAAAGCGACGGTCTTGAAAACCGTTGGGGCGTCGAAAGGCGTCCTCGTGGGTTCGAATCCCACGCCCTCCGCTCACGGCTCGACGGCACCTCGCGCTGCCGTCACGCCGACAGCCGAGCGCGTCGGCCGCGCGTCGCCGAGAGGTCGCGGACGGGGCCGTTCGCGCGCCGGAAGGCCCCGATCCGCGACCCCTCGGCGCGCGAGGGGGACGCCGTCACCACGCCGCGCGCTCGGCCAGGCCCAGCGTGTACTCCTCCCAGTACGTGCCTGCCGTGGGGCCGCCGTTGCAGGTGCCGTCGGAGCGCCCGACGGTCTTGATCCACAGGTCGGCGACGTGCGGACCCGTCCCCGTGGCGGCGGGCGCGGCGCCCAGCGCGCGGCCCTCCGGGTTGCACCACACGGTCCCGTCCGGACCGGCCAGCGGGCCGGCGCCGTTGCGGGACGTGTCGACGACGAACGCCTTGCCACCCAGCAGCGCCGACAGGTAGGTGCCGTACGCGACCTCGTGGTCGCTGCTCTGGAAGTTCGACACGTTCACGGAGAACCCGGCGGCGCGGTCGACACCGGCGGCGCGCAGCCGCAGGGCCATCTCGCGGAGCTGGTCGGCGCTCCAGCCGAAGCTGTTGCTGCTGGCGGCGTCGAGGTAGACCTCGGCGCCGGCGGCGCGGTAGGCCTCGACGGAGGCGCGGAGCAGCGAGAGCCGCTCGTCCCGGTCGCCGCACCGCTCCAGGTGCAGCAGGGCGTCCGGCTCGACCACGACCACGGCGCGGGACCCGCGCAGGCCCGCCGCGACGGCGTCGACCCAGGCGCGGTACTCGGCCGCGGTGGCGAACCCGCCGGCGGAGTACGAGCCGCAGTCCCGGTTCGGGATCGCGTACGTGACGAGCACGGGGGTGCGGCCGGCGGCGGCCGCGGCGGCGACGTAGGTCCGGACGGCGCTCGTGCCGTCGGCCGGGCCCAGCCAGCGGGCGGCGCCGCCGCTCGCGGCCTTGTCGAGCAGCGCGGCGTCGGCGGTCCGGCCCTCGGCGCGCGCGGTGGCCGCGGCCCGGGCGACGTCGGACGCCGGGTCGGCGTACTGCGGGGCCGCGGAGAGCACGGTCCGGTAGGTCCGCCCGCCGCCCGCGTCCGTCGACGCGCCGCCGCCGCTGCCCGAGCCGGGGCGCTGGGGGACCGGCAGCGGGGCGGGCAGCGGGAGCGAGACGACCGCGGGCACCCGTGCGCCGGTGGGGGTCGGCGACGACCAGACGCTCGCCCCGGCGGTCGAGATCAGGTAGACGCGGGCGTGGTCCTTCACCACGAGTCGCGCCCCGGCCGCCTGCGCCCCGGCCGACCAGAGCACCGCGCCCGCGGGGGACACGACCTGGAGGTCGCCGGCGGCGGTCACCCGGGCGGACGCCCCGCGCGCGGCGGTGCCCGTCCGCCAGGCGACGGCGTCGCCGCGCGTCAGCACCAGGTCGCCGTCGGCGCGCATCGTCAGCCGCACGTCGCCCGTCGCGATCGACTCCCCGGCGAGCAGCAGGCCGCCCGACGGGACGCGGTCTGCGGCCGCCGCGGTGCGGAGCGCAGGGCCGTTCGTCGTCGACTTCCAGACGAGCGCGCCGGCGGTGTTCACGGTGTACAGCACACCATCGGGCTTGATGATCGTGCGGGCGCCGCGGGACGCCGCGCCGGTGGACCACAGCAGCGCGCCCGATGCCGCGCGCACCTCCAGGGCGCCGGAGGCCTGCTGCACGAGCCGCGCGCCCGGGTTGCCGGTCGTCCCGGTGTGCCAGAGGACCGGGCCGGTGCCGGAGCGCACGGTGACGTCGCCGTCGGGCTGGACCGCGAGCACGTGGGCGCTCCCGACGGCCCGGAGAGACGCCCCCGCGCGCACGACCTGCCCGCTCGTCAGCCGGTCGCCGGCAGGCGCGGCCGCCCGGACCCCGGTCGCCAGCGCGGGCGCGGGTGCCAGGACCACGAGTGCGAGCAGCGCGGCGGTGGCCGCGAGCACGGCGGCGGTCAGCAGCCGGGACCAGGGGGCGGCGGGTCGGGCGGGCAGGGGGCGGGTGCGGCGCGGCATGGCGAGGTCCTCGTCGGGGAACGGCTTTCCCTCCCCATCGGCCGGCCGGCCGGAGGCGTGCCGGGTAGGTGCGGGTGAAGCGGCACCCAGGCGCGCACCCGCCGCACCCGGCGCCCGTCGGGGCCCGGGTGCTCGCCGCCACCGGCGGGCCGTGCGTCGCCGCGACGTCGGTCGAACCGATCACGGCGCTGCGCCGCGCCCTGCGACCCGCGCCGAGGCCGTCAGCTCGAGGTCGCC